>NZ_JASCXJ010000008.1 GCF_030271535.1 Nocardiopsis sp. ATB16-24 | reverse complement strand
GACCGGCCGGAGGCCCCGCGAGGGGCCGGCCCCCGCACCGGTCGGACACCGCAGGGCCCGCGTCGACCGCGCGCGGCGGCGCCCGCCTCGGCCACGTGCGACGGCGCCCGCCGCTCCCTCTCCCCTCGCACCCGGCGGTACGCGAAGAGGCGCCCGAAGGCGGTCGGGGGAGGACGTGAGGCGCGTCGGCGGCTCGGATGGGGACGCCGGGCCGGGCACGAAGGCGGACGGAAACGAACGGACGCCCCTGTCCGGGAGACCGGCGGTCTCCCGGACAGGGGCGTCCGTTGTTCGAGTGGAGGTGGCGGGAATCGAACCCGCGTCCTTCGGCACCGAGCCAGGGCTTCTCCGGGTGCAGATTCGTGCTGTCGTTCTCCTCGACCTCAGCGCTTGCACGAACACATCGCTGACAGGCCCAGCCACGTGAATGTCCCGCTCAGGCCCCGTGGCCTGATCTGAGCGGTGAGTCATCTGAACGATGCCGGGATCTGGGCCGATGACGAGCCCAGGCCGACAGAGACGCTATCGCTTAGGCAGCGAGAGCGAACTCAGTGCGCTTGGAATTGGCACTTGTGTTTATGCGAATGCAGGATTAACGAGGTCACAAACGCAACCCTCGACCCGCTTCCCCTGGAACGACTACCGAAGTCGAAACCGATCACCCCCTGTGGAATTTTCACGGTCCTCCCCACCGGGGCGGGGCGACCGACATGCGAGCGGCGAACGCTCGCGCGTTCGTCACTCTACCTCTTGAACAGTTCGGGGGCCAAGCTCATTCCCGGGTGACGGAAACGGATCCGTGTGGCCTGGAGGGGGAGAAACCCCCGCGGGCGCGGACGCAAGAGGCGGTCGACGCGTCCCGCGGGGGCGGTCGGCAGGGTCGGGCCGACCTTGGGAAACGACAGGATCTCCCCCGAGATGAGGTCCTGTCCCTCACGCTGGTCCGCTACCCCCTGTCGCGGGCCAGGCATAGGGGAAGACGCGAACCCGCCCCCGGGTGGTTGCCCGAGGGCGGGTTCTTTGCCTTCTCCGGAGGGAACGGTGACCGATCCCCTCAACCCGCGGACTACCGGCCGGTCTCCTCGGTACCCGTCCCCCCGCCCTCGGTCAGGTCGACCTCGTCGGCCGAGGCCTGGGGATCGGGTGCCTCGGGCACTCCCGTGGGAGCGGTCTCCTCGACGGGAAGACCGTTGACCATCGAGGTCAGGAAGGAACTCGCCGCGTCGACCGCGTACTGCGACCACAGGGTCATGTCCGGTTCCACCTCGGCCAACACGGCGAAGGCCACCCCGTCCCGGTAACCGACGAACCAGTGCAGGGAGGTGTCGTCCTGCTCGACCCTGGCCGCCTGCCCGTGCACCTCTCCCCCCACGAGGCTCAGGTGGGACATCCGGTTCGTCACCGCGTCGCGCAGACCCTGTCGGACCACTTCCAGGTGGTCCTCCTCCAGCGCCGCTCCGCCCTGGGGGTCGGAGCCCTCACCGCTCACCAGGGTCGGCGCGTGCCAGGTGCCGCTCTCGATCGCCGCGACGGCCAACGCCATCGACAACGGGCTCACCCGGACACCGTGCTCACCGATCATGGCGGAGGCCACGTCCTCGTCGTCGCCGCCGATGGCGACCTCGCCGGTCCCCGAGGGAACCGGAAGCTGCCATTCGGCGCCGATCCCGAGCCGCGTGGCCGCGTCGGTGATGGCCTCGGGTCCCACCTTCGACCCCAGGTCCACGAACCCGACGTTGCAGCTGAAGGCGATGTTGCGGGCCAGATCGGGCTCACCCGACAGGAAGCCGCCACTCGGGTTGACGAAGGTCCGGCCGCCGACCTCGGTCGAGTAACCGCAGGGCACCGTGCTGTCGGGGTCGACCTCGCCCGATTCCAGAGCGGCCAGGGCCGACACCATGGTGAAGGTCCCGCCCGGCGCGTAGGAGCCGGTGAGGGCACCGTCGTCGGCGGTGCTGTCAGAGGCGCTCGCCGCGGCCAGAATCTCGCCGGTGGCGCTGTCCACAGCCACCAGATAGCCGTCGTCGGGCAGTAGGCTCAGCGCCTGTTCGGCGGCGCGCTGCACACCGGTGTCCAGCGTCGTGTCGATGACTCCGCTGCGATCGCCCTCCCAGGACTCCAGGACGTCGGTGATCTCGCCCGACTCGTCCAGGGAGACCACCTGGGTGGTACCCGAACCCGCCAGCTCGTGCTGGAAGATGTTCTGTAGTCCGTTCAGTCCGACCGTGTCACCGGCCTGATAGGCGCCCGGGACCCGGGAGGAGACCCTGTGCTCGGAGGTGCCCGCGACCTCGCCCAGCAGGAAGGGCGCCACCGCGGGGGTCAAGTTCACCTCGACCTCCTGCGTGTCCGCACCGGAGATCCCGCGGACCTCGTCCAGCAGATTCCCGTCCACACTGGAGTCCCGCATGAGGACGAGCGGCTGGAACTGCTCGGGCGGCGCCGAACGCACCCGGTTCAACAGCGGGTCGGGGTCCTCGTCGAGGAGTTCGGCCAGCTGGGTGACCCCGGCCTCCTTGTCCTCCATCTCCGCCGGGTACACGCCGAAGGCCGTCACCTTGTCGGCGGTGACCAACGGCTCGCCCTCACGGTCGAGGATCTGGCCGCGCTCCTGGCTCTGGTAGCTGACCGCGAGCCGCTCGTCCTCGCTCAGTTCGGGATGCAGAACGCTCGCCGACCAGGAGATCCGCCAGCCCTCGGAGCCCCACTCCAGGGGCATACGACCGGTGTAACTCCAGGTCGGGTCACCGATGCCCAGGTCGGCGTGCACACCGAACTCGGCTTCGGCGGAGTCGCCATCACGGTCGATCCTTCCGAGTTCGAACCGCAGGGAGGCCAGGTCGAGCTGTTCGCGCATGTCGGTGAGCGCGGTCGCCACCTGCTCGGGGTCGCCGTCGGTGTAGGTGGCGGCTTCCGCGTGCTCCCCGTCCTGCCAGGCGAGCAGGAAGGACCTGACCGCCACTTCCGGGCTGGGGTGCGGCGTGCACGCGGCCAAGGTCGCGGCCAGGAGCAGGCCGCTGCCGGCGGCCGTGATCCGGCCGAGGGGACGGGGGGACACCGTGTGTGTTCCTTTCGGGCGCCTCATCGGCGACGGCGGAGCGCGCGTTCCATGTCCCGCTTCGCTTCGCGCTCGGCGATGTCGTGGCGCTTGTCGTACTCACGCTTACCGCGGGCCAGAGCGATCTCGACCTTGGCCCGACCGTCACTGAAGTACAGCGACAGAGGGACGAGCGTGCGGCCGGGCTCTCGGGTCTTACCGATCAGCCGGGAGATCTGCTCGCGGTGCAGGAGTAGCTTACGCGATCGCCGGGCTGCGTGGTTTGTCCAGGTGCCTTGGGAGTATTCCGGGATGTGCACGTTCTCCAGCCACACCTCGCCATCGCTGATGTGCGCGAAGCCGTCCACGAGCGAGGCCCTACCCTGTCTGAGCGACTTGACCTCGGTACCGGTCAGGACCAGACCCGCCTCGTAGGTCTCGTCGATGTGGTAGTCGTGCCGGGCCCGTCGATTCCGCGCGATGAGCTTGCGCCCGGTTTCCCGTGCCACAGGTGTGTCCCTTCATACGTCCGGGGGGCACGAGGCCCCCCGGTGAACGAGTCCTCCCGCCCTGGCGACCCCGTCAGATCTTGAGGTAGCGACGCAGGGTGAGGAACGAGGTGATGGTGCACAGCAGCACACCGAGGATCACCGAGACTCCGATGACGTACAGCAGCGCGCCCGTGCCCAGTGCCACGTCGAACTGGAACCAGTCCTCGATCTGGGTGAGCAGCGTGAACCTGGTGGCCACGATGAACCCGGAGGCGATCAGGCCACCGACGAGGCCCGCGACCGCGCCCTCCAGAAGGAAGGGGAGCTGGATGTAGAAGTTCGACGCACCGACCAACCGCATGATGCCGGTCTCCCTGCGGCGGCTGTAGGCCGACAGTCGGATGGTGTTGCCGATCAGCAGCGCGGCGGCGGCCAACTGTACGCCGGCCAGCACCAGTGCGGCCGCGCGCAGGCCGTCCAGGAGACCGAAGAACTGTTCGAGCACACGCTGGTCGTCGGAGACCGTGTCGACGCCCGGGGAGCCCTCGACCGCGTTGCGCACGGTGTCGTAGTAGCTGGGGTCGGTGAGCTGGACCCGGTAGTTGTCCGGGATGTCACCTTCCTGCGCGGCGTTGGCCAGTGCCTCGTTGGAGGAACCGAGCCGGTCCTGGAAGTCCTGCCATGCCTCGGCCGCGGTGAGGTAGTTGTAGTCGGCGACCTGGTCGAGACCGTTCAGGGTGTCCTCGAGTTCCTGGCGGTCGTCGGCGTCGGCCGGGCCGTTCTCCTGACAGGTCTGGGTCGGAGAGATCTCGTTGCACATGTAGATGGTGAGCGTGATCCGCTCGTCCCAGTAGTTGCGCATCTCGGAGACCTGCTGGTTGACCAGTAGACCGGCGCCGAACAAGGTCAGTGAGATGGCCACCGTCGTGATGACCGCGATGGTCATCGTCAGGTTGCGACGAAGGCCGATCCACGTCTCGGAGAGAACGAATTGTGCTCGCATGATCTGTTAAAGGTCCATCCTTCGGGGCTTTGCCGCGCCGGTCCTCGCGGCAAGGAGGTCAGTACGCCTGGCCGTAGACGCCGCGCGTCTGGTCGCGCACTACCAGGCCCTCTTCGAGTTCGATCACGCGCTTGCGCATCGAGTCGACGATGGCGGCATCATGTGTCGCCATGACGACCGTGGTACCCGTGCGGTTGATGCGGTCCAGCACCTTCATGATGCCGATGGAGGTCGCGGGGTCGATGTTCCCGGTGGGCTCGTCGGCCAGCAGGATCTGCGGGCGGTTGACGAAGGCACGGGCGATCGCGACGCGCTGCTGCTCACCACCGGAGAGTTCGTTGGGCATCCGCGCGGCCTTGCCCTCCAGGCCGACGAGTTCGACGACCTCGGGAACGACCTTGCGGATGAAACGGCGGGGTTTGCCGATGACCTCCAGCGCGAAGGCGACGTTCTCGAAGACGTTCTTGTTCGGCAGCAGCCGGAAGTCCTGGAAGACACAGCCGATGCGGCGTCGCAGGTGCGGGACCTTCCAGTTCGACAGACGCGCCAGGTCCTTGCCCGCGACGTGGACGCGTCCCTTGTTGGGCTTCTCCTCCTTGAGCACCAGACGAAGGAAGGTCGATTTCCCCGAGCCGGACGGGCCGACGAGGAAGACGAACTCACCCTTGTCTACGTCAATGGAAACGCCGTCGAGCGCGGGGCGGTTCTGGGTCGGGTAGACCTTGGTGACGTTTTCGAAGTGGATCACAGGAGCATCACAAGGTTCTCGAAGGTGTGGGCATCCGCCGTGGAGGGCTCTCCGCGCGGGATCGTAACGGCCGTGGGGCCAACCGACAGTTTAGAGGGGGGAGCGGCCCGGATTGTCCAGGTCTCGTCACGCCCTGAAGGTGCCACCATCGGACAGCAGCCCCGAGCATATCGGAGGTGTCAACCAACGATAACTTTCACATATATCGGTTTCGGTAAAACTGCGGAGTCGCAAGCATCACCATTGGGATACAACCATCGCACGCGCCCCAACACAATCACCTGGGGCGCCCGTGGAGCCACGGGGCGTGCCCTTCCCGTGGTGGGGTGCGCCCTCAGCCGGCATCGGAGCGCTCGCGGCTGCGCATCCAGCGGATCTCGGCGTCGATGAACTCGTCGATCTCCCCGTCCAGGACGCCCGAGGTGTTACCGGTCTCGACTCCGGTGCGCACGTCCTTGACGCTCTGGTAGGGGTGCAGCACGTAGTTGCGCATCTGCGTGCCCCAACTACTGGCCGAGTCACCACGGATCTCGTCCAGGGCGGCCTGCTCCTCCTCCTGCTTACGCGCGAGCAGCTTGGCCTGGAGCATCGACATCGCCGTGGCCCTGTTCTGCAACTGCGACCGCTCGTTCTGACAGGAGACCACGATGCCGGTGGGCAGGTGGGTGATGCGCACCGCCGAGTCGGTGGTGTTGACGCCCTGACCGCCGGGACCGCTGGAGCGGTACACGTCCACACGCAGTTCGCTGTCGTCGATGTCGATGTGGTCGCTCTTCTCGACCACCGGGACCACGTCCACGCCGGCGAAGGAGGTCTGGCGTCTGTTCTGGTTGTCGAACGGCGAGATGCGCACCAGGCGGTGCGTGCCGTGCTCACCACGCAGGGTTCCGTAGGCGAAGGGGGTCTTGACCGCGAAGGACGTGGACTTGATGCCCGCCTCCTCCGCGTAGGAGGTCTCGTAGATCTCCGTGGGGTAGCCCCGTCGTTCCGCCCAGCGCAGGTACATGCGCTGGAGCATCTGCGCCCAGTCGGCGGCGTCCACGCCACCCGCCTGGGAGTTGATCGTGACGATGGCCTCGCGCTCGTCGTAGGGGCCGTTGAGGAGGGTGCGGACCTCCAGTTCACCGATCTCCTTGCGCAACTGCTCCAGTTCGCGATCGGCCTCCGCCCGCGTGTCGGCGTCGTCCTCCGCCGAGGCCAGCTCGTAGAGGACCTCCAGGTCCTCGAGCCGCTGTTCTATGCCTGTGATCTTGTTGACCATGGACTCCAGAGTGGAGAGCCGACGTGTCACCTGCTGGGCGTTGTCCTGGTCGGCCCACAACTCCGGATCGGCCGACTGCTCGCGCAGTTCGGCGATCTGGGTGTGCATGGCCTCCAGGTCCAACACGGCGGTGACGCTCGCCAGAGTCGCCGCGAGGTCCTTGATCTTCTCTGCTGGGTCCAGTTCTGCCACGGACCCAGTGTAGGGCCCAGGACGCGGACGCATCGCCCGGCCGAAGAGCACCGGGGCGCGGCGCCGCCCACGACGGGACGCCCGCCTCCCACCAGGCGGAACGGGCCCCGCGCCCAAGCGCGGAGCCCGTCGTGTCACCGTGGGTCGGCGAGGGTCAGTCGACCAGGCTGCGGAAGGACCGCAGGGCCACGGACAGCGTGGCCAGGTCGAAGCGCTCGTGCTCCTGGATCTCCGACAGGGTGATCCCGGCGCGCTCCACCTGCTCCCGGTTCCGCTCCATCCACGCCGCGATCAGCTCCGCGGGGTCCTTCTCCGGACCGCTCTCCAGTACCCGCGCCGTCAGGTCGGCGTGCGCGGCGTACAGGTCGTCGCGCAGGGAGGCCCGTGCCGTGGTGCTCCAACGGTCGTCACGCGGCAGGTCGATGATCCGCTCACGCCACCAGCTGATGTTGAGCCGGTCGGCCAGCTCGAAGTACAGCTCGGCGACCTTCTCCACGGGGCGTTCCGTGCGCTGGGCGATCTCCACCAGGTCCAGGGTGGAGTAGGCGGGCACCATCACGGCGACCTGCTCGGCCAGGTCGGTCGGTACGCCCATCGACCTGTAGCGGTCGCGGCGCTCGACGAAGGCCTCCTTGTCCCGCCCCCGCAACAGTTCGACGAGCCCGGGCAGGATCTCCCCCACTCCTTCGGCGAAGTAGCCGATCTCGCTGCTGATGTCGAAGGGGAACGTCCTGTTGCGCAGCAACCACCGGGAGGCGCGTTCCGCGAGCTTGCGCGTCTCCAGCAGCAGGACGAGCTGACTGTCCACCGAGATCCGGTGGTCGAGCTCCTCCACCCTCTCCCAGAACTGTTGCAGTCGGAGGACGTCCTGGGCCACCAGGTAGGCACGGGTGATGTCGGCGGCGCTGGAGCTCAGCTCCTCGTTGAGCCGGAAGGCGAAGGTCACCCCCGAGCGGTTCACCATCCGGTTGACGACCTGGTTGACGATGATCTCCTTGCGCAGCGGGTGGGAGGCCACGGCCTTGGCGAAGCGCTCCGAACGCAGCGGCGTGGGGAAGTACTCGGTCAGCGTGTCCGCCAGGTAGGGGTCGTCCGCCAGGTCGGACAGGCTGATCTTCTCCTTGAGATCGATCTTGGTGTACGACAGCAGTGTCGCGAACTCCGGACTCGTCAGACCCTGACCCGTGGTGCGACGTTCCGCGACCGCCTTGTCGGAGGGCAGGTTCTCCTGCTCCCGGTCGAGGACGCCGGCCCGCTCCAGGTACCGCATGTACCGGCTGTGGACGTGCAGCATCTGGTCGTCCTGCTTGCGCGCGGCGGCCAGCACGGTGTTCTGCGCGTAGTTGGTGCCCAGGACCAGCTCGGCGACCTCGTCCGTCATGTCGATGAACAGCCGGTCCCGCTCGTCCTTGTCCAACTCCCCCGACCGGACCTGGTGGTCCAGCATGATCTTGATGTTGACCTCGTGGTCGGAGGTGTCGACACCGGCGGAGTTGTCGATGAAGTCGGCGTTGAGCCGGCCTCCCTCTCGCGCGTACTCGATACGGGCCCGCTGGGTCATGCCCAGGTTCCCGCCCTCACCGATCACCTTGGCGCGCAGTTCGCGGGCGTTCACCCGCACCTGGTCGTTGGCCTTGTCGCCCACCTCGGCGTGCGTCTCGGCGTCGGCCTTGACGTAGGTGCCGATCCCGCCGTTCCACAGCAGGTCCACCGGTGCGCTGAGCACGGCGCGGATCAACTGGTCGGGGGTGAGGTGCTCCACGTCGTCGGCCAACCCCAGTGCCGCGCGCACCTGCGGTGTGATCGGCACGGACTTGGCCGTACGCGGATGCACGCCACCGCCCTCGGAGATCAGCTTCGGGTCGTAGTCCTCCCACGTGCTGCGGGGCAGCTCGAACAGCCGCTTGCGCTCGACCCAGGAGGTGTGCGGGTCGGGGTCGGGGTCCAAGAAGACGTGTCGGTGGTCGAAGGCGGCCACCAACCGGATCTTCTGGGACCTCAGCATCCCGTTGCCGAACACGTCCCCGGACATGTCCCCGATGCCGACGACGGTGAACGGCTCCTCTTGCACGTTCACGCCCATCTCGCGGAAGTGGTAGCGCACCGACTCCCAGGCGCCTCGCGCGGTGATGCCCATGCCCTTGTGGTCGTAGCCGACCGATCCACCGGAGGCGAAGGCGTCGCCCAGCCAGAAACCGCGCTCGATGGAGATGGAGTTGGCGATGTCGGAGAAGGTCGCGGTGCCCTTGTCCGCGGCCACCACCATGTAGGAGTCCTCGCCGTCGTGCAGGACCGTGCGCTCGGGGTGCACGACACGGTCGTCCACGAGGTTGTCGGTGACGTCGAGCAGACCGCTGATGAACTGCTTGTAGCAGGACACGACCTCGGCCATCACCTCCTCACGGGTGCCGTTCTGTGGCAGCCTCTTGCACACGAAGCCGCCCTTGGCCCCGTTCGGGACGATGACGGAGTTCTTCACCATCTGCGCCTTGACCAGACCGAGGACCTCGGTGCGGAAGTCCTCCAGGCGGTCGGACCAGCGCAGTCCGCCGCGCGCGACCCTGCCGAAGCGCAGGTGCACGCCCTCCACACGCGGGGAGTACACGTACATCTCCAGCTTCGGGCACGGCTGCGGCATGTCCGGGATCCGCTGCGGGTCGAGCTTGAACACCAGGTAGGGACGGCCCTGGTAGTAGTTGGTCCGCAGGGTGGCGCCGATGGCGGCCAGGAAGGAGCGCAGGATGCGGTCATGGTCCAGGCTGGCCACGGACTCCAGTTCGGACTCGACCTTGCGGGTCAGCGCGTCGATGCGCTCGGCACGCCCCTCGTCCGGCTGGTCCGGGTCGAAGCGGACCTCGAACAGTTCCACCAGCAGGTTGGCGATACCGACGTTGGCGGCCAGTACGTCGGCCAGGTAGTCGGGGGTGAAGGTGGAACCGGCCTGGCGCAGGTACTTGGCGTAGGCACGGAGCACGGTGAGCTGGCGCCAGTCGAGCCCGGCGCGCACGACCAGGGCGTTGAAACGGTCGCTCTCGGCCAGGTCGCGCCAGGAGGCGTCGAAGGTCTCCTCGAACAAGGTCTTGAGACGCTCGGGCGCCAGGCCGGCCTCGGCGATCCTGCCGAGACCGAAGTCGTAGATCCACACTCGGCCCACGTCACGCACGGTGATGTCGTAGGGCCACTCGTCGACGACCTCCACGCCCAGGTTCTCCAGGACGGGCATGACGCGGGAGAGCGTGATGGGCTCGCCGATCCGGTAGAGGCGGAATCGGTGGCAGCCGGGCTCGTCCCCCTCGGCCTGGTACAGGACCGCGGAGGACTCGCCGTGCAGCTTTTCGGGGTCGGTGCGGGCGATGAGCCCTTCCAGCTCGGCGATGTCGGAGATCGCGGTGGCGGGTGTGTTGTCGACCTTGTAGGTCTCGGTCAGTCCGCCGGCGTAGCGGTCCTTGAGTTCTGTGGCGCGCGCCGGGCCGAAGGCCTCGGTGAGGGCCTCCTCGAAGTCCACGCTCCAGGAACGGGCCGCCTGCCGGACCTTCTCCTCCAGTGCGACCTGGTCGATGTCGGCCAGGGTCTGCCCATGACGGGCACGGGCCACCAGGTACAGGCGGGCCAGAGGAGCCGATCCGATCAGGACGTTGTGGTCCATCGTGGCGCCGTGGAAGGCCTCGGCCAGGACACGCTGGATGTCCAGGCGGACGCGGGTGCTGTACTGGTCGCGCGGCATGTACACGAAACACGACATGTACCGGCCGCCGTAGGGGTCGCGGCGCATGAACAGCTTGGTGCCGCGCCGCTCGCGCAGACGCAGGACGCCGCGCACGATGTTGTACAGCTCGCCCACGGGGATCTGGAGAAGCTCTTCGCGCGGGAAGGTCTCCAGCAGTTCGATGAGGTCCCGGCCGTCGTAGCTGTCGGCCTCGAAGCCGGCCAGTGCCAGCACCTCGGCCTGCTTGCGGCGCATGATGGGGATCCGGGAGATGCTGGTGGTGTTGGCCTGGGAGGTGTACAGACCGAGGAAACGGCGCTCTCCGACGATGTTGCCCTGGGCGTCGAACTTCTTGACGCCCACGTAGTCCAGGTACTTGGGACGGTGGACGGTGGAGCGGGAGTTGGCCTTGGTCAACACCAGGACGTAGGGCTCACGCGCCTTGGCCCGGATCTCGGGGGGCAGGGCGGCCGAGCCGTTGGAGGTGGAGGAGTCCATGCGCAGGATGCCCAGGCCCGAGCCCGGGTCGGGGCGCAGGAAGTCGTCGCCGTCCTCGTTCTTGACCAGGGAGTACTCGCGGTAACCCATGAGGGTGAAGTTGTTCTCCGCGGTCCAACGCAGGAAGTCGACGCTCTCGTCGATCTCGCGCGGGTCCACTCCCCCCGCCACCAGACGGTCGGGGTCGGCGACCAGCTCGTCGGCGATCCGGACGGCCCGGTCGCGCATCTTGTCGGCGTCCTCGTCCACGTAGCGCACGTCGTCCAGGACGCCCTCCAGTCGGGTGGTGATCTCGGCGAAGCGTTCGGGGGCGCTCTGCGGGTCGATCTCGACGCGGATCCAGGACTCCTCGACGGGGAGCAGTTTCTCGTCACCGCCCTCGGGGTCCATCTGCCGCAGCCTTCCCTCCAGGTCACGGCCGACGGTCATCTGGGGGTGGATGACGAGCCGGACGCCGATACCGAGGTCGACGAGCGCCATCGTGACGGAGGAGACGAGGAAGGGCGCGTTGTCGGTGACGATCTCCACGACGCTGGTCGGCTGCTCCCGACCCTCCCGTTCGGCGTCGGGGGTGTAGGCGCGGACCTTGGCCCTTCCGAGGGAACGCTGGGCGCCGAAGGCGTGGTGGGCCTGGGCCGCGCCGCAGATCTGCTCCGGGGAACGGCCGTTGATCTCCTCGGGGTCGGTGTGGCGGTAGTAGACGGGGAGGAAATTCCGGACCGCGTCGGCCTCTTCGGGGCTGATGTCCCCCTTCGGGGACCATTCGGCGGCCGCGTCACTGAGCAGTTTGCGAAGGTGGACGTCGGATTGCCCGGACATAGGGATCTCTCACTCCTTTGTGAGCAACGTCGCATGAGTGCCGGCAGAACACCTGGCCTGTGACCTGTGAACTCTTGTGCTGACGTGTGAACTTCCCGGGCGGAGAAGCACCCGGGACGGCTGGTTGTCGGGTTCGGGCCTGTGCGCACAGGCGTTGGAGGACCGGAGCGTGGGGACCTCGTTGTCCCTCCCCGGCCCGCTGACCAGGCTACTGCCTTTCAGGTGCGAGGGCAGGGCCAACACCGTTACATGCATGTTGCGTACTGTGAGAAATGGGTTGCTTGGGTCATCAGTGGCGTACACGGACAACCCCTACCCCCCGAACGGGACGAACATGTCGTTATCGGGCCGCCCCCTGGGTCGCCTGGTGGACCGCGGTCATCACCGCGCGCGGGTCGGTCAGGTCGGGCAGGACGATCGCGGCGCCGGCGTCGCGTAGTTGCCCCTCGGTCGCCGAGCCGTTGAGCACCCCGATCGGCGCCGCGCCGCCGATCGTCGCGGCGCGCACGTCGGGTACGGAGTCGGTGACGAACACCGTCTCCTCCTCGGTGTAGGGTCGTCCGCCCTCGCCCGCGGCGTGCAGTCGGATGGACTGGATGAGGCTGGACTTGGGGTAGCTGACCGAACCGAACCCGCCGATGTCCAGGTCGAAGTAGGCGTCCAGTCCGAAGGCGACCAGTTTGGTCGTGGCGTTGGCACGGGTGCTGCCGCTGACCACGGTCTGGACCGTGTCGGGCATGGAGGCCACCGCCGCCAGCGAGGCCGCGGCCCCCGGCATCACGTGGCCCTTGGAGAGCAGTTCGTCGGAGCGTTTGCCGAAGGACTCCTCCAACGCGTCGAGGAACTCGCCCAGGACACTCGTGTCCGGGTCGAGGTCGACGTAGTTACGGGCGCAGAACTCGAAGAACATCTCCGAGTCGGTACGGCCGGCCGCCGAGGTCAGGTAGACCAGCGGTTCACCGGTGACCTTCTCGAAGGCCTCGGCGTAGGCGGCCCTCGTCACCTGCCCCACGTCGAGGAGGGTGAGGTCGATGTTCCATAGCACCAGGCGGCTGATGGCGAACTCCTCGCAAGACGGACCGGTCAAGGACGACTCCATCTTGCCGTATGGCCCGGCGGGGGCGGGACCGCCGTCGGGCATCGGTCACGACCCCGCTCCCGTGCGGTGGCGCGGAGCCGTCCGACGACGTCCGCCGGGTCGGACTCACCCCCCGCCCTCCTGGACGAGGTGGCGCAGTTCCTGCACCGCGAACCACATCAACGCGTGCTCCTCCACGGCCCCGGAGGTCGGGTCCTGTGCGGCCTCGGCGACGTCCCCGGCCGCGGCGACGTCGTCCACGTGCGCCGAGAGCAGCCTCTTGAGGGGGATCGCTCCGGCGACCCTCACCCTGGCCACACCCTCTTCCGCCCCGCCCTCGTACTCGACCACGTGATCGGGCACGTTCGCGGCCAACACCACCCTGCGGCGGGGTGCGTCGGAGTCGGAGGCCAACAGCGTCAGGGACTCCTCCGCGGCGGCGTACATCGCCTCGTACTCGACCTCCTCCACGTCCTCCCCCGGCCCGGGATCGGCCGTGAAGGCGGTCAGCGGAGCACCCTCCAGCCGCCCCTCCTCCAACAGTCGGGCCAGGGCGGGGATGGTGCTGGGCAGGAAGACGTACATACGAACGGCTCTCCGGGACGTGGTCTGAAAACCCCAAGTGTGCCAAACCCCGGCCGCGCGGCCGTCCCCACGTGTGGCGGGGGCGGCCGCGACGCGCCGGGTTCAGGCCACCTTCTGTCCCGGGGCCGGGGGCGCTCCGTCCGGGGTCAGGAACCGTTCCAGCTCCGCCTTCGTGGCGGCCACGTCGGTGTGCAGGATGCCGGTCATCCCGAGTTCCTCGGCGGTGCGGACGTTGTGCTCCAGGTCGTCGATGAACACGCAGTCCTCCGGACTCAGGCCCATCTGCTCGCAGGTGTGCAGGTAGATGCGCGGTTCGGGTTTGCGCATGCCCACCTCACCCGAGATCACCACCGTGTCGAAGGTACGGTCGAAGTGCTCACGTGGGTAGCAGTTGCCCCAGGAGTTCGACAACAGGGCGGTGCCGGCGCCCCCCGCTCTGGCCTGGTGGAGTGTCTCGTACATGTCGTGCACCGGATCGAAACCGTGGAACATGCGGTCGATCAGCCCCTCGGCCACCACCGGACCGCCGTGCGTGGAGCGCAGCAGCGCCGCCAGCTCGCGTTCGAACTCACGCGTGTCGATCTCGCCCCGTTCCAGGGCGTGCACCGGGTTGTCCCCGTTGAGACTGCCGTCGAAGTAGGGGCGTGTGACCTCGTAGTAGTGGTCGATGTCGATACCGTCAGCACGCAACCAGGCTCTGATGCCCTCAAGGAGCGGCGGTGTGAGTACACCGCCCCAGTCGCAGATGACTCCGCGCCGGGTCCCGTTCACCCCTGGGGTGCCCACCATCCGTTCCCCTCCCTGCTCGTAGGTGTCGACGGTCACCGGGGCCCGTGGCCGCCGGTGACCGTCGCCCGCCCGCTCCCGGGGGCCCGGGGCGGGGCGGGCAACGGTTCTTCCCGTTCCCCGCCCTTCTCAACCACCGGGCCTTCCGGTGACCCGGGGGGTCCGTCGAGGTCAGAAGGTCAGGCCGGCACCGGCCTCCACGTCCGCTCCGGGGATGTCCACCGGCAGTTCGCCCGACGGCTTCACCTCGCCGGCGATGACCCTGGCGGCGGCCTTCCTCGACACGTCCACGGAGGAGTAGACGGCCAGGAACGCCTCCACCTCGGGGAAGACCTCCAGGTCGTAGGGCCCTCCTTGGGCGACCACGACCACCGGGGCGCCCCCGGCCCGCGCGGACTCGACCATGCCGCGCTGTTCCTGGGAACCGCGTGCACCATCGGTGCCCACCACCACGACGTCGGCGTCCCCGTCCACCACGTTCATCCCGGCTTCCGTGAGAGCCGCGGCGATCTGTTCCGCGCCCTCACCACGCACGCTCACAGCGGTCCCCGATCCCAGTGGCAGCAGCTCCTCCTGGTTGCGCACCAACGTGACGGACGCCTCCGCCACCCTCTGGGCCGCCTCGGCGTGCGCGGGGTCTTCGAGCACCGCGGCGGCGCCCTCCACGTCCATCGCTCCGGCCTCCAGCACCCCGCGCCTCTCCTTGAGCGTCAGGACCCGCAGCACGGACTCGTCGATGCGCTCCTCGGTCAGACGGCCCTGTTCGACCGCCTCACGGATCGAGGACACCGCCGCGGCCGGGTCCGGCGGCATGAGCAGCTGGTCCACGCCCGCCTCCAGGACGCGTACGGCGATCTCACCGTCGGGGTGGTGCCGGCGCACGCCCTCCATGTTGAGGGCGTCCGTGGTGACCACGCCGTCATAACCCAGTTCGTCACGGAGGATCCCACCGATCAACGACGGCGAGATGGTGGCGGGCTCGGGGTCCTCGCTCTCGTCCAACTGCGGCATCAGCACGTGCGCGGTCATGATGGCGTCCACCCCCGCGTCGACGGCCGCCTGGAACGGCGGCAGGTGCTCGGCCTCCCAGCGGTCGCGCGGCAGGTCGATGACGGGCAGCCCCGTGTGGCTGTCGACATCGGTGTCGCCATGGCCTGGGAAGTGCTTGACCACCGGAACGACCCCGCCCTCGGAGTAGGCGTTCGCCTCGGTGACGGCCATCCGCGCGACCAGATCGGGATCGGAACCGAAGGAGCGGATCCCGATGACCGGGTTGTTCGGGTCGGTGTTGACGTCGGCGTCGGGCGCGTAGTTGAGGTTGATGCCGAGCGCGGTGAGCTCCTCGGCGGTGATGGCGGCCCGCAGGGCGGCCAACTCGGTGTCACGGGTGGCTCCGACGGCCATGGCGTCGGGGAAGCGGGTGCCGACCGGCAAGCGCGCCACGAGGCCCTGTTCCTGGTCGATGCCGAGGAACAGCGGCACGCCCTGTCCCTGTTCGGCCGCGATCTCCTGGACACCCGCCGACATGGCCGCGATCTGCTCCGCGTCTTCGAGGTTGGCGTCGAAGTAGATGAGGCCGCCGGGGCGGTAGGCCTCGATCTGCGCGGCGTTGTCGGCGGCCGAGGTGCCCTGCGCGGTCAGGACGAGGAGCTGACCGATCTTGTCGTCCAGATCCATTCCCGCGAGCAGTTCGGGAGCGAGCACGGGTTCGAAGTTCTCGGCGGTGGCCGACGGCCGGGGTTCGTGATCCTCCTGCGAGGAACCCACCTCCTCGTTGGTGCATGCGGCGGTGATCAGAGCGAGTCCCACGCAGGCCGGAGCCAGGGCGTGCGGAACGGACAGTTTCATGACGGGTTTCATCTTCCGGCGAAAGGTGGGTTCGCCGCCGGAGGATACCTTCCACGGCGGGTCGGGGTGCCCCACCACGACCGACGGGCGGGAGAGGGGGACGACGCGCGGGGACGGGTCAGCGGCGCATCGGCGGCTCAGCTCCAGGTGAAGAGGAGGTCACCCCTCTCCACGGCACCGTCGGCGATGTCGTCCAGGGCCTCGGCGTCGGCGTCCACGGCGACCACGGGCACGACCGAAGGTCGGCCCCCCGCCGCGACGGTCCCCGGCGACCAGCGGATCAGGGGGGTGCCCGCCCGCACCTCGTCGCCCTCGGCCGCGAGGAGGGTGAACCCCTCCCCCGCCAACTGGACGGTGTCGATGCCCAGATGGACGAGCACGCCTCGGCGTTGGTCGGGTGCCCTCACCACGAACGCGTGCGGACGCAGGGTGACCAGGGTTCCTTCGATGGGGGCCACCGCGTTCTGGAGGCCTTCCTGGCCACCCTCCTGGCCGGGTTCGGGGTGGACCGCGACCCCGGGACCGACCATGGACCGGGAGAACACGGGATCGGTCACCGTGTCGAGGGGCAGTGCCGTTCCCGACACGGGGGAGAGCACGCGCAGGGCGTCGGTCGTTTCGGACATGGGGAACGCCTTCCCGCCTACAAGGGCTTCATCCAGCCGGCTGTGTTCTCTTTCGACCTTCGCCCGTCCGTCGCCACGCGAGCCCCTTCGGCCACGACCGGGACGGAAACCTCCGGCACCTACGACGTACCGGCTCGTCGCTCACCATCCGTCTCCGGCACCTCCAGAACCCCGTCGACGTCCTCACCGTGCCCGCTTCGACCCTCCGCCGCGCTTCGATGGACGTGGTGACCCGGGAAGGCGTGGTGGCTCGGGGACGGGCCTTCAGTCCATCAGATGCCGGATGTCATCGGTGAGGGCGTCCGCCTCGGGGCCGACCACCACCTGGACGACGTTGCCCGAGACCAGGACACCGTGGGCCCCCGACGCCTTCAGGGACCTTTCGTCCACCAGCTCGGGATCGGCCACCGCGGTACGCAGACGGGTGATGCAGGCCTCGATCTCCTCGATGTTGTCCGCACCGCCCAGTCCGGCGATGATCGCCGCTGCTTTGTCCGCCATGTCTCCTCCGTGCTCCCTGGGGAACGCCGTGTGCCCAGGTCTGAGGGCGAGCCTATGTGCGCGCTCGCGCGCACACCAGGGTCCGGACCGCGTGGGTGTGGGAACCGGCGGGGGCGTCCTGAGGGCGCACGACCGCGTGGGGAGCGGGATGGTGCCTCCTGACACCATCCCGAAGCGGACCCGTCAGTCGGTCTGGGTGACTTTGTTCAGTCCACGCGGGACGTCCGGGTTGTAGCCGAGCCTGCGGGCCAGGCGCTCCGTGAGCAGTTGGGCGGGGACGACCAGGTTCATCGGGGACACCCACTCCGGCACGTCCGGAATGGGCACCGACAGGTCGCTGACGGCGGCCAGGGCGTCACCGCCGCCGAGACCGAAGACCGGTGCCCCGGCCTCACGCGCGCGTTCGGCGAGGGCGACCGTGCCGTGCAGGGTCGGGCCGGTGGGGGAGGCCACCAACAGAGCGGGGGTACGGGAGTCCACCACGGCGATGGGACCGTGCAGCAGGTCCGCGTAGGACATGCCCATGGCGTAGAGGTAGCAGGCCTCCTTGAGCTTCAGCGCGGCCTCCAGGGCGGTGGAGAAGACGAGGCCGCGTCCGGCGACGATCGCCGCCTCCACCGCGACCATCCGCTCCACGACCTCCTCCAGGACGTCGGTGGGTGCCGCCAGGGTCTCCTCGACACCGTCGGCGACACGGTCCAGGTCTCCGGGGTTCAGGTCGGCGCCCAGGCCGAGCGCGAGGACGGCGAGGGCGGCCAGCTGGGTGTTGTAGGTCTTGGTGGCGGGGACCGCGACCTCCTCCCCCGCACGGGTGACCAGGGCGAGGTCGGCTTCTTTGGCCAGCGGGGACTGCTCACCGTTGGTGATCCCGATGGTGCGCGCACCGCAGTCGGCGGCCCAACGCATCGTCTCGACGATCTCCTCCGTCTTGCCGGACTGGGAGATGGCCACGGCCAGCACGTCGGACAGATCGACCTTGGAGCCGTAGACGGTGGCGATGGAGGGCGAGCCCAAGGTGGCCAGGTAGCCGGTGTGCACCTGGAGGAGGTAACTGCCGTAGACCGCCGCGTTGTCGGAGGAACCGCGTGCGATGAACAGCACCTGTTTGGCGGACCTGCCCAGGGCCTGGATCTCGGAGCGCAACGGCAGCAGCTCGGCGAAGGTGTGTCGTAGCGCCTCCGGCTGCTGGGCGATCTCGGAGTACATCATGCTCGTCGTGGTGGTCATGAAGGGCCTTCCCCTGTGTGAGACGGGCGGTGAACGGCGGGCGGTACCCGATGGTCGGGTTGTGGCGTCGGTCCGCGAGCTGGGCCGTTCCGGTAACGGTGCACCGTCCACTGCAGGCAAAAGCGAACGTACCGCCCCAACCCGTCCTGATAGACGATTCTCCCTGGTAGGGGGTGTGAACCGGCTTACATTGGGTGTTTGACACGCGGACGAAGCTGTGGTCTAGTCCGGACTATACCAGTTGTCCTCGTCTTGCCCTGGCCCAGGTCCCGGCCCCGATCCCATGTCCGAGGCCCGGACGGCGCGCTAAGGTCTGACGCCGACTCCATCCGTCCACCGAGAAGGCCGCCCTCTCATGTCGATCGACCCCAACAGTCCGCTTCCCAAGTACAGCCAGCTACGCGACCTGCTCCTGGACTGGATCGCCGAAGAGGGCCTGGGCGTGGACCACATGATCCCCTCCGAGCGTGAGCTGAGCACCACCTACGGGCTCTCGCGGATGACCGTCCGCCAGACCATCGATCTGCTGGTGGCGGAGGGACGGCTGTACCGGGTCCCCGGCAAGGGGACCTTCATCGCCCGTCCCAAGATCGCGATGTCGCTGGTCCTGGCCTCCTTCAGCGAGGACATGCGCGCTCGCGGCTTCGAACCCGGTGCGCGTGAACTGATCCGCCAGGTCATCCCCGCCAGCGGGCACACCGCGCGCATGCTCGACATCGAGCCGGGGACCCTGGTGCACCACATCGAACGCATGCGCACCGCCGACGACGAGCCCATGGCGGTGGAGAGGTCCAACATCCCCGCCGCCATGGTCCCGGGTCTGGAGGACTTCGATCTCGCCGAGAGATCCCTCTACGAAGTCCTGGAGAACGAGTTCGACATCCTGTTGGACTCCGGAGAACAGACCATCGAGGCCGGGATCTGCGACTCGGCCGACTCCCGACTCCTCGGTCTACCGGTGGGAAGCCCGGTCCTGGTGATGCAGCGCCGCAGCTTCGCCAAGGGACGGTGCGTGGAACTGGCGTTGTCCACCTACCGCGCCGACCGCTACCAGCTGCACTCCCGACTGGATCCGCGCCGACACGGCGGCTGACGTCCCGCGCCCACGAGGCGCGCGTCCGGGGGAGGCTCCCCGACCATGCACGCCACCGACCGCGACGGCACGGCGTCCTCGGGGCGACGACGAAGCGCGTGGGCGGCCTCCCCGAGGGGAGGCCGCCCACGCGCTTTCCGGTTCACCCGTGACTACTTGGCCGCCGGGTCACCGTGGCACTTCTTGTACTTCTTGCCGGAGCCACAGGGGCAGGGTGCGTTACGAGGCGTACCGGCGTACTCGTCGGCCGTCTCGCTGTGCCGTTCGACGCCACCGTCCTCGCTCGGCGCGGAGTACTGGAGCCTGCTCGGCTGGCCCTCTCCGAAACCGGGGACGACCACGTCCTCGGCGGGCTCGGCCTCCTCCACCGGCGAGGCGGCCTCCGCGGCCTCTTCCTCCACGGCGGTCGCGACGGCCGTCGCGCCGACGCCTGCGCCGACGGTGGCCGCCGTCTGCGCCGCCGTGGCCGCGGTGAGGGCGGGCTCCTCCTTCTTGCGAACCTGCACCTCGACGTTGAAGAGGTAGCCGACCGACTCCTCCTTGATGGCCTCCAGCATCTGCTGGAACATGTCGAAGCCCTCGCGCTGGAACTCGATCAGCGGGTTGCGCTGGGCCATCGCGCGCAGGCCGATGCCCTCCTGGAGGTAGTCCATCTCGTAGAGGTGCTCACGCCACTTGCGGTCCATCACCTGGAGGATGACGCGGCGCTCGACCTCGCGCATGGCCTCCTCCCCCAGCTCCTTCTCCCGAGCCTCGTAGGCGGCGTGGGCGTCCTCCGCGACCTGGTCGGCGATCATCGCGGGGGTCAACGTGTGCAGGTCGCCGTTCTCCTCGACGAACTCGTCGACGGTGAAGCTGATCGGGTAGACCTGCTTGAACGCCCTCCAGAGCTTGTCGAGGTCCCATTCGTCGGGGTCGGCGTTGGCGGTCTCCTCCGCGACGTAGCCGCGCAGGACCTCCTCCAGCATGCCGAGGACCTGCTCGCGCAGGTCCTGGCCCTCCAGGACCTTGCGCCGTTCGGCGTAGACGACCTTGCGCTGACGGTTGAGGACCTCGTCGTATTTGAGGACGTTCTTGCGGATCTCGAAGTTCTGGCTCTCGACCTGGCCCTGCGCGGAGGCGATCGCCTTGCTGACCATTCCGGACTCGATGGGCTGGTCGTCGGGGATGTTCAGCTGGTTCATGAACACCTCCAGACGACTGCTGTTGAACAGCCGCAGCAGGTCGTCCTGGAGGGAGAGGTAGAAGCGGGACATGCCCGGGTCGCCCTGACGGCCGGCACGACCGCGGAGCTGGTTGTCGATCCGCCGGGACTCGTGGCGCTCGGTGCCGAGCACGTACAGACCGCCCGCCTCGACGACCTTCTCGTGCTCCGCCTCGTACTCGGCCTTGGCCTTGGCCAGAGCCTCGGGCCAGGCCTCCTCGTACTCCTCCGGGGTCTCCAGCGGGCTCAGACCACGGCCCTGGAGTTCCTCGTCGGCGAGGAAGTCGGGGTTGCCGCCCAGCATGATGTCGGTACCGCGACCGGCCATGTTGGTGGCCACGGTGACCGCTCCGAGCTTGCCCGCCCGTGCGATGATCGCCGCCTCACGCGCGTGGTTCTTGGCGTTGAGGACCTCGTGCGGCACGCCCTCGCGTTTGAGCATCCGCGACAGCAGCTCGGACTTCTCGACGCTGGTGGTACCGACCAGGACCGGCTGACCGGCCTTGTGCCGTTCGGCGATGTCCTCGGCGACCGCCTGGAACTTGGCGTCCTCGTGCTTGTAGACGACGTCCTTGACGTCCTCGCGGATCATCGGCTTGTTGGTGGGGATGGGCACCACGCCGACCTCGTAGGTCTGGGAGAACTCCGCCGCCTCGGTCTGGGCGGTACCGGTCATGCCGGCCAGCTTCTCGTAGAGGCGGAAGTAGTTCTGGAGCGTGATCTTGGCGAGGGTCTGGTTCTCGTCCTTGATCTTGACGCGCTCCTTGGCCTCGATGGCCTGGTGCATGCCCTCGTTGTAGCGACGCCCCGCCAGGACTCGACCGGTGAACTCGTCGACGATGAGGACCTCACCGTCCTTGACGATGTACTCCTTGTCGCGCTTGTACAGCTCCTTGGCCTTGAGCGAGTTGTTGAGGAAGCTGATGAGCGGGGTGTTGACGGCCTCGTAGAGGTTGTCGATGCCCAGCCAGTCCTCGACCTTGGCCACACCGGACTCGGTGATGCCGACGGTGCGCTTCTTCTCGTCGACCTCGTAGTCCTCCTCGCGCTTCAGGCGCGGGGCGATCTTGGCGAACTCGGCGTACCACCGGGAGTTCTGCTCGGAGGGACCACTGATGATCAGCGGGGTACGGGCCTCGTCGATGAGGATGGAGTCGACCTCGTCGACCAGGGCGAAGAAGTGCCCGCGCTGGACGGTGTCCTTGAGCGAGAGCGCCATGTTGTCGCGCAGGTAGTCGAAGCCGAACTCGTTGTTCGTACCGTAGGTGATGTCGGCCTGGTAGGCCTTGCGGCGGTCGGCGGCCGACATCTGGGGGCTGATGACGTCGACTTCCAGGCCGAGGAACTGGTAGATGCGGCCCATGTTCTGGGCGTCGCGTCGGGCCAGGTAGTCGTTGGTGGTGATGACGTGGACGCCCTTGCCCGCCAGGGCGTTCAGGTAGACCGCGAGGGTACCGGTCAGGGTCTTGCCCTCACCGGTCTTCATCTCGGCGATGTTGCCGAGGTGGAGCGCGGCACCACCCATGAGCTGGACGTCGAAGTGGCGCTGTCCCAGGGTCCTCTTGGCCGCCTCACGGACGGTCGCGAAGGCCTCTGGCAGCAGGTCGTCCAAGGACTCGCCCTCCTCGTGGCGTTCCTTGTACTCCTGGGTGAGGTCGCGCAACTCCTCGTCGGTGAGTTCGACGTAGTCGTCCTCGAGTGAGTTGATCTGGTCCTTCAGCTTGTTGAGCCGGCGCAGGATCTTTCCCTCACCCGCACGCAGGAGCTTGCTGAGTATCCCTGGCACTTCCTATGCGCTCCTCGCAGATCACGGTTGGCTCCACGCATGTGGAGATCAGATCTAGGCCCGCTGACCGCTTTCCCGTGGCCGCGGAGGACGGCGGGGTTCCTGGGCCCTCGGGGCTATATCCTAGAGGACCCGAACTATACGCCCGCCCTCCGGTCGGGAGGGGGGCCCGTTCGCACGTTTCCCTCTGGGGAACGAACAAAACAGGTCGCTATGTTCCCGCAGGTCACCCCCTCACGGAGCGAGGGCGAAGGGCGCCCCCGAGAGACGCCTCCGCGCGGTCGGCGGTCGGCCATCGGGAAAGTCTCCCCGAAAACCGTCGGGGATCTCGCCGCACGCCGCCTTGTCACGGGTTTTCCGGAGTTTCCGTCGCGCCCGACGCG
The DNA here is from genome assembly GCF_030271535.1 of Nocardiopsis sp. ATB16-24. Lineage (GTDB taxonomy): Bacteria > Actinomycetota > Actinomycetes > Streptosporangiales > Streptosporangiaceae > Nocardiopsis. Next base: position 186,589 of record NZ_JASCXJ010000008.1, on the reverse strand, counting down.
GGGCACCCTTCCGCGATCGGTGACGGAGCGTGAAAACCACTGTTGCGGAACAGCCCGTGTAAGCGGAACCGTCACGTCGGGAGAGGGGCGAAATCCCCTTTTCTTCGGTAGGGGGAAGAAGTCGATGATGTCTTCCGCCTTTCCTGGGTAGGCAGAGGGGAAGAGGTCACGCCGCGATCGGCTGACCCCGGCCCGTTGAACGCGAACGTGCTCCCAGGGGGGATCACCATGCGAGCGAACAAGCGACAGAGGGGCCCTGAGACCGCTGAGGCCACGGAGACGACACGAACATCCACAGCCGGGGCCGACGAGACGACCGGGACGACGTCCTCACAGGAACAGGCACCCTCTCCACGCACCCCGGTCGAGATCTTCGACGACATGATCGAGAGCCGGAAGCACACCACGCCCGACCCGGGCAAGGACGATCCCGGGCTGGCATGGGAACGTGAACATCCTGACGGTAACAGCAGGTTCGGCCGTATTCGAGGATTCCAGCGCCAGGGCGGCAGCATCGCCCCCAGCAACAGCCACCGGGGACGCCTCACCTCCTGGGTGGCGGTGGCCCTGGCCTGTGCCGGATTCATCGTGGGCGGTTTCGGCGTCGCCATGGGGATGTCCGTCACCCTTCTCGTGATCGGGGGAGTCCTGCTGGTCGCGGCGGCGGTCATGGCCCTGGTCTTCGACCTGATGGGCGACGTCGTCCTCGACGCCCCCCGCGCGGAACCGGAGGAACCGCACGGGACTCCGCTGCACCGGATCAAGGGACGGATCCCCGAACAGCACTCTTCCGACTGACGGAGCGTGCACCGGCGGACCACCTCGCACACACGGCCGGGCACCGCACACGACGCCGCGGCGGATCCTTGGGGATCCGCCGCGGCGTCGTGTGCGCGGACCTTCGACCGCTCCTCCGGAACACGCCGCTCCCACGGTGCCCGTCGGAGAGGGGACGGGCTTCTCCGGGCTCGTCCCGAGAAACCCCGCACGGGTGTGCCCGCGCAGCGAGACGGCGTACAGGGGCGCCCGGGGCCGCACGGGCGGCCACGGGCGCCCCACGGACGCTCGGGGACTCCCCGGCCGGGTCAGTCGACGAGTCGGATCACACCGTAGTTGAAGCCCTTACGGCGGTAGACGACGCTCGGGACGTCCTTGGTCTCATCGTGGAAGAGGTAGAAGTCGTGACCGACGAGCTCCATCTCCATCAGTGCCTGATCGATGCTCATCGGCTTGGCCCGGTGGAACTTCTCCCGGACGATGACGGGGGCCTCCCCCTGGGTGGCGAGTTCGACGAACTCGTCGGAGGAGGGGCGACCCACCTCGACACCGTCGATCCTTTCTTCCTCTCCGCTGCGCGGGGCGGGGGGAGCCTGCGGGGCGGCGGCCATGGGCGAGGGCAGATCTCCGGAAAGACCCGCGGTGGCCGTCGCGACGGAGACGGGCGTGCGGTTGCCCCGGTGGATCTTGCGCCGGTCCGCGGCCTTGCGGAGGCGGGCCTCGATCTTGTCGAGCGCCATGTCGAGGGCACCGTACCGGTCCGAGGCCGCGGCCTCGCTACGAATGACCGGACCGTTGGTCCGGATGGTCAGCTCAACCCTCTCCCGAACGTCGGCGAGCCTGGGGTTGCGCTCTTCGGACACCTCCACGTCGATGATCATGCCCTTCTTCTCCCACTTGGAGAGTCTGTCGAGCTTGGCGTCGACGTGCTGTCGGAACTTCTCACTCACACCGGTGCGTCGACCCTTGACGATGATGTCCATAGGACCCCCTTCATCGCATGGCCGTCGTGAAGATGACGGCCAGGCTGGCTGTCATCCCCTTCCGCCGTCCGGGGCGAAAGGGGCGTCGCACTAGCCCCCTTTCGCTGGTGTCCCCGTCCTGTGGGGGACACGGCTCGGTTGGAAGTCCGTATACCCATCCACGGCGTCCTCATCACGTACCCTCGGGGCACGATCGGGGACGGGTTCCGAGCCGAGGAGGGAAAACCTCTCCGCCGGGCACGCGCCACGGCCCGCGCGGGCACGCGAACAGGCCGGGGCCCCTCTCGGGGGTCCGCCGTGGACGAACCCCCGGGCGAGGAGATGCCACCCGTCCGGCCGACCTGGTCTTCGTCCCCACATCCGCCTGCTGAGGGTGTCGCCGCTCTTGTCCGCGACTACTGCCCTTCTCCCTGCCATGAGGGACATCTGGACCCTCCGCGGGGCAGGTCTTACCTCTAAGGCGCACCGTGATCGGTCGACGAAAAGTCGCCTTACGTGGGCCGTTTCGCCTGCGCCTGGCATCGGCTTGCCGGAGTGGACCCCCGGTCTTCCCGGGAGATCGGACTCTCCGACGCAACCACGGACCCGGACGGGTGCCATACCGTGACCGTAACCTGTCCTGGCGAGGATGTCAGGTAGTGACCACCCGTCCAACCCGCTGGTAACCATCACAAATGCCTGTGGACGTGGACTTTTCGTTGTTCACACGGATTCGTAAAACCTTCTCGCCTCACCGGGGCTCTGGTCCCACCGTCGTCGGGGAGCCGCTCCGTGAGGGTGATGGCACCCACCACCCTGATTCCGCGGGCCCGTAGGGCACGGGTCGCCTCGGCCACCGTCGCACCCGTGGTGAGGACGTCGTCCACCACGACCGCCGCGACATCCCCGGCACCGGACACCCCCGTACGGGCGTCCCTCCGGAGAGGATCGGCGACGAAGGACCCGACCCGGTTGGCCAGACGTTCGGCCCTGCCCAGGCCGGCCTGGCGTCGGGGCCGTCCCCGATGGCGCAGCAACGTCGCCACCTCGCCCGCCTCCGCGCCGCCCGCGCTCGCCAGGCAGGCACGCGCCAGCCGGGTGACCGGGGCACGTGGGTCGCGAGGCGGGCCGCGTCCGGGGACGGGAACGAGGAGGGTGTCGGGCGTGGCCAGCCCCGACGCGGTGTAGGCGGCGGACAGCCTCTCCCCCAGCGGCCCGGCCAGAGCGTCCGCGCCGCCTTCCTTGTAGGCCAGCAGCACACGGCGGTGATGTCCGGCGTAGGGCCCGGCCGCCCAGACCGGTGGACAGCCGGGTCGGGGGGCGCAGCGGTGGGGACGGCGGCTCAGCAGGATCAGGCAGGCCGCGCACAACGGTCCCGAGGGGCCGTCGCAACCCGCGCAGGGACAGGAGAGGAGCAGGTCGAGCAGCGCGTCGAGGATCCGCCGCGCGGCGCCGGTGCGAGGGGGCCGATCGTCCACACCTCCAGCATCGGGGCACGCGATGGACGCCGCCGGCCCCTTCCGTCGCCTGTGGAGAACCCGTCCGTACTCGGAAGCGCCCCCGGCGGCTCAGCCGGGGAAGGTGGGCGAGCCGCCCTCCACCACGTTCTGCCAGCTGAGCGGGTCGGTGGAGACCCAGATGTTGCCGTCGTCGGAGCCGGCGACCAACGGCTGGCCGGGTGCTCCGGAGATGCTCACCATGCTCGCCACCGAGGTTCCGGCGCTGGCCGGCGGTGTTCCGCCGTCCAGGGACACCAGGAACGCCTGGCTCGTTCCCCCCTCGCGGCTGCCCAGTACGACCAACTGGTCGCCCGAACGCCAGGAGACGTCGGTGACCTCCTCGAGCTCGTGGGCCAGGGTGACGAAGGAGCCCAGGGACACCTGTCCGTCCGCGTCCTGGACCACCCGGCCCACCTGGAGCGAGCGCTGTCCGTCCACCTCGGTGATCACCGCGACACGGGTACCGTCCCGGGAGGTCTGGAACTGGACCATCGTGCTGCCGCGCAGGCCGGACACGTCCACCCGGACCACCTCGTCCCCGTCGCGCAGGTGCCACAGGGCCGTGGAGTCCGGTGCCGGGGCCGTCCCGCCGAGGTGGGGTTGCTCCAGGTCGACCTCCTCTTCCGGTTCCTCCTCCTCGCCGTCCCCCTCGTCGATCTCCTCGAGCACCCACAGGTCCCCGTTGACGTCCCAGGACAGCTCGGTGAAGGTCCCCTCCGAGAGGACCTCCCGGACGGGGGCTCCGGGAACCGTCCCGCCCGTGACCACCTCGTCGCCCCCGGCGGTGATCCCGGCGATCGTCTGCTCGTCCAAGGAGACGGCGAACCGCTCCAGCTGCACCTCCCCCGAACCCAGCGGGCCGGGAACGGGCTCCCTTTCACCGAGGGCCCCGGTGTCCCAGTCCGACGCCGACCACAGCTGTCCCTCGTGGGAGTAGTAAGCGCTGATGTCCGGTGTGGTCGCCCCCGGACTCACCTCGTACCAGTAGCTGCTTCCCGGGCGCGGTCGGTCGGCGCTCTCGCCCTCGGCCCCGGGGAAGTCCACCTCCGAGCCGTTCACGGTGAGCGTGAACTCCTGGATCTCCGGCAGCTGGCGCAGCGTCCAGGCGATCTGCGCGCCCATACCGAACTCGTCCGGTTCCTCGGTGGTGGTCACGCTGATCAGCGCCCGCTCGGCGTCCACCTCCAGGAGGGGTCGGGTCCGCCCGGAGAAGGCGGACACCACGGCGGGCTCCAGCCACTCGCTGGGGCCCTTGATGAGCCTGCGCAGCAGATGTTCGGCCAACCTGTCGTTGTTCACCGGCAGATAGACGGGGTCCGGGACCAGGGTGTTCTCTTCCGGGTTGAAGAAGTACAGATTGAAGGGACGGTGGGTGCGCTCCAGGTCCAGCTGACTGAGGATGAGCTCCTCGGGCAGGTCCTGGATACGCCACTCGCCCTCGGGGTCGCCGTCCTGCCGCGCGAGGGTGAACGTCTCCTCGAGCAGCCGCTCGGAGTCACCGGGAACGTACCTTCCGTCCTCACCGATCGTGGCCACCAGCGAACTGCGCATCCGTACGGTGGCGGTGAGTCCGTCGGTACTGGTCTCGGCGTCCAGGTCGACCGTGTCCAGCTCGGGGAAGACCCTGACGGTTCCGTCGGGGGACCACTCCTCGCCGGTCGTGGGCATCATGTAGCTGCGCGCCGCCTCGTAGTCCTGTTCGAAGCTGCCCATGTCCTGGAGGAAACCGCTGACCAGGCCCGAGGGGTCCACACCGGGTTGTGGACCGGCGGGCAGCAGGCGCACATAGCCTCCGTAGGGGTCCCCCTCCAGGTCGTTACCGTCCCCGGGGACGACGGGCCCCGTCGTGGGGACGGTGGCGCAGGCCGCCATGGACACGCCCGCCACCGCCGCGGCCACGCCGGCACGCAGGACACGCTCCCAACGGTCTCGTGCGCTCATGACAGGTGCTCCTCGTCCTCACGCTCTTCGGTGCCCGTCCCCCCGCTCCGCGTCGCCGGGGCCGGGTGTCTCTCCGCCCGGGCCGTCACGCCGTCGCCGTTCTCACCCTTGTCGTGGAAGGGGGTGAAACCACGTCCCAGTGCGATCTCCGGCGGCACCAGCGGCAGAGGGGATCCGCGCAGTTCGGCGCCGGAGCGTCGGGGCAGGGACAGCCGGAACTGGGAGCCCTGGCCGGGCATCCCCCATGCCTGGAGCCAACCTCCGTGCAAGGTCGCGTCCTCCTTGGCGATGGCCAGCCCCAGGCCCGTGCCACCGGTGGTGCGCACGCGGGCCGGGTCGGCACGCCAGAAGCGGTCGAAGCACAGGTGCTCCTCCCCCTCCTTCAGACCCACCCCGTAGTCGCGCACCGCCACCGCCACGGCATCGCGATCACCCGCGGTCGTGACCACCACGTCCCGTCCCTCGCTGTGCTCGATCGCGTTGACGACGAGGTTGCGCAGGATGCGGTTGATCCGTCGGGAGTCGTACTCGGCCGTGCAGGGTTCGGCTGGCAGGCGTAGGACGACCTTGATGCCGCGCCGTTCCGCGATCTGCTCGGCGTCACCGACGGCCTTCATCACCGCGTCGCGGATGTCGAGCGACTCGACGCCGAGGGTGGCGGCTCCGGCGTCGTGACGGCTGATCTCCAGCAGGTCCGCGAGCAGTTCCTCGAAGCGCTCCACCTGGCTCTGCAACAGCTCCACCGAACGACGCATGGTGGGTTCGAGCTCCTCACGGTCGTCGAAGAGCACGTCTCCCGCCATCTTGATGGTGGTCAGCGGGGTACGCAGCTCGTGGGAGACGTCGGAGACGAACTGGCGCTGGAGCTTGGACAGCTCCTCCAACTCCTGGATCTTCTCCTGGAGGTTGCCCGCCATGTCGTTGAACGACAGCGCCAGCCGGGCCAGGTCGTCCTCCCCCCGCACCGCCATGCGCTCGGTGAGGTCGCCCGAGGAGAGCCGCTCGGCCGAGCGTGCGGCCGATCTGATGGGAACGACCACCTGCCGGGTGATGACGAACGCGATCAGTCCGAGGAGGACGACCAGCAGGGCGCCCACCAGGGCGACCGTGTTCTGGACCAGGTCGAGGATCTCCTGCTCGTGCTGAAGCGGGAAGATGTAGTACAGCTCGTAGGCGTGCGTGAGCTGCGAGCCGACCACCAACGCGGGTTTCTCGGAGCCGTCCTGCCCGGTGGTGACACGCGTGTAGGTGTGGTACTGCTGTTCGTCCACCTCGGATTGGCGGACCTGGTCGATGAGCCGCTGGGGGACCGTGCCCTCGCCCGTGGCCCATCCGATCTCGTCGCCCACCGAGGGAAGGATGACGACACTGTACAGACCGGTGTCGCCGCTGCGGCTGGTGAGCTCGTTGGAGAGGTCGTACAGGAGCCGCTTGCGGTCGGCCGTCTCGTTCTCCCGCAGTTCGGCGAGCGCGTAGTTGAGTCCGGCTCGGTGGTCGGTGACCGCCGTGCCGATCTTGGCGTCGAGCAGGCCGCTCCGCACCTGGGAGACGAGCACGTACCCCAGTCCCAGGATCACCACCAGGGACGACGCCAGGGTGATGGAGATGACCCTGAGGTGCAGCGAGCGGCGCCAGTTGGTGTGAACACCGCGTACCAGGGCGCGAGCGGCGCGCTGGGCGAACAGGTACGCACGGGTGAGCCCCGTGCCGTTGTCACGCCGACGCCCTCCGGGTCGGGACGACCCGGAGGGCGGGCTCTGCGCCTCGGACGCGGTCGCCCGCTCGTCCGCGGGTCTGCCTGCGGTCATGTCGCTCGGTGGGATCAGGCGGTACCGGCCTTGTAACCGACACCACGAACGGTGACGACGACCTCGGGGTGCTCCGGGTCCTTCTCGATCTTGGCCCGGAGACGCTGCACGTGGACGTTGACCAGACGGGTGTCGGCGGCGTGCCTGTAACCCCAGACCTGTTCCAGGAGGACCTCGCGGGTGAAGACCTGGCGCGGCTTGCGGGCCAGGGCCACCAGGAGGTCGAACTCCAGGGGGGTGAGGCTGATCTGCTCGCCGTCCCGGCGCACGGAGTGTCCGGCGACGTCGATGGTGATGTCGCCTATCTGCAACATCTCGGGAGCGGGCTCCTCGGTACGACGCAGCCGCACACGGATACGGGCCACGAGTTCCTTGGGCTTGAAGGGCTTGACGATGTAGTCGTCGGCACCGGACTCCAGGCCCAGAACGACGTCGATGGTGTCGCTCTTGGCGGTGAGCATCACGATGGGCACGCCGGACTCGGCGCGGATCTGACGACACACGTCGATCCCGTCGGCCCCGGGCAGCATCAGGTCGAGGAGGACCAGGTCGGGCTTGGTCTCGCGGAAGGCCTCCAGGGCCTTGTCCCCGTCATGCACGAACGAGGGCTCGAATCCCTCACCCCGCAGCACGATACCGAGCATCTCGGCCAGGGCGAGGTCATCGTCGACAACCAGTACACGTCCCTTCATCGGTGCGTCCGGCGCCGGACGTCACACCCGCCCTTCGACGGGTACCGCGGCGCCTACTCCTCTCTCTGGAACACTCAAGCGACATCAACGTTCGGTGCGCCCACAACGCAAGGAACTGCTTCGTCCCCCACCTTGCCACCTTCGAGTGGTGTTGGGAGAGTGGTCAACGTTTTTCGGTCCTGGTGGATCCGGTCTCGGTCACTGGCGCGTCGGCCCTGCTGAGCCGACCCCACGAACCTACGCGACTCGACTTGTTGGTAACAGAAAGCATACAAAAGGAATGAAGTGGGTCGGTTGCCCCTGTATACCCCTGATCACCGCCGCGTGCCGGTGGAACCGGCAGGTAGGTTGGTTTTCCGGAGGGCGGCCTTCGCGTGGACCCGCTCGCACAACGTGACCGAACCCCTTGGAGGACGGGACAGATGACCCAGGAGGACGACCACCGGGACACGCCGGCCACACCCCCGGGCGAACCCGGCGGCTGGGCCGCACCGGGGCGGGGGCCGTCGACTCCCCCGCCTCCTCCTGAGGAGCGACGCCCGTTCACACCGTCCGAACACGGACGACCCGGCCATGATCCGACACCACGGCATCCCCACCCGGAGCAGGCCGCCTACGGACAGTACCCCGGCCAGGGCGGGCCGTACCCCGGTCAGTACCCCGATCCCGCGCAGGGCGGACAGTACCCCGGCCAGTACCCCGATCCCGCGCAGGGCGGACAGTGGTGGCAGCCCGGCCACGGCCCCGCCCCCGGTCACGGACCCGGCCACGGTGCTCCCCCCTACGGCGGGCATCCCGGCCACGGTGGACAGTACCCCTACGGAGCCCCGCCCCCGCCCAAACCCGGTGTCGTCGCACTGCGACCGATGACCCTCGGGGACATCTTCAACGGTGCCTTCAGCCTCATCCGCAACAACCCCAAGACCACCGTCGGGCTCTCGCTGATCGTCATGGCGGTCGCCTCCATCCTGACCACCCTGGCCTCGACCTGGTTCCTGGACGACTACACGGCCTGGCTGGACGAGCTCATGGTCGATCCCACGGCCGTGAACCCCGACGCACCGATCCTGCCCACCTCGCCGGTGACCCTCGTCCTGATGTACGCGGGCGAACTCATCGTCTACCTCGGCGGATCCGTGGTGTTGGGGCTGCTCGCCACCACGATCGGCATGGCCGTCCTCGGTCACCGACTCACGCCCCGTCAGGCCTGGGAGGCCGGGCGCGATCGGATGGGGGCGGTCATCGGTCTGGCCCTGATCAAACTGGGCATCCAGTTCCTCATGTGGATCGCCGTCACGGTCGGAATGGTGGGGGCGATCGTCCTCGGCGTGGTCGTGGGCATGGAGTCGGGCGGGGGCACCGGTTTCCTCGTGGGCCTCCTGCTCTTCCTCCTGGTGATCGCCGCCGTCATCGTGCCCGGTACCTGGATCTGGGTGCGTCTCTACTACGCCATGCCCCTGGTCGTGCTCGAACGCCTCGGCCCGGGCCGGGCCTTGGCCCGTTCCTGGCGCCTGTCCCAGGGCCAGTGGTGGCGGACTCTCGGCTACTGGCTCCTGACCGGACTCCTCGTGTTCGTGGTCGGCATGATCCTGAACATGCCCTTCAGCATGGTCTCGGGGGTGTTCACGTTCATCGACCCGACCGCGGCCTGGACCATCGTGGCCTCCAGCGCCCTGATCTATGTGGGCACGGTGCTGGTGTACGCCATCACCCAGCCCTTCGCGGCGGGGGTCAACACCCTGCTCTACGTGGACCTGAGGATGCGTCGCGAGGGACTGGACCTGAGGCTGCACGAGGCGGCCCGAGCCGGTCACGCGGTGGGCCCGGAGATCTACCTTCCGGAGCCCCGGGCGTGAGGGCGCCCCACGCGGCCGTCGAGGAGGTGACCGGGGAGGAGGGGCGGCGCCGTGCCGTCCGGGAACTGAGCGATCCCCTCTACGGGGAACAGGAGCCGTCCCTGCTGGACCGCTTCCTCGCCTGGCTGGACGAACTCCTCTCACAGGTCCCCCTTCCCTCGACCGGAGGGGGTTGGGTCCTGGGCGTGCTGCTGGTGGTCATCGCGATCCTGGTCCTCTGGCTCGTCTTCTGGTTGCGTCCGTCCCGCAGCCGTACGCCTGGAGCACCCGTGCACGAGGGCACCCCGATGACGGCGGCCGACCACCGTGCCGCGGCCGACCGCGCCGAGGCCGCGGGTGAGTTCGCCGTCGCCGTCACCGAGAGGCTGAGGGCCATCAGTGTGGATCTGGAGGATCGGGCGATCATCACGCCGCGCGCGGGCCGCACCGCCACCGAACTGGCCGTCGAGGCCTCCGCGGCGCTTCCCGGTGAGGCCGAGGGCCTGGACCGAGCGGCACGGATCTTCAACGACGTGGTCTATGGCGACCGTCCCGCCACCGCCGACTCCGCGCGGATCCTGCGCGCGTCGGACGAGCGTCTGCGAACCGTCCGGCCGGCGGAGGAGGTCCGAGGATGACCGCCATCGCGTCCACGTCCCCGGCCCTCGAACCCACGGCGCCCCCGGGCTCGCGTGCTCGTCGAGTGTGGCGTTCGGTCCGGGTCCCGGCCGCCGTCATCACCGCGCTCGTGGTGATCTCGGTCCTGCTGTCCTTGGGCGCCGAGCGCTTCCCCACCGGCCACCTGGAACCGGGCTCGGTCTCCCCCGACGGCACGCGAGCGCTGGTGAACGTGCTGGAGCAGGACCGCGACGTACATGTGACACGGTCCTCGACCGCCGCGGAGAACGCCGTGGAGCGCGCCGGCGGAGACACCGTGCTCGTCGTCCTCCTCGACCACCGCATGCTTCCCGAGGAGTTGGACGCCCTCGCCGCGCTCGACGTGGACACCGTGCTGGTCCAGCCCTCCACACGTTCCCTGGAGGCGTTCGCGCCCGGGGTGGAGATGACCGGCAGGGAGTCGCCCGAACGGTTCCTGGACATGGAGCGCCCCGTCTCCCCCGAGTGCGACCTGTCCGCCGCGCGGGCCTCCGGCCCCGCCGACATGAGCGGTGAACTGTACACGGCCTCCCCCGAGGTCGAGGCCGTGGGCTGCTATCCGGGTGGCGACGGCGACGCCCTGGTCCAGGTGCTCGAAGAAGACACGACCATCACGATCCTGGGCACCGGCACCCCGCTGACCAACACCGCCCTCGACGTCGCCGGAAACGCCGCGCTGGCGTTGAACCTCATGGCCGCCGAGGACGTGGTCTGGCTGCGGCCGGACCCTCCTCAGCAGGAGGGCGGTGCCGGTATCTGGGAGCTTCTTCCCGGGGGCCTGCGTTGGTCCCTGCTGCCGCTGGTGGTCACCTTGGGGCTGTTGGCCCTGTGGCGAGGCCGCCGTATGGGTGCCCTGGTGCCCGAGTCGCTGCCCGTGGTGGTGCGCGCCTCGGAGACCACCGAGGGCCGTGCGGGGCTGTACCGGTCGCGTAAGGCCAGGGACCGTGCCGCCGCGGCACTGCGCACGGGCTTCCTGGAGCGGACGACTCCCAAGCTGGGACTGGGCGCCGACCCCGCCCCCGAGGCGGTCGTGACGGCCGTCGCGGAGAGGACCGGCGACGACCCCCGGCACCTGCGATCGTTGCTCCATCCCGAGCGACCCGACCCCTACGCGGGGGACGACGACACACTGGTCCGGCTCTCCGAGGAGCTCGACGAACTGACCCGGAGGCTGCGATGACGCGTATCCGCACGGGACGGCGAACGACCACTGAGGTATCGAGAGAGGTAGACGGCACGTGAGCGCCTTCACATCCGAGGCACTACCATCAGCCGACGAGGCACGTGCGGCGCTGGTCGCCCTGCGCCGCGAGGTGGCCAAGGCCGTCGTGGGCCAGGACGAGACGGTGACCGCGATGGTCGTGGCGCTGCTGTGCCGCGGCCACGTGTTGATGGAGGGTGTGCCGGGCGTCGCCAAGACACTGCTGGTACGCACCGTGTCGGCGGCGCTGTCCCTGGACCACAAGCGGGTGCAGTTCACCCCGGACCTGATGCCGGGCGACGTGACGGGTTCGCTCGTCTACGACCAGAACACGGCCAGGTTCGAGTTCCTCAAGGGACCGGTGTTCACCAACCTGTTGCTGGCCGACGAGATCAACCGGACCCCGCCCAAGACCCAGGCGTCACTGCTGGAGGCGATGGAGGAGCGGCAGGTGACCGTGGAGGGCGAGCCGGTGGCACTGCCCGAGCCGTTCATGGTGGCCGCCACCCAGAACCCGGTGGAGTACGAGGGCACCTATCCGCTCCCCGAGGCACAGTTGGACAGGTTCCTGCTCAAGGTCACCATCCCCCTGCCCGAGCGCGCCGCCGAGGTGGACATGCTGAGCCGTCACGCGGCGGGCTTCGACCCGAGCGACCTGGCCGCGGCCGGGGTGACCGCCGTGGCGGGCGCCGCCGAACTGCGCGCGGCCCGGGTCGCGGTGGAACAGGTGCGGGTGGCCCCGGAGGTCCTCGGTTACATCGTCGACCTGTGCCGGGCCACCAGGCAGTCGCCGTCCCTACAGTTGGGGGCCTCTCCCCGCGGTGCGACGGCGCTGCTGCGCACCAGCAGGGCCTGGGCGTGGCTGTCCGGCCGTGACTACGTCACCCCCGACGACGTGAAGGCCCTGGCCAAGGGCACCCTGCGGCATCGTGTCGCACTGCGCCCGGAGGCGGAACTGGAGGGTGCGACCGCCGACGGGATCCTGGACGGCGTGCTCGCCTCCGTCCCGGTGCCGCGCTGATGGTGGTCACCGGACGGGCGGTGCTGCTGGCCCTGGCGGGAACGGTCGCCGTGGCGCTGTCCGGTCTGATCGGCGCCGAGGTGACCGCGATCGTCTTGGGCGTACTGGCCGCGCTGCTGGTGGTGGACGTGACGCTGGCGGCGAGCCCCGGAGCGATGCGCCTGTCCCGGGAGGGCGACACGTCACTGCGGCTGGGCGATGCGGCGACCGTCCACGTCATCGTCGCCAATCCCACGCGAAGGAACCTACGGGGCTCGGTGCGCGACGCCTGGCCTCCGAGCTCGCACGCGGCGCCGCGCGCACGACCACTGCGCGTGGCGGCGGGGGAACGTCAGCGTGTGAGGACCACCCTCACCCCCACACGGCGTGGGGACGCCCGAGCCGCCGGGGTGACCGTGCGCAGTATCGGGCCGCTGGGCCTGGCGGGCAGGCAGCGGACACTGTCCGCGCCCTGGACGGTACGGGTCCTGCCCCCGTTCCACAGCAGGCGCCATCTGCCGGGCAAACTGTCCCGCCTGCGCGAGCTGGAGGGACAGCACACGGCGATGGTGCGTGGCCAGGGCAGCGAGTTCGACTCGCTGCGCGACTACGTGCCCGGCGACGACGTGCGCTCGATCGACTGGCGGGCCACGGCCCGGGGCGACGGCGTGATGGTGCGTACGTGGCGGCCCGAACGGGACCGGCGCATCCTCATCGTGCTCGACACCGGACGCACCTCCGCCGGACGTGTGGGCGACACCCCACGCCTGGACCACGCGATGGACGCGGCCCTGTTGCTCGCCGCCCTGGCGGGCCGTGCGGGCGACCGGGTGGACTTCATGGCCTACGACCGGCGCACGCGCGCCCAGGTCCGTTCCTCGGGCAGGGGCAGCCAGGTGAACCGGATCGTGGAGGCCATGGCCCCCCTGGAGGCCGAGCTGGTGGAGTCCGATCCCGCGGGCCTGGTCGGGACCATCCTGAGCACTCAGGGACGGGTCCGGAAACTGGTGGTGTTGCTGACCGACCTGAACGCGGCGGCGTTGGAGGAGGGGCTGCTGCCGAGGCTGCCCTCCCTGACCTCACGTCACCTGTTGCTGGTGGCGGCGGTCAGGGACCCTGAGGTGGACCGCATGGCCGCCGAACGGGGCGGAACGGACGCCCTGTACCGCGCGGCGGCGGCCGAGCGGACGTTGAGCGAACGGCGTCGGGTGACCACCGAACTGCGCCGGATGGGCGTGGAGGTGGTCGACGCCGACCCCGAGCACATCGCGCCCGCGCTGGCCGACGCCTACATCAACCTCAAGGCCCAGGGGCGGCTTTGACCGGCGCGTTCGCCGCAGGGGCGCCCTCCCCGAGAGGGCGCCCTCGGGGCGCCGGGAGCGCACGGCCGTCACCGTGAACACGGCCCCGACTCGCCCCGAGGTCGCGGACGTGTCCTCGGCCCCTCCCGGGCCGGTGACCACCACCCCCGGACCCGCCTGGCCCGGAAGTCTCCGCTCCAGATCCCCGACCCACGCCCTGAGAACCTCGACGGCGCAGACGGCGGCGCCTAACCCGCCACCGGGACGGCCGCCGGGGCGTTCTCGATGTCGCCGGTCTCGCCCTCCTGGTGGGCCTTCCTGCCCACGGTGAAGACGTAGACCAGGAACAGAACCTCGGCCAGGGCCCCGATGCCCAGGGCCACCGGGATCGGCAGGTCTCCGGCCGCGGCGTTGCCCGTCACCAGGCCCTCGATCAGTCCGGAGACGAACAGCACCACCACCAGGCCCAGGGCCACCGCGACGGCGGCGCGCGCCTCCTCGCCCAGCGCGCGCAGACGTGGCCGGTCACCGGGTGCGATGAGCGTCCAGCCGAGTTTGAGTCCCACCCCGCCCGCGACGAAGACCGCCGTCAACTCCAGCATGCCGTGCGGCAGGATCAGCCCGAAGAACACGTCCGCCTGGCCGTGCGCGATCATGATCCCCGCTCCGGCGCCGACGTTGAGCGCGTTGATCGCCATCACCGCCAGGGTCGGCAGCCCGAAGGCCACGCCGAAGATGATCGCCTGCGCCGCCACCCACGCGTTGTTGGTCCACACCTGGGCGGCGAACGAACTCCGGGGGTTCTCCATGTAGTAGTCGGCGAAGTCGTGGTCGACGTACTGCGCCAGGAACTCCGGGGGCCCCAGGGCGTGCATCACGTCGGGGTCGGTGGCGACCCAGGCCGCCGTGACCGCCGCGACCGCCACCGTGCCGACCGAGGTACCGATCCACCACCATCGAAGCCGGTAGAGCACCGCGGGGAACACCCTGGTGAAGAACCCTCCCACGTCCCGCCAGGCGGAGGCGTGCGAGCCGGTCACCGCGGAGCGGGCGCGCGCCACCTGAGCGGACAGTCTGCCCACGAGCGCGGGGTCCTGTCCCGAGGAACGCACCACCGACAGGTGGGTGGACACCCGCTGATAGAGGTCGACGAGTTCGTCGATCTCCTCGCCGTTCAGCGAACGGCGCCTGCGCACCAGCTCGTCCAGCCGTTCCCACTCCCGGGCGTGCGCCGCGGCGAACACGTCGATATCCACGCATCGGACCCTACCGGTTCGCGGCGGGTCGGGGCGGGGCGGTGGGTCCCATCCGACTTCGCGCGACCGTCCGGCCCCCGTGGCGGGTAGTGTCGGACAGAAGGTTTCAGACGTTTCTGAGGGAGCGGGTGCTGGTGTCCTATCCCGGCAACGGTGGCGACGTGTACGGCGTGACCCCCCTGGTCACGGGTGACGCGGTCGTCCTCGACCTGCGCCCGGCCGGTTTCGCCACCAGGGCCGCCGCCCTGGTCATCGACGTCATCGTCCAGATCATCGCGCTGATCGCGCTGAACCTGCTGGTCATGTGGATCGGCCGTGGTCTGGACCCCGCGATCACGGCCGCGGTCTCCCTCGCGGGATCCATCCTGGTCCTGGTCGGCTACCCGACGGCCTTCGAGTCCCTCTCCCGAGGTCGTTCCCTGGGCAAGATGGCCTTGGGTCTGCGCGTGGTCGGCACCGACGGTTCCCCCGAGCGGTTCCGTCAGGCGCTGGGCCGCGCGCTCGCGGCCTTCGTGGAGATCTGGATGACGAGCGGTCTGGTCGCCCTCATCACGTCGATGATCAACCGGGACGGGCGCCGCGTGGGCGACTTCGTGGCCGGGACGATGGTGGTGGAGGAGCGTGGCGGCCAACGGCGCGAGGAGGTCGTCCCGATGCCGGCTCACCTGGCCGGTTGGGCGGCGGGCGCGGAGCTGTCACGACTGTCCCCCGAGACCGCGGCGTCGGCCCGACAGTACGTGCTCCGGTACGGGGAGCTGGCCGAGCACACGCGGTACGAGATGGGCATCCGGCTGGCCGACGCGGTGGCCGGACAGATCAGTCCCCCTCCTCCGCCCGGGACCGCTCCGCCCCACTTCCTCGCGGCGGTGCTGGCCGAGCGACGGCGCCGGCAGGAGGCCGCCGCACAGCAGACCTGGTCCGGCCCTCCGCACGCGGGCCCGCCTCACGACCACCCCGGGGCGGCCCCGCGACAGCAGTGGTACGGCCCGCGGTCCCCTCGGTGAGGCGTGGGAGGGCGACGACGCCCTTGAGCGTCGTCCTCCCTCAGGGATGCCAGGAACGTAGGTAGTCCCGCTGTTCGGCGGTGAGCGCGTCGATGCGCACCCCCAGCTCGTCCAGTTCGAGCCTGGCCACCTCGGTGTCGGTCTCGGCCGGCACCTCCACCACCCCCGGCGGGAGTCGGACGGCCTCACGGGCCAGCCACGCGGTGGTCAGCGCCTGGACCGCGAACGACATGTCCATGACGGCGGCCGGGTGTCCCTCCGCCGCGCCGAGGTTGACCAGGCGTCCCTCCGACAGCAGCAGCACGCGACGCCCGTCGGCGAACACGTACTCGTCGGCGTGCTCGCGCACGCCCCGGTTGATCTCCACGGCCCCCCGTTCCAGGGCCGTGAGGTCGATCTCCAGGTCGAAGTGGCCGGAGTTGGCCAGGATCGCGCCGTCCTTCATCCGTTCCAGGTGCTCGGCCCGGATGACGTCGCGGTTGCCGGTGACGGTGACGAACACGTCGGCGACCGATGCGGCCTCCTCCATGGTGGCGACCGTGTAACCCTGCATGACCGCGTCCAGTGCCTTGACCGGATCGACCTCGGTGACGATCACGCGGGCGCCCATGCCGCGGGCCCGCTCCGCCAGTCCGCGACCGCAGTAGCCGAATCCGGCGACCACGACGGTACGTCCGGCGAGCATCGCGTTGGTGGCCCGGAGGATGCCGTCGATCGTGGACTGACCGGTGCCGTAGCGGTTGTCGAACATGCGCTTGGTCGCGGTGTCGTTGACCGCCACCATGGGCAGCCTCAACTCGCCCTCGGCGCTCATCCTGCGCAACCGGATCACTCCGGTGGTGGTCTGTTCACAGCCTCCCAGGACCCCCTCCAACAGGTCGGGGCGGACCAGGTGGACCGTGTTGACCAGGTCGCATCCGTCGTCGAGCAGCAGGTGCGGTCGGGACTCCAGGATCCTGATCAGGTTGCGGTCGTAGGAGGTCGGGTCCATTCCGGCCCAGGCGTGGACGGAGACGCCGTACTCGGCGACCAGCGCGGCGGCGGTGTCGTCCTGGGTGGACAACGGGTTGGAGGCGGCCAGCCACACCTTCGCCCCTCCCGCCCGCAGCGTGCACAGCAGGTTGGCGGTCTCGGCGGTCACGTGTTGGCACGCGGCCACACGCAGCCCCTCCAGGGGACGTTCGGTGGTGAAGCGCTCGCGCACGCGGCGCAGTACCGGCATGGACCGTTCGGCCCAGGCCACGCGGCGGACGCCGGCCGATGCGAGGCCGATGTCCGCCACCTCGTGGGGAGGAAGTGTCATGCTCACCTGGGTCCGTCTCGTCGGTCCGGTCCACGCGCGTCCCGGAGGGTTTTCGGACGCGGTTCACCGCGGGAGGACCCGGGTTCTCCCGCGGTGATCTTCCGGCGTCCTGGTGCTCTTCCAGGGTCGCCCATCGCCGTCGATCGCCCCGGAGGGCCGCTCCGCGCGGCCTCCGGTCAGGCGTTCCGAGGGCGGGGGTCCTCGGCGCCCGAGTCACCCCGCCCGGCCCCCGCCGGTGCTCGAACGCACCCGGGGGCCGGGCGAAGGCCCGGACGCCTAGTACCGGTAGTGGTCGGGCTTGTACGGGCCCTCCACGTCCACTCCGATGTAGGCGGCCTGCTCCTTGGTGAGCTCGGTCAGCTTGACGCCGAGCGCCTCCAGGTGCAGACGGGCGACCTTCTCGTCCAGGAGCTTGGGCAGCGTGTACACGTCGATCGGGTACTCGTCGGGCTTGGTGAACAGTTCGATCTGCGCGATGACCTGGTTGGTGAAGCTGTTGGACATCACGAAGCTGGGGTGGCCGGTGGCGTTGCCCAGGTTGAGCAGTCG
This sequence comes from Nocardiopsis sp. ATB16-24, assembly GCF_030271535.1. Taxonomy (GTDB): domain Bacteria; phylum Actinomycetota; class Actinomycetes; order Streptosporangiales; family Streptosporangiaceae; genus Nocardiopsis. The sequence goes on along the minus strand of NZ_JASCXJ010000008.1, from coordinate 168,804 downwards.
ACCCTCCGAGAGCACCAGCACGGACTTGCCGTCGGGGAAGGTCCACTCGTGGACCTGCGGCTTGATCTCCTTCTTGACGATGCCGGGGATCTTCGCCAGGCCCGCCATGTCGATCTCGTTGTCGAAGTGACCGACGTTGCCGATGATCGCCTGGTGCTTCATCCGGGCGATGTGGTCGGCCATGATCACGTTGAAGTTACCGGTGGTGGTGATGAAGATGTCACCGATGTCGAGCACGTCCTCCAGGAGGGTGACCTGGTAGCCGTCCATGGCCGCCTGGAGGGCGTTGATCGGGTCGATCTCGGTGACGATGACCCGGGCACCCTGCCCACGCAGGGCCTCGGCCGACCCCTTGCCGACGTCGCCGTAACCGCAGACGACGGCGACCTTGCCTCCGATGAGCACGTCGGTGGCGCGCATGATGCCGTCGGGCAGCGAGTGGCGGATGCCGTACTTGTTGTCGAACTTGCTCTTGGTGACGGAGTCGTTGACGTTGATCGCGGGGAAGGCCAGAGTGCCCTCACGGCGCATCTCGTACAGGCGGAGCACACCGGTGGTGGTCTCCTCGGTCACGCCCTGGATGCCCTTGGCGATCTTGGTCCACTTGCCGGGCTCTCGCTCCAGACTGGCCTTGAGGAGACGCAGGACGACGCCCATCTCCTCGCTGTCGGCGCTGTCGGGCGAGGGGACCGCCCCCGCCTTCTCGTACTCGGCGCCCTTGTGGACCAGCATGGTGGCGTCACCACCGTCGTCCAGGATCATGTTGGGGCCCTCTGCGCCCGGCCAGGTCAGCGCCTGCTCGGTGCACCACCAGTACTCTTCGAGGGTCTCGCCCTTCCAGGCGAAGACGGGCACGCCCCGGGGGTCCTCGGGGGTGCCGTCGGGACCGACCACGACCGCGGCGGCGGCGTGGTCCTGGGTGGAGAAGATGTTGCAGCTGACCCAGCGCACCTCGGCGCCCAGGGCCACCAGGGTCTCGATGAGGACCGCGGTCTGGACGGTCATGTGCAGCGAACCCATGATGCGCGCGCCCCGGAGCGGTTTGCTGTCGCCGTACTCGGCACGGGTGGCCATGAGACCGGGCATCTCGTGCTCGGCGAGCCTGATCTCGTCTCGTCCGAAGTCGGCCAGGGAGAGATCGGCGACCTTGAAGTCGAAAGCCATGCGTTCCTCACTCGTGATGGTCGTGTCGTCACCGATTCTAGGGCTGCGACCACCCCATGGGCGCGAACCTGACATTCGTTCGTCAGTTTTGTTCTTCCTGGCGGTACCACTCGGCTAGGGTCGCGTCATGGCCGCTGCCGACGACACCCCGACCCCGTCCGACCGGTCCTCCTGGCCGCCCAGGGCCGTGCCGATCTCCACGGCCGCCGAGCGGGTGGGGACCACTCCGCGCATGCTGCGCTACCGGGAAGGGCTGGGTCTCCTTCCCCGCACCCAGGAGCAGCCCACCGGGAGGGGGCACCGCCACCGCAGGTTCACCGAGGAGGATCTGCGCACGATCGCCACGGGCCTGGCGTTGGAGCGCGAGTTCGACATCCCGCCCACGGCTCTGGCCTTCGCCCTGCGTGTTCTGGCCGAACCCGAGACCCTGGCCCGGGTGCGCTCCCATGGAGAGCGGTTGGGCAGGCTCGCCGCCGCCCCCACACGAGCCCTCGACTTCGAGAAGGAGAAGGCGATGCGGCTGTTGCACGGCCGTCGCCCCTGAGCCACCGTCGCCGCCGGCCGACCCTCGGGGTTCACACGCGAGCGCGTCCGGTAACGGCCACATCCATGACCATCCGGCATGTTTTGGCCGACTGTCCACTGGCTACGGAACACAGCGTGAAGACGCTACGTTGCAGTGCGGACCTGGACCGGACGCGGGACCTGGTGCACGAGGAGCTCATGGACGTCGACCGGCTGCGGGACATCTGGGCCCAGCACCGCCGGAGCCAGTCCCCGGACGTGCGCGAGGCGGCGTGGAAGGAACTGGCGCACCGCCGTGTCCGGGAGTGGGGCGCGGGCCCCGCCCTGGAGGAGTTGATGGTGTCCCTGGCCGCGGGCGGGGCCGCCGGCCGACCGATCACCGCGGCGTTCGTCGTCCAGCTCTCCGAACGCATCGGCGACCTGTCACCCGATTCCCCCTCGCGCCCCCGCAGAGGCCCGCTGGACTCCGAACAGGCCCTGCGGGTGGCGCGGGCCGCCGCGGCGCCCGTCCACCCGGTCGTACGCGCGGCCCGCACCTACGCCGAGTGCGTGACGGTGCTGGACGAGCGGGAGCCGCCGGACGAGGCCGGCACGCACGTGTGGGCGCTGCCGTGGGTGCTCGCCTCGCTGACGCTACGACGGGCGGACTTCCCTCCACTGCTGCCCGACCCCCTCTCCCCTCCTCCCTGGGTCGGGCTCGGCCCCGACGAACGCCTCGTGGAACTGTCACGTCACTTCGCCCGGATGACGACCGGCGCGCTGCTGGAGGAACTGAGCTGGACCTCCGAGCCCGCCACCGAGCCGCACACCCCGGCGTCCTCGCTGGCCACGGTGATCCGCCGACGCGTACTGGACTACGTGCGCTCGTGCCGGGAGTCGGTGGCCTTGATCCTCCGGTCCCTGGATCCCGAGTCGCACACCTCGGTGTACTCGGGGGGATCGGACGGCTCGGAACCGGGGACGACCGCCTCGGAGGTGGCCGACACACTGCTGACGCCGGGAGCGGCGCACTGGTGGACGGCGCTGGAGCTGTCCGCGGACGGCGCCTCGTTGCGCCTGTTCGTGGTGGTCCAGGAGGTGGGACGTCCGAACACGGGCGTGCTCGCGGTCACCGCCCACGCGCGGATCACCACCCCTGAGGGGACGCGCGACGCGCTGAGGATGTCGGGGACCGACGACGTGGCCGTGATGCCCACGGACAGCGCGGACGACCGTTGGCCCCGCGTCCACGACCTGGTGGACGAGGCCGTGTCCCGGGCCATGAGAACGCTCACCCAGGTCTGACCGGGGTCCGCCGACGCGCTCAGTTGCCGCTGAGCATGATCAGGAGCAGGACCAGCAGCAGGATCACGATGGTGATGAGGACCGCCGGGATGACCCATCCCTGCTGGAGCACCGATTCCCGTTCGGCGGGGCGCGGCATGGGACGGGCGTAGGTCTGGTTGGGGTTCATGTTGGTCGCCATCGGGTTCCCCGCGTGGGGCGCTCCGTGCGGAGGGAGCGGATAGGCGGGAACGCCCGGACGCGGGTTGGAGGTGCCCGGATGGCCCGGCATGCCCGGGCGTGGGTTGGACGTGCCGGGGTGCCCGAAACCCTGGCGTGGGTCGGAACTCATCGGGTGTCCGGGCACACCCGGACGCGGACCGGGCGCTCCCTGGGGGGAGTAGCCGACGGCGCCCGGCTGCGGACCGCTGTGCGGGTGTCCGGTTCGGAAGGACGACTGTCCTCCGGTGATCAGGCCGGTCTGCGCGATCTTCTCGCCTTGGCGGACCGCGTCATCGGTGGACGGCGAGGACGTCTCCGGGTCGTCGTGGCCCAACAGACGCATGAGCAGGGTCTGGGCGTTGGGCCGCTTGTCGGGGTCCTTGTCCAGACACTCCTCGACGATCGGCCGCAGCGCCTCGTCCATACCGGTCAGGTCCGGAGGCGCGCTGACCACGCGGTGCACGACCGCGGGAACGGTGTCGGAACCGAACGGGGCTCGTCCGGTGGAAGCGAACGCGATGACGCAACCCCAGGCGAAGATGTCGCACTTGTCGGTGATACCGCGTCCCTCGATCTGCTCGGGCGCCATGTAGGAGGGCGTGCCGACGATCGAGTTGGTCATGGTGGCGGTGCCGTCGTCGACCCGGGCGATACCGAAGTCGATGACGCGGGGCCCGTCCGGCCCCAGCAGCACGTTGCCGGGTTTGAAGTCGCGGTGGACGATACCGGCCTTGTGGATGGCCACCAGCGCGGTCGCCGTGGAGACCGCGAGCCGTTGCAGGGTGGAGCCTTTCTGGGTGCTCCCCTTGGCGATGGTCTCCTGAAGGTCCTTGCCCGGCACGAACTCGCTGACGACGTAGGGCGGATCGCTGTCGAGTTGGGCCTCGATGACCGCGGCGGTACAGAAGGAGGCGACCTTCTGTGCCGCTCGGACCTCCTTTTCGAACCGCTTGCGCAGATCGGTGTCGCGCGACCACTGGTCGTTGAGGACCTTGATCGCGAACTTCTCTCCGTCCGCGTTCTCCGCGAGGTAGACGATGCCCTGGCCGCCCTTGCCCAGGCGTCCGGTCACGCTGTACTCACCGAACGCGGAGGGGTCGCTCGGCTGTAGCGATTCTGGACCGGGCATCGATGTTCTCCAGGGAGGTCGTCGTGAGAGGGGCACGCAGCAACAGGGTACGGGTTGCGGGGAACGCGAGGACGCGTCCCACCGTGGCCGAGAGGGGAGGCCCCCACCCCGCCGCACACGTTATGACTGCGGGAAAGCCCGTGGCGTTCCCCTCGACCTCAACCGATTCTCCTCGCCTCGTCGACCAGCAGGACCGGAATGCCGTCCCGGATGGGGTAGGCCAGACCGCTCTCGTCACAGACCAGTTCGTCCTTCTCGGGGTCGTGGCGCAGCGGTGCCTGGCTCTGCGGGCAGGCCAGGATCTCCAACAGCCAGTCGTCGATCTTCGTGCTCATGTGCTCGCTTCCTCGTGTGGTGGGTGGGGAGGGCCGTGCGGCCCTCCCCACCATGATGCCCGGTCAGGCGCGGACGATGGCCAGCACCTCGTCACGCAGAGCGGCCATGGACGTCTCGTCCGGCCCCTCCACGTTGAGCCGCAGGAGCGGCTCGGTGTTGGAGGCGCGCACGTTGAACCACGAGCCGTCGGGAAGGGAGACGGTGAGACCGTCGAGCTCGTCGATGGTGGCGCCGTCCCGTCCGGCGAAGGCCTCCCGCACCGCCGCCATGCGCCCGGAGGCGTCGGCGACCTCGGAGTTGATCTCGCCGGACCCGGCGTAGCGCGAGTACTCCTCGGCGATCCGCGAGAGCGGTCGCTCGTCGGAGCCCAGGACCCGCAGGACGTGCATCGCCGCGAGCATCCCCGTGTCGGCCCGCCAGAAGTCACGGAAGTAGTAGTGGGCGGAGTGCTCCCCGCCGAAGATCGCCCCGGTCTCGGCCATGGTGGCCTTGATGAAGGAGTGGCCCACACGGGTGCGTACGGGCGTGCCGCCCTTCTCACGCACGATCTCGGGCACGGCCTGGGAGGTGATGAGGTTGTGGATCACCGTGGCGCCCGGTTCCTTCTCCAGCTCCTGCGCGGCGACGAGGGCCGTGATGGCCGAGGGCGGCACCGCGTCGCCGTTCTCGTCCACGACGAAGCAGCGGTCGGCGTCGCCGTCGAAGGCCAGTCCGATGTCGGCGCCGGTCTGACGGATCCTCTCCTGGAGATCGACCAGGTTGGCGGGGTCCAGGGGGTTGGCGGGGTGGTTGGGGAAGGTGCCGTCCAACTCGAAGTAGAGAGGGACGATCTCCAACGGCAGACCCTCGTCGAGGACGGCGGGGACCGTGTGGCCTCCCATGCCGTTACCCGCGTCCACCACGACCTTGAGCGGTCGGATGCCGGACAGGTCGACCAGTTCGCGCAGATAGGAGGCGTACCCGGGCAGGAGGTCGCGCTCGGTGACGGTCCCCGGGGGACCGTCGTGGGCGAGGACGTCCTTGCCGGCCAGGGCCTCCTCCGCCAAGCGGCGGATCTCGTCCAATCCGCTCTCACCACTGATGGGCGAGGCTCCGGCACGGCACATCTTGATGCCGTTGTACTGGGCCGGGTTGTGGCTGGCGGTGAACATCGCCCCGGGCATGTCCAGATGTCCCGAACCGTAGTAGAGCAGGTCGGTGGAACCGAGTCCGGCGAACACCACGTCGAGGCCCTGCCCGGTGACCCCCTCACTGAAGGCGGTGGCCAGTTCCGGCGAGGATGGTCGCATGTCGTGTGCGACGACGACGGCCTCCCCGCCGACCACACGGGCGAACGCCGCTCCGATCGCCCTTGCGATGTCCGCGTCGAGGGTGTCGGGTATCACACCGCGCACGTCATACGCCTTGAAGATGCTTGCGAGGTCAGCCACGTCTTCTCCGGCCAGCTCGGTTCTGCTCCGCGTTCGGTCCCGCGCGGCGGGGCCGCGCGCGGTACAAAACTAGCAAGCCGTTCCCGTGGGGACCCATCCGCATCACGGAGGTGTCAACCGCCGGGATTGCGGGGCGGCTCCCCACGGGCGGGGTCGGACCTGACCACACGCAGATGTCCACGGCGCAGCGTCTCGGCGGACTCGCTCTCGGAGGGGTTCCTGCGCGCAGGCGGGCGAGCCGCCTCACGTACCGCGTCCGCGAGAGCCTCCAGGTCGTCACTGCCGGGGCCACCGCCCACCGTCTCGACCGGAAGCCGCACGACCTCCCAGCCTCGCGGAGCGGTCAACCGGTCGGCGTGCATGGCGCAGAGGTCGTAGCAGTGCGGTTCCACGTAGGCGGCGAGAGGGCCGAGGACGGCCGTCGAGTCTGCGTAGACGTACGTGAGCGTGAAGACGGCAGGCTGCCTACAGGCGGTACGGGAGCAGCGTCGAACAGGGCTCACAGCGTTCGACTGTATGCCTTTACTGAGGGACACGCCAGCATCGTTCCATGACCTGGTCCGTTTCCGCCTCTTCGCGGCCTCCGCGCGCCGATCCCGGAACGTCCGTTCCCGAGGGGCCCGCGGAGGCCGCCGGCCCCGCGGGACGATGGGACTACGCCTCAGGCGCGTGATGGCTTAGTCTCGAAGTGTGCGACGAGTGCGCCTTTCCAGTGGCCAACCAGACCGAGTACGGCGCCGGGACCGCCGGGGACGCGGTATCCGCGGTCCTCTCGTGCCGTCTGACCTGCCGGTTTTCCGCAGCCGGGCGCAGGCTTTCGACGACCTTGTGCTGGACGCCGTCGAACGCCTGGAACGCCTGTGGGCACGTGAACTGGCCAATGTCGACTTCCTCGTGGAGGACGTTCCCCCCGTCCCCCTTCGCGGCCTGTCGACCGAGTCGATCCCGTTCTCGCGACTGGAACTCGACCCCGCGGGCCGGGCACGCATCGTGGTGTACCGACGTCCGGTGGAGATCCGGACGAAGGACCCCGAGGAGATGGCCCTCCTCGTCCACGAGACGGTCGTGGAGGAGGTCGCCAACCTGCTCGGGGTGGAACCGGAGTCGGTGGACCCGGAGAGCTGAACGACTCCGCCGTCAGGGGACGACCCCCACCATGCTGTCGCGCACCACGGGAAGCGCGATCCGCACCGGGGCGGGCCGCACCGGTAGCACGCTCAGCGCCTCCCCGTCGCGCAGCACGCGCGCGACGTACACCGGCGCCGACCCCTCCAGCAGTTCCAGTCGGACGGTGTGACCGCCCTGGGAGTCGGTGCCCGAGGGGGCTCGCCAACCTTCCTCCCCCGCCCCGAACGCCATCGTGGTCCCGGCGGGGACCTCCACGCGCACGGCGTCTCCCTGGGTGCCGTCGACACCGATCGGGGTGGCCACCAACGTGACGTCCGCCCCGACCGCCCCCAAGAGCACGTGGGTGTCGGCCCCCTCGGGAACGTCGGGCAGGATCGCGGTGGTGTCCAACGGAAAGCGCAGGGGCGGCACGGCGGACGTGTAGGCGGTCTCCACCACCTCGCCCTCACCGTCGACCGCCTCCACGGCCACGCCCGCGACCACGGGCGCGTCGGACTCCACCACGACCGTCCCCGCCTCACCGCCCAGAACGCTCTCCAGCGTGAGCCAGGCCGACGCGGCCGGGGGAACGTTGAGCACGGTCGGATCCTCCGCGGTCCCCGTCCCTCGGCCGTCCTCCTGTGCGGGTTCCTCCGTCTCCTCCCCGTCCTCCGACGCGGAGGAGACGGTGTGGACACGTACCTCCACCGGATCGTCGCCGGGGGCGGCCACGAGCAGACGGCGACGACCGTCTCCCCCGGGGACCCCGGGGATCACATGTTCCTTCGCGGGCGCGGCCGTGGGGGGCACCCAGTCCCCGGAACCGGAGTCGTGCTCGGCGAGCAGGGAGGCGGCGACCCGCCCCGTGCTGGTGCGCACGTGCACGCCGACCGCACCGGTGCTCTGGACCAGCGCGGTCAGTTCCAGCACGGTCGACTCACCGGCGGGCAGGGAGATGCCTCGGCTCTCGGGCGAGTAGGAGGGGCCTCCCTCGGTGTAGACGTCCACGCTCACCGTGGCCCGGGACTCCTCGGGGTTGGTCAGATGGACGGTGAGCGAGTCGAGCCCTCCGCCGTCCTCGTCGTCGCCTCCCGGCAGGGCGAACCAGGTGCCGATGGAGGGTTCCGCGCAGCGCACCTCGGTGGCCGAGTCGTCGGACAGGGTGATCTGGGCCGCGTCCAGACCCGAGGCCAGGGAGCCTTGTGCCCGGATCACGAGGGGATCGGCGGCCTCCGCGGTGTCCGCCCTCCACACACGGCCGGGTTCGGTCGGTTCCTCGCCGACCGGCACGCCCGCCTCCGCCCTCTCCTCCTCGCCGTCCTCCGGGGCGGCGGGGACCGTCTCGGCCCACAGCCTGCCTTCGTCGTCACGTCCCACTCTGGGAGCGAAGGCCGCCACGGTCGCCTCTCCCGGACCGTGCGGCGCGGGGCACACCCGCACCGCGTGGTCCGGGCGCACCGTGTCCGGCTCGGTGACACCGAGTTCGGCCGTCACGGGGCGGACCACGAACGCGACACCGAACAACGCGGCCAAGGCCAGCCCGACCAGACCGAACAGCGCGAAGCGGTTCTCCACGATCAGCCGCACGTCCTACTCCTCCCGCCCGGCACCGGAGGCCCCGGCGTCTCCGTCGCCCGCTCTGCGCCTGCCGGCCGCGCGGCGCCGTCCGGTGCCCCGGGTCCCCCTACGGCGCCCCCTGCCCCGGACCGCGGGGACGGCCCCGGTGGTCTCGCCCTCACTTGTGGATCCGGTGCTCCTGGCGCTCTCGGAACTCTCGTCGTCGGCGCTCCGTGCGCCGGGGTCGCCTTCCCGTGCGGCCCTGGTCGGTGCTCTGCGACGCGAGGCCCTGCGCAACCCCTCCGGTCGCCGTGGTCGGGGGGTGGGAGTGGAGGCGATCAGCCGCGACTCCTCCTCCGTGCGCACACCGGGCGCGGCGAGGACCACGACCACCAGGCCCAGGACGCCCTGGGCGAGCAGCCACGCCGTGTGCGCGTGGTCGATGTGCCGGACGTGCACCCGGCCGCCTTGTACCGGCAGCGCCCAGGACTGGGTGCCGTTCTCGGCGTTCACCGGGGTCAGTTCCACGCCGTCCAGGGTGGCCCGCCAGCCACTGTCGGCACTCTCCGCCAGGGCCAGGCGTCTGCCGGTGGCGCCGTCGGGGACCTCGGCCGTCATCTCCCCGCCCGAGCCCTCCACCGTGAGGGTCTCGGACTCACCGCTCTCGGAGACCACGCGCAGAGCACCGGTGGGCGTGCCGAGCCTCCAGAGGGCGTAGTGCCGCGACAGCGACCGTCGTTCGAGTCCGGGTGTGCCGTCCAGGGTGTCGACCATCGTCACGTCGGAGGGCACGCCGACCCGGGGCCGCGGGTAGAGCACGTACATGACGCCGAGATCCGCCAGGACGTGCGTCTGGTCTCCGCCCTGACCCGCGGTGAGCTCCGCCACGGCCCGGTCCATGACCTCGCGTGTCCGCGGCTCCGGTACGAGGCGTTCCTCGCCCAGGCGGGGTTGGTCTCCGCGCACCACCACGTAGTCCACCGCGCCCCGACCGTCAGAGGTGAGGATGAGGGTACGCGGCCCGGTCCCGTCCTCGGCGACACTGGACAGGGCCCCGGCGACGGTGGCGTCGGCATGTCCGGTGAGAGGGCCCTGGACGCCCTCCCACATCCACACGAGGGCGGCGCAGAGCGGGGTGGTCAGGGCGAGCGCGCCCACCGTCAGGGCGAAGACCCGCCGTGTCCCTCCCCTCTGGAACATCTCACCGAAGGAACGTGCCGCGGTCGCCGCCGACAGCAACACGGCCGTGGCGGCGAAGGACAGGGCCACGCCGGGCCAGACCGGTGCCGGCGGGCCTCCGAAAGAGGGTTCCACGACGATCCTGCTGGTCAGGATGGCGACCAGGATCCCGAACAGGGCCATCGACCAGCCCGCGGCGACCAGCATGCGGTTGCGCAACAGCAGCAGGGAGCACAGCGCCGCGACCGCGAACCCGACGGTGACCCAGAACGGCGGCGTACCCGGGCCTCCCGGGGAGAGCAGGAGCAGCTCGTGGGGGGCGGCCCCCGGGGCCGACGACTCGGGTCGGTGCAACCCCGCCTCCAGCAGCCACAGGGTGGGACGCAGGAGCAGTTCGAGCGACCACGGCAGCAGAAGCAGCAGGGGAACGGTCAGACTCAGCGCGACGCTCACGTACACCCGCCGCCCCAGGTGGCCGAAGGACACCGCCACCAACAGACCGGTGACCAGGGACAACAGCCACACCATCGGCACGAACGCGGTGGCCACCGTCAAGAGCAGACCCAGTCCCCAGGCCGCGCGACGCGAGGGTCCGGGCGGCATCGACACCAGTCTCACCAGCAGCAGACCCATCACCGGCAGAAGGGCGTGGACCAGGGCGGTGCCCACACGGCCCTGCGCCACGGCTCCGGTGGCCACGGGAAGCAGCGCGTAGACCGCGGCCATCCACAGTCGCGCGGGACGAAAGCCCAGTACCTGCCTGGCGAGCAGGTAGGAGGTCAGTCCGGCCAGGGGAACGCAGCCCAACAGGAGGACGGTGACGGCGAGCCAGGGCTTGCCCAGGGTGAGGGTGGAGGCCAGGGCGAGCAGTCCGACGTAGGGCGGGACCGGAGCGCCGGAACCGAGCCCGCTGTCGGGGCTGCTCGACAGGTACAGGTCCCACATGTCACGGGCGGTACCCGCCACCGGGGGCAGGGCGCCGCCCGCGAGGAGGTCGCCGAAGAGCAGGGATCGCTCGGCGATCACCGTGACCAGGGTCAGGCCGATGATCAGCAGCACGCCGGGCCTGAGGAGGACCCGGCGTACGAAGCCCGTGTCGTCGGTGAGCGCCTCGTCGTCGTCCTCGGCGGGTGGGACGGTGACGGCCTGGTGGCGTCCGGGGGTGTTGCTCACGGGCTCACCGGACAGGAATCCGGTGACCACGTCGTGGAACTGGCGCATGGCCACGCCGCGCGCGAGGAAGGGGCGGATGGCGCTGTAGGTACGACGGCGGTCCCGTCGTCGCCGGAAACGGGCGCGTACCAGCCGGAAGGGACGCAGGTACACCATCGTGATGGCGGCGGCCTCGTCCAGGGCGTTGGCGGGCTGCTTGACGAGCAGGTACATCAGCACTCGCAGGAGCGAGGCCACGGAGTTGCGGAGCAACGCGCCCAGCATGCCGCCTGTCGGCAGGTTGGCCAGCAACACGAAGACGGCGTGGTGGCGGTCCACCCGGCGTGGGTGGTTCCGGGTCGCGGTGATCGGCCGTCGGCGACGGGCGGAGGCCTCGGCGTGGTAGGCGACCGCGTCGGTGACCAACAGGGCGCGCAGTCCGGCCCCGCCCACCCTCCAACAGAAGTCGATGTCGTCGCGGAACAGGGGCAGGGCCGGATCGAACCCGCCGAGTCTGTCCCACACGTCGCGGCGGACGAGCATGCCCGCGCTGGACACGGCCAGGACCTGGCGGGTGCCGTCGTGCTGGCCGTGGTCGAACTCGCGTTGTTCGAGCCCGGTCTCACGCCGGCCCGCCCCGTCGATGGTCACGCCGACCTCGACCAGGAGCCGGCGGTCGAACCAGTCGCGCAGCTTGGGCCCCAGCACCGCGGCACGGGGATCCCGGTCGGCCGCGGCGAGCAGGTGGGCGAGGGCGTCGGCGTCGAGGACGAGATCGTCGTGGACGAGCCAGATCCACTCGGTGGCGTCCTCGTCGAAGCCCCGTACCGCACTGGTGGAACGGGGGAGCCTCAGGGCCGCGCGGACGGCGTCGCCGTATCCGGTGCGGGCGGGCATCTCGACGACGGCTTCGGAGGGCAGGAACTCGGCCAGGATGTCGGCGCTGCCGTCGGTGCTGCCGGTGTCCGCGGCGACGGCACGCTGCACGGGCCTGGACTGGGCGCGCAGCGCCTCCAGCGTCTCGGGCAGCCAGCGGGCGCCGTCGTGGGACACGATGACAGCGGTGACGACGTGTCGGGCGAAATCGTGGTCAAGCACGGCTGTGGTGGGTTCTCTCCGAGGGAAGGGGTGCGATCCCGCGCTCGGATCCGTGGATCCACCGACAGGGTCGGCGGGCTCGTGCGCACACCGGGCGCGACTCACGAGCGCGGGACATCACGATACGCCACCCGACACCATTACGGACCTATTCGTCGCGCGAGGAACCGGTCAGCCCATATCGGTGCATTCCCACCACGGGCGACGTCCGACGTCAGCAGCGACCACCACCGAAGGGTGCGGGCAAAGACGCGCGCCCGGGCACAGGGCCCGGGCGCGCGTCTCCTACGCACTCTCAGAGCACGTCCGCCAGGAAATCGAAATCCCCTCCGGCGGCTTTCTTGAGCCTCCGGCGCTCGCGTTCGGAAAGTCCTCCCCAGATACCGAAGCGTTCGTCGTGCTCCAGCGCGTACTCCAGGCACTCCGCACGCACCTCGCACGACTGGCAGACCTTCTTGGCCTCCCGTGTCGAGCCGCCCTTCTCGGGGAAGAACGCCTCCGGGTCGGTCTGCGCGCACAGGGCACGTTCCTGCCAGCCCAGATCTTCGTCCGAGCCGTGCGCCAGCGGGATGACCTCGCTCATGCGCACCTCCTGTTGCCCCCCATAGATGTCCCCGGCCCTTTTCGTCCCCCGGGCCGGGTGGAATCCCACCTTGAAATTACACGTGGAACGCTTGCTGAGAGTCAAGCGCCCTGCGTGGTAGTCCCCTGAATATCGCGAGGCAAACCGCCGACAGCGGTTCCACCATGTCCGTTCTGTGGGTTATCACGCAATTCACGACCTTCCAAGGCGACGGCGAGCACGGGATCCCGAGGTCGGGGTCAGCGCTGGCCGTCGTTGCCGTACCAGCCCTGCTGACCACCGGATCCACTCTGTCCTTGCTGTTCAGAGCCGTATCCGGTCCCCGAACCGTACTGGCCTCCGTACGATCCCCCGCCCTGTCCGGGCGTCTCGTTACCGGTGTTCTCACCGGAGTTAAAGAAAGGATCAACTCCGCCCTCGGCGGGAGCGCCCTGCGCCTGTTGGCCCTGGTCGGCCCCCTGGTACCAGCCGTACTGGATCGCGTCCTGGGCGGCCTGCTCGCCTGAGGTGGCCTGTTGTTCGGTGCTCTGCGGAGCGTACTGGGAGGAGTCGTAGGAGTACTCCCCCTGCTGGCCGTAGGCGGCCTGCTGCCCCGAGGCGTCCGCCCCATACTGCTGCTGACCGTAAGCCTGCTGAGCGCCCGTACCGTACTGCTGCTGCGCACCCGCGTCCGCACCGTACTGCTGGCCATAAGCCTGCTGCCCCGAGGCGTCCGCCCCATACTGCTGCTGACCATAGGCCTGCTGAGCGCCCGTACCGTACTGCTGCTGCGCACCCGCATCGGCACCGTACTGCTGGCCATAAGCCTGCTGAGCGCCCGTACCGTACTGCTGCTGCGCACCCGCGTCCGCACCGTACTGCTGGCCATAAGCCTGCTGCCCCGAGGCGTCCGCCCCATACTGCTGCTGACCGTAAGCCTGCTGAGCGCCCGTACCGTACTGCTGCTGCGCACCCGCATCGGCACCGTACTGCTGACCGTAAGCCTGCTGGGCATCCGTGCCGTACTGCTGCTGCGCACCCGCATCGGCACCGTACTGCTGGCCATAGGCCTGCTGGGCGCCCGTACCGTACTGCTGACCATAGGACTGGGCGGGATCGGCCGGAACCTGGGCGGAGGGGTCCTGCGCGGGGTATCCCGGCTGGGCGAAGGACTGCTGCGCGCCGGTGGCGGGCGGGAACTGCTGCGGGTAGACACCCTGGTGCTGCGGCGTCGCCCGGGGGACGAGGGTGGGGTCGTTGTAGGCCTTCATGGTCGCGAAGCCCACGAAACCGAGCACCGCTCCCTGAGCGACCGTCTCCAGCATCCTCGCCAGGCCGTGTCCGGCGTTGATCGCCCCGATGAATCCGCAGATCACCGTGATCAGGCAGAAGAGCAGTCCCACCCCGGTGACGATCATCGCGGTCAGCACGACCGGCGACGCGGCGGAGCGGGTTCCGTCGCTGCTCAGGACCAAGAGTACGGCGGCGGCGATGAGGACAGTGATCCCCACACCGAAGAAGTGGGCGGCCCCGGCCCCGTACATGGCGCCGGCGAAGGAGGTGCCCTGATGCCAGTCGCTGGAACTGGACAGGACGATGACCTGGATGAGCCCGGAGAGCATGAGCACGCCCGCGGCCGCGAGCAGGGCCCAGGCCCCGGGCAGGCGCAGGCGTTCCAGTGTTTCGTTCTTCAAGAGAGGTTCCCCTCTACGCTGCTGCTTCGCCGTCACGTCGGTGGAAGCGGCGTCGGGCTGTCAGGTGGGTCGGCCGCGTCCGGGCAGGAGAGTGGGGACACCGGCCGGGCCGAAAGGTGGGATGACGACCGAGGTCCGGGAGTTCGTGAACACCCGGTACCGGAACGGTCACATATGCACCGCGCCCGCTGCGGGGCAGACGGATCATACACACACCCAGACTGCCAGACTTGAACGCATGCGGATAGTCGTACCGGCTGGTGGTATCGGCGGCGCGCGGTTCCTCCTCGGCCTCAGGGCCGTACTCGGAACCGGCACGACCGCCACCGAGGAACAGCCCACAGACAACGGCATCACCGTCATCGGCAACACCGGTGACGACATCACTCTGTTCGGGCTGAGGATCTGCCCGGATCTGGACACGGTGATGTACACCCTGGGAGGAGGGATCAACGAGGAGCAGGGCTGGGGCAGGAACGAGGAGACCTTCACCGTCAAGGAGGAACTCGCCGCCTACGGGATGAAGCCCACGTGGTTCGGACTGGGGGACCGCGACACCGCGACCCACATCGTACGGACGCAGATGCTCGCGGCCGGCTACCCGCTGTCCGCGATCACCGAGGCGCTGTGCGACCGTTGGCGACCGGGGGTGCGGTTGCTGCCGATGACCGACGACCAGGTCGAGACCCATGTGGTGGTCGCCGACGAGCGTGGGCGGCGGGCCATCCACTTCCAGGAGTGGTGGATCAAACACCGGGCCGCGCTGCCGGCGGAGCAGATCGTCGGCGTCGGTGCGGAGGAGTCCACCCCCGCCCCCGGAGTACTGGCCGCGATCGCCGAGGCCGACGCGGTCATCCTTCCCCCGTCCAACCCGGTGGTCAGCGTGGGATCGATCCTGAACGTCCCCGGCATCCGGGAGGCCATGACCGCCAAGACCGTGGTGGGGGTGTCCCCCATCATCGGCGGCGCGCCGGTGCGCGGCATGGCCGACGCCTGTCTGCGCGCGATCGGGGTGGAGACCAGTGCCGGAGCGGTCGCCGCACACCTGGGCGCCGACCTGTTGGACGGCTGGCTGGTGGACGAGGCCGACGCCGGTACCGAGGTGGAGGGCGTCGACGTACGCGCGCTCCCGCTGTACATGAGCGACCCCATCGCCACCGAGGCGATCGCCCGCGCCGCCGTCGACCTGGCGGTGGAACTGGCGGGGAAGAAGGAGAAGGAGGAGCGTCGGTGAACGCCGAACTGCGCGTGCGCGGGCTCAGGGGGATCCCCGAGGTGCGAGCCGGCGACGACCTGGCCTCCCTGATCGCCGACGCCGTGGAGGCCTCCGGCGTCCCACCGGCCGAGGGGGACGTCCTCGTCGTCACCTCCAAGATCGTCAGCAAGGCCGAGGGACGTGCCCGCCGTATGGACCGCGAGGAGGCCATCGACTCCGAGACCGTGCGGGTGGTCGCCCGTGCCGGCAGGACGAGGATCGTGCAGACCCGGCAGGGCCTGGTCATGGCCGCCGCCGGGGTGGACGCCTCCAACGTCGAACCGGGCACGGTCCTGTTGCTCCCGGAGGACTCCGACGCCTCTGCCCGTGCCCTGCGCGCCGGGCTGCGTGAGCGCCTGGGGGTCAACGTCGGAGTGATCATCTCCGACACCTTCGGGCGGCCCTGGCGGGTGGGACAGACCGACGTGGCCATCGGGGTGGCCGGACTGGCCCCGGTACAGGACCTGCGGGGCACCACCGACACCCACGGCAACCTGATGGAGGCGACCGTCAACGCCGTGGCCGACGAGATCGCCGCGGCGGGCGAACTGGTCAAGGGCAAGACGAGCGGGATCCCGGTCGCCGTGGTCGGCGGTCTGGCCGAGATGGTCACCGAGGAGGACGGACCGGGTGCCGCGGCGCTGATCCGTCCGGCCGACGCCGACCTGTTCCGGTACGGGTCGCGGGAGGTCGTCCCGGCCCGGCGGACGGTGCGGTCGTTCACCGACGATCCCGTGGATCCCGAGGCGGTACGACGTGCGGTGGCCACCGCGGTGACCGCACCGGCCCCTCATCACACCACCCCATGGCGGTTCGTCCTGGTGGAGTCGGCGGCGACGCGCAAACGGCTGCTGGACGCGATGCTCCAGGCATGGGTGAGGGACCTGCGCGGGGACGGCTTCACCGAGGAGCAGATCGCCCGGCGGACCAAGCGCGGAGACGTGCTGCGTCGGGCGCCGTACCTGGTGGTGCCGTTCCTGGTGGCCGACGGCGCGCACTCGTATCCGGACGCGCGGCGGGCCGGCGCCGAGCGGTCGATGTTCCTGGTGGCGATGGGAGCGGGGGTACAGAGCCTGCTGGTGGGCCTGGCCATGGAGGGCCTGGGCTCGGCCTGGATCTCCTCGACCATGTTCTGCCCCGACGTGGTGCGCGAGGTGTTGGAGGTGCCCGGATCATGGCGGCCGATGGGCGCGGTGGCCGTCGGACACGCGGCGGAGGCGCCTCGGGACAGGCCTCCACGTGACCCCGAGGACTTCGTCACGGTGCGCTAGGAGACCGTGCGCCGGGAGGCCGCGCCCGACCGGGCGCGGCCTCTTGAGGACGTGTCACCCCGAAGAGGCCGCTTACCGCGCCGCGTGGCCGCGGCTCCCCAACGGGGACGGTCATGGTCCGGTGGATCGTGTGCGGAGAAAAACTACAAACTATCTTTACGGTTTCCGTTGACGCGACGGAGAGACAACTCTAAGGTTTCTTAACAATTCAACGGCTCACCGAGCCCTTCTTCGTCTCCCCCGCTCGACGAGAGGCCCCCACATGCTCAAGTCCCGTCACAGGAAGACCCCCAAGGGCGCCAAAGCCGCCCTCACCGGCGCGTTCGCGCTGTTGGCCGCCGGTCTCATCGCCGGTTTCGGCCAGCTCTCCCCCGCCCCGACCGAGGTGGAGACCGTCTCCGAGACCCGGCCCGCGCAGAGTGACCAATGGCTCACCGGGTACTGGCACAACTTCGACAACGGGTCCACGGTGATGCCGTTGTCGGAGATCCCCGGCGAGTACAACCTGGTGGCCGTCGCCTTCGCCGACAATCACCCCTCGCTCGACGGGGGGATCACGTTCAACCTGGCAAGCGGTGAGCTGGGCGGTTACACCGACAGGCAGTTCCGCGACGACATCGCCGCGATCCAGGCCCAGGGCCGCAAGGTGATCATCTCCGTGGGCGGCGAACTGGGACACGTCGACGTCACCAACCCCACCCAGGCGCGCAACTTCGCCGACACCACGTACGCGCTGATGCGGGAATACGGCTTCGACGGGGTCGACATCGACCTGGAGCACGGCATCAACGCCCAGTACATGTCCAGCGCCCTGCGCGACCTGAGCGGTATGGCCGGCCCGGACCTCATCATCGCGATGGCGCCGCAGACCATCGACTTCCAGAGCCCGGACCGGGAGTACTACAAGCTGGCGTCGAACATCTCCGACATCCTCACCATCGTGAACATGCAGTACTACAACTCCGGTTCGATGCTGGGATGCGACGGTCAGGTGTACCACCAGGGCACCCCCGACTTCGTCGCCGCGCTGGCCTGCATCCAACTGGAGATGGGTCTGAGCCCGAGCCAGGTGGGCCTGGGCCTGCCCGCGGTGCCGTCCGCCGCCGGAGGCGGCTACATGGCCCCCGGCGAGATCGTCAGGGCCCTGGACTGCCTTGAGGCCGGCACCAACTGCGGCTCGTTCTCGCCGTCCACCCCGTACGGCCCGATCGGCGGCGTGATGACCTGGTCCGTCAACTGGGACGCCACCAGCGGATACGCCTTCGCCGACACCATCTCGACGCGTCTGGGCACCGGCCCCGGCGATGGTGGTGGCCCCGGCGAGCCCGGCGAGCCCGGCGACTGCACCGCTCCGGCCTGGTCCTCCGGCACCGTCTACAACGGCGGCGACGTGGTCTCCCACAACGGCTCGGAGTACCGCGCCCAGTGGTGGACCCTGGGCGAGGAGCCCGGAACCACCGGCGAGTGGGGCGTCTGGAGGCTCGTCGGCTCCTGTTGATCCGCGGCCGTGGAAGGGCCCCTTCTCCTCCTGCCCCACACGGCTCCTCCGCGGCCCGTCTCCCGCTCCCCCGCGGGCGACGGGCCGCTTCTCGTGAGAAGAAGGGGCGAAACGTCGTTTCCCGGCGTTTCGCCCCCTACTTCCCCGGTCCCGAGACCTCTCACTACACCAGGGGCAGACTGGGACGCCGGACGCTGGGCGCCACACCGTCGCTGGCCTCCGCGACGCGTCGACGCTCCTGGGAGACCGTGCCGTAGGTGGTGGTGCGCTGACGCACGGGACGGCCCGTCGGCTCCACCAGCGCACGGATGTCACTGATGGTCTTGAACGATCCCTGCGCCGATCCGGCCATCCGGCTGATGGTCTCCTCCATCAGAGTCCCTCCCACGTCGTTCACCCCACCCGCGAGCAGTTGCCGGCAGGTGTCCTCGGCGAGTTTGACCCACGAACACTGGATGTTGTCGATGTGGCCGTGCAGCAACAGACGGGCCAGGGCGTGCACCGCGCGGTTCTCCCGCACGGTCGGCCCCGTCCGGGCCAGCCCCGCCAGGTAGAGGGGCGCGTTGGTGTGGACGAACGGCAGGAGCACGAACTCGGTGAACCCGCGGCGACCATTGCGCTCCACCGACCGTTCCTGGAGGGAACGCAGCAGCTTGATGTGCCCCACCCAGTGCCTCGGCGAGTCCACGTGCCCGTACATCATCGTGGACGTGGTGGGGATGCCCAGGTCGTGCGCGGTGGTGATGACCTCGATCCACTCACGGGCGGGCAGTTTCCCCTTGGTGAGGATCCAGCGGACCTCGTCGTCGAGGATCTCGGCCGCGGTGCCCGGCACGGAGCCGAGCCCGGCCTCCTTGGCTCGTGACAGCCACTCGCGGACCGGCAGGTCGGTACGGGCCGCGCCGTTGACCACCTCCATCGGGCTGAACGCGTGGACGTGCATGTCCGGCACGCGCTCGCGCACGGCGGAGGCGATGTCGAAGTAGGCGGTACCGGGCAGATCCGGGTGGATACCGCCCTGCATGCACACCTCGGTCGCTCCGGCCTTCCACGCCTCCTCCGCCCGGTCCGCGACCTGTTCCAAGGAGAGGGTGTAGGCGTCGGCGTCGGTGCGGCGCTGGGCGAACGCGCAGAACCGGCACCCTGTGTAGCAGACGTTGGTGAAGTTGATGTTCCTGGTCACCACGTAGGTGACGTCGTCACCGACCGCGTCGCGACGTACCCGGTCGGCCAGGCCCGCCAACGCCTCCAGTTCGGGGCCGTCGGCGTGCAACAGGGCGAGTGCCTCGTCGTCGGACAGGCCCGCCGGGTCGGACTCGGCGCTGCGCAGCGCGGCGGCGATGTCGGGGGCGAACCTCCGAGGCGCGGCCCCCTGGCGGTCCACCTTCGGTCGCAGCTCGTCCCAGTCGCCGTAGACCGCGTCGAAGTCACCGCGCCGGTCACCGGTACGCCCCTCGGTGTCGATCCCGGTGTGCAGGTCGGTGCGGCCGGAGGAGACCGGCACCGCCTCGGGTTCCTGCCAGGGGCGGCCCACCACGGGGGCGCCCTCGCGGGCCAGGCCCGTCTCCGGGTCGGCGAGCGCGGCCACGTGCCCGGCCACGCGGGGGTCCAGCCATGGCTCCCCGGCCTTGACGTACTCGGGATAGACCGTGAGCCGCTCGCGCAGGGTGAAGCCGTGGGCGGCGGTGCGCTCGGCCAGGTCGTCGATCTGGGGCCAGGGACGCTCGGGGTTGACGTGGTCGGGCGTCAGCGGGGAGACACCGCCCCAGTCGTCGATGCCCGCGCGGAGCATCAACTCGTATTCGTCCACCCCGCCGTGCTCGGCGCCGAGGAGGTTGGGCGGCGCCTGCACGTGCGCGCTCGGTCCCATGACCAGACGGGTGACCGCGATGGCGGCGGCCATCTCCTCGCGCTCGGCGTCGGGCCGGTGCATCATCGCGGTGGCGGGCTTGGCCCGGAAGTTCTGCACGATGACCTCCTGGACACCGCCGTAGCGGCGGGAGACCCCACGCATCGCGAAGATGGACTCGGCGCGTTCGGTGACGTTCTCCCCGATACCGAGGAGGATGCCGGTGGTGAACGGGACACTGGAGCGGCCGGCGTCCTCCAGGACGCGCAGCCGTACCTCCGGGTCCTTGTCCGGGCTGCCGTAGTGGGCCTGGCCCTTCTCCGTGAACAGCCGGGTGGAGGTGGTCTCGAGCATCATCCCCATGGACGGGGCGACGGGCTTGAGCCGCTGGAGGTCGGCCCACGTGAGCACACCGGGGTTGAGGTGCGGGAGCATCCCCGTCTCCTCCAGCACCATGATGGCCATGGCCCGCACATAGGAGAGGGTGTCGTCGTAGCCATGGGCGTCGAGCCACTCGGCCGCCTGCTTCCAACGATCCTCGGGGCGGTCGCCGAGGGTGAACAGCGCCTCCTTGCACCCCATGGCGGCGCCCTGCCGAGCGATCTCCAGGACCTCGTCGGGCGACAGGAACGGCGACTCCAGTCTGCCCGGTACCGTGGCGAACGTGCAGTAGTGACAACGGTCGCGGCACAGGCGGGTCAGCGGGATGAAGACCTTACGGCTGTAGGTGATGACACCGGGGCGGCCGGCGGCCTCCAGTCCGGCGTCACGCACACGTCCGGCGTGTTCGAGAAGGGCCTCCAGATCCTCTCCCCTGGCGTGCAGGAGTACCTCGGCCTCGGTGACGTCGAGGGCCTTTCCGTCCCGGGCGCGGGCCAACGCGCGGCGCATGGCGGACGGGGAGGGGACTGGGGCCGGGTCGTTCGCACCACTCATAGAGCGCACCCTACGCTCCGACCTTTTCGCATCCGCGGGCGCATCACCGATGATCCCGGATGTGCGTGGATCCTCGCCGGCGGCCCCTCCTCCGTGCCGGCGTCGCCCGTGCACCGGGCGGCGTAGGGTCGGCACGAGGAGGAAGGAGATCGGGTGCCGACTCGTCTGCGCAACGCACCGTGGGTGCGTCCGATCCTGCTCCTGGTGGTGGGCGTATGCGCGGGTCTGGCCCTGCACGCCAACTGGGAGCAGGCGGGCGAGGCCGTGGCCTCGCTTCCTCTGTGGGTACTGCCCACCGCGGTACTCGCGGGCATGGCGGGACTGACGGCGCAGATGCTCGCGTGGCGTGCGTTGTTGGCAGGGGCCGGTTCACCGCTGCCGCGCCGGGTGGCGGCCCGGGTCATGTTCGTGGGGCAGCTCGGCAAGTACCTGCCGGGCTCGGTGTGGGCGTTCGTCGCCCAGGTGGAACTGGCCCGCGATCGGAGCGTGCCCCGGTCGCGCGGGGCGGCGGCGACCCTGCTCGCGGTGGCGGTGACGGTCGCGGTCGGCCTGACGGTGGCCGCGGTGACCCTGCCCCTGTCGTCGGCCGAGGCCGCCAGGCGCTGGTGGTGGGCGCTGGCGTCGGCCCCTCTGCTGCTCGCCGCCCTGCATCCGCGGGTGGTGGGGTGGGGTGTCCGGACGGCGGCACGCCCCTTCGCCCGGTTCCGCGAGGTGGCCGAGGCGGGCCCCCTGAAGGTGAGCGGTCGGGCGATGGCCGCCTCGGTGGGATGGACCCTCGTGGCCTGGATCCCCCTGGGACTGCATGTGTGGGTGCTGGCCTGGGCCGTGGGCGCTGACGGGCCGCGGTCGCTCGGCCCCGCCGTGGGCGCGTACGCGCTGGCGTGGACCCTGGGGCTGCTCGTGGTGTTCGCGCCCGCGGGCCTGGGGGTGCGTGAGGTGGTCCTGGTCGTCGCGCTGTCACCGGTGCTGGACGCCGGCGCCGCCCTGGTCGTGGCGATGCTGTCGCGCCTGGTGATGACGGTCGCCGACGTGGGATGGGCGGGGTTGTCCCTGCTGCTGTTCCCCGGCCGGGTTCCCGACGCCTCCTCCGGAAGGACCCCCGCGGCTCCCGAGTAGCCCCTCCGGGTCCCGAGGGACGACCACGGCGGCCCCCGAGGGAACCTCCTCACTCCTCCAGCAGGAGGTCGGTGTAGGCCCGCCAGTACGGGTCGGGATCCACCGGTCGAACACCGGCCCGCAGCCGCTCGGGCTCTCCAGGGGCGTAGAACGCCCTCAACGCACGGGCCAGGTCCTCCACGTCGCCCGGCTCGCACAGCAGGCCGTCGACCCCCTCCCGCACGTGCCCGGCGAGGGTTCCGGCCCGGGTGACCACCACGGGCAGCCCGTGCTCGTGCGCCAACCACACGTTCTGACTGGCGGTCGCGGTCCGGTAGGGCAGCACCACGGCGTCCGCCGACGCGAACAGTTCCGGCAACTCCCCCGCGGGCACGTACCCGTCCCTCAGCCGCACCCGGTCGGCGATCCCCAACTCGGCCGCCAAGGCCTCCAGCTTCCCGGTGCCGCCCCAGAACTCCCCCGCCACGGTGAGTTCCACGTCCTCCGGGGCACCGTCGGGCAGGGCCCGCAACAACAGGTCGATCCCCTTGTAGGGGCGCACGATGCCCAGGAAGAGCAGTCGCCGCCGCTCTCCCGGTGGCGGTGGGAGTGCGCCGCCGGTCTCGGGCAGGTGCGGGGGCATCTCGGCGACCACCACGCTCCCTCGCCCCGGCCCGCGCAACCCTTCGGCGAGGCGTGCCTGTTCCGCCGAGTGCGTGACCACGGCGTCCACCCTGCGCAGGAGGGACCTCACCAAGGACACGTCCACGGCCCGACGCTCGTGAGGCAGCACGTTGTGGCACAACGCCACCACCCGCGTACCGCTCCTCCGACCAGAGCGCACGCCCGCGAGGATCCCGAGGTAGGCGGGCACCTGGACGGGAGAGAACAGGGTGAGCACCACCAGGTCGGCCTCCCGGGCCAGGCGTCGCCCGGTCCACCACCATCCGTCCGGTCGGTACCAGGCGAGTCCGCGACGGGTGTCGGGGTAGGGCTCCCCCTCCGGGTCGGCGATGGTCTGCCGCCCGGGATAGAGGGCCGCCGGGTACTGGGCCCGCCACGATTCCACGGTGGTCGGATGCCCCCGGTCCCGCAACCGGTGCGCCAACTCGGTGGTGTGCCGGGCACCGCCCCCCTTGTAGGGGTGGGCGGGCCCCACCAGGGCGACCCTGGTGGGCCGGTCCGTCCTCACGCGTGCTCCCGCGAGCGCACGATCAGGTCGGCCAGCAGGGCGATCGCCGCGATGATCAACCCGGTCATGAGGATCATGACGGTGTTGTTGGGCACGTACAGCGGGTTGCGCACCTGGTCGAAGACGAACTTGCCCGCGCCGAGGCCGAGCAGTACCAGGGCGGGCGGCATCAGGACCTTGAGCGGGTTGAAGTACATCACCATGCGCAGTACCTGGAGGACGTACCGGTAGGCGTCGCCGACGAAACGGAACTTGGACTTTCCCGCCCGCTTGGCGTACTCGATCGGCACGTACCTGACCGGATGCTGGTTGGACAGGAAGGCCAGGGTGAGGGTGGTGACGCAGGAGAACCCCGGCGGCAGCAGCCTCAGGTACGGGCGGGCCACGTCGCGACGGAACACGCGCAGTCCGGAGTTCAGATCGGGGATGCGGGTGTTGGTGAGGAGCTCGGCGATCTTGCGGATGACCCACTTGGCGGGGACCCTCAAGACCCTGTGGCTGCCCATCTCCTGGGTCCGGGCGCCCACGATCTGATCCGTCTCCGGGTCGGCGTCGAGCATGGCGACCAGTTCGGGGATGCGCTCGTTGGGGTAGCTCATGTCGGCGTCGGTCCACACGACGAACTCGCCACGCGCCCGCCGGCTGCCGATCCGGCGGACGGTGCCCGCCCCGCCGTTGTGACCGAAGGCGATGACGCGCATGTGCGGGTAGAGGCCTTCAGCGTCCCGAAGCCGGGCCAGGGTGTCGTCCGTGGAGGCGTCGTCCACCGCGAGCAGTTCGTAGCCGTAACCGGACGCGTCCATGGCCGCACAGATGCGTTTGACCTCGTCGAGGACGTGGTCTTCTTCGTTGTAGCAGGGAAGCACGATGGTGACACGGACGGAAGGGTCCTCGTCGTGCTCGTCGCGTGTGTCGCTCATGGGATTCTTCTCAGCGGGGTGTCGGGAGGCAGGGTGCGGGATCGCGCTCACCCCTCGTGGGGGAGGACGGACACCCACACGCTTCCGGTGAAGGTCCAGGAACCTGTCGGCGGTTCCATGAGGGTACTCGGATCCATCCGGGCGACGACGTGGAAGGGCCGCTCGGGCTCCACCTCGCCGTCGGTCAGCCGGTCCAACGGTTCCCAGTCGGGGGCGGCGAGCACGGCGTCGCGGCCCCGCTCGTGGATCGCGGAGACGACGCGGTCCACGTCCCGGGGGGTGGGTTCGGCCATGGCCGCGGTGGGCACGCCGCAGACGTTACGCAGCAGCGGCATGTAGTTGCTCGCCATCCCCGAGTCGACCACGACCACCGAGGAGTCCTCCGGCAGTGCGTCGCACAGTCGGTGCGCGGCCTCGACGCTGCCGACGTCCTGCCTGTAACCCATGATCCCCGCGGCCGAGGTGACCGCGGTCGGCACGATCAGCGCGACGGTGGAGACGGCGGCCACCACCGCGGGAAGGACGCGCGCCATCAGGCGGGGGTCGTCGGTCCGGTCCACGACGACGCAGCGGCGGGTGAGCCACGCGACGAACCAGACGGCGAACAGGATGAACGCCGGTAGGACCAGCACGACCAGGCGTCTGCTGGCCCACGGGTGGTCGGGGGTGATGGCGGGCCTCAACAGGGTCGTTCCCACCGTCCACACGAGCAACATCGCCGGCAACAGCCACTGGGGGTCGCGCCGTTGGAAGAGACGGCGCAGCACGAGGGCGACGCCGAGGGAGGCGAACAGGACCGTGGCCATGCCCACGTACCATCCCACCCAGTACAGACTCATGTCGTAGTAGGTGCGGCTGCCCTCGATGGGCCACAAGCCCTCACGCTCCTGCACGTAGGCGACCCAGCCGTCGGTGAAGTCGCTGCCATGCCCGTAGTCGGGCCACAGCAGGGGTCGGATCGCGAACAGGAGCATGGCGAACAGGGCGAGCGCCGCCACCGTGCCCGGCAGCCATCGGACGCGTTCCACGCGCGGGATCCCGTGACGCCACAGCGCGACGGTGGCCGCGGCCGTCACCAGGACGACCACTGCGCTGATCAGCAGCAGCGGGTGCAGGGAGTCGGACAGGTACTCCAGGTAGGGAAGGGACAGACCATAGCCCGCGTACAGACCGAGACCGGTGCCGACGAGCAGACCGCCGAGGAGGGGCGGCGCCTGTCCCCGCCGGGCGACCAGGAGCAGGCCGACGAACCCGATCACGGGCAACAGGTCACGGATCGCGTCGATGCGCACCACCAGGCCCAAGCCGAACGCCAGTCCCGCGACGGCGGCCGGCGTGTGAGCGGACGACCACCTGTCGGTGATGTCGGTGCGCCGCGCCAGGGCGTCATGGGCCAGGACCAGTCCCCCCAGCAGGAGGATCTGGGTGAGGGGTTCGCTGTAGGTGAATCGACTGACCCACTGCTGCGGGAGGCACAGGGCCAGGACGAGGGCTCCCAGAGGCGCCCAGCGCGCACCGACCAGACGGGCGGTGAGCCCGGCGAAGACGAGCACGCCCAGGGCGCCCAGGACCGGGGTGACGACGAACATCCCGTCGAGGCCGCCCAGCCAGTAGCCCACGGAGGTCACCAGCGGCGCCCCGGCCATGAACTGGGGCCAGATGACGTCGCCGCGCTCGTAGTGGGCCAGGCTCTGGTAGCTGAGCGAGGGATCGTCGCCCGCGATGAGCTCCCGCTGCTGGGGGATGGGCAGGTACCCGTTCTCGGCGATCCACGTGGTGTACATCGCGTAGGAGGCGGGATCGCGACGGATGACCAGCGCCTCGGCGTGGTAGGCGATCTGCACGGCGGCGAAGACGACCGTGATCACCAGCACCAGGACCACCGGCCACCAGGGCACGTCCTCCTCGGGGTCCGGTAGGAGGCGGGGCACCCATGTACAGGCCGTGATCACGGCGGGGAGCCCGAGGACGGCGGCTACCAGCGGGGTGAAGGAGCCGAGGGCCAAAAGGGGGAAGGCCACGAGGAGCCAGGCCGCAACGGCGATCGCGGGGAGCGCGGTGACTCGGGCGAGGAATCGTCCGGGAAGCAGGCGCATGAGGCAACTGTGACAGTTCCCTGGTACCGGCGCATACTCCGGAACGGCCTCGCCGGCCCCCGTGAGGGGCCGTACGTGCTGGTCGCCCGGGGTCCGGGACCGCAACGTCACCGTTGTCTCACGACTCCGTCCGGGCCCACGCCGCGCACCCTTTCTCGAAGGCCCTCCGCGCCACCGGGTTCGTTCGGCGGCCCGAAGGGTGGTGGATCGAAACATACCGAGGGGCGTGACGAAGCGACCTTCGAGGATCGTGGGAGGGCGCGGCGAGGATCTGGAAGGGACACGGCCTAAAGTGGCGACCATGTCTGAGACTCCCGCGCACCTGTGGCGTGCCCTCGTCGCCGCCGACCCGGCACAGCCCTTCGTGACCTCCTACGACACCTCCGGCGGCCGGGTGGAACTGTCCCGGGCCACCTTCGACAACTGGGTGTCCAAGACCTCGAACATGCTGGTGGACGGTCTGGGCGTCCAGCCCGGGGACCGGGTGGTCATCGACCTGCCGGTGCACTGGCAATCCCTGGTGTGGCTGCTCTCGTGCTGGTCGGTGGGGGCCGTGGCGGAACTCACCGAACGGGAGACGCCCGAGGGCGCACAGGTCGTGGTGACCGGCGCCGACCGGTTGGAGGCGGCCCTGGACAGCGGTGCCGACGAGATCGTGGGCACCTCACTGCACCCTCTCGGCCTGCCGCTGGCCGAGGTGCCGCCCATGGTGCTGGACTACTCGACCGAGGTACGCGGACACGGGGACCACTTCTCGCCCTACCCGGTCGATCCGGAGGCGCCCGCACTGGTCGGGAGGAGGACCCGCACGGGCGCGGCCCTCGCCGCGGACGCCCGCCGTCGGGCGGAGCGGTGGGGGTTGGTCTCCGGGGACCGGGCCGGCCTGTTCGTCGAACCCGACGCCCCGATGAGCCTGCTCGGCGAGGGGGCGGAGCTGTTGCTGGCCCCCGTCGCGGCGGGGTGCCCCATCGTGATGTCGCCGGTCGACTCCGTCGGTCCCGACACGCTCCTTGAGCGTGCCGGGACGGAGATGGTGACCGTGGCGATGGTGGGCGTCGGTGGTCCGGACCTTCCCAAGGGCGCTCCGTTCCGCACTGTGGGCCCGGCATAGGCCGACCGCCGGTGTGACGCGGGCCGGTCGGTGGGGCTACCGCTCGCGGTAGTAGGGATCCAACGCGGTGCCCTCGCCGGCCTCCTCGTCGTAGGTGTAGACCTCACGGCCCTCCACGAACACGCGCAGGGCACGGCTCATCACGTCCAGCGGATCACCCGACCACACCACCACGTCACCGTCCAGACCCGGCTTGAGAGCGCCGACCCGGTCGGAGATGCCCATGATCTCGGCGGGGTTGACCGTGAGCGACCGGATCGCCGACACCGGATCCATCCCCTCCTTCACGCACAGAGTGGCCTGGTGGACCAGGAACTCGATCGGCACGACCGGGTGGTCGGTGGTGAGCGCCACCTTCACACCCGCCCGGTCCAGGATGCCCGGGTTGGCGAGGGTCTTGTTGTTCACCTCCGTCTTCACCCGACTGATCATGAGCGGTCCGGTGATCACCGGGATGCCGCGCTCGGCCAGCTCGTCGGCCAGCAGATGACCCTCGGTGCAGTGGTTGACCACCAACCGGTAACCGAACTCGTCCGCCAACCGGATCGCGGTGTGGATGTCGTCGGCGCGGTGCGTGTGCTGACACCAGGGAAGCTCACCGTCCAAGACCTTGACCAGCACCTCCAGGGTGTTGTCCCGCTCGAAGGGTTCGCCCTTGTCCGCGGCGTGGTCACGCCGGACCTTGTAGTCCTGTGCCTTGGTGAAGGCGTCACGGATGACCGCCGCCACACCCTGACGCGTGGAGGGAAGCCTGTCCCTGTCTCCATAAGCCCGCTTGGGGTTCTCCCCCAGTGCGCTCTTGACGCTGACCGGGTGCTTGATGAGCCGGTCCTCCATGCTGCGACCCCAGCACTTGACGGCCACGGTCTGCCCACCGACGGGGTTGGTCGAACCCGGTTTGACGACCGAACTGGTGACACCCCCCGACAGGGCGCCGACGAAGCCGCGGTCGGCGGGGTTGATGGCGTCCAACGCCCTCATACGGGCACCGTTGGGGTCGGTCATCTCGTTGGCGTCCGCGCCGGCCAGGCCGACGCCCTCCTCAGCGATGCCGACGTGGCCGTGGGCCTCCACGAAACCGGGGAGCACCCACCTGCCGGAGGCGTCGACGACGGTGGCGCCGTCAGGGACCGTGACGTCGGCGTCCGCACCGACGGCGGTGATCCTGCCATCGGTGATGAGGACGGTGCCGCCGTCGATGGGGTCCCCGTCGACGGGCACGACGTATCCGGATGTGATCGCGATATCCATGGCGGGCAAACTAACCCATCGAGCGGGGGGACCGCTCGGTGGAGTCCCGTCCGGCCACGAAGATCCGTTCGGGGATCGACGGGGTTCGGTGACGCTGCGGGCGGGTGCGTGAGGCGAGGGTCGACGCACCGCTGTCCCCCGGGTCTTCCTCTTCCGCCGCCCGAGCCGCGTGCGGGCTCACGAGGGCCTGATGTCGAGAACGGTCACGGCTCCACGGCGGAGGGTCTCCGGGAGTGGAAGCGTCCCGCCGCGTCACGGCGGGACGACCACGGATCAAAGGTCCGGGCGGGCCGGTCGGTGGGGCTACCGCTCGCGGTAGTAGGGATCCAACGCGGTGCCCTCGCCGGCCTCCTCGTCGTAGGTGTAGACCTCACGGCCCTCCACGAACACGCGCAGGGCACGGCTCATCACGTCCAGCGGATCACCCGACCACACCACCACGTCACCGTCCAGACCCGGCTTGAGAGCGCCGACCCGGTCGGAGATGCCCATGATCTCGGCGGGGTTGACCGTGAGCGACCGGATCGCCGACACCGGATCCATCCCCTCCTTCACGCACAGAGTGGCCTGGTGGACCAGGAACTCGATCGGCACGACCGGGTGGTCGGTGGTGAGCGCCACCTTCACACCCGCCCGGTCCAGGATGCCCGGGTTGGCGAGGGTCTTGTTGTTGACCTCCACTTTGGATCGGCTGGTCATGAGCGGTCCGGTGATCACCGGGATGTCGCGCTCGGCCAGCTCGTCGGCCAGCAGATGACCCTCGGTGCAGTGGTTGACCACCAGCCGGTAACCGAACTCGTCCGCCAACCGGATCGCGGTGTGGATGTCGTCGGCGCGGTGCGTGTGCTGACACCAGGGAAGTTCGCCGTCCAAGACCTTGACCAGCACCTCCAGGGTGTTGTCCCGCTCGAAGGGTTCGCCCTTGTCCGCGGCGTGGTCGCGCCGGGCCTTGTAGTCCTGTGCCTTGGTGAAGGCGTCACGGATGACCGCCGCCACACCCTGACGCGTGGAGGGAAGCCTGTCCTTGTTGCCGTACACCCGCTTGGGGTTCTCCCCCAGTGCGCTCTTGACGCTGACCGGGTGCTTGATGAGCCGGTCCTCCATGCTGCGACCCCAGCACTTGACGGCCACGGTCTGCCCACCGATGGGGTTTCCGGAGCCGGGTTTGACGACCGAGCTGGTGACACCCCCCGACAGGGCGTCGACGAAGCCGCGGTCGGCGGGGTTGATGGCGTCCAACGCCCTCATACGGGCACCGTTGGGGTCGGTCATCTCGTTGGTGTCGTCACCGGCCCAGCCGATGCCCTCCTCGTCGATGCCGATGTGGCCGTGGGCCTCCACGAAACCGGGAAGCACCCACCTGCCGGAGGCGTCGACGACGGTGGCGCCCTCGGGCACGGTGACGTCGGCGTCCGCACCGACGGCGGTGATCCTGCCATCGGTGATGAGGACGGTGCCGCCGTCGATGGGGTCCCCGTCGACGGGCACGACGTATCCGGATGTGATCGCGATATCCATGGCGGGCAAACTAACCCATCGGAGGCCCGCGACCCAAGATCGGGGACCGGATCTAACCCTCGGGCCAGCGCGCGGTCAGCAGTTCCGATCGCGGTGTGAGTTCCACCGCGACGTCCTCGATGGCCTCGCGCACCATGGCGCAGCGACCGACCTGTTCGAGGTCGGCCGTCAGATCGCCGCCCTCGGCGGCGAAGGCGTAGACCATGCTGGGACGGTCGGCGAACTCCATCATCCGGAAGGCGCCCCCCAGGCCCGGGTGGTTCGGGGTTCGTTCGGGGATCACGCCCATGGTGACGATGCCGGCCTCGATCAGGTCGGCGAGGAAGTCACGCTGGGCGTTGAGGACCGCGGCGCCCCCCTGGGGGCGTTGCAGCGCCGACTCGTTGAGGATCACCCGCAGCGCGGGCCCGTCCGGACCGGTCATGGCCGCCCGGTTGGCCATCTCCTCCTCCACCATCTCCTCGACGGCGTCCGGGGACAGATCGGGGTGGCGCGGACCGAGGACCGCACGCGAGTACTCGCGGGTGCGCAGGAACACCGGCACCGTCATGGGCTGGTGCTCCCACAGGTGGGTGGTGTGGACCCCCAGTTCCCACTGGTCTCCGAACTCGTTGGGGAAGGCCTCGGCCTGAAGGCTGGTCGCCCACGCCTCCAGAAGCTGGTGGTCCGTGCCCAGGGCGTTGTCCACACGCTCGACCAGCGAACGCGCCGGACGGCAGTAGGCGCTCTCCACCTCACGGAGCTTGTCGTCGGTCACCCCCACCGTCTCCGCGAGTTCGGCCCGCGAGAGTCCCCTGTCGGACCGCGCCCGCAGTACCCGCGCGGCGAAGGGGAGCCACATCGCGGACGGTAGTGCACTGTTCATGGCCATGACCTCCTCCGTCGCCCGACAGACCGACATATACCCTCGGATCGGCTTCCAATCCTGTCTCCGCCGTTCTTCCGACCCTCTCCCGCGTCGGATCACCGGTCAAGCGACAGGACGGGGACGGCGATCCGTGGTAAGTCCTTGACACATCCCGGTAAGAACCGACACGGCTCCCCCACCCGACCGGCCTCGACCCCCGGTGCGCGGCCCCCCGCGCACCGCCTGTCCCTGCCCGTGAGCGGCATCCTCGATCCCCGATTGGACGGAACCCGTTGACCTACCTCGCCCTTGTGCTCAGCGTGGTCGCGCTCGGCGTCTGGGTGTACGCCCTGTTCGACGTGATCGGCTCGGACTCCGGCTCCATCCGGCTGCTGCCCAAACCGGTCTGGACCGTGATCGTCCTCCTCCTGCCCAAGTTCGGAGCACTGCTCTGGTTCGCGCTCGGACGCCCACGACGCGACCCGGCCACGGTCACTCCGACCGGTCCGCCGCCGCCCTTCCCCGAGTACGAACACCCCAACCGCGCCCGCGCCTCGACCCCCGAGGAGGACGAGGAGTTCCTCCGTCGCTGCCGTGAGCGCGCCGAGGAGCAGCGACGGCGTGCCCGTGAGGCACAGGAACGCCAGGGCCGCGACCCCCGGGAGGACGGGGAGCCCGAGCCCCCGGCCTGACCCGGCGATGACCTCGCCCGGAACGGGCCAGTACTCTGTGTGCCCCGCACGTCTCGTCCGAAAGCGAACCATGAAGCGTCTGACTCTCCCGGCAGCGGCCCTGCTGACCTGCACCGCCCTGTTCGCCACCTCCGCCTGTGCGAGCGACACCGCCCCCGAGGAGAAGGACGTCAGTGACGTCGAGGGCGCCACACTGCACACCAGTGAGGGTGACATCGAACTGGAGCTGTTCCCCGAGGACGCCCCTGTGACGGTGGCCAACTTCGTGGAACTGGCCGAGGGCGAGGGTGTGCCCAACCCGGTGACGGGCGAGGCCGAGTTCTACGACGGCACCGTGTTCCACCGCGTGATCGACGACTTCATGATCCAGGGCGGTGACCCCCAGGGCACCGGGGCGGGAGGACCGGGCTACACCTTCGAGGACGAATTCGGTTCCGGTCGCGTGTTCGACGAGCCGGGTGTGCTGGCCATGGCCAACTCCGGCCCGGGCACCAACGGCTCGCAGTTCTTCATCACCGTCGCGCCGGCCACGCATCTGAACGACAAGCACACGATCTTCGGGCACGTCGCGGACGAGGAGTCCATGAAGGTGGTCGACGGCATCGCCGACATGGAGACCGACGCGCAGGACCGTCCGACCCGGGAGGTGGTCCTGGAGTCGGTCACCGTTCACCGCGCCGACTGACGTCGGGACCGCGTGGAGACGTCAGCGGCGGCGCTTGGCGCGGGCGGCCCGGGCCCGTTCCACCGCCGGTCCGATCGCCTCCACCAGCGCCTCGACGTCCCTCTCGCCGGAGGTGCGTCCCAGTGACAGGCGCAGACTGCTCAACGCGGTCTCGGGGTCGGCGCCCATCTCCAACAGGACGTGACTGGGCTGGGCCACCCCCGCGGAGCAGGCCGAACCGGTCGAGCAGGAGATGCCCTTGGCGTCCAGCAGCATCAGCAGCGCGTCGCCCTCACAGCCGGGGAAGGACAGGTGGGAGATCCCCGGCAACCGGTGTTCGGGGTCTCCGTTGACGACCACGTCGGGGACCACGGCACGAACCCGCTCCTCCAGGTCGTCCCGCAGGGCCCTCAGGTGTTCGACGTGTTTCTCGCGCTCGTCCACCGCCATGCGGACCGCCGTGGCCAGACCCCGTAGCAACGGTGTCGCCAGGGTCCCCGAACGGATGTCGCGTTCCTGACCGCCTCCGTGCAGGACCGGCGTCGGGGTCAGCCCGCGTGCGACCAGCAGCGCCCCCGCGCCGACGGGGCCGCCGAGCTTGTGTCCGGTGAGCGTCAGTGCGCTCACCCCGCTCGCGACGAAGTCGACCGGTTCCACGCCCACGGCCTGCACCGCGTCGGTGTGGAAGGGAATGCCGTACTCGGCGGCGACGGCGGCCAGTTCGGGCACCGGCTGGACGGTGCCCACCTCGTTGTTGGCCCACATGACGGACACCAACGCGACCGACTCCGGGCCCGCACCATCCTCGATCGCCTCCCGCAGCGCCACCGGACTCACCCGTCCCGACGCGTCCACGGGCAGCTTCTCGTGTACGGCGCCCTGGTGCTCGGCCATCCAGTGCGCGGGGTCCAGGGCCGCGTGGTGCTCGACGGCGCTGGTGAGGATCCGTGGTCTGCGGATCTCCCCGCCTCCGTCGTTACGGGCCCAGTACAGGCCCTTGATGGCGATGTTGTCGGACTCGGTGCCCCCACCGGTGAAGACCACCTCGTGCGGTGTGGCCCCGAGGGCCTCGGCGACGCGTTCACGTGCCTCTTCGACCGTGCGACGCGCGGCCCGTCCGTGTCCGTGCAGGGACGAGGGGTTCCCGAGGGCGCCGAGCTCGGCCGCGACGTCGGCGACCACCTCGGGGCGGACCTCGGTCGTTGCAGCGTGATCCAAATACACCATGGCGGAACAAGGATACGTCCGTCCCGAGTCGTCCGGGGCTGTGCGTCCCACCACCGCCCTGCCGTCGAGGAGGCGGGGTCGGCCGCCCACGGGATCGAGGCCGTCACCCTGCGTTCGTCCTGATCCCGATAGCCTTGGGGCATGCCTGACTCCGCGTCCTCACAGCCCTTCCGGTCCACCGGTTCCGACACGTCCACATCCGCCGCGTCTTCGGGCGGTCACTGGCCGGCGCCGAGGGCCGAACGGCCGATGCGCGCACGAATCGGCCTGCCCGGGTCCAAGTCCATGACCAACCGCGCCCTGGTCCTGGCCGCGTTGTCCCAGACCCCGTGTCGGATCCGTCACTCCCTCGTCAGCCGCGACAGCGAGTTGATGATCGGTGCCCTACGCGCCCTGGGCGTGCGGGTCGAGGCCACGGACGACACGGGCACGGAGCTGTCGGTGACCCCGGCTCCGCTGCGCGGGCCGGCCGCCATCGACGTCGGCAACGCGGGTACCGTGATGCGTTTCGTACCGCCCTTGGCCGCCCTGGCCTCGGGCACCGTCGACTTCGACGGAGACCCGCGCGCCCGGGAACGGCCCGTGGGCGAACTGCTGTCCGCGCTGCGCGGGCTGGGAGCCGACATCGACGACGGTGGTCGGGGCGGTCTGCCCATGACCGTCCACGGCACCGGTGCCGTACGCGGCGGCGAGGTGACCCTGGACGCGTCCGGCTCCTCCCAGTTCGTCTCGGCCCTGCTCCTGAGCGGCGCCCGCTTCACCGAGGGCGTACACGTACGCCACTCCGGGCCGCCCGTGCCCTCCCAGCCCCACCTGGACATGACCGTGGAGATGCTGCGCTCGGCCGGTGTGGCGGTGTCCACCGCCGAGGACTCCTGGAAGG
Source organism: Nocardiopsis sp. ATB16-24 (assembly GCF_030271535.1). Taxonomy (GTDB): domain Bacteria; phylum Actinomycetota; class Actinomycetes; order Streptosporangiales; family Streptosporangiaceae; genus Nocardiopsis. The sequence continues at coordinate 134,081 of NZ_JASCXJ010000008.1, read as the reverse complement.
TCGAGCCGGGTCCGATCGAGGTCTCCGACATCACCGTGGAGCCCGACCTGTCCAACGCCGCCCCCTTCCTGGCCGCGGCCCTGGTCAGTGGCGGCCGGGTGACCGTCGAAGGTTGGCCGGAGCACACCACCCAGCCCGGCGACCGGCTGCGATCGCTGTTGACCCGCATGGGCGGTGAGGTGTCCTGGTCCCCCGAGGGGCTCACCCTGCGCGGCACCGGGCGGATCCTGGGCATCGACGCCGACCTGCGCGACGTCGGCGAACTGACCCCCACCATCGCCGCCGTGGCCGCGCTGGCCTCCACTCCTTCCCGACTGACCGGTGTGGCCCACCTTCGCCGTCACGAGACCGATCGCATCGCCGCCCTGGCCACCGAGATCAACCGTCTGGGCGGCGATGTGGAGGAGCTTCCCGACGGGTTGGTCATCGTTCCCCGGCCCCTGCACGGCGGGGTGTTCCACTCCTACGACGACCACCGTATGGCCACCTCCGGCGCGGTGATCGGGCTCGCGGTGCCCGGAGTGGAGGTGGAGAACATCGCCACCACGCGCAAGACCCTGCCCGACTTCCCGGGGTTGTGGGCGGAGGCCCTGGCATGAGCCGCACACGGGGCGGGGGACGTCACCTGGACGAGGAGGACGTCCGTGTGCGCGCCCGGGGCGGATCCAGGCCCCGCACTCGTAAGCGGCCCAAGCACGAGGACGCCGTGGAGGGCATGGTCACCACCGTGGACCGAGGACGGTACCGCTGTCTGGTCGACGATGTGCTCGTGGTGGCGATGAAGGCCCGGGAGCTCGGCCGCGGTTCCATCGTCGTCGGTGACCGCGTCGACGTGGTGGGCGACCTGTCCGGCAGGCCCGACACGTTGGCCCGCATCGTGCGCGTCAAGGAGCGTACGTCCGTCCTGCGACGTACGGCCGACGACACCGACCCGGTCGAACGGGTGATCGTCGCCAACGCCGACCAGATGGCGATCGTCTGCGCGCTCGCCGACCCCGCCCCGCAACCGCGCTTCGTGGACCGCTGCCTGGTCGCCGCCTACGACGCCGGGCTCGACCCCCTCCTGTGTCTGACCAAGGCCGACCTGGCCGGGCCCGGGGAGCTGTTGCGCGTGTACGAGCCCCTCGGCGTGCCCTACGAGGTGCTCGCTCCCGAGAAGGGTCTCGACGGTCTGAGAGCCCGTCTGACCGGACGCACCACCGTGTTCGTCGGCTCCTCCGGCGTGGGCAAGTCCACGCTGGTCAACCGCCTCGTCCCGGGCAGCGACAGGGCCGTGGGAGACGTCAACGCGGTCACCGGACGGGGCCGTCACACCTCCACCTCCGCCGCCGCCCTGCCCTTCGAGGACGGCTGGTTGATCGACACCCCCGGAGTGCGCAGCTTCGGTCTGGCCCACATCGCGCCGGAGGACATCGTCGAGGGGTTCGCGGACCTGGCGGGTGCCGCCGAGGACTGCCCGCCCGCCTGTTCCCATCAGCCCGACGCCCCGGGCTGTGCCATCCAGGGCGCGCTGGAGCGCGGAGAGTTGGATCCGGACCGGGTGGTCTCGCTGCGTCGGCTGCTCGCCGGCCGTGAGGGAGAACTCGACGAGGTCTGAGCCCCGGGGAGGTCAGGGGGCCGCGAGTCGCTTCCGAACCGGTGCGTCGGCACCGACTCCGATGACGTGCGCGCGGCCCCAGGCACCGAGCGGTTCCAGGGCCTGGTTCAGGGACCGGCCCAGGGGGGTCAACGCATACTCGACGCGGGGCGGGACCTCACCGAAATCCTTCCTCCGTACGATCCCGTCCTCCTCCAGTTCGCGTAGATGCGCGGTCAGGACCTTCTCCGTGATCCCGTCGAGCATGCGGCGCAGTTCACCGAAGCGGCGTGCCCGCTCGTCCAGTGCCCACAGGACGAGCACCTTCCACTTGCCGCCGATGACGTCCATGGCCGCGTCGATGCCGCAGTGGTACGAGCCGGGTCTGCGTGTGGTGGTCATCGCCACCCCTCCTAGCTGGATGCTCACCCCCGGGTGGGTACGCACTCGAAAGTGCGTACTTGTCGGGGCCCTCGACATGCCACGAGGCTAGTGGACATGACCCACGACATCTCGGACGAACCTCAGGTCTCCCTCCTCGGACTCGGGGACATGGGGACGGCGTTCGCACACGCCTGGCTCACCGCCGGATATCCGCTCACCGTCTGGAACAGGACCCCCGCCCGCGCCGAGCCGCTGGCGGCCCGGGGCGCCGTCGTCGCCGCCACGGCCTCGGAGGCGGTGGCGGCCGGCCGCCTGGTGGTCACCTGCCTGCTCGATGACGCCTCCGTCGACCAGGTCCTGGGGGACACCGTGTTGGCGGGACGGGACCTGTGCGACCTCACCACGAGCACGCCCGGCCAGGCCCGGGCCCGGGCGGAGTGGGCACGCGAACGCGGCGCCCGCTTCGTCAGCGGCGGCGTCATGGCGGTCCCACCGATGATCGGTGTCCCGGACTCGGGCGGCCACGTGCTCTACAGCGGTTCCCGGGAGGCCTTCGACGAGCACGTCGACACCCTGTCCGTGGCCGCCGAGGCCGTTTTCACCGGTGAGGATCCGGGACTGGCCGACCTGAACGACATGGCCCTGCTCAGCGCGATGAACGGCATGTTCGCCGGGGCCGCGCACGCCTACGCCCTGGTCCGGCACGAGGACGTGTCCCTGGAGGACTTCGGCGAGCGGCTCGCCGGATGGCTCGTGGCGATGGCCTCCACGGTTCCCGGCACCGCCCGGCAGCTGGAGAGCGGGGACTACACCACCGGTGTCGTCTCGAACCTGTCCATGCAGGTACGGGCGAACCGGGCCCTGCTGCGCACGGCCGAGGAACAGGGTGTCTCCACGGAGTTGCTCGCTCCCTACACGCACCTGTTGGAGAGGCGCCTGGCACAGGGGCACGGGGACGAGGACGGCGCGGGTGTGGTCGACCTTCTCAGGGCGCCCCGCCGGGATCAGACCTCCACTGTGCCGCCGCAGCGCCAGTAACGGGTCCGGTCGCGCTCCATGAAGCCCTCGTCGAGAAGGCCGCGGCGCAGTACCGACACGTTCGCGCTGAAACCTCGGAGCAGGGCGTTGACCTCGGCCTCGCTGTAGCGGACTCCGGGTTCGAAGACCCGGGCCACGTGGTCGAGCAGGACCAGCCGGACGGAGCGACGCACCGGAATCGCGATGATCCGCCCGTCCGGCATGTAGGCGCGCAGGACCTGTGCGCGCTCGTGCTCCGTCAGCGGCCCCTCCACGAGCCCTTCTCCCCTCTCCTCTCAGCGGCCGGCCGGCAGCATTCCGTGTACGACCGCCCCGACCCGGCGTGCGGCCTCGTCCGGATCGATCGGCTGCAACGAGTAGGACACCGTCAGGCGCAGGGCGACGTCGGCGGCGGCCTCGGCCTCCGACGCGGTCAGTTCCGGACAGCGTTCCTCGAACAAGGCGGTGATGCGCTCGCCCAGGACCTCCAGCAGCGGTTCCGAGCGCGTGGTGAGCACGGGCAGCAGTTCGTGGTCGCCGGTGACCACGGCGTGCAGCAGGGGGTTGTCACGGGCCGAGAGCAGTACCAGTCGGGTGGCCTGGCTCACCGCGTGGGGCGGGCTCTGGTCCTTCTCCTCCAGAAGGCGCACCACCCTGTCCAGCAGCGCGTTGACCTCACGTACCACCACGGCCTGGAGCAGCCCCTCCTTGCTGCCGAACACGTTGTACAGGGTCTGGCGGGAGACCCGGGCGGCCGCCGCGATGTCCGCCATGCGTCGGTGAGCCCACCCGCCGGAGACGATCTCGGCGTAGGCGGCGTCCATCAACCTCTCCCTGACCGGGATGCCCTCGACGCGCCCTCGTCCGTTCACGGTGCCCATGCCCTCATCCTCGCACCCGTCCCGTGGGGAGGCCATCCTTCCTCCCTCGTACCGCCCGTTCCCGCTGCTAACACTCTGGTCACGCGCGGGCGCCGCTTTGGCCATGTCCCTGTCCGGGCGGGTAGCGTTACCGCCCATGGCGTCCTTTGACGATGATCTACGGCTCGCCCATGTGCTCGCCGACGCTGCCGACGACCTCGCGCTCAAGCGCTTCCGCGCTCTTGACCTGGTGGTCGACACCAAACCCGACCTCACTCCCGTCACCGAGGCCGACCGCATGGTCGAGGAGACGCTGCGCGGTGTGCTCTCCCGCGCACGGCCACGTGACGCCGTGGTGGGAGAGGAGTACGGACGGACCGGCAACAGTAACCGTGTGTGGGTCATCGACCCCATCGACGGCACCAAGAACTACGTGCGCGGCGTCCCCGTGTGGGCCACCCTGATCGCTCTGTTGGAGGGCGACCGCTCCGTGGTGGGCGTCGTCTCGGCTCCGGCCCTGCACCGTCGGTGGTGGGCCTCCAGGGGCGGGGGCACCTGGCAGGGCCGCGGTCTGTCGAAGGCCTCACGCTGTCAGGTCTCGAAGGTGTCGGAGCTCTCGGACGCCTCCCTGAGCTTCTCCTCGTTGACGGGTTGGGAGGAGCAGGGGCGTCTCGACTCCTTCCTGGGGCTGACCCGGTCGGTGTGGCGCACCCGCGCCTACGGTGACTTCTGGTCCCATGTGATGGTCGCCGAGGGCGTCGTGGACATCGCCGCCGAACCGGAGCTGTCGCTGTGGGACGCCGCGCCGCTGCCCGTCATCCTGGAGGAGGCGGGGGGTCGGGCGACCGACCTGCGCGGCGGGGACTTCGAGGACGGAGGGCCCTTGGTGTGCACCAACGGGGCACTCCACGACCAGACCCTGACCTGGCTCAACGGCGGCCCCACTCCCCTGCGCCGAAACTGAGTCCGAAACCAGGGAACCGGATCCGCTCTCTCCCACGATGAGTCTGTTGAAACCCCCGTCTTCGCGGGCTCCGGCATCGCCGAAACGGTGACCGGAAATCACGCACATCATGGGAAGGGACCGCATGCCGCATTCCCTCACAGCCGGGATCGTGCTGGCCTTCGCCGGTTCACGGGCCAATATCGCCCGGACCATCCTGTCCTGCGCGGGCATCGTCGTGGGCGTCGGCGCGCTGATCATGGTGGTCAGCGCCGGCGACTTCGGTCAGAAGTTCGCCACCGCCTACGGCGAGGCCAACGCGGGGCTTCCGGCGACCCTCCACGTCACCGTGGAAGGTCGGCTCACCGACCGCTCCGCCTTGGAGGAGGATCTGGTCCGGGCGGGCGGCAGGGACCTCTCGATCTACCAGAACCCCTCGAAGACCCCGATGTTGCGCTCCGGTGACCAGGTCTTCTCCGATGTGGGGTTCCTCGGTGTGGACCCCTCGCTGGGCGACATCCGGCGGATGCACCTGGCGGAAGGCCGTTGGTTCACCGAGGCCGACCTGGAGTCGCGGGCCCCGGTCCTGGTCGTCAACCGGACGCTCGCCGACGAGCTCGGTGACCTCACACAGATCCAGGTGGGCTCCGACCGGTGGCTGGACGTACGCGTCGTCGGCGTCCTGGAGAGCACCGCGTTGGACTTCACCTGGTACAGCGCCTACATGCTGCGCGCGCCCGCCTCCGAGGAGCTGCTCTTCGGGACCTCCGTCGACACCGAGGACGAGGAGGATCCGTACGTCCTCACCCGAACCTCCCAGAACAGCTACCAGGTACGGATCGACCCCACGGACCCGGCGGCGCACGACCCCTTCGGCGAGATCTTCGCCGAGCGCCTGGCCACGACGTCCTGGCGTTGGGGCATCGAGAGCGTCGACGACATCTGGGTGTACCGGACCGACTACGGCGACGAGGTCGACGCGGTCATCACCTACCTGTCCCTGGGGTTGGCCGGCATCGCCGTCATCACCCTGGGCACCGGCCTGTTGGGCGTGCTCAACGTCGGCCTGGTCACGGTGCGCGAGCGCCGACGCGAACTGGCGACCTACCGCGCCCTGGGGGCGAGCCGGTTCACCCTGTTCGTGGCCGTGGTCATGGAGGCCGTCGTGGTCTCGCTGGTGGCCGGGCTCATCGCCCTCTTCGGCTGCTGGGCCGTGGTGACCGCCGCGGGAGTGGTGACGGAGCGCCTCGTCTCCCTGCCTCCCGGCGTATCCCTCGGCATCCCCGTGTCCGCAGTACTCATCGGCCTGGGCAGCGCCGCTCTGGTGGGACTGCTGGCCGGGGTCATCCCCGCGATACGGGCCCTGCGTGCGTCCGTCGTCGCCGGACTCCGCGAATAGGAGACACACGTGAAGAAGTGGATCATCATCGGTGCGGCCCTGGTACTGGTCCTCGGACTGGTCGGCGCGGGCCATCTGCTGGTGTCCCGTATCGGCGGCCCCGACGGCGAGGACCTTCTCGCCCCAGAGCCCGCCCTGGACGTGAGCGGTGCCCCGGTCGAGGTCGAGATGGGCGAGGTCAGCTCGCTGCTGGTGCTGGCCGCCACCGTGCGGGCCGAGCCGGGGGAACAGGTCAAGGTCCGTAACGGCGGCACGGTCGCCCACCTGTGGGTGGGCGAGGGCGCCGAGGTCGACAAGGGCGCGCCCATCGTGAACGTGAGGACGCCCGACACCTCCGCGGTCGTCACCGAGGGCCGCGACGAGGCCCCCGCGATCACGGAGATCACCCTGTACGCTCCCACCGACGGCAGGGTCTCGGGGCTGAAGGACGTGCTGGTCGGCGACGTGCTCGAACCGGGCACGGTGGTGGCCACGGTCTCCCCCGACGAGTTCCGCGCCGTCGCCCCGATCTCGCCCAACGACCTCTACCGCTTCTATGAGGACCCCGAGGACATCATGCTCCAGATCGACAAGGGCCCGCCCGCCGCTCCTTGCGAGTTCCTGTCCCTGGACACGAGCGGCGCGGGGACCGGCGGCGCGGAGGACGACGAGGACGGCGGGGGCGGCGGCGCCGAACTGATCTGTCGGGTGCCCGACGACCTGGAGGTCTTCGAGGGGGTGCGGGGCAAGATGTCGGTCAGCACCGGCACGGCCGAGAACGTCCTGGTCGTCCCGGTGACCGCCGTGCGGGGCAACGCCGACTCGGGCGAGGTCGTGATCGTCGCCGCCGACGGCACCGAGGAGGTCCGCGAGGTGGAACTCGGAGTGTCCGACGGTGCGTCCATCGAGGTCACCGCGGGGCTCAGCGTGGGGGACATGGTCCTGGACCCCGTGCCGCTCGATCCCCGTTTCGACGTTCCCGAGGCCCACGCCCCAGAGGACGAAGAGTTCGTGGAGGGGGACTAGATGCCCGTCGACGTGGAGACCCCGTGGTCCGGCGCCTCCCGCCCCGACTCCGCCCCCCTGCTGCGCGTGGAGGGGGTGACCCGGCACTTCACGGTGTCGGGGAGACGGATCGACGTGCTGCGCGACTGCACGTTCCAGGTGGAGCGCGGCGAGATCGTGGCGGTGGTCGGGCAGTCCGGCTCTGGCAAGTCCACCCTGCTCAACGTACTGGGCCTGCTCGACCGTCCCAGTGGCGGTTCCTACGTCTTCGACGGCGTGGACACCACACGTCTGGGAGAGGGACGGCGTTCCCGTCTGCGCGGAGAAGGCATCGGCTTCGTGTTCCAACAGTTCCACCTGTTGGAGCGCCGCACCGCCCTGGCCAACGTGGGGGTGCCCCTGGTGCTCGGCGGCGTGCCCCTGTTGCGCCGGCGGGCACGCGCCCGCGAACTGTTGGAGGCCATGGGCCTGGGACATCGGTTGCACTCCCGACCCCACCAGCTCTCCGGCGGTGAGCAGCAGCGTGTGGCGCTGGCACGTGCGCTGAGCCGTGACCCCGCCCTGATCCTGGCGGACGAGCCCACGGGGGCGCTGGACGCCGCCAGCAGCACGATGATCATGGAGCAGCTGCTGGAACAGGCCAGAAGCCGCGACGCCGCCGTGGTCGTGGTGACCCACGACCCTCAGGTCGCCGGACGGGCCGACCGCGTGGTGGAACTGGTGGAGGGCCGCACCCGGTGAGGACGGTGTGCCGTGCGGGAGACCGGGCGGCACACCTCGAAACCCTCATGAAAAAACACCGGGCCCGATCGGGCCCGGTGTTTCCTTGGTAGCGGGGACAGGATTTGAACCTGCGACCTCTGGGTTATGAGCCCAGCGAGCTACCGAACTGCTCCACCCCGCGTCGTTGTATCTCCATTTTAGGGGCTTACTCCCTGAGGAGCAAATCGGCTTTCCTTCCGGAAAACCGTGGAGATCCTCCCCTTCCACCCGCCGGTTTCCCGACCGGGCCGAAGCCATACTACCAGGTCCTCCGTCGGCTCCCGTCCTCCACGAAGGTACCGTGAGCACTTTCATGCCCGTGCCGGAAAAGACGGAGAAAACCAACGGACCCGGGATTTCTCCCGGGTCCGGGTCTGGTAGCGGGGACAGGATTTGAACCTGCGACCTCTGGGTTATGAGCCCAGCGAGCTACCGAACTGCTCCACCCCGCGTTGTCTTATCTCCACAGTAGCGCGCTCGGGGCGATAACCCAAATCAACGGATCGGTACGCGATCCACCGGACCCATGGAGTCGTGGGAACGCGGACGGGGCGGGACCCGGAGTCCCGCCCCGTCTCCGCCGCGGGAGCGGCGGACCACGCGCTGTTCGTCGGAGGCCTCGGAGAGGACCGCCTAGTTGTCCATCTCCTCCTGGATGGCCTCCAGTGCCTCACGCAGGCGCTCGTTGGCCTCCTCGTTCGACTCCTGGGCCTCCTCCCAGGCCTCGACGGCCTCGTTGAGGGCCTCGGTGAGGTCCTGGTCCCCGCCGCCTTCCTCCTCGCCGGCGGAGCCCTCCTCGGGAGTCTCCTCCGGGGTCTCCTCGGTGCCCTCCTCCGGGGCCGTGGCGTCCCCGTCGAAGAGGTTGCTGAGCGCGTCCGGCAGGTTGCTGCCGATCGCGACCTCCTCACCGAAACCGACCATGACCTGCTGCAACAGCGGGAAGGACGCGGCTCCTCCGCCGCCGGCCTGCACGTACAGAGGCTCGACGTAGAGCAGACCGCCCGCGAACGGCAACGTGAGCAGGTTGCCCCGCGTCACCTCGGCGTTGGACTGTTCCAGAGGCAGGAGCACCTCACGGACGGCGGCGTCGGCGTCGAAGGCGTTCTGCACCTGTCCGGGACCGAAGATCACCGTGCTCCGTGGCAGCTCCAGCAGCTTCAGCTGACCGTAGTCCTCCGACCGCGGATCGCTGTCCACCGCCATGAAGGCCGCGAGGTTCTCACGACCACGCGGCACGAACGTGGTGGTCAGCGAGAAGGTGGCCTCCTCCTCACCCGGGTAGTGGATGGTCTGTCGGTAGGGCGGCTCGGGAGCCTCGGTCCCACCGGTGGGGTCGGTGGGCACCGTCCAGAAGTCCTGACCGCCGTAGTAGGCGGCGGCGTTCGTCACGTGGTACTCGCGCATGATCTGCCGCTGCACCTTGAACAGGTCGTCGGGGTAGCGCAGGTGGTCGATGAGCTCCTCGCTCATCTGGTCCCTGCCCTCGACGATGTCGGGGAAGGCCTGCATCCACGTCTTCAGGACGGGGTCCTCCTCGTCCCAGGCGTACAGGGTGACGGTGCCGTCGTAGGCGTCGACGGTCGCCTTGACCGAGTTGCGGATGTAGTTGACCTCGTTGCCCGGCAGTGCTCCCACCTGCTGGAAGGCACCGTCGGTGAAGGTGTCCGTCACGGCCTGGCTGAAGTCGAGCCGGTTCGCGTACGGATAGCCGTCGGAGGTGGTGTAGGCGTCCACGATCCACACGACCTTGCCGTCCACCACCGCCGGGTAGGGACGGCTGTCCACGGTCAGGAACGGGGCCACCTTCTCCACCCGCTCCAGCGGGTCGCGCTCGTAGAGGATGCGCGAGTCGTCGGTGATGGCGCTGTTGAGCAGGATGTTGGGTTCCTGGTACTTGATCGCGTACAGGATCCGCTCGAAGAAGCCCTTGAGCTGGACTCCGCCGCTACCGTCGTAGCGGTTGTAGGCCTGGGAGTCGCCGCTCGTGTCCTGTTCGGCGCCCTCCTCCGCCGGAGCCTCGCCGTCGGTCTCCTCGGTCTGCTCCGCGTTCTCCTGGTCGGAGTCGGCCGGGGCGCGTGCCTCGTCCGGACTCGGGGTGACCTCGGGCTCGACCGCGTCCTCCAGGGTCGGTACGTCGCCCGCGTCCTCCTCGGCGTCGAGAGGATAGTCGTACTCCTCCTCCGCCTGGACGATGACGTAGTCGGCCCCTTCGCGTCCGTAGTAGATGCGCGGCTGGTACTCGCCCACGACGTCGCTCAGCTCGCCGCGCGGCGGAATGTTGTACTCGGTGAAGACCGGTCGTCCCTCCGCGTCGATCTGCGTGCCCGCGGCGGCGACCATTCCGTAGCCGTGGGTGTAGATCAGGTGCCGGTTGAGCCAGTTGTCCTGGTCCGAGGGAGGACCGTCCAGTTCACGGACGGCCACGATCGTGTCGATCAGGTTGCCCTCCGCGTCCGGGTAGCGGTCCACCTCCAGGACCTCGGGGAACTGGTAGAAGCCACGGACCTGCTGCATCTGCTGGAAGGTCTGCGAGACCACCGAGGGGTCGGCCAGGCGGACCGTGGTCCCCTGGGACTCCTCCACCAGGTCCTGAGCGCTGAGTTCGGTGGTGGCGTCGTAGGCCTGCACGTCGGCGTCGGCGATGTCGTAGGCCTCACGCGTGTACTCGATGTTGCGCTCGATGTACGGGCTCTCCAGGCGCTGCTCGTTCGGGTTGACCTGGAAGCGCTGGACGATCTCGGGGTAGGCCACGCCGACCAGGACACCCGACAGCACCAGCAGTCCGAGGCTGGCCATGGGGACCATGGTGTTCTTGAAGTAGATGTTGGCGAAGAACAGCACGGCGCAGATGACCGAGATCACGGTGAGGATCAGCAGAGCGGTCTTGACCGCGTTCACGTCGGTGTACGAGGCACCGAAGGTGTAGCCGCGGTTGGAGAAGACCAGTCCGTAGCGGTCCAACCAGTAGGAACCGGCGCGCAGCAGCACGAACAGTCCCAGGAGGACCGACAGGTGCACGCGTGCGGAGGGAGTGGCGCGCTGACCCGTGTCGTTCTGTAGGCGCACACCTCCGTACAGGTAGTGCACGATCACCGCGGCGATGAACGCCAGGATGACGGCCGCGTACAGGTATCCGAGCAGGATGCGCAGGAACGGATAGGTGAACGCGAAGAACGCGACGTCCATCTGGAACTCGGGGTCGTTCACCCCGAACTCGACGCCGTTCATGAACTGTAGGTAGGCGCGCCAGTCACCGCTGGCCGCGGCTCCCGCCAGCAGGGCGAGGGCGCCCACGGTGATCCAGAAGAACAGCTTGCGGTGCGGATCGATGGACTGCCTGTAACGGTCCAGGCCCTGCTGCTCCAGGCTCATCGGCCGGATGCCGGGCCGGGAGCGGTAGGCGAAGAAGATGCTCGCGCCGACGATGACGGCCATGACCAGGCCGGCGACGGCGAACAGCAGCACGCGGGTCCACAACTCGGTCAGGAAGACCGAGGTGAAACCGGTGGACTGGAACCACAGGTAGTCGGTCCAGAAGTTCGCGGCGAGCATCAGCCCCGCGATGATGACGACCACGGTAGCCGCGACTGGCGCGAGCAACCTTGATCGGCGAGGCATACGCGCAGGTGGTGCGCCGGGCGATCGGAAGCTCACGCCTCCCCCTCGGTTGGCTTGGTAGGTGCGTATCGGTGCGCGTGTGGCGCTCTCATTACTGAAAACTTAAACGGTGGCCGCCGGGTTCCCGAAACCACCCTCGTATGGGTGACAAGGCTGCATCTTTGCCGTATCGGAGTCGCATCCGGAGCCCTGTCGTGACCCTACTGCTCCGGGATGGGCGACGTCGGGTCCTCGGCATCGGTCAGTATGGGAACGTGTCGAACATTCGCGAAGCCGTCATGGACCTCGAACGCCACGCAGCCGCACAGGGTTGGGACCGGCCCCTGGGGCTGTACGCCCTGGTGCCCACCGCCGATCTGCTCGAAGCCGAACCCGCGTTGGCCGAGTTGCTCGGGATCGACTCCCCTCGGGATCCCGACGAGTTGACCCCGGTGGAGCAGGAGCAGCTGCCCGACGATCTTCCCCTGGAGGAGGCGCTGGGGCGCATTCTGTGGCCCGAGGGCGTGGCGGGGTGCGCCCTGGTGATGGAGCGCCTGGTGGTGAAGGGGTCGGACGAGACCCTGGACCAGGGCGAGGACCCTCGTACCTCGGGTCGGGAGACCGAGGAGATCCGCATGGTCGCCGGGGTGCTGCGCGATGGGTCGCGGTACTGCGCCATGCGCATGCGCAGCCACGACAGCGAGTCGGAAGTGCTCAACGGCACGGACCTGATCCCCGCGCTGACCTCGGCGTTGGCCCTGACCCTGGACATCGAGGAGGAGCCGGAGGGGAACTGACGGCCCCCTCCCCCGCTCTTCGTTCCACGGGAACCGGGGGCACGCCGAGGCGCGTCCCCGGTCACTCGCAGCGGGGCAGTTCTCCGTCACCGGTGCGAATGGTCTCCAGTGCCTCGACCGCTTCGGAGAGGGTCTCCACCCGCACCACCTCCATCTCGTCGTGGGCGGCCGACTGCGCCACCTGGGAGCAGCTCTCGGCCGCCACGAGGAAGTACTCGGCCCCGTCGCGCTGGGCGCTGACCATCTTCTGCGGGATACCGCTGACTCCGCCGACCTGGCCGTCGGAGGTGATGGTGCCGGATCCGGCGACGCTCGCTCCACCGGTCAGGCTCTCCTCGCTGAGCCGGTCCATGATCCCCAGAGCGAACATCATGCCCGCGCTGGGCCCGCCGATGTCGCCGACGGTGATCTCCACGTCCACCGGGAAGTCCATCCGGTCGGCGATGAGCACACCGACGGCCGCGTTCCCGGCCTCACCCTCCGCCGTGGTCATCTCCACCTCGACGCTCCGACCGTCACGCTCCAGGGTGAGCTCGACCGTCTCGCCGGGCTCGCGGTCGCCCACCAGGTCCACGACGGCCGCACTGCCCACGGACGCCTCGGGATCGCCGCCCCCCTCCGTGGGCACGGGCTCGCCGTCCACCTCCAGGATGACGTCGCCCTCCTCGACCTTGCCGTGTGCGGGCATGCCCTCGACGGTGCTGTTGACCACGGGAAGCGCCTCGTACCCGATGCCGAGCTGGTTGAGCGCCGCCGCGGTGGCGTCGGTCTGCGAATCGTTCATCTGCACGGTCTGGCGTTCGCTGACCTCCTCGGCCGTACGCCCGGCGGGGAAGAGGAGTTCCTCGGGCAGGACGGCCTGGGTGGGTGAGAGCCACGCGGTGACGACCGTGAGGAAGTCCAGGCGCTGTTGTGGTCCGCCCGCGTACTGCACGGTGACCATGGAGAGGGAGCCGTCGTGCTCGTAGTCCTTCACTCCCTCGATCTGGATGACCGGGCCTTCCTGACCCTCTCCGAGCGTGTTCACGGTGAGGCCCGGTGCGGCCACCAGGTAGGGGACGGGGAGGAGGAGGCTGCCGACCCCGAGTCCGACGAGGAGGAACAGGGCGGCGACGAGGGTCATGACGCGACGAAGCATGCGCACAGCTTATTGCGGCCCCTGAGCGGCGGGCCCTCGTCCACCTTCCCGTCAGGAGCGGCCCGTCTCCGCCCCCGCTGTTCAGGGGGAGCCCACCCACTCGCTCTCGCCGTCCTGGAAGTCCTGTTGCTTCCAGATGGGCACCTGGGCCTTGAGATCGTCGATGAGGCGACGGCAGGCCGCGAAGGCCTCCTGCCGGTGACGGGCGGAGGCCGCCACGACCACGGCGACGTCACCGATCTCCAGTCGGCCGACGCGGTGCACCGCGGCCATCTTCACCACGGGACGACCCGGCGGGGAGGTGTCGGCGAACACCTTCTCCATGACGACTCGCAGCTGCGCCTCCACCGTCGGATGCGCCGTGTAGGCGAGCCGGGCCACATCACGACCATGGTCGATGTCGCGGACCGTGCCGACGAAGACCGCGGTACCGCCCGCGCGCGGATCGGCGACCGCGGCGAGGACCTCGTCCACCGAAAGAGGGGTGTCGCGTACGGACGCGAGGGTGATCTCTTCCACGCTATGACCGTACCAAGCCGCGTCACCCCATGTCGGGACGTACGAGAATGTCCTCGTCGTCCCCGAGCGCGGCGTAGGGGCCTCTCCCAGGGCGGGGGAGGACTCATCCGCCCTTGCGCCTGCGCAGGTGACGGATGGCGGCGGCGGTGCCGATGGCCGCGGCCGCGGCGCCTGCGGCGCCGGCGGCCGTGAGGGTGACCTCCTTGCGCCCCAGGCTGCGGCCCACCAGCGCGTGCCTGCCGGTCTTGGACTCCAGCAGGGCGGCCAGAGCGGCCCCGTTGTCGTAGGCGGGTTTCCACCCGGCCTCACGCAGCACCGAGCAGTCCACGACGCACGGGTAGACCAGGAACTTGAGCTCCCCCTCCGCGGCCGGAGTGATCCGTGCCTGGTGGAGGCGGCGGACGGCGCCGAAGGCGAGGTTGGCGGGGACCTCGAAGTGCTTCATCCCGGCGATGCCCTCCACCTCCGCCTGGGTGAGGGATCCCTCACTGCCCACGGCGAGCACCCCCTTGGGGCCGTCCACTCCGCGCACCGCGCAGAAGGCCAGGGCACTGGCCAGGTCCTCCTCGTGGCAGAACTGCCAGCGCTGCTCATGTCCCTTGACGGTCAGCAGACGCGGTGCCGAGAAGTGGCGGCTGAGCAGGGTGTCCAGCCCTGGCCCCACGAGCGGGGCCGGGCGTACCACGGTGACGGTCAGGCTGGGGTGCGCCCGACGGGCGCGTTCGGCGAGGGCCTCGATCTCGGCGAAGTCGCCCATGAGCCCCTCACTGTTGTCGGACACGCGCGGGGCGTCCTCCGGCAGCGGTACGGGGTTGTCCGGCGTCGCTCCGTAGACCATGGTGCTGGTGACCAGGATGACACGCGTGACCCCTGAGGCGGCCGCGGCGGTCAAGACCGCCTGGGCTGCGCGGATGTTGTGCGCGCGGCGTTGCGAGGGCCGGGTCTGCAAAGAGCGGTCGTCGGCGGTGTGCACGAGCACGTCCACCCCGCCCAACCGGGAGACCAGGCCGGGATCACTGACGTCGGCGATGCGCCACGTGACTCCGCGCAGGTCGGCGAACTCGTCATCGATCGCGATGATCTCCCGGGGGGCGGCGGAACCTTCCGGCATGGCCAGGCGTTGCACGAGGAGCCGGCCCACACCGGAGGCGGCACCGGTGACAGCGACCACCCTGCCCGCGCCCGCCTGGGGGCTGTGCTCTGGGCGAACCTGGCTGCTTTCGGTATTCACTCCGGGCGACTCCCAGCTAACGTGACAGTGGAGACCAAACCTACTCCTGCCTGAGGTCTTATTGTGAGCGACCTGCCTTTCGGTTTCAGCATGCCGAACGATCCCGATGACGAGTCCGGACGCCGCTCTGGCGACTCCGGCTCGGGTGCCGGCAGCGGCGGCCCGGGCGGAGGATCCGGCATGCCGGACGGTTTCCCGTTCGGCGACCCGCAGCAGATGGCCGCCATGCTGCGCCAGTTCGCCGACATGATGTCGGCCCAGCCCGCTCCCGGTGGTGGCGGTCAGACGCCGTCGTCGGGCGTGAACTGGCAGATGGCCAAGGACGTGGCACGCCAGGTGGTGGCCCAGGAGGGCGACCCGAGCGTCCCCGCGTCCGACTACGCCAAGGTCGAGGAGGCGCTGCGCCTCGCCGACCTGTGGCTCGACCAGGCTACCGACCTGCCGTCGGGGCTCCAGACCGCCCAGGCCTGGAGCCGTTCGGAGTGGGTCGAGCGGACGATGGACTCGTGGGTGCAGCTGTGCGACCCGCTCACCAGCAGGACCGTCCGGTCGATGGGACAGAACCTGCCCGAGGAGATGCGCTCCGTGGCGGGTCCGCTGCTGGGCATGATCCAGCAGATGGGCGGCATGATGGTCAGCCGTCAGGCGGGCCAGGCCGTCGGGGAGCTCTCACGCGAGGTCATCGGCACCACCGACATCGGGCTTCCCCTGGCCGGGGAGGGCAACGCCGCTCTGCTGCCGTCGGGTGTGGAGCGGTTCGGCGAGGGGCTGGAGATCCCCGCCGACGAGGTGAGACTGTACCTGGCCGCACGCGAGGCCGCCCTGCATCGGCTCTACTCGCACGTGCCGTGGCTGCGTTCACACGTGTCACGGTTGGTCGGCGAGTACGCGGACGGGATGTCGTTCGACATCAGCGGGCTGGAGGACCGGCTCGGTGAGATCGACCTCACCGACCCCGAGGCGCTCCAGGAGGTCCTGGGCGGCGCCGGGGGCGAGGGGTTGTTCCAGCCCGAGGACACCCCGCAGCAGAAGGCGGCTCTGAACCGGCTGGAGACCACTCTGGCGCTGATCGAGGGTTGGGTGGCGACCGTGGTCTCGTCCGCGGTCTCCGGCCGGCTTCCGCAGGCGGGCGCCCTGGCCGAGGCGACCCGGAGGCACCGGGCGACCGGCGGTCCCGCGGAGCACACGTTCGCCGCGCTGGTCGGTCTGGAACTCCGTCCACGCCGCCTGCGCGAGGCGTCCGCCCTGTGGTCGGCGCTCCAGGAGGCCCGTGGCGTGGACGGCCGTGACGCGGTGTGGCAGCACCCGGACCTGATGCCCACCTCCGAGGCCCTGGACGACCCGGACTCCTTCGTGCACGGCTCCGGGGAGTTCGGCGAGGCCGACTTCGACATCTCCTCGTTGACCGAGGAGGCCCCGGGCCAGAGGAAGAAGGACGAGGAGTCCGACGACGACCGGGGAGAGGACTCCTAGGTGCCGCTGCACGCCGATGCCCGGGCGACCCTGGAGGCGTGGACGGCGCCCGACCCCCGGCAGGAGGAACTGCGCCTGTCCTACCTGGAGCACCTGGAGAGGTACGAGGACGGCATGTGGCGCGACTGCCTGCCGGGCCACGTGACGGCGAGCACGGCCGTCCTCTCCGCCGATGGCTCGCACGTGGTGCTCACGCTGCACCGCAAACACCGGATCTGGTTGCAGACGGGTGGACACTGCGAGCCGGAGGACACCACCCTGGCGGGGGCCGCCCTGCGAGAGGCCACGGAGGAGTCCGGGATCGAGGGGATCACCCTCCTCCCCCGGCCGGTACGACTGGACCGCCACCCCGTGCCCTGTGGAGGCGGCAGTCTCCACCTGGACGTGCAGTACGCGGCGATCGCCCCGAGGGACGCGGTACCGGTGCTCGACCCCGACGAGTCCGCCGGCCTGGACTGGTTCCCGGTCGACGACCTGCCCGAGCCGTCCGACGACGCCTGTCGTGCCCTGGTGCGCGCCGCGGCCCGAGCGGTGGTCTCCCATCGCGGGAGGACCGCCCCGGTCCGGGGCGTGTGAGGCGCGCTCGGGACCGTCCACCCGCCGAGGCGGGCCCCTCGGCCCTCGGTCGTCGCCGCGCCTCGGAGACGGTCCCCCGTGTCGACCACGCGGGAGCGGAGGTCGCCGTCGCCCTTTGAGGAGCAGGCCGTGCGACGGGGTGTGGCACGGAAGGGATCCGGCTCACTCCTCGAAGGCGACCTCGGCGGTGTCGAGTTCCTCGTCCTCCTCGACGGGAGCTCCGGGAGCGGCTCGGGACGCCGCGCTGAAGCCCTCCAGGTATCCCCGGGCCCGCTCCGCCTTGGGGTAGCGACGCACCAGGTCCCAGAACTCCCTGCCGTGGTGCGGGATGAACAGGTGCGCGAGTTCGTGGATGAGTACGTAGTCGACGACCCAGGAGGGCATACCGGCGACACGACGGGAGATACGGATCGCGCGGGTGTCGGGGGTGCACGAGCCCCACCGGGAGTTCTGGTTGTCGACCCAACGCACGCTGCTGGGCAGTTCGGTACCGTCCAGGTAGCGGCGGGCCAGTTCCACGGCGCGTTCGTACAGCTCCTGGTCTCCGGGGCGGCGTCGGCCTTCTCGGGCCGCCAGTCTTTGCAGCATGCGTCCCACCCAGCGCTTTTCCTCTGCGCGGGAGAACGTCGCGGGCACGAGGACGACCGTGGTGTCCCCGTCCCGGTAGGCCGACACGGTGCGCCGACGACGAGGACTACGTCGTACCTCGACTTTGGTGTTCGAGGGCACGAACTTTACGGTAGCCGAGGGAGGCGCTCCCGCACAGGAGCGCCTTGTCTGGTTATGTCATGGTTTTACCGGATCACCGCTTCTCGGAACCTAGCCGAAAAATCCGACCCTGTAGCACATTCCGCTCTGACCAGGAGCGTTTTTCGACTGTGTGACAGGCCACTACGGGAACCTCCAGGGGTTCGCCTTCATTTTTTCGGTAGCAAAAAGAGACCGAACGGTGACCCTTTTCGCGGGTCCCCGCACGGCCTTGGTGGGATCGGCTCAAGGAGCCGAGGTTCCCGTCACACGAGACGGCGTCAACACAGACGCGGCCACACGACCTCCGTGGAGTCTCGTTCCCCCCGGCGCTCCGCACGTCGACGGGCCCGCAACCGGCGTGCGGTGAGCCTGACGTCCTGCACGCGCCTGGAGTCCACGTCCATCTCCCGGGCGACGCGCCCGATCTCCGTCATCATCATGTTCTCTCGGCCTTTCAGGGGTGTGTCGTTCAGGTCGGGGTCTTCCGCTCCGCCTCAGGCCGCGACCGGGGCCGGGCTCTTGCGGGGCCGACCCCTGGGGCGCTTACGCGCCACGATCTGGCCGGAGACGAGCAACTGTCCGCCCCATACGCCCCACGGCTCCCGACGCTCCAGAGCATCGGCCAGGCACTGTTCGCGGACCGGGCACGAACCACAGACCGCCTTGGCCTCCTCGACGTCCGCGGGCGCCTCGGCGAAGAACAGGTCGGGCTCCAGTCGGCAAGGGACTTCGGTGTCGGACAACCAGGGCGTTTCCAGGACCGACGCAAGCATCGGTGCCCTCCAAGATCTTTGATCGTTTCGTACAACGCGGTCGGTGTTCATCCACCGGAACCGGTCCGGTGAGGGACCTGGACCTGCGATGCCGCCCGTTCCTCCCCGCCCCTGGGGGACGGAGACGAACAGAGATACAAAGAAGGCCGCGGCCCCTGTGTCGGGGTCCGCGGCCACGGTCGAGACTCTCGGCCTGTCCTGCTGCTAGGCCGGAATCCTCCGTGGACACTCCCCCGATGCGCCATAACGGCGCCGGGTGGCTACTGCGTGTGCTGCCATGGGCTCGCCGCGATCAAGGGCGGGCTCGAACTCGACGGACACACCACTGCCATTGACGGGTCGTCCGGTACGGGATCCCGTCACCACGCGACGGAGACCGAAGTCGCCGAGGCCTGTGAGGAATCCGCCGGCGCCGACACCGGAGGCGGTGGACTCACCGAGGAGGACGTCCGCTCGACCGCACGGGAAGGTGCCCGTGACGACCGTCGAGGACGGATGCCACGACGGCACGAAGGCAGCGATGAGACCAGTGGTCTCGGTGATGATGCCGGTCATCTGATCGGACACCTCCTTCACGATCGGGCTACGGGAATCTTCCACCCGCGCCGGGAGCGGTCATTACGACGGTGTACACACTAGGGCCGGCCAAGAAAGAGGGCAACCTATTTTTGACCTGCGAAAATGTCCGCATCCGGCCATGGATTCAGGGGAATGCGACGGTTCCGAGGAGCGTTGCCACGCCACCCCCGCCACCCCGTGGCCCTGCCGATCTCCCGCCCGACCGCCGAAGGTCCGGACGTCGAGAGGATCGTGGAGGAGCCGCGGGCGGGCGGGGCACGGGCCGACACGTCACACGGGCACCGAGGACTCACACCCTCGGTGCCCGGTGAGCAGCGCTCTCGGCCATGGGAGCGACGAGGTCTCCGGAGGGTCTGCCCGGACGCACCGGGCCGGAGGTCGGATCAGCCCTTCTCGTCCACCACGCGGATCATCCCCTCCTGCACCACCGAACAGACGAGTTCGCCGTCACGGGTGTACACCAGTCCGCGGGCCAGGCCTCGCGCGCCCTGCGCGGACGGCGTCTCCTGCGCGTACAGCAACCACTCGTCGGCGCGGAACGCGCGGTGGAACCACATCGCGTGGTCGAGACTGGCCATCAGGATGCCCTCGAAGGACCGGCCGTGCCGCAGCAGCACGGTGTCCAGCAGGGTCATGTCCGAGGCGTAGGTCATCAGGCACACGTGGGTGAGCCGGTCGTCCGGCAGCCTGCCGTCCACCTTCAACCACACGGGGTTGTTCACGGTCCGCAGTCGCGGATCCCGCTCCGCCTCGTGGGACATCGGCCCCACCGGACGTAGTTCGATGGGGTGCCAGCTCGCGAATCCCGGGACCCTGCCGAAGGCGTCCCGCAGGCGCTCCCGCGTGCTCGGCAGGTCCTCCGGGGGAGGGACGTCGGGCATCGGGACCCGGTGGTCCAGCCCCGGTTCCTCCTTGTGGAAGGAGGCGGACAGGGTGAAGATCGGCACGCCGTGCTGGATGGCCGTCACCCGGCGGGTGGTGAAGGAACGCCCGTCACGGACCCGGTCCACCTCGTAGACGATGGGCACCGCCGGGTCTCCGGGGCGGATGAAGTACGCGTGCAGGGAGTGCACGTGGCGCTCGGTGGGAACGGTGCGGCCCGCCGCGACCAGGGCCTGACCTGCGACCTGACCACCGAAGACCCGCTGTGGCCCCTCCTTGGGGCTACTGCCCCGGAAGATGTTGACCTCGATCTGCTCCAGGTCCAACACGGCCAACAGGTCTGCGAGGGACTGCCCTCGCATCGGCGCGTCGACGCGCTCACTCATGCGCTGTCTCCTCCACGTTCTCCTCCACCGACCCCTCCCCCACGTCCGCCGGCCGCGCTCCGGACACCAGAGCGATCACCGCCTCACCGTAGCGATCGAGCTTCGCGGCTCCGACGCCGGACACCCCGGAGAGCTGTGTGAGGCTGGTGGGCTCCTGTTCGGCGATGGCCTGCAAGGTCGCGTCGGTGAAGATCACGTAGGCGGGCACCTTCTGTTCCTGGGCCTTCACCCGGCGCCATTCGCGCAGACGCTGTAGCAGGGCCTCATCGTAACTGGACGGACAGTCCAGGCAGCGTCCCAGTTTGCGTTCGGCCGCATCGGTGAGAGTGGACGAGCACACGCGACACCGGATCACGCCGCTCTTGCGGCGCTCGGTCCGCCTGGAGGCCGTGGACGGGGAGGCGGGACGGAGCCCGTCCAGAAAGCGGGAGGGCCTACGGGTCTTCCTGCCTCCGGGCGAACGGGCCGGCGACCACGACATCACCAGGCGTTCGCGGGCACGGGTGACCCCCACGTAGAACAGGCGCCGTTCCTCCTCCACCTGTTCGTCGGTCTCGGCGTAGATGATCGGCATCATGCCCTCGGTGAGGCCGACCAGGAAGACGACGTCCCACTCCAGCCCCTTGGCCGCGTGCAGGGAGGCGATCGTCACGCCCTCGAAGTCGGGCGCGTGCTCGGTGGCCATCCGCATGTCCAACTCGTCCACGAAGTCGGCCATGGTCACCGCAAGGCCGTCCGGCCGCGGTGCCTCGGCCATGTTCTCGGCCAGTCGGGCGAGCGCGGAGAGGGACTCCCAACGTTCGCGGGCCTGGCGCCCCTCGGGCGCGCTCTCGGTCAGACCGAGCCGGCCCAGCAGCTGCCTGACCGTGCGCGCCAGGGGCTCGGGCTCCTCCCCCGCCGCACCGTGCCGGGCCCCACGCAGGATGTGGACGGCCTGCTTGATCTCGGGACGCTCGAAGAAGCGCGCGCTGCCGCGCACGGTGAACGGCACGCCCTCGTCGGCCAGGGCCTGCTCATAAGCCGCCGACTGGGCGTTGGTGCGCACCAGCACCGCGATCTCCCCCGCCGGGGTGCCCTCCCGCAACAGCACGCTGATCTTACGGGCGACCCCCGTGGCCTCCGCCGGCTCGTCGTCGTACTCCACGTACATGGGATCCGGTCCGTCGGGGCGCTGGGCCTGGAGGGTCAGGTGCTCGGCCGCGAAGGAGCCGCGTGCCTGCCCGATGACGTGGTTGGCGACCCGGACCACCTGGGGGGTGGAGCGGTAGTCGCGGACCAGTTCGACCACGGTGGCGTGCGGATAGCGCGTGGCGAACTCCGTGAGATAGGTCGGGGTCGCTCCCGCGAACGAGTAGATGGTCTGGCTGGGGTCGCCGACGACGCACAGGTCGTCGCGGTCGCCCAGCCAGGCGTCCAACAGGAGCCGCTGGAGCGGGTTGACGTCCTGGAACTCGTCGACGACGAAGTAGCGGTACTGGTCGCGCACACGCTGGGCGATGGCCGGGTACTCGTTGATCATGCCCGCGGTGAGTTCGAGCATCGACTCGAAGTCGAGGAGGTTGTGCTCACGGCGCACCTCCTCGTAGGCCTCGAAGACCCGGGCGACCTCGCCCGCGGGCAGCGGGGTCGGACGACCCGCCTTGGCCGCGGCCTTGTCGTAGTCAGTGGGGCGCACCTGCGTCACCTTGGCCCATTCGATCTCACCGGCCAGGTCCCGCACTCCGGAGCGGTCCGGCTGTAACCCCACCAGGTGGGCCGCGCGGGAGACCGCCTGGAGTTTGCTCTCGATGAGCGTGGGCTTCTCGCCGCCGATGACCTGCGGCCAGAAGAAGGACAGCTGTCGCAGGGCGGCGGCGTGGAAGGTGCGGGCCTGGACGCGGGGCGCTCCCAGGGCGCGAAGCCGGCCGCGCATCTCCCCGGCGGCGCGGGTGGTGAAGGTGACCGCGAGGACCTGTTGCTCGGAGACCACCCCGCTGGCGACCGCGTGCGCGATGCGGTGGGTGATGGCACGGGTCTTGCCCGTGCCGGCACCGGCCAGGATGCACACGGGGCCGCGCAACGCGCGGGCCGCCTGGGTCTGCTCGGGGTCCAGTCCCTCCAGGACGCGGTCGGGGTCCATGGTGCTCCTGCATCGGTCGGGGCGTACGGGTCCGGCGTCCCAGTGTCTCAAGGATCCGCCGACCGGGGAGCCGATCGGTCTGCGCGCTCGGTCACCCATGCGTCGTGGCCGCCATCGGCCACCTGAGAACCAGGCGGGCTTGTGAGGCGTCACACGTTGTGTCGCACGGCCGTGGGAAGCGCTTGGGCCCTCTCGGTGTTGAGATGACCGAACACATCCCCACGACCGTGGACGAAAAGAGGACGTGAGCGACATGACGAAGTCGGCGACCGGAAGTTTCACGATGTACACCACCCCGTGGTGCGGATACTGCAAGCGGCTCAAGAGCCAGCTCGCACGCGAGGGGATCACCGGTGACGAGGTGAACATCGAGGAGCACCCGGAGGCCGCGGAACTCGTGATGAAGGTCAACGGCGGGAACCAGACGGTCCCGACGCTGGTCTTCGGGGACGGATCGGCCATGACCAACCCGTCGCTCGCTCAGGTGAAGCAGAAGTTGGCCGAGTTGTCGTAGGACGAACGCGGATCACCGGTCCCGCCACGGGGGCGGGACCGGTGATCCGCACCTCGGGGCCCGCCGTCATCGGTGGTGCGCCTTCCTACGGTTCCCGGCCGGGAAGGGCACGGACGATGACGACGGGGAGTGTTGAGTTGGGGCAGGACATGAGGCCTCTTGACATGACGGTCGCAGACACGGTGGAGGCCGACGTGGTCCGACGCACCCGGAACGGGTGGCGTGTGGACGGCTGTGAGGAGATGCCCGACCTGGTGAGCGCGATGGTCCTGGCGGATCTGCTGGCGGGGGAGACGGGCGCACGACGCCCGCGTTCCCAGGCGCCCGGCCGCGCTCCGGAGGGGGCCTCCGAGGTCGAACGACTGCGGCACACCATCGCCCAACTGGAGCACGCCCTGCACTCGCGTGTGGTGGTGGAGCAGGCGATCGGGGTTCTGGCGGAACGGCACACCATGCTCCCCCGCAAGGCCTTCGAACTGCTGCGCTCATCGGCGCGCTCGCGCGGGCGGAAGGTCGCCGAGCTGGCACGGGACGTGGTGGAGAGCAGTACCAGCCCCCTCGTCACCCTGCCCGACGAATTGAGCGGCTGACGTTCCGGCGGGGCCTTCTCACCACTCCCCGGGGAGTTCGGCCCCGTACCAGTGCTCGATGAGGGTGCGGGCGATCGACACCCGTCCCGGCAGGAGGATCTCCTTCCTGTGCGTCGCCTCGGCGAGTTCCGCGCGGGTGAACCAGCGGGAGACGCCGATCTCGTCGTCGGCGCGTTCGGTCTCGCCCACCGCACGTGCGGTGTATCCGACCATCAGGCTGCGGGGGAAGGGCCAGGGTTGCGACGCCAGGTAGCGTGGCCGCTCGACCACGACCCCCACCTCCTCGGCGACCTCACGGGCCACGGCCTGTTCCAGGGACTCCCCCGCCTCGACGAATCCGGCCAGCACGGAGAAGCGGTTCGCCACACCCCAGCGAGGGTTGTTGCCCAGCAGTACCTCCTCGCGCCCGTCCCGCTCGCGATGCACCAACATGATGACCGCCGGGTCCGTACGGGGGTACTGTTCACTGCCCTCCGCCTCGCAGATCCGGACGTGTCCGGCCTCGGCCGCGATGGTGCGGGATCCACAGGCCGGGCAGAAACCGTGCGTGGCGTTCCAGTTGGCGAGGGAGACGGCACGGGTGAGCAGCCCGGTGTCCCGGTCGGACAGGAGCGCACCGACCTCGCGTAGGGACGCCGGCCGGACATCGTCGCCCTCCGTGAGCGGGACCGACGCACGGACGGCGAAGTAGGCACGACCGTCCTCCACCCCGAGCAGGTAGCGCTCTCCCTCGGGGGCCTCACCGGGACCGGTGAGCACGAGTTCGGGAAGTGCTCCGTCGTGGACCAGGGCCCGGGACTGCTTGAACATCACGCCCTTCCAGTCATGGGCCCCGACGTCACCACCCTCCAACGTCAGCACACGGGTGGAAGGGTCGGCCCAGGCCTTCTCCAGCCATTCCTCGTCCTTGCGCAGGTGTGCCGCGGGATCGACGGAGAAACGGGACAGGGAGGGTGTCGTGTGGTCCATGGGGTCCTTCCTTCGAGCGGGCCGTACCGGGGACAGCACCGGAACGGCCCGCGTGCATGCCCCGGATCAGCGGCCCGAGGCGCCGAGTTCCTCCCAAAGGTACGCGGCGCTCTCCGCTCCCTTGAGCAGGAGCGGGATCTCCACCTTCTCGTTGGGGGCGTGGATGCGGTCCTCGTCCAGACCGACCGCGACGAAGACCAGCGGGGCCTGGAGGATGTCGGCGATGTCGGCCTCGGGACCGCTGCCGCCCTCACGGGTGAACAGGACCTCCTTGTCGAAGGCACGCTCCATGGCCGAGCGGGCGGACTTCAACGCCGGGGAGGAAAGGTCGGAGGCGCAGGCCCGCACCCCGGGACCACCGAACTCGATCTCGGCGCGCAGTCCCTCGGGGGTGGCGGCCTCCACGTAGGCGCGGACGCACTCCTGAACGTGCAGCGGCTCCTGCCCGGGCACCAGACGGAAGCTGACCTTGGCATGAGCGGAACGGGGCACGATGGTCTTGCCTCCCGAACCCGTGTGGCCGCCCCACATTCCGTTGATCTCCGCGGTGGGGCGCAGCCAGATCCGCTCCAGTGTGGAGTAGCCCTTCTCCCCCCAGGTGGCGGTGGAGGCGGCCGTGGCCAACCATTCCCGTTCGTCGAAGGGCAGGCGAGCGATGAGGTCGCGCTCGTCGCTGCTCGCCTCGATCACCCCGTCGTGGAAACCTGGGATCGCGACCCGGTCGTCCTCGTCGTGCATACCGGACAGCAGGTCGGCCATGGCCTTGAGCGGGTTGGGCACGGCCCCGCCGAAGGAACCGCTGTGCAGGTCACGCTCGGGGCCGTGCAGGCTGATCTCCACATCGGTGACGCCGCGCATGCCCACGCACATGGAGGGGGTGTCGGCCGCCCACATGGTGGTGTCGGAGATGACGACGACGTCGCAGTCCAGGCGGTCGCGGTTGGCCCGCATGAGTTCGGCGAAGTGCACCGAGCCCGACTCCTCCTCGCCCTCCACGAGGAGTTTGACGGTGACGGGAGGGGCGTCCGCACCAGAGGCCGCCAGAAGGGCGCTGACCCCGAGAGCGTGGAAGAGCACCTGTCCCTTGTCGTCGGAGGCTCCACGTGCGTACAGGGAGGTGCCACGCTCGCTGGGTTTGAACGGGTCGGTCTCCCACTCGGCGATCGGGTCCACCGGCTGGACGTCGTGGTGTCCGTACACGAGCACGGTGGGGGCCTCGGGGTTCGCGGCCGGCCACTCGGCGAACACGGCGGGCAGTCCGGGGGTCTCCCACACCTCCACGGTGGGGAAGCCCGTGGAGGTGAGGTGGTCGGCGAGCCAGCGCGCGGACCGGTGCACGTCGGGGTGGTGCGCGGGGTCGGCGGAGATCGAGGGGATCTCCAACCACTCCTTCAGGGCGAGGACGAACTCGTCCCGGTGCTCCTCGATGTAGGTACGTACGTCCATTGCGGGGTCCTTTCTCGACGTCTTCGTCGGGAACGAGCCTAGAACGCGGACGGCACGCGGGCCGACGCCGCCTCGGAGCGACCGTCCACCGTCGTTCCTCCGGTCATCCCCCGGGTTCGGGGATCGCCTCGATGAGCGCCGCCAGCCCCTCGGCGTCGAGCAGATCGGCGGGACGCACGGTCAGTCCGGCGCGCACGTAGTGGAAGGCGGCGCGTACCTCCTCCGCTTCCACCCCGGCCAACTCCGCCCACGCCAGACGGTAGGCGGCCAACTGCACGCCCACGGCCCGACGCTCGGCGTCGGTGGCGGGCGGTCGTCCGGTCTTCCAGTCCACCACGTCGTAACGGCCGGTCTCGGGATCACGGAAGACCGCGTCCATGCGTCCCCGGATGAGCCGGTCGCCGATGACCGTCTCGAAGGAGACCTCCACCTCCTCGGGGATCCGCGAGCCCCACTCGCTCTCCTCGAAGCGGCTCTGCAACTCGGCGAGGTCCTCGTCCTCTCCCGCGGTCTCGTCCGCGGCACCGGGCAGCTCGTCCAGCAGCGTGGCGCGTCGACCGAAGCGCTGCTCCAGCCAGGAGTGGAACGCGGTGCCCCGACGGGTGTGCGGCGCGGGCGGTCGCGGCAGCGGGCGCCGGATCTGCCGGGCCAGGGCGGAGGGGTCACGTGCCAGCCACACCATGGACGAGACCGACAGGTGTCCGGGCAGCTCGACCTGGACGGGCCCCTCCTCGGTACGCTGTTCCTCGGCACGGCGGTGGGCCAACAAGAGCTCGGTGTCGCGTTCCCATCCCCGCAGGCGGCGACGCAGCCCCTGCGGCCACGCCCCCTCCTCCGGCTCGACGCCCCCTTCTCGCAGCCTCGCACGGGAGCGCCGGACGAGGTCGGCGCCGGAGAGGATCCCGGCCCGGCGGTCGGAGTCCTCGTCCCCCTCGTCCTTCCGCGGAGGCCACACGGCCGTACCGTCGTCCTCCTCCTCGTAGGGATTGGCGTCGGGATCGGGCCGGGGTTCCCAGTGCACGACCTTCCCCGCTCCGTCCTCACAGGCCTGACGGATCTCCTCCAGGAACAGCGAGGGTCCGCGCTCGCTCGCGGCGTCGTGTCCCCACCAGTGGCCCGTGCACAACAGGGCGAAGGAGGCGCGGGTGACGGCGACGTAGGCCAACCGCCGTTCCTCCGACAGATGGCGTTCCTGTTCGGCGGCCTTGAACTCGTCGATGCCCTTCTTGTCCACCGACAGCAGCTCGGGCAGGTTCCGACGATCACCGCGCAGCCGGTAGGGCAGCAGGTGCTCGCCCTTGATCCACATGTCGCCCTCGGACAGGCTCGTGGGGAACAACGGGGCGTACTTGCCGCCGCTGATCCCCGGCACGACCACCACGGGCCACTGCAACCCCTTCGCGGCGTGCATGGTCATCAGTTTGACGGTGTCGCCGCTTCCGACGCGCTCGCCGGGCGCCAGGCCGCTCTCCCGCTCGGCCGCGGCCCTCAGGTAACCGAGGAAGCCGCCGAGGGTGGGATCCTCACTGTTGCCGACGAAGCGGGACGCGTGGTCGACGAAGGCGTCCAGGTCCGCGCGCGCCGACATCGGCTCGCGTCCGGTCCGTGCCCCCACCTCGATGTCCAGTCCGAGCATCCGCTCGATCTCGGTGATCAGGTCGGGCAGGGGTTGTCCGACCAGTTTGCGCAGGGTGCGCAGTTCCTCGGCGAGCAGACCGAGCCGCTCACGGGCGGTCTCGGAGTAGTTCTCGGCGGGACCGGGATCGTCGAGGGCGTCCACCAGACTGCCGCTCTCCGCCGTCAGGTCCAGTACGGTGCGGCGCAGGATGTCGTCCTCCGGTTCCTCCCCCGGGTCGGGTGAGGTGAGGTCGCGCCTGCTCTGACGGGCCAACTCGGCGGCGCGGGCACCGAGCGCGGCCAGGTCGCGCGGCCCGATGCGCCAGCGCGGCCCGGTCAGGATGCGTGCGAGTTCGTTGCCCGCCGAGGCGTCGTGGACCACCCGAAGGGTGGCGATGATGTCGCGGACCTCGGGCACCATCATCAGGCCGCCCAGCCCGACGACCTCCACCGGAACGCCACGCTCCTCCAAGGCTTCGCGCAGTGCCGGGAACTGGGAGCGCTTGCGGCACAGCACGGCGATGTCTCCGGGACCGACGCCGCCGTCCTCGGCCCCGCCGGACTCTCCGGTCGGCCATGGCAGGCCGTCCGGCGCGGTCTCCGCCCCGCCCGGCTCTCCGGGGCCGGCGTCCAGGTAGCTCCTGACCCGTTCGGCGATCCACGCGGCCTCGTCCTTCTGTCCGGCGAACAGTCCGGTGTGGACCACGCCCCTGCCGCGCCGCGCCGGGCCGGGATACAGGACCGGCACCTCGGGGCTTTGGACACGGAGGGGTTCGGAGATACGCCTGGCGACCTCCAGGACGCGCTCCCCGTTACGGAAGCTGGTGGCCAGGCGGCGTACGGGCGCGGCGCGACCGGGCGAGGCGGGGAAGTCGTGGGGGAAGTTGGTGAGGTTGGCCGCGACGGCTCCGCGCCAGCCGTAGATGGACTGGCAGGGGTCGCCGACCGCGGTGACCGGGTGGCCCTCCCCGAACAGGGCACGCAGCAGTACGAGCTGGGCGTGGCTGGTGTCCTGGTACTCGTCCAGGAGGACCACACGGAACCGGCTCCGCTCGATGAGACCGACCTCCGGGTGGTTCTGGGCGATGCGTGCCGCCAAGGACACCTGGTCGCCGAAGTCCATGGCCTCACGGACGTGTTTGGCGTGCTCGTAGCGCTCCACCAGGGGCAGGAGCTGCTCACGGCGCAGCTGGGCGTTGAGCAGGTTGCGCGTGGGCACCGTGGGTTTGCGCGGCAGGGCCTCGATCGACGCGCGCAGCCATCGCCCGATCCCTCGGATCTGCTCCGTGCCGGTGAGGTGGTCGGCGATCTGCCCGGACAGATCCAGGACCCGGCGTGTGACCGTGTCGGCTCCGACCGTGATCAGGTCCATGGGGCCGTCGTACTCGCCGACCACACGGGCCGCGAGTTGCCAGGCCTGGCCCTCGCTGAGCAGGCGGGAGCTCGGTTCGACGGCCTCGCGCAGGGCGTGGTCGGCGACGATGCGTCCGGAGTAGGCGTTGTAGGTCGACACGGTGGGTTCACCGTCGAGCAGCTCCTCGGGCAGCTGTTCGGTCTCCCTCAGCTGTTCCATCCGCCTGCGCACGCGTTCCGCCAGTTCGGCGGTGGCCTTGCGGGTGAAGGTCAGGCCGAGGATCTGCTCCGGACGCACATGGCCGTTGGCCACGAGCCACACCACTCGGGAGGCCATGGTCTCGCTCTTGCCCGACCCCGCACCCGCGATGACCACGCCGGGTTCCAGGGGCGCGGAGATGACCTCGGCCTGTTCCGCCGTCGGCTCCGGCTGTCCCAGAAGACGGGCGAGTTCGGCGGGGGTGAAGCGGGGAGGCGGTGCGGAGGGAGGGGGATCCGACGCGGGGTGGGGGTGGGGGCGGGGGTGGGTTTCAGACATGTCTGCCCTCATCCTGGACCGGGCAGCAGGAGCGAACGGCGCACGACCTACAGCCCTTGTGACGTGTGGCGGTGAAGCGGGACCCTCCCATGCCGGCGGCGACCTCGCGCACCAGCGTCCCGGCCCATCCGGGATCGGGGTCCTCGCCCAGGGGGGGTTGGGCCTGCTCTCTGGCCTTCTTGATCTTCTCTCCGACCTGCACCAGCGAGGCGCCCCCCGGTTCGGTGAGTCCGAGCCGGGCGAAGGCCCCCTGGAGGACCGCCATCTGGTAGACGCCGAGCTGGGGATGGCGAGCCAGGTCCTCGGCCTTGTTCCTGCCGGTCTTGATGTCCACGACCACGGCTCGGCCCTGGTCGTCGCGTTCGAGGCGGTCGACACGGCCGGTGATCTCGATACCGCCCACGTCCACCCGGAACCCCTCCTCCGTGACGACCAGTTCGCGGTCGTTGGCCGCCTCCCAGTCGATGAGTTTGCGGACCATCGTGTCCGCACGGTCCCGTTGGGCCCTGGACTGCCAGGGGCCGCCGAAGTCCAGGTCGGCCCAGATCTCGTCCATGCGTCCGCTGATCTCCTCCGGGGTGCTGCCCTGGGCGACCAGCACGGCGACCGCGTGTACGACCGTGCCGAGGGCGGACGCGGCGTCGCCGGAGGAGGCTCCGGCGACGCGTTCGAGCAACCAGCGCAGCTGACAGTTGGTGAAACTCTCCACCTGGGAGGGCGAGACCCGGATGGTGTCCTGGGCGTCGGCCAGGGGACGGTCGTCGCTGAAGGGTGTGAGCGCGTACCACTCGGAGGGGTCGGCCCCGCGCACGCCCTCCTCCGCGAGCCGGGCCAGGTGGCGGGCGGCGGCCTCGCGCAGCGGTTCGGGGGCTCGAAGGTCGGTGACGACCGAGCGCAGGTCGGCGACCAGTGAGGGCAGGGACAGCCAGCGCAGGCCGGTGCTGACGGGCTCGGGTTCGCCCACGCCCATTTCCGAGAGGAAGCGTGAGGGGCGTTCGTCGGTGTCCTCGCCGCCCACGGCCGTCACCACCAGCGTGCGACGGGCGCGGGTGAGGGCCACGTAGAAAAGACGGCGCTCCTCGTCCAGGAGTTTGGAGGCCAGTGCGGCTCCGAAGGAGTCGGCGGAGTGCACGTCGGCGTCCACGAGCTCCTCCACGCCGAGCAGGGAGCCACGCAGTCTGAGGTCGGGCCAGTCACCCTCCTGGGCCCCGGCGACCACCACCAGGTCCCACTCCAGCCCCTTGGACCGGTGGGCGGTGAGGATGCGCACCGCTTCGCCCTCGGGAGCGCGTTCGGCGAGGCTGTCGCCCGGGATCTCCTGGGCCGCGAGATCCTCCAGGAACCCGGCGGGGGTGCCTGGGGGCAGCCGGTCACAGTAACGGGCGGCGCTCTCGAACAGGGCGACCACGGCGTCCAGGTCACGGTCGGCGGAAGCGCCCCTGCGGCCTCCGGCCAGGACGGCGCGCAGCAACCGGTCGGACAGGCCGCTGTCACGCCACAGCTCCCACAGGACCTGTTCGGCGTCGGCGCCCTTCGCGGCCAGGGTGCGGACGGTGCTCAACGCCTGCGCGACACGGACGGCGGGCGCGGCGACCTCCGGGTCGACGAGGGCGAGTTCGGTCGGGTCGCGCAGGACGTCCACGAGCAACCGGGAGGAGGGCCGGTAGGTGCCGCCGTCCCCGTCCTCCCCCGGACCGCGGGCGTGGGCGCGGTCCAGGTCCAGGCGCCGCAGGGCTCGCACCAGTCGGCGCAGTCGTACCGTGTCGGCCTCACCGAACGCGCTGGTGAGCAGCTCTCGGGCGGCCTCGTCGTCCAGCTCGTCGGGGAACAGGCCGTAGCGGATCAACGCGAGCATGGGCCGGACGATGGGTTCGGCCGCCAGGGGCAGATCGTCGGCGCCGACCGCGACGGGGACCGCGGCGGCCGCCAGGGCACGACGCAGCACCGGTAGTCGGCGGCCGACCGAACGCACCAGGACGGCCATGTCCGACCACGGGACGCCGTCGATCAGGTGGGCACGACGCAGCGTGTCGGCGATGACCGCGGCCTCCTGGGTGCTGCTGTCGGCCGACAGCACCCGAACCGAACCGGCGGGCAGCCCCTCGGCGGGGATCAGCTCCCGGTGTTCGTTGACGCGACCGTGGGCGGAGGCCACGGCGGGCAGACGCCGGGTCAGGCCGCGCGAGGCCGACAGCAGGGCCGCACCGCTGCGGCGGCAGGTGCGCAGCGCGACCACGGGGGCCTCCGTACGTTGCGCGGTCGTGAAACGGCGCGGGAAGTCGAGGATGTTGTGGACCTCGGCGCCGCGGAAGCCGTAGATGGACTGGTCGGGGTCGCCGACCGCGATCAGGTCTCGGCCGTCCCCGGCCAGAGCGCGCAGGAGTTCCTCCTGCGCGGGGTCGGTGTCCTGGTACTCGTCGACGAACACGACCTCGTGGGCGGCGCGCTCGCGTTCTTGGACCACGGGATCGGAGAGCAGGTTCGCGGCGACCCGCACCAGTTCGGCGTAGTTGAGCGTGGGCACCGGTGCGATGTCGAAGCGGCCCGTGTAGCGTTCGAGGAACCCTGCGGCGGCCACCCAGTCGTCACGGCCACGCTCGCGGCCCAGCGCCTCCAACTCGGCCGGTCCCATACCCCGCTCCTGGGCGCGCATGAGGAAGTCGCGCAGTTCTTCGGCGAAGCCGCGGGTCTCCAGAGCGGGCCGCAGGCGTTCGGGCCAGTCGACGCCTCCGTCCCCCGCCTCGCCCCTGAGGAGTTCTCGGACCTCCATCAACTGTTCGGGTCCCGAGAGCAGGCGTGGCGGCAGGTCGCCCATCCGCTGGAACTCGCGGCGGATCAGGCCGTAGGCGTAGCTGTGGAAGGTCAGGGCCAGGGGTTCACGTGTGGTGCGACGCAACCGGGCCGTGATGCGCTCGCGGAGTTCCTGGGCGGCCTTGCGACTGAAGGTGAGCACCAGGACCCGTGAGGGGTCCACACCGCGATGGTCGACACGGTCGACGACGGCCTCGACGATGGTGGTGGTCTTGCCGGTGCCGGGTCCGGCCAGGACCAGCAGGGGGCCGCCCGCGTGTTCGACCACGCGCCGCTGGTCGTCGTCCAGCACCGGTGCCGGCCGCACCTGGTGGGCGCGCCGCACGAGACGGTACGAAGTCGTGTTCACCCCACCAGTTCACCAGAGGTCGGTGACCACCCCGCACGTCCTCCCCCTCACGGAGGCCCCTCACTGCTCCTCGGGTCCCTCCCATCTGGCACGTCCCATGTCCACGCGGTCGCTTCCCGGGCGCATCGGGGTGCCCTCGGCCGCGTAGTGCGACAGCGCGCGGACCTCGTGTCCGGAGGCCGGGCTCCCGTTCGCGCGCACCACACGCCACCAGGGCACTCCCCCGCCCCAGGTGGACATGACCGAGCCGACCTGGCGGGGGCCTCCCCTTCCCACGTACTCGGCGACGTCGCCGTAGGCCATCACCCGTCCGGGTGGGATCCGCTCGACCAGTGCCAGGACCTCCTCGGCGTAGTCGTCCGGTCCGCCCTCTTCGTCTGTGAACACCCCGGCAGCCTACAGACGGTCTCCGACGCCTCGGGGCCGCTCCCGGTGCGGGAGCGGCCCCGGTTCGGCCTCCAGGCGCGCACGGGTCAGGTGAAGACCTCGTGACCGTGCTGGGGCCAGGCCAGTTCGGGATCACGTCTGCGGGTTCGGACGGCCTTCAACAGGCCGAACGCCCCCAGCACGATCAGGACCGCACCGAGTATCCACGCCGTCCACGCGGCCACGGCCGTGCCCGTGAAGCCCAGCAGCAACGGCAGCGCGAGGACCACGACACCGATCCCCAGCAGGCTCAGTTCGCTCGCCACCCCCGCGGGGCGCGTGATGGACATGACGCAGGCCACGATGGTGCACAGGCCGAGGACGAACATCGCGCCCGCGCCGAGACCGTACATCCCGTGCCAGACGTAGCTCAGTCCCAGGGCCAGGCCGGCGAGCATCGCGGCCCAGTCGGTCCAGCGTCCTCTCAGTCGCATGGAGCCACCTCCCAGCAGCCCGGCCGTCGCCGGCCGACGACGGCCTCTGCCGACCCCTACCCACTCGTGGCACAAATCAGGCAAACCATGAAAAAACGGTCGGCGGTGGTGCCGGAAGAGTTCTTCCGGCACCACCGCCGACCTCCCGAACGCGACGGCGTCGTAGGCGGCGACCCGGGCGGACGGTGGAGACCACCCCACGGACGAGGCGGACTCGGGTGGATGCGCCGCTGGATCGTTGATGGGAGTTTCCTGAAACTCCCATCAACGACCTAGTAGGCGGGCAGACTCGGGTCGACCTGGTTGATCCAGGCCAGGACGCCGCCGCCCACGTGGACGGCGTCGGAGAACCCGGCCGCGTGGACCGCGGCCAGCGCCTCGGCGGAACGCCCACCCGACTTGCAGTGCAGGACCACACGCTTGTCCTGCGGCAACCGCTCGAACGCCTTGCCGTTGAGGAACTGGTCCTTGGGGATGAGCGTGGCCCCCGGGATGTTGACGATCTCGTACTCGTTCTTCTCGCGCACGTCCACGAGGAAGATCTCGTCGGGCTTGTGGTCCAACAGGTCCTTGAGCTCGGACGCGGTGATCGTCGCGCCGGCCGCCGCCGCACCGGCCTCCTCCGACACGGTGCCGCAGAACGCCTCGTAGTCGATGAGTTCGGTGACCGGCTCGGTGTCGGGGTCCTTGCGGACCTTGACCTCGCGCCAGCTCATCTCCAGGGCGTCGAAGATGAGCAGACGACCCACCAGAGGCTCCCCGATACCGGTGATCAGCTTGATGGCCTCGTTGACCATGACCGAGCCGATGGAGGAGCACAGCACCCCCAGCACGCCGCCCTCGGCGCAGGAGGGGACCATACCGGGCGGCGGGGGCTCGGGGTACAGGTCGCGGTACTGGGGCCCGTACTCGTTCCAGAAGACGCTGACCTGACCGTCGAAGCGGTAGATCGAACCCCAGACGTAGGGCTTGCCCAGGATGACGCAGGCGTCGTTGACCAGGTAGCGGGTCGCGAAGTTGTCGGTCCCGTCCAGGATCAGGTCGTAACCGCCGAGGATCTCCAGCGCGTTGTCCGACTCCAGGCGCTCCTGGTGCAGGATCACGCGGGTGTTGGGGTTCACCTCCTTGACGCTGTCCCGGGCGGACTCGGCCTTGGGTCGACCGAGGTCGCTCTGTCCGTGGATGATCTGACGTTGGAGGTTGGACTCGTCCACGACGTCGAAGTCGATGATGCCGAGCGTCCCCACACCGGCGGCGGCCAGGTAGAGCAGCGCCGGGGAACCCAGACCGCCCGCGCCGACGACCAGGACCTTGGCGTTCTTCAGGCGCTTCTGCCCGTCCATGCCCACGTCGGGGATGATCAGGTGACGCGAGTAACGGCGCACCTCGTCCACGGTCAGCTCGTCAGCTGGTTCCACCAGCGGCGGCAGCGACACTGTGACTCCTCATGTCTGTTCGGTTGCTTCACACCACCCGTACCAAGGGAGCACCGGGCGAGGGGACGGGTGCGCGAAACATGCTTGCACTCATACCCAACCTAACGGGTGGGGTTTTCCATTCCCACCCCCGGGAGGTGTTGAGCACACGTGGGTCCGCGCACGTCCCGCCGGCGTCAACCACCGCGGCACGGGTGTTCATTCCACGCGCTCCGGCGTACCGGCCCAGGCGGTGGGTAGTGGTCGTGTGTACGCTCGGAGACCGATGTTGGGAGGCACCTGTGGCACAGGAGGATCGTTCCGTGGGACGGGGCACCGCCGCCGAGGGGAGCCCCGTCCCCGAGGTCGTCGAGGTCCCCGAGGCCGACGCCGTCGACCAGAGCACGCCGGCCGTGGACGAGGCCGAGAACGGGTGGGACCACCCCTCGGAGGACAGTCTCCACCGCGCCTCCGAGGCCGATGTGGTGGAGCAGGCCCTGGAGGTCGAGTTGGACGAGGACGAATGGCGCTGACCCGCCCCCGTGCTCCCTTCCGAAGGACCGTCGGCGACGAGTGCACGCGCCCGGTGAGGAAGACCTCCCCTCCTCGACCCCACCGGACCGGCCTTCTTCCCTGCGCGGGAAGAAGCTACGCGAGAGTAAGATGAGGGAAGACATGGAACGCGCCGCTGGCCGTGTTCGGCCAGACCCGGCCACGCAGATGTCCGGCGAAGGCGTGTATCCGCCATTCCGAGTTCGGAGGGTGTGGGTGTGACAGCTCCTTCAGACGCCCGCACGCGGGGCACCCGTCTGCCCCGGGTGAGACGCCGCCGCCAACTCCTGGCCGCGGCGCAGGAGGTCTTCGTCGCGCGCGGGTACCACGCGGCGGCGATGGACGAGATCGCCGATCGTGCCGGCGTCAGCAAGCCGGTGCTCTATCAGCACTTCCCGGGAAAGCTGGAGCTGTATCTGGCTCTGCTCGAGGAGCACTCCGAGGTGCTGGTCGAAAAGCAGCGCGAGGCGCTGGAGAGCACCGATGACAACCGTCAGCGCGTCATCGCGAGTTTCCGCGCCTACTTCGACTTCGTCGCGGGGGACGGGGAGGCCTTCAGGCTGGTCTTCGAGTCCGACCTGCGCAACCTGCCCGCCGTGCGGGAGAAGAGCGAGGAGACCCTCCAGCGCTGCGCGGAGCTGATCGGGGCGGTGATCCGTCAGGACACCAGCATCTCCGACGAACAGGCGCATCTGCTCAGCATCGGGCTGGTCGGCATGGCCGAGACCAGCGCCCGGTACTGGCTCAACAGCCGCGGTTCCGTCCCCAAGGACGCGGCGGAGCAGTTGGTGGCCCGCCTGGCCTGGCGCGGTATCAGTGGCTGGGATCTACAGCGCAAGGCGGACGGACAGGACTGACCTCTCCCGTCACTCCACGGCGGTTCCCCGGGGCGTGTTCCGCGCCCCGGGTTCTTTTGTCACAGCACGAGGGAAATTGCCACCCATTTTTTCTCAAGGAAATTCCCAAAAAATAGGATTCGCCCCAACGCGTGTATGACAAGCGGTTCAATCGCCGCACGTCGGGTATCGGCGGGATGAGAAGCAACGCGCTTCTCTTCGCCGTATCCGTCCGGTCCGCCATTCGGCAAACCCGACGGAGCAAGCGATTTGGAGGTGAAGACGTATGGACGTGGGTCAGGGATTGACGACGGCCTGGCAGGCGGTGGCGAATTTCGTGCCGCTTCTGGTCGGATTCCTCGTGATCCTGGTCCTGGGCTGGATCATCGCCTGGTTGGTGGGGAAGGCCGTCGCCAAGGGCCTGCACAGCGTCGGGTTGGACCGGGCGCTGCACCGCGGGGGCATGGGCGAGTACTTCGAGCGTAGCCGCTGGACCGCCAGTGAGCTGAGCGGAAAG
The DNA here is from genome assembly GCF_030271535.1 of Nocardiopsis sp. ATB16-24. Taxonomy (GTDB): domain Bacteria; phylum Actinomycetota; class Actinomycetes; order Streptosporangiales; family Streptosporangiaceae; genus Nocardiopsis. The sequence continues at coordinate 96,969 of NZ_JASCXJ010000008.1, read as the reverse complement.
ATCATCTACTACGTCGCGCTGTTGTTCGTGCTCACACTCGCGTTCAACGTCTTCGGACCGAACCCCGTCAGCACGCTGCTCAGCGAGATCATCGCCTGGATTCCGCACGCCATCGTCGCGCTGGTCATCATCGTGGTGGCGGCGATGATCGCCAAGGCCCTTCGTGACGTCATCTCCGGCGCGCTGGGCGCTCTGTCCTACGGCCGGATCCTGGCCAACGTGGCGGCCGTGTTCGTCCTGGGCCTCGGCGTCATCGCGGCGCTGAACCAGATAGGCGTCGCCGTCACCGTGACCCTGCCCGTACTGGTCACGGTCCTGGCCACCATCGGCGGTATCCTCGTCGTCGGCGTGGGCGGCGGCATGATCGAGCCGATGCGCGGGCGCTGGGCCCGGTGGCTCGACGTCGCCGAGCGGGAGACCGATCGCATCAGCGAGGAGAGCAGCTACCGCGCGGGACGTGAGGCGGCCATGAACCGTCCCACCTCCACCGAACGCGCGGAGCCGCGTGAGGGAGCCACGTCCCAGGCCTCACGACGCGGCATGGGCGATGAGCCGCAGGCCCCGTAGGACGGCCGCGCGGCACGATCGCGTACCGAAAGAAGAGGTGAGGGCGGGGCCGTCGGGTCCCGCCCTCATCCGTGTGTTCGTGCGTGTGATGCGTCCTGGGGCCCCGTGGAGAAGGGCTCGCACCGGAGAAAGCCGCCTAGAGGAATTCCGAGTCGCGCAGTTCCAGGCGAGAGAGGTGTTCGATCCGCCGGAAGGTCAGCACGACGGATGCGATGATCGGGAGGAAGGCCAACCAGAAGGCGACACTTCCCGGCCCGGTGAGGACCATGGACACGAGTGCGACGACGAAGATCAGTGCGAAAAGCGCGAAGTCGATACGATCCTGCTGAATCAGGACGCCAACCGGTGGGCGCGCCGCGCCATGCCGACCGCTCCCCATTCGCCTTCCTTTCCTGCGGCCTTGTGGGCCGCTCCGCCAGTTACGGCGTCGGGATCTCTTCCGGACCCGCGTAACGCCGTCGGTCCCGCATGACATCCCGCGGGACCCGACCACGGTGCACCGACCGCCACCGGTCGTTGTGGAGCCACCGACCCGTTTCAGCGTACGCCCAGCGCGGGATTTCCGCCGGAGAATCCGCCAGGGCCGCGAAGTTCGGTTTCCAGAACGCGCCAGCCTGCGGACGTCACCAACCTAGCGGACGAAACCGTGTTCCTTGGCCAGCCGGCAGATCGCGAGTACGCGGATGGTCTCCCAGTCGTACTCGACGGCGTCGGAGTCCCAACCCTGTTCGAGGCAGCCGTCGAGGAAGCCGTGAAGGTAGGTGCCGAGGCTCCGAGCGTTGAATCCACTGCCCGAAGCGGCGATGCCCTCGCGCACCTCGGCGGCGTGTTGGTCCAGCTCGGCGCACAGCCAGGGTTCGATCGGACCGCTGAGAGGACCGATCCGGTGGAAGTCACGGGTGAGTCCGGCCAGCGGATGGCGCACGGAGGTCCCACTGGGCATGGAAGTACCTACTCGGGTGGTCAGAAGACGGAAACTTCATCGATATTAAGGGAGACCACCAACGAATCGTTACGAAAGTGGTGGATATTACCCATCTTTGACCAAGAAACCCCAAGGTCGGGTCAAAGGTGGGTAAGTTCTGCGCTCGCCCCAGCGTGCGGCTTCAGGAGGACAGACCCATGGCCTCCAGGCGGGCGGCGTGCCGGTCGGTGAGCGAGGCGAACATCCTGCTGACCGCCGCCAGGTCGCCCAGGCCACCACCGTCGCCCGTCTCCGACCGTTGGGCGGCCAACAGCGCGGCGAGGTGGGGGCGGGCCACCGCCACCGCCTGCGCCTGGCTGAGCGCCTCGCCGACCAGGCGACGGGCCCACAGGGACAGACGCCCCGCCAGCGTGGGGGTCTCCTCCAGGGCCGCGCGCACCGTGCTCGCGACGAACTCGGCACGACCGGTCTCCGCCAGAACCCCCTCCACCAGGGTTCGCGTCTCCTCGTCGGCCAGCGCGGCGACCTTGCGATAGAAGTCACCCGCGATACCGTCGCCGACGTAGGTCTTGACCAGACTCTCCAGCCAACTCTGCGGTTCGGTCCTGCTGTGCCAGGCGTCCAGGGGTTCCACGAAGGGGGCCATGGCCTCCTCCGGGTCGGCGCCCAGCTCCTCCAGACGGTCTCGCAGCACCTGGTAGTGCGCCTGCTCCGCGGCCGCCAGGGCGGCGAGCTGTCCCTTGGACCGCAGGGAGGGCGCCAGCCCCGCGTCGTCGGCCAGCCGGAAGAAGGAACCCAGCTCGGCGTAGGCGAGGAGTCCGAGCAGGTCGATCACGCCGGCGCTGTCAGAGGAGCCTTGGGTCATGTCGGTCAGAGTATCGTCCGGGCCGCTCGGACACCGAACCGGGGACTAAACAGACCGTGGACACGGTTGCACCCGCTGAGAGCGGGTACGGTCCACGCCGTCCACAGCCAGGTGAACCGTCCTATGTCCACCTGGCACTCCAACGGCTAGACTCTGCGTGATGACCGGCGTGTGCGTCCTACTCGACAATCTCCTCACGCACGCGGGGATCTCCCACGCACCGGTGCCGCGCAGGCGGCGCCCACACAGGCTCGGACCACCGTTGGGTCCCGAGTCGCGTGAGGACCAACGACGAACCACGGATGCTCCCCGTACCGAGCGGGGAAGGTCACGATCCGCGGCGGGGGACCCCCCACGCCGCACGGACCGGCCAGGGCAGCGCCACGACACCGCCTCACCACGAGGCCGAGGTGAGCCGCGCCCGCCTGGCGGTCAGGAGCCGGCCACGACCGCATCCCGCCGCGGCCACGCAGGAGCCTGCGGCCCGCGAAGATGGAGGCTTGAGCCCTGAGCAGCACAGAAGAGACGACCAAGACCAAGACGACCTTCCGCGATCTGGGTGTGAGCACCGAGCTCGCGGACGCACTGGAGGCGGAGGGGATCGTCGAACCCTTCCCCATCCAGGAACTCGCCCTGCCGATCGCACTGGACGGCAGCGACATCATCGGTCAGGCCCGTACCGGTACGGGCAAGACCCTCGCCTTCGGCCTCCCGCTCCTCCAGCGGGCGCAGGCCGCCCCCGGCTCGTCCAAGCGGCCCCGCGCCCTGGTCGTGGTCCCCACCCGTGAACTGGCCATCCAGGTCGCGGCCGACCTGACCACCGCCGCCAAGCGCAGCGGCGGTCGGATCCTGACCGTCTACGGCGGCCGTTCCTACGAGCCGCAGATCAACGGTCTCAAGGAGGGGACCGACGTCGTCGTCGGCACCCCGGGGCGTCTGCTGGACCTGGAGAAGCAGAAGCACCTGCGATTGGACCAGGTGTCCGCCGTGGTGCTGGACGAGGCCGACAAGATGCTCGACCTGGGCTTCCTGCCCGACATCGAGCGCATCCTCACCAGGATTCCGCAGGAACGCCAGACGATGCTCTTCTCGGCCACCATGCCGAGCGAGATCGTCTCCCTGTCGCGCAAGTACCTGCACCGTCCCACCCACGTCCGCGCGGGTGACGACGACGAGATCGACGGCACGGCCATCACCGGGCAGATCACGCAGCACGCGTTCCGCACCCACCAGATGGACAAGATCGAGATGCTCGCCCGTCTGTTGCAGGCCGAGGACCACGGCCAGAGCATGGTGTTCTGCCAGACCAAGCGGGCCTGCGACCGGGTGGCCGGCGAACTCAAGGAGCGTGGATTCGCCGTCGCGGCCGTCCACGGAGACCTGGGGCAGAGCCAACGCGAGCGCGCTCTGCGCGCCTTCCGCAACGGCAAGATCAACATCCTGGTCGCCACCGACGTGGCCGCCCGGGGACTCGACGTGGACGACGTCACCCACGTGGTCAACTACGAGACCCCCGAGGACGAGAAGACCTACACGCACCGCATCGGCCGTACCGGTCGGGCCGGGCGCAGCGGCACCGCCGTCACCTTCGTGGACTGGCAGGAGATGCCGCGGTGGAAGCTGATCAACGCCGCGCTCGATCTTCCGTTCGCCGAGCCGGAGGAGACCTACTCCACCTCCGCGCACTTCTTCGAGGCGTTGCGGATCCCGGCGGGGACCAAGGGCAAGTTGGCCGCGGACAGGCGCGACGAGCACGCGGGCCTCGAAGCCGAGGAGATCGAGGACATCGGCGACACCGGCATGCCGCGAGGCGAGCGTGGTGGTCGACGTCGGAGCGAGGGCGGACGCGGCCGCAGCCGTTCGCGCCAACGTACGCGCGGCGGCCAGGCCCGCACCGAGGGTCCGGCGGACAAGGCCTCCTCCGGCTCCACGGCTCCCGCGGAGACCACGCGCGAGGGCACCGCGTCCTCGGCGGAGGGTCCCCGCAGGGTGCGTCGACGCCGTCGTACACGCGGTGGTGTCAGCGCCGCCCGGCGTGACCCCGAGAACACCTGATCTCGGGGGTCCGCACCGACGGACATGACCGGCCGACGTCCGCCGCCCGACGGGCGGAACGGCGACCGGAACCGCGTGGCACCCGCCTCCATGGGTGCCACGGCCGGGACGGACGGGTGCCGCCCTCTCGGGGCCGGTGCCCGCGGTCACGGCCCGGGTCCGTCCGGCCGGGGTCACCGATCGTCTAGGGTGGCCCGACGTGAGTACACCTCGGTTCATCGATCTGCCACCGGGCGTGCGGCGCACGGACATGACCCTGTCGTACGGTCCGGTGGCCGCGCTGCGGGCGTTTCCCACCTCCGGTGGTTCCACGCTGGCCCCCGCCCTCCTGGTGCACGGTTTCACGGGCAGCAAGGAGGATTTCATCGCCCTCTTCCAGAGCCTGGCCCAGGCCGGGCGGGAAGTGGTCGCGATCGACCTTCCCGGTAACCACGAGTCTCCCGGGCCCGAGTCCCTTCCCCCCGTCCCCGGAGTACGCCGCCCCGACTACCGCCTGCCCTCCCTGGGCGCGGTGGTCGCCGAGGTCCTGGAGCAGGTCGGTGAGGGCGGACCCGTCCACTTGCTGGGGCACTCCTTCGGCGGCCTGGTCTGCCGCGAGGCCGCGCTGACCGCGACGGCGCCGCCGGCCTCTCTCACCCTGATGTGCTCGGGCCCCGGCGCTCTGAGCGGCCCTGGTGCGGGTACGGCGGGGAACCTCATCGCCGCCGTGTCCATGAACCCCACCGCCGAGCGGCTCAGGCAGCTGTGGGAGGAGCAGTTCGACGCGGTGGCGCGGTCGCGCACGACCCGGCCCGAGATCCATGACTTCCTACGCAGGCGGCTGCTGTCCAGCAGCGCCGTGGGCCTGATGCACATGGCCGAGGAGCTCGTGTCCGCACCGGACCGCGTGGACGAGCTGGCTCGGGTGGACATGCCCACACTGGTCCTGTACGGCGAGAACGACGACGCGTGGTCTCCGCGGGAACAGGACCGGATGGCCGAACGCCTGGGCGCCAGGCGTCTGGTGGTGCCCGGTGCGGGTCACTCCCCCAACGTGGAGGCGCCCGAGACCACCGCGAGCGCTTTGACCTCGTTCTGGAACGAGGCGGAGTCGGTCGGCCGTCACTGAATCACGGCCGCCGCGCCACCGAAGGAGACGTGGCGCGGCGGATCGGTGATCGGGGTCCCGGTGCCTCGGTGCGGGCCCGTCAGACCCAGGAGTCGAAGTTCTTGCTCTCGGCGCCCGAGGTGGTGGACGGACCGCGGTCGGGCAGGATCCGGGTGTCCGGAGGCAGGGAGAGCAACGCCTCGCCGATGGAGGCCAGCTGTGTCGTGTAGTCGACGTAGGTGTTGCCGACCATGCCGGGTTCGCCCTTGCGCAGGGTGTCACCGCTGAAGACGACGCCGAGTTCGCTGATGTAGTAACCGACGGTGCCGGTGGAGGTACCGGGCAGGGCGAGGACGTCGATGTGCAGGTCGCCGATGTCCAGGGCGCCCTGTCCCTCCACCTCGATCTCCGGACGGTGCTCGGCACCGTGGTGGCGACGCCAGGCACGCATCTCACGCGGGTGCAGTGCGATGGGCGCCTCGAACTCCTCCGCCACCTTGATGGCCGACTCGATGTGGGGGCTGTAGGCGTTGGTGCAGGCCACGAGGTAGACCTCGCGGTCGCCGACGGCCTTGAGGACGGCCTCCGCGTCGTGGGCGGGGTCGATGACGACGACACCCTCCTCGTCCGCCTTCACGATCCAGGTGTTGCTGACGACCTCGTTCTTCTCGCCCTCGAACTCGAAGACGCCGGCGGTGCGCACACGCGTGATGCCGTCCCCGTCGGGGCCGGTCACCCCGACCTCCTCGTTCTCGTCCGCGAAGACGTCGCCGGTCCCGGCGTCCTCCTCGGGCTCCGAGGACTCCTTCTCGGCCTCGGTCCCGTCATCGGCCTCTTCCCCGGCGTCACCGTCGTCGGAGGACGTGCCCTCCCCGGTCTCGGCCGTGGTCTTCTCCGCCTCCGGCTTCTCCGCGCTCTCCCCGTCGTCCTGCTCGGTGACGGCCTCCTCCTTGTCCGCCGCGGCCCCCGCAGCGGAATCGGTGGCCTCCTGGCCGTCCTGTCTCTTCGGCTTCCGCTTCCAGAACACGGCGTCAGACCTTTCGAGTTCGTCCGAGTACGGGTGAATCGCGTTGCGACCATTGTCGCGTTCCCGCGCAGTGGTCGGTACCGTACCGGACTCTGAGGATCCGGTACATGCTTCACCCCCGCAACAGGGGCGTTCCCGTCGCCGGCGCCACGAGCCGCTCGAACGCCTCCGGGGCGGTGGTCCGACACCCCAGTCGCCGACCGGTCAGGCTTCCGTGGTCGTCGCTGGAACCGGTGACCACCACGCCCAGGTCATCGGCGACACCGCGCCAGTACCTGGCCTGGGCCCGGTTGTGCGAGGGGTGGTCCGCCTCGATCGCCCCCATTCCCGCGGCGACCATGCGCTCGACCAGTTCGAGGGGGACCGTGTTGTTCAGGGAGCCTTCCGCACGCCCCGGGTGGGCCAGCGAGCACACTCCGCCCGCCGCGCGCACCAGCCCCACCGCGCGGACCGGGTCGATCGCGTAACGCGAGGCGTAGGCCGGACCTCCCGAGCCGATCCAGCGGTCGAAGGCGTCCTGGACGTCCCTCGCCGCCCCCGCCTCCACGATCGCGCGGGCCAGGTGGGGCCTGCCGATGGTGTTGGCGTCGGCGTGCTCCTCGTGTCCGGCTCCGGCGATCTCCAACACCCGTTCCCAGGTGACGCCCACTCCGTGCTCACGGAGTTTGCGGACCATCTCCTCCGCACGGGAGGCGCGATCGGAGCGCACACGGCGCAGCTCTTCGGCCAGATCCGGCTCCTCGGGGTCGAACAGATAGCACAGCAGATGGACGCTGGACCCCTCGTAGGCGCAGGACAACTCCATCCCGGGAACGAGGGTGAAGCCGGCGGGCAGTTTTCGGGCGGCCTCCTCGATCCCGGCCACGGTGTCGTGGTCGGTGAGCGCGAGCACGTCGAGACCCGCGGCGACCGCGTACTCGACGACTTCGGCAGGGGTGTCGGTTCCGTCGGAGACGGAGCTGTGGGAGTGCAGGTCGATACGTGTCACCGGGCGATTGTACGTAAGTCCGGCTCGACACGTCCCGCGCGGACGGTGCTGGCGACCTCAGTCCGTCGTGTCCCAAGGCGCGAGCGCCTCGGCGAGGAAAGGGCTGGGAGCGCCGAAGGGTGGTTCCAGCGCGATGCCCCCGTCCCGGATGTCACGCAGATCCCGGAGCGCGTTGATCTCGCACATCAGCATGGCGGTGTCCGCCGAGGCGAAGACCAGCCACAGCCAGTGGGCGAGGGCCTCGCCGGTGTAGACGGCGCGGCGATCATGCCCCAGGTCCAGGTTCCACAACGTGACCTCGTGGCCGTCGAAGCGCAGTTTGGCGTCGGCGGCCGAGTCGTCGAAACCGTGACCGGGGTCCGGGCCCTCCATTCCGGCGAGGCGGGCGCCGAGGCCGATACCGGGGTCCTCCGCGACGATGACGACCTCTCCGACACCGCCGACCGGATCGGGCCCCGAAAGCGCGACGGCGACGGCCATGGCGCCGCTGCGCTCGTCACCACACTCGGCGAAACCGGTGACCACCCAGTTGGTCGGCAGCGGCCAGGGGATCCACACCGGAACCCGTGCCTGGGACAGAAGCGCCTCCAGGGGCACGGCCCCGGGGGCGCGCACCTGCTGGAGGGGCGCCACCGCTCCGTGGACGTCGCACTGCCAGGCGCTGGTCCACAGCCCCGGAGGCTGGACCGCGCGCCCGCAGCGGGGACACGTGGGCTCGGACTTCATGCTGCTCAGGGTCTACCCGACACGTTCGTCCGGAAAACGCGCCACGCGCGGAGCGGGGCGGCCTCCACCTCGCCGCCATCGGAAGGACGGTGCTAACGGCGCTTCTTGTTGGCCGTCATCCGGGCGCGCTCCTTCTGGTCCAGAACGACCTTGCGGATGCGCACGTGCTCGGGGGTGAGCTCCACGCACTCGTCCTCGCGGCAGAACTCCAGGGCCTGCTCCAGGGAGAGCTTGCGCGGCGGCACCAGGCGCTCCAGTTCCTCGCCGGTGGCCGAGCGCATGTTGGTGAGCTTCTTCTCCTTGGTGATGTTGACGTCCATGTCCTCCGAACGCGAGTTCTCCCCCACGACCATGCCCTCGTAGACCTCGGTGCCCGGCTCGACGAAGAGCGTGCCGCGCTCCTGGAGGTTGAACATCGCGAACGCGACGGCCGCTCCGGGGCGGTCCGCCACCAGGGAGCCGTTGGCGCGGGTGCGCAGTTCACCGAACCACGGCTCGAACTTCTCGAAGACGTGGTGGGCGATACCCGTGCCGCGTGTCTCCGTGAGGAACTCGGTCCGGAAACCGATGAGGCCGCGGGAGGGCACCAACCAGTCCATCCGCACCCAGCCGGTGCCGTGGTTGACCATGTTCTCCATACGGCCCTTGCGGACGCTGAGCAACTGGGTGATCGCGCCCATGTACTCCTCGGGGGCGTCCACGGTCAGGCGTTCGACGGGTTCGTGCACCTTGCCGTCCACGACCTTGGTGACCACCTGGGGCTTGCCGACGGTCAGCTCGTAGCCCTCACGGCGCATCTGCTCGACCAGGATGGCCAGCGCCAGCTCCCCACGGCCCTGGACCTCCCACGCGTCGGGACGCTCGGTGGGCAGGACGCGCAGGGAGACGTTACCGACGAGTTCCCTGTCCAGCCGCTCCTTGACCAGACGGGCGGTGACCTTGGTGCCCTTGGCCTTGCCGACCAGCGGTGAGGTGTTGGTGCCGATGGTCATGGAGATGGCGGGCTCGTCGACCTGGATCAGCGGCAGCGGAACCGGGTTCTGTGGGTCGGCGATGGTCTCGCCGATCATGATGTCGTCGATGCCGGCGATGGCGACGATGTCACCGGGACCGGCCTTCTCGGCGGGCTTGCGCTCCAGTCCCTCGGTCATGAACAGCTCGGTGAGCCTGACCTGCTGGACACTGCCGTCGGCGCGGATCCACGCCACATGCTGGCCCTTGCGCAGCTCCCCCTGCTGGACGCGGCACAGCGCCAGGCGTCCCAGGAACGGGGAGGCGTCCAGGTTGGTGACGTGGGCCTGCAAGGACGCGCCGGGGATGTACTCGGGAGCCGGGATGGTCTTCAGGATGGTGCTGAACAGCGGCACGAGGTTGTCGTTGTCGGGAACGCTGCCGTTGGCGGGGCGCTCCAGGGAGGCCCTTCCGTCCCGGGCGCAGGCGTAGACGATCGGGAAGTCGATCTGGGACTCGTCGGCGTCCAGGTCCATGAACAGCTCGTAGGCGTCGTCCACGACCTCGGCGATACGACTGTCGGGCCGGTCGACCTTGTTGATGACGAGGATGACCGGAAGTTTGGCCTCCAGGGCCTTACGGAGCACGAAGCGGGTCTGGGGGAGCGGCCCCTCGCTGGCGTCGACGAGCAGGACCACACCGTCGACCATCGACAGGCCGCGCTCGACCTCGCCGCCGAAGTCGGCGTGGCCGGGGGTGTCGATGATGTTGATGACCACGTCCTCGCCCTCGGGCGTGGTGTAGTGGACGGCGGTGTTCTTGGCGAGAATGGTGATGCCCTTCTCGCGTTCCAGGTCATCGGAGTCCATCACCCGGTCGTGAACGTCCTGGTTCTCGCGGAACACTCCGGACTGCCAGAGCATGGCGTCGACGAGCGTCGTCTTGCCGTGGTCCACGTGGGCCACGATCGCGACGTTGCGGAGATCGCCACGGCGTGCGGAGCCCTCGACGGGTGTAGCGCTGGACATGGGAAAGTCTCGTTTCCTGTACTGGGAAGAGACCGTAGATTGCCACGGCCCGTTACTTATTTTATGCGGCCATAGCGGTCCGATGAGTAGACGTGTGGCTCCGCCGGGACGGCCGACCACTCGGTGTGACGACCCCCACCGCCCGAGCTCCTCGGACGGACCGCTCGGATCACCGTCGCCGCGTCAGGGACGTGTGACCGCTCCCGCCGCGAGCAGGGGCTCGATCGCACCGAGGAGGGGCACGTCGGCGGGAAGCCAGTCCAGGGTACGCAGGTCCGTGGCCGCGAGCCAACGCAAGGAGAGGTGCTCCAGGGGTCTGGGTTCTCCGGAGAGCAACTCCGCGCGCCACAGTCTCAGCACGGCGGGGCGTGTGTGGGCACGGCCGGGCGCGGGGAAGGGAACGTCCACCCCGAGCTGATGCAGGGGACGGACCACGACTCCGAGTTCCTCCCGGCACTCGCGGACCAGGGCCTGGGCCGCCGTCTCCCCGGGGTCGACCTTGCCACCGGGGAACTCCCATCGTCCGCGCAGGGACTCGGGCTCCGCGCGTTGGGCGGCCAGGACGCGGCCGTCGCGGATGACGGCGGCGCCCACCACGATCAGGGTCTGCTGCTCCACGATGCCCCAGCGTAGCGGGGGGCTACGACATTTCGGGGTCGGGGAACGCGGGGCCGGGGTCGTTCCCGCGCGCGACGGACCGCAGCCGGTGCGCCAGGGCCGTGTGTCGGCGTCCGGACGAGGCGTTGCGGACCGCCTGGGCCAAGGCTCGGCGGGAACCGACGAGCACGACCAGTTTCTTGGCCCTGGTGACGGCCGTGTAGAGCAGGTTGCGCTGGAGCATCATCCAGGCGCTGGTGGTGACGGGAACGACCACGGCGGGGTACTCGCTGCCCTGGGAGCGGTGCACGGTGACGGCGTAGGCGTGGGCGAGCTCGTCGAGTTCGGCGAAGTCGTAGGCGACGTCCTCGTCCTCGTCCGTACGGACCAGGACCTCCTGGGCGACGGAGTCGATACCCGTCACCACGCCGAGGGTTCCGTTGAAGACCCCGTTCTCCCCCTTCTCGTAGTTGTTGCGGACCTGCGTGACCTTGTCACCGACGCGGAAGACGCGTCCGCCGAAGCGACGTTCGGGAACGTGGTCGCCCGCGGGGGTGATGGCCGCCTGGAGCGCGATGTTGAGGTTGGTCGCACCGGCCGGGCCGCCCTTCATGGGGGTGAGGACCTGCACGTCCCGACGTGGGTCGAGGCCGAACCGGCGCGGGATGCGGCGGGCGACCACGTCCACGGTCATCTCGGCGGCGTCCTCCGACTCCTCACAGGAGAAGAGGAAGAAGTCGGACATGCCACGAAAATGCGGTGGTTCGCCGTTGTTGATCCGGTGGGCGTTGGTGATCACCCCCGAGTGCTGGGCCTGCCGGAAGACATGGGTCAGGCGCACGTTGGGGACGGGCGAGTCCTCGTCGAGCAGGTCCCGCAGCACCTGTCCGGCCCCCACGGAGGGAAGCTGGTCCACGTCGCCGACGAACAACAGGTGCGCTCCGGGCGGGACCGCCTTGACCAGCTTGTTGGCCAGCAGTACGTCCAGCATGGAGGCCTCGTCCACCACCAACAGGTCACAGTCGAGAGGGTTGTCCCGGTCGTAGGCGGCCTCCCCGCCCGGACGCAGCTCCAGGAGCCGGTGCACCGTGGAGGCCTCGATGCCGGTCATCTCGGTGAGGCGTTTGGCGGCGCGTCCGGTGGGTGCTGCCAGGATGATCCTGGCCTGCTTGGCGGCCGCCAGGGTGACGATGGAGGCCACGGTGAAGGACTTTCCACAGCCCGGTCCACCGGTGAGCACGCACACCTTCTCCGTGAGAGCCAGGCGTACGGCCTCCCGTTGGGCCTCGGCGAGCTCGGCGCGTGTTCGGGACCGGAGCCACTCCAGGGCCGTGTCCCAGTCCACGCCAGCGAACGCGGGCATACGGTCGACCGGGTGTTCGAGGAGGGCGCGCAGGCCGGAGGCCAGACCGATCTCGGCCCGGTGCATGGGCACCAGGTAGACGGCGCGCACGGGCTCGCCCTCGGGACCGGGAAGGGTCTCGCGGACCACCCCCTCGGTCGCCACGAGTTCGGCGATGCACTCGATCACCAGACCGGAGTCCACCTGGAGGATCTTCACCGCGGCGGAGATGAGCTTCTCCTCGGGCAGGTAGACGTGCCCGTCACCGATGGACTCCGAGAGGGTGAACTGGATGCCGGCCATCACACGTTGCGGACTGTCGTGCGGAATGCCGACCGCACGGGCGATGGTGTCGGCGGTCTTGAAGCCGATCCCCCACACGTCGGCGGCCAGCCGGTAGGGCTCCTTCTGCACGACGTCGATGGAGGAATCGCCGTACTTCTTGTAGATGCGCACGGCCAGGGAGGTGGTGACCTGTACTCCTTGGAGGAAGACCATCACCTCCTTGATGGACTTCTGTTCCTCCCAGGCCTCGGTGATGAGCTTCGTGCGTTTGGGACCCAGGCCGGGCACCTCGATGAGCCGTTCGGGGTTCTCCTCGATGACGTCCAGGGCGTCCGTGCCGAAGTGGTCGACGATGCGCTCGGCCATCTTCGGGCCGATGCCCTTGATCAGTCCGGAGCCGAGGTAACGACGGATGCCCTGGACGGTGGCGGGCAGGACGGTCGTGTAGTCGTCCACCTGGAACTGGCGCCCGTACTGGGGGTGGGAGCCCCAGCGCCCGTGCATGCGCAGGGCCTCCCCGGGCTGGACCCCCATGAGGGAGCCGACGACGGTGAGCAGGTCACCACCGCGTCCGGTGTCGACGCGGGCGACGGTGTACCCGGTCTCCTCGTTGGCGTAGGTGATCCGTTCCAGGACGCCTTGAACGACGGCGGACCGGACGGTCTTGTCGGACACGTGGCCGTCCTTTCCGGGGTCAGGTCCCCTCCGATGGCTGTTCCGGCCCCTCGTGCACCGGCGGCACGTCCTCGCCCGGAGCGGCGAGCACGCGGTCGCGGTCGGCCCGTCGCGGACTCCGGGTGACCGGGACGGAGGAGTGCCGGAGCGTCTCCAGGATCTCCTCGTCGGGCACCGTGCCGTCCGGGAGGACGGAGTTCCGGTGTTCCTTGTTCATGTGGTGGCCGGGGCGGCGGCCGGGAAACGGGTGCGCGACCCCAGCGCGAGTTCCGGGTCGCACGTGAGGTTCACCACGGCCACGCCCTTCCCCTCGCCTCCTCCTCTGAGAAGGGCGGACGTCTTCTGGTCGGCCACCTTGGCGACCAGGGCCGAGGGGCTCGCTCTCCCCCGCTGCGGGGAACCACGGGGCCGCGTCGACGAACCGTTCGGGGACCATGGACACTTCCTTCCTCCCGCGGACCTCGACGATGGCGGAGACCACCGACGTTCGGCGTTCTCCACCCGCGAACGGGGTGACAGAGGGCGACCCCTCCCTCCTGAGGAGGGGGCATGAGGGTTCCCGGAAGGAACGCGCGACGGAGTTCGGTTCAGAGGAGTCCGTAGTGGGCACGGCCCTCGCGGGAGAGCATGTACACCACCATCATGACCGTGAAGCCCAAGGGAACGATCGCGAAGTAGTCCCCGGCGAGCAGGTTCCACAGCAGGAGCGCGCCCGCCGCCGCCTGGAAGACCACGACCCCCCAGAACACCCCGACGGTGCGTCGACGGATTCTTCCGGCCAACAACGTGGACAGCAGCCCGTAGGTGCCGGTGATCACGGCCATCACCCCCATCATGGCGCGTAGCGTCTCCACGCTGACGGCGATCTCCACGCCCTCCTGAGCCGCGATGTCGGCCTGTTGCCGTAGAACCTCCGCCATGGCCTCGGCCGGTGCGATCAGCCCCATGAGGAAGAGGGAGGACAGGGCGAACCCGCAGGCACCGCCCACGAACATCAGGGTGCGGACGACCGCCACCTTCTTGGGCAGGGGCGCGTCGGGGCTCAGAGCACCGAAACCGCCTCCGAAGTCCGACGTCCCCCGCGGCGGCAGGCCGCCGCCCTGCGTCCCGTCGGGGTCGTACGGGTCCTGACCAGAGGGAAACACGGACGTCCTCCGAAGGATTGTCGAATCGGTGTGCTCCACCATGGTAGGCGGCCCGGACCTCCGACCCCCACAGCAGCCCGGATTCCCGTCTTCGGGGCGTGGGAACCCTTCTCTAGGGGCAGCCCACGATCTCCCTCGCCGCCTCCGCCATCTCGTCACGCTCGCCCTGGTCCAGGCCGTTGTGGTCGAACCACACCAGTACGAAGTGACAGGCGTCCTGGATGTCCTCCGCGGTGTTGTCCTCGCTCTCCAACATGGCCATCGTGGCGAGCATGGCGATTCCGGGACTCTCGAAGGCGGCCACCCGCACGAGGTCGGTGTCCATGGAGGAGGTGCACTGGAAGAGGTCGTACTCCTCCTCGTCCGCCGCTCCACAGACCTCCTCGGTGATGTCCTGACGGGCGCTGATGTCGAAATCCCGCCGCAGTTCGGCCACCAGGTCCTCGGAGGACATCAACTCCTCCGGTTCGGTGGTCGGTTCCGGGGTCGGCTCGGGCTCCTCGGTGGGGCTCGGGTGTTCGAGGGGACTCGGGCGTTCGGTGGGACTCGGGGTGTCGGTCGGCGACGGGGACTCCCCATCGGGTCCGTCCCGTGGCTCCGGCTCCTCGTCCGCCATGACGCGGCCGGCCATCATTCCTCCGAGGGCCATCCCTCCTCCGAGGAAGGAGGCGCCCGCCAGCACCGCGATCACGGCGAGCACCGTCACCAGGCCGGTGCCGTAGCGGCCGGCTCGGGGCGGCCTCGGTCCCGGCGGGCCTTGGTGCGGAGGCGGTCCCTGTGGGGGTGGTCCCTGCGTCGGGTACGCGGGCCGCTCCGGGAAAGGTCGGTTCGCGGGTGTCCGCCCGTGCGGACCGTAGGGGGTCCGGTTCTCGGGAGGTGCGTGGGACCGTGGGGGTTCGTGCGACGGCGGGCCGAAGCCGCCGCCGTGTCCGGGCGTGTCATGGGGGTTCACGTACAGTCTCCTCGTCGTCGGAAATGCCACATCGGAACGCGCACCGGCGAAGGCCGACCGGTGGGAAGAGGACGTCCGACCACGCTCGGATACCCGCTCCACACCTCTTTACTATGAGTTTTGCCAGGAATCCTCCCACTTGCCCATGCACGGTGCCCCTCTGGGGCCGGACATGGCGTCCACACTGGTCGGTACTCGGCACACGCCCGCCACACGCCTCTCGGTTTCACCATGGAGGGGCAAAGAAATGACCCAAAAGGGCCAATTGGACGATTTGCCCCATATGTGGTTAGCGTATCTTCGGCCAACCTTGGGACATCCGGCGCGCATAATAGGGAAATGCGTGACCCCGGACCTACGATCAACAGCATGACCTGCGTTTTGCTGGCCGAAGACGATGCCTCGATCTCCGAGCCTCTCGCGCGCGCGCTCCGCCGCGAGGGATACACGGTGGACGTGACCGTCAACGGCATTGAGACACTCGACCGTGCCCGTGCGGGAGACATCGACCTCATGGTTCTGGACCTCGGACTGCCCGAAATGGACGGGCTCGAAGTGGCGCGTCGGCTTCGTGCCGAGGGTCACGGAACACCGATCCTCATCCTGACCGCGCGCGCCGACGAGGTCGACACCGTCGTCGGCCTCGACGCGGGCGCCGACGACTACGTCACCAAACCCTTCCGGCTGGCCGAGTTGCTCGCCCGTGTCCGCGCCCTGTTGCGCAGAGGCGGCGCCGAGGTGCCCGTCGTGCACGGCGTGCGCATCGACAACGACTCCCGCCGCGCCTGGTTGGGCGAACGCGAGCTCCAACTGACCACCAAGGAGTTCGACCTGCTGCGTGTGCTCGTCCGTGACGCGGGCAAGGTGGTCACCCGTGAGCAGATCATGCGGGAGGTGTGGGACACCAACTGGTGGGGGTCCACCAAGACCCTGGACATGCACATCTCATGGCTGCGTCGCAAGCTGGGCGACGACGCCAACCAACCGTCGTACATCACGACCGTCCGGGGTGTGGGCTTCCGGTTCGAGCGAGA
This sequence comes from Nocardiopsis sp. ATB16-24, assembly GCF_030271535.1. Lineage (GTDB taxonomy): Bacteria > Actinomycetota > Actinomycetes > Streptosporangiales > Streptosporangiaceae > Nocardiopsis. Next base: position 80,720 of record NZ_JASCXJ010000008.1, on the reverse strand, counting down.
CTGACCCGGTCCCGCGTCCGGGTCTCTCCCTGTCGCCCGGCCACCTCCGGGTCGGACACACATGAGGTGACATGCGCAGGCGGATGGTTTTCTCCACCTTGTTGGTGACCGTCATCGCCGTGATGTTGCTCGGGCTGCCTCTGGGTGCGCTCACCTACAAGCTGGTGCACGACGAGAGCACCCGCCAGCTCCACGGCGAGGCGGAGCTGATCGGTGCCGAGAGCGACACCATGCTGGAGGCCCATGGCGAACTCAACCTCAGCGAGTTCGACCGGGACCATCCGAATCGGTTCATCAGGATCACCACGGCGGACGCGTCCACCGTGGTGACCGCGGGCGACCCCGCCCTCAACCCCGAGGCCCCCGATTCTCCGAGCATGTTGAAGGCGACCGCGACCACCGGCCGTGGCACGCTCGTCGAGGTGTGGACGAACGCAGAAGACGTGCAGCAGAGCGTGATCCGCGCCTGGCTGGGGATCGCTTCACTGTCCCTGCTGGCGATCGGGGTGGCCGTCGGGCTCTCGATGTTCCAGGCACGCAGACTCACCCTGCCCCTGATCGACCTGGCGGTCACCGCCGAGCGTCTCGGGTCGGGAGTGACCACGCCCTGGGGCCACCGGTACGGAATCCCCGAGGCGGACCGGGTCGCGGAGGTCCTGGACCGTAGCGCCGAACGCATCGCCGGACTCATCGCCACCGAGCGTCATTTCGCCACCGACGCCTCGCACCAACTGCGCACCCCGCTGACCGCCCTGACGATGCGTCTGGAGGAGATCCTCGCCGAGGCAGACAATCCCGAGGTGGTACGGGAGGAGGGCGAGGCCGCCCTGGCCCAGACCGAACGTCTGGCCGAGACCGTGGAAAGCCTCCTGGGACGGGCTCGCAAGAGCCAGAACCCCGAGGTGGAGGCGGTGGAGATCGATCCCGTCCTCCAGAACATCCAGGCCGAGTGGGAACCCGTCCTCCACGCCGAGGAACGCAGGTTGGCGATCACCGGGGAGGAGGGGCTGACGGCCATGGCCGCCCCCGGCGACCTGGCGCAGATCCTCGCGACCCTCGTGGAGAACGCGTACAAGCACGGCGAGGGAACGGTGACCGTCCGCCGCATCGACACCGGCCAGTCCGTGCGCATCGAGGTCAGTGACGAGGGCGGCGGCGTGCCCGAGCACCTGGCGCACCGGATCTTCGACCGGGAGGTCAGCGGTGGCAACGGCACCGGCCTGGGATTGGCCCTGGCCCGGCACATCGCCGAGTCGGAGGGAGCCCGGATCGAACTGGTCCAGATCAAACCTCCCGTCTTCGCTCTGTTCCTGCCGGCCGGCGCCGGCGGCCTGTCGAAGATGACCGGTCCGGTCTGAGGGACGGGGCCGACACCGACCGCCGTCCCGTCCCCGTCGGTCGCAACCTCAGAAGTCGGCCGAGGCCGCGGACCGCTCCGGCGGCTCGGGGGCCTTGCCGCGCACCACCAGGTCGCTCCACAGAGCACGTACCCGACCCAGTCCGTAGGCCTTGGTGATCTCTCCCCGTGCTCGTTCCGCCTCGGCGGCGAACCGGTCCTCGGTCACCGTCGCGTGGATGGCCTCGGCCATCGCCACGGCGTCGTCGTGGATCCAGTGCGGATCGTAGATCGTGTCCGCGCCCGGCCAGGGGAGCAGCGCGGGGATCCCACCGGAGGCGGCGCACTCGGCCGGGGCCAGGTGGAAGGACTCGTCGTCACTGGTGGAGAGCATGAAGCCCACCCGTCGCAGCCACGTGGCCACGTCCGGCCCGAAGGGGTCGAACACCACCCCCGAGGCGAGGCGTTCATCGCGCTGGATCCGCCGGTAGACGCGTTCGAAGTAGGCCCGCTCCTCCGGCCGGTTCCAGATCCACCAGTACTCCCACGGTTGTTTGGTCTTCACCGACAGCGTGTACCGCGGGTCCATGCGCCGTAGCTCCGACAGCACGTCCAGCCCCCGGTCCAGGCGTTTGCGCGACGGTGCGATGCCGATCATGCCCAGGGAGTACTCCACACCCGACAACTTGGGACGGTCCAACTGCTCGTCGTCCACCCAGTTGGGCACCACGACCACCTTGTCGGCCGGCCACCCCGTCAGTTCCCTGGTCAGGTCGGCGTAGTGGGGACTCACGCACACCACCGCGTCCACCTTGCCGATGTCGAGTTTGCGCGGCCACTCCGCGTACAGCTCGAAACGGTGCAGCCGCACGATCAGTCGTTGCTCGGGCCTCTTCCACTTGGAGTAGAACAGCGCGTTGGGTCCGCACCACTCACAGATCACCACGTCGGCCCAGCCCGCCAGCTCCCGTGACCGGTACTGGTCGTGGGTGCTCAGCCCCTCCCACTCGTCCAGGCGTACGTCGAGCCCGGGCAGCGAGTCCAGGTACTCGGCCAGCCGGGTGAAGAACTTCATGTCGTGTCCGGCCACGACCACCTTGAGCGGCCGCTCGGGGTCGGCCCCCGCCGGTGCGGGCGGCAGTGCCTCGGTGAGGTAGCCACGCAGTCGTTCGGCGGCCCGCTCCAGGGTGTGGTCGGCCGCCGCGTCGCGGCAGCGCGCGGCGGCGTCCGCGTAGACCGCACGATCGTTGTGCGCGCGAGCGATCACCTCGGCGACCGAGGTGACGTCGGCACCGGCGAACAGGGGATAGTCCTCACCCAACAGCGTCTCGTGCATGGGTGTGCGGTTGAGCACCACCGGCAGGCCGAGCGCGCCCAACTCCAACACCTTGGTGGACAGCTCCAGGCTGGCGTCCATGGACGGGTCGCGCCAGGACAGTCCGAAACCGCATTCGGCCGCCTGGCGCAACGCGTCGGCGCGCGACATCCCGCCCCGCCAGTCCACGTGGGGGGTGTTCTCCAACGCCCTGCGCATGCGCTTGGCCCAGTCGGCGGGTTCGGCGTGGATCTTGTCGCCGATCATCACCAGTTCGGCGTCCACTCCGAGTCGCGCCAGCTCGGCGGGCAGCCCGGTCATCTCCAGGGTGTTCCACCGTGGCGCGAACTTGCCGGTGTAGGCCAGACGGGCACGGGCGTGGATCTCTCCGTCGGCTCGTACGTCCTCCGGCACGACCACCACGGGCGGGAAGAGGACCGACCGTCCGCACGCGGCGGGTACCGACGACTCCAGGAAGGCCCGTAGCTCCTCGGTCTGGCAGAGCAGGAAGCGGGAGGCCAACGCGATCTCGGTGAGCTCGGCGGTGACCGTCGCCGACAGCTCGCCCACACTGTGCGGGAAGTCGGTCAGGTAGGTCCACAGTCGTCCCGTCAACGCCTCCTCCTGGGCGGCCAGCCCGGCGAGGCGTCGTCCGCGCACGACCACCAGGTCGAAGGCCCTGCGTTCGTGGTGCTCGACCATGAGGGCGACGGCCTGCTCCGGGGTGAGTCCCTTCGGCCCCGGGTCGGGAAGCGCCTTGTCCTCGTAGGGCCGCAGCAACCGGACACCGGGGATCCTGCTGAGGGGCTCGATGAGTCGGTCGGTGCGCACGGGCGCCTTCAACAGCAGGGTGACCTCGCATCCGGCGGCGGACAGGGCCTGTGCCATCGACTGGGCCCAGATCGCCGAGCCGTCGATGATGTTGAGGTCCACGTCCCCGTACAGGAGCGCGCGCGGAGGCGGTGTACTCACGTTCTTCCCTTCGGATGCTCTTTCTTCGCCCCTGCGGGGCCGTCGGTGGTCAACCGACCGCCCCGGTGGGGGCGTCCGCGGCGTTGTACGCGGTGTCCTCGGTGTCGGAGTCGGCGCCCCTACCGTGGTCGGAGCCCAGAGCCAGGAGTCTGGCACCGCGCCGGTTCCACTGTCGGGGGTCCCAACCACGCCTCAGCAGTTCGGTCCGGGCCAGCTCGGGGACGACCTCGCCCACGAAGACGTACTGCTGTCCGCCCGTGCCGGGGCGATCGAAGAACCCACGTGTCCCGCCGCCCGGCGAGGAGAGCGCGGAACCCCATCCCTCCTCCTCGGAGCCCGGGACGGCGATACCGACCGCGTCGGCGTCCGAGCACTCGACGGCGCACACCAGGTCGGCCAGTCGCCTGCGGCCCATCGGCGCGGACCACGGCAGCGACCATGGTGCGGTGGCTCGTTCGGCCAGCGCCGCCCATCGCTCCGGGCCCAGACCTCCGAGCTGGACGCCGGAGGTGTCGCGGGTCAGCTCCTCCGGCGTGTCCGGTGCGGTGAAACGCGCGGTGCGCACGGTGATGCCGTGCGCCCTCAGCCGCTGGACACCGGGCAGACGCGAGGCCGGGCCGGGCACGACGACCTCCGTGGGCTTCAGGAGGGAGGCCAACAGGTCGTCGGCGAGCAGTTCCGCGTCGTTCTCCCCCGCCGGGTCGGCCAGGACGGCCACGGAGCGCCCGCGCAGGAGCAGTTTCGCCCCCGATGTACCGGGCGGGAAGGACAGGCCCTCCAGGATCTCGGCGAGGCGGACGGGGGTGGCCTCCTTGAGGAAGACCTGCCGGAGCATGCCGCGCTGCTCGGCGGCGGTCGGCTCCTCGGCGCGCAGACGCGGCACCGTGACCGCCAGTCCCTCCTCCGCGGGTTCGGTCGGGGTGGGGATCGCGGCGTGGGTGACGATGTGGGTCCCGCACGCCCAGGCACGTCGACGCAGCCGGGTGTCCTCACTCGGGAACGCCGGGACGACGGCGACGTTGGCGGCCCGTAGGGCGTCGGCCAGGTCGGAGGAGTCGGCGTCCACCACGCCCGCGCCCAGTTCGCTGAGGACCTCGGGGACGGGCTCGTCCCGATGTCCCCGCACGAAGACCGCCTCGGGTCCGGGCGTCAGGTGGGCGGCCACCGGGTTGAACACGTGGAGCGGGACCCCCGCGTCCCCCCTGTGGACCTTGTCGAAGCCCAGCGTGCGCAGTGCCGGCGCCGCGGGCGCGTCCTCGATCAGGACCGTGGGGATGCCCCTCGCGGCGGCGGACTCCAACACCCAGTGCAGGGCGCGGGTGCGGTCCACGACGGCGGGGTCGCCCACGTGCGCCCACGGGGACCCGGGGGCGGCGGCCGAGGACGAGACCAGGACGAGGTCGACGTCCAGGCCGTCCATGACGATCTGGGCGTCGTGCGGGCGCAGGGGCACCGGGTGCACGTACGGGCCGATCGCCTCGGCGATGGAGGTACCGACGACCGTGGCGACCACCAGCATGTCCTGGCCGCCTCCGGGAACGCCCGTCAAAAGACGCGCCTCCTGGCGGTCGGCGTCGAAGGAACGCACGGGCTCGACACCGCCGCGACGGCGTTCGGAGTGGTGAGTGGTACCACTGCGCCGCCAGAGCCGGTAGAGGTCGCGCGGGAGCCTGACCAGGGACCGGCCGGGCTTCCTCGCCGCGGCTGTGAGCGCGCGCCCCACCTGCAACGAGGTGGAACCCTCGACCGCCGCAAGCCGTGCGCGCGCTTCCTGGAGTTGGGCCTCGCGCTCTGCCAGCGCCTGACGGAGCTGTTCTGTCTGGCTCTGTTCACGCCGTTTCACGGGCTGCCACCTTGTGTTCTGGACTGATCGGTGAGACCGCTGCCTGCGTCGGGTGTCCCGACCGTGCGGAACGGTGTCCGCGGCGCGTATCCGGCAGGGCGCGGACGCCCCTGGCCGGACGCGCCACGGTTTCGTCCGGTCCTGTGACCAGGGTCGGTGTGTGGACGTTCGCCATGGTCGATCACCTGGAGCGCTGTGGGGGAATCGTGACGGTGGAGCGGTCGGAGGGTTCCTCCCGGGCGGGAACGGCACCCTCCTCGGTGCCTTCACCGGCGTCTTCGGGTTCGGGGACGTGCGTGCGGTCTGTCATCGGGTTCACCTGGACCACTGTGTGAGGACGGAGGCGATGCGCTCCCCCGCGCGACCGTCCCACAGGGGCGGGACGCCGTCGCCGAGCCGCTCGGGCGTGTGACCGTGCAGGACCTTGGTGACCGTCTGGACGAGATCGGTCTCCGTGACGAGCTGGTTGGTCCCGTGGGTGATGGTGACGGGCCGTTCCGTGTTGGGACGCAGGGTGAGGCAGGGGACTCCGAGGACGGTGGTCTCCTCCTGCACTCCACCGGAGTCGGTGACCACGGCGGCGGCGCCACGGGTGAGCGCCACGAAGTCGAGATAGCCGAGGGGTTCGAGGAGCCGTACACGTGGATGGTCGCCGAGTCCGGCCCGTGCGAAGGCGTCCCTGCCCCGGGGGTGCACGGGCATGACCACGTCGATGAGGTCGGCGATCTCGTGCAGGCGCTCGGTGAGGCGGATCGCGTTGTCGGCGTCGTCCACGTTCGCGGGACGGTGCAGGGTCGTGGCGACATAGCGCTCGGGCAGGTCGAGTCGGGCGCGCAGGGCCTCGGAGTCGAAACGGTCGAGGTTGCCGAGCAGGGTGTCGATCATGGGGTTGCCGACCAGGTGGACCCGCTCGGGACCCACGCCCTCGGCGGCCAGGTGGCCGATGGCCTCGGGGCTGGTGGCGAAGCACAGATCGCTGAGCTGGTCGGTGACGCGGCGGTTGATCTCCTCGGGCATGGTGTCGTCGAAGGAGCGCAGTCCCGCTTCCACATGGGCGACGGGGATCTGTAGCTTCGCGGCCACCAGAGCGGCGGCCACCGTGGAGTTGACGTCGCCGTAGACGACCACCATGCCCGGCCGTCGTGCGAGGAACTCCCTTTCCAGCCCCACCATGAGGGAGGCGGTCTGCGCCGCGTGCGTGCCCGAACCCACCCCGAGGTCGACGTCGGGAGTGGGCAGGTTCAAGTCCCGGAAGAACACGGCGGACATGCGGTCGTCGTAGTGCTGCCCGGTGTGCACGACCGACTGGTGGGCCCCACGCCCACGCAGGGCGGAGACGACGGGCGCGGCCTTGACGAAGTTGGGCCGTGCTCCGACGACGTGCACGATGCCGGTGTCCTGGCTCCCCAGGGGAGCGCTCGTTGCCACGACTTTCACGTTTCCTTCTGTCGAGGTGGTGTCCCCGTCGCCACCGACGGGGCTGGTGCGGTCCAGTGGTTTTCTTTGCCTGAGCCGTCCCGTCCGTGTCGCCGTGGTGTCACCACATGGTCATGTCGGCGTGGTTGTGTGACTGACCGTGCATGACACCCGAGCTTTCGTATCCCAGGTTCCGCGCCCACGCGCCCGTTGGCCACGGGCGGCGACGTTCACCCTGTCGTTGGCCTGGCGGCACCTTCGGTCCGATCCGGCCCGTCTGCCGCTGCTCGCGCTGCGGCTGATGCCCGGCCCGGCGCGACGTACGGTGCGTTCCCTCGCCTCCCGTGCCGGGGGTCGGGCACGCGCCTACGCCCTGTGGGACCAGGGCAGACGCGACGACGCCCGCGAGGCGGTCCTGAGCGCGGCGAGCGGCGCCCCTCCCCGCCGGGTGGATCGTCTGGTGTCCGCATGTCTTGCGGCGGGAGATGCGAGGACCGCCCGAGAACTCGTCGAACGCCTTCCGGAGGGCGCCCTCCGAAGGTCCGCGGAACATCGGACGGCTCTGGCCACGGGACGCGCCGTCGCCGCTCCCGTACCCTTGTCCGTATCGCCTGACCGTCACGGGATCACGTTAACCCGCAATGCCCGAACGCGACCCGACGACACGGTGAACGCTCGGCGACCGAAGATCCACGCTGGTGAACGACGATGGGCGGGTGAGGAACGTCCCCCGTCCGAAGCGGCGACACGGGTCCTACACCTGGTGACCAACGCCCTGCCGCACACCAACGCCGGCTACACGCAGCGCACCCACCGGATCGCGGTGGCCCAACGCAGGGCCGGGATGGACGTTCACGTGGTCACGCGGGTGGGCTACCCGCTCACCAAAGGCGTCCGGGATCCGCGGACGTCGGTACTCGTGGACGGCGTCCCCTACCACCGACTGATCCCGTGGACGGCGCCCGCCGACTCCGCGCGGGAACTGGAGGTGGGGACGCGGATGGCGTCGGCGCTGGTGGAGACGCTGCGTCCACACGTTCTCCACGCGGCGAGCAACCACCACAACGCCCGTCTGGCCCTGGAACTGGGTCGTAGGTTCGGCCTGCCGGTGGTGTACGAGGTGCGGGGCTTCCTGGAGGAGTCGTGGTTGTCACGCGACTCCTCGCGCAGCGTGGAGGACGCCTTCTACCGAGCCGAGCGCGCGAACGAGACCGCGTGCATGCTCGCCGCCGACCTGGTCGTGACGCTGGGCGAGACGATGCGCGCGGACATCGAGGCACGGGGGGTGGCGAGGGAGCGTCTGATGGTGGTCCCCAACGCGGTGGACCCCTCCTTCCTGGAGCCCCTGCCCTCCGGTGCCGGGGTGCGTGCGCGGCTGGGCATCGGTGCGGAGGAGTTCGTGGTGGGCACCACCACCAGCTGCTTCGGCTACGAGGGTCTGGACACGCTGTTGGAGTCGGTCGCCCTGATGCGCGAACGGGGGGAGCCCGCGCACGCCCTCGTGGTGGGGGACGGCCCCGAACTGCCCGCGCTGCGCTCCCTGGCGTCCTCCCTGGGGTTGGGCGGGGCCGCGCACTTCACCGGCCGGGTTCCCGCCGACCGTGTACGCGACCACCACGCCGCGATGGACGTGTTCGCCGTGCCCCGGCGGGACGAGAGGGTATGCCGTTCGGTGACTCCGCTCAAACCCGTGGAGGCCATGGCGGGCGGACTTCCCGTGGTCGCCAGTGATCTTCCCGCGTTGCGAGAGATCGTGGAACCAGGAGTGACAGGAGAGTTAATTCCTGCGGGCGAATCGGCAAGCCTAGCCGATGTCCTGACAAAACTCGCTTACAGTCATGAAAAGCGGGCTTCCTACGGCAGTGCAGGTCGCAGCCTCGTCGGCGCGCACCGCACCTGGGCCAAGGCCGCATACCGCTACAACCAGGCGTATCGGGTTCTGATTCAAGAAATGACCGAATCAGGCCAACATCCGTAATCAGGGACAACGTCTGTCTACACTCGGACGTCCAACGTACTGAGCAATGGCCATCCCTGCTATTTACGCCCGTTCACGAAATGAATGCGAGTGTGACCACGAAGTGGATGCCGCAGCCTCTAACCCAGCACCTGTTTCCCAGCAGCCAGTCGGCGCTGTCGGCGATCTCGTCGTCCTCGGCCTCGGCTATGTCGGCCTGCCCTTGGCGGCCGCGGCCGTGTCCGCGGGGCTGAAGGTCACCGGCCTCGATGTGAGCGACCACGTCGTCAGCGGGCTCAACAACGCGGTGTCCCACGTCGACGACCTCTCCTCGGAGGACGTCCGCGGGATGTTGGACCGCGGTTTCACCGCGACCACGGACCCCGCGTGCCTCGCCACCGCACGCACCATCGTGGTCTGTGTGCCCACACCGCTGTCGCCCGAGGGAGGGCCGGACCTGAACGCGGTCACCTCCGCGGCCCGGTCCATCGCCACGCGGCTGCAACCGGGCACTCTGGTCATCCTGGAGTCGACCACCTACCCCGGCACCACCGAGGAGGTGGTACGACCACTGCTGGAGGAGTCCGGCCTGGTCGCGGGCGCCGACTTCCACCTGGCCTTCTCTCCCGAGCGCATCGACCCCGGCAACCCGACCTACGGTGTGGTCAACACCCCCAAGGTGGTCGGCGGTCTCACCCGCGACTGTGGGGAGGCGGCGGCGAACTTCTACTCCGCCTTCGTGAACACGGTGGTGCGGGCACGCGGCACGCGCGAGGCGGAGATGGCCAAGCTGCTGGAGAACACCTACCGGCACGTCAACATCGCCCTGGTCAACGAGATGGCCGTCTTCTGCCAGGAACTGGGCATCGACCTGTGGGACTCCATCGCGGCGGCGGCCACCAAGCCCTTCGGATTCCAGGCCTTCTATCCGGGGCCGGGCGTGGGCGGCCACTGCATCCCCATCGACCCGAACTACCTGTCGTACAAGGTCAAGACCCTGGGGTATCCGTTCCGGTTCGTGGAGCTGGCCCAGGAGATCAACGGGCGGATGCCCGCGTACGTGACCCAGCGGGCCCAGGAACTGCTCAACGACTCCGGACTGGCCCTGTCCCGTTCCAAGGTGCTGCTGCTCGGAGTGACCTACAAGGCCGACATCGCCGACCAGCGCGAGTCCCCGGCGCGACCGGTCGCGCGCAAGCTGACCGCCAAGGGGGCCACGCTCACCTACCACGACCCGCACGTGGAGTCCTGGCAGGTGGACGGGGTGGACATCCCCCGTTCCACCGACCTGGAACGGGCACTGGCCGACGCCGATCTGACCATCCTGCTCACGGACCACAGCGAGTACCGGCCCAAGCAACTGGAGGAGTACGCGCGCCTGCTCCTGGACACCCGGGGCGTACTGCGCCGTCCCGACCCGGAGACCGAAGCGAGCACCACGGTGCCCGAGCAGGTCCGACGCCACGTACCGCGTGAGGGCCTCCAGGTCCTGTGAACCGGCCGGGCCCCGGGCCCGCCCACCGGCACGCCGATGGTCGCCCGTCGGCGTGCCTTGTCGTGTTCGCCCCTTCCCGACCGAAGGTTCACCCGCCGCACCCCGCCCGGCCACCCCGGTTTCCTCGCGACGTCTTTCTCACCTCCTAGCGTGTCGGAAGGACCATACGACCCCCGAAAGTGGATGATTGGGACAGATCACCACAAAGGGCCTATACGGTGACACAGGTAGGTGAACCAGATGCACGCACTTGTGGCCACGGTCGTGCACCACCCCGAAGACGCCCGGATCCTGCACCGTCAGATCCGCGCGTTGCTGGACGCCGGACACACGGTGACCTACGTCGCGCCCTTCCGCGACTGCGGAGCGACCCCCTGGAAGGAGCTTCGCTCGGTCGACGTACCGCGCGCCTCCGGCAGGGAACGGTTGTCCTCACTGCGCGCGGCGCGTGCGGTACTCGCCGAACACGCCCCCGCCTCCGACCTGCTGCTCCTCCACGACCCCGAACTCCTCCTGGCGCTGCCCTCCGGCCGCCCGGTGACGGTGTGGGACGTGCACGAGGACACGGCCTCGGCCCTTCTCACCAAGACATGGGTCCCGGGGCCGCTTCGCCGCCCGCTGGGCGCGGTCGTGCGCTCCGTCGAACGGTACGCGGAGCGCCGGATACGCCTCCTGCTCGCGGAGGAGGGATACCGTTCCCGTTTCCGACGCGAACACCCGGTGGTGCCCAACACGACCGAGGTCCCCCCGACCCCGACCCGGGAACCGGGGGAGGACCGGGTCGTCTACCTGGGTCAGGTGTCGCAGGCGCGCGGTGCGCGCGAGATGGTGGAACTGGGGCGCGCGCTGCGTCCGCACGGGGTGCGCCTGGAGGTCGTCGGCGGCGCCGACCCCGGTGTGCGACCGTTGCTGCGCGAGGCCCAGCGCGAGGGCGTGCTGCACTGGTACGGATTCGTCCCCAACGACAGGGCCCTGCGGATGTGCGCGGGCGCCGCGGCGGGTCTGAGCCTGTTGCACGACACACCGAACTACAGACACTCGATGCCGACGAAGGTCGTGGAGTACATGGCGCACGGCCTGCCGGTGGTGACCACGCCCAACCCCCTGGCTCGGGCCCTGGTGGAGGACCGCCCGGAGGGTCCGGCGGGCGTGGTGGTACCGTTCGGCGACGTCCCCGCGGCCACCGAGGCCGTGCTACGACTGTGCCGGGACGCCGAGCTGCGGCGGCACATGGCACGCACCGGACACCGGATCGCGCGCACGTCCTTCCACTGGCCCGTCCAGGCCCGCATGTTCGTCAGGCGGCTGGAGAGCTGGGTGGAGGAGGCGAACGGCGCGTTCCCCGTGGTCACGGAGCGGAGCAAAGGCCGGCCCACACCCGTGGGTGATCGGCCTCACATTTAGTGACTTAGGAAATATCTTCCTCGATAAGGAATGTTGTGGGTCGTGTCGGAGCAAAACCGATGTTCGGCCCATCATGATCACGACCGAGGAAGCACATGACTGACGCGCTGGTTCTCGACAAGGCGGCCCAGGATCTCCTGTTCCGTGACGCCCGTACCGCCAACACCTTCACCGACGAACCGGTGAGCGAGGAGCAGGTACGTGCGATCCACGACCTGGTCAAGTACGGGCCCACGGCCATGAACAACCAGCCCCTGAGGGTCACCGTGGTCCGCTCCCGCGAGGCCCGTGAGCGCCTGGTCCCGCACATGTCGGGCAACAACGCCCCGAAGACCTCCACGGCCCCGCTGACGCTGATCCTGTCCGCGGACCCCGACTTCCACGAGCACTTCCCCAAGACCTTCCCGGTCGCACCGGACGCCCGTGAGAACTTCGCCGCGATGCCCGCCGAGGCCCGCGCGTCCATGGCACAGCAGAACGCCTACCTACAGATCGCCTACCTGATCGTGGGTGTGCGCGCCGCCGGCCTCGCCGCCGGACCGATGACCGGATTCGACGCCGAGGGCATCCGCAAGGAGTTCTTCGGCGAGGACTCCGCGCTCCAGCCCCTCGTGGTCATGAACATCGGCAGGCCGGGCCCCGACGCGTGGTTCGACCGTCTGCCGCGCCTGGAGCACGAAGAGGTCTTCACCGAGCTCTGATCTCGCCTCCGTGGACAAGGGCCGGGCGTCTCCGAGGCGCCCGGCCCGACGTGTCGGTGGGAGGCGCTCACACCCTCCCACGGGGAACACCGAGCCGTGGGAGGGAGCACCGCTCAGCCCTCACCGGTCCCGTTACCCGCGGAGGCGAGGAAGACCAGCAGGCACACGTCGTCGTCGCAGTCCTGGTACTTGACCATGGCGTCCAGCAGGTCGTCCGCCGCCTTCTCCGGACCGTCGTCCCAGTACGGGGGTCCGCTGAAACCCTCCAGCAGACGGTCGATCCCGTCGTCGATGGACTCGCCCCGTCGTTCGACGAGACCGTCCGTGTACAGCAGCAGGGCGGAACCGGGCGGCAGCGCGACGGTGTGGTCGGTGTGGACCAGGTCCACAGGCAGACCGAGCATCCCTCCGTGCGGAAGTTCCACGGCCTCGGCCCTTCCGCCGCCGTCCCGCCACAGCGGCGGAGGGTGGCCCGCGCTGGCCATGACCACCTCCGGATCTCCCGGGCGGAAGCGCACGATCACCGCGGTCGCGAACAGGTCCGGTTCGAGGTGGTCCAAAAGACGGTGCAGCCGTCCCAAGAGCGCGGCCGGGCTCCGCTCCTCCAGTGCGTACGCGCGCAGGGCCGTACGCAGTTGGCCCATCATGACGGCGGCATGGATGCCGTGCCCGGTGACGTCGCCCACCACGCCGATGAACTCGCCGTCCCCCAGGGGGAAGACGTCGTACCAGTCGCCGCCCACGTTCATCCCTCGTGTGGCGGGGAGATAGCGGGCGGTCATCTCCATACCCGGGGTGCGGGGCAGATCGGTGAGCATGGCGCGTTGGAGCGTGGCCGCCGTGTCGCGCTCCTGCTCGAAGCGGCGCGCGTTGTCCAGTGACACGGCCACCCTGCGCGAGAGTTCGACCAACATGACCCCGTCGTCGGGGTCCAGCTCATCCGTGCGCCGCAGCAGCAGCACACCGATCAGCTCGGTGCCCGTGAGCAGGGGCAGACCCAGATGGCCCTCCTCGCTCAAGGCGTCCACGGGCCGTCGGCTGGACGCGGCCCGCAGTACGGTCTCCGGAGGGGTCTGGTCGACGTCCTCGGGCCCGCACAGTTCCCCCTCCGCGCCCGAGTGCCACACCTGCACGTCCTCCGCGTGCCGAGGGATGAGGAACTCGCGCAGGAAGGAGGAGATCTCCGTCTGGTTCAGGGAGGCCAGCAGCCGTGCGCTGGCCCAGGACAAGAAGGTCAACCTGTTGCGCGCGGCCTCCGCCTCGTTCCGGGCCGTCCTCTCCGCCGCCAGCAGTCTCCTCTGCTCGTCACTGGCCTCGGCGAGTTCGGCGTGCAACGCGAGCACGCCCTGGTTGGTCTCCTCCAGTTCGCGTTGGAGGCTCTCCAGCGCGCGTGCGCGTTCGTTGGCGACCGCGGCCGCCGAACCACCCCTGTCGAGGGCGCGCAGCAATTCCGTCGCCAACAGTTCCACGTGGTCGACGGAGCCGACGAGCCCGCCGAGAGGACGGTCCAGACGCTCGGAGAGGGTGATCGTGGAAGCCCACATGCTCTCCCCCGCGCCGTCACGGACCCCCGTCCGCAGGGCGTGCGCGTCCTCGGAGCGTTCCAGTACCAACACGGCCGATCCGCCGGCCTCGATCTCGCGCAGCGCGCGTGAGGAGAAGGCGTCCAGACACTCCAGTACGGTCTCCGAAGCGACACAGGCGACGTCGAACACGCGCGCCGCGGCCGCGACCGCCAGGGCCACGTCAGCGGCGGTTCGCACTCGCAGTTCAAGCAAGGGCCGCCCCCTCCTCCCCTTCTTCTCGCACGGTGTGTTTGACGACCGCGACGCAGGTGTCGTCGCGCAGAGGCCGGGCCGCGCTTCCGGAGTCCCGGAACAGGGCGGCGGCGATGACCGCCGCGTCGTGGTCGTACAGAAGCTCCGTTCCCTCGGGCCTCCACCGGCTCGGCAGACCGTCACTGTGCAGGACGAGCATGTCCCCCGGGGTCCAGTCACGGAGGACCGGGACCGGTGTACGCAGCGTGAAGGCCCCCACGATCCCGGGGCTGGAGAGCAGGGTCTCCCAACGTCCGCCACGGTACAGGCGCGCACCGATGTTGCCGATCCCGCAGAAGGTGAGGCGCTGCCGCGAGTCGTCCACCTCCGCGAGCGCGACGGCGACCCCGCGTGTGCGTCGCAGTTCCTTGTGCATGCCCCGCAGCAGCGTGACCGGGGAGTGCCGACCGTTCTCCCTCAGACACCGCGCGGCCGCGGCCGAGGCCTCGGCCGCGGCCTCTCCGTGCCCGAGACCGTCCGCGAGCATGACCATGCGGCTTCCGCCGCCGCTGCGAAAGGCCAGGGTGTCCCCGGAGTCCGCCTCGCCGCCCAAGGGCACGTGCACCCCTCCGACCGCCACCCGCTTCTCGAACAACGCGCGGTCGGAGGGCCGGGTGAACCTGGCCAGGGCGACGGTCCCCCGCCCGGGGGTGCTCTGCACCTCGAAGAAGTCGGCGGCCCTTTGGCAGGCACCGAGCCCGGTGCCCAGCGAGTCGACGGTGGAGAAGCCGTCGCTCATGGCCCGAGCCACGTCGGGGATCCCGGGGCCGTGGTCCAACGCCAGTACCTGGAGGGCCCGAGCCGTTCCCCAGGGGTCCTGGACCTCCTCGGCCACGAACCGCCCCCCGGCCGCGTACCTGCACATGTTGGTCGCCAACTCGGACGCGGTGAGGGCGACGGCGGCCGCCCTCACCTCGTCCAGACCGATCGACCGGGCGGCGTTCCCGGCCATCCGGGCGGCGTGCGACACGAGCGTGGCGTCGGTGACGCTCAGTTCCCAGACCCTGGTCATCGGAACCCACGCCGAAGGGAGTCGTTCCAGCAGGTGATCGTGACCTCCGTACCGCCCTCGGGGTCGCTCTTGAGGTCGAAGTCGTGCACGAGCCTGCGTGAACCGCTCAGGCCCATGCCCAGGCCGCCCGCCGTGGAGTAGCCGTCGCTCAGAGCCAGTCCCACGTCGGGGATCCCGGGTCCGGAGTCGACGAAGCTCACGGACAGCCCCTGGCCCCTCTCACCGTGGACGAGGCTGATCTGCGCCATCCCCCCACCACCGTGCAGAAGGGTGTTGCGGGCCAGCTCGCTGGCGGCCGTCACGAGCTTGGTCTGCTGTACCAGTCCGAACCCGACCCGCTGCGCGAGCGCACGCACATGCTGGCGGACCGCGGTGAGATCGGTGTCCTTGCGGATGGGCAACCGTATCGGTTCCGCGGAGGTCTGGCTCATGTCGTGTTCCGTTCCTCCTGGACCGTGTCGGCAATGGTGACCCCGAAGTCCGCCGCCGCGTCGGTGATGGTGCGGGCGGTGTCCATGCCCGGCAGGGACAGTCCCAGCTCGACCAGGGTGATGGCCACCGCGGGGCGCATACCGACCAGGACCGTTCTGGCCGCGAGCAGGCGCGAGGACGCGGCGATCTCCGCCAGGACCCGGGCGAGGAAGGAGTCGACCATGTCGAGCGAACTGATGTCGATGATGACTCCGCGCGAACCGGTTCGCACCACCGCGTCGGTGATGTCCTCCTGGAGGGAGACGGCCGCGTCATCGGGGAGTTCGCCCTGGATGCTGACGAGCAGCAACCCACCGAAGTCGAGCACGGGGATGGAAGACGCACCTGGCATGTGTCCGTCCGGTCCTTTCTCAGAGGTGGCCTCGGGCCGGCAGTTCCCCACGCTGGTCACGGCCCAGGGCCCATTGCAGGGCGTCGGCGAGGGTAGCGCGAGTGGTGACCGAACTCAGGTCGAGCCCCAGCTGGACGATGGTCTGGGCGATGGCGGGCCGAATCCCCGAGATCACGCATTCCGCGCCCATGAGGCGTGCCGAGGCGACGGTCTTCATCAGGTGCTGCGCGACGAGCGAGTCCACCGTCGGCACACCGGTGATGTCGAGGATGGCGATGGTCGCCTTGTGCTCGACGATCGCCTCCAGGAGGTTCTCCATCACCACCTGGCTGCGCGCGCTGTCGAGCATGCCGATGAGGGGCACCGCCACGAGACGGTCCCAGAGTTTGATGACCGGCGTCGCCATCTCCAGCAGCTGTTGCCGCTGGCGCAGGATGATCTCCTGGTTCTCCTGGAGCATGGCCTCGATGACCACGACCCGCAGGGTGCCGAACAGCGCGACGAGCCGCGTCCGAGCCTCACAGGTGTCCTCCACGCCGAGTTCGACCGTCTCGGCGTCCAACAGGTCCCATGCCGCGTCGCGCAGGGCACTGACCTCCTGGTCGACCTGGCTGGTGGACAGGCCCGCCCTCGCGCGTGAGGCGGTCATCGCGGCGAGCTGGCGTTGGATGGGATCGAAACCCGGGGCCTCCAGATCCTCGACCCGTCCGCTCTCGGCGACCGCGGCCAGGGAGTCGATGACCGAGTGACAGGCTTCGACGGCCTCTTCCCGTGTGACGGTGAACACCGCCTGGAAGAGGGGAAGGTCCGCCCAGCGTTGCGCGATCTGTTCCCTGCGACGCCGAAGGAGACCGGCCACGGCCTCCGCTCCGGCGGCGGCGGAGTCAGGCGGTCCGTACGTCATACGTCTCCTCTTGTTCGTGAGGTCGATTCGGTGACATGATCATTTGCCTTCTGACAACTGTCTATCAGAAGGGATGTGCACGCACAGAGGATACGAACACGGTCTCGGTGCCGACGGGGGGACGAACGACGCAAGGGCGTGTTCGGGACCGGCTCACTCGCCAACATACTGCGCACACCCACCGTGTTCCGCCACGGTGTGACCGAAATCCCGGTCAGGACCGGCCCCGCCAGTCGAGACAGAGCACGAGCGCGTCGTCGACCGCCTCCCGTCCACCCTGGTAGGCGGTCAGGTGACGCAGCACCTCCTGGGGGACCGAGACGCTGGGCAACAGTCTGGTGGCCAGGATCGCCTTGGCCAGGGCCCTGTCGCCGAAACTCTCCTCCGCCTCACCGGGAGCGTCGAAAACGCCGTCGCTGGCGAAGACCAGACGGTCCCCGGGTTCGACCTTGAGGTTCTGCGTGGTGTAGACGCTGTCCTCGGCCATGCCGACGGGCAACTGCGGCTCGAACGGCAACTGGCTGACGCGATCGTCCCGGAGGAGGTACAGACGTGGGGAGCCGGCGTCGACCACCTCCACCTCACCCGTCTCCAGGTCGAAATCGAGCATGAGGACGTCCAGATACCGTTCCCCTCGGTACTGGGCGTACACGGCCTTGTCCGCCAGGGCGACCTGGTCGGCGAGGGACACCCCGCCTCGACGGGCGTTGCGCAGGGCGTTGACGGCCAGGCCGGTCAGGAGCGAGGCCTCGATGCCCTCACCCATGCCGTTGGTGATGCCGAGGTGGAGCCGGTCCGGCTCGGCCGACCAGTCGAAGTTGTCGCCCCTTATCGCGTAGGCGGGTTCGAGGTGGGCCCCGATGCTGTACTCGGGGCATTCGTAGGCCCTGCCCGGCAGAAGGTCCCACTGCACCTCCGCCGCCAGCGTGAGACGGTCCCTGCGGCGCAGCGAACGGTAGACGTCCGTGTCCCGTTCGGCCACGAGGAGCTCGTGGCCGAAGGCGGTGGCGACGTGCTCCAGGTCGACGATCGTCTCCTCCGAGGAGGTGCCCGCCTTCACCCCGACCACGAGGACGCCCAGCCTGTCCCCACGCGCGCTCACCGGCAGGTGGACGACCTCCGTCCCGGAGGCGAGGTCGTCCTCGACGAAGGTCGCCTGTGCGCCGAACACCCTGCCGACGATGCTGTTGAAGACGGAGAACTCCTCGCCGCACTCCCCGAAGGGCTCGGTGACCCGGCAGAGTACCTCGAGCCCGTAGTCGGCGAGGAGGACCTCGACGGACACCGCCCCGTAGTGCTCCGCCAACGCGTCGCGGAGCACCGCCACGAGGCGGTGTGGTGCGGCCTCACGAAGGGCCCGCGCTACGGTCTCGGATCTGTTCACTGTGGTCGACCTGCGTTTTCTGTGCCTGGTGGGACGTGTCCGCGCACCGGCACGGGTACGGACGGCGGACATGGAACCCGGTGTTCCGTTATGGTCGTAGGGATACCCGCCCGACGAACACGGCCGGGTACTACTCACAGACGCGATTTGTGAGAGTGGAAAGTGAGTCCTGAATCGCAGGAACAGGCGAGTGACGCGGCCCGTGCGGCCTCCGCTGTCACCGAACTGATGGAAGTGCTGTGGGGACGTGGGCGCGAGGTCGCCTCCTCTCCCGTCTCCCCTCCACAACTCAAGGTCCTCTTCGTCCTCGAGGAGGAGGACGGCGTGAACCTGCGTACCGTCACCGAGCGCCTGGGTTCCACCCCTCCGTCCGTGAGCAGGCTGTGCGACCGCCTACAGGCGGTCGGTTTCGTCAAGCGGACAGCGAGTCCGAACAGCCGTCGGGAACTGAGGCTCTGGCTGAGCGAGAGCGGTCGTTCCTTCCTCCGTGACCTCAGGGCGCGCAGGGAGGTGGAGCTCCAGGAGGTCATCGCACGCATGCCCCCGCGGAAACGGGCGATGCTCCTGGAGGGGCTCACGTCCTTCCGCCAGGCGGCGAACCGCTCCGACGAGCATTCCGGAAGTTCGGAACGACCGAACTTCCGTACGGCCTGAGACCGCCGCGTGGAATCCGGACGGAGGAACCGACACCACTCAAGGGGGAGACCTCCGCTTTCCCGGGCTGCCCGGGTCCGCGACCGCCGTGAGGCGGACTTCCCGAGGTCTCACAATGCCGAGAACATCAACTATTGTCAAGCGACAACAATCACCTTCGGGCAGGGCGGCGATCGACCGTGGCCCGGTCCTCCCACGCGGGGAGGGACACCACCGCCGAACCGAAGGAAGCCCCCGCGAGTCTGCGGGGGCTTCCTTCGGTTCGGGCCGTTCACCGGGCCCCGGAGCCGACGACACGGGCGACACGCCGTTCTCCGGATCAGATGATCGGTGGACGACCCGCACGGGCCATCCGCCAGGCGGTCGACCAGCGGATCGGAGCGCGCGGTCCGGGGTTCTCCCGCCAGCCCTCACGGAAGCCGGCGAACCAGGAACGCAACGCGCTCCGGTCGCGCTCACGCATCACGGTCAGGCCCACCCAGACGGTCAGGTAGAGCAGGGCCAGGAGCCAGGGAAGGTTGCGCCTGGCCAGCCACACCCGGTTGCGCGCGTTGAGCCGGTAGAAGTTCTCGTGTCGGGTGGGGGCCACCGCCGGGTGGTACATCACCGCTTCGGCGTCGTACTCGATCCCGTAACCGGCGTCCATGATCCGCCAGGCGAGATCGGTCTCCTCGTGTGCGTAGAAGAAGTCACCGGGCAGGCCACCGCCCGCCTCGAACGCGGTACGGCGGATGGCGCACGCCCCGCCCAGGAACGTGGTCACCACACTCGACCTGCGGGGGTCCCCCACGCGCAGACGAGGCACATGACGGCGTTGGTCGGGCCCGCCGTCGGGATCGGCGATCCGGAAGGACAGGGCGCCCAGCGAGGGGTCGGCGGCGAAGCGGTCGCGTACGTGCCGGGCCAGGTCCGGGGACCGATACCAGCCGTCGTCGTCCAGGAACAGGATGACGTCGCCCTTGGCCTCCCGCACACCGTGGTTGCGTCCCTCGGGAATGCCCACGTTCTCCGGCAGGCGCACCTGGACGACGCCTTCGGGCAGTTCCGGCAGGTCCGCGCCGTTGCCGACCACCACCACCTCGATGTCCGCGTCCTCCTGCTCGAACACACTGGTGATCGCGCGGCGTAGTTCGGCGGGACGGTTGCCCATCGTGAGGACGACACAGGACAGGGTCAACACGGGCACCTCGGAGCGGCTCCGTTCGGCTCTGGGTGCCTGGGAGTGCTCCTCTTCAGGCGCTCGGGGCTGCTCCTGCTCCGTGGAGGCCGAGGAGACCTCGGTCTCGGTATTGCCTGAGCTCGACGAGGATGGAGTCACGGGTGTGGCCATGCTTGCGACCATTCAGTGGACGACGTGTTTCCGAAAGGTTGACACACGCCAACACTCGCGGAAACGGACTAACGAAGAAATAAACGGCAGATGTCCGGGGCCGTGAACAGGGTAACCCGCACGGCCCCGAATATGACGTCATGGTCACTGGCGCGTTGCCCGCGTCATCGGGGACTCATTCGAGGCGCCGCGAGGCGAGCACGCTCACGAAGTGCGCGAAGCTCATCAACACCGCCACGGCCGCGCACGCCGCCACGAGGATCCGCGTGGCCGTCAGGTCGCCGAGGAACACGTCAACGACGGCCACGACGACGACGATCAGGGACAGTTCGACCGCCTGGATCAGGCGGTGCACCTTGAGGGCCGAGGCCAGACGGCGGGCCAGGCTGAGTCCGGAGGAACGCGGACTCATCGCCTCGTCGGGGATCTCCTCCGAAAGCCCCGCCTTGGCACGTGCCACGACCACGTTGTCGGTCTCGGCCTTGATCAGCGCGACACCGATCGCGGCGGTCATGCCCAGCACGACCCAGCCTCCCGGCTCCCACTCCCCTTGGGCGCGGATGCCCAGCCCCACGAGGAGGGCGATCTCGGAGACGTAGTGGCCGATCCTGTCCAGGTAGATCCCCGCGACGCTGGTGCGACCCGTGTAACGGGCCACCTCACCGTCGGAGCAGTCCAGCAACAGGTACACCTGTACCAGCAGCGCGGCCACGATCGCCGACCACAGACCGCCGAAGGCGACCACGACGCCCGCGAGCACGCCGAACACCATCATCAGATAGGTGATCGGGTTCGGAGGAACGCCGAGTCGGACGAAGAGCGTGGTCAGATACGGGGACAGGTCGCGCATGTAGAGACGACCCGCCCAGTGTTCCTCGTTGGTCCGCTCCTTGATCCCGGCGGGCTGGCCGCCCGCCCGGACCTCAGCGACCGACGGCTTCGACATAGTCCTTGACGCTCCGTCCGATCTCGTCCTCGGAGAGGTCGAGATGCTCCAGGATGGTGAACCGTCCCGGCCTGGTGTCCGGGGCGTGGACCACCGCCCGTACGAACTCGTCGTGACCGAGTCCGACGTCGGAGGGCACGATGGGCAGTTCGTGGCGGAGCAGGCAGTCCCGAAGCTCTCCCAGCCGAGCCTCCGGCCAGCCCAGGTGCCGCACCCGCAGGAAGGACGCGTACAGCGTTCCCAGCCCCGCGAGTTCACCGTGGTTGCTGATGCCGGGGTAGAGGTGGGTGACGGCGTGCAGAACCTCGTGGCACGCACCACTGGCGGGACGGCTGGACCCCGCCACCGACATGGAGATGCCCGAGAGCACCAACCCCTCGGCGAGCACGGTGAGGAAGGCGTCGGACTCCACCGAGTCGGGTCGGTGCAGTACCGCCTCGGCCGCGACCCTGGCGAAGGTGGCGGCCATGCCGTCCACCGGTTCGCCGTTCACCCGGCCCGCCAGCTCCCAGTCCTCGATGGCCGAGATGTTGCTGATCACGTCACCGATGCCCGAGCGGACCAGGTGGGAGGGGGCGGCACGGACGTAGTCGAGGTCGATGACCACCGCGAGGGGCATGGTCACACCGATGGAGGGCTTACCGCCCTCGTGCTCCAGGGAACTGACCGGTGAGGCGATACCGTCATGGGCCAGGTTGGTGGCCACGGCCACCATCGGAATGCCCGCCATGGTCGCCGCGAACTTGGTGACGTCGATGGTCTTGCCGCCACCGATCCCGGCGACCGCCTCGTAGGCGCCCGAGCGGAGTTTCTTCCCCAACTCGGTGGCCGCGTCGACGGTGCCCTCGCTGACGTGGAAGACCTCGCACTGCGGCAGGTCCAGGTCGGCGGCGATCTGCGCGCCCTGGCCCGGCCCCACCGCCACGGCGATGCGCCCCTCGGTCGCGATACGCCGGTCGGCGAGCACGGACCCCAGGGAGGAGACCGCGCCCCGCCGGACGTCGATCGCCAGCGGGGACGGGAGCATACGAGCTAGTAGCGGCACGCGATCTCCCTCGCCTTGGTCAGGTCGTCGTGATCGTCGACCTCCACCCAGTCGACCTTGCCGATGGGCGCCACGGCGACCTTCTCACCGCGGTCGACCAGCTCCTGGTAGCCGTCCTCGTAGTACAGCTGCGGGTCGCGCTCCCAGGTGGCCTTGAGCGCGTCGGCGAGTCGGGCGTCCAGGGAGCCCTCGATGAGGGTGGCCCCGATGTACTCGCCCGCGGCGGTGGCCGGGTCCATGAGCTTGGTGATGTGGCGCAGGTGACCCTCGTCGTCCAGGGTGACCTTCATCTCCTCGTCGGCGAGGCTCTTCACGTCGTCCACCGCGAGGAGGAGTTCCGGACCCCGGGCGGCGAGCAGCGTCTTCTCGACGCTCACGGGGTGCACCGTGTCACCGTTGACGAGGAGGACGCCCTCGGAGAAGAACTCACGCGCGGTCCACAGGGAGTAGGCGTTGTTCCACTCCTCGGCCTTGTCGTTGTAGCTGAGGGTGAGCTTGACCCCGTGGCGCTCCTCCAGAGCCTCCTTGCGGGCCTCGACCGCCTCGGCGCGGTAGCCGACCACGACGACCACGTCCGTGAGCCCGACGGCGGCCAGGTTGCGCAGCGAGATGTCCATGATGGTCGTCTCACCGTCGACGGGCACCAAGGCCTTGGGCAAGGTGTCTGTGTAAGGGCGCAGACGGCGCCCCGCGCCTGCGGCGAGAACCATTCCGAGCATGAGGGCGTGTTCCTCCTTAGGTCGGGAAGGCTCTCACGCCTCCCCGTTCGTTCCCGTGGCCGATCGGGCCCCGCCTGTGCGGTCGGTTCGGGCTTTCCCAGCGTCAGTCCGGTCGGTGACGCCGTCGTCTGCGGCTGTGGTGCGGACTCGCACGTCGGTCACCGGTGTCGAACTCCAGGTGCGCACCGCCTCATGGACGAGCAGCACCACCAGGTATCCCGTGAGTATGCCGTATGCGGGAGGAAGGGCGTGAAACGCTCCCCCGACAGCGATGACGAGCATGCGACCGTCCCAGCCCAACGCCGCCGCGCGTACGCCGTCCCTCCGGACCGTCCCCACCGCGGGACGTGCGACGTCGTCGCGGTGTAGGCAGACGACCACCACCAAGAGTACGGACACAAGGGGACCCGGCACACCGGAGGCCAGTCCCAGAACCGCCAGATATCCGTACTCGGTGACGCGGAGGACGGGCGGTACGAGCCAGTCGAACCGACCGTCGTGGGGGTGGCCCGAGGCCAATCCGGACAGTAGCAGGGCGGCAACCGGTGCAAACAGGGTAATACCTGTCAGCCGTCCATGGCCCGCCACGAGGAGCGTCCCCACGATCAGGGCACCGGTGAGCGCGGGGAGCAGGGGAGGCACGGCCCCCGGCGCGATCCTGCCGAGCAGGAGGCAGATCCGGCCGTCGTCACGGAGGAGGCGCAGATCGGGCCTGAGGGGTTCGCACCGTCGTCCGGGCCGCTCCGCCCGGCCGTTCGCCTCGCCCGCGGTCATCGGTCCGCCCCGTGGTCCGCGGGGTCGACCAGATGCGCGGTGATCGCGACGGCGCACCCGAAGACGAGGGTGACGAAGGCGACGCGCGCGTCCCACAGCGTGGCGGCGACCGCGACGACCGTGAACCGCACGGGTTGGGGGAAGGCCAGCAGGGAACGGAGCGGTGAGCCCACGCAACGGCGTCGTCCCGCCGGCGTCGTGGCCTCGGGGACCGGGGATCGTCCTCCTCCCTCGGTACGGGGCTCGGGGGTGTCGGGGGAACTCGCCGTGCCGGCGTCCGTGATCACGGTGGCGCCGAACAGACGGGCGGTCAGGACGGGATCGCTCCTCCGTGAGGCGTGGGAGGACCGAGACCCCGGTGGCCCCCCGAGTCCTCCCGCGTGTTCGCGGAAGGCGGGGGACCGCTTTCCCCCGCGCCCCGCCACGGAGGCGGCCGGAGCGTTCCCCGCCTCAAGGAGCGAGTCGCGCAAGGCCAAGGCCACGAGCGCGCCGGCGGCCCAACCCCAGGCCCCGTTGATTCCGGCCAGCACCGCCCCGACGGCCAGGCCGAGGTGGACCGCGTACTCGCGCAGGTGCGCCAGCATCTGCGCGAGCCACAGGGTGAGGGCGTCATGACGGTCGGCCCGCATGTGCCCACGGACCGCGTCACAGAACAGGACCACGCCGAGCAGGGCCGATCCCATCAGGCCCCCCACCGTGTCGGCCCGGGAGAACCAGACCGCCGCGCCGATCGCCACCAGGGCGCCGATCCGCGTCATCCCGGCTCGCGTGAGGTGTCTGCGTTCCAGTGTCCGCGCGACCAACCGCGCCACCGTGCCGCTGTCGGCCATGGACGTGCCCTCCCCCGGTTCTGCTGGGAGACACCGTTCCTCACGGTGTGTGGTCGTTCAATCACTGACACGCGTCAGTGGTTCAGGGCATTCCAGGAGCCCCGTGGGGCTTTTTCGGACACGTGGGGACGCGAACGCGCGCACCACCGAATCCTTCGACAGCGCGCACGTTCCGGCCCGTCCCCGCCGGGGAAGGGTTCGCGAGAACGCTCAGGCGGCCTGGCCGCCGTCGCCGTCGGCACCGTCCTGCTCGGCCTGTTCCGCACGCTTCTTCTTCGCCGCGTCGCGCTTCTTGCGCTCGTCGATCTCCAGCTTGGTGTCCTCGTTGTAGGCGGCGAGGGCGGCGTCGATGTCGGTGTCCAGGGCCAGTCCACCGCCCTTGATGTACAGCCCGCGGTTGCAGAACCGGCGCAGGTCCTTCTCGTTGTGCGACACCAGGACCATCGTGCGTTGGTTGGCCAGCATGCGGTCGATGGCCTCGTAGCACTTGCGCTTGAACGCCTTGTCACCCACCGCGAGCACCTCGTCGACCAGCATGATCGGGTGCTCCAGTTGGGAAATGAGCGCGAATCCGAGGCGCACCTTCATGCCACTGGAGTAGTGACGCACCGGGGTGTCCACGAACCTGGACTTGATCTCGGCGAAGTCGACGATCTCGTCGAAACGCTCGTCGATCTGCTTCTCGGTCATCCCGTGCAGGGAGCCGACCAGGTAGACGTTCTCACGTCCGGTGAGGTTGTCGTTGAAGCCGGCACGCAGCTCCAGCAACGGGGCGACCTTGCCGTGGACGTGGACCTCGCCCTCGTCGGGGATGAGCACTCCGGCGATGAGCTTGAGCAGGGTCGACTTTCCGGTGCCGTTCTTGCCGACGATGCCCACGCACTCGCCCTTGCCGATCTCGAACGTCACGTCGCGCAACGGCCAGAACTCGTCGCCCTCGGCGTTGGGGTCGCGCTTGTTCCCGTGGATGAACATCTCGCGCAGACTGCGTTTGCGTCGGCGGTTCACGGCGAACTTGACGCCTAGCCCCTTGGCCTCGATGACCGGCCCGGTGGTGAGCCCGGCGCCGTAGGTCGGGTGCGCCATCACAACTCCTTCAGGACGGACATCTCAAGACGGCGGAACGTCCAGTATCCGATGACCAGCATCAGAATCGAGCCGATCACCGACGCGGCCAACGCGACGGTGGTCGGAGTCAACTCCTCGAAGTTCGCGAACCACACGGAACGATGCATCTCGAAGATACCCAGCAACGGGTTGAGCTGGAAGGCCGTCTTGGCCCACGCGGGGACCTCGGCGGAGTCGAGCACCATCGCGGCCGGGAAGAGGATCGCCGAACCGTAGAACAGCAGGCGCGTGACGATGCGCACCAGGCGTTCCACGTCGCGCAGCAGTACGTTGACCGCCGACAGGAACAGGGTCAGGCCGAGTCCGAAGGTGAACTGCAACACGATGGCCAGCGGCAGCCAGACCAGCACGCCCTCCCACGAGGGCCTGCCGCCCAGGACGATCACGAAGACGATCAGCACCGGCCAGGTGAGCAGGTACTCGACGAACTTCGTGCCGACGGTGGCCAGCGGGAAGATCTCCCGGGGCACCTTCATCGTGGTGATCAGTTTGGAGTGCGTGATCATCGCCCTCGGAGCCTCCGACATGATGGCTCCGAAGGTGTTCCACGGCAGGATCCCGGCCACGAGGAACAGCAGGAAGCCGCCCTGGGCCATGGCCTCCTCCGGCAGTCCCCGGTTGGCGTTGAGGATGACGCCGAAGACGAAGAAGTAGACCATCGTCAGAGCCAACGGCTCCAACATCGTCCACGCGTACCCCAGTACGGACTGCTGGTACTTGACCTTCAGGTCGCGCCGGACCAGGAGGCCGACGACCTTCCGGTGCTCCCAGACGGCCAGCGCCCTTGACGCCACCGCCACCTCCAAGGATTGATGTCTCGTCCGGTCCACGATGTGCCGGACAGGCGTGTTCGTGTCCGCCTGCGCGCACCGGCCGACACGCGCGGTCCACCCCGCGTGCCGTGCCGAAACAGGGGGGAGGGTGTCCTGGCGACCGGGGGATGTCACGGACCGCGCCCGGCTTCACGACCGCATCTCGGAGGTGGTCCGTGCCGGGCACGCCATACAGGCGTCCATAGGTTACCGCTGTGAACGACGAGTCGCGCCACCCCACCTGTCGGAAATGCGCGTTCTGTCTCCCGCCCTGGGCGACCGCCCGGACGGCTCGCGGAAGGTTCGGCCTACGCTGTTTGCCGCACCCACGCCGCTCTCGGTACGGAGAGCGACCATGGGCGAGACAAGACGTCATGGTGAACGGGTGCGGAGCGGCGCGACCGCGAACGACGGAAACGAGGTGGAGCCATGCGTCCGCGCGTGATCGCGGCGATCCTGGCCGGAGGGGTCGGTGCGCGGATGGGCGCGTCCTCGCCCAAGCAACTACTGCCCTTGGCGGGGCGTCCGGTGATCGAGCACACGATCGCCGCCTTCGAGGCGTGCCCCGACGTGGACGAGATCATCGTGCTCATGGTGCGGGAGCACCTGGAGTACGTGCGCGGCCTCGTCGCCGAGGCCGGGTTCGGCAAGGTCGGCGCGGTGCTTCCCGGGGGCGCGACCCGCACCGACACCTCCATGGCGGCCCTGGCGGCTATGGAGCACGCCGCCGACACCGACCTCGTGCTGTTGCACGACGCGGCGCGTCCGCTCGTACGACCGGCCACGATCAGCGCGTGTACGGCGGCCCTCCGGGAGGCGGGGGCGGTCGGGGTGGCGGTGCCCAGCTCCGACACCGTGGTGCGGGTGGCGCCGGGCCGCTCCGGTGGCCAGGTGATCGCACACGTGCCGCCGCGCGATGAACTGCGCAGGATGCAGACCCCCCAGGGGTTCAGGCTCGGCGTGATCCGCCGCGCCTACGAGTCGGCCATGGCCGACCCCCACCTGGTGGCCACCGACGACTGCGGTGTGGTGCTGCGCTACCTGCCGGAGGAGGAGGTACGGATCGTGCCGGGCGAGGAGGGCAACATCAAGGTGACGAACCCGGGCGACATCGAGGTCGCCGAGACGCTGCTGCGCCGGATGCGCGAGCACACCGGACCGACGGGGGCGAAGGCGTGAACCGGGTGTTCGAGGCGACCGAGGTGATCGGTCACCGGGGCGCGGGTCGCGGCGTCGTCGACGGCGCACGGGAGAACACGGTGGAGTCGTTCGTGGCGGCGGCGCGGGCCGGGGCGGACTGGATCGAGATCGACGTGCGCCGCACCGCGGACGACGCGCTCGTGCTGTACCACGACGCCGCGCTGGACGACGGCCGCGCGATCGTGGACCTGACCGCCCGAGAGTGCGCCGAGGCGGGCCTGGTGGGCCTGGACGAGGGCCTGGACGCCTTCCCCGACGACGTGGGTCTGGACGTGGACGTCAAGTCGGTGATGGAGGACGCGGTCGACGCTCCGGCACGGCGGACGGTGAGCCTCCTCCTGCCGTACCTGCGCCGGGAGGCCGCGCGCCGCCGGGTGTTCGTCTGCTCCTTCGACCCCGGCGTCCTGCTGTCCGTCCACGAGGGGGCGCCCCGGGTCCCCACGGCGTGGATGCCGTTCGTGCGCAACCCCCTGGACCAGGCGGTGGCGGGCGCGGTCGGCATGGGATGCCCGCTCGTGGCGATCGACGCACGCTCCTTCGGCCTGACCGGGGACGCGCCGCGTCCCGGCCGCCGCTCCGTGGAGTACACCGTGGACCTGGCGCACCGTGCGGGGATCGAGGTGCTCTCGTGGTGCCCCGACCCGGTGGACGCCGCCCGCTTCGCCGAGGCGGGGATGGACGCGGTCGTGGTGGACGACGTCCCCGGCGTGGTGTCCGCCCTCAAGGGGCTCGACGCCGATCCCGGGGACGCCTGACCGTCGGATCCGGTCGAGGGGTCCGACCTTCTCGGCGGTGAACTCCTCGTCGGTGGGCGGCCCCGGCGCGCGGACACGGTCGGAGGAGGCGCCGGGCTCCTCAGGAGCGTGCGGCCTGCGCCGTGCGCGAGTCCGAGCCGAGTCCGGGTGGACTGGTGATGAACCCCGCGCCCCACGACATGTGCATGGTGGCCAACGCGACCGGGATCATCGCCAGGCCGGCGAGAGGAAGCCCACGGCCCAGAGGCACCGTCGCGGCCGTGACGAGGGCCAGGTAGGCGGCCGGGACCAGGAACAGCGGCCAGAGGAAGAAGCCGCCGACCAGCCCGACGAGCACACCGACCAGGGCGATGGGCGGGGCCAGGTAGCGCATGTTGATGGTGCCCTTGTGCTGACGGGCGACCACTCTGCGCCAACGGCCGTAGTGGAAGTACTGCTTGGCGAGTAGACGCACGTTGCGGCGGGGACGGTAGGAGACCCGCATGCGCGGCTGGAACCACACCGTCCCTCCGCTCTGGCGGATGCGATGGTTCATCTCCCAGTCCTGGGCGCGCAGGAACGCCTCGTCGTAACCGCCGACCCGGTCCAACGCCGACCGCCGGAAGACGCCCAGGTACACGGTGTCGACCGGACCGCCCTCGCCACCGGTGTGGAAGCGCGCGTTGCCCACGCCCACCTTGGAGGTCATCGCCGCGGCGACGGCCTTCTCCCACGGGGTCGTCCCCTCGGCCGCCATGATGCCGCCGACGTTGTCGGCGCCCGTCTCGCGGAGCGTCTCCACGGCCACCCTCAGGTAGTCCGAGGGCATCATCGCGTGCCCGTCGATACGGGCGACGATGTCGTGCGAGGAGGCTCTGATCGCCGCGTTGAGTCCCGCCGGGGTCTTCCCGGTGGGGTTGTCCACCACCCTGACCCGGGAGTCGGCGGCGGCGAGTCCGTCGGCGACCTCGCGGGTGCGGTCCGAGGACGGGCCGACCCCGAGGACGACCTCCAGTTCGCCCGGGTAGTCCTGGGCGAGGACGTGCTCCACCGCGGCGGCGAGGTGGCGCTCTTCGTTGAGTACGGGCATGACGACGGAGACAGGCGGCCAGGACACGGACACTTCCCAGGGTCAAGACATGTCGGAACTGCGTAGGAGCGTACGCGCGTCAACGGTACTGCACCCGCACGGTCCGCTCGCCCCGTGACGAGGCCGGTGGCAGCGCTCTTCGCGCACCGGGCGGGGCGGCCGGGGACATCGACCCCGGCTCCGGGGAAGGAACCTCCCGGCTCGTTCAGGCGAAGGTTCTGATAACGCAAAGGCCTCAGACCCACCTCAGGACGAAATATCACCCGGAACCCTTCCTTTTCCAGCGGCGTCAGAAGGGACGAGGGACGGTCGGAAGGGACAACACGCCGGGACCCGGCAACCCGCGCACTCGCACGGAACGGGTGACAACCTAAGGATGTGGACACCGTTGACCGGTTGGGACGGGGATGCCGATGAGCGACGACGGCGCCGGAAGGAACGGACCGGAGGAACTGCGACGCAAGCGTTCTCTACCCCTTCCACCCGAGCCCTCTCCCAGGTCCGGACGGGTGACCGTGCCCAGTGCGGCGGCCCGGCGACGCCGCGCCGGACTGCTGCTGATGAGCGCGCTGTCCTTGCTGGTCCTGTTCGCCTCGGGGACCTCATGGGCGCTCACCGGCTGGATGTCGGGCAGCCTCAACCGGTTCGACGTGTTCGGCGGCCTGTCCGAGGAGGGCCGTCCCGAGCCCACGGGCGGCCTGACCTTCCTGGTGATCGGCTCCGACAGCCGTGACGGGACCAACCGGGAGGACGAGGAGGAGCTGAGCCTGGGCTCCACCCCGGGGCAGCGCTCCGACACCATCATGCTGGTACGGCTCAACCACGAGCGCGACCGCGTCACGGTCGTGGGCATCCCGCGCGACCTGTGGGTGGACATCCCCGGCCAGGGGGAGGACAAGATCAACGCCGCCTACGCCTACGGTGGGCCGCAGCTGTCCGTGCGGACCGTGGAGGCGCTCACCGGTGTCCGCGTCGACCACTACGTCGAGGTGGACTTCCACGGCTTCGTGGACGTGGTGGACGCCCTGGGCGGCATCGAGGTGTGCCTGCCCGAACCGATCAACGACCCCAAGGCCCACCTGGACATGGACGCCGGGACCCACCATGTGGACGGTACCGAGGCCCTGGCCTTCGCCCGCACGCGCGCCACCTCCCAGGGGGACCTGGACCGGATCGACCGCCAACAGCAGGTACTGTCCGCGATGCTCGACAAGGCGCTGAGCACCGAGACCCTCTCCAACCCCGCCAAACTGACGGACTTCCTGGACAGTTCCCTGTCGTCGGTGACCGTGGACCAGGGGCTGGACACCCGGACGATCAACGAACTCGCCTACCAGATGCGCGACCTGGACATGGAGGCGGTCGACTTCACCCAGACCCCCATCGCCGACATGGAGCACTGGACCGAGCGCGGGGACGTCGCCCTGCTGTGGGACGAACCGGCCGCACGGGAGTTGTTCGCCCGGGTCCAGGCCGACAGGCCGATCTCCGGGTCGGAGGAGCCCTCCCCCGACGCGGGCTCCGCTCCCGACCCCGCCGACATCCGGGTGCGGGTGTTCAACGGGATCGGCGCGCCGGGCCTGGGTTCACAGCTGGACGAGGCCCTGCGCACCTCCGGGTTCCAGGTGACCGCCCCGGCGTCGAACTGGAGCTCCAGCGACATCGCCGAGAGCCAGGTGCGGCACGGGCCGGGCGACGAGGCGGCGGCCGAGTACGTGGCCGGGATGATCCCCGGGTCGCGGATCGTGGAGGACGGCGCCCTGGGCGATGAGCTCCAGATCGTGGTCGGATTCAACTACACGACGTTCGAGGTCCCCGAGAGCGAGAACGGGAACGACGCCCCGGAGGGGGATTCCTCCCCCGACAAGGGCTCCCCGACCGTTTCGACCGCGCGGGACAACGTCTGCGGATGACCCGAGGAGGGATTGTCGTGTTCCGACACCTGGCCGGTTTCCTCGCCGGTGTCGCCCTGGCCCCCGTGCTGTGGATCGCCGCCGCGTGGTCGTCCGCTCTCCTTCCCCGCCTCGCGGAGGGCGAGGTGACGGTGTCCACGGTGTCGTCGGCGGTGGTGCTGTTCCTCCTGGGGGCGGTGTGCGCCTACCTGGTGGTCTCCCGCGTCTCGCCTCTGGTGGCGGGGGCCGGCGGCGTCCTGCTCCTGGCACTGTGTCTGTGGCCCGTGGTGCACCCGTCCTCCATGGAACCGGCGTTGTCCTGGCTCAACGAGGACAGCTCGCTGTACCCGTCCGGGGCGGGACTGGCCCTGGCCCTGCCGTTGGGGACCCTGCTGGCCGCCACAGCCGTGGCACCCCCGCGGTGGCGGGTCTCCCACGGTGCGGACTCGCCCTCGGCAGACCGGGTCGTGGCCACCACGAGCCGGGAGGAGTACCGCCGCTCGGCGTCTGAGCCGGACCCGGTCGAGGCAGTGCCGGGCGACACCCTTCCCGAGGTGTTCCCCGAGGCGCGACCGATGGTCGACGACGATCTCGAAGGCGATCCGAACAAGACGACGATCCCCTTCCGCCGTGGTGAGACGGGCGCGGTGTGGACGCCCCTGGAGGACGCCCACGACGAGACCGGAACGCTGCGGGACCGCCCGCGCTGAGGCCCACCCCGCGCCCGCGGCTCCGGACCCACCGGCTAGCCTGAGCGCCTGACTGTTCACGCCGTGTTCGGTCAAGCGCCGCACTCCGGCGCATAAGGTGATGCATCGCGCCCGGGCGTCACCCGTAGGCCGAATCATGTCCGTTTTCTCACCTCGAACAGGGTGCTGACCGCCTTCAGTGGGCACAACAGCAGCACGGAAGCGGACGAAAGCGAGGAAGGACACAAGCCAGTGGTCGAAGCGGACCGTATGCGCGTCTCGGTCATAGGGACCGGGTACCTGGGTGCCACCACCGCGGCCTGCCTGGCCGAGATGGGGTTCGAGGTCCTGGGCCTCGACGTCGACCAGGCCAAGATCGAGATACTCCGCTCCGGCAGGGTGCCCTTCTACGAGCCGGGCCTCGACGAACTGCTCACCGCCAACCTCGCGACCGGACGTCTGCGCTTCACGACCTCCTACGCCGAGGCCGCCGAGTTCGCCGACCTGCACCTGATCTGTGTGGGCACACCACAGCGCGACGACTCCGGCGCCGCGGACCTGCGCTACGTCAACGCCGCGGTGGACCGGCTCGCCCCGTACCTGACCCGGCCCACCGTGGTCGTGGGCCGTTCGACCGTCCCGGTCGGCACCGCCGCGACCTTGGCCGCACGACTGTCCGCGCTGGCCCCCGCCGGTGAGGCTGCGGAGCTGGGGTGGAGTCCGGAGTTCCTTCGTGAGGGCTTCGGTGTGGAGGACACCCTGCGCCCCAACCGGATCGTGATCGGCACCGACTCCCCACGTGTGGAGAAGGCCGTGCGGACGCTGTGGCAGCAGCAGATCGACGAGGGGATCCCCTTCCTCGTGACCGACATGCAGACCGCGGAGCTGGTCAAGGTGGCGGCCAACGCCTTCCTCGCCACGAAGATCTCCTTCATCAACGCGATGGCGGAGGTCTCGGAGGTGGCCGGCGCCGACGTCATCCAGCTCGCGGAGGCGCTGTCCTACGACGACCGCATCGGCGGCAAGTTCCTCGGCCCGGGGTTGGGCTTCGGCGGAGGGTGCCTGCCCAAGGACATCCGCGCGTTCATGGCGCGCGCCGACGAGCTGGGCGTGGAGCCCGCGTTGTCCTTCCTTCGCGAGGTGGACGCGATCAACCAGCGCCGCCGAGCGCGCACCATCGACATCGCCCGCCAGCTGATCGGCGGTAGTTTCGCCGGTCGCACGGTGACCGTGCTGGGCGCGGCGTTCAAACCCAACTCCGACGACATCCGCGACTCCCCCGCGCTGGACGTGGCCTCCACCATCGCCTCCCTCGGCGCGAAGGTGACGGTGTACGACCCCGCCGCCTTGGAGCGGGCCCGTGAGGAGCACCCGCAGCTGAACTACGCGAACTCCATGTTGGAGGCGGCGCGCGGTGCCGACGTGGTGTTGCTGCTCACCGAATGGGCGGAGTTCCGCGAGGCCAATCCGGACAAGCTGGCCGAGGTCGTGGCCCGCAGACGCATCGTGGACGGCCGCAACGCGCTCGATCCCACGTACTGGCGTGCCTCGGGATGGACCTACCGGGCGTTGGGTCGCCAGTAGGCGTGCACATGTGCGGCCGGGTCCCGTGGGACCCGGCCGCGTGCTTTCTCCGGCGCGTCCCCTGAGGCTCGCCTTCCTCTGTGCTTCTCCACTCCGTGATTTCTTGAGCACACTCGGCATCGGGCCGGGTGTCCGAGGACGAACGGAGTCCTGTCCGTGAAGTTTCCAGCGACGATCGGCGCCGCCCTGCTGGGGCTGGCCCTGACCGTGTCCTCCGCCCACGCGGAGCCGGTCGCACCCCAGACCGCGCACTGCCCGGTGCTCGTCCCGCCTCCTTCCGAGGAGGATCGGGAGAGGTATCTGTGCGGTGATCCCCGGCTGGGCCCCGCCGACCTTCCCGAGGACGGCCCGGTGGGCCGGCTGTTGGAGGGGTACGACCGGCTCGGTGGACTCTCCCCGGTGGAGTTCCTGGAGCGCTGGGCCACCCCCGAGGGCTGGGACTATCCCGACCACATGGGCTTCGTCGTGGAGTACGGCGAACCCGTCACCGAGACCCGCGTCCTGCCGGAGGGGTGGATGCTGGACCGGTTCGGCTCCCCCCGCGGTTCGTTCCTGGCTCCGGCGGGCGCGCCCTACCCGCGGCGTGCGCTCCCGCCGGACTCGTTGAACACCTGGCCGGACGGGCCCGAGCACAACTACAACTGCTACGAGGTGACGGCTCCCCTTCCCGCCGTGGTGGGCCCGATCGCGCCGCACTTCGAGCAGCCCGGCGGCGGTGAGCAGGTCCTGGTCCCCGCCGAGGGCCTGGTGGAGGAGCCGGAGGCGGAGTACGCCTCGGTCGCCCTGCTCCTGGAGGAGGGCCTCCTCCAGGAGAGGGCCCCGTGGAGGTGCTCCATGCCGCGGGGCTTCGCCGACTACCTCGCCGGCTGATCCCCAGGGACCGGCGGCCGGACGTGGCCGGCCCCCGTCCCGACCCCTACTCCGCCGACCTCGGGCGGTTCCCGCTCCATGGTGGTGCGGTAGACGGCGGCGGTGCCGAGGACCGCGATGGCCAGGGCCGCCCCGGAGTCGGCACCGGTTCTCGGGGATACCGGCCGCCGCGCGCGGGCGCGTGGTGGGCGCGCGGGGCTTCGTCTTCGTCGGGGCCACGGTCGGGAAGGTGCTCGCCGTCGACGATCGGGAGCGCCCGAGGTCCTCCTCGGGAATCGCTTCGAGGGCGGCGCGGGTGTGGGTGGTGGGGATCGTCTGGCCGTGCCGGCACGCAGGGCCGCCGTGTAACCGCACAGACACCGTTTCGTTGGGCATGAGGTCATCCCCACGTGGTGAGGGCTCTGGCATGGGGGGAGTGGCCACATCCGGCCGTTTCGCGTCCGGGGTGTGGGGGTCTGCTGTCGGCCACCACACCCCGGACACCCGGCACCTGTGGTGCCGGCGTCGCCCTGGCCACCCCCCAGTACGTCGAGGGCGACGTATGGTCCCGCACGGCCAAGCAGGACGGG
The DNA here is from genome assembly GCF_030271535.1 of Nocardiopsis sp. ATB16-24. Taxonomy (GTDB): domain Bacteria; phylum Actinomycetota; class Actinomycetes; order Streptosporangiales; family Streptosporangiaceae; genus Nocardiopsis. The sequence goes on along the minus strand of NZ_JASCXJ010000008.1, from coordinate 45,475 downwards.
AACACCACCTGGCCGCGCGGGGGTCTACTGGTCCTTCTCGTCTCGCCGAGGCGAGCCGCCGCACACGCCACCGGTGAACAGTCCCGGTCCGGTGTCGGGGTGGGTGGCGCGGACCCAGGCCAGGTAGGCGCTCTGGCGTTCCACCGCTTCCTGTTCGGCGGGGGTGAGCGGACGGTCGGCCGACGTGGCACCCGGCCGTGGCCTGCGTCGTGCGGTCACCACGGGGTTCCCTTCCTGGGGTGCGGGACCGGTGGGTGGCCGGTGTGGCGGTGAAGGTCGGCCTCCAGCTGGGCGGGGGTGGGTTCCACGTGGGAGCGCCAACGAGCACGCCGGTCGCGCGCGGTGGCCACCCAGTAGGTACCGGTCCAGGCGATGCGGTGGGTGCTTCCCCAGGCTTGGTGGAGCCGGGCCAGCACGGCTTGGGGCTCCTCCCACCGGTAGCCGGTCACGTCCACGTGCACACCGTCGTGCCCGGCCTCCTCCACACACACCCGACGCCGGGCACACGTGTCGAGGGCGCTTTCCCCGCACGGGGGCGGGATCACCGGTCGCGGGTCGGGGATCATCCGGCCACCTCCAGACGGGGCAACGCCAGGTCGAGGAGCACGGCCAGGCCGAAGCGGGACCGGTCGATGCGGCGCGTGTCCCACGGCAGGGACGGGCAGGCGGGCAGGGGCGGGGCGTCGGCCCCCGACGCGGTTAGCGCGGTGATGAGCGGGATAGGCCCGGTGATCACGTTGGGGCGGGCGGGGCGCACGTTCCGGGCGTAGCGGCGCACACGGTGAGCGCGTCGGCGCACGGTAACACGGGTGCGGTGGACGAGAGCGCGGGTCACGAGGGACACCGCAGACAAGGCCAAGAGCAGATAACGGGGCGCCATGGGCGCACACCTCCGGTACGAGTGCCGCCTGGAACTGGGCGACAGGAAACGAGTACGCCACCCATAGTGAACCCTAGAAATCTAAGATTCAAGTGCTACGGAATAGACCTCCATCCTTAGATTGCTAAATGTCCGGTTTCTCGCCCTGGGAGCTACCATCAACACCACGAAGAAGCAGCGCACACGCATCAGGAAGGCCAAGGTGGCAGCCAGTCCCACGATCCGCAGGAGACAGCTCTCCGCGATCCTGCGCCGCATGCGCAAGGAGGCTGACCTCAGCCTCGAAGAAGCCGCGAAGCGGCTGGAGTGGTCACGGGCCAAGCTCGGTCACATCGAGACAGGCGAGCGAAAGAAGCCCTCGGTGGTGGAGATCAGAGCGCTGATGCACGAGTACGGCGTGGACCCTGCCGACCCTCAGTACGAAGCGGTCCTCGCTCTGGTCCGACATGCGCAGCAGCGAGGATGGTGGACTCGGTACGACGACATCCTCACCGGCTCCTACGTGGAACTGGAAGCCGAAGCCACCAGCATCGCGAACTACGAAGCGTTCGGCATCCCCGGCCTACTACAGACCCCCGACCTGGCACGGCTCATGCAACGCGCCCGGCTCTGGCGTGACCCCGAGGACATCCAGCGGGCCGTCGACGCGCGGATGCACCGTCAGCAGATCCTCGCCGGGGAGAACCCCACCCAGCTCTGGGCAGTCATCGAGGAGCACGCCCTCCAGCGCCTCGGCGGCGCCCCTGAGGTGATGCGCGAGCAGGTCGAACACCTCATTGAGCTCGCAGATTCTTCAAACCATGTGACGATTCAGGTGTTGCCCACAGACGCGGGGGTGCATGCTGGCGCTACCGGGCCGTTCGTGATCATGGAGTTCGCCGAACCTGCGGGACCGATCGTGTACTTGGAGACGTACACCGATGGTCTGTACCTGGAGCGTGAGGCGGAGGTCGCCCAGTACCGGCGGCTGTGGGATCACATCCGCACGTCGGCGCTCGATGAGGAGCGGACGATCCCGTACCTGAAGAAGATGATCACCCGATAGGAAGTGCCGATGTACTCGTTCCCTGCTGAGGCTTCCTGGCGCACGTCGTCCTACACGCAGCAGCAGAACTGTGTGGAGGTGGCAGACGCGCCGGGAGTGTCCGCTGTCCGCGACACGAAGAACCGTGACCGGGGGCACCTGTTGTTCGCGTCGCCTGAATGGAGGGCGTTCGTCGACAGCGTGAAGACTTCTCGCTGAACGTGGGAAGAGCGAAGGCCCCCGGCTCTTAGTCGGGGGCCTTCGTGTACTCGTTCCAGCACTGAGCCTACCGGCCCATGCGGTCGCCCGGCCAGCCCCGGGCGCACCATGTATCTCCGCAGGTCAATGACGTTGAGGTTTCAGGAGGTGCTCCCACGGACGCGCGATCCGTCTTCGGCGGACCACGAACAGCGTGAGGAGGAGCGCGCCGACCACCGCGACGCCCAAGTACCGACCCTCGACCCCATGTTCGGCCAGGCCCTGGCCGCGTAGACCAGTGCGAGTACCGCGACCAGGAAGATCGCCGCGCCCGGTAGGTCGAAACCGCCGGGACGGGGGTCGCGCGACTCAGGGACCACCAGGGGTGCGGCGACCACCAGCACGACCATGAACAGCGGGTTGACGAGGAAGACCGAGCCCCACCAGAAGAACTCCAGGAGAGCACCGCCGAGGAGCGCGCCGACCACCGCCCCGCCGGTGAAGGCGATGGTCCAGGCGCCGACCGCCGTGACCCGTTGACCGGGATCGGCGAACATGCCGCGGATCAGGGACAGGATGGAGGGCGGGGAGCGCCCTGAGGCCTCTCCCCGCCCCACTCGTCCGACGACGTCTCAGCGCCGGTCAGAAGCCGAAGCCCGCCGTGGTTCCGTCACCGGCCGCCTCCCGGCGCAGGCGTTCGCCCTTGGCGCGGGCCCGGGACCTCAGCTCCTCCTGGAAACGGGCCATGCGCTCGGTCAGCTCCGCGTCGTGCGCCGCCAGCATCCGCACCGCCAGCAGACCGGCGTTACGCGCGGCGCCCACGGCCACGGTGGCCACGGGCACCCCGGCGGGCATCTGCACGATGGACAGCAGCGAGTCCATGCCGTCCAGGTACTTCAGCGGCACCGGGACGCCCACCACGGGCAGGGTCGTCACCGACGCGAGCATGCCGGGCAGGTGGGCCGCCCCACCGGCACCGGCGATGATCACCTTCAGGCCGCGTCCGGCGGCCTCGGAGCCGTAGGCGATCATCTCGTGCGGCATGCGGTGCGCGGAGACCACGTCGGCCTCGAACGGGACACCGAACTCGCGCAGGGCCTCGGCGGCCTCGCGCATCACCGGCCAGTCGGAGTCCGAGCCCATCACGATCCCCACCACGGGATCTCCCGTGGGGCTCCCGTCCCGGCCCGGCTCCCGTCCGTTGGCGCTCTCGGTCACTGGTCGTCTCCTCGCAGATAGGCGGCGGCGTCTCGGGCGCGTTCCAGCAGATCCTCGTGGTCGTCGCCCATCACGGTGACATGCCCGATCTTGCGGCCCGGACGCACGTCCTTGCCGTAGAAGTGGATCTTCACCTCGGGGTCCTTGGCCATGACGTGCAGGTAGCGGCGGTAGACCTCGGGGTCCTCACCGCCCAGAAGGTTGGCCATGACGGTGAAGGGCGCGTTGGTACGCGGCGAACCCAGCGGCAGGTTCAGCACCGCTCGCAGGTGCTGCTCGAACTGGGAGGTGCGCGCGCCCTCGATGCTCCAGTGACCGGAGTTGTGCGGGCGCATGGCGAGTTCGTTGACCACCACTCCGTCGGCCGTCTCGAACAGCTCCACGGCGAGCATCCCGGTCACGTCCAGGGCGTGTGCGATCTCGATGGCCAACCGCTGGGCGCGCAGCGCCCTGTCCTCGTCCAGGTGCGGTGCGGGGGCGATCACCTCGTGACAGACACCGCCGCGTTGCACCGTCTCCACCACCGGATAGACCGCCACCTGCCCGTGCGGGGAGCGGGCCACCTGCACGGCCAGCTCCCGGGAGAAGGCGACCTTCTCCTCCACCAGGAGCGGCACGTCCTCGGCGGCGGCGCGTTCCACCACCTCGCGGGCCTGGTCGACGTCGTCGACCATCCACACGCCCTTGCCGTCGTAGCCGCCCCGGGCGGCCTTGAGCACGACCGGCCGGCCGGGCCCGCTCTCCTCCTCGGCGAAGTCGACCACGTGCTCCAGGGCGGTGACCGCCCGCCAGCGTGGCGAGGGCGCGCCCAGTTCGGCCATGCGCGTACGCATACGCAGCTTGTCCTGGGCGAAGCGCAGGGCGTCGCGTCCGGGGCGCAGCAGTCCTCCGGCCTCCTCCGCCGCCCGCAGGACGGGTTCGGGCACGTGCTCGTGGTCGAAGGTGACCACGTCGTTGGCCTTGACGAAGGCGAGGACGTCGTCCAAGCCGCGGTCGTCCCCCAGGACGACGTCACCACAGACCAGCGCGGCGCTGTCGGTGGGACCGGCCGCCAGTACCGAGAAGTCGACCCCCAGGGCGATCCCGGCCTGGTGGGTCATCCGGGAGAGTTGGCCTCCTCCCACCATTCCCACGCGGGGGACAGTGCGGTTACGCTCGCTCACAGTTCCTCAACTCACATGCTGCTCGTCAACCGCGGTGACGGGGCGGCCCCGCTCGACTTGCGGGACCTGGCCGGTTCGGCTCGGAACCCGCGGCCGGGGTCCTGCTGGGGCCCCGGTCCAGAGTCTAGGGCGTACACGCGGGTCGTCTCCGGGTGCCGTCGCTCCGGCGGCCCCGCGCCGACGGGCGACCGCTCCGCGTCCACCCGACCACACCACGGAAGGCACAGGCCGTGCGCGATCTCCTCTCCCGCCACCCGGGGCTTGCCCGGCTCGTCCGCGAACTGGGCAGGTTCGGGTCGGTGGGCGCCGTGGCCTACGCGGTGCAGCTGGGAACGACGAACCTGCTGTGGGGCGTGGCCGGCGCGGCCCCACTGACCGGTCAGGTGATCGGAACGCTGTGCTCCATCGCGGTGGCCTTCGTCGGCAACCGCTTCTGGACCTTCGGTGACCGGGCCCGTACCGGGTACGGCCGTGAGACGGCGCTCTTCCTGCTCATGAACGGCGTCGGAATGCTCATACAGCTGGGCTGCCTGGGAGCGACGGTGTACGTGCTCGGTCTGGACGGTCCGCTCGCACGCAACATCGCGGGCAACGTGGTGGGCGTGGGCCTTGGCACGCTCTTCCGGTTCTTCTCCTACCGCACCTGGGTCTTTCCGGAACCGCGGGAGACCCCGCCACGCGACCCGGTCCCCTGAGCGATGCCCTCGGGGCCTCACCTCCCCGTCTTCGCGACGGCACTCCTACGGCGTACCCCCTGACGGTCCGCGAACCACGTCACCACCAGGACGTACAGGCCCGCCTGGACCAGCGCCAGGATCAGGACCAGCGGCGAGCCGGCCCCCAACGGCAGGCCGGAGCCGGCCACCGCCCCCGTGGTCACCTGGCCCAGGCTCCCCTCGAAGGCCAACAGCGTGAACTGCACGAGGCCGTTGACCACGTGCAGACCGATGGCGGCCTCCAGTCCCCCGGTGCGCCAGGTCAGCCATGCCGCCCCCAGCCCCATCACCGCCAGAGCCGCGGCCGTCCACGGGTCGTCGGGACGCAGGGCCAGGTACAACGCGGAGAAGAGGGTCCCACCGGCCAGGACGGCCGGCCCCGGAGAACGCAGCACCCGCGACACCGCCGATCCTCCGCCGGGTTCTCCCTTCCGGGCCCCGATCGCGCCGACCAACTGCATGAGCAGGCCGCGCACGGTGAGTTCCTCGGCCGCCGACTGGAAGGGCACGAGCAGCACGACGACGGTCATCATCGCGGCGAACACCTCGGTCCCCCCGGTGGCCTCGGTGGGCACCAGCCCCGGCCGTAGGAGTTCGGCCAGGGGCAGGAACGCCAGGACGCACAGAGAGACCGGAAAGACCGCGATCCCGGTGCAACGGGCCAGCCAGCCCCACCGCAGTCGCCCCTCCACCGACAGCAGGGAACCGACCCGGCGCCACTGCACCACGCGCACGAGAAAAAAGACTATGGGGATGAACAGCGCCGTCGGCAGCAGACCGAAGGCCAGCTGCGCGATCTCACCGATGGTGGCGGAGTCCGGGGTCAGCCCACTACCGCCCATGATCGCCACGATCGTCACCGACAGGACGACGCCCATCCACAGGAAGAACGTCATCACCGCGAGCACGGCCAGGGTCAGCGGCACGGACCACCAACGGAAACGGGAGGTCCGGCCGAGCCTGTGATAGGGCTCACCTTCGGGGGTCTCGGCGCAGGCGAACTCGCTGGTGCGCACGGGGCGGGGCGGTGGCCAGGCCCACACGTCCGGGTCCACGTCGCCCAGGGGGTGCCCTCCCGGGGGCGTCAACCTTCCCCCGCCCGGCGGTCCCGCCCAGGTCTGCTCCCGTGTGTAGGATCCCGAACTCCGCTCCTCCGGCCCGTCGGACGCGGCGGGCCAGGACGAACCAGGCGGTGGCGGCACATTTCCCATCGTGCGCCGAGACTACTATCCGGGCGTGTATCGCCGGCGTTAAGGCCATGCCGTTACCATATGATCACACCACGTACGGAGGAGTGCGCCGAGCGCGAACCCTCCACGGGCCCGATCGTGGAATGCGGCGCGCTTCGTCCTCGTTGCACCAGGTGGCCGACCGTCCACCGCGAGGCCTCTGACCCCGTCCCGCTGACCTACGATTGAGCACATGTCCTCCACACCATCCACCGAGCAGGTGCACAAAGCCCTGACCACGGTGCAAGATCCGGAGATCCGCCGCCCCATCACCGACCTCGGCATGGTCAAGAGCGTCGATGTCACCGACGACGGTGCCGTGCACGTCGGTATCTACCTCACGGTGGCGGGCTGCCCGATGAAGGGCCGTATCGAGAACGATGTGACCGCGGCCGTGACCAAGGTCGCCGGTGTCACCTCCGTGCGCGTCGAACTCGACGTGATGAGCGACGAGCAGCGCAAGGAGCTCCAGACCAAGCTGCGAGGCGGCCAGGCGGAGAAGGAGATCCCCTTCGCCAAGCCGAACTCGCTCACCAGGGTCTTCGCCGTCGCCTCCGGTAAGGGGGGTGTCGGCAAGTCCTCCGTCACCGTGAACCTGGCCGCCGCCATGGCCGCCCAGGGACACAAGGTCGGTGTCGTCGACGCCGACATCTACGGGCACTCGGTGCCCCGCATGCTCGGCGCGTCGGACTTCCCGACCAAGGTGGAGGACATGATCATGCCCCCCACCGCACATGACATCAAGGTCATCTCGGTCGGTATGTTCACCCAGGGCAACCAGCCCGTGGTCTGGCGTGGCCCGATGCTGCACCGCGCGCTCCAGCAGTTCCTCTCCGACGTGTTCTGGGGCGACCTGGACGTGCTGTTGATGGACCTGCCTCCCGGCACGGGCGACATCGCCATCTCCGTGGCGCAGTTGCTCCCCAACGCCGAGCTGCTCGTGGTGACCACACCGCAGCAGGCCGCCGCCGAGGTCGCCGAGCGCGCCGGTGCCATCACCGCCCAGACCCACCAGAGGATCGCGGGCGTGATCGAGAACATGTCGTACTACCTGCCGCCGGGCGGCGGCGAGCCGGTGCACCTGTTCGGTGAGGGCGGCGGCCGCACGGTCGCCGACGCCCTCACCAAGACCCTGGGCATGGACATCCCCCTGCTGGGTCAGGTGCCGTTGGACACCCGGCTGCGCGAGGGCGGCGACGAGGGCAAGCCCCTGGTCCTGACCGAGCCCGACGCCGAGGCCAGCAAGGTGATCACCTCGGTCGCCGAGGCCCTGGTCGGCAAGCCGCGCGGACTGGCCGGCATGCAGTTGGGCATCTCCCCGGCCGGCCGTTAGACGACGCCCTTCGGGGACCTCCGGTCCGGTGGTCCCCGGCCGGCCGGCGTGGTCGGCGGCGTCACCGCCTGGTCCGCGGATGGAGTGGGACGACGAGGGCCGGGGTCCCTGGGCGACAGGGACCCCGGCCTCTTCCGTCCTCGGACACCCTCCGCCCACGACCGAGAGGGGGCGGACCGGGTCCCGGTGCCTCGCTCAGTCGTCGGACGACCCCAGTGTGATCGTGGTGGTCTCGCGTTCCCCGTCCCGCTCGTACTCGATCTCGACCTCTTCTCCGGGGTTGAGGCCACGGAGCATCGCGAGCAGTTCCTGACCCGAACTCACCCGTCGCCCGTTCAGGGAGATGATCACGTCACCGGACTCCAGGCCGGCCTCGTCCGCGGGTCCGTTCCTGTCCACGGCTCCGGAGCCCTCCGCGATGACCGCGCCCGCGATCGGGCTGTCCAGGTCGATGTCGGCTCCGATGTCGGCGTAGGTGGTCTCACCGTCCTCGACGAGCCGCTGCACGACGCGGTCCACCTCGTTGGACGGGATCGCGAAGCCCAGCCCGATGTTGCCCGAGGGCTCGCCCATGTACCCCATGGTCACGATCATCGAGTTGACCCCGATGACCCTGCCCTGAAGGTCCACGAGCGGGCCTCCGGAGTTGCCCGGGTTGATGGCCGCGTCGGTCTGCAACGCGTAGAAACGGCTCGCGTTCTCACCCTCACCGGAGCTGACCGGGCGGTTGACGGCGCTGATGATGCCCTGGGTGACGGTTCCGGTCAGCCCCAGGGGGGCGCCGATCGCGATCACCTCGTCCCCGACGATGACCTGCTCGGAGTCGCCGAACTCCAGGGGTTCGACGTCGACGGGGTCCTCCAGTGACAGCACCGCGAGGTCGGAGCTGGGGTCGGAGCCGACCACGGAGGCGTCCGAACGACTGCCGTCGCTGTACTCCACGATCATGCCGTCCGACTCCAGTTCGGAGGAGACGTGGTCGTTGGTCACCACGTAGTTCCCCTCGATGACGAACCCCGAGCCGCCCCCCTGGATCCGAGGGCTGGAGCTCTGGATCGACACCACGCTCGGACTGACCCGCTGGGACACTCCCGCGATGGTGTCCGGGTCGCGTTTGGGCGCCTCGGGCGGTGGTTCGTTCATGACCGGCCCCTCCTCCTCCGGTGCCGCCTCCACGGCGCCGGATCCGTTGAGGAGAGCACCCGCGACGCCGCCCACACCACCGGCGATGAGCGCGACCACGAGCATGCCGGACAGCACCATCCACGCGGGGAAGCCGCGTCGGGGCGGCGTCCCCGGTGACTGCCGTGCCGTGTACGGGGTCTGAGGAGACGCCGGGGCGCCGAAGGCCGGTGCGCCCGATCGGTAGGCGGCCGCGTAGTCGGAGGGGAACGCCCCACCCTCGTGTCCCCGAGGCCCGCCCGCACCGACGCCGGTGCCGGGCTGTGCGGTGTGTCCGATGGGACCGTGGGGCGGTGCCTGCCCCATGGCGGGCGCGGAACCGGAGACCGTGGCGGCATACCCCGGGCCCACGGGACCGTCGTGGACCGGGGAGGGGGCGCCCGGGCGCTCCCCCGGCCCGGGGCGGGGGACGTCGTCCGTGGACTCTCCCCTGGCCGGGTACGAGGCACGCTGGGCCTGGGTTCCGGGGGCCGGGACCGGACGCGCACCGGAGGGCGGCGCGGAACCGGCCCTGGAGACGGGTGGGGGCGGGCCACCAGGGCTGTGTTCCGGACGGCCGGTTTCCTCGCTCAAGACCTACTCCGTATGTCGCTTGGCTTTGGGGTCGACACTGGGCTCGGCAGAGGCTAGAGGATCCCCAGCCGGGCCAGGCCACGCTGCACCCGGGCCCAGAAGCCCGCGCCTCCGGGTTCCGGCAACGCGGTCACGGCCGAGGAGGCCAAGCCCGCGGGGGCGTCGGCCAGCACGGTGAAGACGAAGCCGTCCGCCTGCCACATGCTCTGGTACTGACCCGTGTCGCCACCGAAGATCGTGTCATGTTGTGTTGTGACGCTGCTCCCCCCCGTCCCGGTTCCGGCGTATCCGTTCCGAAGTGCGGGGGAATGCTCGGTGTCCAGCTTCCCACGCTGCGTGAAAACCGACACCTGGGACAACCCATCCGAATAGATCGCATGAACGACACGGTGCCCGGCGTGCTCGGTGGACCGGGCGTCGACCAGGCGCAGATTCCAGGCGAGATGCTCCTGGAGCGGCCACCCCTCCTCACGTAGTCGGGCGCGCTCGGTCCCGTCGAGATCGTCTCCCCAGGGGACATCGCCCTCCTCGTCCTCGGGCCATGAGGTCTCCCCGAGAAGGAGCCCGGTGAGGCGGACGCTGAACGCGGGTTCGCCGTCGGCCTCGTAGACGGTCCTGCCCAGGAGCAGATCCGTGTCGGTGTCCACCCAGAAGCGGCCCGCCACGGTACCGTCCGCGCGCGCGGCCTCCACCACGCGTGTCCGTCTGCCCGCCAACTCGGCCGTCCCCGCCTCCGCCACGGCGTAGGTGTCCTGGAGCATGCGCAGCAGACGGTCGTCCAAGGACTCCAGGGCCGGGGAGGAGCGCACCATGAGGGTGGTCTCCTCGGCGCCGACGGGCGACAGGGAGACCCCGTCCCCCGGGCTGTTGATCACTCGCACCCGAAGGGTCCGGCCCTCGGGCCCGGTCATCTGACGGACCGCGGAGTAGGCGACCTCGCTTTCCGCGGTGGCGGCGCGTCTGAGTACCGGCATCCCGTCGTCGGGGCCGTCCGCGGCGACCGCGGAGGCGTCGGGACGGACGGCGGTGGTGACCAGGAGGACGCACAGCACCGCCAGGATGAGCAGGCCGACCGGAGCGGAGTGGGCGGAGGAGTGTCCTCCCGTGCTCACCGGGTGGTTTCGTTGGGGCCGTGCGGAGGATCGGTCGCCGTGGGTCGGGCGTCGACCACCGGCATGTGGCGGCTGGTCACCGCGTGTTCGACCGCGTAGTCGGACAGGCGGGGTCGCACCACCGGTGGCTCCTCCGCCTCGCCTCCGGCCGCGAACGCGCCGCCGATGAGGGTCGTGGCCACGGCCAGGCCCGCGACCGCGTAACGACCACCGGGAAGCGGGGGGAACAGGTGGGCGAGACGGTTCCCGCCCAGACGTCGACGGTCCGGGCGCGACACGTGTTCCGGCCGAAGCGGTGCCGAGCCGCCGTCCGCGGGTACGGAGGAGGGTCGACCGTCGGGAAGGCCTCCAAGGAGAGGAGAGGAGCCCAGGGGCGGACCGGAGCCGAAGCCCGCGATCGGCGGGTCCGAGGGAGGCGGCCCCGCGGCCCCGGCGTCCCGGGACAGGCTGGTGAGCCGCCCGAGGAAGTCCATGTCCGGCTCAGGCTCGCACAGGCCGTTCAGACGGCGCTTGAGGCGGCGCATCATGTCGGCCTCGAAGCGGCACGGTTCGCACTTCGCCAGGTGGATGAGGGCGCTCTCGTGCTCGGCCGGGCCCAGTTCCCCGTCGATGAGTGCGGACAGGCGCTCTCCCAGGTGTTCCCTACTCACTCGGCCTCCCCGTTGATCACTTTTCCACCGCTGCGCGCCTCGCTCTTGGCGGACAGGGAGCGCCGGTGCTCCAGCGCCCGTCGAAGCTGGGCGCGGCCCCGGTGGATACGGCTGCGGACGGTGCCGAGCTTGACGTCGAGCGTCGCCGCGATCTCCTCGTAGGAGAGCCCCTCGATGTCACACAGGACGACGGGAGCACGGAACTCGGCGGGCAGCGCGTCCAGCGCTGACTGGATGTCGGCGTCGAAGTGCCGGTCGTCGTAACGCTGGGCGGGTGAGGGCTCGCGGCCCTCCAGGCGTTCGTCGGCGTTGTCGGCCAGGCCCTCGAAGCGGATACGCGCCCTGCGCCGTGCCATGTCGAGGAAGAGGTTCGTGGTGATGCGGTGCAGCCAGCCCTCGAAGGTTCCGGGGGTGTAGTTGGCCAGGGAGCGGAAGACCCGGATGAAGACCTCCTGGGTGAGGTCCTCCGCGTCGTGCTTGTTCCCGGTCAACCGGTAGGCGAGCCGGTACACGCGCGGGGAGTGGGTCCGGACGACTTCGTCCCAGCTCGGGGGTTCCCATGGCTCGAACTCCACGGCGGGGCCGGACTCTGTCACCGCTGCTCCCTTCATCCCGTTGATCCACCGCCAGGCCCGGGCAGGAGAGTTGCTTCGTGGCGATCAACGTGCGTTCATCCCGATTCAACGCCGGGAGACGTGGATTAAGTTCCCGTCACCACGCTCGGAGTTCGCTCCGGATCAGGCTAATCTTTTGCCAGGGACATGACCTGGCCGCGATCGCCATTCTACGGTGGGTGACCATCAGCTGGTCAGAGCCCCACCCGACACGTGACGCAGTGGGAGGCCGTCATCACCAGCCCGGAGGAGACAGCGGCCCGGTTCACCTGGGCCCGCACCGAACAGGCCCGCTTCGAGCGGGACGCCATGGAGGACGAGCCCCTCGTGGACGCCTATGAGGCGGGGAGTCGCTCCGCGGCGCCCCCGGTGGACGCCGCCACGGGAACCGCGCTGCGCTTCCTGGCCGCCTCCATCGGAGCCCGGTCCGTGGTCGAGGTCGGCACGGGGTGCGGGGCTTCGGGGATCTGGTTACTGCGGGGCATGGCCCCGGGCGGGATCCTGACCACCGTGGACACCAACGCCGCCTACCAGGACTACGCGCGCTCCGCCTTCGCCCGCGCCGGTTTCGGTCCCGGGCGGGCCCGACTGATCCGGGGGGCCGCGCTGGAGGTGCTGCCGCGACTGACCGACGGTGGTTACGACCTGGTGTTCGTGGACGCCGACACGGTGTCCTATCCGCTGTACCTGGACGAGGCCCTTCGGTTGCTTCGCCCGGGCGGGATGGTGGTCTTCAACGCCGTCATGGTCTCCTCCTCCGAGCCCGACGGGCCCCTGCGCGCGCCCGACCCGCGCGAGACCGCCGTACGTGACGTGATCCGCCGGGTGCGCGAGGAGGAGGAGTTCGTCCCCCTGCTGCTGCCCGTGGGCGAGGGGCTGTTGGCCGCCATCCGGTGACCCGGGGCGGACGGGACCGGAGCCGCCCCGGGCCCCTCGCGCCACCGCCCCTGGAACGGCCGGGAGGCCGGTGCCCCTTGAGGACACCGGCCTCCCGGCCGCCAAGACCTTCCGGTCCGGTACGGCTACCGCTCGGCGAGCCAGCGCAGCAGGGCACGGGTGGAGAAGGCCGTACCCCCCTTGCTGAGCAGACCGCTCTCCTTCGTCGACCGACCGGGGCCGGCGATGTCCAGGTGGGCCCACGCGACGTCGCCGATGAACGCGCGCAGGAACAGCGCCGCGTCGGTGGCTCCGGCCGGGCCGAACTCACCACGGGTCCCGATGTTGGCCAGATCCGCCACTCGGGACTCCGTGGTCGGGACGTACTCCTCGGTCAGGGGCATCCGCCACAGCGGCTCGCCGGAGGCCTTGCCCGCGTTCTCCAACTCGACCGCGAGCGCGTCGTCGGTGCTGTAGAGCGCGGCCATACCCGTTCCGAGCGCGAGCTTGGCCGCCCCGGTCAGGGTGGCGACGTCCACGATCACGTCCGGTTCCAGTCGGGCGACCGCGTAGCCCAGGGCGTCGGCCAGGACCAGCCGGCCCTCGGCGTCGGAGTTGAGCACCTCCACGGTCTTGCCGGAGTAGGTCGTGAGAACGTCGCCGATCCTGGTGGCGTCACCGGAGAAGGCGTTCTCGGCCAGCGCCAGCAGACCGGTCACCCGGGCACGGGATCCCATGGCCGACAGTGCGGAGAGCACCGCGAGCACGACCGCCGCACCGCTCATGTCGGTCTTCATCAACGACATGTTCTCGTTGGGCTTGAGCGAAAGACCGCCGGTGTCGAACGTGATGCCCTTGCCCACCAGCACGATGTGACCGGTGGGGTCCTCCGGGGTGTAGGACAGCTGGACCAGCCTCGGCGGTCTCGACGAACCCCGGCCCACACCGAGGATGGCGCCGAAGCCCTCCTTCTCCAGGTCCTTCTCGTCCCAGACCCGCACCTGTAGCCCCGATTCCTCGGCGACCTCGCGGGCGCGCACCGCCATCCACGCGGGGTCCTTGGTCAGGGAGGGGGTGTTGATGAGGTCACGAGCCAGGGCGGTGGCCGCGGCCAACCGGGTTCCACGGTCCAGGGGGTCCGCGAGGTCCTCGGGACCGACCACGTCGATCACCGGAGCGGGACGCTGGTCCGCCGGGGGCTCGGTGCTCCTGAGGCTGAAGGTGTAGGAGGCCAGGAGCGCGCCCTCGGCGAACGCGGTGGCGGCTTCGGCGCCGAAGCCGGGCCAGGCGAAGGCCACGTGCTCCTTGCCCCGGGCCGCCCGGGCCAGGGCCGCGCCGGCCTTCCGGAGGTCGTCGGGCGTACCCGAACCGACCCCCAGAAGCGCCAGACGGACCAGCCCCTGGTCCCGGGGCACCGGGAACTGGGCCGACTCACCGGGTTTCCCGGCGAGCGAATAGTGCGCGAAGAGATCGGTGAGCGGAGCCGGAAGCACCTGTGTCAGGCCGCTGTCCGCGACCCCTTCGACCTCCGTCGGTCCGTTGTCTCCCGAGAGCACGGGGATGACCCACAGGTCCGCGCTGGATTCGGCGAGGTTCCCCGGACGGGGATGGATCTGCGTGGCGAATGGCACAGGCCGCTCACAATCGTTCGCTGTCATGGGGGTCTACGACCTCGAAGGTCGTCGGGCGTTCTGGCCCTGGTGGGGGAAGAACGTGCTGCCGGTCCTAGCCGACGACGCCCTGGAGCGCGTCCCGGAGTTCGGTGGCCTCATCCGGCGTCAACTCGACGACCAGGCGTCCTCCGCCTTCGAGCGGGACCCGCATGATGATGCCGCGACCCTCCTTGGTGACCTCCATCGGCCCGTCGCTGGTCCTCGGCTTCATCGCCGCCATGCCATTCCCCTTTCTCAGTGTTCCTCGCGGGTGACCGGGGCCGACCCACAGCACCGACTCCGATCCGCTTGGTCCGGCTCGGCCCTGTGGCCGCAGGCCGGTTCCGGGTGATTCCGCGCCCCCATGGCCTGGGGACGTGGATCACTCTCGAATCCATTATCTCGGAGGTTCGCCACCGCGTGTGCGCCAGATCGCGCTCGGACCGCTGTCGAGGACACCCGACGACGAGGAACCTTCAACCATTAAGGTTATATCGGTACCGACCGAAACCCGTTGAGAGCCTGGGAACCGTACGGTCTCCCGCTCTGAGGGAGCAGCGGGGACCACACGGGACGTGTACGCCCCGCGGCGACCACGACCCGACCCCCACGCTCTCCGAGCCGGTGCGGTCAGCGCAGATCGCCCGTGGAGACCATGCGGGTCCCCTGCCGGGTGATCGACGACCACTCCGCCTTCAGGCCGCCGTCCGCGGTGGGCCACACGGTCAGCTCGGCCTCGTCCACACAGCGCTCCTCGGGATCGGCGAGCTCGGTGTAGGCGTACACGCGTCGGTCGTTGTCGGCGGCGGACAGTGCGAGCGTTCCCGAGCAGGAGAAGGTCGTCCACACGGTGCTGCCACGTTCGGCGCCCTCCTCGATCCGCACCTCGGCGTGCCAGTCCGCCACGTGTTCGCCCGCGGTGTCCACCTGCACCATCTCACCGGACCAGGAACCGGAGAAGGAGTCGGCCGGCGCCGTGCTCTCGTCCGCGTCCTCGGCGGCGCCGTCGAAGAGCAGGGCCCACGCCGTGACGCCGCCCCCGATCAACAGCACGGTCAGCACGACCGCGGCCAGCACGGTGAGCTGCCGGCGGCGACGACTACTGTGACGGGTCGACCTGGGCGGAGGCCACAGGGACAGCTGCACGGGGGCGACCGTCACGGAGGGGGCCGGCTGTTCACCCTTGGCCTCGGCGCCCGATTCCAGTTCGGCTGCTGCGTCCATCCTCGCCATCCTCAACGGTGCTGCACCCACTCCGGCGGAGTGGGGGTACCCGGGTACAGCGAACGAGAATAGAGCACCCGAACACGTCGAACCGCCCAAGAAGGGCACCGTGGATGTGATGCACGACATACCCACGATGGGGCGCCGGGCCGTGACCGAGGGTCAGCGCTCGACGTCGCCTCCGGGCGACGCGCCCCCGGAGCCGTCGGTCGACGCACTCGGGGCCTCCTCCGTCCCACCGCGACCCCCTCCGTCGGCTCCGGAGCCGTCCGGGTCGGTCCCCCTCTCGGGGAACCCGGGGGCGAAGGCGTCTCCGGGCAGATGGGAACCCGGCCGTGGACCGCTTCCCTCCGGGACATAGGACGGGTCCAGGCGCGACAGACGCCACTCCAGGTCCTGGATCCGCTCCTCCCGCTCGCGCAGGGTGGCGGTCAGGCGCAGGAGCAGTTCGTCCACGGCGCGCACGTGGTAGCCCCACATCGCCAGGGGCAGGACCAGACGGGCGAGGTCGAACGCCTTGACGGGGCGGTCGTCGGGCAGGGGGAGCGGGAGGTAGTCGGCCTCGAAGCGGGCGAGTCGACCGCCCTTGCCGAGCACGACGCAGACCACGCCGGCGAGCACGGCCAGCGCGGCGGCGGCGACGAGGACCATGATGAGAACAGGCACGGACACGATCGTGCCATACCCGACCGGACATGGACCCCGTGGCGGACTCCGGTCGTGCCCCTCCCCGGAGTCCGCCGAACCGCTCACCGTGCCCTACTGTTCGGGTCCCGGCCGCTCCTCCGACTCCTCGTACCGTCGCGCCATGTCCATGTGGGAGTCGCGGATGATGTCGACGACCTCCTCCGGACCGTCGACGACCTGGACGAGCTCCATGTCGTGCTTCTTGATCAGCTCGTTCTCCAGCAGGCTGTCCCGGATCCAGTCCCGCAGCCCACCCCAGAACTCGGTGCCCACCAGCACGATGGGGAACCTGGTGACCTTGCGGGTCTGGACCAGGGTGGCCGCCTCGAACAGCTCGTCCAGGGTGCCGAAGCCACCGGGCAGGACCACGAAGGCCTGGGAGTACTTGACGAACATCAACTTGCGGACGAAGAAGTACCGGAAGGTCATGCCCATGTCGATGTACTCGTTGAGCGACTGCTCGAAGGGCAGCTCGATGCCCAGCCCCACCGACAGCCCGCCCGCCTCCTGGGCGCCCTTGTTGGCGGCCTCCATCAAACCCGGTCCCCCACCGGTGACGGTGGCGTACCCGGCCTGCGCGAGCTTGGCTCCGACCTCGACTCCGAGGTCGTAGTAGCGGTCGCCCGGCTTGATCCGGGCCGAGCCGAACACGCTCACCGCCGCGGGCAGCTCCGACAGCAGGCCGAAGCCCTCCACTACCTCCGACTGGATGCGCAGCACGCGCCAGGGGTCGGTGTGCACCCATTCGGAGGGTCCACGCCGGTCCAGGAGGCGCTGGTCGGTGGTGGTGTTGGGAATGGAGCTGCCCCGATAGGTGAGGGGACCCGCCCGTCGTACCTGCTCTTGTGCTTCCGTCATGCCGTACAAGGTATCCGGGCCGAACATGCTCACACCTGAACCACACATGTCCTGGCGGTGACCGTGGGGTCCTGGATCCTCGGGGAGCCGTCCTTCCGTCGAGGGTCAGCGGGCTCCGGTCAACCAGGCGATCATGCGCTCCTCCGCCTCACGGATCTCGGCGATCTCGGCGTACTCGTCCCTGGTGTGGGCGAGCAGCGGGTCGCCGGGGCCGTAGTTGACCGCGGGGACCCCCAGGTCGGAGAAGCGGGACACGTCGGTCCATCCGAGCTTGGCGCGGGCCTCGCCCTCCCCCACCGCCGTGACGAACGCGGCGGCCGACGGGTCGTCCAGCCCCGGACGGGCGGGGGCGGCGGCGTCCACCACCTCCACCTCGAACCCGGCGAAGACCTCGCGCAGGTGCGCCTCGGCCTCGGCGATCGACCGGTCCGGGGCGAAACGGTAGTTGACCTTGACCACGCACTCGTCGGGGATGACGTTGCCCGCGACGCCGCCTTCGATGAACACCGCGTTGAGCCCCTCGTGGAAGCGCAGTCCCTCCACCTCCGGCTCACGCGGGGTGTAGGCGCGCAGGACGTCCAGGATCGCCCCGGCGCCGTGGATGGCGTTCTTTCCCATCCAGGAACGGGCGCTGTGGGCGCGCTCGCCCCGCGCGGTGACCTCCACGCGCATGGTGCCCTGACAACCGCCCTCGATGACGCCGTCCGTGGGTTCCATGAGGATCGCGAAGTCCCCCGCCAGCCACTCGGGGTGGGTGCGGGAGAGGCGGAGAAGACCGTTGCGGGAGGCGTCGACCTCCTCGTTGTCGTAGAAGACGTAGGTGACGTCGTGCACCGGCTCGGGCACCGCCTCGGCGAGCCTGAGCTGGACGGCGACACCGGCCTTCATGTCGGAGGCACCGCACCCGTACAGACGACCGTCGGCCACGTGGGAGGGGACGTTGTCGACGATCGGGACCGTGTCGATGTGGCCGGCGATGACGACGCGGCGGGGGCGGCCGAGGTCGGTACGCGCCACGACCGCGTCGCCGTCGCGAGTGACGGTCAGGTGGCCGAGCCCGGACAGGGCGTTCTCGATCGCGTCGGCGAGGACCTTCTCGTCACCGCTCTCGGAGCGGATGTCCACGAGGGAGGCGGTCAGGGTCACGGCGTCCGAGGTCAGGTCCAGCATGTGTCGCCCCGTTTCGGTGGGTCGGTGGGTCCGCGCGCACCTACGGGGGTGCGCGCATACGCGTGTCCGCGCGCGCAGACCACCTTAGAGCGCGTCGGGGCGCCCCCGTACGAGGGGGCGCCCCGAGTTCTCCGACACGTCCGTCAGGCGTTCACGCCGTGTTCGCGGAGCAGGTCGTTCAGGGCGAGCTTCTCGTGCTCCTGCCCCTCCTCCAGACGCTTGAGCACCAGCAGCACCGGCATGCCGAAGTCACCGCCGGGGAAGCTCTTGGTCCTGTTGGCGGTGACGCACACCGACCAGGCCGGAGCCTCCCCACGCGGGAGCTCCTCTCCGGTCTCGGCGTCGAACACACGGGTGGAGGAGGTCAGGATGGTGCCCGCACCGAGCTTGGCGCCCTTGCGCACGCGGGCGCCCTCGACGACCATGCTGCGGGAGCCGAGGAAGGCCTCGTCCTCGATGATCACCGGTGAGGCCTGCGGAGGCTCCAGGACGCCGCCGACACCGACCCCGCCGGACAGGTGGACGTTCTCGCCGACCTGGGCGCAGGAGCCGACCGTGGCCCAGGTGTCGACCATGGTGCCGGAACCGACGTAGGCGCCGATGTTGGTGAAGGACGGCATGAGCACGACCCCCGGGGCGAGGTAGGAGCCCCAGCGGGCGATCGCTCCCGCGACCACACGGACGCCGTCGAAACGGGTCTTGAGCGGCATGCGGTCGTGGTGATAGAAGTCGCCGACCTGCGACTCCTTCATGTCCAGGACCTTGAAACCGAGGAGGATGGAACGCTTGGCGCGTTCGTCGACCACCACCTGGTCGGTGGAGGGGTCGACGAAGGCCACACGGGCCCCGCCCTCGTCGATCTGGTCGATCGCGCCGGTGATGACCTCACGCGCCTCGGCGTGGTCGGGCGTGAGTTCGGCGCGCTTCTCCCAGAGTTCGTCGATCCGGTCGGGCAGTGGGCTGGAGTACGAGCTGGTCATGTGCACACACGTTAGCCGCTCGTGACGGGTGTGCGGTCACCACCACCCCGCGGGGCCGCCCCTCACGGGCACGCTGTCGCTTTTGGCGGTGGTGACTACAATTCGTGTACGGTGCCGCCGGGCGCCTCCAACGCGCTGCGGAAGTCCCCACCTTCCCCGGCAGCGCACCGGACATGTCACCGACCCGACCCTTGGTTCGCCTGTGCCCAGTAAGCGTCGAAGGCTCTCCGCCTTCGTCAAGATCCTGCTCGCCCTGACCCTCGTGTGCGGTCTGCTCGTCGCCGGGGCGTACTACGTGCTGACCACGTTCGACCCGCTCGACACCACCTCCGCGCCCGAACCGGGCTGCCGTCTGGAGATGTCCGACGACAGGTACCCGATGGAGGGCGCCCAGGCCGAGAGCGCGGCGACCGTGGGCGGGGTGGCGTTCAGCCGGGACCTGCCGCCGGAGGCCGTGACGGTCGCCTACGCGACGGTGTGGCAGGAGTCGGCGTTCTACAACGTGGAGTACGGCGACCGGGACTCCTTGGGCCTGTTCCAGCAGCGGCCGTCACAGGAGTGGGGGGAGCCGGAGGAGATCCTCGACCCCGTGTTCTCCAGCGCCTCCTTCTACGACGAACTGGTGGAGGTCGACGGCTGGGAGGACGTCCCGGTCTTCGAGGCGGCCCAGGCGGTGCAGCGCAGCGCGGACGGCTACGCCTACGACCAGCACGAACCGCTGTCGGAGCGGATGACCGAGGTCTTCACCGGTGCTCTGGGGCCGGCCCTGACCTGCTGGTACGACGCCGAGACCGTGGAGGCGACGCGGGCGGGCGACGCCGACGTCGAGGGCGCCCGGGAGGAGATGGCCCGTGTGTTCGGCACCCACCCGGAGGACCTGCCCGAAGTCGACCCCTCCCGCCCCCGCACGGGGGACCTGGGATGGGCGATGGCCCTGTGGGCGGTGGCGCACGCCGAGGAGTACGGATTGACGACCGTGACCTACGACGGTCGACAGTGGCGCGCTTCGGACGGTGTGGACGGCGCCGAGGCCTGGAGCACGGCCGAGGACGCCTCCACCGAGGAGGGCCTCCTCCTGCGTTAGCGTCCTCCTCCCTCGGGGGACCGACTCCGGTCGCCCTCGGCGGGCGCTCAGCCCAGGCGTTCGGCCGCGGCCCGCACGCGCTCGTCGTTCGCGGTGAAGGCCACCCGTACGTGACCCGCGCCCGCGATCCCGTAGAAGTCCCCCGGGGCGACCAGGACGCCGCGCTCGGCGAGGTGGGCGACAGCGCCCCAGGCGTCGTGGTCGGGGTGGCGGGCCCACAGGTAGAGACCGGCCTCGGAGTGTTCGACGCTCCAGCCGGCGCCCTCGAAGGCCTCGCGGAGCCGTGTTCGACGGGAGCGGTAACGCTCCTTCTGCTCGTCGGCGTGCGCGTCGTCGTCCAGGGCCGCGCCCATGGCCGCCTGGACCGGGGCGGGAACGATCATTCCGGCGTGCTTGCGCACCTCCAACAGCTCCTGGACCAGCGCGGGGTCGCCCGCCACGAAGGCGGCGCGGTACCCGGCCAGGTTGGAGCGCTTGGACAGCGAGTGCACGGCCAGCAGGTTCTCGTGGGAGTCACCGCACACGTCCGGGTGCAGGATGGACACCGGCTCGGTGTCGCCCCACCCCAGGTCGAGGTAGCACTCGTCGGAGGCCACGATCGCGCCGCGCTCACGCGCCCACTGCACGACCTTGCGCAGGTGCGGAACACCCAGCACACGTCCGGTCGGGTTGCTCGGCGAGTTCACCCACACCAGCCCCACCGACGCGGGACCGAGGGCCGCCAATCCGTCGGAGGCCACCGGGGTCGCCCCGGCGATACGGGCGCCGACGTCGTAGGTCGGATAAGCCAGTTCGGGGTGGACGACCCTGTCCCCCTCCCCCAGCCCGAGAAGGGTGGGCAGCCAGGCCACGAGTTCCTTGGAACCCACGGTGGGCAGGACGGCCCCCTCGGTCACGTGCACGCCGTGTCGGCGTTCCAGCCACCCCTGGATGGACGCACGCAGCTTCGGGGTCCCCCAGGTCGGGGGGTATCCGGGGGCGTCGGACGCCTCGGCCAAGGCCCTGCGCACGACCGCCGGGACCGGGTCGACCGGGGTACCGACGGACAGGTCGACGATGCCGTCGGCGTGCGCGGCGGCCTTCTGCTTGTACGGCGCCAGCCTGTCCCACGGAAAGGCCGGGAGCCGGTCGGCCACGGGTCGCCGTTCGGCCATCGGTGCACACTCCATCCAGTTCGAGCTGTTCTCACGAAAGTCGCGCCGACTCCGCCCGGCGGAATCGGCGCGACAGGTCACGGAACGGGCGCGCACCCTCTGCGCCACGGGGATGCGCCGCCCGCCGCGGTGCGGGGCCGGGTCACACCCGGCGCACAGCCGGGTTACTCGGCCTGTGGCGGCAGCTTGGCCACGATCGGGTGGTCACGGTCGATCTTTCCGACCTTGGACGCTCCTCCCGGGGACCCCAGGTCGTCGAAGAAATCGACGTTGGCCTTGTAGAAGTCCGACCACTGCTCGGGAAGGTCGTCCTCGTAGTAGATGGCCTCCACGGGGCAGACCGGCTCACACGCACCGCAGTCAACGCACTCGTCCGGGTGGATGTAGAGCATGCGCTCACCCTCGTAGATGCAGTCCACGGGGCACTCGTCGATGCACGCCTTGTCCAGCACATCGACACAGGGCTGCGCGATGACGTAGGTCACGTCGTACTCCTTGTCTCATCCCCGCGCTCCGCGGAGAGGCGGGGACTTTTCAGAGGCCCCGGACGGGGATGGCGTGCGGGCGCTCCGCCCCGCTCACGGGCCCTGCAAGCAATTGGCACAGATCTCGTACTCCTAGTATGGCTGCCGAGGACGAGCAGCGCACATTCGGGGGTCGCTTCCATGCACATCAGGGGACGCCTGGTCCATCGGATCTCCCCGAAGGACGTCGGCCGCAGGGTTTCTGTGCGAATCCGCCTCCCCGGAGGCGGATTCACCGATATCGTCGGTGTCGTCGAGTCCTGGGCCGACGGTGTTCTCACCCTGCGCCGACGAGACGGCTCCACCACGGAGGTGGAGGAGCCGACCATCGCCGCGAGTCGTGTCGTTCCCCCCGTCCCCCCTCGCCGTCGTGGCGGGCGCCCTCCACAGGCGCCCTGACGCCCCGGACCCGCGACTGCGGCGCGGGTGTCGCCCGTGGGCGGCACGCACACCGCACCTGACCAGAGGCATTCTTCGCCCCGGGCGGGGTAGGAGAGGCACGAGTCCCAGCGCGGTCCCTTCCGGGCCCGTCGGGACGAACCCAAGAGCATCGCGCCCCCGACGAACACCCACGCGGAGAGCGGGCGCCCGGTACGCGGGGAGGTGGTGAGCGCCCACATGCGCGAAGCCGTAGCGTCCGCCCTCGCCGAGTTGGCCCGACGGGACGAACGGGCCGCCGACATGGCCCGCTCGGCGTTGGACACTCTGGCACCGGGGCAGGAGCTCGAAAGACTCAACCAACACGCCGTTCAACGATTCTGCTGGTTCGAGCTGCCGGTCCGCTTCCAGAACTCCACCGATGAACAGTTGTTCGCGGCCCGGGCCCTCGGCTCCCTCTTCTCCCTCCTCCAGCTGTATCGCTACGCACAGATCTGTTCGTCTCCCGAGACGACCACCCTGCTCACCGTCTACGCCGAGGACCACGCGGCCGGACTGGCCATGTACGAGCGGCTCATGTGGGAGTCGGGGGTGGAACCGCCGGACCTGCCCGAGCTGACCTGGGGGACGGCGGTCGGCGACGCCGAGATCCGGGCCCGCCGTGAGACCGCCTCCGCTCTGGAGCTGGCGATCCTCCTGGGCGACGTGCGTCCGGGAAAACGCGGCTGGCGCCCCGCCCAGGAGCGTTTCACCCGTTCCTTCCTCACCCAGCCGGACAACCGGGGACTGAGCCACCTGGACCGCATACGCGAGGAACGGGTCCGGGCCTGGCTGAGCTCGTCCGCGCATCCGCACCGCCAACGTCTCTGGCCGCTGGTGGGGCAGATCATCGCGGGTTCGGACGTGCCGCGCGCCGCGGAGTCGGCGATGGCGCCCCTGCAACGTCTGCTGGACCTGGCCGCGGACGGCATCGCGCTCACCCAGATCGGCTACATCTCGCCGAGCGTGGTGCGGCAGATGTGCGAGGACTTCGGCTGGCGGACCTCGCCCGCGCCCCCGCGCAGCGAGACCGACGCCACCCAGCTGATCGCCCTGCACCAGACACTGCGCGGGATGCGGGCCGTGCGTCGGGCGGGGCGTCGCCTGGTGCTGACCCGGCGAGGACGCCAGTTGAGGGAGGACCCCGAGGCGCTGTGGCAGGCGGCCACCGAGAGCCTGTGCCGCACCGGCGGTCTGGAGCAGGCGGCCGCGGAGACGCTGCTGGGGATGCTGCTGGCGCGCTCCCCGCAGGGCACGGGGTCGCACGCGCGGCGCGACGAGTCCGACGTGGAGGCGGCCGAGCGGACGTTGACCGAGTCGGGGTGGGTCCCGGTGGAGCCGCCGGTGACCGCAGGACGTCACGCCGCCTCGCACCGGCGGACGGCGGAGGCGGCCTCCGACCAGGTGCGCGCACTGGTGATGGCGGTGAGCTGGCTGTTGGAGGCCCTGGGCCTGCTCGACGAGGACGACGGCGCCGGACATCGGGAGCTGACCCCGACGGGGCGGACGTTCGCGATCGCCTGTCTGCACCGGTCCGCGGTGGCGCCCCGAGCCGTGGTCTAGCCCGCCCGAGAAAGAGGCCGCCCGAGGAAGAGCCCGCTCGGTGGGATCGGAGCACGCGCCGACCACCGCCCCCGAACGAGGGCCGTGCCCTCGGCGTCGATGTGGACCGTACGAGGCGACGCGGGAACGAAGAGCATCCGCTCCCAACCTCCACCCGCTGTGAAGAGGTACCGGACAGCACCTAATCTGGAGCACGGAACCATCCAAGAGCAGCAGGAGCAGCATGTCCACGCCCGAGCCGCCGCGCAAGGCGGAGACGACCGACGTGCCCGAGCCCGGTGAGGTGGCCGGCTCCGACCCGTGGGAGCAGATGCCCGACGACGCCCTCAACCGGCCGAACCTCGACCGGGACGACGGCGCGGACTCCCCCTCCGCCCCACGGCCGGACACGTCGTCCTCCGGTGGGGAAGGGGCCACCGTCTCCCGGACGGACCCCGACGGCGTCTCCGCCGCGAGCCGGATGGACTTCCTGCCCAGCCCGGTGTTCGTCCTCCTGGTGGGTCTGACCGGCTTCGCCGGCTGGTTGTCCTGGCGGGCCGTGGAGCTGGAATGGGTCGCCGACGGCACCAGCGTCACCCCGTTGATCCCACCGCTGTTCATCCTGCTCGGGTGGATCGTCTCCCTGACCGTCCACGAGTTCGCGCATGCCCTCGCCGCCTACCTGGCGGGCGACCGTTCCCTGCGCGGTAGCGCCTACCTGCGGCTGAACCCGTTCGCCTACCGGCAGGCCTTCGCCGGTCTGGTACTGCCCTCGGCCTACCTCGGCCTGGGGGCCTTCGGTATGACCGGTCCGCCCACCTACGTGGACTGGGAGCGGATCCCCTCCCGTCTCCACCGCGTCCTGGTGGCGCTCGCGGGGCCACTGGCCGGCCTGTTGACGGCCGCCGCCCTCGCCGTCACCGTGTCCATCCTGGTGCCCCCGGGCAACGACACCACCAACTGGGCCATCTCGGCCATGGCCTTCCTGTGCTTCGCCAACCTGACCTCCGCCCTGATCAACCTGCTGCCGATCCCCGGGCTGGACGGTTTCGAGGTCCTGGCCGCCTGCACCCGTGCCTCCTGGGTCCCGACCGCACGGGCCAACGCCCTGTTCGGTTCGGTCGCGGTGTTCGCCGTCCTGTGGTTCCCCGGCCTCAACGACGCACTGGTCGACCTGGTCTACACCCTGTTCAGCCTGGTCCTGCCCAACCCGGTGTTCAGCGGAATCGTCTTCTACGGCGAGCTGCTGCTGCAATTCTGGTCCTGATCGCCGAGCGCGCGACACCCGCCGGTGCGCTCCCACGGCGTTCTCCGGTCAGTTCCAGGGCACCCGGGTCGCGTGCGGCGGGGACGCCGTGAGGGAGGTCGTCCAGCCGCGGACGACCGCGAGCATCAGCGCCAGCATCGACCCGAACAGGTAGGCGTTGTGCATCAGGTGGTCGGTGAGTACCAGGTTCCCCCCGGCGACGTAGCCGACCAGGGCGACCGCCGAGGCCAGGTAGCCGACCGCGAAGGCGACGGCGGCCGAGGGGCGTCGGCTCCCCCACGCGCACAGGCGACAGGCGCAGTACAGCAGCACCAGGAAGACCACCAGTCCGGCGACCGCCAGCACCGGGACGGGCATCCCCGCCCCCCAGTACCGGGTCAGCCAGCCCGCGCCGAAGGTGCAGAACATCCCCACCGCCGCGCCGAGCGGTACCAGCACCACGAGGGTGGCCGCGGTCAGCAGCGGTGACAGGGGTCCCCGGGGTCTTTCTTCGGGCGCGGCGGTCTCAGGTGTGCTCACAGCCAACGAGGGTAGACGGTCCCCTCCACCGGTCGCGATCACAGCCCCGCGAACAGGTCGTCCTCGTAGGCGCCCGGTCGGCTGCGGGGAGCCGAGCCCGCCAGCAGGGTGAAGTACTCGACGGCGTCGATCTCCTGCGCGATGCCGTTGGACAGGGCGAAACGTTCCCCCTCCACGGTGATCTGGGTGGCGTGGGAGCGCATCGCCAGGGCCTTGGCCGCCCAGTGTTCGGTGGCGTCCACACGGGTGGTCACCATCGTGTCGGGAGTGCCCCTTGCGATGTCGGACACGCGTGTGGGCGGAGTGAAGGGACCGGACTCCTCGTTCAGTCGCGCGATGGACTCCTCGATGCGCGATATGGGCTGAGCGATCGCGTAGAGCTTGCGCACCTGCCAGGGCGCGCCGGGCATGGACCGTTCCGCGGCGCGCTGGAAGGCCCGACGGGTGACCCTGTGGGCCTGGATGTGATCGGGATGCCCGTAGCCTCCGTACTCGTCGTAGCAGACCAGTACGTGCGGCCGCACCTCGCGGATGATCTCGGCCAGCCCGGTGGCGGCCTCCTCCACGTTCGCGTTCCAGAAGGCGTCCGGATGCTCGTTGGCGGTGGTGCCCATCATCCCCGAGTCCCGGTAGCGGCCGGGGCCGCCCAGAAGGCGGTGGTCACGCACGCCCAGGGCCAGACACGCCTTGTCGAGTTCGCCGATCCTGTGCTCGCCCAGGGTGTCCTCACGGTCGGAGGCCAGGTGCGCCAGGTCCGGCGGTATGACCTCGCCCTCCTCCCCCAGTGTGCAGGTCACCAGGGTGACACCGGCCCCCTCGGCCGCGTACTTGGCCAGGGTCGCCCCGGTCACGATGCTCTCGTCGTCGGGGTGCGCGTGCACCATCATCAGTCGCCTGTCGCTCACCCAGCGAACGATACCGGGCAGGTCCGCGTTCCGTCCCCGACTTCGCCGAGCGCGCCGGATCCGGTGCCCTTCTCCCTTCCGGGCGAGGAGCCGTGGCCCCTCGCCTCCCACCCCTGCCCCATACGACACAATCGGCCTATGAGCTTTCCTCGCCAACAGGCCCGTACCCGGCGCTTCACGATCGGTGTTCCGCGTGCGTTCGAGATCTCGCCGGACGGACGCCGTGTCACCTTCCTCAGGGGACGAGACGGGGCGGACGCCTCCACCTGTCTGTGGATCCACGAGACGGAAGGGGCGGGCGCCACCACGCTGCTCGCCGACCCCACCACACTGGGCGCCGACGACGAGGACCTTCCCCCCGAGGAGAGGGCCCGCCGCGAGCGCCTGCGTGAGAGCGGCGGCGGCATCGTCGCCTACTCGGTGGACGACGCGTTCACCCGGGCGGTGTTCACCCTGTCCGGGCGACTTTTCTACGTCGACCTCGTCGGAGACGACCGTACGCCGCGTGAACTTCCCGCCACCACCCCGGTGGTGGACCCGCGGATCAGTCCGGCCGGAGACCGGATCGCCTACGTCAGCGGCGGTGCCGTACGCGTCATCGACATCTCCGGAGCCCGGCCCGACCATGGGGACCGGGTGGTCGCCGAGCCGGACGGCCCCGAGGTCACCTTCGGTCTGGCGGAACTGGTGGCCGCCGAGGAGATGGGGCGTTACCGGGGTTTCTGGTGGGCTCCGGACGGTTCCTCCCTCGCGGTCACGCGCGTGGACGAGTCCGAGGTCGACACCTGGTACGTGTCCGACCCGGGACGCCCCGAACAGGAGCCGACCGCCCTGCGCTACCCGCCCGCGGGCGGCACCAACGCCGATGTGCGCCTGGCCGTGTTCCCGCTGGACCCGTCGGACGACCGACACGCCGGGGAGCGCCCCTCGCCCGTCTGGATGGAGTGGGACCGCCGGGAACTGCCCTATCTGGCGACGGTGGGCTGGACGACCGGTCCCGAGGGCACACCGACCCTGGTGTTCACCGCCCAGAGTCGGGACCAGCGCACGCTGACGCTGTTCAGCGCAGACCCCGCCACCGGCCTGGTCGCGCCGGTACGCACCGAGACCGACGAGGTGTGGGTCGAGATCATGCCGGGTGTGCCCGCCTACACCGGTTCGGGCGCACTGGTGTGGATCGGCCGCGAGCCGGGAGGGGAACGCCGGGTGTACGTGGGCGAGAACCCGGTCGGCCCCGACGACGTGTACGTGCGCGGCGTGGTGGACGTGGACGGCGACCGGATCCTGTACTCGGGTTCTCCCATGGGAAGTCCCGGCCAGGTGTCGTTGTGGCTGGTCGAGTCGGACACGGGCCTGGCCGCGCCGGTGGAGGTGCCCGAGGGCCGGGGCGTCGAGGGCGGGAGCGCGCACGGCGGTCTGCGCTCGGGGCGGCTGCGCGGCGACACCCTTGTGCTCCAGCATCGCTCGATGGACTTCACCGGAGTACGCACGATGGTCGTGCGCGGTGCCGGCACCGAGACACGTCGCACCCTCACCGAGATCGAGAGTTTCGCCGAGGTCCCCGATCTTCCCGAGCCTCGCGTGGAGTTCTGGCGGGCCGCCGAGCGCCGGATCCCGTCGGCGCTGGTACTGCCCTCCTGGTTCCACGGGGACGGGCGGCTGCCCGTGTTGATGGCGCCCTACGGAGGCCCGCACGCACAGCGGGTGCTGGACTCCCGCGCCGCCTACCTGAACGCCCAGTGGTACGCCGAGCAGGGGTTCGCGGTGATCATCGCGGACGGGCGCGGCACCCCGGGCATCGGTATGGAGTGGGAACAGAGCGTACACCTGGACCTGGCGGAGCCCGTCCTGGAGGACCAGGTGGCGGCGTTGCGCGACGCGGCGGAGCGGTTCGACTTCCTCGACCTGTCCCGGGTGGGCATCCACGGCTGGTCCTTCGGTGGCTATCTGGCGGCACTGGCGGTGCTGCGCCGTCCGGATCTCTTCCACGCCGCCGTCGCCGGCGCACCGGTCATCGACTGGGCGCTGTACGACACCCACTACACCGAGCGCTACCTGGGCACCCCCCAGGGCGAGCCCGACGCCTACGCGCGCAGTTCGCTGTTGAAGGAGGCGGCCGGGCTGGAGCGACCCCTGATGATGGTCCACGGGCTGGCCGACGACAACGTGGCCTTCGCCCACACCCAGCGGATGTCGTCGGCCCTGATGGCGGCGGGACGCCCGCACACGGTGCTGCCGTTGTCGGGGGTGACGCACTCGCCCTCGGACCCGACCGTGGCGGAGAACCTGATGCTGCTCCAGGTGGAGTTCCTCAAGAAGAACCTGCGGGGCGAGGGCTAGATCGCCCGACCGGGGTCTTCGCCGTGCCCGGTCCGGCTCGACTGCCGCCACGCGCGGCCCCGCCCCACTCGACGGCCGGGGCGGGGGCCGCGACGCCCGAGAGGTGTCGGCTCGCTCCTCAGGTGCGGGCTCCGACCGCCGGAGCGCGTCCTCACCGAGACGCCCGGCCCCGGGTCCGCCCCCCGCGGGGAGGCTCGCACACCGTGCGTAACCTGGTCACATGCGTTCCTCCACGGCGCCCATCGCCCTCGTCGCCCTTCTGGCCGACCTGGCCTGTGTCCTCGCCTTCGTCGTCATCGGCAAGATCGACCACGCGACCGGTACCGCCCTGGCCTCCGTCGTCTCCGTCGCATGGCCCTTCGCCGCCGGGACGGTCCTGGGCTGGGTGGTCACCATGGCCTGGAAGGCCCCCGCCAGGCTCTGGCCGACCGGTCTGTTCGTGTGGGCCGTGACCGTGGCCGGCGGTATGGTGCTGCGCCTGTTCGACGGTGAGAGCGCCCCTCTCAGCTTCGTCGTGGTCACCTCGGCGTTCCTTGCCGCCACCATGCTCGGCTGGCGCGGACTGACCCTCCTGGTCGTGAAAGCGCGACAACGCCGGGCCTGAACGAAGGGGCCGGGAACACGGCCCCGGGACGGAGGGGTCCCCCATGACCGCTCCCGCCACCCTCGCCGTCGCCACCGCCACGGACGCGGTGACGAGGATCACCGGCCCCGCGACCGACGGCGCCGGTCACGATCGTGGAACACCGGGAACACGCCGAGGGCGAGGACCCCTGGTCCTTCCTCCGGCGGACGGGCCGCGCCGGGAGGTCGTCCAGGACGGCGACCGCGCCGTGTACAACGGCTTCCAGGCCCGGGTGGGCGGCCACGCCCGGGACTTTCGGATCCGGGGCTTCCACGAGGACGCCACCCTCCGGGCTGCGAGGACCTCCACTGCGGGGCGTTCGTAAGCTGGAACGGATATGAACGAACACCCCGCATCAGACTCCGTCTGTCCCCCCGTCGCCGGCACCGGTGACGGGTCCGTTCCGCGTGCCCCTTCCGATGACCCGGGCGAGGACGAGGCACGCGGTGAGGTGGGCGTGGGCCCCTGGCCGGGCCCCTGGCCGGAAGGCGACCACTACGACACCGAACTCCTGGCGGAGGGCGATCGCCGGAACGTGGTGGACCGCTACCGGTACTGGCGGCGTGAGGCGATCGTGGCCGACCTGGACACCAGACGCCACCCCTTCCACGTCGCCGTGGAGAACTGGTCGCACGACTTCAACATCGGTTCGGTCGTGCGCACCGCCAACGCGTTCGGCTGCGCCGCCGTGCACATCGTGGGCCGCCGCCGCTGGAACAAGCGCGGTGCGATGGTGACCGACCGCTACCAGCACGTCCATCACCATCCCGACACCGAGGCGCTGGTGGCGTGGGCCGACGAGCGTGGACTTCCCCTCCTGGGGGTCGACAACCTGCCGGGCGCGGTACCGCTGGAGACCTATCCCCTGCCCAGGGAGGCCGTGCTGGTGTTCGGCCAGGAGGGCCCCGGCCTGTCCGAGGAGGCCCGCCGGGTGTGTCGCGACGTGTTGTCCATCGCGCAGTTCGGTTCGACCCGGTCGATCAACGCCGGGGCCGCCGCCGCCATCGCCATGCACTCCTGGGTACGTGCCCACGTGTTCGGTCAGCGGCTCCCGGGTCCTGTTCCCGACACGGGGGGCGCTCCCACCCCCACCACGGCGATGCCGTGATATTTCCGTGATCTAGCATGGGCGAAAGCCCTTCGACCGGAAAGAACAGGGATGAGTCCGATCGTCACCGCAGTCTCCCGTCCCGCCACCATCGACGACGTGGCCGGTGTGTCGCGTGTTCTGAGCAGGGCGGCGCAGGAGGATGCGTTCTTCCGCTGGCTGTTTCCCGACGACGTCCTGCGTATGGCCCGCATCCGGCGTTTCTTCGCCCTGACCGCGGGTTTCGGCTATGTCCCCTCGGGAGACACCAGGGTCACCGAGACCAAGGACGACACCGAGAGGACTCCCGTGGTGCGCGGGGCGGCGCTGTGGGCGCCTCCCGGCTCCAACCCCGAGGGCAGGTTGGTGTCGTTGCGCACGTGGCCGCACTGGGCCTCCCTGGTCGGCCGCTCCCGGATGGCGGGGCTCGTGCGGGTGTTCGCCGAGTGGAAGCTCGCCGCGCCCGAGGAGCCGCACCTGTACCTGGCCACGCTGGGAGTCGATCCGGCGCTCGCCGGCACCGGCATCGGGGAGGGACTGCTCTCCCACGGGCTGGAACGGGCGGACTCCGAGCGGCTTCCGGTGTTCACCCAGACACTCGACGACAAGACCGCCGGCTTCTACGAACGGTTCGGCTTCCGGGTGGTCCGTGAGGTGGAGAGCCCGGACGTGGGGGCCAACTACTTCCTGCTGCGCGACCCCGCCTGAGACCCGGGGCTCCCGGGTGCTCTCTTGCCGGGAACGCCCCACCGGTGACGCCCCCGCGACCTACCATGTTCGGTGTTTCCACGCCCTCGTGCGACGAGGGAAGAGGCACCGCCCGTGCTCTCCCACCACGGTGACCGGCGACGAAAGGCGAAGGGCCGCGCCCCCGGAGGGGACGCGGCCCGTGTGTCACGCCGGGCTCTAGCCCTTGCCCTTGCTGAGCGAGCCCAACAGGTCGCGGTTGAGCTGGGAGATGGTGTCCAGCGGGATGCCCACGGGGCAGACCGCGGCGCACTCACCGATGTTGGTGCAGCCGCCGAAGTCCTCCTCGTCCTGCTGGTTGATCATCTTCACCACGCGCGAGGCCCGCTCGGGCTGCCCCTGCGGGAGCATGCCCAGGTGGGTGACCTTCGCGGAGGTGAACAGCATGCTGGAGGCGTTCGGGCAGGCCGCCACGCACGCACCACAGCCGATGCAGGTCGCGGCGTCGAAGGCCCGGTCCGCGTCCGGCTTCGGAATCGGGTTGGCGTGGGCGTCCGGTGCGGTACCCGTCGGGGCGCTGATGTAGCCGCCCGCCTGGATGATGCGGTCGAACGCGCCACGGTCGACGACCAGGTCCTTGACGACCGGGAACGCCTTGGCCCGCCACGGCTCCACCGTGATGGTGTCGCCGTCCTTGAAGCTGCGCATGTGCAGCTGGCAGGTCGTGGTGCGCTCGGGGCCGTGCGCCTCACCGTCGATCACGACGCCACAGGCACCGCAGATGCCCTCACGACAGTCGTGGTCGAACGCGACCGGGTCCTCGTTCTCCAGCGTGAGCTTCTCGTTGAGGACGTCGAGCATCTCCAGGAACGACATGTCCGGGGAGACGTCGGTGAGCTTGTAGGTGGCCATCCGACCCTCGTCGTCGGGCCCCTTCTGACGCCATACGCGCAGGGTGATGTTCACTTGTAGCTCCGCTGCTTCATCTCGACGTACTCGTACTCCAGGTTCTCCTTGTGGAGTACGGGCTTGCTGTCAACGCCGCCGAACTCCCAGGCCGCGACGTAGGCGAACTCGTCGTCGTGACGCAGCGCCTCGCCGTCCTCGGTCTGGCTCTCGGAACGGAAGTGCCCGCCGCAGGACTCCCGGCGGTGCAGGGCGTCGATGCACATGAGCTCGCCCAGTTCCAGGAAGTCGGCCACACGACCGGCCTTCTCCAGTGCCTGGTTGAGTTCGTCGTTGGTACCGAGCACCTTGACGTCACGCCAGAACTCGGCGCGCAGTTCACGGATACGCTCGATGGCCTTGGTCAGGCCCTCCTCGTTGCGCTCCATGCCGCAGTACTCCCACATGAGACTGCCGAGCTCCCTGTGGAAGGAGTCGACGGTGCGGGAGCCCTGGATGGAGAGCAGCTTGTCGATACGGGAGGTGACCTGCTCCTTGGCGGCGACGACCTCCGGGTGCGACTCGTCGAGCGTCTCGAAGGGAGCGTCGGCCAGATAGTCGTTGATGGTGTTGGGCAGGACGAAGTAGCCGTCCGCCAGACCCTGCATCAGCGCGCTGGCGCCCAGGCGGTTGGCGCCGTGGTCGGAGAAGTTGGCCTCACCGGTCACGAACAGGCCCGGGATCGTGCTCTGTAGGTCGTAGTCCACCCACAGGCCGCCCATGGTGTAGTGCACGGCCGGGTAGATCCGCATCGGAACCTCGTACGGGTCCTCACCGGTGATGCGCTGGTACATGTCGAACAGGTTGCCGTACTTGGCCTTGACGACGTCGCGTCCCATTCGTCCGATCGCGTCGGCGAAGTCCAGGTACACGCCCAGGCCGCTGGGGCCCACGCCTCGGCCCTCGTCGCAGACGTTCTTGGCCGCGCGAGAGGCGATGTCACGCGGCACCAGGTTGCCGAAGGACGGGTAGATGCGCTCCAGGTAGTAGTCGCGCTCGTCCTCGGGGATCTGGCGCGGGTCGCGGGTGTCCCCGTGCTTCTTGGGAACCCAGATGCGACCGTCGTTGCGCAGCGACTCGCTCATCAGGGTCAGCTTGGACTGGTAGTCGCCGCTGACCGGGATGCAGGTCGGGTGGATCTGCGTGTAGCACGGGTTGGCGAAGAGCGCGCCCTTGCGGTGCGCGCGCCAGGTCGCGGTGACGTTGCTGCCCATGGCGTTGGTGGACAGGAAGAACACGTTGCCGTAGCCACCGGTGGCCAGCACCACGGCGTCGGCGAAGTGCGTCTCGATCTCACCGGTGACCATGTCACGGACGATGATGCCTCGGGCGCGTCCGTCCACGACGATGAGTTCGAGCATCTCGTGACGGGTGTGCATCTCGACGGTGCCCGCCGCCACCTGACGCTCCAGGGCCTGGTAGGCGCCGAGCAACAACTGCTGGCCCGTCTGTCCGCGCGCGTAGAAGGTCCGGGAGACCTGCACGCCACCGAAGGAACGGTTGTCGAGCAGACCACCGTACTCACGGGCGAAGGGCACGCCCTGGGCCACGCACTGGTCGATGATCTCGACGCTGGTCTGGGCCAGACGGTAGACGTTGGACTCACGGGAGCGGAAGTCGCCGCCCTTGACGGTGTCGTAGAACAGCCGGTAGATGCTGTCGCCGTCGTTGCGGTAGTTCTTGGCGGCGTTGATGCCGCCCTGCGCGGCGATGGAGTGGGCGCGGCGCGGGCTGTCCTGGTAGCAGAACGAGACGACGTTGTAGCCGGCCTCGCCCAGGGTCGCCGCGGCCGAGGCTCCGGCCAGACCGGTGCCGACCATGATGACGGAGAGCTTGCGCCGGTTCGCGGGGTTGACCAGCCTGGCCGAGAAACGGCGCTTGTCCCAGCGCTCGTTGATCGGGCCCTCGGGCGCCTTCTCATCGCGGATCGGATCGCCGACGATGTAGAGGTCGTTGACAGACAATTAACTCACCAGTCCAAAGGTGACCGCCAGAGGCGGAAGCAGGAAACCGACGGTCACGATCAGCGCGATGGCCAGGGCGATCGCGTTGAGCGTGCCCTGCCGCCGCGACATGTTGGCGCCGAGCGTGGCCAGACCGCTCCAGATGCCGTGCCGCAGGTGCAGGCCCACCATGATCACGGACAGCACGTAGAACAGCGTCACGTACCAGAACTCGGGCTGGAACCCTCTGACGAGTCGTTCGTAGGGGCTGTCCGAAGCGCCGCCGGGTGCGATGTCGTTCGTGGTCAGGTGCAGGACGTGGAAGATCACGAAGAACAGGATGATCAGCCCGCCGTAGCGCATGGTGTAGGAGGAGTAGCTACGGACCACTCGCTTCCTCACCTTGTAGCGCTGGTCGGCCGGACGCGCCCTGCGGGCACGGGCCCACAACGTCACCGCCGCGTAGATGTGGATCAGGACGCTCGCCAGGAGGACGACGCGGAAGATCCACAGGAAGCCGTTCTCGGGCAGCAACGGGTAGCCCAGCTCACGGAGACTGTGGGCGTAGCCGTCGAATGCCTCCTGGCCCGAGAAGACCTTGAGGTTGCCGTACATGTGCGCGATCAGATACAGCACGAGGATCGCTCCGGTGACCGCCATCGCTGCTTTGAGCGCCACCGTGGACCCGTAAGCCGTAGACCGCTTCTTAGTCAGGGTACTGTTCGCCACAGCTTGTCACCTTAGGTTTGGACCGAGCCTGACGTCCAAGTCATCACGATGCTTGTGTCAATAGCCATAGGCTATGGAACATGCAGTTCCAGCAGCTGTCCTACTTCGTGGCGGTGGCCCGCACACGCCATTTCACCCGCGCAGCCGAGCTTTCCAACGTCGCCCAGCCGAGCCTGAGCAAGCAGATCCGCAGCCTCGAACGGGAGCTGGGTGCGCCGTTATTCACTCGTGCCCGGGGAAATATCACACTCACTCCAGCTGGTGAGGCACTGCTTCCGTTGGCTCAGCGCATGCTCGCCGACCTGGAGACGGCCAAGCGCGAGGTCGCGGAACTGGCCGGGGTACGCCGTGGCCGTGTGCGTCTGGGCGCGACCCCGTCGTTGTGCGCCGGCCTGTTGGCCGACGTGCTCGCCGACTTCCATACCCGTTACCCCGGTATCGAACTCCAGGTGCAGGAGAGCGGATCCCGCGATCTCATCCGCGGTCTGGGGCGGGGCGAGTTGGACCTGGCCCTGATCATCCTGCCGTTGCACAGCAGCGACCCGGACTTCTCCACCACCCCCATACTCCGGGAGAACCTGGTGGTGGCGAGCCCGATGTCGGGACCCGCGCCCAACGCCCGCGCGTCCATCCGCATCACCGAGCTCAAGGACCGGCCGTTGGTGATGTTCCGGCGCGGATACGACGTACGGGAGGCGACGCTGCGCGCGTGCCGTGCGGCGGGGTTCGAACCGCGTCTGGCGGTGGAGGGAGGCGAGATGGACGCCGTCCTGCGGTTCGTGGAAGCGGGTCTGGGACTGGCGGTGGTACCGAGCATGGTGCTCAAGAACCGGCCGGGCCTGCGCGGCACCCCACTGGCCCGTCCCCGTCTGCTGCGGACGGTGGCGTTGGCGCGGCGCAAGGACGTGGAGCCCTCGCACTCGGCGGACGCCTTCCGTCACCACCTCGGCCGGTACCTGCTGAACATGTCCCCACAGGAACTCGGCCCGGACCTGGAGGTGCTCATCTCCTCCTCGGACGACTTCGGCTGACCCGGCGTCCCACGCGGGGAACGGAGCCGGAGACTCCCCGCTCTGGTGGAGGGAGCCCGCCGGTGGGGCCCGCCCGCCCCCTCAGAAGCCGCGCGCCGCCCAGGTGTCGAGCCGTTCGGCGGCCTCGGCGATGGTGGTGGACTCCCCGTGGCCCGGATGGACGACCGTGTTCCGTGGCAGGCCCACCAGATGGTCGCGGATCGAGGCGATGATGGTCGCGAAGTCGGAGAACGGCTGCCCCGTGGCACCGGGGCCGCCCGGGAAGAGAGTGTCCCCGGTGAAGACCGTCTCCAGTGCGGGCGCGTACAGGCACACCCCGCCGGGCGTGTGACCCGGTGTGTGGAGGACGTCCAGCTCCACACCACCGATCACCAGCACCTCACCGTGCAGCAGTGGGGCGTCGGGCTCCCGGTGGGGATGGACGCGGCGCCACAACTCGACGTCCTCGGGGTGCAGCAGGACCGGGCAGTCGGTGAGATCGGCCAGGGCGACGGCCGCGTTGATGTGGTCACTGTGCCCGTGGGTGGACACGATCGCCATCAGCTCGCGGTCGCCCAGACCTCGGGCGATGGCCTCGTGGTCGTGCGCGGCGTCGATGACGATCGCGCTGTCCTCGTCTCCGACGATCCACACGTTGTTCTGGACATGGACCTCGCCGCCCTCCAGGCTGACGACACCCGAGGTACGAAGACGGTGGACCATGGAAGGAGCGCTCACAGACTTTCGACCTCTCGCGGGCTTCCGATGCGTCGTCTTCGAGAGTATCCGTCCCGCCCCTCCGGCACACGGTCGATCGGGCCGGGTTCAGCCCGAGGGCTCGAAGTTGCGGCGCAGGGCGTAGGGCTGGATGAGACCGAGCCCGTGCGCGTGACGGGCCCGCACCTTGACCACCTGCAACCCCTCCTGGTCGGTCAGGCTCTCGGCGAGGTTCTCGTCGATCAGGACCGTGCCCGGGCGAGCGAAGGAGGTCAGGCGGCTGGAGCGGTTCACGGTCGTGCCGAACACGTCACCGTGCAGGGTCAGAACCGGTCCGGAGGCCAGACCCACCCGAACGTCGGGCACCTCCACATGGGTCTTGACCCCTGAGGCCAGCCGCAGTGCGATGTCGGCGGCCTCGGCCGGGGAGTCGGCCACGTAGAGGATCTCGTCCCCCAGCGTCTTGACCACACGCCCGCCTCCCGAGGCGACGATGTCGGCGGCGGTGGCCTCGAAGCCCTCGACCACACCGGCCAGCTCGACCTCGTCGAGTTCGCGGCTCAACGTGGTGAAGGAGACCAGGTCGGCGAACCCGACGATCAACGGGTAGTAGTTGGGGACGGTGTCCTGGCCGTTGGACATCACCGCCAGTGTGCGGGCCGCGGAGGCGGAGAGCTGGCGGCGCCAGATGTGCAACAGGAGCCGTTCCACGTCCGGTAGCAGCTCTTTGACCCGGTTCATCAACGGGTCGACCGCCTCCTCGCCGCCCTCCTGGAAGATGAGCGTGCTCAGGATGCTGGTCTGCCAGTCGGCCAGGCGCGCCATGGTCTGGCCCATCGCCCGGGCGAAACGGACCACGCCGTCCTCGTCCAGGACACCCTCCTGGAGGAGGCTGTTGACGATGCGCAGCGACTCCACGTCGCTCTCGGCGAAGGTGACCGTGCCATCGCCCTGGTTGGGGAAGCCGAGTGCACGCCAGATGCGTCCAGCCAGCTCCGCGTCGGTGCCGGCGAGTTCGATCGCCTGCTCCCTGGTGTAGATCGCTTCACCGCCGAGGAGGGCGGATTCGATCGTTTTCGGGTCAGGACGCGACGGCATAGTTCTCTTTCACGGGGCCATCCCCGCCGCGGCGGGGAGCAGTCACTTCGTCACCGGCCTGTGGCGCGGGTTCCCTTCCAGCTTACGCCCGTGGTCGCCTCTGGAGGGTTCGCCCACAGGAGAGGGCGGGCTCACCCCTGGGGTCCCGACGGGTACTCCGGTCGCTGCGCGGCGTTGACCTGACGGTAGATCTCGGCCTGGAAGCGCTGGGGCCGGGGCACCCGTTTCAGGACCATCCCCTCCTGCTCGGACGCCGACTGGACGGACAGGGTCCCGTACCCCATGAGGCGTTCCCAAAGACCGATGGTGAAGGCGACGTCGTTGACCCTGGTGAGCGGCATATCGCGACCCTGACGGGAGATGATGCCGTCACGCATCATCAGTCTCCGGTCGGTGAGGACGTAGACGGTCGTGGCCCACTTGAGCATGGGCACGAACCACAGGACGAGTGCGGCGACCACGCCGACGGCCACCACGACCCCGGCCGCGATGAGGCTCCAGTCCTGTTCCCAGGGCACGAACCACAGGGCGGCGACCACGGCCGCCACGATGAGGGCGAGCGCCACGAACTCGCCCGCCAGGACGGTCCAGTGCTGGCGCGCGACGTGGACGAGTTCCTCGTCCTCGGAGAGGTAGCGGTCCGCGATAGCCATACCGGTGATCATGGCACAGGCCGGGCGCGTGCGGGAGTGGTCGCGCGTCCGCTTGTGGACGGCCGGTCAGTCGCCCGGACGCACGTGTACCACGTCGCCCGAACTCAGCGCCTGTCTTCCGGTCGGCCCCTCCACCACCAGTCTCGCCTCGGCGTCGACCTCGGTCGCGGTCCCCTCGCGCACCCGCCCTCCGGGAAGATGCACCCGTACACGACTGCCGATGGTGACGCACATGTCCCGGTAGACGGTGGCCAGACCACTGGCCTCGGCGTCGCCGCCGGCTGCGGTCCACACCGTGTACAGCTCCTCGAACTCGCCCAGGATCGCGGCGAGCAGGGCGTCCCGGTCCGGCTCGGCGGCCCCCTCGCCGCGCAGGGAGACCGCGTGCCCCACGGGCAGTTCCGCCCGGTCCTGGGACACGTTGATCCCGATGCCCACCACCACTCCGGGCGTCTCGGAGGAGAGGTCGGCCTCGGCG
Organism: Nocardiopsis sp. ATB16-24; assembly: GCF_030271535.1. Taxonomy (GTDB): domain Bacteria; phylum Actinomycetota; class Actinomycetes; order Streptosporangiales; family Streptosporangiaceae; genus Nocardiopsis. Next base: position 6,412 of record NZ_JASCXJ010000008.1, on the reverse strand, counting down.
AGGATGCCCGCGAGCTTGCCGTCCACCGCTCCGGGCTCGGAGCGCAGTCCCGCGGGAACGATGACGTCGTTGGGCCATTTCAGGGCGGCCTTGACCCCGCCCACCCGGCGTATCGCGCCGACCGCCGCCACCCCCATGAGCGCGGTGAGCCAACCCCACCGCTCGACGGCCGCACGCGGCCGGAGCAGGAGCGAGAAGGTCAGGGCCGCGCGCGCCGGGGTGGAGAAGTCGCGCCCGAGCCGACCCCGCCCGGCGGTCTGGTGCTCGGTGACCAGCACACTCCCGTGCTCGGCGCCCCCACGGGCGCGCTCGGTCAACTCGGTGTTGGTGGATCCGGTCTCGGGCAGCACCTCGATCCGACGCCACATGCCGCCCGGCCGGACGAGAACGGCGTCGAGCGAGGCGACGTCGAGCGGAGGGCGGGAAAAGGGCTCGGGTGCGCTGGTCATGTCCCCATTACACCAGCGCCGGTGCCCCGGCGGGCAACGACGCCCGCCGGAGTCCCGCGTCCCCGCTCCCGGAAGCACCGAAGGTCCGCGTCCGAGAGAAGACGCCTCGCGCGGCGGCGCCCCGCGCCCGCGCCGGGCACGGGGCGCCGCCGGGATCAGCCCGTGTTCTGCAAGCCCGCGGCCACGCCGTTGACCGACAACAGCAGCAACCGTTCCAGGTGCTGCTGGTCCTGTTCGGACAATCTGTCGGCCTCCTCGCCCCGCAGTGCCTCCAGCGCGCGCAGTTGCAGGTGGGACAGGGCGTCCACGTACGGGTTGCGCAGGTCCACCGCCCGGGAGAGCACCGCGCGGTTCTCCAGCAGTCGGGTGTGTCCGGTCACCTCCAGCACCAGCCGTCGGGTGAGGTCGTACTCGGCCAACACCCTCTCGCTCAGCTCCGGCCGTCCGCCCAGGGCCAGGTAGCGCTCGGCGATGGCGCGGTCGGTCTTGGCCAGGCTCATCTCCGCGTTGTCCAGCAGAGAGGAGAACATGGGCCACTCGCGGTAGGCGGCTTGGAGCACCCCGATGTCATCGACGGCGGCCAGTCCCGTGCCGAGTCCGTACCAGCCGGGCAGGTTGATCCGGGTCTGGGTCCAGGCGAACACCCAGGGGATGGCGCGCAGGTCCTCCAGGCCCCGTGCGGCGCCGCGTCGCGCGGGGCGCGAACCGAGCCGCAGCTCTCCCAGTTCCTCCAAAGGACTCACCCGGGAGAACCACACCGCGAAGTCCTCGGTGCCGATCAGTTCCAGGTAGGTCTCCTGGGCCGCCGCGGCGATGGCGTCGGCGTGACCGCGGTACCTGCGTTCGGCCGAGCGCTCACGCTCCTGGACCCCCTCGGTGGAGGCCATCAGCACCGCGTGTCCGACCTGTTCGATGTGACGGCGGGCGATCGCGGACTGCCCGTAGCGGGCGAAGATGACTTCCCCCTGCTCGGTGACCTTGAACCGACCGCCGACCGAACCGGGGGCCTGGGCGAGCAGGGCGCGGCTGGCCGGCCCGCCACCGCGGCCGAGCGAGCCTCCACGGCCGTGGAACAGGGTCAGGCGCACGTCGTGCTCGCGCGCCCACGCCGCCAGGCGGGCCTGGGCGTCGTACAGGCGCAGTGTGGCGCTGACCGGGCCCACGTCCTTGGCCGAGTCGCTGTAGCCGAGCATGACCTCCAGGCGACGGCCCGTCTCCTCCAGGCGCTCCCGGACCCGGGGAAGCTCCAGCATGCCCTCCAGGACCCGCGGTGAGGCGTCCAGGTCCGCTCCGGTCTCGAACAGTGGGATGACGTCGAGGACGGGGACGCGTTCGGGCGGAAGGGCGTAGGAGGCCAGTTCGTGGACGGCCGCGATGTCCTCGGCCGAGCGGGTGAAGCTGACGATGTAACGGCGGCAGGCCTCGACACCGAAACGCTCCTGGATCCAGGCGATCACCCGGATGGTGGCGAGGACCTCCTCCGTGCGTTCGGAGGGCGTGCCGCCCTCGCGCAGTTCGGCGAGCGCGGCGGCGTGCACCTCACTGTGCTGGCGGATCTCCAGCTCGGCGAGGTGGAAGCCGAAGGTCTGCGCCTGCCAGACCAGGTGCTGTAGTTCACCATAGGCCTGGCGTGCGGCGCCGGCCGCGGCCAGGGAGTCCTGCACGACGCGCAGGTCGGCCAGGAAGGCGGCGACGTCGGGGTAGGCCAGGTCGGCGTCGCGCTCCCTCGTGGCGCGCAGACGCGCCGTGGTCAGCAACATCATCTGTCGGTGCGGCTCGTTGGGCGAGCGCGCGCCGATGTCCGCCATCAGTGTGGGGTGCCCCGCCCTGGCGGTGGAGAGCGCGTCGAGCAGCGCGGGGGAGGCGGGTGTGAGGTTGGAGTAGGCGGTGAGGGTGCGCCCCACCCTCTCGCAGGCGCTCTCCAGGCCGCGCAGCACGTGCTCGGACTGGATGAGGACGGCCTCCCTCGTCACCTCGTGGGTGACGTAGGGGTTGCCGTCCCGGTCCCCGCCGATCCAGCTGCCGTAGCGGACGAAGGGCGTGGCGCGGGGCGGACGTGTCCCCGTGTGCTCGGGGTCGATCGCCGCGTCCAGGCTCCGGTACACCTGGGGGATGACGGAGAAGATGGTCTCGTCGAAGGCCGCCAGCGCGGTGCGCACCTCGTCGAGCGGGTCGAGCCTGGTGTAGCGCAGCTGGGAGGTGCGCCAGAGCAGGTCGATCTCCTCCAGAAGGCGACGGTGCGCCTCGGCCGCGGCGCTACTGCCCCGGTGGGAGGCGTGCCAGGCCTCCAGCTGGGCGCTGATCCGCTGGATGGAGGTGGACACCGCCCGACGCCGAGCCTCGGTGGGGTGGGCGGTGAGCACGGGATGGAACTCCATGCCGGCGACCAGTTCGCCCAGGCGCTCCTCACCGCCCTCCTCCTCACGGATGGCGCGCACGGCCGCCGCCAGGGACTCCCGGGGCGGGTTGGCCGCGTCGTCCCTCTCCCGCAGGGCCCGCATGCGGTGGTGCTCCTCGGCCAGGTTGGCCAGATGGAAGTAGACGGTGAAGGCGCGGGCCACCTGCTTGGCCCGCTCCAGCGGCCAGGCGGCGACGATCGCGGTGATCTCCTCCCCCGTCACCGAGCCGTCGCGAGCGCCGATCACTGCCCGCCTGAGCCTTTCGACATCGTCGAGCAGATCCTCACCACCGCTTTCCGCAAGGACCTTTCCGAGCATCTCGCCGAGCAGTTTGACGTCATTCCTGAGTTGTTCGGGAACTTCCTGCCGGGCACTGTCGCGTTCTGCGCTTACCGCTGTCATGATCCCCGAGCCTACAGAGATCGCACCCCCTCCCAGGTGCGCGGGGGCACATTTCGGAGGTTTTGCCCGAGCGTTAAGAATTGTTGCTCCGGGCAAAAATCAGCACATTATCTCACGCGGTTTTCTCGGCACGAGGGAGGCGCTTCTCGCTTTCTCCGAGCCTCGCGTCGCCCTCTCGGGAGAGCCGGATCACACTCGATCCCTACCGGCGAGTAACCCGAACCTCCCTCTCCTTGGTGCCGGGGCACGCGGTTAACCTGCGTAGTTATGGCCACAGAAGCCCCTGAACCACTGTCCGCGGACGAGATCGACATCCGTACCACCGCGGGCAAGCTCGCCGACCTGCAACGGCGCCGTTACGAGGCCGTCCACGCGGGGTCCGCGCGAGCCGTTGAGAAACAGCACGCCAAGGGCAAGATGACCGCCCGCGAACGGATCGACGCCCTGCTCGATCCGGGCTCGTTCGTGGAGTTCGACGCCTTGGCCCGACACCGCTCCACCAGCTTCGGACTGGAGGCGAACCGGCCCTACGGCGACGGCGTCGTCACCGGCTACGGAACGGTCGACGGTCGACCGATCGCCGTGTTCAGCCAGGACGTCACCGTCTTCGGAGGCTCACTGGGAGAGGTCTACGGCGAGAAGATCTGCAAGGTCCTCGACCACGCCCTGAACACCGGATGCCCCGTCGTGGGCATCAACGAGGGCGGCGGTGCGCGCATCCAGGAAGGAGTCGTGGCGCTCGGCCTGTACGCCGAGATCTTCAAGCGCAACACCCACGCCTCCGGCGTCATCCCGCAGATCTCCCTGATCATGGGCGCCACCGCGGGTGGACACGTCTACTCGCCGGCCCTGACCGACTTCATCGTGATGGTCGACCAGACCTCCCAGATGTTCATCACCGGCCCCGACGTCATCAAGACGGTCACCGGTGAGGACGTCTCCATGGAGGAACTGGGCGGCGCGGCCACCCACGCCGGCAAGTCGGGTGTGGCCCACTACATGGGCGCCGACGAGCAGGACGCCATCGACTACGTCAAGGCCCTGCTGGCGCATCTTCCCGACAACAACCTGGAGGACGTGCCGCTCCTGCCCGCGGAGGAGCCGCCGGGCGAGGAGGTCACCGACGACGACCTGGCCCTGGACACCTTCATCCCGGACTCGGCCAACCAGCCCTACGACATGCGGACGGTCATCGAGAGCGTCCTGGACGACGGTGACTTCCTGGAGGTCCACTCCCAGTTCGCCACCAACCTCGTGGTGGGCTTCGGACGTGTGGACGGCCAGTCCGTCGGCATCGTGGCCAACCAGCCCCTGAGCCTCGCGGGCTGTCTGGACATCGACGCCTCCGAGAAGGCCGCGCGCTTCGTGCGCACCTGCGACGCCTTCAACGTCCCGGTGTTGACCTTCGTGGACGTGCCCGGCTTCCTGCCCGGCACCGACCAGGAGTGGGACGGCATCATCCGCCGCGGCGCCAAGCTGTTGTACGCCTACGCCGAGGCCACGGTCCCGTTGGTCACCGTGATCACCCGCAAGGCCTTCGGCGGCGCCTACGACGTCATGGGCTCCAAGCACCTGGGAGCCGACATCAACCTGGCCTGGCCCACCGCCCAGATCGCGGTCATGGGCGCCCAGGGAGCGGTGAACATCCTGCACCGACGCACCCTGGCGGCCTCCGACGACGTCGAGGCCGAGCGCGCCAGGCTCGTCGGCGAGTACGAGGACACCCTGCTCAACCCCTACTCCGCCGCGGAGCGTGGGTACGTGGACGGAGTCATCATGCCCTCCGAGACCCGTGTGCAGGTCACCAAGGCCCTCAAGGCACTGCGCAACAAGCGCAAGCAGTTGCCTCCCAAGAAGCACGGGAACATTCCGCTGTGAGCGCGCCGAGGAGACCACCGCACCTGGTCGTGGTGCGCGGCGAGCCGACCGCCGAGGAGATCGCGGTCCTCACCGCGGTGCTCACCGCACGGGCCAGGGCCGTGCCCAGAACCGAGGAACCCGAATCCCGACGTCGGTCCGGGTGGCGGGACCGTTCGCGTGGGCTGCGCGCCCCACTGCGACCCGGTCCCGGCGCCTGGCGGATGAGTACCAGGTGACCGGGCACCCTCCCTGCCTAGACTTTTCATGGAGCGGTCGGCGCGCATCCGCCACACGCCACAGCAGAAGGATTTTCCACCGTGCGTAAAGTTCTGATCGCCAACCGCGGCGAAATCGCCGTGCGCATCGCCCGGGCCTGCCGCGACGCCGGGCTCGCCAGCGTCGCCGTCTACGCCGAACCCGACCTGCACGCCCTGCACGTCAAGACGGCCGACGAGGCCTACTCCCTGGGCGGCTCCACTCCCGCCGACTCCTACCTGGACGTCGCCAAACTCCTGGACGTGGCCGCCCGCTCCGGTGCCGACGCCGTCCACCCCGGCTACGGGTTCCTGGCCGAGAACGCCGACTTCGCCCAGGCCGTCATCGACGCGGGCCTGACCTGGATCGGCCCCCCTCCGGCGGCGATCACCGCCCTGGGCGACAAGGTCCAGGCCCGCCACATCGCCCAGAAGGTCGGTGCGCCCCTGGTCGCCGGCACCACCGACCCGGTCGGCTCCGCCGAGGAGGTCGTGGACTTCGCCCGAGAGCACGGCCTGCCCATCGCGATCAAGGCCGCCTTCGGCGGCGGCGGACGCGGCCTCAAGGTCGCCCACACGCTGGAGGAGGTCACCGACGCCTACGAGTCCGCCGTGCGCGAGGCCGTCACCGCCTTCGGCAGGGGCGAGTGCTTCGTGGAGCGCTACCTGGACAGGCCCCGCCACGTGGAGACCCAGTGCCTGGCCGACTCCCACGGCAACGTGGTCGTGGTCTCCACCCGGGACTGCTCCCTCCAGCGCCGTCACCAGAAGCTCGTGGAGGAGGCGCCGGCCCCCTTCCTGACCCAGGAGCAGGTCGAGCGCCTGTACTCGGCGTCCAAGGCCATCCTCGCGGAGGCCGGATACGTGGGTGCGGGCACGTGCGAGTTCCTGGTGGGAACCGACGGCACCATCTCCTTCCTTGAGGTCAACACCCGCCTCCAGGTGGAGCACCCGGTGACCGAGGAGGTCACCGGCATCGACCTGGTCCGGGAGATGTTCCGGATCGCCGACGGCGAGGAGCTGGGCTACACCGACCCCGAGGTGCGCG
>NZ_JASCXJ010000007.1 GCF_030271535.1 Nocardiopsis sp. ATB16-24 | reverse complement strand
TGAGGTGCCGTCGCGGGAGGATGTGGGGCGGGTGATCATCAGTGGGGAGACGGTGGTGGACAATGTCAATCCCACGATCGTGCCGCGGGGGCAGGTGCGTGGTGCCCGCCAGGAGAAATCCGCCTGACCCGGTCCGCCCGGGCGGAGAACACGCGGTTCGGCACGACCCCCGGCCATCCCCCTCGGTGTGAGCCCGGAGAGGGGAGGCGGACACATGCACGAGGCGGCTCCGATCGGCGAGCGGGAGCCGCTGCTGGAGGAACTGCTCGGCTCCGTGCACACCGGCGACCCGAGCGAGGCGCTGGAGGCGGCGCGTCACCACGGCGAACGGATCGGCCTCAGCGGCATCACCCTGCTCCTGGTGGATCTGCAACAACGCCTCCCGACCCCCCTGAGCGGAGGCCCGGTCCTGGAGATCGACACCACCGTGGCCGGGCACTCCAGTCCAGGACATCCGTACCGGACGAGCCGAGATGTCCCTGGGGACCGGGCCTTTCCGGGGACGTCACCACATGGCCAGTACCCGGCTGGGGCCGCCGGAGGCGTCCAGCCCCGGTAGGACGCCGACGCTGAGCAGCGCTCCGCTCGGCGGAAGTCGTTCCAGCCCCGTCAGCGCCTCCAGACCCCAGCGGTCGGCGCGCCCCAACGTCTCGTGCGCGGGGAACTCGGTGGAGTTCCCCGGGTCGGTGCTCAGGGTGTCCACCCCGACCCCGACCACACCGCGCCGCCCGACCAGGAAATCGCAGGCCTCCGGGCCGAACCCGGGGAAATGCCAGGTACCGTCCTCGGCCACCCCGCGCACCGCCTCGTCCCCCTCGACCCAACGGGAACTCCACCCCGAGTACATGAGCACGGCGGCGCCCTCGGGGATCGGGCCGTGCGTCCGCTCGAAGGCCAGAATGTCGTCCACCGTCACCGTGGTGTCGGGGTCCTCGGCGGCGCGGGCGCTGATGTCGATCACCGCGGCCGGGGCCACCAACTCGTGAGGTGCGATGTCCGGGACCAGACGCCCGCCACCGATCACGTGCCCCGGCGCGTCCAGGTGCGTCCCCGAGTGCTCGCTGAACGTCCAGTTCTGGAGGTAGAAGCCGAACTCCCCCTCGGGGACGGGGTCGCCGACGGTCTCTCGCCGGGGCTTCTCCTCGCCCCAGGAGGGCATGGTGGGCGACAGCACATGGCTGAGGTCGGCCACCCTGCGAAACCCCTTCGGCCAGGGAAGGGGTTCGGGCGGAGGGTCGGGCGGTCCGGCGGGAGTCGACGTGGTGCGGCCGGTCCGCGAACGGACGGTCTCACCGGTTCCGTGCAGGCACATGGGTCCTTCTTTCCTTCGGGGGCTCGTCCACCGCGAGGTCGCGGTGTGGGGGTCGGGAGTCGTCCCCGCGCCTCCTCGTGCGGGAGGGGAGGGACCCTGGCGGCGCCCCGTCGATCCACCGCCAGGGGCAATCTGCCGGCACGGGGCGAGGGACACAAGGCGGCGAACGGGGTGTCGACGGACGAGGTACGGGCCGCGCGGTGGGGCGGTACCGGTGCCGGACACACCGAACGCCCGGTCGGAGGTCGTCCTCCCGGGCGTCTACCTGTCCGGAGCCGCTGCGCGGCCGGGTTACTTCTGGTTCTCCTCCAACCGGAGGGCGACACCGAGCGCGAAGAACGTCGGTGCCCACTCCCCGATGAAGATCCCCCATCGGTCGGCGCGGTCCAGCCCGGCCTCCTCCGCCTTCTTGGAGGCGAACCAGCTCGCGAAGGCGAGCCCGATCGAGACGAATCCGGCGCCGTAGGCCATCTCGGAGGTGACGCCCATCTCGGACAGTTTGGCGATCATGCTGCTCCCTGCGATCGTCGGCTGAGCTTCCCTACGGCCACTGCCCGAGGCCGCTCGCGGGCAAGCTCTAGTGCAGGTCAAGGATGTCCCAGGCGCGGTTGGGGCGGGGTTGAACGCTCTTTTCGGGGCTTGAGGCGTCTTGGAAAACCTCGGGAAGTGAGGTTAGACTAACCTTCGTTTTCCGGGCTTCTCCCGCTATGTCATCCGTGTTTCCCCCGTGGGGGTCTTCGACCCGTGCGCGGGAACGTCCCCCGGACGGCGTGGTCCCTTTCCCGTGACGAAGAAAGCAGTGTGAGCATGGCCTCCACCCTCGGCCGCGTCAGCGGTGCAGGACTGACCCTCCTCTTGGCCCTCGGCCTCACCTCCTGTGGCGGCACGGAGGAGGCCGCCACAGGAGGCGGCGGCGGTGACGGCGGTGGGGAAGGGTTCCCGGTCAGCATCGACAGTGCCCTGGGCACCGCGGAGATCCCCGCACAACCCGAGCGGGTGGTCACCCTGGGCCAGGGGTCGGCCGAGACCTCCATCGCGCTGGGCACGGTGCCGGTGGGCATCGAGAGCTACGAGTGGGGCAGCGACGACACCGGTTACCTGCCCTGGATCCACGAGGCCGTCACCGACGCGGGCGAAGAACTGCCCACCCAGTTCGCCGGTGCCGACGACATCGACTTCGAGACCGTCATCGAACTGGAGCCCGACGTCATCCTCGCGCCCTGGTCGGGCATCACCCAGGAGCAGTACGACATCCTGAGCGACATCGCCCCCACGGTGGCCTATCCCGACCTGCCCTGGAGCACCGACTGGGACCAGCAGATCGAGATCATCGCCCAAGCCCTGGGCCGCCCCGAGGAGGGCCAGGAGCTCATCACCGAGATCGAGGGCCGGTTCGAACAGGCCAGGGCGGACAACGAGCGGTTCGCCGACCTGACCTTCTCCTACATCTACACCGACGGACCCGGCACCCTCGGTGTCTTCCTGCCCGACGAGCAGCGCGTGGCCATGGTGCGCGGCCTGGGCCTCACCGTGGACCCGGTCGTGGAGACCCTCCCCGAGACCGAGGGCACCGACTCGGCCGTCATCGGCCTGGAGAACGCCGACAAGCTCTCCGACAGCGACCTGATCTTCACCTTCTACACCGACGCCGAGACCCGCGCCGAGATCGAGTCCCAGGAGCTGTACGCCTCCATCCCCGCGATCGAGAGCGGGGCCGTGGTCGCCGCCGAGGACACCTCCTTCGTCACCGCCTCCTCGATCATCAACCCGCTGACCGTGCCTTGGGTCATCGACCGCTACGTGCCCCTGATCGAAGAGGCCGCGGCCAACGTCGGGGACTGACCCCTCCCATGGTCAAGGTCGACACACCCACGGCACCCTCCCGGACGGGCCCGGCCCGCGTCGTCCTCGTGTTCGGCGCGGGCGTGGCGGCCCTGGCCGTGGCGGTCGTTCTCAGCCTCGTCATGGGCAGTAGGCCCACCCCGCCCATGGACGTGTGGGCGGTGTTCACCGGCGAAGCGGACGCCTACACCGTCACCGTGGTGGAGAGCCGTTATCCACGCACCCTCCTGGGCCTGGTCACCGGTGCCGCCCTGGCCCTGGCCGGCACCCTCATGCAGGGCATCACCCGCAACCCTCTCGCCGACCCGGGCCTGCTCGGCGTCAACGCCGGTGCCGCCGCCGCCGTGGTCACCGCCACCGCCCTGTTCGGGTCCACCTCGATCGCGGGAACGGTCTGGTGGGCACTGCCCGGCGCCCTGATCGCCGGCCTCGCCGCCTACACGGTGGGCAGCAGCGGAGGCGACGGCGGCATGGTCCGGCTGGTGCTGGCCGGCGCGGTGGTCTCGGCCGTGCTCACCGCCTACGTCCAGGCCGTGGCGTTGAGCATGCCCGAGACCTTCGACGGCTACCGCTACTGGGTGGTGGGCTCCCTGGGCGGACGCGGATACGACGTGGTGTGGTCCGTGCTGCCGGTCATCGGCTGTGGCGTCGTCCTGGCACTCGCCGTCTGCGGTGGACTCAACGCGCTGGCCCTGGGGGAGGAGGCCGCGGTCGCCACCGGTGCCAACACCGTGTGGATCCGGTCCTGCGGACTGCTCGCGGGCACCATGCTCGCCGCCGGCGCCACCGCGGCGGCCGGCCCCATCGCCTTCGTGGGCCTGGCCGTACCCCACGTGGTGCGCGCCCTGGTCGGTGTCGACTTCCGTCTCCAGGTGCCCTTCGCCCTGCTGGCGGGTCCCACCTTGTTGCTGGTCGCCGATGTCGTCGGCCGCACCATCGTCCGCCCCACCGAACTCATGGTCGGTGTGGTCACCGCCTTCGTCGGTGCGCCCGTGCTGTTGTACGTGGTGCGCAGGATGCGGAGCACCCCATGACACACGGCGTCCGACCCGTCCCGGACACCGCCCCGGACGAACGGTCCCACCAGGCGTACACCCCACCATGGGGGCCCGTGCTGAGGCTGGGGCCGGTCGCCCTGCCCGTGCATCCGCGCTCACTGGTGTGGGCGGGGGTGCTCGTGCTGCTCGTGGCCGCCGCCGTGGTGGCCACCCTCTGCCTGGGCAGGCTCGGCATCCCGCCCGCCCGCCTGCCGACGGTCGCGCTCGGTGGCGGCGAGGCCACCGAGACCTTCGTCCTCCAACGCCTGCGCGGACCCCGTCTGACGGTGGCCATGGGCACCGGCGCCGCCCTGGGGCTGGCGGGCGCGCTCTTCCAGTCCGTCACCCGTAACCCCCTGGGCAGCCCCGACGTCATCGGACTGGGGGCCGGCGCCGGCGCCGGAGCCGCCTTCGCCGCCCTGGTCCTGCCCGGTGTGCTCCCCGTGCCGCTGGGGGCCCTGGCCGGCGCGGCGCTGGCCATGGTCGTGGTGGCCACGGTCACCGGAACGGGCCTGCGCCATCCGGGCCGCCTGATCGTGGCCGGTATCGGTGTGGCCGCCATGGCGCAGGCCTTCACCCACTTCGTCATCTCGGTGATGGCCCGTGACCAGGCCGGTGTGCTGGCCGCCTACGTCAACGGCAGTCTGGGGGCCCGCTCGTGGGAGCACGCCGCCACCATCTGGGCGGTCCTGCTCCTGGTGCTCCCCCTCGCCATGGCTCTGGCCGGGCCGGTCGGCGTCAACGAGATGGGCGACGAGCTCGCCGACGCCCTGGGCGCGCGGTCCGCGCCGACCCGCACCGCCGCCGTCACCCTGTCGGTGGTGCTGTCGGCCGCCGCGGTGAGCGTGGCCGGGCCGATCGCGTTCGTGTCCCTGACCGCGCCGCAGATCGCCCGCAGGCTCTCCGCCGCACCCGGCCCCAACCTCGCCCTGTCGGCCCTGGTCGGCGCCCTGCTCCTGGTGATGGCCGACCTGGCCGTGCAACAGGCCCCGATCGGCGACGGTCTGCCGGTGGGGGTGTTCACCATGGCGCTCGGCGGCGTGTACCTGGGCTATCTGCTGGTCCGTGAATGGCGAAAGGGAGTGCTGTGAATCCGGTGTTGTCGGCGCGAGGACTGACCCTGGGGTACGGGGCGGCCCCGGTCGTGCGCGATCTGGACCTGGAGATCGAGGACGGCGAGTTCACCGTCATCGTCGGCCCCAACGGCTGCGGTAAGTCCACGCTGCTCAAGGCCCTGGGGCGGGTGAACCGACCTATGTCGGGACGGGTGCTGCTGCACGGCACCGACGTGCGCGGGCAACGGGCCAAGGCGGTCGCCCGCCGGATGGCGTTGCTCCCGCAGAGCCCCGTCGCCCCCGAGGGCATCACCGTGCGGGCGTTGGCCGCACGCGGCCGGTTCCCCCACCACACCCTGGTGCGGCAGTGGAGTCCGCAGGACGAGACGGCGATCCGCCGTGCGCTGGAGTTGACCGGGATGGCCGGCCTGGCCGACGCCCAGGTGGGGTCGCTCTCGGGCGGGCAACGCCAGCGCGCGTGGGTGGCGATGGTCCTGGCCCAGGACACGGACATCCTGTTGCTGGACGAGCCCACCACCTATCTGGACATCGCCCACCAGTACGACCTGCTGGAGCTGTTCGCCGACCTGCACCGCCAGGGCCGTACCGTGGTCGCGGTCCTGCACGACCTGGCCCAGGCCGCCCGGTTCGCCACCCGTCTGGTGCTGATGGACCAGGGCAGGGTGATCGCCGACGGCAGCCCCGAACAGGTGGTGACCGCGCGCTTGGTGGAGGAGGTCTTCGGTCTGGCCTGCGACGTGGTCCCCGACCCGCGCACCCGCACACCCCTGGTCATCCCGCACGAGCGTGCCCGAGACCTCCCTCCCGTGGCCAAGGGGCGCGCAGGGACTCCAGCATGAGCGACAGGGCCGCCCACACGTCCTCCAGGTCACGGGGGTCGTCACTGTCGGCCAGCCACAACGCGGCCTCGTTCATGGCCCCCGAGAGCAGATGGGCCAAGGGCGCGACCGGTCGGGGGGTCAGGACACCGGTGTCGACCAGTGCGACGAGCACCTCGGTGAGACGGCGGGCCGAGGCGGCCTCGTCCTGAGCGCGCCAGGTGCTCCACCCCAGGACGGCGGGACCGTCCACCAGCATGATCCGTCGCACGTCCGGGGCTGTGGCGGCGGTGAGGAAGGCCCGGCAGCCGGTCGTCAACCGTCGCCAGGGGTCGTCGTGCGCCTCCGCGGCCAGGGCGACGGTCTGGCCCACCTCGGTCTGGACCTCCTCCAGCACCGCGCGGAACAGTGCGGTCTTGCCCTCGAAATGGTGGTAGAGGGCGCCTTTGGTGACCGCCGCCGCCGTGACGATCCGTGACAGGCTCACCCCGCCGTACCCGTGTTGGGCGAACAGTCTCCGACTCTCCCGTAGTAGGGTCAGTCGGGTCTGTTCCCGCTGGTGGGCACGGCTTCCCCGGTCCGGGGACATCTCTGTCCTCCCTTTTGACATACCGACGGTATGTTCCTAGCGTAGTTCACATACCGTTGGTATGCGGAAGGTGCCATCATGCGACTCGACAGCTTCTATCCGGTCATCGGCACTCCCCGGCTCACCGAGTCCCGCGACTTCTACGTCGACCTGTTCGGATTCGAGGAGACCTTCGTGGCCGACTGGTACGTGAGCCTGCGCAGACCCGGCCCGCCCGCCTTCGAACTGGCCCTGCTCGATCCCACGCATCCGACCCTTCCCGAGAGCCACCGCAGACCCGTCCAGGGGTTGTTGCTCAACTTCGAGGTGGACGACGTGGACACCGAGTGGGAACGTCTGGTGGTGCGAGGCGGCCTGCGCCCCGCACTGGACATTCGCACCGAGGCGTTCGGTCAGCGGCACTTCATCGTGGCCGACCCGGCGGGGGTCCTGATCGACGTCATCACGCCGATCCCGCCCTCGCCCGAGTACGAGGCCGGATTCCTTCGGACCTGAACGGCCGTGCCCCGCTTCCCGGTGCCGTCGTCGACCCGGATAAGGGGCGGCCGTGAAGTCGACGCCGAAGCGGGCCTCGCCGCCGGCGGCGAGGATCCACGACGACAGGCGGATCGGCCCGGGCGAGCCCGCACCGCGCACGCGTGCGCGACGAGGGCCGCCCGCGCGCACTCTTGGAGATCCACCCTGAGGCCGGGGCCCTCGTGCCCCGGCCGATCCCGACGGGCGCAGAGGTGGACGGGGGTGCTGTGACAGCAGGGGCCCGCCGCCCGCGTGGGTACCAGCCGGTCGGTATGCTGGCTCGGCCGGTAACACCGGGACGACGGGGCACGGAGTGGAAGAAAGATGACACGAGCACAGCGGGTGGCCGACACCGACACGGCGAACAGGCCCGTACCCGAGCGACTGCTCCGGGCGGCGACCCGACTGTTCGCCGAACGTGGCTATGAGGGCACCTCCGTGCAAGAGGTCGTGGCGGCCGCGGGCGTGACCAAGGGCGCGATGTACCACTACTTCGGCTCCAAGGACGACCTGCTCTACGAGATCTACGGGCGCGTGCTGCGCATGCAGACCGAACACCTGGTCCGCATCGCCTCACGGGACGCACCGGTGGCGGAGCGCGTGCGCGCCGCCGCGGCCGACGTCATCGTCACCAGTGTCGCCAACCTGGACGACACCGTCATCTTCTTCCGCTCCATCCACCAGCTCAGTGAGGACAAACAGCGCGCCGTACGCGCGGAGCGGCGCCGCTACCACGAGATCTTCCGGGACATGGTCGCCCAGGGGCAGCGTGAGGGGGTCTTTCGCGACGACGTCTCCGCCGACCTGGTCGTCAACTACTTCTTCGGTTCGGTACATCACCTGAGCACCTGGTACCACCCCGGAGGCGCGCTCACCGGCGAGGACGTGGGCCGGCACTTCGCCGACCTGCTCGTGGCGGGACTACGTCCCGAGGCCTGAGGGCCCCGCCCCGCGGCGATCTCGCTCCAGGGTCCTCGTCGACGGTGACGCCGGAGCCGCCGTCGCCGGACGGCGACGGGGCCGGGGCGAGCGCCCCGGCCCCACCGTCGTTCTCGGCGGTGCTCGTCATCCCCGACGGTACTTGCGCAGCTCCGCGCGGCCCAGCGAACGCAGGTGCACCTCGTCGGGCCCGTCGGCCAGCCGCAGGGACCGCACGCCGGCCAGCCACCCCGCCAGCGGCAGGTCCTGGCTCACCCCGGCCGCGCCGTGCGCCTGGATGGCCTTGTCCAGGATCCACTCCACCGTGCGGGGCGTGGCGATCTTGATCGACTGGATCTCGGTGTGCGCGCCCTTGTTGCCGACCGTGTCCATCAGGTAGGCGGTCTTGAGCACGAGCAGGCGCAGCTGCTCGATGGCCACACGCGCCTCGGCGATCCACTCGCGTACCACGCCCTGCTCGGCCAGTGGGCGGCCGAAGGCCTCCCGGTCCAGCACCCGGCGGCACGTCAGCTCCAGGGCCCGCTCCGCCATGCCGATGCTGCGCATGCAGTGGTGGATGCGGCCCGGTCCCAACCTGGCCTGGGCGATGGCGAACCCCTCGCCCTCCCCACCGATGAGGTTGTCCGCCGGCACGCGCACGTCGTCGAAGACGACCTCGGCGTGGCCGCCGTGGTCACCGTCGTCGTAGCCGTACACCTTCATGCCGCGTCGTACCGACACCCCGGGGGTGTCGCGCGGCACGAGCACCATGCTCTGCTGGCGGTGACGTTCGGCGCCCGGATCGGTCTTGCCCATCACGATGAAGACCGCGCACTCGGGGTTGAGCGCACCGGTGATGAACCACTTGTGCCCGTTGATCACGTACTCGTCGCCCTCGCGGACGATGCTGGTGGCGATGTTGGTGGCGTCGGAGGAGGCCACCGCGGGCTCGGTCATCGCGAAGGCCGAGCGGATCTCGGCGTTCAGCAGCGGCTTCAGCCAGCGCTCGCGCTGTTCGGGGGTGCCGAACATCGTCAGCACCTCCATGTTCCCCGTGTCGGGGGCGGCGCAGTTGAGCGCGATGGGCGCCAGTCGCGGACTGCGTCCGGTGATCTCCGCCAGGGGCGCGTACCGCAGGTTGGGCAGACCACCGTGCTCGGGGTGGCCGGCCAGGAACAGGTTCCACAGTCCCCGCTCGCGCGCCTTTGCCTGCAACTCGCGCACCACCGGAGCGGTCGACCAGGGGTCCTCGCGAGCGGCCAGTTGCTCCTGTAGCACGGGCTCGGCCGGATAGACGTGTTCGTCCATGAAGGCCAGCAGCCGCTCGCGCAGCTCCTCGGTCTCCTTGTCGTGGGCGAAGTCCATTCATTCCTCCTTGAGCATGGTGTGCGCGCGTTCCACCAGTGGCGCGACCATCTCGCCGACCCGGTCGAAACCCGCCCCGACGGTCAGCCCCTGGCTGTGTCGGAAGTGGATGCCTTCGGCGATCACCGCGAGCTTGAAACAACCCAGGGCCACGTACCAGCCCAGCCGGGACACGTCGCGCCCGGTGGCTTCGGCGTACATCCGCACCAGTTCCTCAGGGGAGGGGTAACCCTCGGCCGAGGTGGCGGGGGGCGCGCCCACGCCCACCGGCTGACCCTGGTAGACCAGCATCAGTCCCAGGTCCACGAGCGGGTCGCCGAGGGTGGCCATCTCCCAGTCCAGGACGGCGCTGATGTCCCCCTCCGGGGTGACGAGCACGTTGTCCAGGCGGTAGTCGCCGTGCACGATGGCGGACGCCGACTGCTCGGGCAGCGTGGCCGCGAGCCTCTCGTGGAGTGCGTCGATACCGGGGATGTCGCGGCTGCGGGAGGCCTCCAACTGCTTGCGCCAACGGCGTACCTGCCGCTCCAGGAACCCCTCCGGGCGGCCGAAGTCGCCCAGACCGACCTTCGCGGGCTCCACGGCGTGCAGCCTGCCCAGGACCTCGATCAGCGACTCGGCCACCCCGCGCACGGCCCGCGGTCCGAGCGGGGCGATCTCCTCACGGGTACGGAAGGGGGTGCCCCTGACGTACTCCATGACGTAGAACGGGGCCCCCAGCACCTCGGTGTCCTCGCACAGCACGTGGGTGCGGGGCACGGGCACGGCCGTCTCGCGCAACGCGGTCATCACCCGGTACTCGCGGGGCATGTCGTGCGCGGTCGCCAGCACGTGGCCCAACGGGGGACGTCGCACCACCCAGTCGCCGGTGCCGTCGGTGACCACGTAGGTCAGGTTGGACTTGCCGCCCGCGACCACGCGGCCCCGCAGCGGACCGGAGACCAGACCGGGCACGGCCCCGTCCAGATAGGCGCGTAGGCGCCCCAGGTCCAGACCCGGGAGTTCGTCCTCGGGATGCGGTGCGCTCACGCCTCCTCCTCGAAGACCTTGGCCTGCAAGCGGCGCATGCCCGCCAGCCAACGGTCGGTGTCGGTGGCCCGCGCCGCGTAGTAGTCCGCGACCTGGGGGTGGGGCAGGATCAGGAAGCGCCCGTCGGCCAGACCGGCCATCACCGCGTCGGCGACCTCCTCGGGGGTGATCGCGTCCCCGGCCAGGATCGCCTTGCCGCTGTCCCCGCTGTTCTCCAACAGGTCGGTGCGCACGCCCAGCGGGCAGACGCACTGCACGGTGATCCCACGATCGCCGTAGGTGGCCGACATCCACTCGCCGAAGGCCAGGGCGGCGTGCTTGGTCACCGAATACGGTGCGCTGCCGAGCATCGTGAGCAGGCCGGCCGCCGACACGGTGGTCAGGAAGCGGCCGTGTCCGCGCTCCAGC
This sequence comes from Nocardiopsis sp. ATB16-24, assembly GCF_030271535.1. Taxonomy (GTDB): domain Bacteria; phylum Actinomycetota; class Actinomycetes; order Streptosporangiales; family Streptosporangiaceae; genus Nocardiopsis. The sequence continues at coordinate 202,129 of NZ_JASCXJ010000007.1, read as the reverse complement.
CAACCCGGGACCAGCTCCCGGGCGGCGCGCACATGCGCCATCACGTTGACCTGCCAGGCCAGATCCCAGTCGGCCTCGGGTGCCTCGGGGCCGCCGCTCACGCCCACTCCCGCGTTGGCCACGTACATGTCGATGCCGTCCAGGTGGGCTCCGGCCTCGGCGATGAGAGCGGTGACGCCCGCCTCGCTGGCCGCGTCACCGGGGACGGCGATCCCGCCGATCTCGGTGGCCACGGCCTCGGCGGCCCCCGCGTCGAGGTCGTTGACCACCACGCGCGCCCCCGCCCCGGCCAGTCTCCGCGCGAGCGCGGCGCCGATACCGTTGCCCGCTCCGGTGACGACGACTCCGGCGTCGTTCAGCTCCATGTCACACACCCCCGGTCAGGGTGAGGCCACCGTCCAGGACCAGCGTGCGGCCGGTGATCCAGGAGGCGTCGTCGGAGAGCAGGAAGGCGACCGCCGCCGCGATGTCCTCGGGCTCACCCAGGCGTCCGAGGGGGTACTGGGCGGAGACCTTCTCCTCACGTCCCTCGTACAGGGCGGAGGCGAACCTGGTCTTGACCACGGCCGGGGCGACGCCGTTCACACGGATGCCCGGACCCAGCTCCACGGCCAGCTCCTCGGTGACGTGGATCAGCATCGCCTTGGTGGCTCCGTAGAAGCCGATGCCGGGGGAGGGCTTGGTCCCCGCCACGGAGGAGACGTTGACGACGGCGCCGCCGTGCTCGGCCATCCAGGCGTGGTAGGCCTTCTGTGTCCATGAGATCGCCGACAACGCGTTGACCTCGAAGATCTTGCGCGCCGCGTCCAGGTCCAGGTCGATCATGCGACCGTAGACGGGGTTGATGCCGGTGTTGTTGACGAACATGTCGATGCCGCCGAAGGCCTCCAGGGTGGCGGAGATCGCCGCGTCCTGGTGCTCGGGGTCGTCGGCCCGGCCGGGGACCCCGATGGCGTGCTCGGGTCCGCCCAGGGCCTCGACGGCTTCCTGTAGGGGCTCGGGCTTGCGTGCGGTGACGCACACGCGCGCGCCCTCGTCCACGAGTCGTCGGGCGATGGCCAGGCCGATGCCCCGGCTCGCGCCGGTGACGATGGCGGTCCGGCCGCCGAACCGGGATGTCATTCCGTTCTCCTTAAACCGACTAGTCGGTATGCCACGGCGACTCTATGCCCACCAGGGCATGTGCCGCAAGGGCGGGGGAGGGGTAGGGGGAGGTCGGCGGTGACATGGGGCGCCGCCGACCGACGCGAGACGAAGAGGGGGTCGATGCGGCGGTGACGACCGAGGTGATCGATGTTCCCGAGCGTGGACGCTATGAGATCAAGGACGAGGAGGGTACGGCCGGGTACTCCGAGTACATCCTCACCGAGGGGCTCTTGACCCTCACCCACACCGAGATCGATCCCGCCCGCGAGGGGCGGGGGCTGGGCGGAAGGCTGGTCCGCGGGGCTCTGGACGACGCCCGTTCCCGGGGCCTGGCGGTGCTCCCGTTGTGTCCCTTCGTCAAGGCGTGGATCGGACGCCATCCCGACTACGCCGACCTGGTTCACCGTGCCCCCCGCGGATGAACCGGGCAGATCCGCACGGAACGAAAGAGGAGGTCGCCCATGGGAACCGACTACGGACGCGATGTGACCTTCGGGGTCTTCGCTTCCCCCGACGCCGGCGCCGACTCCCTGCAAGACCTGTGGGCGCAGTTGTCGGCGGCCGAGAACGGCGGGCTGGAGTTCGTGGGCATCCAGGACCATCCCTACCAACGCCGGTACCTGGACACATGGAGCCTTATGGCCACGGTGCTGGCCCGTACCGAACGGCTGCGCGTCTTCCCCGACGTGGCCAATCTCCCCCTGCGCTCACCGGCCATCATCGCCAAGTCCGCGGCCAGTCTGGACGTGCTCTCCGGGGGACGCTTCGAGTTGGGGCTGGGAGCGGGGGCCTTCTGGGAGGCCGTGGTCGCCATGGGCGGTGAGCGGCGTGCCCCGCGCGAGGCGGCGGACGCCCTGATCGAGGCGGTGGAGGTGATCCGGCTGCTGTGGTCGGATCGGCGTTCGGTGCGCTTCGAGGGTGAGCACTACCGGTTGGCGGGGGTCAAACCGGGGCCCGCCCCCGTGCACGACATGGGTATCTGGCTCGGAGTGTACGGTCCTCGTCTGTTGCGGGCCCTGGGGCGGATCGCCGACGGGTGGGTCCCCTCCAGTGGTTACGCCGACCCCTCCAAGCTCCCCGACATGCAGGCCCGGATCGACGCGGGTGCGGCCGAGGCGGGCCGCGACCCCGCGTCGATCCGGCGGGTGTACAACGTGATGGGCACCATCACCGACGGCGCGTCCACCGGTTTCCTCCAGGGACCGCCCGAGCAGTGGGTGGAGCAGGTGGTCGAGCTGGTGCTGGAGAGGGGGATGGACACCTTCGTGTTCGGTCCCGAACGGGATCCGGTCGTCCAGGTGGAGAGGTTCGCCGCGGAGGTGGCGCCTGCGGTCCGCGCGGAGGTGCTTCGCGCACGCGGCTGATCCCCCCGAGTCGGACATATCCGGATCTACGTTGTCAAGGTGGCGCTCTCGTCCCCTCAGATCGTGGTGTCGAGGGTGAGCTTGCCGATGGTGCCGCGTGAGCGCAGGGCCTCATGGGCACGGGAGGCCTCGGCCAGGGGGTAGCTGCCGCCCAGGACCGTCCTGAGTCGGCCCTGGGAGACCAGGCCGAACAGCTCCTCCATCGCCTGGCCCATCACGTCGCCGGGCAGCGTCCACACGTGCGGCAGCCACATGCCGGCCACCGTGGTGGAAAAACGCATGAGGTTGTTGAGCTTGACCGGCTCGGGCTGTTCGCGCGAGGCCATGCCGTAGAAGGCCAGGCGGCCGAACGGGGCCAGGGCCCGCACGCTCTGGTCGGTGACCCGACCTCCGACCATGTCCAGGACGGTGTCCACCCGCCGTCCGTCGTTGGCCTCGATCAGGGCCTGGGTCATGTCGGGGGCGGAGGAGTCCACCACGGCGTCCGCCCCCAGCTCCAGGGCCAGGGCGCGCTTGTCCTCACTGCTCGCCACCGCGATCACCCGGCCGGCGCCGAAGTGCTTGGCCAACTGGACGGCGAGGGTGCCCACGCCGCCGCCCGCCGCGTGCACCGCGACCGACTCGCCCGGGTCCAGGCGCACGGACTTGCGCAGCAGTACCCAGGCGGTGGCGCCCTGCACGATCAGGGCCAGGGCGTCCTCCTCCGTGACCCCCTCGGGAATGTCGAAGCACAGGGCGGGGGAGGCGGTGGCCTTCTCGGCGTAGCCGCCGCTGGTGGTCAGCGCGACCACGCGGCGGCCGTCGGGGGCGCGTCCGGCGATCTCCATGCCGGGCACCAGGGGGAGGGAGGCGGGGGCCAGATAACTGTTCTCGGCCTGGTGGGTGTCGGCGAAGTTGATGCCGGCGCGGGTCACGTCGACGAGGATCTCGCCGGGACCGGGCTCGGGTTCGGGCAGTTCGGTGAGGCCGAGGACCTCGGGTCCGCCGAACTCGGTGATCTGGATTGCGCGCATGGCGGCCCTTCGTTCGTGGATTCAAACCGACCGGATGGTATGTTACCGGCTGGAAACCCGCATGACGGCCTGGAGCGCCTCGTGGGCGGGTCGGCCGTGCGGGGGTCTTGCGTCCGATTACCTAACGATGTTAGGTGGAGGTGTCGGGAACCGATGGGGAGGACGCACGTGAACGTCGAACGCACAGTGACGACGAAGGCCGGTCGGGTCCGGGGCATCGCCTCGCCGCGCTCCGAGAGCGACGGGGTCACCGTCTACCGGGGCGTCCCCTACGCCGCGGCCCCCTTCGGAGAACACCGCTTCGCCGCCCCCGCGCCCGCCGCCGCCTGGGACGGCGTGCGCGACTGCACCTCCTTCGGGCCGCCGCCCCCGCAGGGCGCCCAACTCATCGGCGCGGCCCCCTGGGATCCACAGACGTCCCTGGACTGTCTGTCCCTGAACGTGTGGACCGCCGCACGCCAGGGCGACCGGGCACCGGTGCTCGTGTGGATCCACGGCGGCGCCTACATCGTCGGCGCGGCCTCCGAGGCCACCTACGACGGCACCCGACTGGCCGAGAGCGGTCTGGTCGTGGTCGGCGTCAACTACCGGCTCGGCTTCGAGGGCTTCGGTCACGTACCCGGCCGCCCCGACAACCGCGGACTGCTCGACCAGGCCGCCGCGCTGCGCTGGGTCCAGGAGAACATCGCCGCGTTCGGCGGCGACCCCGACAACGTGACGATCGCGGGAGAGTCGGCCGGAGCCGGGGCCGTGGTGTGTCTGATGGCCTCCCCGCACGCCCGCGGGCTCTTCCGTCGGGCGATCGCGCACAGCGTCCCCGGGGACATGCTCACCGAGGACACCGCGCGATCGGTGTCCGAGCGGATCGCCAAGGCCGCCGGGGTCCCTCTGGAAGCCGACGCCCTGGCCGCCCTGCCGCCGGAGAGGCTGTTGGAGGCCGTCGACACGGTGTTGTCCCAGCCGTCATCGAAGGACGGTGTGCGGACCAAGGCCTTCACCTGCTTCGCACCCGTGGTCGGAGGCGCCGATCTGCCCGTGGCCCCGCTGGAGGCGATCACGCGTGGCGCCGCCTCCGACGTCGACCTGCTCACCGGCCACAACGCCCACGAGTACCGTCTGTTCACCGAGCTCGGACAGAGCGTGGAGATCGACGACGAATCCGCGTTGGCGGTGACCGCCTCCCGGCTCGGGCTGGGAGAGGACGCCGTCGGCGCCTACCGGGCGGTGCACCCGGGCGCCACACTGCGCGAACTGTACGCCGCGATCCAGGGCGACGCCCTGTTCTCCGAGTACACCGTGCGCTTGGCCGAGGCGCACGCCGCGGCCGGAGGCCGCGCCCACTTCTTCCGACTGGCGGCGGAGAGTCTCGCCCTCGAAGGGCGCCTGGGCGCCTGCCACGCCTTCGACCTGCCGTTCGCCTTCGGGAACCTGGACACCGACTTCGGGATCTTCCTGCTCGACGGAGAGGCGGGCGAGGCCCACCGTGCGCTGTCCCGGCGCATGGTCGCGGCTTGGCGGGACTTCGCCGCCACCGGAGACCCGGGCTGGCCCGCGGTGACCTCCCGGGCCACACCGGTCAAGGTGTGGAACACGGAGGACACGGTGCAGCCCGAGGACACCTCTCCTGTACGGAAGCTGTGGGCCGGGGTGGCCATCGATCCCAAGTAGACGGATCCTCCGGCCCGACGGCGGAGGGCGGGAGAAATTCCCCGTCCCGGATCGGGTCTGACGAGAGGGAACACGGGCACCCTCCAAGTAGGGGCGACGGCGCCGGTCCCCCTCAAGGCCCGGGGAGGGATTCCTCCCGGGAGGGGAACGGTCACCGGCGGACACCACCCCGTGGAGGTGGGCCATGACCACGAACGTGTTCGTTCTGGGACTCGACGAACAGAACCGGGAGATCCTGCTCTCCCTGCCCGACGCCCGCGATTACCGCTTCCTCTCGTTGCTCGACCTCGACGAGATCGGCCAGGACCGGGAAGTGGACATGCCTGCTCTCCTCGCCCTGGCCGGGCGGAGGCTGGACTCCTTCGAGGGCTCGGTGGACGCGATCCTCGGGTTCTGGGACTTCCCGGTCAGTTCCCTGGTGCCGCTGCTCTGCCGTGAGCGGGGGCTGCCGTGCGCACCCCTGGAGGCGGTCGTCCGGTGTGAGCACAAGTACTGGAGCCGTCTGGAACAACGGGCCGCCGTCCCCGAGGCGGTCCCTCGATTCGCCAGGGTCGATCTCGACGTCACGACCAAGCCCGAAGACCTGTCCTACCCGTTGTGGGTCAAGCCGGTGAAGTCCTTCTCCTCCGAACTGGCCTTCCGCGTCACCGACGACGACGGCTTCCGCACGGCGATGGAGGAGATCAGGGCGGGCGCCGGACGTGTGGGGGAGGCCTTCCAGTGGGTGATGGACAGGGTCGGACTGCCTCCCGAGGTCGCCGAGGCCGGGGGCACGGCCGCGCTGGCGGAGGAGGAGGCCAAGGGCGACCAGCTCACCGTGGAGGGGTATGTCCGCGGCGGTGTTCCGCACGTCTACGGCATCATCGACTCCCACTGCTATCCGGACAGCCCGAGCTTCCTGCGCTACGAGTACCCCTCCCGCGTGCCCGAGGCGGTCGGGGAACGCCTGACCGACCTGACCGAACGCGTGATCGCCCGGGTCGGTCTGGACGACGTGACCTTCAACGTCGAGTACTTCCACGATCCACGGAGCGGCGAACTCAGGCTGTTGGAGATCAATCCGCGGCACTCCCAGTCACACGCCAGGATGTTCGAGCTCGTGAGCGGGGTGTCCAACCACGAGATCTGCCTGAGGGTCGCTCTGGGGGAGGAACCCGAGCTGGAGCGGGAGGGGGAGTACGCGGTGGCGGCCAAGTGGTTCCTGCGTCGTTTCCACGACGGCCTCGTCTCGCGGGTGCCCACGGAGGAGGACATCGCGCGGGCGCAGGAGGCGGTGCCGGGCACGAGGGTGGAGGTCGTGGCGAGCCAGGGGCAGCGCCTCTCCGAACTCCCCACCCAGGACAGCTACAGCTTCGAGTTGGCCCACGTCTTCGTGGGAGCCCGGGACAGCGAGGAGTGCGAACGCAAGTACCGGGACTGTGTGGGGCGGTTGCCCTTCACGGTCCACAGCATCGACGAAGAGGACTGAGCCAGGAGAGGAACCGTGAGCGATGAGAATCGTCAGCGAGCTGCCGAACGAGATCCGTGAGGACGAGTACGTACGCATCCCGGTCGGCGACGGCGTCCGGCTCGCCGCCCGGATCTGGCGGCCGGTGGGAAGCGAGGAGGCCCCGGTGCCGGCCATCCTCGAGTTCATCCCCTACCGCCGGCGCGATCTGACGGCCCAGCGCGACTCGGTGCACCATCCCTACATGGCCGGGCACGGGTACGCGTGCGTCCGGGTGGACCTGCGCGGCAGCGGTGATTCCGAGGGCGTGCTCACCGATGAGTACCTGGAACGCGAACTCCAGGACGCCGAGGAGGTGCTCGCCTGGCTCGCCGACCAACCCTGGTGCGATGGGAGCACCGGCATGATGGGCATCTCCTGGGGCGGGTTCAACGCCCTCCAGGTCGCCGCTCGGCGGCCCGAGAGTTTGCGCGCGATCGTGACGGCCTCTTCCACCGACGACCGCTACTCCGACGACGTGCACTTCATGGGCGGATGCCTGTTGGGCGACAACCTGTCGTGGGCCTCCACGATGTTCGCCTACAACTCCTGCCCGCCCGACCCGGAACTGGTCGGTGGGCAGTGGCGGAAGATGTGGTACGAGCGGCTGGAGCACAGTGGCCTGTGGCTCGACACCTGGTTGCGGCACCAGCACAGGGACGAGTACTGGAAACACGGCTCGGTGATCGAGGACCTGGGCGCGGTCCAGGTGCCCGTCATGGCCGTCAGCGGCTGGGCCGACGGCTACTCCAACTCGGTCTTCCGACTGCTGGCGGGGCTGGGGGTCCCCTTCCTCGGGCTGCTGGGCCCTTGGTCGCACAAGTATCCGCACCTGGGCCAGCCCGGACCCGCCATCGGCTTCCTCCAGGAGATGGTGCGCTGGTGGGACCGTTGGCTCAAGGGCGTCGACAACGACGTGATGGAGGCGCCCGCCCTGCGAGCCTGGATGCAGGAGAGCGTGATCCCCTCCACCGCCTACGAGGAGCGGCCGGGGCGCTGGGTCGGCGAGCGGGAGTGGCCCTCACCGAACATCGTGTTCGAGTCGCACCCGCTGGGGGCCGGCCGGGTCCTTCGAGAGGGGGAGTCGGTGAGTGGGGAGGACGTTCTGACCCTGTCCTCCCCGTTGTCCACCGGACAGCACGCGGGCAAGTGGTGCTCCTACAACGCTCCTCCGGACCTGCCCTATGACCAGCGCGAGGACGACGGTGGGTCGATCGTCTTCGACAGCGGGCCCCTCCCCGAACGGGTGGAGATCCTCGGCTCCGCGGTGGTCGACCTCGAACTCGCCGTGGACCGGCCCGACGCGATGATCGCGGTGCGGCTGAGCGACGTCAATCCGCGGGGGCAGGCCACACGTGTGACCTACGGGCTGTTGAACCTCACCCACGCCGATGGGCACGAGAATCCCCAGAAGCTGGTGCCCGGGCGCCGGTACCGTGTCTCGGTCCCCCTCAACGGCGTGGCGCAGGTGTTCCCACCGGGACACCGGATGAGGATCTCGGTCTCGACCTCCTACTGGCCGCTCGTGTGGCCCTCGCCCGAACCGGTGGTCCTCTCCGTGTTCCCGGGGGAGCACACCTACGTACACCTTCCGGTGCGCCCTCCCGACAGCGGGGACGACGGGCGGGAGGTGGCGCCCTTCGACGAGCCCGAGGGCACCGCGCCGATCGCCACCAGCCAGCTCGAACAGGGTGAGCAGCGCTGGGACCTGACCCAGGACCTCGTGCGCTACCACTCCGCCCTGCACGTGGTCAAGGATCTGGGAACGGTGTGCTTCGACGACATCGGGTTGGAGGTGACAAGGCGCGCGGACGAGTGGTACAGCCACGTCGGTGACGACTATGACTCGGTCCGGGGCGAGGCGGAGTGGACGATGGGCTTCGCCCGTGGCGACTGGTCGGTGCGGACCAGGACCCATACCGTGCTCACGTCCACGCCGACCGACTTCCACCTGCACGCGACACTCGACGCCTACGAGGGGACCAGGCGGGTGTTCACGAAGATCTACACCTCCGTGATCCCGAGGGACTGCGTCTGAACCCATAGGGGCGCCCGCCTCGGCGAGCGCCCCGGAAGGGCCTACCTGCCCAGGCCCGCGCGGCGCAGTGCTTCGGCCATCGCCCCCTGCGGGGCAGCGCCGCCACGGTCGTCCCGGCCGCGTCCGCCGCCTCCCCGACGTCCGCCTCCTCCGCCACGACGGCGTTCGCCCCCGCCACGGTCGCCGCGCTCCTCACGGCCGCCGCGGCGCCCGGGGGCCTCGTCGTCCAGGCGCATGGTCAACGAGATGCGCTTGCGTTGGATGTCGACGTCCTGCACCTTGACCTTGACGATGTCACCCGGCTTGACCACGTCGCGGGGGTCCTCCACGAACTTGTGCGAGAGTGCCGAGACGTGGACCAGACCGTCCTGGTGGACTCCCACGTCCACGAACGCGCCGAAGGCCGCGACGTTGGTGACCACGCCCTCCAGGATCATGCCCTGGGCCAGGTCCTCCAGCTTCTCCACGCCCTCCTTGAAGGTGGCGGTGGCGAAGGCCGGGCGCGGGTCGCGGCCGGGCTTCTCCAGTTCGGCGAGGATGTCGGTGACCGTCGGCAGGCCGAAGGTGTCGTCCACGAAGTCCTGGGCGCGCAGCCGGGAGAGCCGCTCCTTGTCGCCGATGAGCGAGGGCAGGTCGGTGCCGACCCGGTCCAGGATGCGCCGCACCACGGGATAGGCCTCCGGGTGCACGGCCGAGGCGTCCAGGGGGTCGTCTCCCCCGGGGATGCGCAGGAAGCCCGCGCACTGCTCGAAGGCCTTGGGCCCCAGTCGCGGTACCGAGCGCAGCTCCTTGCGGGTGCGGAAGGGGCCGTTGGCGTCCCGGTGCGCGACGATGTTACGGGCCAGGGTGGAGGTCACCCCCGACACCCTGGTCAGCAGCGGGGCCGAGGCGGTGTTGACGTCCACGCCCACGCCGTTCACACAATCCTCGACCACGGCGTCCAGCGAACGCGACAGCTTGGCCTCGGCCAGGTCGTGCTGGTACTGGCCCACCCCGATCGACTTCGGGTCGATCTTGACCAGTTCGGCCAGAGGGTCCTGTAGACGCCGGGCGATGGAGGCGGCGCCGCGCAGGGACACGTCCAGGTCGGGGAGTTCCTCCGCGGCGTAGGCCGAGGCGGAGTACACCGAGGCGCCGGCCTCCGAGACCATCACCTTGGTGAGCCTGAGCTCGGGGTGACGCTTGATCAGGTCGGCGGCGAGTTTGTCGGTCTCGCGTGAGGCGGTGCCGTTGCCGATGGCGACCAGCTCCACGGAGTGGGCGGCGCACAGCCTGGCCAACCGGTCGATGGAGCCGTCCCAATCGTGGCGCGGCGCGTGCGGATAGACCGTGTCGGTGGCCACGACCTTGCCGGTGGGGTCGGTGACCGCGACCTTCACACCGGTGCGAAGGCCCGGGTCCAGTCCGAGGGTGGCGCGGCTCCCGGCGGGAGCGGCCAGCAGCAGGTCGCGCAGGTTGGCGGCGAACACGTCGACGCCCTCGTCCTCGGCGCGCTGCCACAGCCGCATGCGCACGTCGAGGTCCAGTCGGACCAGGATGCGGGTGCGCCAGGCCCAACGCACGGTGTCCTGGAGCCAGCGGTCGGCGGGGCGGCCCCTGTCCACGATCCCGAAGTGGTGGGCGATGGCGTTCTCATAGGTGCTGCGGACCGTGGCGTCGCCGCCCTCCGCGGGGTTCTCCTCCGGTACCAGGGTGAGGGTGAGGACCTCCTCCTTCTCCCCTCGGTACATGGCCAGGACACGGTGGGAGGGCATGGCGGTGAGGGGTTCGGAGAAGTCGAAGTAGTCGGCGAACTTGGCGCCGACCTCCTCCTTGCCCTCGCGCACGGTCGAACTCAGTCGGCCCTTCTCCCACAGACGTTCACGGAGGAGCCCGGTGAGGTCGGCGTCCTCGGCGAAGCGTTCGACCAGGATGGCGCGGGCCCCGTCCAGGGCGGCCTTGGTGTCGGCCACGTCCTTGTCGGGGTCGACGTAGGCGGCCGCGGTCCGCTGGGGGTCCTGCCCGGGGTCGGACAGCAGTGTTTCGGCCAACGGTTCGAGGCCGGCCTCGCGGGCGATCTGGGCCTTGGTGCGCCGCTTGGGCTTGTAGGGAAGGTAGATGTCCTCCAGGCGGGCCTTGGAGTCGGCCGCGTGGATGCGGGCCTCCAGTTCCTCGTCCAGCTTGCCCTGGGAACGGATCGACTCCAGGATCGCGGTCCGTCGCTCGGCCAGCTCACGCAGGTAACGCAGGCGTTCCTCCAGGGTGCGCAGCTGGGTGTCGTCCAGTGCGCCGGTGGCCTCCTTGCGGTAACGGGCGATGAAGGGCACGGTCGATCCGCTGTCGAGGAGTTCGACGGCGGCGGTCACCTGGTGCGTGCCCACACCGAGTTCCTCGGCGATGCGCTGGTCGATCGTGGGTGTGGCAGGGGTCGTCACTGGTTCGAAGTCCACTCTTTGGCTGTTCGGTGCGGGGACATTCTGCTGCCGGGGGAGGACGTTGTCATCCCGGCGGGTCTCGTGTCATGGCTTTTGCACCGTGCTGTCGGTCGCGCGGCGCCTCCCGAGTCCTCCTTCGCAAAGAAGCGGGGCGTCGCGAGGTCGCGGGCGGGCCCGTTTCTGCGGTGAGGGCTCACAGGAGGGGGTCGCGGTGGTGGTGTCGAGGTCCTTTCCTCATGTGGGGGCACGAAGCGGTGGCCGACCGCCGGCGGACCCTTCCGGCGGCGGAGGCGCGGGACGGACCGCTCAGCCGTCGGTCTCGTTCAGGTAGTCGGGGGCGTAGTACTCGTCGAGGGGGAGCGGGCCTCTGTAGCCCTGGCACATGCACTGGCGGTAGGTGGAGCCGGCCTGACCGGTCCAGCGGCCGGGGATGACCACCTGGGTCTGACACTTCTTCGTCTGCTGGTCGTGGAAGACCAGGTGGTGGCCGCAGCCGCAGAGGGGTTGAGGGTTCTGCGGTGTGCCCAGCGCCCTGCCCTGTTCCTGTCTTCGCTGCTGTTCGAGGGAGGCCCGGGCCTGGCGTTTGGTCACCCCTCGACCGAACAGGAAACCGCCGAGAGCGAGCACCGCCCCGAAGACCATGGAGACCGGATCCATCCGGCGACACCTCATTCCTTGATCGCGAGACCCACCCCGGATCCCGGGGCCCGATTTCCATTGTCACCTATGTGAGGAGATCCGGCGTGGTGAGGACCGAGCCATGGGGATGACTTCGAAGAGTGCTGTTCGAAGTGCTCAAGGTAATGAAAAGAAAACTTTGCACGTATCTCTTTGCAAAGAAATCTTTGCTTTAAGGTGGAGGCACCTATCCCCGACCAAGGAGGCCGACATGGCCACCACACCTCCCACCGACACCTCGACCGGCGACCGGCGTCTCGGCGCGACCTTCCACCGCTTCTGGGCGGCCGGTACCCTCACCAACCTCGGCGACGGCATGCTCGCCACCGCGCTTCCGCTGATCGCCGCCACCCTCACCCACGACCCCCTCGCCGTCTCCGGGCTGATGGTGGCGCGCTTCCTGCCGTGGCTGCTCGTCGCACCGTTCGCGGGCGTGCTGCTGGACCGGGTGGACCGCTTCCGCGCCATGACCGTCGCCAACGTCGTGGCCGCGACCGCGGTGGGGCTGCTCACGGTCGCGATCCTGACCGGGCACGCCTCCCTGTGGGTCCTGTACGCGACCCTGTTCGTCGTCATCTGTTGCGAGACGGTCACCGACCCGGCCAGCCGCCTCGGCGTGGTCCGCCTGGTTCCTTCCGGTCTACTGGACCGCGCCAACGGAAGGCTGGAGGGTGGGCGGCTGGTCGCCCAGGACTTCGTGGCGGCCCCCGTGGCCGGGGTGCTCTTCGTGGTGGCCGCGGTCCTGCCGGTGGCGGGGGTGGCCCTGTCCTACGCCCTGTGCGCCGCGCTGGTGGCCACGATCGTGGTGATCCTGCGCCGCACTCCCCAGAAGGAGGCGACCCCTGGTGGAGGCGACCAGGCCCTGGCACGGGGGGTGTGGGCCTCTTTGCGCGAAGGCTTCGGACACGTCTTCGGAGACCCTCTGTTGCGCCGGTTGGCCTGCACCAACGCCGGCCTCATGATCGGAGGCCAGATGGGCGCGGCCGTGCTGGTGCTGTACGTCCAGCACACCCTCGGTGTACCGCCCGCCCTCTTCGGCCTCTTCCTGGCCTCCAGCGCCGTCGGCGGTCTCCTGGGATCGCTGTGGACATCGCGTCTGATCGGTCTGGTCGGCCGCCGGGCCGTGATGATGGGCGGCTACGTCGGTACGGGTGTCTGCTTCGTCCTGATGGGCGTGCTTCCCAACGCCTACGCCGCCGCCCTCGCCTGGGGGATCTCGGGTCTGTGCCTGGCCGCCTCCAACATCGCCGCCTCGCTGTTCTTCCAGACGGTGATCCCCGACCACCTGCGCGGCCGGGCCTCCACCGCCTTCCGCGCGATCGGTTGGGGGACCGCCCCCCTGGGCGCCCTGGCGGGCGGGCTGCTGGGCCGGATCGACCTGGCCCTGCCCTTCGTCGCCGGAGGACTGGTGTCGGTGGGCACGGCCCTGCTCCTCCGGAAGGCCGTCGCCGAGTGCGCCCGGCTGTGCGACGAGGCCGTCGCGACCTCGGAGTCCGGCGCCTGATGGTCCTCAGAACCCCTGGGAGGGACGCACCCGTGCGAATGACGCCAAGAGAGCTTTGCAGCGGACTGTTTGCGAACACGGCTTCGCAGTACAGTCGGTCCATGACCGACGACCCCACCGCCGCGGATTCCGGGCCCTCGGACCAGTTCCAGGTCGACGCCCAGGCCCTGCGCGGACTGGCCCATCCCCTGCGCGCGCGCCTCCTGGACGAACTCAGGATGAAAGGGCCCGCCACCGCCACCATCCTGGGACAACGCCTGGGGGAGAGCAGTGGATCCACCAGCTACCACCTGCGCCAGCTGTCCCGCTACGGCTTCATCGAGAACGAACCCGGACGCACCGGTGGACGCGAGCGCTGGTGGCGGATCCGGCCCGGCGGATGGAGCATGCAAGGATACGAGTTCCTCAGTCGCCCCGATACCCGCACGATCGCCCAGACCGTCCTGGGCCGCTACTACCGGGAGAGGCAGGAACGGTTCGAGCACTGGACCGCGCTGCTCTGGGAGAACCCCGACGATCCGGTCGTGCGGCGGTGGAAGGAGGCCGCCACCGACTTCACCGGCCACGCCCGGATGACACCCGAGGAGGCGACGGAGTTCGCCCGCGCCCTCTACGACTTCCTACGGTCCTGGGTCGAGCACTTCGAGGACCGGACCTCCGAGAGCCACCCCGACACCGAGAGCGTCGAACTCCAGACCAACCTCTTCCCCGTTCTGCCCCGGAACGAGTGGGACGAGGCCCGCTCCGCCCCCGAAGATCGGTGACGCCTCAGACCTCGCGCAGCTTCTTCAACGCGGCCACGTCGGCGGCGTGCGGCCCCACCGGCCCCGGGGTCTCCAGCACCAGCGGCACCCCGGCGCTGACCGGGTGCCGGAACAGCTCCCCGAAGGGCTCCGCGCCGATGTACCCGGCGCCGATGTTCTCGTGCCGGTCCCGACGACTGCCGCACGGCGCCTTGGAGTCGTTGCAGTGCACGACCTTGAGGCGGTCGGCGCCGACCGCCTCGCCGAAGTGGTCCAGCATCGCGCGCATGCCCTCCACCGTGGAGATGTCGTGCCCGGCGGCGAACATGTGCGCGGTGTCCAGGCACACGCCCACGCGCGGATGCCATTCCAACACCTCGAGGTAGGCGGCCAGGTCGTCGACGGTCGCGCACAGCACCTGGCCCTGTCCGGCCATCGGCTCCAGGAGCACCGGGGGCACGTCCTCGCCCACCTTCTCCAACAGCGGCATCAGCCGCTCGCGAGTGCGGGCCAGTCCTTCCTCACGTCCACCGGAGACGGCCGAGCCGGTGTGCACCACCACGCCCAGCGCGCCGATCCGCGCGGAGCGGTGCAGCGCGTGCTCCAGGGAGCGCACCGACTTGTGCGCGGTCTCCTCGCTGGGCGTGCCCAGATTGATCAGGTAGGGGGCGTGTACGAACACCGGCAGGTCGGTACGTTCGCGCATCAGCGCGTCCTGCTCGGGGACGCCTCCGTTGGTGGCCCACCCCCGAGGGTTGGACACGAACACCTGGACGGCCTCGGCGCCGATCTGCTCCGCGTAGGCCAGGCCCTTGGTGGCCATGCCACCCGCCACCGGCACATGGGCGCCGACCGGGGACAGGGGAGGCCGTTCACTGTCGTTCATCGACAGACAAGCGTAGAGCCCCCGCGGCGTGGGCGGCCCGTGTCGGTGCTCACACCGGCGACGCCCCGCCGAGGGGGCCGACCCCGTCCCCCGTCCACGGCGGGACTTCGCCGGTGGGACGCGGGAACGCTAGTCTCATGGCCGTGAACACCGAGACCGCGTATCCCGCCCTGTCCGACGTGACCGCCGCCTTCGAACGGATCTACCCACCCGGGTGGGCCGCCTCGTGGGACGCGGTCGGGCTCGTGGTGGGTGATCCCGCCCAGTCGGTCACGCGGATCCTGTTCGCCGTCGACCCGGTCGACGCGGTCGTCGACGAGGCCCTGGACTGGGGCGCCGACCTGATCATCACCCACCACCCGCTGATGCTGCGCGGTGTGACCAGTGTGGCCGCCCACACCCCCAAGGGGCGGATCGTGCACCGCCTCATCCGGGCGGGGGCGGCCCTGTACACTGCGCACACCAACGCCGACACCGCCTTCCCCGGGGTCTCCGACGCGCTGGCGCGCGCCGTGGGCCTGGCCGGGCCGCTGCGTCCCCTGGACCCCGACGCCACCGACCCCGAGGGCCGTCGCGGTATCGGCCGGATCGGCGAACTGAAGGAACCGACACCCTTGCGCGAGTTCGCCGGACAGGTCGCGCGAGGCCTGCCCGCCACCGCCGCCGGAATCCGGGTCGCGGGGGACACGGGCCGTGTGGTGAGCACCGTCGCAGTGTCGGGCGGGGCGGGCGACTCCCTGCTCGGCGCGGCCCGTGCCGCCGGCGTGGACGTCTTCGTCACCTCCGACCTGCGCCATCACCCCGCCTCGGAGTTCATCGAGGACCACGGCGGTCCCGCCCTGATCGACATCGCCCACTTCGCCGGTGAGTGGCCCTGGCTGAACGACGGAGCGCGTCGGCTCGAAGAGGAACTCGCGGGCGGGGCCGGTCCCGAGGGGGCTAACGTGGAGATCCGTGTTTCGACGACGGTGACGGACCCCTGGTCACAGGCGGTCCCGCACCTTTGAGAGCGCACCGCCTCCTCCGGGGCGGAACGACCAACTACACAGAGTAGGGCGCGAGCGGCATACTCGCCTCCCCAGTCATCCAGGAGACGTCACACGTGAAAGCCGAATCCGCCGCACAGGCCAAACTGCTCGACCTTCAGGAGCTGGACACCCGGCTGCAACGTCTGGACCATCGTGTGCGGCACCTGCCGGAGGCAGCCGAGGCCTCCCGGCTCAAGGAACGGATGGAACAGCTCGACAGCGACCTGATCACGGCCCGGACCAAGGTCTCCGACACCGAACGCCAGCAGCGCAAGGCCGAGAGCGACGTCGACCAGGTGCGTACCCGGGCCGAACGCAACACCACCCGTCTGGAGTCGGGGCAGATCACCAACGCCAAGGAACTCCAGAGCCTACAGTCGGAGATCGCCTCGCTGGGACGGCGTCAGGCCGAGCTGGAGGAGATCGTCCTGGAGGTGATGGAACGCGCCGAGGAACTCAACGCCGAGGTGGCCCGCCTGGCCTCCGAACACGCACAGGCCGTGGCCGAACACGCCGAGGCGGTCACCGTCCGCGACGCCGCCGCCGCGGAGATCCAACGGGAACGCGCCCGTGCCACGGAGGACCGGAAGGGCCTGGCCAAGGAGATCCCCGCCGATCTGCTCGCCTTCTACGAGAAGCTGCGCGACCAGTACGACGGTGTGGCGGCGGCGCTGCTACGCCACGGCCGTTGCGGCGGATGCAAGCTCGCGCTGAGCACCGTCGAGCTCAACGAGGTCAAGGCCGCCCCCTCCGACCAGATCGTGCGTTGTGAGAACTGCCGCCGCATCCTGGTCCGTTCCGAGGAGTCGGGCCTCAACGGCCGGTCCGGGCAGTGAGCAGGGGCTGGGGCGCCCCCGACACCGAGCCGACGCGGCTCGTCCTGCTGCGGCACGGGCAGACACCGCTGTCCGTGGAGCGCCGCTTCGCGGGGCGGGGCGACGTCCCGCTGACGGAGGAGGGGCACGCGCAGGCCCGGGCGGTGGCCCGGCGGCTGGCCCGGCGTCGGATCGACGCGGTGGTGTCCTCGCCCCTGAGACGGACCCGGGACACCGCCGCGCACGCCGCCGAGGCGCTCGGGCTGCCGATCGAGATCGACGAGGGTTTCGTCGAGACCGACTTCGGCGTGTGGGAGGCGATGACGTTCGCCGAGGCCAGGAGTGAGGATCCGGCCTCGGTGGACCGATGGTTGGCCGACCCGCGGACGGCGCCTCCCGGTGGGGAGAGCTTCTTCGAGGTGGCCGAGCGGGTGGGCGCCGCCCGGGAGGCCCTGGTCGAGCGGTACAGGGGGCGTACCGTCCTGGTGGTCACGCACGTGACCCCCATCAAGGTGGTGGTACAGCAGAGCATGCTCGCCCCCCTGGAGGCGCTGTACCGGATGCACCTGGACACCGCGTGCCTGACCGAGGTGGACGTGTTCTCCGACGGGCCCATGGTGGTGCGTTCCCTCAACGACACCGCGCATCTGGCGCCGGAGCCCGGTGGGGGAACACCGGGGGCCACGACAGCGTAGAATCCATGTGAGGGGAGTCGGCCAGGCGGTCGCGGACCGCGCCGGGTGCGCGGCTTCGAGGAAAGTCCGGACTCCACAGGGCAGGGTGGTCGGTAACACCGACCCGGGGCGACCCGCGGGACAGTGCCACAGAGAACAGACCGCCACCGCTCGCGGTGGTAAGGGTGAAACGGTGGTGTAAGAGACCACCAGCGGCCGGAGTGATCCGGTCGGCTGGGCAAACCCCACCCGGAGCAAGGTCAAGAGGGAACCCCAGGGTTCCTGCGCGGATGTTGGAGGGCGGCCCGCCCGAGTCCGCGGGTAGACCGCACCGAGGCCGTCGGCAACGACGGTCCCAGATGGATGACCGCCCGGTCCTTCGGGACCGACAGAATCCGGCTTATCGGCCGACTCCCCCTCTTCCACCCCTTCCACCTGCGGTGACGCGCGGGGAAGTCGGCCGTGTTCCGGTTCTGTTCCGGTTTCGGGGCCGCCCGAGGGCGGTGATGCGGTCGGTCCTTCGCCGCGGTTCGGGCCCACACCACTCTGGACGAACACGTTCTCCGGCGACGGCTACACCGCTACAGCCCGCCGGTGATGGTCTCCTGCCCCCGAGCACCGATAGATTGGCCCTGCGCTCCCTGCCCGGACCGTGTCGGAGCGTGTACGCCCGTGGGCCGACGTCCGGGGTCGACGGCCCGACGGGCATCCATGTTCACGGGAATGGGTGACTCTTGTTCGACTCCACCGCCTTCTGGGTGGTTCTCTTCGGACTGCCGATCCTGGCCATCGTGGTGATCATCCTGCTCGCCTCCTATCAGGCGTCAGGAGTTCAGCAGGACGGCCGTGACGACATGCCCGAGGAAGACTCCTCCAGCGGCTGAACCTCCCTGGGAGGGGGCACGGACCAGGTCCCGTCCCGCATGTCCTGTACGGGGACGAACTCTCCCGTTCCGGGCTCCAGAAGGTGGACCTCCGCCGTCTTCAGGTCGTAGTACATCCCCGACAGGGTCAGCCTTCCGGACTCCACCCGTTCACGTACCACCGGGTAGCCCATGAGGTTGCCGATCTGCTCCTCCACGTTGGCCTGGGCCAGGCGTCGCAGCGACTCGGCGGCCGGCGGCTCCGTCGACAGAGCGGGGTCCTGGCCCATCCGGGACAGCGCTCCCGTACCGTTGGCCAGCCACCGGCGCATGTGGGAGGTCCCGGCCTCGTCCTGCTCCAGGTGGACCCTCTCCCACAGGGCCTTCATCGCTCCGCAGTGGGAGTGCCCGCACACCACGATCGAAGGTACGTCCAGAACGGTCAACGCGTACTCGACGGCGGCCCCCACGGACCCGTCGCCGGGAGCGTCCCGAGGCGGGACGAGGTTTCCCACGTTGCGGACGGTGAACAGGTCCCCCGGCCCGCTCGCGGTGATCAGATTCGGTACCACCCGTGAATCGGCGCAGGTGATGAACAGAGCCGTCGGCTTCTGGCCGTGGGAGAGGCGGTGCATCACCGACCGCATCCGGTCCGCCGTGCTGGTGTGGTACTCCCTGGCTCCCGCAGTCAACAGTCCGAGTGGTTCGAGCCGTGGATCGGCGCCGCCACGCATGTCCCACGGCGCCCACCAACGGGCCAGACCACGGGGCACGGTCTTGGCCGCCGGCGCCGAACGGGCGGAACTGCGCGCGTACCACTCTTCGTGGACCTCGTCGATGTCGACGCTTCCTCCGGTCCGTTCGTGGTCCGTCCGCCAGGCGTGGATGGCCTCGAAGGCGGCATGGTCCATGAAGTCCACGTGCAGGTCCAGATCCACACGTGCCCCTCCCGGGACGGTGCGCAGAACGTGCGCGAGCCGAGGCACCCCGAGAAAGGTGAGCGAGCCGTGCACGGTGATGTGCACACGGTCGGCCCGCTCCTCGGTGGTC
Source organism: Nocardiopsis sp. ATB16-24 (assembly GCF_030271535.1). GTDB lineage: Bacteria > Actinomycetota > Actinomycetes > Streptosporangiales > Streptosporangiaceae > Nocardiopsis. The sequence goes on along the minus strand of NZ_JASCXJ010000007.1, from coordinate 182,759 downwards.
ACCGTCAACTTGGTGAGCCTGCGCAGGGACATGATCATCGCAAGGGCGAAGCCGATGAACACACCCTCCAACAGACCCAGGAAGACCACGCTGAACAGAGTCACCATGTACACGCCGCCCTCATGGTGACGACGCAGGTCGCGCAGGCGGGCCACCGAGACCATCTGCACACCGATGAACACCAAAAGCGCGGCCAGCGCGGGCATCGGGATCAACTCCACCACGCGCGCGAACAGCGCGACGAAGAGCAGGATCCACACACCGTGCAGGACGGTGGAGAGCGGGGTGCGTGCCCCGGCGCGCACGTTGACGGTACTGCGAACGATCACACCGGCCACCGGAAGTCCGCCCAGGGCCCCACTGAGGGTGTTGGCCGCGCCCTGTCCGCACAACTCCCGGTTGAGCATGACCCGACGTCCGTCGTGCAGGCGGTCCACGGCGATCGCCGCGAGCAGTGACTCCACGCTGGCGACCATCGCCACGGTCACCACGCCAAGGGCGACACCGTGCCACTGTCCGCTCTCGGGCGTCATCGGCCCGCTCCAGACCTCGGTGAGGGAGCCCGGGAGGGTGACGGTCTCCACCTGCCACCGGCCGGCGGTGGCGATGGCGGTGGCGACGCCCACCGCCACCAGGGCCGCGGGCACCATGCCGGGGCGCAGGCGCCCGAGGGAGGGCAACCGGTTCCAGGTGAACATGATGACGATGGTGATGACGCCGATCGCCACCGCGGGAGTGTGGTTGTGGGCGAGTTGATGGGGCAGGTCGGTGATGTTGACCAGGGCCGAGCTCTGTGGTGCTCCGCCCAGGACCACGTGCAGCTGGGCCAAGGCGATGGTGACCCCCACCCCGGCGAGCATGCCGTGAACGACGGCGGGTGAGACGGCCAGGGCGGCCCGCGCGATGCGGAACGCGCCCAGAGCGAGCTGTACCAGGCCGGCCAACAGGGTGATCAGGCAGGTCACCCGCCAGCCGTAGGTCATGATCAGGTCGGCGACGATGATGGTCAGACCGGCGGCGGGACCGCTGACCTGCACCATCGACCCTCCGACGAGTCCTGCGACGATTCCGCCGACGACCGCGGCGATGATTCCGGCGACGAGCGGGGCCCCGGAGACGACGGCGATCCCCAAGGACAGGGGGACGGCCACCAGGAAGACCACCAAGGAGGCGCCGACGTCGGCGGTCACTCCTCGGCGGTCGATGCGGGATCCGGGAGGGGAGGTACCGGTGGGCGGCCTCTCCGGTCGTACTCCCTGGGCGTTCTTGCGCATGGTCACTCCGTTCGTGTCGGCTCGGAAGGGCGGTGCGTGGCACGCCCTTGGGGAGACGCGGGAACGAAGGTCCCCGAGGGTCTCCTCATGATCACGAACTGTAGTTAAACTCTGACGTGCTCGGTTACGGAGCGTGTCGGTTTTGAGGGCGTTTTCGCGATTTCAGGCGTCTGTGAATCGCATCCGGACAGAAAAGAACCCCGGTCCGAGGGGTTCTTCTCCTGGACCGGGGTCACGGAGTGGAAGCGCGCTCCCCGGAGCGCCGGAGGCGACGGTCACCGTGTGTTATATGAAGCGGCCGTCCTCGTAGCCGCCCTCGTATCCCTCGCGGCCGTGTCCGGGGGCGCCGTAGGGGTCGGTCGGGTACCGCCCCGAGGCCTGCGGGCCACTGGGGTAGTGGTCCTCGCCACCGGACGGCCAGTCCTCCCCGGCCAGCCGGCTCCCGTACCGTCCCGCTCGGGGGTCGGACGGGTGGCCACCGTCCAGAGGGTCGGGATAGCCGCCGCCGGAGCCGGATGTGGGATGGTCGAAGCCCTGCCGGGAGTGGAGGCCGGGAGAGACGTTCCCGTGCATCCGGTCCGTGGCGTAGCCGCTCGTGCTCTGCGGGCCGTACGGGTATCCCAGCGCGTCCTCGGGGAGCCCCGGGGCGGGCGTGGGGGCCGGCGGGCCGCCCGGTCCCTGGTCGAACGAGGAGGGGACACCGGGAACCGGAAGGCTCGTTCCGTCCATGTCGGTTCCGCCTCCGAGGCCGCCCGTGCCACTCGAGGTCCGAGGAAGCGCACCGCCCTCCTGGCCTCCCCACAGCGGCGGGTTGGGGTCCTGGTAGGGCGCTCGGGCGTGGGCGCCGCTGTCGTAGGGGGAGCGGGTGTGGGCGCCGGTGTCGAATGCGCCGTGTCCGAAGGAGCCGGTGTCGTAGGAGGGCCGGGCGTGGGCACTGGTGTCGTAGGGCGTGCGGGTGTGGGCGCCGGTGTCGAATGCGTTGCGCCCCGGCAGGTCTGGGCCGTCGTGTCCGAAGGAGCCGGTGTCGTAGGAGGGGGTCGAGGGCGGGGGATAGCCGCTGCTGAGGGGGTCGCCGGTGGGACGCGGGGAGGGGGTGGTGGGCTCCGAGGCCGGTCCCGGGCCGCCGAAACCCAGATCCGAACGCTGATAGGAACCGGTGTCGTAGGCCGCACGGCTGTGGCCACCGGTGTCATAGGAGGGCTGACTGTGGGCGCCGCTGTCGTAGGGGGAGCGGGTGTGGGCGCCGGTGTCGAATGCGCCGTGTCCGAAGGAGCCGGTGTCGTAGGAGGGGCGGGTGTGGGCACCGGTGTCGTAGGGCGTGCGGCTGTGGGCGCCGCTGTCGTAGGAGGGGGTCGAGGGCGGGCGGTAGCCGCCGCTGAGGGGGTCGTGGGGGTCGCCGGTGGGACGCGGGGAGGCGGTGGGCTCCGAGGCCGGTCCCGGGCCGCCGAAACCCAGATCCGAACGCTGATGGGAGCCGGTGTCCAGAGTGGACCATATGGGCGACTCCAGGGCCGGATCGGAGGACGCCGGACGGAAGGAGGGGGCGAGGGGATCGTCGGAGGGAGAGCGCTCCGAAGAAGGGGAGACCCCTGAAAGATCCGAACGGCTCATCGTTCCGCTGTCGTAGGGGGAGGCGCCGTAGCCGGCCCGCGGGGAGACCCCCAACGGATCATCGTGCGCGGACGTGCTGGAAGGAGTACTCGAAGACCACGGTCCCGGGCCGAGGGGGTCGTCGGAGGTCGAGGCGGCCGGAGCGATCGGTCGTGCGGGCTCGGTCGGGGTCGGGGCCGACGGGAGCGAGGGGGCCGGGGGCAACGCCGAGCGTTCCGGTTCCCGCGTCCCCGGAGGCAGGGCCCGGTCGCCGGGAGCACCCTGTCCGTGCCGGTTCCGATCGTCCTCCCGGGAAGGCCGGTCCGCCTGCTCGGGAACCTGGGGGCCGCTGCTCTGCCCCAGGCTGGCCAGCATCGCCAGGTCCGCGGCCGGGCCGATCTCCCCACCGCGGGCCGCGGGCATGACCGTGGTGGCCCCGGGCGGCCCCGACTCCTGTTCGGGGAAGTCGTCGTAGTCGTCCTCGTACTCGTACGCGGTGACGCTGGGGGACCTGTCCTCGTTCCGAGCCCTCGAGGACTCGGGACCGTCCTCGCTCAGACTGGACCAGAAGTCGTTGTCGGACATGGAGTCGGGATCGTCGTCCCAGTCCTCGTCCCGTCTGCGCTTCCGCGGGCGCCGTTCCGCCCTGCCGCCGCCGTCCTGGCGGGCCCGACGGGCGCGCCCCCGAGGCGCCGGCTCCTCATCGTCCTCACGCTGCCGTCCGCGGTCGTGATCCTCTTCGGAAGCCTCGTCGTACTCGTCCTCGTACTCGTCCTCGTGGGAGCCGATGTTCATCGCGCGCATGCCCAGCAGCAGCAGTACCAGCACGGCGAGCACGACGATGATGGCGATGATGATGATGACGGTGACGGTCATGGTGTACGCACTACCTTGGGGAGGATGGCCGCGCTGGGGTCAGACCGGGGACCGCTCCGACAGGACCGGTCGGGGGAAGGCGGGGGCCGCCCCGTTCCGCTGTGATCCGGTGGCCTGCGCAGGTGGGAAAGCGCACGCTGTCCAGTGCGGTCGAGGGTCGGGGCGCCGCGCGGCGAGTGGACGGATACAGGTCATCTGAAATGGGGCGAGGGGCACATGCCCACTGTAGGCGCTGTCGCGCGCCGTGTGCAGAGGGCGACGGAAGCTTCCTCGGGAATCCTCTCGCTCGTGAAGTGGTCGGATCATCCCAGTTTTGACCAGGACGAAATGACCATTATGACCTATGTCACTCGTTGCTCGTCGTCAGGGTGCCCCGTGCCACCGCCTGCTCGGCGATCGCCTCCAGCGACGCGTTCAGCGACGCGCCCTCGGGCAGCCCGAGCGGATCGTCGAGGGCGTACACGGTGAAGCGATACTGGTAGGCCTGCCCGGGTTCGGGACAGGGCGCGCTGTAGGCGGACTCGCCCGCGCTGTTCTGCCCCTGCTTGGCATCGGCCGGAACGGTGTTCTGTCGCAGCTCGACCAGCTGCGGGTCCAGGTCGTAGACCACCCAGAACACCTCCGCCTCCTGCGGATCGTCCACCACCAGGGCGATCGAACCCGCCTCCTCGGGAAGTCCCGACCAGCTCAGCGGCGGTGAATAGGCCCCAGGGGCCTCCTGCCCGTCCTCCTCGTCACCGGTGCCGCTCCCCCGTCCCTCCCCGTCACAGGCGTAGGCGGCCGGAAGCGGCCGGCCCTCCTGCATGAGCGGACTGGTGACGTTGATGTCGTCGGGCATGTCACCGTTCTGTCCGGGGGAGAGGACGCCGCAACCCGTGGCCAGGACCAGCGCCGCCCCCGCCGCGCCCGCGCGCGGACCGGGGAGCATGCGGGACGGGCGAGGCGCACCGGTGATCCGTGGGAAGGGGAGGGCCGGGAACAATGGGACTCCTGCTTTTCGGGCCGTGGAGGCGAGACTCGCTGTGACACCGGCGCGGCGCTCGGAGCGGAGCCGGCGCCGGACTCGGAAGGGAGCGCGCGGGCCCCGACACAGGGACACCGGGCGAACGCTCCTGAGCGAACCCTACTGTGGTCGGGAGGGCGCTCCGACTGCCGGCGCCACCGGCGCGGCCTTGCGACGGACCCCGTCGTTCGGGGCGAGGGAAAGGCCCGTCCACGGGCGGAGCGTCCGCCCGATCGGTGATCATGGACCGGTGAGGTTCTCCATCCTGGGTCCCCTTCTGGTCCACGACGCGGCCGGCCGATCCGTCACCGTCGGTGGGGCGCGTCTGCGTACCCTGCTCCTCCTGCTTCTGCTGCGCCCCGGACAGCGGGTCACCACCGAGGAGCTCGTCGACGCCATCTGGGCGGGGGAGCCGCCCTCCACGGCGAGCAACGCCCTCCAGGCCCTCGTCTCCCGGCTGCGCCGTGTGTTGGCGCGGGGCGCCGTGGTCGACGGCGACGCCTCCGGCTACCGGCTGGACATCGACCCCGAACAGGTGGACGCGGTCCGTTTCGAGACCCTGGCCAGACGAGGGCGTTCCCATCTGGGGGTCGATCCGGCCACCGCCGCCCAGGACCTGGGCGCGGCCCTGGCCCTGTGGCGTGGCCCGGCCTTGGCGGACCTGACCTCACGTGGCCTGGCCGAGGACGTCGCGCTGCGCCTGTCCGAGACCCGCCGTTCCGTTCTGGAGGACCACCTGACGGCCCTGGCCGAACTGGGACGGTACACCGAGGTACTGCCCGAGGCCGAGGCCCTGGCCAGTCGGGAACCACATCGCGAACGCCCCCTGGAACTGCTCATCCGGGCCTTGGCCGCCACCGGTCGCACGGCCGACGCACTGGCCGCCTACGACCGCTTCCGCACCCTCCTCGCCGACGAACTGGGCCTGGACCCCTCTCCCCAGCTGCGGGACCTGCACGTGAGGCTGTTGCGCGGCGAACTCGACCCGCCCGGCGCCGTGGGCGACTCCGGCGGCGCACCCCGCGAACACCGAGAGCCCACCGCGCCGGTCGAAGGGAGGCGGCGCGGCGTCTGCGACCCGCCTTTGAGTCTGCCCTCCGTGCTGACCAGCTTCGTGCCGCGTGAGACCGAGGTGGACACCGCCGTCGGCCTGCTCACGCGGGGGCGCCTGCTCACACTGACCGGCCCCGGTGGGGCGGGCAAGACCCGGCTGGCCATCGAGAGCGCGTCCGCCCTGGCCCTGCGGGCACCGGATCTGCTCGCCCACGGCGGCTGGTTCGTGGAGCTGGCCTCCCGGACGGCCGCGGACATCCCTCAAGCCTTGATCAGCGCGCTGGGCCTGCGAGAACACGCCCTGTTCCAGGCGCGCTCCACCGGCGCGGCCGTCGCTCCGCCCATGGAAAGAGCGGTGGCCTTCCTCGGAGACCAACCCGCCCTCGTGATCCTCGACAACTGCGAGCATCTTGTCGGCGAGGCCGTCCACCTGGTGGAATCACTGCTCGCCAGGTGCCCCCGGCTGCGGATCCTGGCCACCTCACGCCAGCCCCTGGGCGTGTCCGGTGAGCAGCTCCTGGTCGTTCCTCCCCTGGAACTGCCGCCCGAGGGCACCACCGCGGAACGGGCCGCCGGTTACTCCTCCGTCGCCCTGTTCGCCGAACGCGCCGCCGCCGTCCGACCGGGTTTTCGGGTGAACGAGGAGAACGTCGCCGATGTCGTACGTCTCACCCGGGAGCTGGACGGTATGCCGTTGGCCCTGGAGTTGGCCGCCGCCCGCCTGCGTTCCATGACCGTGGCCCAGATGGCACGACGGTTGGGCGACCGCTTTCGGCTCCTGACGGGCGGAACACGGTCGGCCATGCCGCGCCACCGCACCCTGCGCGCCGTGGTCGACTGGAGTTGGGAACTGCTCGACGAAGCCGAGCGCCGACTGCTGCGTCGCCTGTCGATCTTCGCCGGAGGCGCCACCCTTGAGGCGGTGGAAGGCGTCTGCGCGGACCCGGGGGCCGAGGGGACGGTGGCCGGTGACGACGTGTGGGGCGTTCTGTTCGCCCTGGTCGACAAGTCCCTGGTGGTCGCCGAGACCCCCGTAGGGAACGAGGCACCACCCCGCTACCGCCAGTTGGAGACGGTACGCGCCTACGCGTTCGAGCGCCTCCGAGAGTGCGGGGAGGAGGAGCCCTACCGTGACGAGCACGCCCGCTACGTCCATGATCTGTGGCGTGAGAGCGATCCGTTGTTGCGCGGACCCGACCAGAGGGAGTCGATGGTCCGTCTGGACGCCGAGGCCGACCACTGTGACGCCGCCCTGCGGTGGGCCGTCGAGCGGGGTGACAGCGCCCTCGCCTTGGACCTGATCGAGTACTCCCAGTGGTACTGGACCCTGGGCGGGGCCTGGCGTCGGCTCAACCAGTGGACCGAGGAGGTCCTCGCCATGGTCGGCGGCCGGGTACCGGAGGGAAGGGCCGTCGCCTACGCCTCCTGCCTGTTCCACCGCGCCCTGGACGGGAACCTGGACCACTCCTTCGCGGTCCAGCGCCTGCGCCGGGTCGAGGAGGTGATGGAGGAGGCGGGGGAGCGGGTCGAGGAACACCACACGCTGGTGTACGGCCTGGTCTACAGGGCCCTGGTCGAGGGGCGTGTGGACGAGTCCTACGAACGCCTCGTCGCGGCCCTGGAACAGGACGACCCATGGATGCGTGCCATGGTGCGGCTGTTGCTGGGGCTGCTCGACGTCCTCGCCGGACGTGTCGGACTGTCCATGGAGAGGGCGAGCACGGCTCTGGAGGAGTTCCGGGCCTGCGGTGACACCTGGGGACAGTGCCAGGCGCTCGCCCAGGCGGCGGACGCGCAGCGGTTCGGCGATCTCAGACGTTGCGGCGAACTCCTCGACGAGGGGATGCGCCTGGCCGAGGACACGGCGCTGCGCGGGATGGCGACGATGTTCCGGATCCGCCGGGCCCAGGTCCTCACCGACCTCGGTGAGTTGGAGGCGGCCCGGCGCGACCTGCGTGCCCTGTTCGACGGCCAGGAACCGATCGAGCGGGAGCACATGTCGCTGCTGTGGTTGAGCGAGGCCCACTGGCTGCGGGAGGCCGGTGATCTGGAGGGGGCCCGTGCGGTCCTGGATCGGGTCGGGACCTCCTTGCCCGAACTCGACGGTCTCTCCCCGCTCTACATCGAGGCGGCCTGGCGGTCCCAACTCGCCATCGTCCAGTGGATGTCGGGGGAGGCCGAGGCCGCCTGGCGGGAGAACGGGCGCTCATGGTGGTTGGCCGTCCGTGGTCTGGGACCGGTGTGCGCGGAGATCCTGGACGTGTTCGTCATGATGTCGGCCGAGAAGGATCCGGAACGGGCGGCCGTGCTCCTGGGCCACTCCGAGGCGCTGCGAGGCGTACCGGACACCGCAACCCCTTACGTGGTGCGAGCCCGTGAACAGGCGCGTCGCGCACTGGGGGAGGACGAGTACCTCCACCTGGTCGGCCGGGGTCGGGAGGTCGGTGCGGAGCGGGCTCTGCGGCTCGTGAGCCGGTGGCTGGCTCCGATCGTGCCCGACACCGGTCCCGGGAAGGAGGACGGACACCTGTGAGCCGTCCCACGGTGGGGTCGCCGGGCCTCGGGGCCCGGCGACCTCTGCTCGTCGATGGTGACGGTTCGTCTCAGGTGCGCCGCCGGTAGGCCCACACGGCCAGCGGGAAGAAGACCGCGGTGATGATGGCGGCCCACACCACCGTCCACAGCACGGAGCCGGCCACCCCGCCCGTGTCCAGCATCAGGCCGCGCATGGCGTCCACGACGTGGGTGACCGGGTTGTTGGCGGCCACCACCCGTAGCCAGCCGGGCATGTCGTCGGGGCTGACGAACGCCGAACTGCTGAAGGTGAGCGGGAACATCAGGATCATCCCGAACGCCTGTACCGCCATCGGGGTGCGTACGATCATGCCCACGAAGGCCGACATCCAGCACAGCGCGAAGGCGAACAGCAGGACCAAGGCCGCGGCCACGACCACACCGGCCACTCCGCCCTCGGGGCGGAAACCGATGAGGAGGCCGACCAACAGCACCATCACCACGGTGATCGTGTACCGGACCAGGTCACCGAGGATGGCCCCCGTCAGCGGCGCCGAGCGGGCGATGGGAAGCGACCGGAAACGGTCGAAGATGCCCTTCTCCACGTCCTGGCTCAGTGAGAAGCCCGTGCCCAAAGTGGCGAAGATGACCGACTGGGCGATGATGCCGGGCATCAGGAAGTCCCGGTAGCTCTGCCAGTCCCCCATCATCGCCTGCCCGAAGACGAAGACGAACAGGGTCACGAACATGACCGGCTGCAACATCAGCCCGAAGACCTCTTCGGGGTTGGCCTTGATCTTCAGGACGCTACGCCAGGCCAGTTGCAGACCGTTCTGCACGGTGCTCAACGGGCCGATCCGCTCAGGGACGGTGGATGCCCACCGCGTGTGCTCCGGTTGTGCCCGTGTCGACACGGCACCCATGCTCATGCCCCTTCCCGGACGGTCGTGTCCGTGCTCTGTTCCTCGGCGGTGCGTCCGGTCAGGGCGAGGAACACCTCGTCCAGGCTGGGTTTGCGCAACGACAGCTCGGCGACCGCCACACCCTGCTCGTCCAAGCGGCGCACCACCTCGGGCAGGATCCCCGCGTCGGTGACCGGGACGCTGGTGAGCACCCCGTCGGAGGTCGCCGGAGTGCTGGTCACCGCCTCGATGATCTTGGTGGCCAGCGGTAGCCGGCCGGTGTCGACGGTGCGCATCTCCAACACCTGCTTGCCCGCCCGGTTCTTCAGCTCCTCGGGGGTGCCCGTGCTGATCACCCGGCCGTGGTCGAGGACCACCAGGTCGTCGGCCAATTGGTCGGCCTCCTCCAGGTACTGGGTGGTCAGCAGCACGGTCACCCCGTCCTCGACCAGCCCGCGCACCACGTCCCACAGGCCGTTGCGGCTGTGCGGGTCGAGGCCGGTGGTGGGTTCGTCCAGATACAGCAAAGACGGCCGTCCGACCAGGCTCGCGGACAGGTCCAGCCGCCGGCGCATACCGCCGGAGTAGGTCTTGACGGGGCGGTCGGCGGCGTCGGTGAGCCCGAAGCGCTCCAGCAGCTCGGCCGCGCGCGTACGGGCACCGGCCCGGTCCAGTCCCAGCAGACGTGCGATGAGCACCAGGTTCTGGGTACCGGTCAGATCCTCGTCGACCGCCGCGTACTGTCCGGTCAACCCGATCAGGCGACGCACCTCGTGGGGCCTGCGTACCACGTCGAACCCCCCGACCTCGGCGTGTCCCGCGTCCGGGCGCAGCAGGGTGGCCAGAATGCGCACGGTGGTGGTCTTGCCGGATCCGTTGGGACCCAGGACGCCCAACACCGCCCCCGTCCTGGCGGTCAGGTCCACACCGTCCAGGGCCCGTTCGCCCTTGAACTGCTTGACCAGACCCTCCGCGCGGATGGCGTCAGTCATGTGGTCCTCCCTATGTCAACGTCTGTCCTCAAGTGTGGCGAAGTGGTCTGACAGAACGCTGACAAGGACCTGTGCCTTCCCGTCCGTGGGCCGTCAGTCCCATGTGGGCGGTGGCCCCGCCGCCGCAGCCCCTAGACTCGGGCACGTGACGAACACCCCGCCGCCTTACGATGCCGCTCCAGGACCCGGTGAGGAGCCGCGATCCCCCGGATCCGCCCCGGAGGAGACCGCTCTGCTGCGCCCGCCGGAACGTCGTGTGAGCGGACGCGCGGTGGGGGTGTGGACCCTCCGCCTGCTCTTCGGCAGCGTCCTCACCCTGGCGTTGTTCTCCGCCCTGGCATGGGGAGCCTCGACCCTGCCCTGGGGATGGATTCCGACGTGGGCGAAGGACAGGGCCTGGCTTCTGCCGGTCCTCTACCTGGTCTACGCGCTGTCGAAGGTGGCGATCGTGCCCTCATGGCGTTACCGCGTCCACCGGTGGGAGGTGACCGACGACGTCATCTACACCCGGACCGGCTGGGTCAGCAGGTCCTGGCAGCTGGTCCCGGTCAACCGACTCCAGACGGTCGACCACACCCAGGGGTGGCTTGAGCGTGTGTTCGACGTGGCGACGTTGGAGGTACAGACCGCCTCCTACGCCGGGTCGTCCACGATCGAGGGGCTGGACGCGGAAGAGGCCCGCCGACTGAGCGAGGAACTGGCCGTACGCGCCGGGACACTGCGAGACGACGCGACCTGATGAGCGAAGAGAACGCCGAGAACGACCAGAACCCGACCCGGGACGAGGAGGGCGGCTGGGTCGCTCCCGGGAGCGCGTCCGAAGGACCGGGCCGCACCGGAGGAGAACCGGCCCACCGGTATCCGGGGTGGCCGCCGGGAGCACCCGACCACGGCTCCCCGTGGCGGGAGGCCCACCTGGGGGAAGGGGAGGTCCCCACCGGTGGCACGGCGCCCGGCGCCGACGCGCGGGAGTCGGGGGGAGCGAGGTCCGACCCTTGGGGCCCCGCCCGCGACTGGTGGTCGGGGCAGGACGCGGCGGCTCCGCCCCCGCCGATGGTCGAGCGCGCGCGTCGACTCAGCCCCCGTAGCATGGTCGTCGGTCCCATCAACCAGCTCCGGGGTCTGCTGCTGCCGATCGTGGCGGGTCTGGTGCTCGGCGGCTTCAACGCCTGGGTGCTGGCCGCCACCGGCGTGACCGTCGTGGCCCTGTTGGTGGGCGGATTCGTCGCCTGGCAGACCACCCGCTACGAGGTCGGCGAAGACCGGTTGGAGATACGCAGGGGGCTCGTCCGCCGCTCTCAGCGCACCATCCCCCTGGAGCGGGTACGCGGTGTGGACGTCACCAGTACGCTCCTGCACCGGCTGCTCGGCGTGGCCGTGGTCCGTATCGAGGCGGCCTCGGGGGCGGTGGGCGCCGGTGAGGACGGCAAACTCGACGCCGTGGAGACGGCCGAGGCCGACCGGCTGCGACGGGTGCTGCTGCACCGCAAGGCGGTGCTCACCGGTGAGGGACCCGAGTCGCGGCCCGATCCGAGCGAGGAGCGGACGGAAACGGACCCCCACGGGGTCGAGCCCGCCGGAGGGGACGGGACCGTCACCCACTTCACCATGCCGCACTCGTGGTACTTGTACGGGGCGCTGAGCCTGGGGTACCTGTTGACCCCCTTCGTGGTCCTGGCCACCCTGTTCGGCATGGTCCAGCAGACCGCGGGCGAGCTGGCCACCGACTACCTCGTGGACTGGGTGACCGCCTCCGACCGCGGGTTCCTGACGGTCCTCGCGGCGGTCCTGGTCGGCGTGCTGGTCCTGCTGATGCCGGTGTTCGCGGTGATCTCCTACTCCCTCACCCACTGGGGCTTCACGCTGAAGGAGAGGGACGGCTCCCTGGTCGCCGAGCGTGGTCTGTTCACCCGCCGTAGCGTGACGTTGGAGAAGCGACGCATCCGCGGGTACGAGCTCCTGGACAACCCCCTGGAACGTACCCGTGGTGCGGTACGGCTGCGGGCCATCGTCACGGGACTGGGGGACGCCGCCAACCGCGCGGTGCTGCTGCCGACCGGTCGGCGCGCGAGGGTCGAACAGGTCGTGGACCGTGCCCTGGCCCTGTTCCGGGGGGTTCTGCGGCGCCACCCGCGCGCGGCGTTGTACCGTCGCCTGACGCGCTCGGTGGGCCCCTTCGTGCTGGTCCTGGTGGTCTCCCTGGCCATGGAGGTGACCTGGCTGGCCTGGGTGTCCGCGTTCCTGGGCGTTCTGGGCATCCCCTTGGGCGTGGACCGCTACCGTTCCCTGGGGCACGGCTACGACGGCGAACGCGTGAGCGTGCGCTCGGGTTCACTGCGCCGACAGCAGGCGACGGTGGAACGTTCGGCGGTGATCGGGTGGAGATGGACCCAGACCCTCTTCCAGCGCCGTTCGGGCCTGGCGGACCTCCAGGTCACCGTGGGGGCGGGGCTGGGAGGCTACACCGCCCAGGACGCCTCACTGGCGGCTTCGGTGGCCTTCGCCGGGCGGGTCACGCCCGAGATGGTGCGTCCCTTCCTGATCGACCCCTCTTCGGAGGGTGGGACGGCGGAGCGTGATGCCGTCCGGCCCCCGTCGAGGTCGTGAGGACGGGGCGGGAGCGGACCCGCACGCGCCGGGGCGGTCGCACCCTCGGGTGCGACCGCCCCGGACGTGGCGACGGGCCGGTGCCTACTCGTCCTTCTTGGAACCGAACATGATCTCGTCCCATGAGGGCACCGAGGCGCGACGACCGCGTCCCTTGCGCTTGGCCGCGGCGCCGTCGTCGGCCGCGTGGGCGGTGGCCGGGACCGCGGGCTGGTCCGCGGCACGACGCGGGGCGCCGTTGTCGTTGAGGTCGATGGTGGCCCGGCGGCGACGCGGCGCCGGACGCGGAGGCGTCTCCCCGGCGGGAGGGGCGATCTCGGGGTCGACGGCTCGCGTGCTCCGGGTCTCCAGGGGCCGGTCGGAGACGGGACGACGCTCGGGCCGTCGAGGACGCTCCACCGGTTCGGCGCCCACCGTGGGCCGGACCCACTGCTCGGCCTCCGGTCGCCGACGGAGCCGCTCCGCGGGTTCGGGGCGCTGGTACGGGGCGGGTTCGGCCGGGGACGGGGAGTGCTCGCCCTCCACGTACGCCTCGGCGCTCCGGGTCTCCCCGTGCTGGGCCGGGTGGCGTTCGGAGGGCGCGGGCTCGGCTCTGTGCAGAGGTCCCGAACGGGAGGCCCGCGCGGGACGCATCGGCTCTCCCAGGGGCGTGTCGGCGAGCAGGCCCCCGGGCGCGGAGCGGTCCGATCGAGGTTCGGGACGGGGGTCGGGACGTGACGGGTCGGCGCCGGCCTCGGTACGGCGTGGTGCGAAGGGGGTCACGTTCGCACCGGGGGCGGGCGCGGGTTCGGGACCGGGGGAGGAGAACCGGGCGGCCTCCTCGTCGGCCGGGGTGACGGTGTTGTGTCTGGGTTCGTACAGCCAGTGGGCGACGCGTTCCTCACCGCCGTGCAGAAAGACGAGCTTGATCTGCCATGTGCGGTCCTCGCGCCTCCACGAGTCCCACACCGCATCACCGGTCTCCAGTTGGTGGGCGCCGATCCGCTTGGTGACCAACTCCTCCAGGGAGGTTCCCGGAGCGGCGTCGCCGTCGGCGCGCACACTGGCGCGCTGGGCCTGCTGGGCGATGTACTCGCGTTCCTGGAGGACAGGGCCCTCGAACCAGCGGACCCGTTCGATCGGTATACCGGAGATCTCGGAGATGGCCTCCGCGGTTTCGCCGGACCGGATACGGGCCTGGATTTCCTTGGGGCGCAACGGATTCTCCACTTCGATCTCGTACTGGCCGAGCCGGGAGAACTGGCCGCGTACTGCGGCGCGGAGGCGGTCGTCGACGGGCAGCGTGAAACGGGTTCCACGGCCGGCGCTGGCGAGCACCAGGTAGGTGCCGTCCTCGCTCACGGCCACGAGGCGAAGCTCGTGCATCGCCCTCCCTTTCGCGTCCCGTCGAGGGCAGGTCCCGAGACCGGCCCCCGCGTTCTCCAAGTCTGGTCGGCCGACAACTGTTCGGCCACTACCGCGTCCGGCATGTCCGAACTGTGCCCGCCTCCCGATCCGCGGCGCGTGCCGCGGTGGGAGATGCCCCGGGTGTCCCGGAGCCCTCACGGTCGCTCTTCGTTGCCAATCTTGACACGCCGACCCTTCACCGACCGGGAGCGATCGCGGGGGAATGTCGCAGATCCCGTGCGAAGGCTCCGCCGTGATGGTATCCCGCGCACCTCGAATCACCCCAGGCCTGGGAAAAACTCCGATCTCGGCATGTTCTTCGGTTGCTGGGATTCTCTGGTGCGCAACTCGACACGCCGAGGTTCGCCAAAGGGTGATGATTCTTATTTGATGGTGTTACCGGAACCTTGTCGCCTTGGTCTGAGTTATCCCTCTATGGGGGAAACGTCCCCTTTGGTGCTTGTGGGGTCATCTGCCCCGCCACACGCCCATCCCGTGCCCGGCGACTCCCGGCATGCCCCTGCGCCATCCCCGGGCACGGTCGACGAAGAGAGGGTCGGATGGCTCGAACCGGACATCATGAGGACGTGGAGGAAGAGGAGGAGGAAGGCGGCAAGAAGAAACGGATCAGCCTGAGCTTCTCCCAGGTCACGGGGGCCGGCGCCGCCACGCTGGCGGCCGCGACCGCCGCCTCCTACCTGAACGTGTACGGCACGGTCATCGGTGCCGCCGTCATGGCCACGCTCAGTACCCTCGTCAGTCCCATGCTCCAGCACTGGTTCTCGCGCAGCGGCGAACAGGCCAGACAGCTGGCCGAGAAGGCCGCCGCCCGCGGCGGCCTGCCCCTCCCGCACCTGACGGGGGCCAAGAGCGCCTCCGACACGGAGGCGGGGCACGGGAGCGGGCGGGCGAGCGAGGTCGAGCGAACACGGGAGCCGTCCGAGGCGGCCGGGGACACCGTCACCGGGGACATCGACGTTCAGGACCCGCCCTCCGAACCCCAGGGGAGGCGCGGATGGCGCTCCCTGGTCGTTCCGGCCGCGGTGGTGTTCATCCTGGTGATGCTGGTGATCCTGGTGTTCGAACTCTTCACCGGACGCTCGCTGACCTCGTGGACGCGCGGTAGCGAAGAGCCCAGCACCCCCACCCTGTTCGGCGGCAGCGTCTCCGCTCCCGTCCACCCCGAGGAGGGCCCGGAAGCGCCCGACACCCCGCCGGAGGGACCCGACGTCCTCCCGGGACGACCGGAGGAACAGGCCCCCGGTACGGAAGGGGGGCCGACCCCCGCTCCGGAGGAACCCGAGGGCGGCGGAGCCCGGGACGACACCGTTCCGACACCCGCGGACCCGCCGGTGGAGGAGCCCCAGGCCCCGGGCGAGCAGGTTCCCGCTCCAGGGGGCGGGGAACAGGGCGGAGAGGCTCCCGCACCGGACCCGGCTCCGGCTCCCGACCCCGCCGCACCACCGGAGGGGTGAGACCGCCGGTCCTCGCCCTCCCCGGACTCCGCCGGCGGCGACTCAGCCCAGGACCCGGTCCAGGTAGGCGTTGGTGAACCGACGCCCGGGATCGACCCGCTCGCGCACCGCCATGGCCTCGTCCAACATCGGGTAGACGCTCTCCAGGTAGGAACGGTCGCGAGTGTGCGTCTTGCCCCAGTGGGGACGCCCTCCCACGGACGTGAAGAGGGCCTCCATGTCGGCGAAGTAGGCCTCATGGGGTGTGCCCTGGTACACGTGCACCGCCACATAGGCCGTCTCACGTCCGTAGGCGGTGGACAGCCACACGTCGTCGGCCGGGGCGAAGCGCACCTCGACGGGGAAACTCACCCGATGTCGGCCTCGTTCCAGGATGGAGCGCGCCTCACGCAGGACGTCCACCACGTGCTCGACGGGGATCGCGTACTCCATCTCCACGAAACGCACGTCGCGCACCGAGGCGAAGACCCGGTAGGAGGCGTCGGTGTAGACGCGCGCGGACAGCGCCCGCGAACTGACGTGGTTCACCGCGGGCACCATGGCGGGGAACCGACGACACACGCGGTTGACCCTCTCGAAGAGCGTGTTGGACAGGAACTCATCGTCCAGCCAGGCCCGGAAGGGCGTCAACGGCCGGGCCGGTCCCGCGCTGACGTTGTTGCGTTTGGTGTTGGTGTTGCCGGTGTGCGGGAACCAGAAGAACTCGAAGTGGTCGTTGTCCGCACGCAGTTCGGGCAGGCGCTCCAGCACCTCCTCCAGCGGCATGGGCTCCTCACGAGCGTGCAGCAGGAACGCCGGGCGCACCGCCATCGTCAGGGCCGTGACCACGCCGAAGGCGCCCAGACCCACCCGCGCCGCATGGAACAGGTCGGGTTCCTCGTCGGCGGAGCACTCCACCACCGAGCCGTCGGCGAGCACCATCTCCATGCCGACCACCTGGTCGGCCAGTCCACCGGTGTCGCGCCCGGTGCCGTGGGTGCCGGTCTGCACCGCGCCCGCCATCGTCTGCACGGCGATGTCGCCCATGTTGGCCAAGGCCACGCCGTGCCGGGCCAGTACGTCGTTGAAGTCGCACAGAGGAAGGCCCGCCTCGACCGTGGCGGTGCCCGCGGACGGGTCGACCGAGCGCACGCGGGTCAAGGAGGTGGGGGAGAGCAGCAGACCGTCGGTGACCGCCACGTCGGTGAAGGAGTGCCCCGCACCGACCATGCGGACCCGTAGGCCCTCGGCGGCGGCCGAGGAGACCGCCTCGGTGACCTGGGCGACACTGCCGGGGGTCACCGTACGCCTGGGCCGAGCCTGGTGGGTGCTCGCCCACGTCTGCCACACCACATCCGTCATGGGCAGACCCTAGCGACCGGGGACCCGGGTGGCCAGGGCCCCAACGGCCCGGAGTCGTCCGGGCGGGGGAGAGTCCAAGACCACAGCGCGGCTTTGCGGGAGCCGACGTGGTCAGGCGCCCAGGAGCTGGTTTCATAGGGCACATGAGCTACTACGACGCGTTTTTGCTGATCTCCTTCGGCGGACCGGAGGGCGAGGACGAGGTCATCCCGTTCCTGGAGAACGTCACCCGTGGCCGCAACATCCCGCGCGAACGGCTCGCCGAGGTCGGTGAGCACTACTTCCTCTTCGGTGGTGTGAGTCCCATCAACCAGCAGTGCCGTGATCTCCTCTCCGCGATCACCGCGGACTTCTCCGCCAAGGGGATCGAGTTGCCGGTCTACTGGGGCAACCGTTTCTGGGCGCCGATGCTCACCGACACCCTCGCCCGGATGAAGGAGGACGGGGTGCGCCGGGTGCTGGCACTGGCCACCTCCGCCTACTGCAACTGGTCCAGCCGTACCGCCTACGAGGAGGACATCGCCCGGGCCCGCGCCGCGTTGGGCGAGGACGCCCCCGAAGTGGACCTCATCCGCCCCTTCTACGACCACCCGGGATTCATCGAGCCGTTGGTCGAGCACACCCGCGCGGCCTTGGACGCCCTGCCCGACGGTCAACGCGAGGGCGCCCGCCTGCTCTTCTCCGCCCATTCCATCCCGACCTCCATGGCCGAGGCCAGCGGTGGTCCGGGCCACGCGTTCGGCCCCGAAGGGGCCTACGGGGCCCAGCTCGCCGAGGCGGCGCGCCTGGTGGTGGAGCGACTCGGCGGTGACCACGACCACGAGGTCGTCTACCAGAGCCGCAGCGGTCCTCCCAGCCAGCCCTGGCTGGAGCCGGACATCAACGACCGCATGGAGGAGCTGGCGGCCGAGGGCGTTCCGGCGGTGGTCGTGGTCCCGCACGGCTTCGTCTCCGACCACATGGAGGTCAAGTTCGACCTGGACGTGGAGGCACGGGAGACGGCCAGGAAGGTGGGCCTGGGCTATGAGCGCGCGCTCAGCTCCGGCATGCATCCCGCGTTCGTGACCATGGTCACCGACCTGGTCCGCGAGTACACCGGTCAGGCCGAACCCCGGCGCCTGAGCACCCTGGCACGGTGCACGGACTGCTCCTGCCCGGCGTGAGGGCCGGTGCGGCCGGTAGGTCGCGCCACCGGTCCGCGGCGGGCGTGACGCTCGCGGCACTCCTTCGAACCGGACCGTCGGTAGGAGGCCGAGCACGGGGGGAGCCGGGTGTGACAGGGTGGGGTAAACGCTGATGACCCCACCTCGGTGCGGGTGAGGGGAGTCGGCTCCCCCACGGTCCTCCCCGATCGGGACGGGCCGGAGCACGAGTAGACGTAGGAGCATGTGTCTTGGTCCGTTCCTGGTATGAACTACCGGAGTACGTCCGCCTCCGCCGTGTCAACGGGCTACGCCTGTCACCGGACGGCACCCGCCTGGTGGCACCCGTCAGTGGCCTCGCCCCCGACTCCACCTCCTTCCGCAGCGCCCTGTGGGAGATCGACGTCCTTCCCGAGTCCGAGGGCGGAGGCGCCCCCAGGCGCCTGACCCGCTCGGCCAAGGGCGAGGGCACCGTCGGCTTCCTCCCCGACGGTTCGGTCCTGTTCACCACCGGTCGACCCGACCCCGAGTCCAAGGAGGAGGGGACCGGGGCCGCCCTGTGGCTGCTGCCCGCCGACGGCGGCGAGGCCCGCCAGGTCGCCTCCCGGCCCGGCGGGATCGGCTCCTTCACCGTCGCCCGGAACTCGGGCCTGGTCGCCCTGACCTCCAAGACCCTCCCGGGCAGCCAGGACGAGGAGGCCGACAAGCAGGCACGCAAGGCACGTGAGGAGGCCGGAGTCACCGCGATCCTCCACGAGACGCTGCCCGTGCGCTCCTGGGACAGCGACGTCGGTCCCGACCATCCCCGTCACTTCGTCGCCGATCCGCCCGCCGACGACGACGCCCGTCTGGGCGAGTTGCGGGACCTGACCCCCGACGCCGGGACGGCCCTGCTCAACGCCGGTGCCGCGCTGAGCCCCGACGGCGGCCTCCTGCTCACCGAGTGGCGGGTCCCCGTCGGCAGGGGCGCCCACCGTTCCGACATCGTCGCCATCGACACCGCCACCGGGGAGCGTCGTACCCTGGCCTCCGACCCCGACCACGACTTCGGCGGTCCGCTCGTCTCTCCGGACGGACGCCACGTCCTGCTCGTCCGCGGTTCCGAAGGCGAGTACGACGGTGAGCCCCGTGACCAGACCGCCTGGCTCATCGACCTGGCCACCGGACAGGGACGTGACCTGCTTCCCGAGCACGAGCTGTGGCCGCGCGAACTCGCCTGGGCCGCCGACTCCGGTGCGGTCTTCATGGTGGCCGACGAGAACGGCCGTCGTCCCGTCTTCCGGATCGATCTGGACAGCGGGGAGGTCACCCGTATCACCGGTGACCACGGTGCCTACAGCAACATCAACCCCTCCCCCGACGGCCGGTACGTGTACGCCCTGCGTGACGCCTGGGACTCCCCGCCGGCCCCCGTGCGACTGGCGGCCGACGCCACCGACGGCCAGCCCACCCGCCTGCGCACGCCCGGGTCGGAGCTGAGCATGCCCGGCACGCTCACCGAGATCGAGACCACCGTCGACGACGGCACACGCGTCCGCGCCTGGCTGGTGCTGCCCGAGGAGGCGTCCGCGGAGTCACCCGCCCCGCTCATGCTCTGGGTCCACGGAGGCCCCTACATGAGCTTCAACGGGTGGTCCTGGCGCTGGAACCCCTGGCTGCTCGCCGCCCGCGGCTACGCCGTCCTGCTGCCGGACCCCGCCCTGTCCACCGGCTACGGGCAGGACATGCTGCGCCGGGCCTGGGGCAAGTGGGGACCGCGCACCTTCGCCGACGTCATGGCCATCACCGACGCCGCCGAGGCGCGTGAGGACATCGACGCCGAACGCACCGCCATGATGGGCGGCTCCTTCGGCGGCTACATGGCCAACTGGATCGCCGGCCACACCGACCGCTTCCGGGCCATCGTCTCCCACGCCTCCCTGTGGGGCCTGGACGCCTTCAGCGGGACCACCGACTACCCGCCGGTGTGGGAGCACGAGTTCGGCACCCCGGTGGAGCGTCCCGAACGCTACACCCTGAACTCACCGCACCTGCGCGCGAGCGACATCCGTACACCGATGCTCGTCATCCACGGTGACAAGGACTACCGGGTGCCCATCTCCGAGGGCCTGCGCCTGTGGCGCGACCTGATGCTGCACGAGGTGGACGCCAAGTTCCTCTACTTCCCCGACGAGAACCACTGGATACTCACGCCGGGGAACGCCCGGATCTGGTACGAGACGGTGTTCGCCTTCCTCGACCACCATGTGCACGGCAAGGAGTGGAGCAGGCCCGAACTGCTCTGATCCGCCGTGTCCCGGCCGGGTGTCACCGCGATGCCCGGCCGGGTCCACGTCCGGGAGGCGATCCCGTACACCAGACCACTCCACGACCGGGAGGACATCCTTTGGGCACCACCGACGCCGTATCCGAACGGGAGAGCCTGCGCGACCTGGCCGTCGCCGTGGCGGCGGAGGCGGGCGAACTCGCCGCGCGGGGGCAGGAGGGCATCACCGTGCTCGACACCAAGTCCAGCCCCACCGACGTCGTCACAGAGATGGACCGGGCCACCGAGGACCTCATCCGCACCCGTCTGCTCGCCGCGCGTCCCGACGACGCGGTCCTGGGGGAGGAGGGCGATGACGAGGAGGGCACCAGCGGAGTGCGTTGGGTCGTCGATCCCATCGACGGCACCGTCAACTATCTCTACGGACAGCCCGACTGGGGCGTGTGCGTCGCGGCGGAGGTGGACGGCGTGGTCGTCGCGGCCGCCGTGAACGTCCCCGGGCGGGGCCGGATGTACGAGGCCGTGCTCGGCGGAGGCGCGCGCCGTGACGGCCGCGTGCTCCAGGCGCCACCGGCCGTGCCGCTGGAGCGGGCCCTGGTCGCCACCGGCTTCGGTTATTCCTCCCGGCGCCGTCTCCGGCAGGCCCAGGTCCTTCAGGGGGTGATCCCCTACGTCCGGGACATTCGCAGAGGCGGCTCGGCCGCCCTGGACCTGGTCGGGTTGGCGGAAGGTTACTACAACGCCTACTACGAACGGGGTCTCAACCTCTGGGACTGGGCCGCTCCCAGTCTGATCGCGCAGGAGGCGGGCGTACGCGTGGCGGGGGCGCGCGGCGGACCGCCCAGTGAGGACCTGGTCATCGCGGGGCCCCCCGGGCTCTACGAGGCACTGGACGAACTCCTCGCCCCGCTGGGAGCCGACACCGACGGATGAGACGGTCGGTGGGACCGGCGTTTGGCCCGGACGGACGAAGGGCGGGGCGTGGAGTCGTGCTCCACGCCCCGCCCGGGGGACGATACGGGTGGTGTCCTCCTCGAACCTCCGCCGCACGCGGCTTCGCGTACGGGCGCCCGGGGCGCGCGACCCCTGGGCGTTCTCCCCGCTCGCGGTGGCTCGGGGGACCTTGCCGGACCCTAGGCGTAGGTGTCGACGCCGTTACGAGCCGCGATGCGGTAAAGGTCTTCCAGCTCCGACGCGTGCGTGTCGGCGAGGAAGTCGTCTCCGGCCGCTCTGGCGGCTTGGAGCGACTGGTGGGTCTCGTTGATACGGCCCTTGATCTCCGCGTGGAACTCGCCCATTGCACCTCTTTCAGGGGTAGGCACCGGGGCACGACCGTGTCCCGGCGCGAGTCGCTCAGCGCACGCCGAAGCGTCCGCACGATCGAAGTAGTCACATCCCCGTGACATGCGTGCCCGTCGCGGTCCGGCGGAAGGCCGGTGTCCACGCGCGCGCTTTCTATCTCTACCGCACCGTGTTGAGACCCAAACCACCAATTCCACATGATTTTTCCGTGTCCAGCCGGGTGACCGGAGGCGCTCCCGGCCGCGGGGCTCGGGAAGACCGCCCACCACGGGATCCGTGACGCCGTGCGCCGTGCCGGTCGCTCCCGCCGACCCAAAAGGCGGTCAAGGGTGGCACAGGACACACTCCCAAAAGAACGCCCACGCTTACTTGTTCCTTATTCTTGATGTGTCAGATTCGAGACGTGCGGGGTTGGGTCGCTGCCGGCGGTTGGGGGATTCGCCGGCAGCGCCTCCCCGTGCGCAGGGGAGCCATGGAGCTCCCGGCCCAGCGCCCGTGCCGGTGCGGGGCGAGGAGAGCGGCTCGGTTCGCGGGACCACCGCGACGGGTTTACCGTCTCCTTACCCCGGCTGTGAGAGAACGGATGACGCGGCCGGGACCAAGAACGCCGCTGCCGGTGTGTTGGGGGATGCGCCGGCAGCGGCCCCCTTTCCCTCTCGGAACGACGCTGTGGAAGGGCGACGTGCGCGTACTCGTGGTCGAAGACGAACGGGTCCTGGCCGATGCCGTGGCGGTCGGTCTGAGACGCGAGGCGATGGCCGTGGACGTGGTCTACGACGGCGACACCGCTCTGGAGCACACCATGATCAACGACTACGACGTGATCGTGCTCGACCGCGACCTGCCCGGTGTCCACGGTGACGACGTCGCCCGCTCCCTGGTCCAGGAGAACTACAACGGCCGGATCCTGATGCTCACCGCCTCCGGTGGTGTCCAGGACAAGGTCGAGGGTCTGACCATCGGCGCGGACGACTACCTGGCCAAACCCTTCGCCTTCGCCGAACTCATCGCCCGGATACGTGCTCTGGGCCGTCGCTCGGCTCCTCCGCTGCCCCCCGTCCTGGAGCGTCACGGCATCACCCTGGACCCGGCCAACCACCGTGTGCACCGTGACGGTCGGGAGGTTTCCCTCACACCGAAGGAGTTCGCCGTCCTGCAAGTGCTCATGCGCGCGCAGGGGACCGTGGTCAGCGCCGAGGGGCTGCTGGAGAAGGCCTGGGACGAGAACGCCGACCCCTTCACCAACGTCGTCCGCGTCACCGTCATGACCCTGCGCAAGAAGCTCGGCGAGCCGCCGGTCATCCACACCGTCCCCGGTGCGGGGTATCGGCTGTGAGCCACGAGGAACGGCCGGGACCGGAGCGGGCGGGCCCCGGCCGCCCCGGCGACACCGGCGGGTGGCGACGCCTGAACGCCCCGGTGCCGGGGAAGGGCGAGCGGTCCGCGGACCAGGTCCGTCGTTTCACCGACAACCTCAGCCTGCGGGCACGGCTCACACTCATCTACGGGATGCTGTTCTTCGCGGCCGGGTCGGTGCTGGTCCTGGTCAACTACCTGATCGTCGCGCTTCTGCTCAACGCCCTCCTGGACGAGGAGAACGTCTCGGAGCTGATCGCCCACCGCTACCTCATCGAAGAGGTGCTCACCCACGTCACCCGGTTCTCGCTGCTCGCGTTGTTCCTGGTGGGCCTGTTGGCGGTCGCTCTGGGCTACGCCGTGGCGGGACGTGCGCTGTCCCCGTTGCAGAAGATCACCCGTATCGCGCGCCATCTGTCGGAGCGCTCCTTGCACGAGCGCATCGCCCTGTCCGGCCCCGACGACGAGATCCGCGAACTCGCCGACACCTTCGACGGCATGCTGGAGCGTCTGGACCGGGCCTTCGACGGTCAACGGCGCTTCGTCGCCAACGCCTCGCACGAACTGCGCACCCCGCTGGCGATCAACCGCACCCTGTTGGAGGTGGCGCTCAGCGCCCCGGACGTCTCTCCCGACCTCAAGACCGTCGGGCAGACCCTGCTGGAGACCAACGCCCGCCACGAACGCCTCATCGACGGACTGCTCTTCCTCGCCAAGAGCGACCGGGAGCTGGAGGTCCGCGCCCGGGTCGACCTGGGGGAGGTGGCCGGTACGGTGCTCAGCCAGATGGACAAGGAGTTGTCGGAGTCCGGTCTGCGCCTGAACCAGGACCTGAGACCCGCTCCCGTGATCGGTGATCCCGTGCTCTTGGAACGCCTTGTGGGCAACCTGGTGGAGAACGCCCTCAAGTACAACGTCGACCAGGGCGAGATCACCGTCCGCAGCGGCATGTACGAGGGCATGCCCGCCGTGCAGGTGGAGAACTCCGGTAAGGTCATCCCCGCCTACGAGATCGAGGGCCTCTTCGAACCCTTCCGCCGCGGCTCCGGCGACCGGCTCGGTTCCGGCCGCAGCGCGGGACTGGGGTTGTCCATCGTCCGCTCGGTGGTACGCGCCCATGAGGGCATGGTGACCGCCTGGCCGCGCGCCGCGGGCGGGCTCGTCGTCACGGTCTGTCTGCCCGTACCGCGCGGGTGATCTCCGGCCTCACGAGGCCAAGCTGCGCTCGACCACGCTTCGTGGTATCTATACGTGTCCGAAGACACGTCCACCCGTGTCACGGGTGCCGGTCTCGGGTGGGTATGCTTCCCCCGGCGTGGACACGGAAGGAATACCTCCTGACGTGGGCATGTTCGGGTTTTCGCCTGCTCCCGGATGTGTTTCGCGCTTTGTCCGGGATGAGCGGAAACGGATTCTCCAGGTCTATGAGCCACCCGACGCTGGGTAGTACACAGGGAAATCGATCCCTTGGGCGGTATCCGCACGTGTCCGCCTTCGGTCATGACCCAGTGGAAGTACTGCCGGTCCGTGGACAGTGGCCCGGGAGGGGGACATGGTCCGCTGAAGTCGGGAGAATTCATCGGCCGAACCGGGCACAACGAAGGTCTCTCAAGCGTTACACCCGCGCGACGAGGCACTGAACGAGGGGGATGGAGTTAGCAGAGATGGCCACCGACTACGACAGCCCGCGCAAGACCGACGAGGACATCAACGAAGATAGCCTCCAGGAGTTGCAGGCACGGCGAGTGGACAAGGGAACCGGCACGATCGACGTCGACCCCGACGAGGTCGCCGAGGGCATGGAACTGCCCGGTGCGGACCTGTCGGGCGAAGAGCTCGCGGTGCGTGTGCTCCCACGTCAGGCCGACGAGTTCACCTGCTCGCGTTGCTTCCTGGTGCAGCACCGCAGTCAGCTCGCCGAGCAGCGCGCAGGCCAGCTGGTCTGTAGGGAATGCGCCTGAGCGGACGGGACCGCGTCTGAACCCTCCAGTTCCGACAACTCCCTTCCGCGCGGGCGAACCCCATCGAGATCCGGCGCGTTCCGTGAACGCGCCGCTCTCCCCGGCTCGCGTCTCCTCCTCCGGAAGGTGCGGCCGAACACGACGGCGGACGGCCGACCGCACTCCGGTGCGGTCGACCGCCCGCCGTCGTCACAGGGGGCCGTGTCCCGGCCCTCAGAGCCCCAGTTCCTTGGGACGCCTGCTCACCAGCTTGGCGCGGGCGGCGCGTACGGCCAGAACCCGGGCCACCTCCGTACCGACACCGGCCATCACCGCCCAGCCCAGTGCCTGGCCCAGACCGATGTCGGGGGAGTCCACGTCCGTGGGCGGTTCCTCGCCCGTCGCCTTGGTCCAGGCGAAGTTCAGTGCCTTGCGCATGACGTACTGCGCGGCCATCCCCGCCAGGAGACCAGCGAGCACCGGGCCGATGTCACCGCCGTCCTTCTTGGCCATCGAATCGTTCACCGTTTCCGTTGGGCGTACGAGGACGCGCGTGGGGCGCGCACCCTCATGTTCGTACAAGGGTGATCCTTTCACGTCACCATGGCGGACGGTGGACCGAACTCGGCGTGCCCGCCTTCGGGGCGGAGCCTCGTGTGATGATCGAAACCACGGAGCGAACACGCTCGGGAGCGCACTACCATTGGCCCCATGACCAACCGCTCTCATTCCTTCCGCATGCCCGACAAGCCTTCGCTGGACGGTATCGAGGCGAAGTGGGACGACGTATGGGATGAGTCCGGCGTCTACCACTTCGACCGCACCCGTGACCGCGAGGACGTCTACTCCATCGACACCCCGCCGCCCACGGTCTCGGGGTCGCTGCACATCGGCCACGTGTTCTCCTACACGCACACCGACACCGTCGCGCGTTTCCAACGCATGCGGGGCAAGGCCGTCTTCTACCCGATGGGGTGGGACGACAACGGCCTGCCCACGGAACGCCGGGTCCAGAACTACTACGGCGTGCGCTGCGATCCGTCGATCCCCTACGACCCGGACTTCCAGCCGCCGGCCAAGCCCGACCCCAAGCGGCAGGTCCCCGTCTCTCGGGGCAACTTCATCGAGCTGTGCGACAGGCTCACCGTCGAGGACGAGAAGGTCTTCGAGTCCATCTGGCGTCGTCTGGGCCTGAGCGTGGACTGGCGTCACACCTACGCCACCATCGACGACGACTCCCGGACCGCCGCCCAGCGGGCGTTCCTGCGCAACCTGGCCCGGGGAGAGGCCTACATGGCGGAGGCGCCCACTCTGTGGGACGTCACCTTCCGCACGGCGGTCGCCCAGGCCGAACTCGAGGACCGCGAGCGCCCCAGCGCCTACCACAAGCTCGCCTTCCACAAGCCCGACGGCTCCCCGGTCCACATCGAGACCACCCGGCCCGAGCTGCTGGCCGCCTGCGTCGCGCTGGTCGCCCACCCGGACGACGAGCGTTACCAGGACCTGTTCGGCACCACCGTGCGCACCCCGCTCTTCGGTGTCGAGGTCCCGGTCAAGGCCCACCGCCTCGCCGATCCCGAGAAGGGGTCGGGCATCGCCATGATCTGCACCTTCGGCGACACCACCGACGTCACCTGGTGGCGGGAGTTGCAGCTGGAGACCCGCCCCATCATCGGCTGGGACGGTCGCATCGTGGCCGAACCGCCCAGGGGGCTGGAGGCCGGCGCCGCCCGTGAGGCCTACGACGAGCTCGTGGGCGCCACCGTGCACACCGCCCGAGAGCGCATCGTGTCCCTGCTCAGGGAGAGCGGTGACCTGGTCGGTGAGCCCACGCCGATCACCCACCCCGTGAAGTTCTTCGAGAAGGGCGACAAGCCCCTGGAGATCGTCACCACCCGCCAGTGGTACATCCGCAACGGCGGACGGGACGAGGACCTGCGCCGTCGACTCGTCCAGCGCGGTCGCGAGCTCGAATGGCACCCCGAGCACATGCGCGCCCGTTACGAGAACTGGGTCGAGGGGCTCAACGGCGACTGGCTCATCAGTCGCCAGCGCTTCTTCGGTGTGCCGTTCCCCGTCTGGTATCCGTTGGACGCCGACGGCAACCCGCGCTACGACGAACCGATCCTGCCGACCGAGGACCGGCTTCCGGTCGACCCCAGCTCCCAGGCCCCTCCGGGCTACACCGAGGACCAGCGTGGGCGGGCGAACGGGTTCATGGGCGACCCCGACGTCATGGACACCTGGGCGACCTCCTCGCTGTCCCCGCAGATCGCCTCCGGCTGGGAGCGCGACCCCGACCTCTACGCACGCGTCTTCCCCATGGACTACCGTCCGCAGGGGCAGGACATCATCCGTACCTGGTTGTTCTCCACCGTGGTCCGGGCCCACTTCGAGAACGACACCCTGCCCTGGAGGACCGCCGGCATCTCCGGTTGGATCCTGGACCCCGACCGTAAGAAGATGTCCAAGTCCAAGGGCAACGTCGTCACCCCGTTGGCGTTGCTGGAGAAGTACGGCTCCGACGCGGTCCGTTACTGGGCCGCCAGCGGACGTCTGGGCACCGACACCGCCATGGACGAGGGTCAGATGAAGGTCGGCCGCAGGCTGGCCATCAAGATCCTCAACGCCAGCAAGTTCGTCATGTCCGTGGCGGGCGAGGAGACCTCCGCCGACCCCGCTCGGGTCACCCAGCCGCTGGACCGGGCGATGCTGGCCGCGCTGGCCGACGTGGTGGAGGAGGCCACCGCGGCCTTCCAGGCCTACGACCACACCCGGGCCCTGGACTGCACCGAGCGCTTCTTCTGGGACCTGTGCGACGACTACCTGGAGCTGGTCAAGGCTCGCGCCTACGACACCGACTCCGCCGAGGGCGCCTCCGCCCGGGCCGCACTGCTGATCGCCCTGAGCGCCCTGCACCGACTCTTCGCGCCCTTCCTGCCCTTCGTCTCCGAAGAGGTCTGGAGCTGGTGGCAGGAGGGATCGGTCCACGTCCAGGACTGGCCCCGGGCCGACGAGTACCGTGCCGCCGCGGCGGACGGCGAGGCGGCCGTCCTGGCCGCGACCGCCGAGGTGCTGCGCGCCGTGCGCAAGACCAAGTCCGAGGCCAAGTTGTCCATGCGAGCCGAGGTCGAGCACGTCAGGGTGTCGGGCAAGCAGGCCGAGGCCGCCCGCGCAGCCAGTGGCGACATCGCCGCCGCGGGACGCACCGCCGCGATCGACTTCCACACCACCGACGACGCCGAGCTCACCGTCGAGGTGGCGCTGCCCGCGCCCACCGAGGAGTAGTGCCGTCGCGGGACGGGACCGTGACGGGTGCCGCGGACGGGGGCGTGAGCACGGGCCGAGGCGTCGTGGGAGCCCCGGCCCCTCGTCCTCGCGGGGCTCAGAGGGCCGAGGTGGAACCCGGAGGAGGAGCAGCGCGCGGGGGCGGGACCGGTGGAACCCGGTCCCGCCCCCGCGCGGTGGTGACGGAGAACCGTTTCAACGCCCGAGGGGCGATAGGCTCGGCCAATGTGAGTACCACATCCTTGGCAGACGGACGGATCGCGGTCACGGTCCAGCGCCTGGACCCTGACCTTCCCTTGCCCGCCTACGCTCATCCCGGTGATGCGGGCGCGGATCTGTGCACCGCCGTCGACATCGTCCTGGACCCGGGGGAGCGCGCCACGGTCCCCACCGGACTGGCCATCGCACTTCCCGACGGGTACGCCGCCTTCGTGCATCCGCGTTCGGGGCTGGCCGCGCGATGCGGACTCACCCTCGTCAACGCACCGGGAACGGTCGACGCCGGGTACCGAGGTGAGATCAGAGTGACCCTCATCAACACCGACAGGACCACCCCGGTCAAGCTGGCCAGGGGTGACCGGATCGCGCAGCTGGTCGTCCAGCGCGTGGAACGGGCGGTGTTCACCGAGGCGGACTCCCTGCCGGAGTCGCCCCGGGGGACAGGCGGTTTCGGTTCGACCGGGGGTCATGCCGCACAACGGTGACGGTGCCCCCATCCCCGGTGTCATTCCGGGACCAACGTGAAGCGAGAGGTGAAGGCGTGTTCGGACGCCGCCGCAAGAAGCGGGACGAGCAGACGGAGAGAACGGGGACGGAGGCCGCGCCCCAGCGTGAGGGAGGGGCCGGGGCGGTCTCCTTCGGTAACGAGGTCGAGCCCGAGAAACCCGTGCCGGGGCCGGCCAAGGAGGCCGACCGACACCGTGCCACCGGGCCGTGGGACTCCGAGGAGGATTTTCCCGAGGCCAAGCGCATGGACCTGGGCAGCATGCTCCTGCCCATGGAGCAGGGCACCGAGATCCAGGTCAACGTCGCCCAGGACGCCCAGGGCAAGCAGAAGATCATCGGTGTGACCCTGGTGCGGGGAAAGAGCGCGTTGCAGGTGCAGCCCTTCGCCGCGCCCAAGTCCTCCGGACTGTGGGACGAGATGCGCGAGGAACTGCGCGAGCAGGTCACCAAGCAGGGCGGTAAGGCCGAGGAGCACGACGGTACCTTCGGCCCCGAGCTCAAGGCCCTGATCCCGGTCAAGGGGCGCAAGACCGAGGACGGCAGACAACTCGCCCAACGCGTGCGCTTCATCGGTGTGGACGGTCCCCGGTGGGTGCTGCGGGGAGTGATCCGCGGTGACGGCGCCTCCAAGCCCGAGACGATGGCCGAGGTCGAACAGCTCTTCGCGGGCATCGTGGTGGTACGCGGCGACCAGCCGGCGCCCCCGAGCGAGTTGCTGCCGATCACCGTGCCCAAACAGATCCAGGAGCAGATGGCCCAGGCCGCCCGGACGCGTGCGGCCCAGCAGGCGGCACAACGGGGCAACGCGGGTCGCTCGCCGAACGGCGCGGCGCCCGGTGGCCCCCCGGAGGGATCCGGACGGTCCTGAGCCGGGGGCGTGGAGGAGGCACCACGGGCACCCGTCTTCCGTAGGCTGTGTCGCATGACACAGACAACGCAGATCGGTGTGCCCCAGGTGCTTCCCGAGGACTGGGACCGCGCCCTCGCCGTGGTGGCGCACCCCGACGACCTGGAGTTCGGTGCCTCCTCGGCGATCGCGAGGTGGACCGGCCAGGGCAAGGACGTGGTGGAACTGCTGGTCACCAAGGGCGAGGCCGGTATCGAGAGCATGGCCCCGGAGGAGTGCGCCCCGCTGCGCATGGCCGAGCAGCGTGCGTCGGCGGAGGCCGTGGGCGTGGCCACCGTGGAGTTCCTCGACTTCCCCGACGGCACCCTGGAGTACGGGCTGGAACTGCGTGCGGCGCTGGCCGCCGCGATCCGGCGGCACAGGCCCGAGGTGGTCGTCTCCATCAACTTCCGTGAGCACTTCGCCGGCGGGGGCGGGTTCAACCACGCCGACCACCGGGTACTGGGACCGGCCCTGCTGGACGCGGTACGCGACGCCGCCAACCGCTGGGTGTTCCGCGAGCAGTTCGAGGAGGGCCTCCAGCCCTGGACGGGAGTGCGTTTCGTGGCCTTCGGCGGTTCTCCTCGCTCCACCCATTACGTGGAGTTGAGCGAGGGCGACCTGGCCGCCGGCGTGGCCTCGTTGGCCGCCCACGAGGTCTACCTGGCCAACCTGTCGGGGTTCGACCAGGAGGCCTTCCTGCCCCGGGCCGCGGCCGAGGCGGGGGAGTGGGCGGGCGTCCCGCTCGCCACCGGCTTCGAGGTCTTCGAGGTGTGACCGGAGGTCCGGTCTCAGAGGGCCGGACCGGGGTCCACGGGCTCGGTGATCCGTCCCAGGAAGAGGATCGCCTCGCGACGGCGCAGGACGAACACGAACGGCCGGTCCACCGTGAAGCGGATCGGTCGGGACGGTACGGCCGCCGCCATGAGCATCATCACCGCTGTGGCGGCCGCCCCCTCCGCGCCCTTCTCGTCCACCCGCAGCACCGACTGGTGCAGGATCTCGTCGGCTCTGAGCGGCTCCTCGCTGATCCCGTCGAAGCGGGCGGTGTCCGTGGCCAACCGGCGTACCCCCAAGGTGGCCAGGGGCTCCAACAGGGACACGTCGCTCTCCACCTCGAAGCGTGGCAGCGCCAGGTCGACCTGCTGCGGGGAGGCCTGGCGGTACAACTCCACGAGCGTGCGGGCCGAGATCGGTCCGGGATCGGTGGTGCGCTCCTCGGGCAACAGCACGTCCAGGCTCAGCTCGTGGTCACCCTCCAGGCTCACCATGCTCCATCCGTGCGCACTCGCGTGGGGCATACGGGCCGACCTGTGCATGGTGGGTACCCGTCGCCTCCCCGAAGGCATGTGGAAGGGCCGATCACGGGTCTGTCGGGGATCGAAGGGGTCGGGCCAGACCACCTTCACCCACAGCGCGTTGACCAAGAGCAGCCGCACGTCGGGGTGGACGCTGCCGGGAGGGAGCAGCTCCTCGATCAGACCGCGGGTCACCTCCGCCACCTTGGCGTTGATCCGCGAGCGCACCCCCTCGGCGTCGTGCGCGAAGTCGGCGTGTTCCACTTCGGCGCCCGAGCGTTCGCCCATCCGCGCCTCGAAACCCGGCACCACCTTCAGGTCGGCGGGTACGTACAGGCCGTTGAGCGTGGCCAGGTCCGGTCCGGAGTCGTCGGCGCTCGCCACGGCCTCGTCCAAGGACCTCAGTTGGCCTTCGGTGTCCTCGCCCAGCAGGTCCTGGAGTTCGGCCAGCGTCCGCTCCGCCGCGCCTGTGGCCAACAGGGCCAGCACGGTGCCCACGGAGTGCGGGGACCACACGTGTGACCGTCCGGGCCGGGTCAGAGCCCCGTCCAGGGCGGCGGCGAACTCCAGGTGGTCCCGTCGGGGGGACGTGTTCGATCGCATGGGCTCCTCGCTCGCTGTCGGATCCGGTGACTCTGGCCGCCAGCGTACGGACCATCGACCGCGGGTGCCAGGACGCCTGTTCCGGTGAGGGAGCCGAAGGGCGTCCAGAAGGTGGGGAGCGACGCCCCGGCCACCCGGGGCGAGACGGGGCGTGGAGAGAAAGTGAGGGCTTCGTTCACACCAGGAACAGGAGTCCCACCGGATGAATGGAAACCCATCCCGAAAGTCTGTGTGTTCCGAACCGAGTGAGGCTCTGGTTCGTCTCGGAAGAAGTCGATCAGGTATCTCCGCTGATCAGATCTGGGTTTCCAAGGAAAGATGATCTTCGGTTCCCAGTGGATCTTCTGTTGAAACGCACCTAAGGGATGTTGTTTTGATGCGGCTCACCGTGCCCCTTTGGTTGCTTTGTGTTTTTGATGTAGGCCGTGGTTTCAAGGTTTTCGGAGGTTCATTGCATGGAATGCAGCAATCTGGAAGATGAAGCCCCCCGGAGGGGGTGTGAGCATGGAGCGATGTCGCGTCCGGTCTTCCAGGTATGCCTGCCGTCGAATGAGGGAGGATGTTCGTTGACTCAGCGTAGTGAAGGCGCGTTATGTCAAAGGAGTGTCGGGCGTCTTTCCTCTCTGGTTGGAGGAGTCCGAGACCCCTCCTTGTTCCCGTTCCGGATCCTCTGTTTTTCCTTCTTGCTCTCAAGGAGGAGTCATTGTCTCGTGTTGCGGTTCCCCTTTGGGAATTTTTAGGAGGGTGAAATTGGAAGAGTCTGTGCGTCGGGCTACCGAAATAATCAAGCTCCGGTATTCGGAGCCCATTACTCTGAACGAGATCGCGGCAGAGGTGTTCGTGAGCCCGTATCATTTTTCTCGGATATTCTCGCGTGATGTCGGCCTGACCCCCGGTCGCTACCTCACCGCCGTTCGCCTCTTCGCGGCCAAACGCCTGCTCCTGACGACGGAGCTGACCGTCTCCGACATCGTGTGCAGTGTCGGGTACAACAGCGTGGGGACCTTCACCAGCAGGTTCACCCGTCTGGTGGGGATGTCGCCGACCCAGTACCGGGACCCCGATGTGTCCAGACTGTTCGTCGCCGCCTCCCATGACTTCTTCCGGATGCCGGACCTGGAGGAGATGGTGGCCGCGAGCAGGTATCGCCTCCTGCCCGAGCGGTACACGACCACGCTCCGAGGAGTGATCGAGGCTCCTGCCGCGGCGGGGGTGACGGACACGGTGATCTGCGTGTTCTCCGAGGCGGCACCACAACGCTCACCGGTGGTCTTCCAGCCCCTGGCCCTGTCCGGGCGGAGGGAGTTCGAAGTGTCGGGAGTACCCATCGGCTCCTACCACATCCTCGCCATGGCGGCGCCCCGGAGAGGGAGAGCGTACATGCCCATGCTCACCGCGACCACGCGAAGGCACGTCACCATCGGACCCGGGCTCGACACCGGCGTCGTCCTGTCACTGCGTCCTTTCGAAGTGACGAACCCGCCGGTGGCGGTGACCCTCGCCGAGGCCCCGGTGCTCGTGGGAGCCAGAGCCCTTCCACAGACGGTCTGATGCCGTGGACGCCTACAAAGGCAATCGTGGAGTAGAGTCCGGCTCCCACGGCGGACAGCATGGACGAAGGGAAGGAAGACATCCTTCGCAAGGGCGGGAGGACGGCTTGTCCGGTGTGATGGGAGCGTTCCGACGTTGGGCCATGACTCCGAATCCAGGGGCGGTCAAGCTCGGGACCCGGGGTTTCCATGACAAGGGAGCGGACGCACGTGCTGTCCTGGAGACGGTGGGGGAGTCCTTCCTCCTCGGCCTGGGGGAGGCGGTGGAGAGCGCGTCACCGGAGCGCACGGACGCAAGGCTCCGGGAGGTGGACCGTCGCCACCGGGGCTTCGCATACGAAGGCGCGGCGATGGGATTCGCCCTGATGGACGGCCTCTTCCCCGGGACCGGCAGGACCCGGCGTTTTCTCGACGGACCCGCTTCCGACCACGTCTACATGGTCTACATCGGCATCGGCTGGGCGATGGCCCGCCTGCCCCGACCGCTGTGGCCCGACACCCGGTCTCTCGACCCGGTGCTCCGTTGGCTGGTGTACGACGGTTACGGCTTCCACCAGGCATATTTCCATACCGAAAAGTACGTTCACGGCAAGGTGCGCGACGATCGTGCGGCAAAGGCCACATCGGACGGCGCCTACGCGCTTCGGGCGGCCGACCAGGGTGTGGGACGGGCCCTGTGGTTCGTCGCCGGAGCGGACCCGGACATCGCCGTCTCCTTGGTGGAGACCTTTCCACCCGAGCGCAGGGCCGATCTCTACTCGGGGGTCGGGTTGGCCGCCACCTACGCGGGCGGTGCCGAAGAGAAGGAGCTGGACCGGCTTCGGGACGGTGCGCGGGAGTACCGGTGGAACCTGGCTCAGGGGAGCGCCTTCGCCGCTGAGGCCAGGGTGCGGGCCGGGCTCGTGCTCTCGCACTGCGAGATCGCCACGAACGTGTTCTGCGGAACCGGTGTGGACAAGGCCGCACGTCTGTGCCGCGAGCTGTGGCCCACGGTCGAGACTCCGGAATCCGACCCGACCCGCCCCCGCTACGAGCTGTGGCGCACTCTTTTGGCCGATGCCTTCTCCCAAGGCGGTGAAGGGGGAGTATGAGGTCGGAAAGAGAAGGGTTCTGAAGAACATTCAGATCCTCTTCTCCTAGATATCCTGAGGGTCGTCTCCGTCAAAGGATTCGTGGACATCCCGCCATGGAGTGAAGAGGAGCCGTCGTCTCCTGTTTCCATGAAACCCCAGGTCAAAGTACCTATGAGGTGGTTTTTGTCATGCCCTGATACGAAGTCCTCCTCTTCTTCGGCGGTTCTCGATCATGTGGAGCACGAGGTCTTCGCTCCTCTCCAGGAAAGCAAGAATGAATATGGAGAAGAAGTCCCGTTCTCCTTGAGTCTGGATGGCGTCGTGAACCCGAAAGTCGGTATCGCTATCTTTTCCAAGGAGCCCTTATGCGGCTGATGTACCGTTTGGCGGCGCTCGCGCTCGCATTGGCGCTGATGGGTGTGCTGGGCACTCTGACCGTGCGTCCTTCCCTGAGCGACCCGGCGCGGGCCGAACTGGCGAAGTCCTTCGGCTTCGAGGTCCTACAGCTCAACTCGGAGCCGGAGGGCGCGCGGGCCGAACGCCGGACCGCACCGGGGCTGGAACACTACGCGGGCTGGATCTCGGCGGTGGGGGCGGGCGGGACCCTTCTCGACCTGCGCGGGCTGGGCAGATCCGCGGACGTGTGTCTGGTCGATCCGAGGGACGACAGTGTGACCCTGCGCAACGCCCCGGGGAGCGGCGCGCGGGACTACCCCGTCGTGACGCTGGTGCCGGAGGGGCTGCCCTATGACCACACCATGGCTCCCATGGGGTGCGTGCCCGCCGATATCGACGAGGACGGTGACCTGGACATCATCGTCTACTACTGGGGGCGCTCGCCGGTCCTGTTCATGAATACGGCCGGTCCCGAAGCGATACCGGAGTCGGAGGGTTTCACGGCCCACGAGATGGTCGAGCCGATGCAGGTGTGGAACACGACCGCCCTGAACGTCGCGGACCTGGACGGCTCGGGCAGCCTCGACGTGTTCGTCGGCAACTACTTCCCCGATGGCGCACGCGTGCTGGACCCCGAAGCGGGGACCGACACGCGGATGGAGATGCAGCAGAGCATGGGACTGGCCACCAACGGCGGGCACAACAGGGTCCTGCTGAGTACTCCCGTCGGAGACAGGGACACGCCACCGATGTTCACCGACGCCGGCACCGCGCTCCCCGCACGGGTGGCCACCGCCTGGACCCTTGCCATCGGCTTCCAGGATCTCAGCGGTAACGGGGTCCCCGACATCTACCTGGCCAACGACTTCGGCAACGACAACATGCTCGTCAACCGCTCCACCCCGGGAGAACTCTCCTTGGAACTGGTGAAGGGCGACCGGGACATGGTGACTCCCAAGTCCCAGGTCATGGGAAACGGCTCCTTCAAGGGCATGGGCGTCGCCTTCACGTATGACGACGGAGCGGACCTGCCCAAGATCCTCGTCAGTAACATCACCACCCCCTACGCGCTCCACGAGAGCAACCTGGCGTTCGTACCGACCGGTGAGGGTTCGGCGTTCCTCGACGGCACGGTGCCCTACACGGAGAACAGCGAGGCACTGGGGATAGCACGCAGCGGCTGGGCTTGGGACATCAAGGCGGGCGACTTCGACAACGACGGCACCGACGAGATCCTTCAGGCCACCGGCTTCCTCCAGGGGGAGCGGAATCGCTGGCCGGAGCTCCAGGAGATCGCCATGGGCAACGACCAGATGCTCAAGTATCCGCAGGCGTGGCCCGACTTCTCCGAGGGCAGCGACCTCTCGGGGCACGAGACCAACCCCTTCTGGGTACTGGCCGACGACGGACGCTACACCGACCTCGCCGCCCCCTTGGGCCTCGCGGAGTACGACGTCACCCGTTCCTTCGCCTTCGGGGACGTCAACGGCGACGGGCTGCTGGACGTCGTGGTCGCCAACCAATGGCAGGACTCCCGTCTCCTGCTGAACCGTGCCCCGGACGCCGGTCCGGCCGCGGTCCTGCGTCTGATGCGGCCGGGCGTGGTCGGAGACGACGCACTGGTCCCCGCGATAGGGGCCTCGGTACGGGCGGGCGGCTCGGGACAGCCCGAGCAGCGCCACCAGCTCTACCCCGCCAACGGTCACGTGGGAGTCTCCGACGCGATCGTCCACCTGGCGGTCCCGCAGGCTCCTCTGCCCGTCACCGTCTCCTGGCGGGACGCCGACGGCGGACGGCACACCGCGGAACTGACGGTGGAGCCCGGAACCCACATGGTCATTCTCGACGACGACGGGACGGTGAGCGTTCGATGACCGCGACCAGACCTCACACCGGCCCGGCCGAGACCGCCGTGACCCCGGTCTCCTCGCATCGGGCCGACGGAGGGTCGAGCGTTCCCCGGCCCGACCGGCGGGTCAAGGCGCTGCGCATGTTCGCCACCTCCATCACCGCTTTCACTGTTCTGGGGCACCTGTTCCTGGGGTTCGAGCAATCTCCCCTCACCCCTGTCATGGCCGTGTTGTTCGGTTATGCGCTGGACCTGGTCCTGGAGACCCTGGACGCGAGGGCCTCCGGTCGTGAGGCGGGGTACACGGGCGGCGTCGGGAGAATGGTGGACTATCTGCTCCCCACGCACATCGCGGGCCTGGCCTGCGCGATGCTCCTGTGGGGCAACGCCTCGCTCTGGCCGTACCTGTTCGCGGTGTCGGTGGCGGTGAGCAGCAAGTACCTGTTCCGTATCCCGGTCGGAGAGCGCAGGAGGCATTTCCTCAATCCGTCCAACTTCGGGATCGTGGCGACCCTGTTGCTCTTCCCGTGGGTGGGGATCGCCCCGCCCTACCACTTCACGAACAACACCACCGGGGCCCTGGACTGGCTGATCCCCTTGGGCATCCTCATGGCCGGGACCATGCTCAACGTCAACCTGACCAAGCGTTGGCCTCTGATCCTCGGATGGGTCGGCGGATTCGTGCTCCAGGCCGTGCTCAGGTGGTTGCTCCTGGACCACATGCTCCTGGCCGCGCTGCTTCCGATGACCGGTGTCGCTTTCATCCTCTTCACCAACTACATGATCACCGACCCCGGCACGACGCCCTCCAAGCCCCGCAACCAGGTGGTCTTCGGACTGACCACCGCCGCGGTATACGGGCTCCTGGTCGTCAAGGGGATCGTGTTCGGCCTGTTCTTCGCCCTCGTCATCACCTGTGTGCTGCGAGGAGCGGTCCTGCTGTGCGCTCCCTTGGTCGCACGGGGACACAAGACCGTCCGGGAGGTCTCCGGCACGGCGAACCATCGTCGGAGTTCGACGGAGAGAAGGAGTGTGAAGTGAGCACCGACACCAGACATCCGGTGAAGAGCACCTCGTACACGGGCCCACGCAACCGCGTACTGCGCGCTATGAACACAGGACGGCACGAGCTGGCCCTGAAGCTCTACACGGTGATCGTCCTCGCCCACTGGGCCGAGCACATCGTCCAGGCGGTCCAGATCTACGTGATGGACTGGCCGGTGCCGGAGGCCCGGGGCCTCCTCGGTATCCCCTTCCCCTGGCTGGTCACCTCCGAGTGGATGCACTACGGCTACGCCTTCATCATGCTGGTCGGCTTCCTGCTGCTCCTGCCCGGTTTCTCCGGCCGGAGCAGGATGTGGTGGTCCGCGGCCCTGGTGCTCCAGATCTGGCATCACTTCGAACACCTGGTTCTGGTCGTCCAGGCGATCAACGGGGTCAACATCGGTGGGGGAGAGGTGCCGATCAGTCTCGTCCAGATGTTGATCCCCAGGGTGGAGCTGCACCTGCTCTACAACACCATCGTCTTCGTGCCGATGGTCGTGGCGATGTACCTGCATTCCCGGCCGGTCACGGCCGGGCGCGAGGCCCCCTGGTGTTCGTGTGCCGGTGACTCCGGGAGGGCGGGCGGATGAGTTCCGGGCGGCGCCGGGTTCCGGCCTTCACCGTGGTGCTGCTCCTGGTCGCCCTCCTCGTCGTCTTCCTGGGGGTGGGCAACGCCGACCGGAGCATACGGGCGGCGCGCGCGGAGGGAAGCCCCGGCACCTTCATCGGGACCCGACTGGACTGTGTCCAGCACCCCGGGCACGAGTCGTGTACCTGTTACGGCACCTACGTACCCGACGACGGGGGACCGGAACGGACCGACGTCTACCTCTACGGCCGAAATCGGCAGTCCTGTCCGCTGGAGGAGGAGACCCCGGCGGTGGACGTGGGAGCGGCCAGCCGTGTCTACGGCCCCGAGGGCTCCAACGAGTGGGTCATGACGGCGGGGATGATCCTGTTCGGGGTGGGGCTGGGGTGTTGGGCGATCCGCTCCTGGCGGGTGGCCGACCGCGTCCCCGCGGGTTGAGTCGAAGACACGGGAGCGGAATCGGCGAGGTCGATCCGGGCGGTGGCGTTCATGGGGGCGCCGCCGCCCGGCCGCGTCTGGTGGCCGAGTCGGGAGAGGCTCGCCCCCCTGAGGGCGTGTGTGCGCCGCTGCGAGGCCGTCCTTCGGGACCCTTCGTCGATGTACGGGCACCAGACGCGGACGCCGTCTTCCTCGATGCTTCCAGGGTGACCGGCCGGTCTTTCGTCACCGGGCGGTGCCGCCCTGACCAGCACGAACGGACATATTTCCGCGCAGAAAGAATCACACTGTTATGAAATGGAATAGCAGGGGAGGAGAAGATAATTTTTGCGTGGCCTCTCATGATTGGTGTTGGTTCATGCCGCTGTTAATTCACTGATCCTGTTTGGGGTGGGTCGTGGGAACCGTCCGAATAGCTGTCGTGGGAATGGGCCTTTGTTATCCTGATGCGGATGGCCCAGACGATTTGTGGGATAATGTTCTCGCCGGGCGCAGGGCTTTCCGGAGAATACCTCCGGAGAGGATGGATCTGGATGATTATTGGTCTCGTGACCAGAACGCGGAGGACCGTTTTTACACGGACAGGGCCGCGGTTCTCCAGGGCTTCTCCTTCGACCGTCTTCGTTACCGTGTGTCAGGATCCTCGTTCCGTTCGACGGACATGACCCACTGGCTCGCGCTGGAGACGGTGTCCCGCGCCTTGGCGGATGCCGGCTTTCCGGAAGGGGAGGGGTTGCCTCGCAGGACCACCGGTGTGGTCATCGGCAACAGTCTCACCGGGGAGTTCTCCCGAGCCAACGTCCTGCGCCTACGGTGGCCCTACGTCCGCAAGACCGTGTCCGCCGCCCTGCTCGAACGGGGATGGGACGAGGAGGACGCCGACCGTTTCCTGGTGGAACTGGAGAGCTCCTACAAGGCTCCCTTCCCACGGATGGACGAGGACAGCCTGGCGGGGGGTCTTTCCAACACCATCGCGGGGCGGGTGTGTAATCACTTCGACCTCGCCGGCGGCGGATACACGGTGGACGGGGCCTGCTCCTCCTCACTGCTGTCGGTCGCCACCGCGGCCACGGCTCTGGCGCAGGGTGATCTCGACGTCGCGATCGCGGGTGGGGTGGACCTGTCCATCGACCCCTTCGAGATGGTCGGCTTCGCCAGGACGGGGGCGCTGGCCACCGGTGACATGAGGGTCTACGACAAGGCGTCCAACGGTTTTTGGCCAGGGGAGGGCGCGGGTGCGCTGGTCCTGCTCCGTGAGGAGGACGCGATCGCCCGGAGACTGCGTTCCTACGCCCTGATCACGGGCTGGGGGGTCTCCTCCGACGGACGGGGTGGTATCACCCGGCCGGAGGAGGAGGGGCACCGCCTGGCACTGGAGCGCGCCTACCGCAGAGCCGGGTACGGCATCGACACGGTCGGCTACTTCGAGGGCCACGGCACCGGGACCGCGCTGGGAGACGCGACCGAGATCGCGGCTCTCTCCGGTGCCCGCGCTCGCGCGTCCTCCACGGCCCCGCCTGCGGCGCTCGGTTCCATCAAGGCCAACATCGGGCACACGAAGGCGGCCGCGGGTGTCGCGGGTCTGATCAAGGCGGCACTGTCGGTGTACCACAGGGTCATCCCACCGGCCAGCGGTCATCACGACCCGCACCCGCTGCTGACGGAGTCGACGGCGCTGCGGGTACCCGACCGGGCGTTGACCTGGCCCGAGGACCGGCCGGTGCGCGCGGGCGTCTCGGCGATGGGGTTCGGGGGCGTCAACACACACGTCACGATCGAGGCGGTGGCGGAGCATCGTGGCGCAGGCCTCACCTCCCGTGTGCGTGCCGTCGAGGCCGGACGCCAGGACGCCGAGGTGCTCTTCGTGGACGGTACCGACCTCGGTGAGGTGCGCCACCGCCTACTGGAACTCGCCGAGACGCTGCCTCTGCTCTCCTACGCCGAGCTCACGGACCTGGCGGCCTCGTTCGCGGAGCGTAACGAGGGACGGCCGGCACGCGCCGCCGTGGTCGCCTCCTCCCCCGAGGCCGCCCACCGGGCCGTGAACACGCTCGTGGAACGGTTGGACGCGGGGGAGACCGAGGTGCTCGACACGGAACGCGGTCTCTACCTGGCGCACCGGACCACCCCTCCGGTCATCCGTTATCTCTTTCCGGGCCAAGGGTCGGGCGACGGTGGGAACGGTGCGTTCCGCAGGCGTTTCGCAGCGTTGGACCGCATGCTCGGGGAGGCCGGCATCCTCGAGGGAGGGGACCATGTGGCCACAGAAGTGGCTCAACCCCGTATCGTCTCCGCTTCCCTGGCGGCCCTGAGCGTGCTGGCCGACCTGGGAATCCGGGCCGACGGCGCCACCGGCCACAGCCTGGGAGAGTTGACGAGTCTGCACTGGGCGGGCGCGGTGGACGCCAGGGAGACCCTGGCACTGGCGGTCGCGCGAGGCCGGGCCATGGCGGGGTCCGGTCGTCCGGACGGAGCCATGGCCGGTCTGGCCTGTTCGGCGGAGGTGGCGGCGGCACTGCTCGACGGGGAGGCCGACGTGGTCGTCGCCGGGTACAACGGACCTCGGCAGACGGTGGTCTCCGGCGTCGAGGGCGCGGTGGAAAGGGTCCGGGAACGGGCTCGCGCGGCAGGGGTGGACAGCACACGTCTCAACGTCTCGCACGCCTTTCACTCGCCCCTGGTGGCCGACGCGGCCGAGGAGTTCGGTCGCAGACTCGACCGGACCGTGTTCGACGGACCGACCCGGGGCGCCGTCTCCACCGTGACGGGCCGACAGATGGAACCCGACACCGATGTCCGTCTCCTGCTCCGGGAGCAGATCGTGCTGCCGGTGCGTTTCCACGACGCACTCGTCCGCCTGGCGGACGGCGCGGACCTGATGGTGGAGGTGGGGCCGGGACAGGTGTTGACGGGCCTGGCCTCGGCGATGATGCCGGATGTGCCGGTGGTCTCCACCGACACGGACGCCGCGTCCCTGGCCCCCTTCCTTCGGGCGGTGGCCGCGGCCTACGTCCTGGGGGCCCCGGTCGACACGCGGGCTCTGTTCACCGGTCGGCTCTTCCGCCCACTGCCGGAGAGGTTCACCTTCCTGGCCAACCCGTGCGAGTCCGTGCCCAGCACGGCTCTGGGCCGCACCGAACGCGTCGCGGACACCTCCGGAGGCGACGGTCCTGGGAAGGGAGGGCACGACGGGGGCGACACCCTGGAACTCCTCCGGGCCCGTGTCGCGGCCCGGGCCGAACTTCCTCCGTCCATGGTGGGAGAGCACACCCGACCGCTCGACGACCTCCACCTCAGCTCCATCACGGTCGGTCAGATGGTCAACGAGGTCACCCGACACCTGGAACTGCCGCCGTTGGAGGCCGTCAGCGGTTACGCCACCGCGACCCTGGGCGAATTGGCCGGGATGATCGACGCCCTCTCCGAAGTGCCCCCAGGAGACACAGGGGAAACCGAAGTGCCGGGCGTCGCTCCTTGGGTTCGCGCCTTCG
This sequence comes from Nocardiopsis sp. ATB16-24, assembly GCF_030271535.1. Lineage (GTDB taxonomy): Bacteria > Actinomycetota > Actinomycetes > Streptosporangiales > Streptosporangiaceae > Nocardiopsis. The sequence continues at coordinate 140,509 of NZ_JASCXJ010000007.1, read as the reverse complement.
AGGTCTGCCATGTGAGTGCTCCACCGGTCCGTGGGAACGGGCCCGATCCCGTCAACGGGGATGGAGACGGGGACGGATGGAGTGTGTACGCACCGCTCGGCCATCCTTTGGCCGAACCCCTTCGCCAGGGCCTCTCCGGTATGGGCCCCGGTGTCCTGTTGTGCCTGCCTCAGGTGGGCGGTTCGAAGCAGGTGAGGCTCCTCCTCGACGCCGCACGCGCCGCCGTGGCCGCGGATTCGGGGAGCCGGTTCGTGGTGGTCCAAGGCCGTCGCGGAGCCGCCGGCGTCGCTCGGACACTGCACCAGGAGGCCCCCGGCGTGGTGACCACCCTGGTCACCTTGGAGAATCCGGAACCGCGGAACGAGGCGGACCACGACGAGGTCGTAGGCCTCGTGGCCGCCGAGGTCGCGGCCACCACCGGGTTCACGGAGGTGTGCTATGACGCGGACCGGCGGCGCACCGTGTCCGTCCTCAGGGCCCTTCCGCAGAAGGACCCTGAGGGGGAGGCTCCCCTCGGCCCTGAGGACGTCGTCCTGGTCACCGGCGGAGGCAAGGGCATCACCGCTGAGTGCGCCCTGTCCCTGGCCACGGAGTACGGGGCGGCCTTGGCCCTGGTAGGGCGTGCCTCGGAGAAGGATCCTGAACTCGCCGCCAACCTGGAGCGGATGACTCGGGCGGGTGCGCGTCTGACCTACGTCCGCGCCGACGTGACCCGCCCTGAGGAGGTCCGTGAAGCCGTGCGCGACGTCCGGGAGCGGCTGGGAGAGATCACCGCGGTGTTCCACGGCGCCGGACGCAACGAACCGGCGGCCCTGCACGGGCTGACGGAACGGGCGTTCCACGACGCCTTGGCGCCCAAGGTCGACGGGCTGGACGCGGTTCTCCAGGCCCTGGCTCCGGAGCGGCTTCGGCTGCTGGTCTCCTTCGGCAGCATCATCGGACGCGCCGGACTGCGCGGTGAGGCCCATTACTCCACGGCCAACGACTGGCTCACCGAGATGGTCGTCGAATACGGCCGTACCCACCCGCACGTCCGCGTCCTGGCGTTGGAGTGGTCGGTCTGGGCGGGGACCGGGATGGGGGAGCGGATGGGTGTGGTGGAGACGCTGATGCGTGACGGTATCGCCCCGATCTCCGTGGAGGAGGGCACCGCCGTACTGCACCGGGTCCTTTCCGACCGGTCCGTGGGCCCTGTCCTGGTCGTCAGCGGTCGGACCGGTGCGCTTCCCACGATCACCATGGAGCGGCCGGAAGTCCCGTTGGGACGGTTCACCGAACGGATCCTCGTCCATTATCCGTGGGTGGAGCTCATCACCGAAGCGGTGCTCTCCGTCGACGACGACCCCTATCTGGCCGACCACGGGATCGACGGCGACCTGCTCTTCCCCGCGGTCCTGGGCATGGAGGCGATGGCCCAGGTGGCGGCCGCGGTGAGCGGCCATGCCGGGGCGCCCGTCATGGAATCGGTGCGCTTCACCCGCCCGGTGACCGTCCGTCCGGGAAGTACGACCACGATCCGGGTGGCGGCTCTCGTCCGTGACGCGCGGAGCGTGGACGTCGCCCTCTTCAGCGAGGAGACGGGATACGCCGCCGAGCACTTCCGCGCACGTCTACGCTGGCCGGAGGAGGGTGCCCGGCCGCTTCCGCTCCGACCGGCCGTCCACGCTCCGGACCACCTACCCCGTGTACCGCTGGAACCCTCCGACCTCTACGAGGACGTGCTCTTCCAAGGCAAGAGGTTCCACCGGTTGCTCTCCTACCGACGGGCCGGCGCCCGTTCTGTGATCGCCGAGCTGTCCAGCGAGATCCAGGAGGACTGGTTCGGCACCTTCATGCCCCAGGAACGGAGGCTCGCGGATCCCGGGACACGCGACGCGGTGATGCACGCGCTCCAGGTGTGCGTTCCACACGGGACCCTCCTCCCGGAGGGGGTGGAGCGCCTCCACCCGGCCGAGCCCGGAGCCGCGGCCGGGCGAGTGCTGCTCCACGCGAAGGAGCGTTTCCAGGAGGGCGACTCCTATGTCTACGACGTGGAATTGCGCGGACCCTCGGGGGCCGTGGTCGAGAGTTGGGAAGGCCTGCGGCTACGGGCGGTGCGCACGGGCGACGGATCAGGTCCGTGGATCCCCTCGCTGCTCGGCCCGTACCTGGAACGGCGTTTGGAGCAGGTGCTCGGCGGTACCAGGGCGGTGGTCGTCGAACCCGCCCCGCCATCGTCGGACGGTGGGCTGGAGGAACGCCGGCAACGCACCGAGCTGGCGGTCGGCCGTGCCTTGGGCCACCCGGTCCGGGTGAGCCACAGACCCGACGGTCGCCCTGAGGTGGCCGGTGCCCTGGTCTCGGCCGCCCACGGGGCCGGCGTGACCCTGGTGGTGGCCGGAGGACATCGCTTGGCCTGTGATGTGGAGACCGTGGCACGGCGTTCCGAACAGGACTGGGCCGGACTGCTCGGCGGAGACCTGATGCCTCTGCGTGATCTGGTGACCGTGGAGGCCGAGGAGTCCTCCGACACCGCGGGCACCCGGGTGTGGGGCGCGCTGGAGTGTTTGCGCAAGGCCGGCGAACCGGGCCGTTCCCTGACTCTCGGCTCGGTCGGTGAACACGGGTGGGTCGTGTTCGCCTGTGGTGGCGCGCGGGTGGCCACCTGGACGACCGTTCTGGAAGGCCGGCCCGCACCGGTGGTCTTCGCGGTTCTGCACGAAGGGGAGTGATGATGTCCGACTACTACGAGATCCGCCACACCGTCGGCTTCGAGGAGACGAATCTGGTGGGCAACGTCTACTACGTCAACTACCTGAGTTGGCAGGGACGCTGTCGGGAGATGTTCCTGCGGGACCGGGCTCCGGGCGTCCTGGCGGACGTGCGGGACGGCCTGAAGCTCTTCACCCTACGGGCGGAGTGCGATTTCTTCGCCGAGATCACCGCGTTCGACGACATCTGCGTCCGGATGCGTTTGGAGGAGCTGACACGGACCCAGATCCAGTTCTCCTTCGACTACGTCCGTCTTGGGGAGGAGGAGCTCCTCGTGGCGCGCGGGCGGCAGCGGATCGCCTGTATGCGGGGGTCCGGAACCGAGACCGTACCGGTCCGGGTACCCGGGGAACTGAGGGAGGCGCTCGCTCCGTACCTCGTCGGCTCCACCACGGTACGAGCGGGGGTGGTCTGAGGATGGAGGATCTGCGCCGGGTGATGTCCGCCTTCGCCACCGGGGTCACGGTGATCACGGTCGGGGGAGACTCTCCCAACGGCATGACGGTCAACGCCTTCGGGTCGGTCTCACTGGACCCCCCTCTGGTGCTGTGCTGCGTGTCCCGTACGGCGCGCATGCACGGATCCCTCTCCACGGGGGGAGGTTTCGCGGTGTCGGTGTTGAACTCGGATCAGGAGGATGTGGCGCGTCGTTTCGCCCATCCCTCCCGCCCTCACGGCTGGGAGCAGTTCGGCCCACCGGAGTGGCGCCTTGGACCGTACACCGGGTCGCCCCTGCTCGCCGGGGCTCTGGCCTGGTTGGAGTGCCGGGTCGTCCAGGAGACGGTAGCCGGGGACCATTCGGTGTTCATCGCGAGGGTGCTCGACGCCACCACGGGCGGGGTCGGTCCGGCCCTGGTGTTCCACGGCAGTGCCTTTCACAGGATGCGGCGGGTCTCGGCGGCTGAGGCGGCCGCGGATTGATGCTCGTCGGACGTGTCCCTCCGTCAGGCGCTTACGGTGCCCTGGGGCGGAACACGTCCGACGGAGTCCGCCACCGATCTTCGGGCGGCCTCCGGCTCGTCGCCGCAGCCCACCATGAAGAACACGAGTTGGTCCTCGAAGCATCGGTCCGCGTCGTAGGGCGGGACGAGGTAGTGGCCCAGCTCCAGCATGGTGAAGCCGTGGATCGCGCACCAGAGACGGTGCGCGATCAACTCGGGGTCGGCGGGGCTGAAGCGCCGGGCCGTCAGGCAGCGGCTCACGCAGGCGGTCACGTTACGCAGGGTGTATCGGCCGTGCTGCCGGTCCTCCTCCGAGAGCCGGAAACCGGCCAGGGAACCCCCTCCGAACATCACCGCGTACAGGTGTTCGTTGCACACGGCGTTCCAGCGGAAGGCCCGACCGAGCCGGGCCAGATCGGTGACGGGGTCGTCGGTGGCCACCACCTGGGTCAGGTGTTCCTGGAGGCGGTGGAAACCCTCTTCCACCATCGCGCGGACCAGCCCCCCCATTCCACCGAAATGGGTGTACAGAGCCATGGTGGAGCAGCCGGCCTCCCTGGCGATGCGTCGGGTGGACAGGGCGGCCGGCCCTTCCGCGGCCAGTAGCCGGGCCGCGACATCGATCAGTACGGAGCGTGACCGCGGATCGGGTCTCCGTGGACTCATGGCGTCGAAGGGGTTCTTCGTCGCGTCCTTTTCGGGTCGTGTGCCATGAAAAGGGAGAACGACACGAGATGTGTATGGAGCACGATCTTCCTTTTCAGGTCGGTGAGAACGCGCGGAAAGGGTCTTTCCCGATGCGTGCAGAAATGGCCGGACCGGGTGTTTCGGTGGTATTAGCCGCCGAATGCCCTTTTTCCATGGTCATATCTCATCTGGGTGATCGAGCGGGGCCGCGGACCGCTCTGGAGGAAGGGGCCGCGGCCCCGCTCGATCAGGCCTCGATGCTGATGCGGACGAGCTGCCCCGGGCCCTGGCTGACGAGATCCCAAGAACGCGTGGTGACGTAGAGGTCGCCGTCGGGGGCCACCGCGACACCTCCCGGGTGTTCCAGTCCCTCAGAGGCCAGTACCACGTGTGTCCCGTCCGGTTCGATCCGGAGAAGACGCCCCGTCTGGTTCGGCGACTCCAGCCCCTCTGCGGCCATCTCCAGGACGAGCAGGCGTCCCTGATGGTCGAAGGCGATGTCGTTGACGGCCGTGAACCCCTCGGCGTACAACTCCAGGTCGCCGCTGAGCGTCAGACGCCAGATACGTGCGGTGCCGGTCTCCTGCTCCGCGCTGAACTCGCTCACGTAGTAGGCCCCGTCGGGGCCCTCCACGACCGAGCTCGGCACGGCCTCGACCGCTCCACCGTCCACCTGATGGTCGGGAAGGAGGGCGAGCATCCGTACGTCGCCCTCCGGGGAGACGTGCAGGACCGTGTTCCCTCCCGCGTCGACGGCCACGGTTCCCGAGGGGCCCACCGCGAGGCCGTAGGGGTTGGAGTTGAGCTCCACCGGATGGGGGTCGTTCTCCTCCTCGAACGTGGCGAGGTCGCCGTAGGGGAACACCCTGCTGCTCGGCCCGACCCTGGCGACCTGTCCCAGGGGCAGAGCCGGCCCACCGATGCCGTCGCGGGTGGACAGGCTCCCGGCCAACCCGAACGCCACGTGCACCTGTCCCCGGTACACGTCCACACCGTGCGGGCCCATCACCGTGACCTCGTTGTCCACCGAGGGCAGACGCACCGCGAAACGGGTGGAGGTGTCCGTGGCGGGTGTGTAGGAGAAGACCGCGCCGGTGGAGCCGTAGCAGGCGGGATAACCGCCCACGCCGGGTGAACACGGGCCCGCTCCTCCGGTGCCCGCCTCAGCGACCAGCATCCGTTTGCGCAGCGGGTCCCACACGATCTTGCGGGGGTTGTCGAGACCTTCGTAGACGACCTCCAGACTCGCCTGGGAGCTGAGGTCCTTTTCGATGGCCGTGGCCGTTGAAGGCGCGGCGAAGGCCGTGACGAGGGCTGCTACCGCAGCCAGGCTGAGAGTGCGTCCTACCGACAGGGGCATGGGGGGCTCCGTGGAGATCGGGCATGGGTGGGAAGGCCGTGGTGGATCCGGCGAAGATGTCTTCGGAAGGGGTCAGCGCGTGTGTTCCTGGGCGAGGAAGCGCCCGCCGCTGACGTCGGTCGGGTGCCGGCCCAGGAGCCAGTGCCAGAAGGGGAGGGTGCTCTCGGGGGAGGGAAGCGCGGACAGGTCGGCGCCGGGCTCGGCCTCGGCGTACATGCGGGTGCCCATGTCGCCGGGGTCGACCGCCACGACACCGATCCCGGCCTCGGCCAACTCCAGGGCCAGGATGCGTCCGGCCTGGTCCATCGCGGCCTTGCTGGCTCCGTAGACTCCCGCGCAGGGGAAGGCCTGTACCGCGGACTCGCTGGAGATGTTGACGATCAGTGATCCGGAGCCAAGGTGGGGGACGGACTCCCGGATCAGGGCCAAGGGAGCGACCACGTTGGTCTCCATCACCCGCCGGTAGACGTCGACGGGTGCTTCGAGCAGCGGTGCGATCGGGCTCACCCCCATGAGGGCGGCGTTGTTCACCACGATGCCGAAGCCGGGGAGTGCGCCCGCCTCCGCCACCAGGCGGGCGCGGTGGCCGGGATCGCAGACGTCTCCGGGTATCGCGACGACCCTGCCGGGTCCTTCCGCGTTGAGTTTTCCGGCGACGGCGGCGAGTTCGTCACCGGAACGGGAGGTCGCCACCACGTTCCAGCCCCGTGCGCACAGGAGAGTGGTGAGAGTGGCGCCGAGTCCACGCCCCGCACCGGTCACAAGGGCGGTTCGCCCGGTGCCGTCGATGGGGGTCGACCTGGAGTCCGCGGTCGGGTTGTCGTGCATGCTCTTGTGCTCCTCGCGGCGAGAGAGTGGGGGGTGGGGTCGCGTGCGGAGGACGGCGTGGGTCAGCTCCCGGCGAGCTTGGCGTACTCGGGGAACAGTTCCGCATAGCGCGCGTCGGAGTCGACCAGCGGTGGGCGGCCGGTGAGATGGGCGTGGAGCGAGTCGCTGTACATGTGCCACCCTGCGGCGTAGTCGACCGGGTCGGCCGGTGCGGTGAGCTGGTGGTGTTCCAGGGTGAGATCGGTGTGGTCCTCGCCCGCGGGGGCCAGGTTCAGCCTGACCCTGGAGTCGTGCTCCCCGGTGTAGCGCCAGGTGATCTCCATCTGGTGGGGCGGCTTCCACACGAGTACCTCGCAGGCGATGGTGTCACCGTGCTGTCCTCGCCCCTCCAGGACGAAGCGGCTGTCGGGGCCCGGTTCGCCGCTCAGGGCGGGACCGAACCACAGTTCGAGCAGTTCGTTCCGGGTCCACGCGGCCCACACCTGTTCGGGAGGCGCGGGCAGGCGTCGCACCAGACGCATCGAGGTGCGATCAGGGGCGACCGTCGAGTAGAGCGTGGGAGTGTTCATCCGGTGTACGGGGCGAACGCCCCCGCCTTTCAGGCGGAGGAGGCCCCTGCCTCCTTCTGTGTGGTGTGGGTGTGGCCGTTCGTCCGCGGAGGCGGAGACGGGCTTGTCCGAGAGTTCTTGGTGGAAACGGTCGGGGACCGTGGAGGGCGCCCTCCTCTGTCCGCCGTGTCCTCGCGTTCTGGGAGGGTCGCACCGTCCGGCGACGACACCGCCGGCGTGGAATCCGTGGCGGAACGGCGGAAGGGTGTGTCCTGGCGGCTTCTCCGGTCCGCGTGGAACGCGGTCAACGTGTCACCTCCTCGGGCGTGCTCGGTACCGACGGCGAGACCGAACACGGGGGCCGGCTCCTCCACCGGTGGACAGGGGCCCGCACCACGATCTCCGGCCGTCCCCGGTGGGGACAGGGCCTGTTACGCTCGCTCGTAAGCCAGGTCACTATAATCATCTATAGCGAAGAAGTTCAACACCCTGTGTTCGGGCGCGTGTCCCGCCCGCCGTTCTCAGGCCAGGCCGAGCATGCGGCTGCACCGGTGGACGGCCTCCGCCGAGCCCTCCACCCGCATGTCGCCGGTGGCCAGGGCCTCGAACGGGGTCAGCATCTTGGTTCCGACACGGACGAAGGTCTCCGCGGAGCTGTGGATCACCAGGTCGGGAGGGGAAAGGGGGCCGCGGACGAACTCGGCCTCGCCACCGCCCACGCGGACACCGAACACCTCATCGTCGATGTGGAACTCGTATCGTTCACTGATCTGTGGAATGAACTCGGGAATGGTCATGGCCTGGATCGCGAGGAAGCCCCAGCCGGCCCGTACCACGCCGCCGATGACCTCCTTCTTGCTCAGTTGACTCAGTCCCCACCGTGCCAGGGCGAGTACCGGCTCGCGCAGGCTCACTCCCTCCTCCGTCAGTTCGTAGACCTTTCCACGGGCATCCCCCGGGGCGGCCGAGACGCTGACCAGACCGTAGGCGGTCAGGGTGCGCAGTCGCTCCGACAACAGGTTCGGGGCCAACCCCGGAAGGTCGTGCAGAAGTTCGTTGAACCGGGCGGGGCCGATGAGGAGTTGGCGCACGATGAGCAGCGTCCAGCGCTCGCCCACGATGTCCAAACCGGCGGCCAGGCCGCAGAACTGGCCGTAGTCGCGCTTGTTGGTCATGACGTTCCTGGGTTCCCTGCCTGAATGGTCATCATGTCTTGCAGGATACTATCTGTTCTTATAGCGTCGTCCTGCGATGAGTTCATTGACTTCGGAGCGAAGGCGGCCCCATGTACATCATCTGGTTCCTCCACCGCGTCCCCCTTCGGCGGTCCGCCGCCTTCGCCGATCTCGTTCACGAGGCGATCGAGGTCTTCGTGAGGCACGGAGCACTCGGCGGGAGTGTGTTCGAGGTCGCCGACCCCCAGGCCAAGTACGGCTGCGGGGCGATCCAGGACTCGGTCGAGATCAGACCGGACGAGGCGATCTACGCCGAGCTCAACTATTTCCACGACCGGGCCCACTTCGACAGGGTCATGCCCTTGGTCGACGCCGATCCCGAGTTGGGGCGGCTCTACGACGAACTGGTGGCCATGACCGATATCGGGCGCATCGTACGAGGTGAGTTCTCCAGCCTCTACCATGTGATGAACTCCGAGGAGTTCCGTACCTATCTCACCGCGCCCCAGCCCGTGTGGAAGTCCAGGATCCCCGAGGAGCCCGATCATGCAGAACAGCCCTGACCGGTCCGTCCGGCCGCCTTCGAGCACTCGGGCCCTGGCCTGGGTCTCAGGGGGACAGTTCCTGGCCTTCGGTTTCGCCATCGGGGTCATGACCGTCATGTGGGCGGAAGTGCTCATCGCCCTGGACCTGAGCGAGGGCCTGTTCGGCACGGTGCACCTCCTGCTGCCCATTGCCGCGCTGCTGACGCTCCTGGGCACCAAGTACCTCTACCGCCGTTATGGCAACCGTGATCTCGCGGTCTGGGGACAGGTGGCGATGATCGCCATGTTCATGACCCTGGCGTGGGCGGACGGCGTTGGCGGTCTGTTGGCGGCCTTCGCGCTGGCCGGTGTCGCCAGCGCGCTGATCGACACCTCCACCAACAGCGTTTTCATGGACCTGGAGAACAGTTCCGGACGCGATGTCGCGAACGTGATGTACGCGGTCAACAGCGGTGGAACGGTCATCAGCGCCTTGGGCTGCGGAGCCCTGATCAGTCTGGGCATGGACTACCGCTGGGTACTGCTGGTCGGCGCGGTGGTGATGGCCCCGTTCCTCATCGCCACCTTCGTGGTCCGCTACCCCGTGCCTCAGGACGCCCCCGAAGCGGAGCAGGCCGACGCGCCCGACTTCGGGGTACGCGCGTTGATGGCCGACAGTCGCCTGTTCCGGGTCGTGTTCGCGCTGACCGCCCTGGGCATCGCGGTGGAGAGCATCGTCCAGGTATGGGTGGTGATCTACGTCGACCAGTTGATGAACGTCCCGATCGTGGTCGGTGGCGCCGCCTTCGCGATGTTCAGTTTCACCATGTTGATCGGCCGTATGGGCAACGCCTGGCTCGTGGCCCGAGCCGGTGTGCGCATGTCCTTCCTGCTCTCGGGGGCGGGCATGGCGGTCGCCGGTGCGGTGCTCATGCTGGGTGCCGGGGTGTGGACCTCACTCCTGGCCTTCACCCTGGCAGGTCTGGCCAACGCCGGGGTCCAGCCCACCGGTATCAGTGCCGCCTCACGCATCGCACCGGCGCACACCGGCGCGATCGCCGGGGCCATCATGATGCCCGCCTACGGTGCCTTCATCCTCTCGCCCACCGTCTACGGGTGGTTGGCGGAGTGGACCTCGTTGGACATGGCCATGGTCCTGGTCCTGATCTGCGGTGTGCTCACCGTGGCTTTGGCCTTCGACCGTTCCATCGTCGAGGTCGACCGCGATCTGCGCGCGGCGACCAGGGCGGGCGACGGGGCCGGCGCTCATTGACCCGAAGGTGGGCGGCGGGGTCCGTCCCGCTCGTGCCCGGCCATGGCCGGGCACGAGTGCCGTGTGCGGGCCCCTCAGAGCGGACGCCGTACGGTCCACGTCTCTCGACGGGTGTCGGCGGTGGGTTCCTTCGTTCCGTAGTCTTCGCTCACGCACACCGTCCGCAGCCCCGCGGCCGTGACCGCTTCCTCCAGTTCCTCGCGGGAGAACCAGCGCTGGTGGTGGATCTCGTCCGTGCGCGAGTAGCGGCCGTCCTCACCCTTGGTGAACACGGTGACCAGGTAGTCGAAGCAGGGCGCCCCCTCCACCGGGCGGGTGTCCCACAGATAGGCGAAGTCGCCGAAATCCTCACCCGTACGGCCGAGCGCGGTCATCTCCTGGAAGGTGAGTCTGGTGCTCAGGTCGAACACGAACACGCCGCCGGGCCGGAGCGCCTCGTACACCTGGGCGAGGACCGATGCCATCTGGCCCGGTGAAACGAAGTAGTTGATCCCGTCGTAGCAGCAGGTGGCCGCGTCGAAAGGGCCGATCTCGGTGAGCAACGGCGAGGGCAGTGAGGCCTGGTGGAACCGTGTTCCCGAAGCCGCACGACGGCGCGCGTGAGCGAGCATCTCCGCCGAGGCGTCCACTCCCGTCACCTCGTAACCGTGCTTTTGGAGCATCGCCAACGTCATCCCGGTGCCGCAGCAAAGGTCCAGGACGCTGCGTACGGGCCTGTCGGCCTCCTTCAACCGGTCGATGATGTAGGCGGCCCAGGCCTGATAGGGAACGCGGTCGGCGGCCATCCATCGGTCATAGACCGCGGCCAGCCCGCTGTAGGGGCTCTCGGATCTCTCCGTGGTGTCGGTCATCGATCGTCTCCTGTCCGGTGTCCGTGGTCGTGTCCAGAGCGCGCGAAGGACCCGCGCCGGGCGAACGCCCGGCGCGGGCCGCCTTCACATGAGGGTCAGGCCTGAGCCTCCTCCTCGGACAGGACGTCGATACGGCCGTCCGGGGAACCGTGGCACTTCTCGGTGTTGAGGGTCATCTGCCGGCCCTCGCCGGTGTAATCGCCCGACTTACCGCGGAAGGTCCCGTAGAGACGGGCGTTGGTGCGCTCGCCCGCGATGGGGTCGGTGGGGTTGCCCAACTGCACGTGGCCGGCCTCGACCCGGCCCGCCTCCATGGTCGCCTCCAGGTTCACGGCGGCCCAGCCGAAGTAACGGCCACGGACGCTCTGGACGAACGGCATCTCGGCGGCGCGCAGGCGGTCGGCCCGGACACCGGAGCCTTGGATGTCGACCTCGCCCCGTCGGGCGAAGCCGGTCATGGCGACCCGGGACAGGGCGATGGGGACGTCCACCGCCTCGCCCTGGCCGACGATCCCACTCGGGAAGTAGGGGCGCAGGGTCTCGGAGAGATAGGTGTGTTCCAGGTAGCGGTCTCCGTAGGGCACGGAGGTGCCGCGGAAGGGATAGATCTCCAGGTGCGGCGACCCGTCCTCGTTGAAGCCTTCGATGCGCTTCTCGATGGTCAGGTCGGTACGGATGGTCTCGACGTTGGTCGAGGCCAGGACCCGCCCCAACAGCGACTCGAACCACTGAGGGGAGAGCACCGCGCGCACCGGGCCGGTCTCGGGCAGGTCGACGATGACGCTGCCACTGATCACCAGCGGAACCGTCTGGTCGAAGCCGCCCGTCTCCTCGACCCGTGCCGAGGTGTAGACCCGGGCCTCGGAGCGGCCGGTGGCGTCGGTGAGCAGGACGCGCGCCCAGTCGGCGACCTCGGGGTCCTCATCGTCCCGGTGGCCCCGAAGCAGGTGCACCGCCTCCTTTCCCGCGGTCTTCAGAGCCAGCCACAGGGAGCCCTGTCGGGCGTGGGAGTCGCTCTCCTGGGCCAGGAACCGTGCGATGGTCGGCAACGCCTGGGCGGAGGCGCGGTCGGCCAGCTCCCACAGAGCACGCTCACGCTCCAGGGCGGTCTTCTCGCCGAAGGCCGCCTCCTCCAGCTCGCCGTTGGAGCGGCTGTCGAAGGGCAGGTAGTTCTCGGCGATCGGTCGGGCGAAGTCGATGTACTCCGCGGGGTCGTTGTAACGCGCCGGGTTCGGCGGCACGTACGCGGTGATGCCCGTGTTCTCGGTCGGGGTGTGCTGGATCGTCATGTGGTCTCTCCCGGAGGTGAGAGGAGCAGGACATGACTATAAGAAAATAAATCATCCATGCTGTCAAAGGTGATTCCGAGGGCTGCCCGGAGGGTGCGGTGGGCGAAGGGCGACGTCAGTCCCCTGTTTCCGAAAAGAAGCGATGATCACGAAGGCATGAGGTGCGCAGTATTGAAGAAGCGATGCTCCCCCTCCCCCCTCGACGTCGTTTCGCCAGGGCAATTTAACTATAAAAATTATAGTTAAATATCGTGGTGGGAGGTCCCGACCGCAAGCGGAGCGGCCCCGTTTCGGGGACGTACGGGACGATCCGGTGTCGAGCATGGGCAAGCGGGACGGAGGGCGGTCACACGACTACCGAAGATGCCGCACCCTCTGTGACCGGTCGCATAGGCTGGGCCTTCTGTGGTCGGGCCGGCACCGGCCGCAGTACACGGTGGAGACCCACCACCTATGGACCGATCGACCGGGGAGCAGGATGACTGAGCAACGGCGGGTCGCCGGGGAGGCCACCCGGGCGACCGGGGCGGACGAGGAGGCACGGCCCGCGGTGGACGACTCCGGGGAAAGGCGCTCCGACCACGGATCCGACGGGAGGGGGGCCGGCAGGCCCAAGGTCACGGAGGACACGGTCGAGGCACTCGTACGCTCCCAACTGGCCAAGGCGCTGGGCGGCAAACGCGGCATGGTCGAGACGGCCATACCCACCCTGACCTTCACCCTCTCCTACATCCTCACCTCGGAGCTGCGGCTGTCCATCGGCCTCGGTGCCGCCGCGGCCCTGTTCCTGGGCGCGATCCGACTCCTCCAGCGCTCCTCGGTACAGTACGTGGTCACCAGCCTCTTCGGCATCGGCATCGCCGCGGTCTTCGCCATGCGCAGCGGCAACGCCGCCGACGCCTTCCTGCCGGGCATCATCTACAACGCCGTCTACGCCGTGGTGCTGAGTCTTTCGGTCCTGGTGCGCTGGCCGGCGATCGGGTTGATGATCGGCCCGTTCATCGGCGCCAAGGAGGACTTCACCTCCTGGCGTGCCGATCCGGCCGTGGTCTCCCTGGCCTCGCGCCTGACCTGGCTGCTGGTGCTGCCGTGCGTGATCCGCGTGCTCGTGCAGTATCCGCTGTGGATGGCCGACACCTACGGCTGGGCCGACACCTTCGGTCTGTTGGGCCTGTCCAAGATCGCCATGGGGTGGCCGCTACAGGTCGCGGCGTTCGGCGCCATGGTGTGGCTGCTCGCCCGAGGGCGCACCCCCCTGGCCGACCGGGACACCGGTGGTGCAGAGGGGGAGTAGGACGATCCGTCCAACGGTTCCCGGCGTCCGTGGACACCCGGACGCCGGAGACCGGAGGCACGGCGGAGGGAGGGCGCCTCCCCCTCATGTGCCGAGGGTTCCCTCCTCCTGGGGTGACAGGAGCTCCTCCAGAGCGGTCAGCGCCTCGGGCTCGGCCAGGAACACCACCGTGTTGCCCACCGACAGGGTCTTCCCGGGGTCGGGCGGACGCACACCGCCGGGGCCGACCACCGCCACCAGTGCCGCCCCTGGAGGAAGCGAGTCCGTCAGGTCGCTCTCGGGCCCACCCGCGAACGGGCTCTCCGCGTGCAGCACCGACTCGGCGATCTCCGCACCCGGCAGCGGGGGCAGAACCCCCTCCGGCTCCGTCTCCTCCTCCGGAAGACCCTCGACCAGGTCGGCGATCAGACGGGGTGGGGAGACCGCCAGGTCCACGCCCCAGGAATCGTTGAACAGCCACTCGTTGTCGGGGTCGTTGATGCGGGCGATGACCCGCTCCACCGCGAACTCCGTCTTGGACAGCAGGGACACCACCAGGTTCACCTTGTCGTCACTGCTGGCGGCGATCACCACGTCGAAGTCGCCCAGACGGGCGTCCTCCAGGGTGGCCAGTTCACAGGCGTCGGCCAACAACCATTCCACCTGGGGCAGGTCGTCCACCCCGATGGCCCGGGTGTCCCGGTCGATCAGCAGCACGTCGTGCCCACTGGAGGCCAGTTCCGCCGCGATGGAGCGTCCCACGCTCCCGGCTCCCGCGATGGCGATCCGCATCTCACCCACGTCCCGTCTCGTCATCGTGCAGCCGTTCGGGAAGCTCCGCCAGGTCCCGGCCGTGGGAGACCACGTGCAGGACGTCGCCCTCCTCCAGAAGGTCGTCGGAGCGGGCGAGGACGATCCGGCCCCGGCGGGTGAGGTAGACCACCCGCATGGGCGCCCGGTCCTCGACGTCGCGGACGCGTCGGCCCGCCCACCACAGAGGCAGGGTCAGTTCGTTCATGGCCAGGGTCCCGGAGGCGTCCTGCCACTCCGGGCCCACCGTGAGCCGTCCGTTGCCCGGCACCATGCGCCGCAGGATCGCGTCGGCCGTCCACCGCACCGTCGCCACGGTCGGGATGCCCAGGCGTTGGTAGACCTCGGCGCGGCGGGGGTCGTAGATCCGTGCCACCACGTGCTCGACCCCGAAGGCCTCGCGCGCCACCCGGGCCGAGATGATGTTGGAGTTGTCGCCGTTGCTGACCGCGGCGAAGGCCCCCGCGTGGTCGATCCCGGCCGAGAGCAGGACCGCCCGGTCGTGGCCCACGCCCCGGACCGCGTGCTTGGCCACGGACCCGCGTAGACGGCGGAAGGCCTCGGGATCCTGGTCGATCACCGCCACCGTGTGTCCCAGGTCCACCAGGGTGTGCGCCAGGGTGGAGCCCACCCGGCCGCACCCCATGATCACGATGTGCACCTCGCCCGTACTCCCGTCGAGATAGCCGACCGCCGCGCGTACCGCGCGCGTCCATCTCCAACCTTGGCACACATGTGACCGTCGTGCGCGGTGGATCCGGGCCGTAGGGGGCGGCACCGGCGGTGTCCGGGGGCGGATAGGTTGGGGATGGTTGGTGACTGTGCGCGCAGGGTCACCCGAATCGCGGACCGATCACCTTCTGAGGAACCTGTCTATGACCCGTGTGGGTACTGAATTCGAACTGACCGTTGACGACGTCGCCCATGGGGGTTGGTGTGTGGGCCGCCGAGACGAGCAGGTGGTCTTCGTGCGCCACGCCCTTCCCGGCGAGCGCGTCCGCGTCCGTGTCACCGAGGAGACCTCCCGCTTCCTGCGGGGCGAGGCCGTCGAGGTCCTCACCGCCTCCCCCGACCGGGTCGAGGCCCCCTGCCCCTTCGCCGGTCCCGGCAAGTGCGGTGGTTGTGACTGGCAGCACGCCTCCCTGGAGGCCCAGCGCGCGCTGAAGGCCAAGGTCGTCGCCGACCAGTTGCGCCGCATCGCCGGGATCGACCGCGAGGTCGTGGTGGAGGAGCTGCCGGGGACGCCCGACGGACTGGGCTGGCGCACCCGGGTGCGCTTCGCCGTGGACGCGCAGGGCAGGGCGGGGCTGCGCCGTCACCGCTCCCACGACATCGAACCGGTCGACCGCTGCCTGATCGCCCACCCCGGAGTGACCGAGCTCGGTGTGACCGACGTGACCTGGAAGGGCGTCCGGGACGTGGAGGCGGTGGCCTCGGCCTCCTGCGCCGACCGCGCCGTCGTCGTCACCCCCACGGGGGCCAAACTGGGCGCCCTGCCCGAACTGGGCACCTCCAGCGCGGTTCTGCGCCGATTCAAGGGCGGACGCCTCCAGCAGGTGCGTGGACGCAGGGGAGTGCGTGAGAACGCCGCGGGACGCGAGCACCGCGTCAGCGCGGGCGGGTTCTGGCAGGTGCATCCGGCTGCGGCGGACGTCCTCACCGACGCGGTGATGCGTGCCCTGGAACCCGAGCCCGGTGAGACGGCCCTGGACCTGTACTGCGGCGCCGGCCTGTTCACCGGGGCCCTGGCCGAGGCCGTGGGCCCGGAGGGGCGGGCCATGGGCGTGGAGAGCGGAGCCGACGCCGTGCGCGACGCCCGGTACAACCTCAAGGACATGGAGCAGGTACGCGTCGAACACGGCGACGTGGCCGCCCAGCTGCGGGAGTGGGCGGACGTGCGCGCCGACGTGGTCGTCCTGGACCCGCCCCGGGCCGGCGCGGGCGTCGAGGTGGTGCGCTCGCTGGCCGCGACCCGTCCCCGCAGGGTGGCCTACGTCTCCTGTGATCCCGCCACGCTCGCCCGGGACCTGGCCGAGTTCGAGCGTGCGCGGTACCGGCTGGTCGACTTTCGCGCCTTCGACGCCTTCCCGATGACGCATCACGTGGAGTGCCTGGCGGTACTGGAACCGGTGCACCCGGCCCGTCGTCACCGCGACTGAGAACGGTGCGGGGTCGCCCGGCGGCCCCGCACCGTCCATCCACGAAACGGGCGTGGGACCGGAGCGCGTAGGAGGGTCAACCCCAGGGCGAGGACGGCCAGGCCCGCCCACGACACCGCGGGAAGGCGCTCGCCCACCACGAACACGCCCAACAGCGCGGCCACGGCCGGTTCGGCCAGCGTCAAGGTGGTGGCCACCGACGCGGTGGTGTGCCGCAGCCCGAACCCGAACAGCCGGTAGGCCAGGAAAACGGTGAACACCGCCAGGTGCAGGGTCACCAGGGCACCGCCGACGGTGCCCAACCAGGCCGGTCCGGCGATCAGGACCACCGGGAGCACGGTGAGGCCGCCTCCCGCGAACATCGTGCCCATCACCGCGCTCGAGGGGTGCTCGCGTCGGATCAGTCGTTCGGCGATGAGCGTGTAGACCGAGTAGGACGCCCCCGCCACCAGGGCCAGGAGGACGCCCGTGGGGTGCGCTGCGGCGTCGGCCTCGGTGACGCGCGGGCCCAGCACGAGCAGCGCGCAGCCCGCCACCGCCGACAGAGTGGCCGCCGACCACCGGGCCGTGGGTCGGGTCCGTTCGGTCACCCAGGCCAGCAGGCCGGCGAAGATCGGAGCGCTGCCCAGGGTGATCACCGTGGCGACCGCCACGCCCGCCTGTGCCACGGCGGGATAGAAGGCCAGCGGATAGCCGGCCACGGCCAGAGAACCCAGGACGAGCTTCCACCGTGTGGCTCTGTCACCGCGCCTGAGCAGGGACAGCGCACCCCGTCCGGTCAGGAACAGCAGTAACCCGCCCAGGACCAGGCCGGCCGAGCCGACGGCGGCGGCGGTGGCGCCCGCGGGAGCGAAGGAGGCGGCGGTGCCGGTCGTACCCCACAACACCGCCGAGGCCAGGATCGGCAGGGGTCCGCGGCCCAGCGCCGCCGTGGCGGAGGCCCGGGGCAGGGGTGTGAGGCGCTCTGGCAAGGTCGTGGCCCTTCGTCACGGGGTTGGAGGAGGCAACGGGCACACGGCGGCACTCGACCCGGTGGGGCCGCCTTCGCGGGGGAGCGGTGGACACGTCCGACCGGGAGGGGTCGGGCGTGTCGACGCGGTCCACCATCCTAGGACCGGACGTGCGGGAACGGACCCGTCGGGCACCGGCCCCTTCCGTCCCGGCCGGGACGGAAGGGGCCGTCAGCGGCACGTGTGACGGTGCGTGCCTGGGGATGCCATCGAGAGGTACTCGTGTCCGAGTTCGGGATAGAGCCTCTCCCAGTCCTCGACCGACGCGGGAGGGGAGGAGGTCTTCCGGAGTTCGACGCCCAACAGTCCGGTCACCCCCGGGCACAGGGCCAGGTCGACGCCGTTCAGCGCGGTGCGCGTACCGTAGCGGCGCACCAGCCCGCGCACGTGGACACGGGACGGTCGTGGTGTTCACGCCGTCCTCACCCGCCACAGAAGGGTCATGAGGAAGGCGGCGAGCGCGCCCGCCCACCACATCTGTGTCCGGGGCGCGATCAGCTGTAGTGGCGTGGTGTTCTCGACCACGCCCAAGATGGTCAGGGCGACCAGCCACAGCAGTCCCACCACGGCGCCGGCCAGGCCCAGGTGCATCCAGCGGCTGAGGATCAGGGAACCGGTCACCAGGGTGAGCGCCGGCAGCAGCCACAGGGCCGCCGACCACGGCGTGTGGGTCGAGGGCAGCAGCAGCGACGCCGAGGTGCACAGCACCAGCGCGGGCAGTAGCACCGCGCAGGTGCGCAGGAACAGCAGCCGTGGACCGGCCAACGGCGTGACCGAGGTCAGCGCGTGTGCGGGGTCCACACCGCGCCCGTAGGCCATGGCCACGCCCGCCAGAGGAACGATCGGGGCGCTGAAGACGAACATCAGTGAGCCGCGTGGCAGGTGGTGGGCGGCCAGCAGGGCGGCGGTCAGCACCGCGACCGTGGCCAGCAGCCAGGCCCGGTACAGCCCCGGGGTGGTGGCCAGCAGTTTGGCGGTGTCCTCGCGCACACCCAGTGAGGACAGCAACGTCTCGACGGCTCCGCGCCTGGGACGGTCCACCACGTCGCGCAGGTCCGCCCAGCTCCTGGCCAGCCAGGCCTCGTCGCTGGGCAGCAGGGCACGACAGGGTGCGCAGCCGGTGATGTGGGCCTCCACGGACATGGCGGTGACGTCGTCGGAGCGGTGGGCGGCGTATTCGTGTGCCTGGGCGGGGGTCAGGTGCCAGTTCATGTCAGTGCCTCCCGTAGGCGCGCCTTGGCGCGCATGACCCGTGTCTTGACGGTCCCTTCGGGGATCTGGAGTATCTGCGCGGCCTCCCGGACGGTGAGTCCGTCGAGCACCGTGGCCTGAATGGCCGAGCGCAGCTCTGGTGAGAGGGAGTGCAGGGCGGTGCCCAGCGGTCCGTGCTCGATGTTGAGCAGCACGGTGTCCTCCGCGGAGGCGTCGCCGATGATCTCGTAGTCGGTGTCACCGTCGGCTATCCACTGGTTGGTGCGTTTGCGCAGTTGGGAGATGAGTTGACGGATCGCGATGGTCCACAACCAGGCCCCGGCGTCGGCGTCGCCGGGGCGGGGGGTGAAGGAGCCCGCGTTGCGCCACACCGCCAGGAAGGTCTCCTGGAGGGCGGCGTCGACCTGGTCGGTGTCGGAGCAGCGGTAGCGCAGTCGCATCCGCAACCATGGCGCGTGCCTGTGGTGCAGGATCTCCAGCGCTCGGGTCTGACCCGCGGCGACGGCGGCCAGCAGCACGGCGTCGGTGCTGTCGGGCCCGTGGTCGGGTGCGCGGCGGCGCGCGCGACGGAACAGCTTCACGTGGGGCCTATCGCGACGGGGGCACGGTTCGGTTCTACGGAGGCGGGCGGGGCCGGGGCCCGCCTTTTCCACGATGACCGCGCGGCGAGTTCGGTTCGCCTCGTGTGGTGGAAGAAAATGGGGTGTATGCGTCTAAGGATCTTCCTTGAGCCCCAACAGGGGGCCACCTACGAGGACCAGCTCGCCGTCGCCAGGGCCGCCGAGGACCTGGGCTTCGACGCTCTGTTCCGTTCCGATCACTTCCTGTACATGGGGGATCGTGGCGGAGGCCTTCCGGGGCCCACCGATGCCTGGGTCACCCTCGCCGGACTGGCGCGGGACACCTCCCGTATCCGCCTGGGCACACTGATGACCGCGGCGACCTTCCGCTACCCCGGCCCTCTCGCCGTCTCCGTCGCCCAGGTCGACCACATGAGCGGCGGGAGGGTGGAGTTCGGCTTCGGCGCGGGCTGGTTCGAGGAGGAGCACACCGCCTACGGAATTCCCTTTCCGGCCACGGCCCGTGAGCGTTTCGACCGCTACGAGGAGCAGTTGGACATCATCACCGGACTGTGGCGGACCCCGGTGGGAGAGACCTTCCGGTACGAGGGCAAGCACTACCGACTGTCGGAGGGGCCCGCTCTGCCCAAGCCGAAGCAGGAACCCCGTCCACCG
This sequence comes from Nocardiopsis sp. ATB16-24, assembly GCF_030271535.1. Lineage (GTDB taxonomy): Bacteria > Actinomycetota > Actinomycetes > Streptosporangiales > Streptosporangiaceae > Nocardiopsis. The sequence goes on along the minus strand of NZ_JASCXJ010000007.1, from coordinate 120,583 downwards.
GTGCTGATCGGTGGGACCGGACCCAAGCGGACTCCGCGACTGGCCGCGAAGTACGCCGACGAGTACAACGTGCCCTTCACCTCGGTGGAGGACACCGCCGCGGCCTTCGAACGCACTCGGGCCGCCGTGCGGGCCGCCGGGCGTACCACGCCGATGGTCTACTCGGCCGCCCAGGTGCTGTGTGCGGGCAAGGACGAGGCGGAGGTGGCCCGGCGCGCGGGGAGGATCGGTCGTCAGGTCCCCGAGCTACGGGAGAACGGCCTGGCCGGTACCCCGAACGAACTGGTGGACAAGATCGGCCGGTTCGCCGAGGCGGGGGCTGAACGTATGTACCTACAGATGCTGGACATGTCCGATCTGGACCACTTGGAGTTGGTCGCGTCCCAGGTCGTTCCGCAGTTGGGCTGAGAGCGCGCCGCCGGGGGTGCTGGGGCCGGAGGCCGGCGATTGAGGGTTGGTGGAGGGTGACGGGTGGGGGTGCTGGGGCCGGAGGCCGGCGATTGAGGGTTGGTGGAGGGTGACGGGTGGGCATGGGGTGGGAGAGGACCCGAGGCGTCCCGCCCCCCCCAGAACGCTCCGACACGGTGTTCGCCGTGTGACGCCCGGAGGAGGAAGGCCTACGGGCGAGACCGGCGGGCACTTCCGGGGGGCGGGTGCACGCGTGCGGTACCCGTCCGATAACTTGATATCGAGATACAAGTTAGATAGCTTGACATCAAGATAAAAGTGGGGCTTCCCCGGCCCGCGCCGGTCCGGGTGTGTGAAGTCGATCGCTTGGCGGCGCCCGGACTCCGATGGCGTGGATGCCCGCGTCCCGTGGGTCGGCCGGCCGATGGCGAGTGGTGTCGCCTCAGGTCAGAGCGGGTCCGGTGATGGTCGACGAACCCCGGCCAGGGCACCCGCGGCCCTCTGCCCGGTACCCGGTCAGGGCGGCCTCAGTAGGTTCCGCACCTGCCTCATGAGGCAGGATGCTGGGAACAAAGTGGCGAGATCAGGAGGCAGACACCGTGTCCGCGAACAGCTTCGGCGCCCGTGACACGTTGCGCGTTGGCGACGAGTCGTACGAGATCTTCCGCGTGGATGCCGTTGAGGGCTCCAAGCGGCTTCCCTACAGCCTGAAGGTGCTGCTGGAGAACCTCCTGCGCACCGAGGACGGTGCGAACGTCACCGCCGACCACATCCGTGCTCTGGGCGACTGGGACGCCAAGGCCCAGCCCAGCCAGGAGATCCAGTTCACCCCCGCGCGGGTGATCATGCAGGACTTCACCGGCGTGCCCTGTGTCGTCGACCTCGCCACCATGCGCGAGGCCGTGCGCGACATGGGGGGCGACCCCGACAAGATCAACCCGCTCGCTCCCGCCGAGCTGGTGATCGACCACTCCGTCGTGGTCGACCTCTTCGGTCGTCCCGACGCCTTCGAGCGCAACGTCGAGATCGAGTACGAGCGCAACTACGAGCGCTACAAGTTCCTGCGCTGGGGCCAGACCGCCTTCGACGAGTTCAAGGTCGTCCCGCCCGGTACCGGCATCGTCCACCAGGCCAACATCGAGCACCTGGCGCGCGTCACCATGAGCCGGGACGGCCAGGCCTACCCCGACACCTGTGTGGGCACCGACTCCCACACCACCATGCAGAACGGCCTGGGCATCCTGGGCTGGGGCGTGGGCGGCATCGAGGCCGAGGCCGCCATGCTCGGCCAGCCGATCTCCATGCTCATTCCGAGCGTGGTCGGCTTCAAGCTGACCGGTGAGCTCCCGCCCGGCACCACCGCCACCGACCTGGTGCTCACCATCACCGAGAAGCTGCGTGACCACGGTGTCGTCGGCAAGTTCGTCGAGTTCTACGGCGAGGGCGTGGCCTCCGTGCCGCTGGCCAACCGCGCCACCATCGGCAACATGAGCCCGGAGTTCGGCTCCACCGCCGCGATCTTCCCGATCGACGACGAGACCATCCGGTACATGAGGTTGACCGGCCGTTCCGAGAAGCAGGTGGCCCTGACCGAGGCCTACGCCAAGGCCAACGGCTTCTGGCACGACCCGGCCGAGGAGCCCGAGTTCTCCGAGTACATCGAGCTCGACCTGGCCACCGTGGTCCCCTCCATTGCCGGCCCCAAGCGCCCGCAGGACCGTATCGAGCTCTCCCGCGCCCGGAGGATCTGGCGCCACGACGTGCGCGACTACGTCGAGGACGTCGTCGACGAGGCGGCCGAGGAGTCCTTCCCCGCCTCCGACTCTCCCACCTACAGCGCCAACGGCGACCGTCCGCACAGGCCGGTCAAGGTCACCCTGGCCGACGGCACCGAGACCGAGGTCGACCACGGCTCCGTGGTGATCGCCGCGATCACCTCCTGCACCAACACCTCCAACCCCTCGGTCATGCTGGGCGCCGCCCTGCTGGCCAAGAAGGCGGTGGAGAAGGGTCTGAGCCGCAAGCCGTGGGTCAAGACCTCGCTGGCTCCGGGCTCCAAGGTCGTCACCGACTACTTCGAGCGCTCCGGCCTGACCCCGTACCTGGACAAGCTGGGCTTCAACCTGGTCGGTTACGGATGCACGACCTGCATCGGCAACTCCGGTCCGCTGCCGGCGGAGATCTCCAAGGCGGTGAACGAGAACGACCTGGCTGTCACCTCGGTCCTCTCCGGCAACCGCAACTTCGAGGGCCGGATCAACCCGGACGTGAAGATGAACTACCTGGCCTCGCCGCCGCTGGTGGTCGCCTACGCGCTGGCGGGGTCCATGGACATGGACCTCACCACCGAGCCCCTGGGCGTGGGTACCGACGGTAAGCCCGTCTTCCTGTCCGACATCTGGCCGAGCGCCGAGGAGATCCAGGAGGTCATGGACACCGCGATCGCCTCGGACATGTACAAGGCCGCCTACTCCGACGTGTTCGCCGGTGACGAGCGCTGGCGCTCCCTGCCCACGCCCACGGGCAACACCTTCGAGTGGGAGGAGGACTCCACCTACGTCCGTAAGCCTCCCTACTTCGAGGGCATGGGCACCACGCCGGAGCCGGTCACCGACATCACCGGTGCCCGCGTGCTGGCCAAGCTGGGCGACTCGGTCACCACCGACCACATCTCCCCGGCCGGTGCCATCAAGCCGGGCACCCCGGCCGCCGAGTACCTCAAGGCCAACGGCGTGGAGCGTCGTGACTTCAACTCCTACGGTTCCCGCCGGGGCAACCACGAGGTGATGATCCGCGGTACGTTCGCCAACATCCGCCTGCGCAACCAGATCGCGCCGGGTACCGAGGGCGGTTACACCCGTGACTTCACCCGGCCCGACGCCCCGGTGACGTTCATCTACGACGCCGCGCAGAACTACGCCGCCCAGGACGTCCCGCTGGTCATCCTGGGGGGCAAGGAGTACGGTTCGGGCTCCTCGCGCGACTGGGCGGCCAAGGGCACCCGTCTTCTGGGGGTGCGCGCGGTCATCACCGAGTCCTACGAGCGCATCCACCGCTCCAACCTGATCGGTATGGGCGTGCTTCCTCTCCAGTTCCCCGAGGGACAGTCCGCCGACTCCCTCGGTCTGACCGGTGAGGAGACCTTCTCCATCACCGGCGTGACCGAGTTGAACGAGGGCCGTGTGCCGGCCACGGTGAAGGTCACCACCGACACCGGTGTGGAGTTCGACGCCGTGGTGCGCATCGACACCCCGGGCGAGGCCGACTACTACCGCAACGGCGGCATCCTCCAGTACGTGCTGCGCCAGTTGATCGCCGAGTAGTCCGCTCCCGTGGACCCCTGGTGGGGTCGTGGGACGACGAGGGTCCGGCCCCCGCACCGTTCACCGGTGCGGGGGCCGGACCGTTTCCGAAGAGGGCCTCAGCGATGGCTGCCGCTGCTGACGTGGTAGGAGTAGGCGCCGTGAGGTCCGGCGTGGGACGAGGACTCGTAGTACCAGGCGTGGCCGTCTCCGGCGTAGGCCTTGACCGTGTGGCTGTAGGCCCCGTGGTGGCCGGCCCCCGAGGAGTGGGACGAGTAGTAGGCGTCCGCCGAGGCCAGGGCCGGGGTCGCGACCGCCAGAGCCGGTGCGGCGATGACGGTGAACGCGATGCGACGCAGAGTCTTCTTCTGCATGGCTGCGGGTTCCTTTCGCGGTTTCTGTTCGGAGAGCGGCCCTGCGGGTCGGTCCTCCTTCGGCACCCTGTGAGAGAAAAAGGTGTGTGGGACTGTCGTGTGTCGTCCTCGTTCTCCACACTGCGGCCGGAGCGGCCCAAGAAGGAACACTGGGCGTATGCGCAAACCCCAAAATCGGGGGTGGGGCGTGGAGGACGCCTCCCGGCCCGGACGATCTGGGGAGGGACACCGGCGGATCCGCGTGGTACCACGGTCTGTCGCGCGCGCGGCGGCTCGGAGGGGTGAGCGCGGGCGCCGCGAGAGAGGCCTTATTCCGCCATCGGGGGCAAATGCCTTATAACTCCACCCCAATAGCCTTTCCGCCACCTCCGTGAGGAGGGGCGGAGCCGGCGAAGGGGCCCTCGGCGCCGCTGGGCGGCACCGAGGGCCCCGTTCTTCGACCTGCGTGGGTCAGTCGGAGCCGCTGGTGGTGGAGGAGGAGTGAGCACCGTCCTCGTTGGCCTTCGAGTGAGACTCGTGGAACCAGGTCTCGCCGTCCCCGGACTTGGCCTTGAGCAGGTGGCTGTACGCCCCGTCGGGGCCGGCCTTGTTGGTCTCGGACACGTAGTAGGCGTCCGCGGAGGCCATGGTGGAGGCCCCCAGCGCCAGGGCGGGCGCGATGACGGCGGTGAAAGCGACTCGGCGCAGGGTCTTCTTCTGCATAGCAGTGGATTCCCTTCGTGGCTTGTTTCGGGGAGTGGCCGTGCGGGTGTGGTCCTCCCTCGACGCGGTTCACATCTGAGGAGGGACGCTTCCGCTTTGTCCCCGATGTCTAGAGTGCGCCAGCAGTGACCAAGAAAGAACACCTTCGACCTGCGTGAACTCCCAAATTCACCGGAGGCCCGGCAGAGGGGGAGCGGGTTACCGGGCGAGCGGGGAGGGTAGTGGTCGCCGGCCCGCGCGGAAGCACGGTGTGTCGTCTCTCCTGTCGGAGCCCCAGAACGTCCAGAAGAGTCCTCAAAGGGGTCCTACATGCTCATTTGTGGTAAATACCCGATATCCTCGCCGTATGTCCGGCCCCATCAGCCCCCTCCTCCGGCTTCCCTCGGCGGCCGTCCTCCTGCTCTCGACGGCGTTCCTCCTCCTGGTCTGCGCCGCTCCGGCCTCGGCGCGGCCGGCCCCCGTGGTCCTTGAGGACCGTGTGACCCCCGCCGAGCACTACGCCGCCCTGCTCGCGGAGGAGCCCGAGGGCACCGCGGTGGTCGTCGACGACGCCCTGGCGGGCGAGTACGAGCTGGAGGAGCTGGAGACCGCCCTCCACGACTCCTTCGGGAGACTGGGCGTCCCCTACCACGTGGTGGCGATCCCTCGCCCCGGCGGCGGGGGCGAGTGGAGCGGGGAGATCCTGCCCGCCTTGATCGACCGCGCTGACGCCGACGGTCTCTACGCGCTCCTTCAGCCGGGGAGCTCCCCCCGGGTCCGGGCCGAGGGCGTGGAGCTGCCCGTGGAGGCGGCCGTCGACGTGGTCGACTACAGCCCCGAACTCGCCTACGACGCTCCCGTCGACGAGGTCGCCACGGTCCTCGCCGACGCCTTGGCCGATCCGGACGTGGACACCCGTGCCGACCTCCTACGCCAGGACCACCGCTCCCGCTACGGGATCGGTCCGGGAACCGTCGGGTGGGGGAGGCTCCTGGACGGTGTCGATCCCACCAGCTACACCGGTCCGGGAAGGCTCGGTGCCCTCGTCGGCGGCGCGGGCGGCGCCCTGTTCGTCCTGTCCCTGGTCGGCGCCGTGCGTCTGACCCGCCGAGGCCCGGGGATCCTCGCGGGGGGCGCCCTCGTCGTGGTGGTCGGCCTGGCACTGCCCGCCGCCGGAGTGTTCGGTGCCCTGGCCTACCTCGACAGCGTGCCGCCGGTGAGCAAGGAGCTCCCCAGCCGGGTCGACGAGCACAAGGCGCGGCCACCCCATGTCACCTCCACCGTGCGGGTCGAACGCGTCCTGGAGGGGATGGGGGAGGGAAGCGTGTACGTGGATCCCCTCAGTTCCCTGTCCCGAGAGGGACTGGCCTCGGCGGCAGAGCGGGCGGAGGAGGCGTCGGTACCCCTTCGCGTGGCGATGATCCCCATGGTCTCCAGCGACGAGAGCGGTGGCGATCCCCACCTGTTCCTGCACGCCATGCACCACGTGGCGGGGGAGGAGGGGGTCTACGCCGTGTTCACCGCCCGCCATGATGGCACCGTCCGCGTGAGCGCGTTGGCCTTCGGCCTCGGCGTCCGCGAGTACCACCTGACCGGTGGCCTGTACGAGCGGGAGCCGCCGAACACACCGGTGGAGGCGTTGGAGACGTTGCTGGACGTCGTCGAGTCCGCTCCCCGTGACCAGAGCGCCCGGGACCCCGATCCACCGACCGCCTCCACCGCCGGCTGGAAGCCGCGTGAGGAACGTTTCCGAGAGGACCTCCTGCCCAGCGCGCTGATCTTCGGACCACTGGTCGGTGCGGCCCTGGCCTGGATCGTGCTGAAGCTCCCCGTGCCGATGGGCGCGATGCGCCGGGTACGCGAGGCCGGTGTCTCCTCGGGCTCCCTGCGCCGTATGGCCGAGACCGAACGTGCCCGTCTGGCCTCTCTGGTCGCCCGCGGACCCCAGGCGGTACCGCACGGGTTCATGCCCCAGATCGAGGCCGCGCTGATGGTGATGGAAGCCGACCCCGACGACCTGGACAGGCTGGGCGTGGTGGTCGTCTCCCGCAGGGCGCACGCCGCGTTGGAGGACCCCGCCAGCGCGGACGGTCCCCCGTGTACGGTCAACCCGCTACACGGACCCGCCACCACACGCCGGCGGTCCGAGGTGACCAAGGGCATGGCCTCCCTGTGCCGGGAGTGCGCCGACCTGCCCGACGCACGACGGGTGGAACGCGTGCTGCGTGTACGCGGCCCGGGCGGAGTACGTCGGAGCCACCTGTCACTGGAGGAGCGGGCGTGGGTCCGGCACCGCTTCGGCGCGCTCCACCCCGCACGCATGGTCGACAGGCTCCTGGAGGAGATCCATGTCCGCTGAGACCCCTCTCCCGTGGCGCACGGTCCGTGTCTTGATCGCCACGGTGCTCGCCGCCGTGTTCCTGTGGCCCGGTTCGGGGGCACGGGCCGAGACCACCGAACGGGAGAGCCCGATCCAGGGCGTCCTCGACTCGTTGGAGTCCTCGCACGTGCACGTCGACCCCGCCTACGAGAGCGCCTTTCCCCCGGCGGCCCAGGAGCGCCTGTCCCAGGCCATCGAGTCCTCGGGGTTGGATCTGTACCTCGTCGCGGTGCCCCTGGTCGACGGTGACGCATGGGACGGCGAGGCCACGGCCCTGGTGTCGGTCCTGCATGACCGCAGGGGCGGTGAGAGGGGACATTACCTGGTCCACGACGGCCGTGGCCGATACCACGGCGCGGACTTCGGTCCGGGGAGCGGTGGCGGAGGTCCCGCCCACTACGGGGCGCTGACCGCCTCCTACGTCACGGAGTTCGAGGGCTCCCTGCTGGAGCAGGCCGAGGCGGCGGTGGAGACCGCGCTCTCCGACGACCCCGCGGGGGCCTACGAGGAGGCCGTGCGGGTCTATGAGGAGGCCAATCCCCACAGGAGCGTCTTCTGGAGGGGCGGCAACGGCACGCTGGTGGCGGTGGGCGGGGTGGTCGCCGTCCTGCTCGCACTCGTGCTCGGCCTGCTCGTACGCGGCAGGCTCACCGCACGCCGGGGTCGGACACGGGCGGCGTCGATCACCCAACACGCCGCCTTCGACAACGCCGACCGCGCCCGGCTGACCTCTCTCGTGGAGCGGGGCGGACGCGACCTGATCGAGGTGGGCGAACGTCTGAGCGCCCTGGGCTCGGACGGGAGCCTGGGACCGAAGGCCACCGAGAGTCTCCAGCGGGCCCTGGACGCCCGCTCCGCCGCGGCCCGGGTCCACGACCGTATGGTCGCCGAGGGCCCTACCCTCCCCGACGCCGTAGGCGTCCTGGTCCTGTTGGACATGGCGGAGGAGGAGATGGAGGCCGCCGCAAGGGGCTCGAAGCCGATCCGACGCGGACACTGCTACGCCAACCCTCTGCACGGCACCGGGACCAAGGTCACCGCCTGGCGCGAATTCGGCGGTGTCCGTACCATACGTGTGCCCCTGTGCGTCGAGTGCGCCCGGGCCGTACGCGAACGAACGCGCCCCGCCGTCCTGCCCGCCGAGTACGGGGGAGAGACCCTGCCCTACTACGAGGTGCCCGCCCGCCACAGCGTGTGGGCCGCCACCGGCTACGGCACGCTCACCGACGACCTCGTCCAGCGGATCCAACGCGGCGACCATCGGCGCTGACGGTTCGGGACAGCCGTAACGGAGGGGTATCGGATACACACACGGGAGAACGTCGGCACCCGTGGTGACCATCTGTTCCTGTGGATCGAGGGCTCGGCGCCGGTCATGTCCCCAGGGGCGGAGGACCGAAACCTGGCTATAGTTCCCCCCCGGGCGGCCGGGGGAAGCCGAGGACGACGGATATGGGGTGCAACGGTGGGCGACCTGGACGGCCGTGAGAAGGAGAACGCGGCGGGCCGGGACACCGGTCGCATGGTGGGCGGCTACCGGTTGGTGCGGTCGTTGGGGCGCGGTGGTTTCGGTGAGGTGTTCCTCGGTGAGGCGCCCGACGGTGGCCGTGCGGCGGTCAAGGTACTGCACGCCGGTTGGGCGGGGGACCCGGAGATGCGGCGCAGGTTCGCGGCGGAGGTGGAGCAGGCCCGGAGGGTGAGTGGTTTCTGCGTCGCGGCGATCGTGGACGCCGACACGCAAGGGTCGGAGCCGTGGATCGCTACGGAGTTCATCGACGGGCCGACGTTGCAGGCCGCGGTGGCCGAGGAGGGACCCAGGAGCGGGGTCGAACTGCACCGGTTGGCGGTGAGCACGGCCACGGCTCTGGCCGCGATCCACGCGGCCGGTGTGGTGCATCGGGACCTCAAGCCCGACAACATCATGCTGGCTCCCGACGGTCCGCGGGTGATCGATTTCGGGATCGCTCGCGCGGTTGAGGCCACTTCCGTCACCGCCAGTGGGATCGTGGGAACCGTCGGGTACATGGCCCCTGAGCAGTTGGAGGGCCTGCGACTGACCTCGGCGGTGGACATCTTCTCGTGGGGTTCGGTGATGGTCTACGCGGCCACCGGCCGGGAGGCCTTCCCGGGGCCGACCCAGGCCTCCCGCATCGCGCGGGTGCTGTCCGGAGAACCCGATCTCGACGGCGTGCCCCACCCCCTCGCCGCGACCCTTCGCGTCTGTCTGGACAAAAGGCCCGGTCACCGACCCGACGCCAGGACCCTGCTCGACCACCTGGTCACGGGCACCCCCATGACCTCCACGTGCCCCGCAGGGATCGAGCCCGACGGTCCCGTCCGTCCGGTGCGGATCGGCGCGCTCCCCACCCCCGTCGAGCGACCGCTCCCCTCCCTTCCCCACGGGACACCTCCTTCTCCGCCCGCTCACGTCGTGCCCGCCTCCTCTGCCTCCGGCGCTGCTGGAGCGCCCGACGCACACCCGGTGGACGCTCCACCCCACCACTTCGCGGGACTTCGGTTCACCCGGGTCGGCGACCTGGCCGCGGCCATGCAGGAACATTGGCGAGAGGCGGTCCAGGTCTTCAGCGACCCGATCGAACTGGGGGCCCTCGGCTCGTGGGTCGTGAACGACCTCAACGACACGCTCGTGGACCGGTCGTTGTTCCGACGTCGGGTCACGGACGCGAACATGGCCGTCGCCTCCTTCGTCGCCCAGGCCCGCCCGGACCTGCCGCCCAGATTCCGAGGGCATGAGGTCACGCTCACGGGGCTGCGGCGACTCCTCCGGGACCCCCGCCCCTTGGTCAGCGGCGACCGTCAGGCCAACGAGTTGATGATGGTCTCGCGCCCCGAGGTCCTGCGGCAGATGGCGGCGCACCGTGGCGGCGACGGACTCCGTGAACTCGCCGACCAGGTGGAGGAGGCCGAACGCGTGGGCCTGTCCTTCCACCGCGAACTCACCGGGGCCCTCGTCGGATGGCGGGGCACGCGCGTGCGTGTCGATTCCGCGGTGGCACTGGCCTTCCTGCTCGATCCCGATCTCGTCGTACCCCCCGAACCGGGCGACCTGCCCGGTGTCGGAATCTGGCTGGGCATCCTGTGGAAGCGCGTGGAGAAGGCCCCGACCGACACCGCCCGGGCCGGATACGCGGCCGCGGTCTACGGCTTCCTGCCCACGATCACGGAACTGGCGCGTCAGCGGCTGGAGTGCGAACACCGACAGGAGCGGCACCGGAGGGAGGAGGCGGAGTTGCGGTCCTCGGGGAAGAACCGTGGCCGGTTGCGAAACTGGGCCGTCGTCACGGGCGTGTCCTTCCTTCCGCTGATGCTCCTGGGCGGGGCGTTCAACGTCTCGGGGGTGTCGGGTGTGGGCGGTCTGCTGCTCTCCCTCGGTCTGCTCTGCCTCCTGGTCTTTCCGGTGCTTCTGCTCGCCATCGTGGTCTTTCACGGGGACAGGGCTCGACGCGCCGAGGAGACGGCGCGATCGAGTGCCCTGTCGATGACCACGCAGGCGTTGGGGGCCACGCTGCGGACCATGGACGCCGACCTGCACAGGGCCCGAGAGATCTGCGGGGCCTGAGGGCGCCGGTGTCCGGCTGGTGGTTCAGGGCGCGGAGTTGTCGACGACCACGTCGGCGTGCTCACGGGGACGGTCCCTTTGGTGGAAGGACTCCTCCTGCTCCGCCCACACGCGTCGGTAGGGCGCGTAGGCGACCGCGTCCCACCGGCCGTCCAGCCGCCGTGACCGCTCGTCGTCGCCTGCGCGCACCCACACCAACAGATCCAGGAGGTCGCGTACGACGGCGGCCCCCGACCCGGTCCCCTCCACCAGGAGGACCCCGCCCGAGACCACGTCGTCGGGCAGGGTCGACCACTCTCGGGCGAACGCACCACGCTCCCAGTCGTACCGCCGCCACGTCGCCGGTTCCCCCCGCCGGAGCGGGGCCAGCACCCGGTCGCGCAACAGTCGTGGCGCCCTGGCCAGGCCCTCCCACCCGGGATAGAGATCCTCCATGGTCAGCACGGCGGCCGACTCGCCCCTGGCGATGAGGGCCTCGTACAGGTGCTCGGCCACCCAGCTCTTGCCCGCGCCGGAACGTCCCTCGATCGCCACCACGCGCGTGCCCGGTGCGGCGGGTACCGCTCGTGCCAACCGGTCCGACCATCCGCGCCGGGTCGTGCTGATGGGTGCTCTGCTCACGCTCGGACCCTAACCCGCCCAGGGTGGGATGGGGGCTTGTCTTCAACCCTTGTAACATTCCTGGCAGCAGCAGCGACGCGTAGACCATCGACACAAAGGGGCAGCCGGTGACCGAGACCACCGTCACACCGGGATCCCAGTCCGCCCTGCGCCGGGCGAACGAGCGGCGCATCGTCGAGGTGCTGCGTCGCGACGGAACGTGCACCCAGGCCGAACTGGCCAGGGCCACCGGGTTGTCCGCGGCCAGTGTCTCCAACATCGTGCGCGACCTGCGTGCCTCGGGGACCGTCGCGGTGCGCAACACCTCCTCCAACGGACGCCGGGCCAGGGCGGTGACCCTGCTGCGTCCCCCGGGCGCCGTCGTGGCCGTCGACTTCACCGCCGACCGCGTCGGTGTCGCGATCGGTGACGGCGACGGCAACATGTTGGCCAGTGAGAGGATCGACTACGACGTGGCGGCCGACGCCGAACGCGGGATACGCAGAGCGGCGTGGCTGATCGAGACCACGCTGATGCGGTTCCGGATCGACATGGGCACGGTCTCCCTGGTCGTGGTCTCCGTGCCCGGACCCGTCGATCCCGGTACGGGGGAGGTCGGCCACATCTCCTGTGTGCCCCGCTGGGCGGGTTTCCGGCCGGCGAAGGCGCTCACGGAACGACTGGGTCTGGAGGTCGTGGCCGAGAACGACGCCAACCTCGCCGTCCTCGCCGAACAGCACCGGGGCGCGGGCGTGGGCGCCGAACACGTGGTCCACCTGGCACTGAGCGAGGGGGTGGGCGCGGGCATCATGATGTCGGGCCGGCTCTTTCGAGGCGCGGGGGGCACCGCGGGGGAGATCGGGCACATCGCGTTGGACCCGCGCGGACAGGTGTGCCGGTGCGGCAACCGAGGCTGCCTGGAGACCTTCGTGGGGGCGAACTACCTGCTGGACATGCTGCCGCAGAACACCGGTGTGGCCGGCGGGTCGGGGCCCGTGCGCGTCTCGGACATGGTGGCGGCCGCGCTGGAGGGCGACCCCGGCAGTCGTCGCATCATCGCCGAGGCGGGGGCGGCCCTGGGGCAGGGGGCCGCGATCATGGCGAACCTGTTCAACCCGGACAGGGTGATCGTGGGCGGTGAGCTGGCCGAGGCCGGTGAGCTGTTGTTGGACCCGATGCTCAGGGCCATGGAACTGGGCTCCTTGGAAAGCGCCCTGGAACGGCTCGACGTGGTGCCGAGCGAGTTGGGTCGGGACGCGGCTCTGTACGGCGCGCTGCGTATGGCGGCCCAGCACGTGGGCTGAGACCTCAGCGGACACCGTGAACCGGAAAGACGGCGGGCGCGTCGGTGACCGACAGTGCCCTTGCCGTGTCCCTCCGTCCTCTATCGGGCCCCGTCGAGCCTCTCAGGCGGACGTGGGCCCGTTCGGTGTCTCCCCCGAAGTAGGTTGAAGGAACGACGAACACCGAGGTCAGCGCTGGCGCGACACCACGGTCGGGTAAAAATCGAGACGCCTTCACGAGAGCTCACGTCGCGTGAAGCCCGCTCTGGCCTGTGTTTTCGATGATTTCAAGCCTTGAATCCAAGACTCGTGATGTTTCAGTTATGCGTTCAGGAGTTGACGGCAAGATGACGACGGGTTTGACTTCACTCCACCACTCGCGAGTTCCATCGTCAGCATCCCCTGTCATGAGAGGCACCCGCGTTGAACACACGACGTTTCACATCGCGTCGCACGGCCGCAGGCGGTTTCGCCGCGGTCGGAGCCGCCCTGGCCCTGCTCGTCTCCGGCTGTGGTTCGCTCACCACCTCCGGTGAGGACGCCGAACGCGAGACGCACAGCGTCGAGGAGGGCTTCCACGTCGGGCTCCTCCTGCCCGACCTCCACACCGCGCGCTACGAGGCCTTCGACAGGCCCTTCTTCGAGGAGGAGCTCGCCGAGCTCTGCCCCGAGTGCGAACTGTCCTACGCCAACGCCGACGGAAGCGTGGACGAGCAGCAGACCCAGGCCCAGGCCATGTTGACCGACGGTGTGGACGTGCTCGTCCTGGACGCCGTCGACGCCTCGGCCTCCGCCGGAACGGTCAACGAGGCCCGATCCCAGGGTGTGCCGGTGCTCGCCTACGACCGTCTCGCCGAGGGCGGCGTGGACATGTACGTCTCCTTCGACAACCACCGTGTGGGCCAGGTCCAGGCAGAGTCCCTGATCGCGGCGATGGAGGAGGCGGGTACCGCGGGCGACGGCAAGATCGTCATGATGAACGGCTCGCCCACCGACCCCAACGCCGCCAGCTTCAAGGGCGGTGCCCACGAGATCTTCGAGGGCCAGGTCGACATCGGCCAGGAGTTCGACACCCCCGACTGGTCTCCCGAGGAGGCCAACGCCCAGATGGAGGGCGCCATCACCGCCCTCGGGGTGGACGAGATCGTCGGCGTCTACGCCGCCAACGACGGTGTGGCCTCCGGGGTCATCTCGGCCCTGCGCAGCGCGGGCGTGGCCGTCGACGAGCTGCCCCCGGTGACCGGGCAGGACGCCGAACTCGCCGGCATCCAGCGCATCATCGCCGGTGAGCAGTACATGACCGTCTACAAGGCCATCCGCCCCGAGGCCCAGGTCGCCGCGGCCATGGCCGTGGCCCTGGCCACCGGTCAGGAGCCCGAGCTGGGTGAGTACCAGCTCAGCGAGATCGAGGACGCCGCCGGCGAGACCGTGCAGGCGGTCCTGCTCGAGCCGATCGCGGTGACCGCGGAGAACGTCGGCGACACGGTGGTCTCGGACGGGATCTACAGCATCGAGGAGATCTGCACGGACGACTACGCCGACACCGAGTTCTGCCAGGAAGCCCTCTAGGAACCGGTGAGACGGACCCGCCCGGGGTGGCCATCCGCTGTCCGGCCGCCCCGGGCGGGTACGAGGAAAGAGAAGTCAAAGCATGAGCACACCAGTCCTGGAAATGTCCGGGATCTCCAAGACCTTCGGTGCCGTCCGCGCCCTGAGTGACGTCGACTTCCATGTGAACGAGGGTGAGGTCGTCGCCCTGCTCGGCGACAACGGCGCCGGCAAGTCCACCCTGGTCAAGGTCATCTCCGGAGCCCATCCCGCGGACAGCGGCGGAACCATCACCTGGGACGGCAAGCCGGTCAACATCTCGGCGCCCGCCGACGCCCAGCGTCTGGGGATCGCCACCATCTACCAGGATCTCGCCCTGTGCGACAACCTGGACATCGTCGGCAACCTCTTCCTGGGCAACGAGAAGCTGCACTTCCCCGGGACCCTCGACGAGGTCGAGATGGAGAGCCGGGCGATGGAACTGCTGGACTCCCTGTCCGTACGCATCCCCAGCCTTCGTGTGCCGGTCGCCTCCCTCTCCGGCGGCCAGCGCCAGATCATCGCCATCGCCCGCTCACTCCTGGGTCAGCCGCGCGTGGTGATGCTCGACGAGCCCACCGCGGCCCTGGGCGTGGCCCAGACCGCGCAGGTCCTCGACCTCATCGAACGCCTGCGCGACCAGGGGCTGGGTGTGCTGTTGATCAGCCACAACATGGCCGACGTGCGGGCCGTGGCCGATCGCGCCGTGGTGCTGCGGCTGGGCCGCAACGCCGGTAACTTCCCCATCGCGGATACCAGCTACGAGGAGATCGTGGCCGCCATCACCGGTGCCGCCGACAACCCGGTCAGTCGCCGATCCGAGCGCACCGGCACCTCGGCCCTGTCCACGGAGGACAAGTGATGACCCAGCAGACCCCCGTCTCCAAGCCGCCCGCCCAGGGCGGGGCCCATCCGGCCGGCCCCAGGCGCGACCCCCGGTTGCTGGCCACGGCCGCCTCCCCCAGAGGCTGGCTGGAGGCGCTCAAGCGCAACGTGCGCGGTGGTGAACTGGGGCCGCTCCCGGTGATCCTCGGCCTGGTCCTGATCGCCGTCGTCTTCCAGATCGCCAACGACCGTTTCCTGTCGCCGCAGAACCTGTCCAACCTGACGGTGCAGATCGCCGCCATCGGTCTGATGACCACCGGCGTGATCATGGTCCTGCTGCTGGGCGAGATCGACCTGTCCATCGGTTCGGTGGCCGGACTCTCCGCGGCGGTCCTGGCCGTCATGGCCGTCAAACAGGGGGTCTCCGAGTGGGCGGCCATCGGCGTGGCCCTGGGCATCGGTCTCCTCGTGGGCCTGCTCCACGGCTTCGTCTTCGCCAAACTCGGAGTCCCGGCGTTCGTGGTCACCCTGGCGGGCCTGCTGGGATGGCAGGGGCTGCACCTGTACCTGATGGGCGCCGACGGCACCATCAACACCAGCCCCAACGGGGCGATCGCGATGCTGACCCAGACCTTCTTCGTGCCGTTCATGGGTTGGACGATCGCGGGTCTGACACTGGGTCTGTACGTCCTGTCGGTGGCGTTGGTCGAACGGCGCCGTCGCCTGGCCGGCCTGCCCTACAAGCCCTCGGCCGAGATCGCGTTCCGCGCCGTCCTGCTCGCGGTGCCCGTCCTGGGCGGGGTGTGGGTGCTCAACCAGTACAAGGGCGTGTCCCTGGCGTTCCTCATCTTCGTGGGGTTCGTCGTCGTGCTCGACCTCGTCCTGCGCAAGACCCGCTACGGCCGCATGGTCTACGCCGTCGGAGGCAACTCCGAGGCCGCGCGCCGGGCCGGCATCAACGTGGACCTGATCCGTATCTCGGTGTTCGGCATCGCCTCCACCCTCGCCGCCCTGGGCGGGGTCCTGCTCACCTCGCGCAACTTCGCCGCGAGTGTGTCCACAGGTGGGGGCGAGGAGCTCATGATGGCCATCGCCGCCGCGGTCATCGGCGGCACCAGCCTCTTCGGCGGGCGTGGCAACGCCTACTCGGCTCTGCTGGGCGGCCTGGTCCTGGGCGCGATCGCCTCCGGCCTGCTGCTGTTGCAGATGTCCACCTCCGTCCGGTTCATGATCACCGCCGCCGTTCTGCTGATCGCGGTGATCCTGGACGCCGCCTCCCGCAGGGGCCGCAAGACCCACGCCAGGGGCGGCGCCTGACGTCGAGACCATCACGGGCGGTCCGACGGTGCCCCACTCCACCCGTCACCGCCCCTTCCCACCCGGCCCGGTGCCCCCGCGCACCGGGCCGGGCCCCTTTCGACGCCCCGACGCCCCGCGCGGCCCCGGAAGGGGGCGGCTTGCGACGGGGGCGGTGAGGCGCGCACGCGAGGCGCTGCTAGCTTCCCCAAGGGGACGGTCGGTCGATCGCGTGCCGCGGGGCCACTGTGCCCGGCGCTCCGTGGCCGTCGGACCGGCACGCGCCCGTGATCCCCGGAAAGGCGGCGGGCGGAGGTGAACGGAGAGACATGCGCAGGATTCTCGTGGTCGGGGCCGGGCAGTCGGGGCTGCAACTCGCCCTCGGTCTGCTCGCGGAGGACTATGAGGTGTCACTCGTCAGCGCCACCGGGCCGCAGGAGATACGCACGGGTCGGGTGATGTCCACCCAGTGCCTCTTCGGGCCGGCTCTGCGTCGCGAACGCCGCCACGGCCTCGCGTTGTGGGACGATCACGCTCCCGCGATCCAGGGTGTCAGCGTCCGTGTCGCCGACACGGGCGGAGCCCGAGCGCCGGGCCTGTCCTGGACCGGTTCCCTGGAGGAGCCGGCCCAGTCGGTCGACCAGCGGATCAAGATGTCGGCATGGCTCGAACTGTTCGACCGCTCCGGTGGTGTCCTCGTCCGCCATCGTGTCCGCCCGCGGGACCTGCCCCGCTTCGCCGCCGACCACGACCTCGTCGTCATCGCCGCCGGGCGCGGAGAGCTCGCCGAACTCTTCCCCCGTGACACACGGCGCTCGCACTTTCGGTCCCCGCAGCGCCGTCTGGCCCTGGTCTACGTCACGGGCGCGGCGCCCCACCCCGACGGATCCGTCCTCAGCCGCACCGTGCTCCCCGGAACGGGGGAGGTGATGACCCTTCCCACCTACTCCCTCGCGGGGGTCTGCGAGGCCGTCCTGGTCGAGGCCGTGCCCGGAGGCCCCCTGGACCGCCCCCTGCCGGCCGACGCCTCGGGGGAGGAGGTCCTGGCCGGTGTGCTGGACGTACTGCGCGGCGAGGTCCCCTGGGAGTACGAGCGCCTGGCGCACGCACGTCTGGCGGACCCGGGAGCGACCCTGCACGGCGGCTACACGCCGGTGGTGCGCGAACCCGTGGCCCGCCTGACCGACGGGACCCCCGTCCTGGGCATGGCCGACTCCGTGGTCGCCAACGATCCCATCGTCGCGCAGGGGGCCAACATGGCCTCGTTCTGCGCCGAGGTGTACCGCCGCGCCATCGTCGACCACGGCAGACGGCCCTTCGACGAGTCCTTCATGCGTACGGCGTTCGCCGACTACTGGCGGCAGGCGAGCCAGGTGACGGCTTGGGGCAGGGTCCTGCTGGACAACCCGCCGTACGTGCAGGAGCTGTACCGTCTGGCCTCCCGGCACAAGGAGACGGCCGACCGCTTCGCCAACTCCTTCGGAGACCCCTCCGACCTCATCGACTGGTTCCTGCACCCTGAACGCGCACTGGCCTACGTGGACGACGTTCTGCGCTCCGAACCCCTCCACCCCAGGACCTCCTGACCTCGACGGGAGAGCGGGGAGATAACGTCGCGGGCTGTGTCTGTAGAACTCACCTCTCTCCCATCGCCCGCTTCCTGGGGCTTCGTGGAGTACTTCTCTCCCACCGGCCACGGGGTGCTCGGCGAGGGCGACCTGTGGACCTTCGTCCTGGTGACCATGACCGCGGTCGCCGTCGGGGCGGTCGTCCAGAGCACCGTCGGGCTCGGCCTGGGACTGGTCTCCGCTCCCGTCATCTCACTCCTGGACCCCACCCTCATGCCGGGGGCCCTGCTGGTGACCGTGGTCGTCCTGCCGTTGCTCACCCTGCTCCAGGAGTGGCGTCACGTGGACTGGCGTGGGATCGCCTGGGGGCTGCCCGCACGCCTGCCGGGAACGGCCCTGGGCGTGTGGGTGGTCGCGGTGCTGGAGCCCCGCGCCCTGGCCGGGGCGGTCGCGATCATGGTGCTCGTGGCGGTGGCCCTGTCGGTCTGGTCCCTGAGGGTGCCCCTCACCCCCGTCTCGCTCGTGGTGGCGGGGAGTCTCTCGGGGTTCGCGGGAACGGCCACCTCCGTGGGCGGTCCGCCGATGGCCCTGCTCTACCAGTACGAGGAGCCTGCCAGGGTCCGCGCCACCCTGGCCATGTTCTTCCTCGTCGGGGGCGCGGTGTCCCTGGCGGCCCTGGCCCTGGGCGGTCAGATGGACGTACGGACCGCCGTGGTCGGGGTCTCGGCCATACCCTTCATCGTGCTGGGTTTCCTCCTCGGGCAGGTGCTGCGCCGTCGGGTCAACGCCGCGCGGCTGCGCGTCGCCATGCTGTGCGTGGTCTCCGCCTCGGCCCTCGGGCTGCTCGGGCAGGCGGTGCTCGGCTGACCGATCTTCTCCCGGGGCGGGGAATCACTCGAAAGACCAGGTCACCGTGCCGCCGTTCTCCGCGGGTCCGGTCGGGAAGGAGGCCGGACGGCGGGACGAGGGGTTCTCTCCCGCGCCAGGACGGGGATCTTCTCGCCCGACCACAGGATGATTCGCCTCCCGAGCCGGGTAATGTACGCGAAAACACGGGTGAACCCGATAGGGCGATGGTCGCCTGCCGGGAGCGCCGTCCACGGTGGTCCCGCCAGGGCCGCGGCCTTGCCGGGGTTGGGCGGAAGCCATGGACGTAGGCCCATAAACTCGGGTATGTATACCTGCCGGTAGCCAAGTCCGTCCCACGTCGGGGATCGGGTAGGGCGAACTCAACGGATCACGCTGGACGAGGGGACTGACGAGACAGTGACACTGTTCGAGTCGATACACAATCCGGAAGCACTCAAGAAGCTCCCGGCAGACCGGCTCCCTGCTCTGGCACAGGAGATCCGGGAGTTCCTGGTCGAATCCTGCTCCCAGACCGGTGGGCACCTCGGCCCCAGCCTCGGTGTCGTCGAACTGACCATCGCGCTGCACAGGGTCTTCGACTCGCCCAAGGACCCCATCCTCTTCGACACCGGCCACCAGGCCTACGCGCACAAGATCCTCACCGGTAGGCACGACTTCACCGACCTCAAGTCCGAGGGAGGCCTGTCGGGCTATCCCTCGCGAGCCGAGTCCGAGCACGACTTCATCGAGAACTCCCACGCCTCGACCGCGCTGTCCTACGCCGACGGCATGGCCAAGGCCAACGAGGTCCAGGGACGTACCGACCGCACCGTGGTCGCGGTCATCGGCGACGGGGCCCTCACCGGCGGCATGGCCTGGGAGGCGCTCAACAACATCGCCGAGCGCAAGGACCGACGCCTGGTCATCGTCGTCAACGACAACGGCCGCTCCTACTCGCCCACCATGGGCGGGCTCGCCGACCATCTGGCCTCGCTGCGCATGACCCCCGGCTACGAGCAGGCCCTGGACCTGGCCAAGACCACCCTCAACCGCACCCCCGTGGTGGGCCAGCCCCTCTACGAGGCACTGCACGGCATCAAGAAGGGTCTCAAGGACGCCATCCAGCCCCAGATGATGTTCGAGGACCTGGGACTGAAGTACCTGGGCCCCATCGACGGCCACGACGAGCAGGTCCTGGAGAAGGCGTTGCGTCGCGCCCGCGACTTCGGCGGCCCGGTGATCGTGCACTGCATCACCCAGAAGGGCAAGGGCTACGCTCCGGCCGAGAACCACGACGAGGACCAGTTCCACGCGCCGGGCCCCTTCGACGTGGCCACCGGACAGGCCAAACCCGGGCCCAAGGTCGTCAAGTGGACCTCGGTCTTCGCCGACACCATGGTGGAGATCGGCGCCGAGCGCCCCGACGTCGTGGCCATCACCGCCGCCATGCTCCACCCCACCGGCCTGCACAAGTTCGCCGAGGCCTACCCCGACCGCATCTTCGACGTGGGCATCGCCGAGCAGCACGCCGCCACGGCGGCCACCGGTATGGCCATGAACGGCCTGCACCCGGTCGTGGGGGTCTACGCCACCTTCCTCAACCGCTGTTTCGACCAGGTGCTCATGGACGCGGCCCTGCACCGCCAGGGCGTCACCTTCTGTCTGGACCGCGCCGGCGTCACCGGCAACGACGGCGCCAGCCACAACGGCATGTGGGACATGTCGATCCTCCAGGTGGTCCCGGGGCTGCGTCTGGCCGCGCCCCGTGACGCCGAACGCCTGCGCACCCTGTTGCGCGAGGCCGTGACGGTCGAGGACGCCCCCACCGTCGTGCGCTACCCCAAGGGCGCGGTCGCCGAGCGGTTGGACGCCGTGGGAAGCCTCGGTTCCATGGACCTTCTGCGCCGGGCCGAGGACGACGGACATTCCAAGGACCTGCTCATCGTGGGCGTGGGCACCATGGCCCAGGTCGCCTGTGACGTCGCCGACCGCATGGCGGCCCAGGGGCTGGGTGTCACCGTCGTCGACCCCCTGTGGGTCAAGCCGCTGGACGAGGCCCTGGTCGCGGAGGCCGCCGAACACAGGGTCGTCGCCGTCATCGAGGACAACGGTCGTACCGGCGGCGTCGGTGACGCGGTGGCCCGCCTGCTGCGCGACCACGACGTCGACATGCCGGTACGCACCTTCGGTATCGAGCAGGAGTTCCTGGACCACGCCAAGCGCGACACCATCCTGCGGGAACAGGGCCTGACCCCGCAGGATCTGTCGCGCAAGCTGACCGAGACGGTCTCGCGGCACACCGACGCCTCCGCCGGCGAGTTGGCCGACGAGAACGCCTGAGCGCACGGGGGTCCTCCGACGCGCTATCGAGGTCGTCGAGCAGCCCGGGGGCGTCCCCGGGCTGCCAGAATGGGCCCATGACCTCTCCCGAACCTGAGCAGCCCACCGGCGGTCCCCTCCGGGTGGCCGTGATCGGCTCCGGACCGGCGGGCGTCTACGCCGCCGACGCGCTCACCCGTCAACGGCGCGTGCCCGTACGGGTCGACGTCATCGACCGTCTGCCCACGCCCTATGGGCTGGTGCGTTACGGCGTGGCCCCCGACCACATCAAGATCAAGGGTGTGGCCAGGGCGCTGCGCAGGGTCCTGGAACACCCCGACGTGCGCTTCGTCGGCGGGGTGGAGTTCGGCACCGACCTGACCCGCGCCGACCTGGCCCGCACCCACCACGCCGTCGTCTACGCCACCGGCGCCAGCGTGGACCGACGCATGGACGTGCCGGGCGAGGACCTTCCGGGCAGCGTCGCCGCCACCGACTTCGTCAACTGGTACTGCGGCCACCCCGACACCGAACTGGAACGCTTCGTCCTCGACACCGAGGACGTCGTCGTGGT
Source organism: Nocardiopsis sp. ATB16-24 (assembly GCF_030271535.1). GTDB lineage: Bacteria > Actinomycetota > Actinomycetes > Streptosporangiales > Streptosporangiaceae > Nocardiopsis. Next base: position 98,957 of record NZ_JASCXJ010000007.1, on the reverse strand, counting down.
CGGGGCGGGCAACGTCGCCCTGGACGTGGCCCGCATCCTGGCCAAGACCGCCGATGAGCTGCGCCACACCGACATCCCGCAGCCGGTCCTGGAGACGCTCGCCGCCAGTCGGGTACGCACCGTGCATCTGCTGGCCCGCCGGGGCCCTCTCCAGGCCAAGTTCACCGCACCGGAGCTGCGCGACCTGCTGGCGCTGCCGGGGGCGGACGTGGTCGTCGACCCCCGCCAGGTCGACATCGACCCCACCGCCGTGGGCGGCGGCGCGACCCCGGAACTGGGCGAGGTGGCCCGCGCCGCCCGCACCAACCTCAAGCTCCTGCGGGAACACGCCTCCCGGGAACGGAGAGGGCTTCCCCGCACCGTCCGCATGCATTTCTGGGCACGCCCCAAGGAGGTCCTCGGACAGGACCGCGTGAACGGCGTGCGCGTGGAGTCCACCCGCCTGGACGCCGACGGGCGTCTGACCGGCACCGGCGAGACGACCGATATCCCCGCCGGAATGGTGCTGCGCTCCGTCGGCTACGCGGGCGTCCCCCTGCCGGGCGTGCCCTTCGATCCGCGGGGGCGCACCGTGCCCCAGGAGGGAGGTCGGGTCATGGACGCCGACGGCGAGGTGGTCCGGGGCGACTACGTGGCCGGATGGATCAAACGAGGCGCCACCGGGGTGATCGGCACCAACAAGTCCGACGCCGCCGCGACGGTCCGCTCCCTGCTGGAGGACGCCGAGGAGCTGTGCTCGACGGCCCCGGCACCGGTGTCGTTGGAGGAGGTCCTGGACGAGCGCGGGATCGCGCACAGCGACTACGAGGACTGGTTGCGCATCGACACCGCCGAGGCGGACCAGGCCATGGAGCTGGATCGCGGCGAACGCGTCAAGCTCCATGGCTGGGAGGCCTACCGCAGAGTCATCGGTGAATGATCAGGCGACCTGGTCGGGTTCGGCGTCGTAGGTGTTGCAGGCGCCCAGGGTCGGTCCCGACCATCCCCGCTCCAGCCACAGGGCCCGGTTCCTCGCGCTGCCGTGGGTCTCCAGGTCACCGCCGTCGTTGAAGTTGGCGTTGACCGCCTCCAACCTGTTCCGTTCCGCGTCGGTGATCCCCCGCAGGCCCACTCCGGCCAGGCACTCGGCCTGGAGTTCGGTACGCCGCAGGGTGTCCAGTTCCTCATCGGCGTTCCCGGCGTTCCAGCGCAGGTCGTAGGAGACGTCGAGGATACCGGTGAGGTGTTGCACGTGGTGGCCGTACTCGTGGCCCATCAGGGCGAGCCAGACGTCCTCCCGGTGGTCTGCGGGGACCAGGGCGCCCACGTAGCGGACATTGGGCAGGACGACGGTGATACGGGCGAAATCGCTCTCGTAGTAGGCGAGGGTGTAGCTCTCCTCGTCGTCTTCGTCGGGGGAGGTCCGGGTCACCGCGAACTCGGGGGTCCGGCCGGTCAGGCCCAGTTCCTCCAACACCGGTGCCCACAGTCGGTCCAGGCAGGTTCCGGCGGCGGTCGCGAACTCCTCCCACGACTCGTCCGAGCCCATGTCCAACTCGGGGGGACGACACGAGGTCGGCTCGGGCATGGGCACCTCGTAGAAGGGGTGTCCGACCAGATCGATCTCCACCCCGTTCGGTCTGGAGGCCAGACGATGGTCGTAGAGGGAGGACAGGTCGATGCCGTTCGGGCGGGGCTCCTCCCGAGGGGTGGTGAGGACCATCAGGATGCTCGCCGCCAGGGCGACGAGGGCGATCAGGGCCGCCAAGGACGACCCCACGAGCACCCCCAGGCCGCGGCGGCGCGCACGGGACGCCGGATGCTCCCACGGGGCCGGAGGAGCCCACTGCGGAGCCTGCGGCCAAGGAGGAGGCACTCCGTGGGGACCGGGTGCGGTGTGGGGTGACGGGGGCGCGTGTGCTCCTGTCGGCCACGCGCCGTGGGGAGGCGGCGGGGTGGCGGCCGGGATCGGAGACGGGGGGCGATCGGGTGGTCGGTGACCGACCGGGCCGTGGGGGGCGGGTCGGCCGGCCCCGGACCGGAAGGGGGCCTGCGGCGGTCGCGGGCCGTGGGGACCGCGCGCGGCCCACGGGGCCTCCACCGGGCCGGTGACGTCCTCGGCACCGAAGGGGTAGGCGGGTGCCTCCGGGGGGCGGGGGTCTGTAGAACCTGGCCGTTCGGATCCGAGGACGGGGTCCTCTGATCGCTCACCGCCGGGTCGCTTCTCCACTGGGTCCGTCCTCGCTGGCGCGATGCGGCGCGCCGGGCCAGGCCGGTTCACTTTTCAGGTGAATCCGGCAAGAGTCACAGACATCCAGTATGGGGCTTAATCGGGCATGCCCATGGCGGTCGAACCCTCGGCTCCGGGGGGCCGGTAACGCACGCCGAGGCCCGCCAGCATGCTCTGCAACTCGGACTCGAAGAGCGGCTCCATGTCACGCATCACGAAGTCCAGATGCTCGAACACCTCCATGCACACGACGCCGTACAGGCGTACCCAGCACGAGCTGAGCACCATGATCGCCTCCACCGGAATGTGCGGAGCGGAGAAGCCGCAGGTGTCGGCGAAGGCGCGCAGTTCACGCTCCAGTTCGGGGGTGATGCGGCTCCCGTCGGGCAGGGGGAAGCGCTCCTCGGACAACAGACGGTCGAAGAGCGTGTAGAAGGTGGCGCCGAAACGCCGACCGGCCTCCACCACCGGTGTGACGTCGGTCTCGGAGGACAGGCGCGCGCGGGGGCCGAACATCGTGGCGAACTCGGCCCGGTGCGAGACGGCCCAGGAACGAAAGGCCCGCAGGGAGGTGAGGATCCGCAGGTCGGTGTCCTCGGCGGGCACACTGGCGTCGGCCGCGGACACCGCGTCGGCGACCTCTTGGAACATGTCCGCGGTGATCAACACCAACAAGGCGTCGATGCCCGGGACGTAGCGGTACAGGCCGGGTGCGGTCATGCCCATCTCCCTGGCGATGGCACGCAGGGACACCCCCGAGGTCCCGTGCTCGACCAGGTGTCGACGGGCGATCTGCTTGATCTCCGCGAGTGTGGCCTCGCGCACACGCTCGCGTCGACTCGGGCCGGTGGCACCCCGGCCCGACTGCGGTTTCGTCATATGTCGCGGTACACCCCGTCTCATGGCGCTGCGCCCTCAGGTAACCGTATTGGTATCGTAACGCCCGCATGCTTTGGTGAACACCGTTAGCAAATGCGATGGCTGACACGGGGACCATTCCGCGGAGGGGCGCCTTATGCCGATGCCGACACACACGGGGCTTTTCGGGCGGCTCGGGATGGAGGTCCACCGCCTCCGATGGACGGTGCTCATCGCCACGGGCGTCTTCGCCGTCTTCTCCGCGGTCTGGGGCGCGGGGGTCTTCGCCGACGTCAGCGACAGCGGGTTCGAGGACCCCGAGTCCGAGTCCGCCCGGGCCACGCGTGTCCTGGAAAAGGAACTGGGCCACGACGACGTCGACGTCGTGGCCGTCTACCGCAGCGACGAACTACGGGTGGACAACCCCACCTTCGCCGCGGCGGTACAACGCGTCGCCGACGGCATGCCGGAGGACGTCGTCGCCGACTTCGACACCTACCTGGACGAGGAACTCGGCGAGGTCGAGCGGGGCATGCTCGTGTCCGAGGACATGCGGGCCACCTACATCCCCCTCACCCTGAGCGGAGAGTCCCACGCCGACCGTCTCCACCAGTACCAGGAGGTCGCCGAGCACCTGTCCTCCAGCAACCTGGACGTGCACCTGGGCGGTCCGATCGCCATCGAGAACGAACTGGCCCAGAGCGCGGAGAGCGATGTGGTCCGCGCCGAGCTCGTCACCCTGCCGGTCCTGCTGGTCCTGCTGGTCGTGATCTTCGGCGGGCTCGTCGCGGGCCTGGTCCCGCTCGCGGTCGGGGGCCTGGCCATCCTCGGCTCGCTGACCCTCCTGCGCGCTCTGACGTACGTCACCGAGGTGTCGGTGTTCGCGGTCAACGTCGCCACGATCCTGGGTCTGGGGCTGGCGATCGACTACGGACTGTTCATGGTCAGCCGCTTCCGCGAGGAACTCGGACGCGGCCGCGCCGTCGGTGACGCGGTGCGCCGTACCGTCGACACCGCCGGGCGGACCGTCGCCTTCTCCGGGGTCACCGTCGGCATCGCCTTCGCCGGCCTGCTGTTCTTCCCCCAGCCCATCCTCAAGTCGATCGGTTGGGGCGGTATCGCGGTCGTGGTGTTCGACCTGCTCGCCGCGCTGATCTTCCTGCCCGCGCTCATGTCCGTGGTGGGACACCGGATCGACCTGCTGCGACTGCCGCTGCCCCGCCGCACCCTCGGCGCGGACGCGCACGGGGAGGCCGGGGCCTGGGCACGCCTGGCGCGCGCGGTCATGCGCGGTCCCGCGGTGTCCCTGGTGGCCGTGGGAGGCGTCCTGCTCGTCCTCGGCTCGGGGCTGACCTCCCTCGACCTGGGCTCCACCGACCAGCGCTACCTGCCCGAGGAGGTGGAGAGCCGGATCGCCACCGAGTCGGTGTCGGAGGACTTCCCCGCGGGAGGGCTGGGGCGGCTCCACGTGGCCGTGATCGGTGACAGCGACGACGAGGCCCTGGAGGAGTACGCCGAACGCCTGGAGGACCTGCCCGAGGCCTCCCTGGTGAGCATCGAGCGCACCGGGGAGGGCATCGCCCACGTCATGGTCGCCTACCAGGGGGACTCCGACTCACCGGAGATCGCCGGGCTGGTGGAGGACCTGCGTGAGGAACCGCTGCCGGAGGGGGCACGGGAGGCCCTGGTGGGCGGTGTGGCCGCCATGCAGCAGGACAACGTGGAGGCGATCGTGGACGCGGCCCCGGTGACCATCGCCTTCATCATCGTGGCGACCCTGTTCCTGCTCTTCCTGGCCTTCGGTTCCGTCGTGCTGCCGCTGAAGGCGGTCCTCATCGGCGCCCTCTCGTTGAGCGCCTCCTTGGGGGCGGTCGTGTGGGGTTTCCAGGAGGGCGGTTTCGCCGGGATCCTCGGCTTCGACCCCGTGGGCACGATCGACCCCACCTACCTGGTGTTGATCATGATCGTCGCCTTCGGACTGGCTATGGACTACGAGTTGTTCCTGCTCAGCCGGGTGCGCGAGGAGTACCTGCGCACCGGGGACAACACCCGTTCGGTGGCGGCGGGACTACAGCACACCGGCCAGATCATCACCAGCGCGGCGATCCTGCTGATGGTGGTGCTCCTGGCGATGGGCACCTCGGATCTGCTCTTCCTGAAGATCATCGGCATCGGCCTGGCCCTGGCGGTACTGGTCGACGCCACGTTGGTCCGCGCGATCATGGTGCCCGCCACCATGCGTCTGCTCGGCGGGGCGAACTGGTGGCTGCCCCCTCCCCTGCGATGGTTGCACGACCGGATCGGGATCTCCGAGGGCGGCGACGACGACGGGGAGCCGGGCGTCCGGGCGGGAGGGGGACGCGTGCGCGCGGACTCCTGAACGCGGGCCGGTCGGAGGGAACCCCTCTCGAACAAGAGAACGGGCCCGGCGTCCGTCGACGCCGGGCCCGCACGGAGGCGACTACAGCGCCTTGGGCGCGCCCTCGTGGAACGGCTTGCCGTTCACCTCGGTGGACACGCCGACCTTGTCCAGGTACGGGGTGATGCCACCGGTGTGGAAGGGCCAGCCGGCGCCGGTGATCAGGCACAGGTCGATGTCGGCGGCCTCGGCCACCACGCCCTCGTCCAGCATGATCCGGATCTCCCGGGCCAGCGCGCGCAGCGCCCGGTCCAGGATCCGGCTCTCCTCGGAGGGCTCGTCCCCGCCGGAGAAGAGCTTCCTCACCTCGGGGTCGATGGTGAAGTCCGGGGCGAAGATGGCGGTCTTGCCCGCCTTGACGATCTCCCGAAGCTGGTCGGAGACCGCGAAGCGGTCCGGGAAGGCCTCGTGCAGGGTCTCGGACACGTGCAGCGCGACCGCCGGCCCCACCAGTTGCAGCAGCATCAGCGGCGACATCGGAAGACCCAGGGGCGCCACCGCGCGGTCGGCGACCTCGGGCTCGGTGCCCTCGCCGACGGCGCCGAGGACCTCGCCCATGAACAGGGTGAGCAGGCGGTTGACCACGAAGGCCGGGGCGTCCTTGCACAGGACCGCGGTCTTCTTCAACTTCCTGGCGGTGGCGAAGGCCGTGGCCAGCGCGGCGTCGTCGGTCTTCTCACCGCGGACGATCTCCAGCAGCGGCAGCACGGCGACCGGGTTGAAGAAGTGGAAGCCCACGACCCGCTCGGGGTGCTTCAACTCGGAGGCCATCTCGGTGATCGACAGCGAGGAGGTGTTGGTGGCCAGGACGGCCTCGGGGGAGACCACGGCCTCCACCTCGGCGAACACCTGCTTCTTGACCTCCATCTTCTCGAACACGGCCTCGATGACGAAGTCGGCGTCGGAGAAGGCGTCCTTGGTCAGGGAGCCGGTCACCTGGGCCTTGAGGCGGTTGGCCTTGTCACCGTTGATCCGGCCCTTGCCCAGGAGCTTGTCGATCTCGCCGTGCACGTAGGACACGCCCTTGTCCAGGCGCTCCTGGTCCAGGTCGGTCATGACCACCGGCACGTCCAGACGGCGGGCGAACAGCAGGGCCAGCTGACCGGCCATCAGCCCGGCGCCGACCACGCCCACCTTGGTGACCTTACGGGCCAGCGACTTGTCGGGAGCGCCGGCGGGCCGCTTGGCACGCTTTTGCACCAGGTCGAAGGCGTACAGACCCGCCTTGAGCTCGTCGCTCAGGATCAGGTCGGCCAGCGCCTCGTCCTCGGCGGCGAAGCCCTCGTCGCGGGTGCGGTTCTTGGCCTCGGCGACCAACTCGACCGCGCGGACCGGGGCCGGGGCGGCGCCGTGCAACTTGCCCTCGACGGTGAACCGGGCCATGTTGACAGCGTTGTCCCAGGCCTCGCCCTTGTCGACCTCGGGGCGCTCGACCGTGATCTCGCCCTTGACGACCTTGGCGGCCCAGCGCAGCGACTCCTCCACGAAGTCGGCGGGTTCGAAGAGGGCGTCGGCGATGCCCATCTCGAAGACCTGCCGACCCTTGATCACCTTGTTCTGGGCGAGCGGGTTGTCGATGATGATCTTCAGGGCCTTCTCGGCGCCGATCAGGTGGGGCAGCAGGTAGGTGCCGCCCCAACCGGGCACCAGGCCCAGGAAGGTCTCGGGCAGGGAGAAGGCGGGCACGCCCGAGGAGACGGTGCGGTAGGTGCAGTGCAGCGCCACCTCCACGCCGCCGCCCATGGCCGCGCCGTTGACCAGTGCGAAGGTCGGCACGTGCATCTCGCCGAGCTTGCGGAACACGTCGTGGCCCAGCTTGCCGATGGCGTGCGCCTGCTCGCGGTTCTGGATCGCCGGAACGCCGGTCAGGTCCGCGCCCACGGCGAAGATGAACGGCTTGCCGGTCACGGCCACGGCCACGATGTCGGTGCGTGCCCGGGCCGCCTCGATCGCCTCGTCCAGGCTCAACAGCCCGCCGGGGCCGAAGGTGTTGGGTTTGGTGTGGTCGTGCCCGTTGTCCAGGGTGATCAGGACCGCGGTGCCCGCACCGTAGGGGAGCTCCACGTCACGGGAGATCGCCTTGGTGACGACCTCGTCGCTGAACAGTTCCCGGGCCTGCTCGATCGCGCTGCTCACTTGCCCCCCTCGTATTCGGTGTTCTCCCACAGGACGGTTCCGCCCATGCCCATGCCCACGCACATGGTGGTCAGGCCGTAGCGGACGTCCGGCCGCTCGGCGAACTGGCGCGCGAGCTGCATCATCAGGCGCACGCCCGAGGAGGCCAGCGGGTGGCCCAGGGCGATGGCGCCGCCCCACGGGTTGACGCGGGGGTCGTCGTCGGCCAGGCCGAAGTGCTCCAGGAAGGCGAGCACCTGCACGGCGAAGGCCTCGTTGATCTCGATGAGGCCGATGTCGTCCATCGAGATGCCCTGGCGGGCGAACAGCTTCTCGGTGGCCGGCACCGGTCCCACGCCCATGACCTCGGGCTCCACCCCGGCGAAGGAGAAGTCGACCAGGCGCATCCGGGAGGTCAGGCCCAGCTCCCGGGCCACGTCCTCGGCCGCCAGGATGGCGCCGGTGGCACCGTCGTTGAGACCGGCGGCGTTGCCCGCGGTCACGTTCCCGTGCGCACGGAACGGGGTCTTCAGGCCGGCCAGCGTCTCCATGGTGGTGCCGGGCCGCGGGGGCTCGTCCTGGGTGGCCAGTCCGTAGCCCTTCTCCAGGGAGCGGACCAGGACCTCGACCAGGTCGGGCTGGATCTTGCCGTCGGCGTAGGCCTTGGCGACCTTCTCCTGGCTGCGTACCGCGTAGGCGTCGGCGCGCTCCTTGGTGATGGTCGGGTACCGGTCGTGCAGGTTCTCGGCGGTGTTGCCCATGACCAGCGCGGACGGGTCCACGAGCTTCTCGGAGAGGAAGCGCGGGTTGGGGTCGACCCCCTCGCCCATGGGGTGGCGGCCCATGTGCTCGACGCCTCCCGCGATCACCACGTCGTAGGCGCCGAAGGCGATGCCGGCGCCGGAGGTGGTGACGGCCGTGAGCGCGCCGGCGCACATGCGGTCGATGGCGTAGCCGGGGACGCTGCGGGGCAGCCCGGCGAGGATCGCGGCGCTACGCCCGATCGTCAGGCCCTGGTCGCCGATCTGGGTGGTGGCGGCGATGGCGACCTCGTCGATGCGCTCGGCCGGCAGGCCGGGGTTGCGGCGCATCAGTTCGCGGATCACGCGTACGACCAGGTCGTCGGCGCGTGTCTCGGCGTAGAGGCCCTTGCCAGACTTGCCGAACGGGGTACGGACCCCGTCGACAAACACGACATCGCGGGCAGTTCGCGACACGATGGCCCCCTCCTTCTCCAAGGGATGAATGGACTTGACACGTCCATGCTACTCGCCAGTAACAAGTAGTGCGAGCTGCGCCGCCGACGGTCTCGACCGAAGGGACGCAAGAACGCCCTCCGTCCACGACCGGCAGCGGCGAGGGGGAGTGGGGCCCGGACACGCGAAAGGCCGGGGACGCCCTCGCGTCCCCGGCCCAGGGCGCCGTGCGCCGCTCTACAACAGCGCGTTGGCCTCACGGTGACGGCCGGCCGCGTTGTAGGCCCCCGCCAGGTCGCGGCGCATCCGCAGGGTCAGGCGCCGCACCTCCGGGTCGCCGAAGGAGTTCATCGCCGCCCGGTAGGCGTCGCGCAGCACCTCCACGGCCTCGTCGATCCGGCCGGCCTGGGTGTAGGCGCGCCCCAGACGGTGGTGGACCGTCAACGTGTCCAGATGGCTCTTGCCAAGCCGGCGGCGCCTGCCGGCCAACACCATCCGCAGTTGCGCGATCGCGTCGTCGTAACGTCCGGACATGCTCTGTGCCGCGCTCAACCCCAACCGCAGGTCCTCGCGCTGCTCGGTGGAGGAGACGTCGTCGATGGCCCGCTCATAGTGCACCACGGCCGCGTCCAGACGTCCGCTGCGCCGGTAGCAGACGGCCAGGCGTATGCGCGCCTCGACGGTGTCCTCGTCGGCCGGGCCGAACTGGCGTTCGCGCTCGCGCAGCAGCACCTCCCACTGCTTCACGGCGTCCTCGGGGCGTCCGGCGTCCTCGTAGGCCCAGGCCAGGTTCTCGCGAATGATCTCGGTACGGGGATGCTCGTCCCCGAAGACCTCCACCGCCTCGGCCAGGGCCAGCTCGAACTGCTGCACGGCCGCCTGGCGACGACCCATCTGCGCGTACTTGGTCGCCAGGTTGTTGCGTGCGGTGATCGTGTCCGGATGCTCGGTCCCGAGCCGCTCCACCAGCGACCGCAGGGTCCGTTCGAGGGAGACCGCCCTCATCCCCGAGGTGGGCACGGGAACGGACGCTCCGTCCGGTTCGGCCGTCCTGGTCGCGGAAGCCTGGGCGATCGCCGTCTCGCCCCGTTCCTCCGACAGGGACAGCGGTTCGGTGATCGCGCCGCCCGCCGGTGTCGGGCTCGGAACGGGCACCTCGGTCGGCTGCTTCGCGGGATGTTCTTCACGCGAGGACGCAGGGGCGTCGGCCGAACGGGGCCTGACCGCACCCTTCAGCCCGGTCTCGCGCAGCAACGCGCGCCAGAACGACAGCACACTCACCACTTTCCCCTGATCACGCACCGCGGCTCGATGGCCCGCGGTGACAACACCCGTCGTACGAACACAGTGCCCCGGAACGCCAGGGCACATTTCTATAACTTAATCGGACAGAGCACTGCGGAACAGGTACCAACCCCCCTGGGGGGGTGGTGAGTTCAGTCACGCCTAGGTTGATTGTGTCATACGGGGGTAAAAATTACCCCTTCTCAGCCTCGTGCAGAGCGGTGGCCAAAGGCTCGGCGGTCAGGCGTATCTGCCACTCGCGGGCCCCGCGCTCCCGGAGGAAGGCCCCCACGGTGTCGGGGTCCACGTTCTTGGGCGGCGCCCACGCCAGGCGGCGTACCGCGTCCGGCAGCAGCAGGTTCTCGGTCGGCATCACGACGTCCTCGGCGATCCCCGCGACCGTGGCCTTGGCCGCCTCCAACCGAAGCGCCGCGTCCGGGGCCCTGTCGGACCACCGGTTCACCGGGGGAGGGCCGTCACCCGGGGCGTTGGGCCGAGGGAGGTCGGCCTGGGGCATGTCGCGGGTGCGGTTGATCGCCTTGATCCACGTGGTCAGGTAACGCCGTGCCAACTTGATGCCGAACTGGCGGATGTCGGCCAGCTCCGCGGTGGTGCGCGGCATGGTCGTGGCCGCCTCCACGATCGCCGCGTCCGGCAACACGCGGCCGGGTGAGATGTCCCGCTCCCGGGCTATGCGGTCACGCTCGTACCACAGCTCGCGGACCACGGCCAGGGCGCGCTGGTTGCGCACACGGTGCATACCCGAGGTACGGCGCCAGGGATCGGGTCGGGGCTCCTTCGGCGGTGCGGCCAGGACGGCCTCGAACTCCTCCCTGGCCCACTCCAGCTTGCCGGTCTCCTCCAGTTCGAGCTCCAGGGCGTCGCGCAACTCGACGAGGACCTCCACGTCCAGCGCGGCGTAGCGCAACCAGTCCTCGGGCAGGGGGCGCTGGGACCAGTCCACGGCCGAGTGCTCCTTGGCCAGCCGGATGTTCAGGACCCGCTCCACCATGAAACCCAGGCCGACCCGCGGGTAACCCAACAGTCGACCGGCCAGTTCGGTGTCGAAGAGACGTCGAGGGCGCAGGTTCAGTTCGTACAGACAGGGCAGGTCCTGGTGCGCCGCGTGCAGCACCACCTCGGCTCCGGCCACGGTCTCGCTCAGCTTGCCCAGGTCCTGGCAGGTGACGGGGTCGATCAACGCCGTCCCCGACCCCTCGCGGCGCAACTGCACCAGGTAGGCCCGCTGTCCGTACCGGTAACCGGAGGCACGTTCGGCGTCCATCGCCACGGGACCGCTGCCGGCAGAGAACGCGGAGGCCACACCGGCCAGCGCGTCGGGGTCGGAGGTGACCTCGGGCAGGCCCTCGCGCGGCTCCCGCAGCAGTGGGGCCCCTTCAGCGTCGTCCTTGCCTGCGTCGCGGGATTCTGTCTTGGAGTTCAACGCGTTCGCCACATCACTACGGTATGCGCTGTCGCCACCGAACACGGATCCGGACCGCGCCGGACCGACCCCGCGAAGGTCAGGGACGGGAGCGTTGCCTGCCGATGTCGGTGACGTCCTGAGGAGGTAGCCCCGCCGCGGAGGCCAGGAGAGCGGACCACGCGTTGACGTGTCCGGCCAGGTCGTCGGACTCCGGCGTCCACGAGGCGCGCATCTCCACCTCGGTGGTGGACCCCTGGTCGGCCTTGGTGCCGAAACCCTCGGTGGTGGCCCGGGTGACGGTGCCGCTGAGGGTGTGGTGGGCGGCGTCGTTGGCCTCCAAGGCGTCGGTCAGCCAACTCCAGGCCACCGGTCCGAGCAACGGATCGCTCGCGATCTCCGACTCCAGTTCGGAGTTGACCTGGCAGACCACACGGAACGGCCCCGGCCAGTCGCGGGTGTCCTCGGGATCGTAGAGCACGATGAGCCGCCCCCAGGCGACCTCCTCGCCCTGCACGGTCACCTCGGCCGAGACGGCGGCGGAGTGGGGAGCCAGCCGTTGGGGGGCGGGGATCTCCCGAACGGTGATCTCGGGGCGCAGGAGGGGAGAGCGCAGGGCCTCGACCGCTCGCCGGAACGTCTCGTTGGCGTCCTCGGCGTTACCGACATCGGGCATGGTGGAAACGTCAGCCTTCGTTCTGTGGTGATTCACGTCTGGGCGGGGATCGCCTGGGCATGCTCCGCCTCCCCGCCACAGGCACGATGGTGGGCACGCAGACGACCGTGGCACGAGTCACGCCGCCCTGGACGGAGTTCGCCCGGCGTGTCGGTGTTTTGTGATGATCTTGGGATCGCTCCGCCGTCGGGCACGGGGTTTCGGTGATCAGGGCCCGGTGGCGGCGGGGCGGCGGTGGAAGGCGGTGGAGCCGGCGATACGGCGATCCGAGTGGGAGCACCGGCGAGGGCATGGCACGATCGAAGGGTGACCCTGCAAGATTCTCCATTCCTTCGCGCCTGCCGGCGCCTTCCGGTGAGCCACACCCCGGTGTGGTTCATGCGCCAGGCCGGGCGCTCCCTGCCCGAGTACCGACGGGTCCGTGCCGACGTGCCGATGCTCGAAGCCTGCGCGCGCCCGGACATGATCACCGAGATCACGATGCAGCCGGTGCGCCGCTACGACGTCGACGCCGCGATCTTCTTCAGCGACATCGTCGTCCCGCTCAAGGCCATCGGCATCGACCTCGACATCAAGCCCGGGATCGGTCCCGTGGTGGCCGAACCCATCCGGGAGGCGGCCGGTGTCAAGCGACTGCGCGAGATCGAGCCCGACGATCTGCCCTACGTGACCGAGGCCGTGGGCCAGCTGGTCGGCGAGTTGGGTGACAAACCCCTGATCGGCTTCGCGGGCGCTCCCTTCACCCTGGCCTCCTACCTCATCGAGGGCGGCCCGTCCAAGAACCACGAACACACCAAGGCGATCATGTACGGCGAGCCCGAGCTGTGGGACGAGCTGATGCGTCGCCTCGCCACCATCGCGCTGGGCTTCCTGCGCACCCAGATCGAGGCCGGCGCCAGCGCCGTCCAGCTCTTCGACTCCTGGGTGGGCGCCTTGAGCGCCGAGGACTATCGGGCCTCGGTCCTGCCCTACTCCTCGTGGATCTTCGATCAGCTCGGCGAGTACGAGGTGCCGCGCATCCACTTCGGTGTGGGTACCGGAGAGTTGCTGGGCCTGCTCGGCGAGGCCGGTGCCGACGTGGTGGGCGTGGACTGGCGTGTGCCGTTGGACGAGGCGGCCCAACGCGTGCGACCGGGTGTCGCCCTCCAGGGCAACCTGGACCCGGCGACCCTGTTCGCCCCGTGGGAGGTCGTCGCCGAGCGCACCCGCGACATCCTTTCCCGAGCAGAGGCGGCCGAGGGGCACGTCTTCAACCTCGGGCACGGAGTGCTGCCGACCACCGACCCGGACATGCTCCAACGTCTCACCGAGTTCGTGCACGAGCAGAGCGCCCGCTGAGGCGGAACGGTCCGTACTCCATCACGGGCCTCACACGCCTCCCGCCCTCTCCGCGGTGCCCGACCCCGCAGCGGGGCCGGGCACCGCGCGGCTATCCCCGGTCCTCGGGAGCCTTCCTCCCGGCCCCCTCGGAGGGCACGGCCTTCCCGTTCCCCGTCTCCTCCTCGGTTTCGGGCCCGCCACGTCCGGACGGGGAGCCCTCGTGGGCGGGGCGTGCCCTCCTTCGCGCGCGGTACCACCACAGGGGTCCCGCGCCCAGCACGACGACGGTCACCACGAAGGGTGACAGCCAACCCGCGACCGCGGCGACACCCTCACCGAGGGCGACCAGGGCCCGCCAACCGCGTTCCAGTCCGCCCAGGAATCCGATCGGGTCGTTCGCGGGCTCCTCCACATACGTCTCCGGGGGGCTCAAGGTCAGGTGCACCGTCGAGTACGACGTCTGGTCGCGCAGCGTCTCCAGACGTGCCTGGAACGCCTCCAGTTCCGCTTGTCTGGTCTGGATCTCGTTCTCCACCCGTAGCAGGTCGTCGACGTTCTCGGCCTCCTCCAGATAGCCCCGCAGTGTCTCCAGAGCGGTCTCGGCCGACTCCACGCGGCTCTCGACGTCCGCGATCTCCTCGGTGACGTCCTCGACCGAACGCTCCAGGTTCGACCGGTCGCCCAGCTCGGCCAGGTCCTCCAACACCTCCTCGTAGCGTTCGCTCGGCACGCGCAACGTCAACGAACCCGCGGGCGTGCCGCCCCGGGGAGTGGAGAGGGTCTCGTGGGCGATGTAGCCGTCCGCGTCGATCGTCAGCCTCTTGGCCTGGTCGACCGCCTCCGTCACGTCCTCGACCCGGACCGTCATGTCGGCGGTGTGCACCAGTCGCCGATCCCCGACCTCCACCTCGGAGTCGACCGAGGCGCCGCCCTCCGGCCCGGACTCCCCGGTCCGCTCTCCGGCGGCGCCGTCCTCCGGAACGGCGTGGTACCCGGTCTGAGGGGAGTGGGCCGCCGGCTCGTCGGCCGCGGAGCCTTCGGACCGGAGGGAGGAACCACACGCCGTGGCCAGCAGAGCGGCCAGGGCCATGGAGGACACCACCCGGATGACGCGGTGGGGCGGGGGGAACGCTGTGGTGGACATGACCCTTCGACGCATGCGGGGCCGTGCCCGTTGTGCGCCGGTGGTAACGACCTCGCAACGGTGTCTTCCCCCGTCACGTCCCGTCCCGGAGGGCCCCATCCAGGACATCGGGCGCCCAGCGGGACGGTGGATCGCTGTGACCCGCGCCATCTGGGAAGCTGGAGACATGCCTGAAGCACCGCACGTCGTCGTGGTCGGAGGCGGGGTCTCCGGACTGACCGCCGCTCACCGCCTTGTCGGCCGGGGGTTCACCACCACCGTGGTGGAGACCGCCGACGTTCCCGGGGGGAAGTTGCGCGCCTCGCCGGTGGCGGGGGTCGACGTCGACGCGGGAGCCGAGGCGGTGCTGGCCCGACGGCCCGAGGCCGTCGACCTGTTCCGTGAGTTGGGTCTCGACGACCGTGTGGTCCATCCGGGCCCCGGAGGCGCCGCGGTCTACAGTCGCGGGCGCCTGCGCTCCCTGCCCAAGGGCCAGCTCATGGGCGTGCCCGGTGACCTGCGCGCCCTGGCGCGCAGCGGTGTGCTCTCCTGGGCCGGCACCCTGCGCGCGGGGTTGGACGTGGTGTCGCCGCGCACCCGTGTGGACGGGGACGTCTCCGTCGCCGCGTACGTGGGCTCCCGCATGGGACAGGAGGTCGTCGACCGCCTCGTGGAGCCGCTTCTGGGCGGTGTCTACGCGGGCCGGGCCGACCGACTCTCCCTCGACTCCACACTGCCCCAGATCGCTTCCATGGCCCGCCGCGACCGCTCCCTGCTGCTCGCCGTGCGCGCCGCCCTCGGAGGCGGGGGCGCGGCGCCCACCAAGCCCGGGCCGGTCTTCGCCTCCCTGCGGGGAGGTGTGGCCGGGCTCGTCGGTGAGCTCGCCGAGCGTCACTCCTCCAGCCTGCGCCTGGGTCGTCGAGTCCGTGGCCTGCAACGCCTTCCCGAGGGGTGGCGGGTCCACCTGGACGACGACGAGCGCATCTCCTGCGACGCCGTCCTTCTGGCCTGCCCCGCCTCGGAGGCCTCCCGGCTGCTCGCCGAACACGCCCCCGAGGCCTCACGCGAACTGGGGGGCGTGGAGTACGCCGACATGGCCCTGGTGACCATGGCCCTTCCCGCCTCCGCCTTCCCCGGACCGCTCGTCGGAAGCGGCTTCCTGGTCCCCGCGGGGGAGGGGCTCACCATCAAGGCCGCCACCTTCTCCAGTAACAAGTGGCCCTGGCTCGCCGAGGAGCTGGCCCGGGCCAACCCCGGCGACGAACTGGTGGTGTTGCGCTGCTCCATCGGTAGGTTCGGAGAGGACAGGATCCTCGAACGCTCCGACGAGGAGCTCACCCGCGTCGCCCTGCGCGACCTGGGCACGGTCACCGGTGTGTCCGGGACGCCCGTGCAGACCCGGGTCACCCGCTGGAACGGCGGGCTGCCGCAGTACGACGTCGGACACGCCGGCCTCGTCGAGCGCGTGCGCTCGGACGTCGCCCGTGTCCCGGGCCTGGGGGTGTGCGGCGCCGTCTACGGCGGTGTGGGCATTCCCGCCTGCATCGCCGACGCGGACCAGGAGGTCGCGCGCCTGGTCGACACCCTCAGGACGAACATCTCCACCTCCGGTGGCGACGACGCCGGAACGAACCAACAAGGAGTCAACCCGTGACGGACCAGCAGAACGAAGCCGCCGGCCAGGACGGCACCGATCTCAACGCGCTCATCCGCTACCCCATGTGGTCGGTCTTCAAGGTCGAGAGCCTGGAGGGGATCGACCGCGCCGCGGCGGCCGACGAGCTGACCACGCTCCTGGACAAGGCCGCGGAGCAGGGTGTGACCACCCGTGGCGGCTACGACGTCCAGGGACTGCGCGCCGACGCCGACATCATGTTCTGGTGGGTGGGGGACTCCCCCGACCGGGTCCAGGACGTGTACACGTCCTTCCGCCGCACCAGGATCGGCCGGCTCAGCACCCCGGTGTGGTCGGTCGTGGGACTGCACCGCCCCGCCGAGTTCAACCGCGGCCACGTACCCGCCTTCCTGGCGGGCGAGGAGCCCCGGGAGTACGTGTGCGTGTACCCGTTCGTACGCTCCTACGAGTGGTACCTGCTGCCCGACGACGAGCGCCGCGAGATGCTCGCCGAGCACGGTCGCATGGCCGCCCCCTACCCGGACGTGCGCGCCAACACCGTGTCCTCCTTCGGACTCAACGACTACGAGTGGATGCTCGCCTTCGAGGCCGACGAACTGCACCGCATCGTGGACCTGATGCGCCACCTGCGTGGCGCCAAGGCCCGCCTGCACACCCGTGAGGAGGTGCCCTTCTACACGGGCCGCCGCAAGAGCGTCGCCGAACTGGTCGACTCCCTGCCCTGAATCGGCTGACGGCCGTGCACGCGGCGGGGCCGAGCCCCTGAGAGAACACCGTCGGGTGCCCCCGAGGGATCCTCCCTCCGGGGGCACCCGACGTCGGTGGCGTCTCAGCCGCGCCGGGAGTCCCGGCGGGTCGCCAGGACGTAGAACGGGATCGTGACGATGAAGCCCAGGACGGCGGCGCTCATCAGGTAGATGAGCGTCTGACCGGCGGGCAGGCCCATGCCCCAGGCGGCCATGAGGGCGACCCCGACCGTCAGCAGGCTCAGAACCGCGTAGGCCTTACGGCCACGCGGTTTGGGGTACTCCATCCGGCTCACCATCAACCAGGAGATGAGCAGCACCGCCGTCACGCCCACGAGCAGAGGCGGGTCCAGCAGCACCACCGTGACCACGGCCATGGCCCCGAAGGGGCAGGGCAGCCCCGTGAAGTAGTTCGTGCCCGGCGCCTGTCGGGAGAAACGGGCCAGCCGCACGATGACCGCCAGGAGCACCGCGCCGCCGGCCGCCACGGGAAGCCCTCCCGCCTCCTGCATCCGCATGCCCCACAGGACGAAGAAGAACGCCGGGGCGAACCCGAAGCTGATCACGTCGGCCAGGTTGTCCAGTTCCGCGCCCATGCCGCTGCCGCCCAGTCTGCGGGCCACCCGGCCATCGAGCACGTCCAGCGCCGCGGCCACCAACAACAGGCCCACGACCGTGGCCATGGCCGTACGCGGCAGCGGGCCGACCGCGCCGGTCGCCGCATGCGCGGTCTGGGCCGCCACCAGCGCCCACACCGCCAGGAAACCGCACAGGGCGTTGCCGAGGGTCAGGTAGTCGGCCACCCCCAGACGAAGCCGGGGGGCACCCTCCTCCGAGGTCGTGGAGACGACCGCCTCGGTCGCCACCACCGTCTCAGTCGGCGTCAAGACGGGTTTCTCCGGCACGGACCTTCTGGCCGATCTCCACCGCCGGGGCGATACCGGCCGGAAGGTAGACATCGACCCTGGACCCGAACCGGATGAGCCCGATCCTCTCGCCTTGCTCGACCTTCTGCCCCGCAGCGAGATACGGGACGATACGCCTGACCATCGCGCCGGCGATTTGAACGACCGTGATCTCACCGATCTCGGTTTCAAGGGTCCAGATGACGCGTTCATTACGCTCGCTGTCCTTGTCGAATGCGGGGCGGAAACCGCCCGGGCGGTGCTCGACGCCCGTCACCACGCCGGCAAGGGGGGCGCGATTGACGTGAACGTTGAGGGGGTTCATGAACACCGCGACCCGGATGCGCCCGTCGGGCTGGGGGTCGAGGCTCTGGACGACGCCGTCGGCCGCGGACAGCACCCGCCCGGTCGCCGGTCCCCGCTCGGGGTCGCGGAAGAACCAGGTCATTCCCGCCGCCAGAGCGACGAGGGGGACGGCGAACGCGGTGCGGGCCCGGGACCCCCGGGCGGAAAGGACGGCGGCCCCGGCGGCGCCCAGCGCGGGCAACAGCCAGGGGGCCGAGCCCTGGGCCATACCCAGGCGCGGACGTGCCGGGGGTCGGTGGGAGGCGGATGAGGAAGGTGGGTCGTCGTTCATCGAGCGCTTTCGTCGCGGGTCTGTCGTTTCGCCCGCACACCGGTCGCCACGGTGAGGGGGTCGGTCCGGGGCCGTCACCGGATGGGCTGGCGGGTCGGCGCCTTCGCGCCGCGCCCCACGGGTCGGTGGGGGCCGGCCGTTGGTGCGCTGGATGTGATTATCCCTGATTCCCCCACGATCGGATCACGGCCGCGGAGAGCGCGCTCGGAACACGCGTCCGGCACCAGGATCGTACGACAACTACTCGGTGGGCTCCAGGGTCAGGGCCACGGAGTTGATGCAGTACCGGGCGTCCGTGGGTGTGGCGTATCCCTCGCCGTGGAAGACGTGGCCCAGGTGGGAATCGCAGGTGGCGCACCGCACCTCGGTCCGCACCATGCCCAGGGAACGGTCCTCGTGCAGGGTGACGGCGTCGGAGTCGGCGGGGTCGTAGAAGCTGGGCCACCCACAGTGGGAGTCGAACTTCTCGGCGGAGCGGAACAGTTCGACGCCACAACCCCGGCAACGGTAGACGCCGGTGGTCTTGGTGTCCACGTAGGCGCCCGTCCAAGGACGTTCGGTGGCCGCCTGTCGCAACACCGCGTACTCCTGGGCGTTGAGCCTTTCGCGCCACTCCTGGTCGGTGCGGGGAATGTCTTTGAGCCCCTCGCCGCTGTTCGGGGCCTTGTCCGCTGAGTCAGCCATACTCCCGACGCTACCCGCAATCGTGTCCGGATGCCGCCTCGCTCCCCGTCGTGACGCTGTGTCGGTTGTGGCGCGAAAGTCAGGTGAACCCCGCTCCGTGGTGACATACCCCTAACTTCGTCTTTGGCGACGTTCAGTGACGAAAGTGACGGGTACGGCTGTCATCAGGGTCAGTGGTCGAACGGTGCGCTAAGGCGGTGACATGGCCGTTACAGCTCAACAGGTACTCGGGGTGGGCAGGCGACCACTGCGCGTGGGAAGGGTCCGATACGGACTGTGGTGGATCGACCAGGCCACCACCGGAGCGAGGTCGTGGCCGCGGGTCGTGGCGGCCGAGGTGGGAGCCGTCGGCCGTGAGTTGCGCTGGGCCGCCGAGCTCAGTGTTCGCGCCACGGTCACGCGGATCGGTCTGGCCAGGCCGGAACCCTGGAGTGATCGCGGACTGCTGCTCCTCGCCACGGCGATCGCCGTGTGCTCGGTGGGACTGGCGGTCCTCCTGGGGTTCGGCATGGCGCGGTGGGCGATGACCGCGTCGGGCTTCCTGCCCTTCGTCGCCGTGGGTGCGCTGGTGGTGGGGGTCATGCTCCTGTTGCTCGTGTACCTGGTGTTCGCCTCCAGACGAGGCTGTCGCTGAGCCGACTCCGAGAGGGGGAGGGACGCCCCGGGCGTCCCTCCCCCTTCGCCGTCGTCGGGGCGGTCCTCCTCCGAAGGTCCGTGCGACCTCAGGCCTGGAAGTCGTAGCGCAGTACGTACGCCGAGCCGTCCATGGTGATCTCGTTGAACTCCACCGGCCGGTGCTCGGCGGTCAACGCGGTGCGCACGGCCTCCAACACCGGGGTGCCCGGGGCCAGCCGCAGTTCCTCGTTCTCTTCGGGGGTGGGCATGCGCACGCGGATCTCCTCGGTGAAGTGGGCCGGTGCCCGCCCCATCTCGGCCAGACGTGCGTAGATGCCCCCGGGGCCGGTGTCGTGCTCACGGATACGCCGGGCGGCCGCGGAGGCGCCGGCCTCCTCCAGGACGGCCAGGGGCAGGTAGGAGACCGAGGTCTGCACCGGCCTGCCGTCCACCAGGTAACGGCGTGAGCGCCGCAGCACGCCGGCACCCTCGGGCAGCCCCAGCGCGCGCGCCACGTGCTCGTCGGGAACGCTCTCCTCCACGAGCAGACGGTCCACCTCGTAGTCCCGGTCGTCGCCGTCGGTCTCCCAGATCGCGCGCCCGGCGCCCCACAGCTCCTTGGAGAGACGTCGGGCTCCATGCCTTCGCAGGGGCCGGAACAGACGTACGTAGATCCCCGAGCCGCGCACGGCCACGACCAGGCCCTCGTTGATCAGTACGGAGAGCGCCTGCCTCGCGGTCGCCCGTGCGACACCGTGGTGTTCCATGAGGGCGTTCTCCCCGGGCAGGCGGTCGCCGTCGGCGTACCGTCCGGAGCGGATCTGCTCGCGTAGTTCCTCGGCTATCTCGCGGTAGACCGGAGGGGATCCGTTTTCGGACGTCGGCACCACGTTCATCCTCTCGGCCGGGGGGCCAAGCCGGTAAGCCCCGTCGATATGGTGTGTCCCTTGCTCGATCCTGGTACTTCCAGTGGAGGGCACACTTCGGGTATGTCCGGTTACGGGACGGTTCATGCGTGACCGCGGGGTGACCGAAACCGACCGGTTACCGGCGTGTTCCCGGCAGCCGATCTAATCCCTGGTGTAACGGGCGAACAGGCTGCCCTGTGCCTCCAGGAGGTGTGCCAGCCGTACGGGCGTGCTCTGGGCGGGAGCGTGGGCCGAGACCTCCCGCGCGCCCGGTCCTCCCGCGACGATGCGGGGAGCACCCGGGCCCAACAGCAGCGGGCTCAGCGTCAGGCACAGCTCGTCCAGCAGTCCCGCCCCCACGAACTCCGCCAACAGGTGCGGACCGCCCTCGGTCAGTACCCGGTACAACCCACGCTCGGCCAGGGCCTCCACCACGTGCGCGGGCCTCACCGACTCCCCGTCGACCACCACGACGTCGGCGTACTCCTCCACGGCCCGGCGGCGTCGCACCGGGGACTCCGCCGTGGTGAACACCAGGGTGCGCGCGTATCCCGGCGCCTCCTTCCACAACTTCTCCGGCAGGTCCAGGGATCGGGAGACCACGGCGACGGCGGGGGTGGGCGTTCGGCCGGCGCGCAGCTCGGTCCACGCCTTGCGGGCGCGTACCGGACCGTAGCCCTCCGCCCGTGCGGTGGCCGCGCCCACCAGCACCACGTCGCACAGGCCCCGCAGCAGCCCCAGCACCCTGCGGTCGGGCCCCGAGGACAGTTCGAGGCTGCGCCCGGACGGGCCGACGGCGCCACCGTCTGTGCTGGCCACCATGTTGGCGCGTATCCAGGGCCGGTCCAGACCCTCGGGATAGGCGTAGGCGGCGGTCAGGTCCACGTCCGCGCCGCCGGGGGAGGGCAGCAGTTCACGGAAGGCGGTGGGGGTGTTCGTCCCATCGGTGTGTGTGCTCGACATGGTCACACAGAGTAGGCGGTGCACAGGGCGGTGCGTGTCCGCAGGCGCTCCAGGCGTGCCCTGGACCCGGGGGTGATGGCCCGTCCCCGGTCCCGGCGGCTCGGCCTCCCCGCGGAAGGAGAGCCGCCCGACCCCCGCACGAGCGCGACGGCCGGGCGGCCGGTCTCTGTCCGGCGCAGCTCAGGAACGGAGCGTCGTCGCCTTCTGGGGCGAGACCCTGCGCAGCAGGAGCAGTGCCCGGTCGATCACCTTCACCGGGCGGGACGCGGACACGAACGGCCGTCCCTCCACGTCGGGGTCGGCCGTGTCCAGAACGGTCTCCCACGCTGTTCCGTACGTGGTGCCGGGCATGGTGAACTTCACCGTCTCCGCGCTGCTGTTGAGCAGGAGCAGGAACGAGCTGTCCCGGATGCGCCTGCCTCGGGGATCGGGTTCGGTGATGGCGTCCCCGTTGAGGAAGACGCCCAGGGCCTGTCCGGTGGAGTTCCAGTCGTCACCGGACATGGTCTTGCCGTCGGGTCGCAGCCACACGATGTCGGGCAGGCCCTTCTTGCCGGAGGTGGCGCCGCCCACCGGGCTGCCACGGAAGAAGCGACGCCGCCGGAAGACCGGATGCTCCCGGCGCAGCCGCGCCAGTTCGCGCACGTAGTCCAGCAGATCGTTGTCGGGTTCCCCGTCCGCGTCGAGCCCCGCTCCCTTCCAGTCGATCCAGGAGATCTCGTTGTCCTGGCAGTAGGCGTTGTTGTTGCCGCCCTGGGTGCGTCCCACCTCGTCACCGTGAGAGAGCATCACCACCCCCTGGGACAGGTACAGGGTGGCCAGGAAGTTGCGCACCTGACGACGGCGCAGCGTGAGGATCTCCGGGTCCTCGGTGGGGCCCTCCACACCGTGGTTCCAGGACCGGTTGTCGTTGGTGCCGTCCCGGTTGTTCTCACCGTTGGCCTCGTTGTGCTTGTGGTTGTACGAGACCAGGTCGGCCATGGTGAAGCCGTCGTGGCAGGTGATGAAGTTGATGGAGGCCACCGGGCGACGGCCGTCGTCCTGGTACAGGTCACTGGACCCGGCCAGGCGTGAGGCCAGCTCGCCCACCACCGGCTGGCCCCTCCAGTAGTCGCGCACGGTGTCGCGGTACTTGCCGTTCCACTCCGTCCACAACGGAGGGAAGTTGCCCACCTGGTAGCCGCCGGGTCCCACGTCCCAGGGCTCGGCGATCAGTTTGACCTGGGAGATCACCGGGTCCTGTTGGACGATGTCGAAGAAGGTGCTCAACCGGTCCACGTCGTGGAACTCCCGGGCCAGGGCCGAGGCCAGGTCGAAGCGGAACCCGTCCACGTGCATCTCCAGGACCCAGTAGCGCAGCGAGTCCATGATCAGCTGCAACGAGTGCGGGTGGCGCACGTTCAGGCTGTTGCCGCAGCCGGTGTAGTCGAGGTAGTAACGCTGGTCCTCGTCGCTGACCCGGTAGTAGCTGAGGTTGTCGATACCGCGCAACGACAACGTGGGCCCCATGTGGTCGCCTTCGGCGGTGTGGTTGTACACCACGTCCAACAGCACCTCGATGCCCGCCTCGTGCAGCGACTTCACCATCGCCTTGAACTCCTGGACCTGCTGCCCGCGCGAGCCGCGTGCGGCGTACCCGCTGTGCGGGGCGAGGAAGGCCAGGGTGTTGTAGCCCCAGTAGTTGGTCAGCCCCCGGGCGACCATGGCGTGCTCGGGCACGAAGTGGTGCACCGGCATGAGCTCGACCGCCGTCACTCCGAGCGAGGTGAGGTAGTCGATCATCACCGGATGGGCCAGCCCCGAGTAGGTGCCCCGCTGGTGCTCGGGGATCCCGGGATGGCGCATGGTCAGACCGCGTACGTGCGCCTCGTAGATCACCGTCCGGTGGTAGGGCGTGCGGGGCCGGGACTCGTTGCCCCAGTCGAAGAACGGACTGACCACCACGCACTTGGGTACGTAGGGCGCGCTGTCCTTGGTGTTCTTCCGGTCGGGTGCGGCGAAATGGTAACTGAACAGGGACTCGTGCCAGGTGAGGTTGCCGTTCAGGGCCTTGGCGTACGGGTCGGTGAGCAGTTTGTTCGGATTGCAGCGCAGGCCGTGTTCGGGAGCGTAGGGTCCGTGGACCCGGTACCCGTACTGCTGTCCCGGGCCGATGCCGGGAAGATAGCCGTGCCAGACGAATCCGTCGTATTCGGTCAGTTGTATGCGGGTCTCCTCGCCGTCGTCGTCGAACAGACACAGGTCCACTCGCTCGGCGACCTCGGAGAAAAGGGAGAAATTGGTGCCGGACCCGTCGTAGGTCGCACCGAGCGGATAGGAACTACCCGGCCAGACTTCCACCATAGGCCTCGTCAGTCTCTTGGAGTCAGGGCCGTCGGGAGAGGCGGTCCGGTCACGTGAACCCCTTCCCGCTGGGGAAGGGGTTCACGGATCCGCGACCCACCCGAAGGCCCGGGTTCGTTTTTGTGACGACTTCTTTGTTCCGCTCCGGACGTGGAAGTATGCCTATTCGGCCGGTGATCATTCACCGGCCGTCCCTTTACGGATTTTGTAGATGGAATTGTCAGAGTTAAGAACGTTCGCTGTTATTGATGGGATTTGGGAAAACTATCCGTGTGGACGGGCCCGCTCCAGGATCAGACCGGTGTCCACCCCTCGGGGCAGCGTCCCGAAGACATGGCCCCACTCGCCGCCCAGACGGGAGGCGGTGAAGGCCTCGGCGACCGGGTTCGGCGCGTACCGCAACAGCACCGAGGCCTGGAGGGTCAGTGCCATCAGTTCCACCACGGACCTCGCCCGGTACTGGATCCGGTCGGGGTCGCCGAGGGTCTCCTCCAACCGTTCGACCGCCGCGTCGTAGTGACCGTCCGACCCCCTGGCGGCGCCCAGTTCGGCCATGAACGCCTCCAGGGCCTCGGGACTGCGACCCATCGCGCGCAGCACGTCCAGTGCCGCCACGTTGCCCGAGCCCTCCCAGATGGAGTTGAGCGGGGAGTCCCGGAAGAGCCGGGGCATGCCCGACTCCTCCACGTACCCGTTGCCGCCCAGGCACTCCAGCGCCTCGGCCGCGTGCGCCGGCTGACGCTTGGTCACCCAGAACTTGCCCACGGCCACCCCCAGCCGCCGGAAGGCGGCCTCGCCCTCGTCACCGCGCATCGCGCGGTCCACGGACCCGGCCAGACGCATCATCAACGCGGTGGCCGCCTCCGACTCCAGAGCCAGGTCCGCGAGCACGTTGCGCATCAGAGGCTGCTCGACCAGGGTCGAACCGAAGGCCCGCCGGTGCTCGGCGTGGTGCAGCGCCTGCACCACCGCGGCCCGCATCCCCGACGCCGAACCGATCACGCAGTCCAGTCGGGTGCAGTTGACCATCTCGATGATGGTGCGCACGCCCCGGCCCGGTTCGCCGACCAGGTGGGCGACGGCGCCGTCGTACTCCAGCTCGGCGGAGGCGTTGGACCGGTTGCCGAGCTTGTCCTTGAGCCTTTGGATGTGCAGCGCGTTGCGGCCGCCGTCCTCCAGGACCCGGGGCACCAGGAAACAGGTCAGTCCCTCCGGGGCCTGGGCCAGGGTGAGGAACACGTCGCTCATCGGCGCGGAGGTGAACCACTTGTGCCCGGTCAGAAGATAGTGGCCCTCCGAGGTGGGCACCGCGCGCGTGGTGTTGGCGCGTACGTCCGAGCCGCCCTGCTTCTCGGTCATCGACATACCGGCGATGAGCCCGCGCTTGGTGTGCGGTGCCCGCAACCCGAAGTCGTAGACGCGCGCGGTCAACAGGGGCTCGTACCGCCGCGCCAGCTCAGGGGAGTGGCGCAGGGTGGGGATCGCCGCGTAGGTCATCGAGACGGGGCACCCGTGACCCGCCTCGGGCTGGGACCACAGGAAGAACTTGGCGGCGCGGGCCACATGCGCCCCGGGCCGTTCGTCCGCCCAGGCCGCGGCGTGCATGCCCCGCTCCACCGCCTGGTCCATGAGCACGTGGTAGGCGGGCTGGTAGTCGACCTCGTCCACCCGGTGCCCGTAACGGTCGTGGGTGCGCAGCACGGGCGGATAGGCGTTGGCGGACTCGCCCCAGGCGCGGACGCGCTCCGAGCCCGCCGCGTCGCCCACCTCGCGCACCTCGGCCTCGGCCCATCCCGCTCCCTCGCGCCGTAGTCCCTCCAACAGGGCGGGATCGTCCGCGGCGGCGTAGTCGCCGAGCGGGGGAGCCTGATTGAAGACCTCGTGTGTCGGGGGCATGGCGGCCGCCTTTCCGTTCCTGGACGCGGGTGATCCGGGGTGCGGGAATCCTACCCGCGGCGATGACACAGAACAGAATCAGGTTCGGTCCACCCGGGGCGAAGCCGCCGGTGCCGCGATCGGGAAACCGGCCGTGTCCGGTGCCGAACGCGCTGGCCGAGAGCGACGCGCGACCCGTGAGGAAGGACGAGCCGGCCGAGACCCCTCCGACACGGGTCCCCGCGCCGGATCAGGGGTACACCCCCGTCGGAGGAGACCCCGGCAGAGGGGAGCCCCCGGAGCAGACGCGACACCCGGTCATGGCCGGGAACGGGGACGGCGCGCAGCCGGCGCCCTTCGCGAAGCGGGGCCGCCCGCCCTCACGCTAGGGCCACAACAGTCCGCGCTCCCACCCCGTGCCCGCGCGGCCGTAACGCAGACGGATGTGGCGCCGGTCCGGGTCGGCCTGCCAGAACTCCACCTCGGATGGACGGACCAGGTACAACCCCCAGTCCTCGGGCACCAGCCCCGGGTCGCGTTCCAACCTTTGGCGGCTCTCGTCCGCCGCACGGTCGACGTCGGCGAGGTCGGCCAGGGGCTCGCTCTGCCTTCCGTGCAGACCCGCCACACGGGACTCCAGGGGCCGGGCCAGGTAGTCGTCCGCGCACTGGCGGGGAACCGCCATCTCGCTGCGGCCCCGCACCCGCACCTGCCGCCCCTGCGACCCCCAGTAGAACAGCAGGGCGACGCGGGGGTTCTCGGCCAACTCCCGCCCCTTGCGCGAGGTGGTCGTGGTGGCGAACCACCAGCCCTCGGGGGTGAAGTCCTTCATGATCACCACCCGGGCGGAGGGCGCCCCGTCCCTGTCCGCGGTGGCGACCGTCATCGCGTGGGGTTCGGACACACCACCGCGGACCGCCGTGGTGAACCACTCCAGGAAGAGCTCCGCCGGATCCTCGGGAGCCGCCCCCGGATCGAAGCCCGGCAGCTCACCGGCGAACACGGGCAGACCCCGCAACAGGTCGCGGACACCCTCCCGCGCCGACTTCCCCGTCTCCGACACCGGATCACCCCCGAGCCCATGGATCGTCGACGCCCCTCCCGAACGCCTCCCGGTGATTCTTTCGAGGACCCGAGCCCGGGGCAAGGCGTCCTCCCGGGGCGGCGGAGAAGTCACGGAAGGTTCGACGCGCGCCTCAGAGCATCCCGGCGGTGTGCCCGGCGGCCCTGGCGGCGTCATAACGCTCCAGTACCACCCGGGCCAGTTCGGGCGCGTCCCCCAACGCCGCCGAGACCACTCGCGCACCCGCCCGTACGGACTGGTCGCGCACGCGGTCGGCGAAGAACCCCGGAGCCAACAGGTAGGTCGCCACGGCCACCCGTGAGGCGCCCCGCTCACGCAGGGCCGCGACCGCCTCGCCGGGGCGGGGGGAGGCCGCGGACGCGTACGCCACCGCCACCTCGCGCCAAGGACCGCGTGCGGCCAGCTCCGAGGCCATGGCGGACACGGTCGTGTTGGCCTCCGGATCGCTGGAACCGGCCGAGGCCAGCACCAACGCCGTGTCCGGACCCGGTCGGGCCCCGGCCTCCTCCAGACGCCTCTCCACCGCGTCGAGCAACAGTGGGTGCGGGCCCAGGGTGTGGGCGTAGCGCACCCGCAGCCAGGGGCTGCGTTCACGCGCCTCCTCCAACACCCCCGGCAGGTCCACCTTGCTGTGGTAGGCCGCCGTCAACAGCATCGGCAGCACCACCGCCTCACCCGCCCCACGGGCGGCCAGTTCCTCCAGGGCGGTCGCCGCGCCGGGCGCCACATGGTCCAGATAGGACACCCTCACGTCCAGTCCGGGCCTCAACGACCGCACCCGCTCGAACACCGCGGACACCGTCTCCGCGGCTCTGGGATCGGCGCTCCCGTGTGCCACCGCGAGCAGGGGCACGTCCCCCTCGGGTGCTCCGCCCCACGCTCTTCCGGTCCTGTCCACCGCCGTCATCTCCTCGCCTTCGGATGTGTCGGGCCGACACCGTGGCCCGGCCGGGCCCGCACCCCACGAGAACGAAAGGAAGCGGACACGTCGCCGGTCACCGCGTCGCGGGCGGGCCGACGGCACCGCCCGCGACGCGGCACCCGCTCAGATGTGGATTCCGCACTCGGTCTTGCCTGTACCGGCCCACCGGCCGCTGCGCGGGTCCTGGCCGGGAGCCACCCGCCGGGTGCACGGCTCACATCCGATCGAGGGATAGCCGTCGTACTGGAGCGGGTTCACGATCACCCCGTTCTCGGCCATGTAGGAGTCGACCTCCTCCTGGGTCCATCGGGCGATCGGGTTCACCTTGGTCATCCGCCGCCGACCGTCCCACTGCACGACGGGGGTGGCGCGGCGGGTCGCCGAGTCCTCCCGGCGCAGACCGGTCAGCCAGGCCGAGTAGGGGGCCAGAGCCCTCTGGAGGGGCTCCACCTTGCGCAGATGACAGCAGATACCGGGATCGCGTCCGTGCAGACGCGGGCCCAGGGCCAGATCCTGCTCGACCACCGTGCGGACGGGTTCGACGTTGATCAGGTTGATGTCGTACACCGAGGCGACGGCGTCACGGGTGCCGATGGTCTCGGGGAAGTGGTAGCCGGTGTCCAGGAAGATGACGTCGATGCCCGGGACCTGCCTGGAGACCAGGTCGACCATGAGGGCGTCGGCCATGGAGGACGTCACGCACAGCCGGTCGCCGAAGGTCTGCGACGCCCAGGCGATGATCTCCTGCGCCGAGGCCTCCTCCAGCTCTTCCGCCGCGCGTTCGGCGAACTCGGCTCCGCCCACGGGGGTGATGGTGGTGCTCATGGATTTCCTTCCGTCGGTCTGGTGGGGGCGCCTTCCGCGGAGAACGACGCGGAGCGCAACCCGACGTACTTGACCCGGAACACCCGGGCACAGGACAGACAGGCCCAGGGATAGCCCTCACCCTTGACCGGGGCGCCCTCCTCCGGCACCAGGTCCTCGTCGCCGCAGTAGGGGCAGTAGTGGGGCGCGGACCTCTCGGACACGGCGCACCTCTTCCTCTTGCTCGGGGCCTTGACCGGTTCGGGTGGGGGAGGGCCCGCACGGACCCTCCAGAACCGGCCGCACTGCTGTGGGGTCGGCCGCCGTGGTCCGGACCGGACCACGGCGGCTCGGACTACTTCAGGTCCGTGTCCTCGGCCCGACCGACCCAGGACGCGAACGACTCGCCGTCCTCCTTCTGCTCCTGGAACCGGCGCAGCACCCGCTCGACGTAGTCGGGCATGTCCTCGGCGGTGGTCTTCAGACCGCGCACCTTCCTGCCGAAGGAGGCGTCCAGTCCCATGTGGCCGCCCAGGTGTACCTGGTAGCCCTCCACCTGCTCGCCGCGGTCGTTCACGACCAACTGGCCCTTGAACCCGATGTCGGCGACCTGGATGCGCGCGCAGGAGTTCGGGCAACCGTTGAGGTTGATGGTCAGCGGTTCGGCGAAGTCCGGCAGTCGCCTCTCCAGCTCGTCGATCAGGGAGGAGGCGCGTCCCTTGGTCTCCACGATCGCCAGCTTGCAGTACTCGATACCGGTGCAGGCCATCGTCTGACGGCGGAACGTGCTCGGATGGACCTGAAGGTCCTCGGCCTCCAGAGCGGCGGTGAGGGAGGCGATCCGCTCCTGTTCGACGTCCAGGATGATGAGCTTCTGGTCGGGCGTGGTGCAGACGCGACCCGAACCGTGCTCCTCGGCGATCTCAGCGACGCGCACCAGCTTCGTGCCCGGGGTCCGGCCCACGCGGGGAGCGAAGCCCACGTAGAACCTTCCGTCCCTCTGACGGTGGACGCCCACGTGGTCACGGCGCAGCCCCGAGTCCAGCTCGGGAGCCGGACCGTCGGGCAGCGCGTAGCCCAGGTACTCCTTCTCCAGCACCTCCCGGAACCTCTCCGCGCCCCAGTCCTTGATGAGGAACTTGATGCGGGCGCGCGAGCGCAGGCGACGGTAGCCGTAGTCGCGAAAGACCGAGCAGACCCCCGCCCAGACCTCGCTCACCTGGTCCGGTCGCACGAAGGCGCCCAGGCGCAGGGCGAACATCGGGTTGGTGGACAGGCCTCCGCCCACCTGGAGGTCGTAGCCGACCTCGCCCCGCTCGTTGCGCACACCGACGAACGCCACGTCGTTGACCTCGTGGTTGACGCAGTGGGAGGCGCACCCGGAGATCGAGGTCTTGAACTTGCGGGGCAGGTTGGAGAACAGGGGACTGCCGATGTGCTCCTCGTAGATCTGCCGGAGCTGCGGCGAGGCGTCGATGACCTCGTCCTCGGCCACGCCCGCCACCGGACAGCCCAGCATGCCGCGTGGGGTGTCGCCGCAGGCCTCCGTGGTGGAAAGGCCCACCGCCTCCAGCTTCTCCCAGATCACGGGTACGTCCTCGATCCGGACCCAGTGGTACTGGATGTTCTGGCGGTCGGTGATGTCCGCGGTGTCACGCGCGTGGTCGCGGGAGATCTCGCCGAGGACGCGCAGCTGGGCGGTGGTCAGCTGCCCTCCGTCGGTACGCACGCGCAACATGAAGTAGCGGTCCTCGAGTTCCTCGGGTTCGAGGACGGCCGTCTTGCCGCCGTCGATGCCCGGGGCCCGCTGGGTGTACAGCCCGAACCAGCGGAAGCGCCCGCGAAGGTCGGACGGGTCGATCGAGTCGAATCCGGCCTTGGAATAGATGTCGATGATGCGATCGCGGACGTTGAGCCCGTCGTCGTTCTTCTTGTTCTCCTCGTTCTGGTTCAGCGGCTCGTGGTAGCCGAGGGCCCACTGGCCCTCACCACGGCGGCGGCGCGGCTTGGCCGCGGTCGCTGTCCTGCCGGTCTGCGCGGAAGAGGGAGGCATCGCGGGTGTCTCCGATGGGTGTCGCGGAGCGTTCACGGCCCCGGCGCCCGCGCCTCATCACCCGTGTCGCGGCACGTCGTCGTGCCTGCGAACGAGTCGGATTTCGCGTGTGGGAACGAAGAGAAGGGGGAGCGCCGGCGCCGCGCACACCCCTGGGGTGCGTCAAAGGCGGCGAGATTAACCGACGCTGCAACAGATCGCGCTGCGGACCCGAAGCAGATCCACGTGGCGGCGCACGCAGAGCATGGGGTCCAGGGCAGCGATCATGTCCTGAAGAATGTCACGGGGCCGGGGCTTTGTCCAGGCGCCCTCATGACGCCGCCGAGTGAGCCGCGTCACGTGACGTGGGTGCCCGGATCCCTCCTCCGGAACGCGGCCCGCTAACGTTTCCTCCGTGGTGGGTCTTTGGGAGAGAGTGTGGTTCGCGGTCGAGGCGTGGCTGGGGCGGCACCGCCATGTGCACAACGGGACGCTCCTCGTCACGCGCACCATCCGTGCCTTCTCCCGTAACCGGGTCATCGGACTGGCCGCGGAGTCGGCGTTCTTCACCCTGATCTCCCTGCCGGCCCTCCTACTGGGTCTGCTGGGCGCGCTCGGCCCGCTCGCCGCCGTGCTGGGGGAGGAACTCGTCGAGGAGATCCGGCTGTGGATCCTGGACCTGACCGCGCGGGTGCTGACCCCGGACACGGTGGAGAGCGTCGTGGAGCCGCTCGTGGACGACTTCCTGGGCGGGGTCCAGGGCGGAGTGCTGTCGGTGACGTTCCTGGTGTCGTTGTGGTCGGGGTCGCGGGCGATGAACGTCTTCATCCGTTCCATCACCATCGCCTACGGGCTGGACGAGATACGCGGCTGGATCCGCCAACGCATCCTGGCCTTCCTCGCCTATCTGGGCGGCCTGCTGTTCGCCGTCCTGGTCCTGCCGGTCCTGGTGGCCGGACCGGACCTCCTCAACGCGTTGCTGCCGATGACCGTGGGGCGGCTCAACCTGTTCTACTGGCCGACCGTCGCCCTCATGGCCACGGCCGCGGTCACGCTGCTGTACGCGCTCAGCGTGCCGGTGCGCACCCCTTTGTGGCGTCACCTGCCGGGGGCGCTGCTGGCCACACTGGTGCTGATCGTCGGGTCCGTGCTGCTGCGCGCCTACCTGGACGCCTCCCTGGGACAGGTGAGCATCTACGGATCCCTGGCCGCGCCGATCGCGATCCTGGCCTGGTTGTTCGTGATGGCCATCGCCGTGCTGGTGGGGTCCTCCTTCAACGCCGAGATCGACGCCCTGTGGCCGACCGTGCGCACCGCCGCCGCCCGCGCGGAGATCGCCAACCGACATTTCGACCGGGCCGACCGTCTCGTCCGGCGCAGGGAACAGGCGATGCTCGACACCCTCACGGAGGACGACGACCGCTGACCGGCTCCGACCGCACCCGGACCGACCGTGGGACCGTGGCGGGTCCGGTCTCTTCGGTAGTCTCACCGTGCCGTCCGGCAGGAGGGTCGCACCTTCGCCGCCCCGAGCCGACACGGCGCATCCCCGAAAGGCCGTCCCCCATGAGTGTTCCCGCGAGGTCGGACGGAGTGGACGAGGAGTCCGCTCCGGCCGGTGTGAAGACCGTGCTCGGTTCGCGACCGATGCGGCCCGCGCCCCTCGTGCCCACCGTCCTCGACGCGAAGGACTCCCTCCGCGACCGGCGGGGGAGGTCTTGGTGAGGGCCTCCCACCTCCTGCTTCAGGAGTCGGCGTTCGGTCTCTTCACGTGCGGCATGATCGCGATGTGGACGCACCTCACCGGCGATGCCGTGCCGTTGGCCGCCGGGGTCTTCCTCGCCGTCCTTCTCGCCCTCCCCGTCGCGTTCACCGCGGCGGCCGGACCGGAACTCACCGTCGGGGAGCGGAGGCGGCTCCACTGCACGAGGCACGTCCTTCTCGGCTCGTACCACCTGATGTGGATCCTCTTCTTCCTCTGCCTGGTCTGGGCGTCCCACCTGGTCCTCTCCCACGGGTTCTGGTCCTTGACGCCTCTGCTGATGGTGGCCTGCGCGGGGGGCGTCGCCTCCCGCGCCGTGCACAGGCGTGAACGGTGGGAGTTGCGGGAGGCGCTCGCGCAACCCGAGCTGACAGGACCCAAGGTCATCGGTATCAGAAGCCCGGACCAGGTTCCGCCGGGGTGGACGCCGCTCCTCGTCCACCGGATCGACCGGGGACCGTTCGACGCACTGGTCGACTACCGGATCATCGTGGACGGTGACCGCGTGGGCACTCTCGGCCCCGGCCAGACCCTCGTCGTCGGTCTTCCCCCCGGTCCGCACCGTGTCCAGGGCAGGTACGGCAGGCTCACGAACGCCCCGGTCCCCCTCCTGGCGGAACCGGGGGAGGCACTCCACCTCACCATCGAACCGGTCCGCCCCGACCGACAGGCGAACCGTGTACGGAGCCGTGACCCGGGGGCGTACTTCCGGATGGTCCAGATCCCCGCCCCGGAGAGGGACTGACCGGATACGGGCGTGACCGAAGGGAGCGCCGTGGCCGGAATCGGCCATTTTCGGTGTGAACCTTATGCCTTGAAGAAGCATCCATTCCAGTGCCGGGCAGCCCACGTGCCGCCTCCCACGTCCCGTGTGCGGACTTTCTCCCACCTCAGGGAAGGAGAATCGGAACGACATCCGTGATCGCGGTGGTCGGCACCCGCCCGGCCGGTACACGGCCGACATGGGCGTGACCGTCAACGGTCAGTATGATCACGTGCAGTGTTGACTACGTGTGTGCCGAGGCCCATCTCCCGGTGACCCCCGGGACGCGACCCACCGTCAGCGCTGACCGAGGTACCCGTACCCCGTACACGAACAGGTCCACGTTTTCCATGCCTTCGGAGGCACCATGAGCCGGGCGTCCCGACCGGGGCAGTCCCGGCCCACCGCCGTCATCGTCATCGCACCCGACGAACGCAGTGCCGAGATCCATGTCGAGGGACACCGGCAGGTCGTCACCGGTCGGTTCCCCCGGGAGACACGGCGCGCGGCACTGGACGTCGCCACCGGCTACGCCGCCAGGATCGGGCAGCCGGTCCTCGTCGACGCCCGTGACGCGCACGGTTACTGGCACCTGATCGCCACGCCCGATGGCGTGGTCCAGGCCGCCGACCAGGCCGCACCGGAAAGCGCTCCGACCCCGCGGCCCTCGACCGGGCCCGAGAGCGGGGGATCCAGCGGGAAACGGACATTGACCATCGTGGGGGCCGCCGTCCTGGCCCTGATCCTGCTCGTCGGCGCGGGTGCGGTCGTCTGGCGGTTCCTGCCCTCGTCCCCGACCGGGGCCGAGCCCGAGGACGCGGCGGACGCGACCACCCTGAACCACCCGGCGCCACCCCACTTCTCGGAGATCGTCGACTTCGTCCGGGAACTCGCCCCCGACACCCAGCCGGGGATCAGCCGCGAGGGGGACCTGCTCGCCTACATCGACCCCCAGGAACGCCTCAACCTGCTCGACGCCGAAGGCGAGAGTCGGTGGTCGGTCGACCTGCCGGCCGCCTCGGGAGAGTTCCTCGGGGCTCCTCGCTTCGTGGACTACGGCGGGGAGACGGCCATCGTCATGGAGACGGCCGGGACGCTGTGGCTCTGGCCCGCCTCGGGCGGTGCCCCGAGCAGCGTGGACCTGCCCGAGGACACCGCGGCCCAGTACGTGGGGGACTCCGTGCTCGTCCGCAACGAGGAGGAGGCCTTCGTCCTGGTGGGGGAGGAGCTCGAACGGGTCGAGGTCCCCGCCGGATCCGCCCCCATGCTCGCCGAGGGCGAGGAGATCCTGGCCGCCGTGGTGAACGGTCCCTGGACCTGGACCGATACCGACGGCGACGCCGTGCAGGTCAACCCCCGGCGCCCCGAGAACGGTGGCGAGATGGAGTCCGTGGTGACCGCCCTGCGCGAGTACGTCATCGTCCGCTGGGAGCCCCTGCGCGGAGAGGGCACCGTCCTGGCCTTCCACGACAGCCGGGACGGCAGCGTGCTGGGCGGCGCGGAGATCGACCCCGACGAACTGGAGGGCGTGCGCCACCGTTCGGGACCGGTGGGCACGGACCTGGTCGCCTACGGTCCCGTGGTGATGGACCCCGAGAACGGTCGGACCTCCGTGGTGCCCGGTTTCGAGCCCGACATCGCGGTCGGCTCCCTCGTCTTCGGTCGACTCGACGGCGCCCCGGCCGCCGTCGACGCCGAGGGCGGGGTCGAGCGCGCCGAGGAGGGTTCCGTTCAACCCAGTGGTCTGCTCGGCGAGCGGGCCATCGTGGTCCACGAGGACCACCTCTATGCCATCCCCCCCGAGTAAGGCAGTACCCGAGAAAAGAAAGGAGTGGGATGTCCCCCAAGAAGCGGTTCTTCACCGTGACCGCGGCCGGCCTGTTCATGGCCGGGTTCTCCGCGGGCCCGGTGTTCGCCGACACCGTGGACGAGACCGTTCCCGAGGCCGCCCCCGAGGCGGCCGAGGAGACGGTCGAGACCCCGGTCGTCGAGGTTCTGCCCACCCAGGATGCGGCCGAGCAGTTGACGGCGCCGCAGCCGTTCGACTTCCCGACCACCCCCGAGCCCGAGCCGGAGCCCGACCCCGGTGACGGCGGTGAGCCCGGTCCCGGTGAACCCGAGCCCGAGCCGGAGCCCGACCCCGGTGATGGTGGGGAGCCCGGTCCCGGTGAGCCGGACCCCGAACCGGATCCTGACCCCGACCCGGACCCGGGCCCCGACCCGGACCCGGGCCCCGACCCGGACCCGGACCCCGACCCGGACCCCGATCCGGACCCGGACCCGGACCCGGGGGAGGGTGAGAAGCCCGGCGACGACGGTGATGAGAGCCAGGCTCCCGGTGGTGGCACCACCGCGCCCGGCAGCACCGCCGGCGGCACCGCTCCCGGTGCCCCCGCCCCGGTCAGCGGCGGTGGTGACGACACCCTCGCCGCCACCGGCGTCGACATGCAGGGATTCGTGCTCGGTGGCGCCGTCGTGACGGGTATCGGTGTTCTGGCCCTGTGGGCCGGCGCCCGTCGCCCCGCCCCGATCGCCTAGGGTCGTCCGACGGAATTTCGCTCAAAGCCCCGCCCGGACCCCTTCGGAGGCCCGGGCGGGGCGAGCGGACTCCCTGGAGGACACCGCCTGAGGCACCCCCGCACCGTACGGCCGAGCCGTGCGGGCACGAGGGTCCCGACCGTCTCCGGACAGGATCGCCGGAGTCGACGGTCGGGGCCCTTCCCTTTTCTCCGTCAGGGACGCTTCGGCGCACCCGCACACCGTCCTTCTCCGACGGTCCGGGCCGCCCCGACGATGAGGTGGGCCCGGACGCTCATCCCCGTGGACGCAGCGCGAACGCGAGCAGGAAGGCGCCCACACCCGCCCCCGCGATCACCCACAGCGCGACACCCAGGCCGAAGGAGTCGGCGAGGAGCCCCACCAGGGGAGGGAAGGCCAAGAACCCCGCCCGTCCCAGCCACCCGACCACCGTGACCCCGTCCCCGGTGCGCACTCCCGGGACGTCACCCGCCGCGGCCAGCGTCAACGGAAACAGGGTGGACACGCCGAGTCCCATCACCCCGAAGCCGATCACCGTGGTCACCGGATACGGCAGCAGCAGGGCGAACGCGATGCCGCCGGCCGCCAGAAGTCCACAGGCGCGTCCCACGGTGGCCGCTCCGAAGCGGTCGGTCACCCGGTCTCCGACCAGGCGTCCCAACGTCATCATCGCCTGGCAGGCCACGAACGGCATCGCGGCCAGGAACAGGGGCGTCCCCAACTCCGAGGTCATGTACACCGCACCCCACGAGGCGGCCGAGTCCTCGATGCCTCCGGCGAACATCAACAGCACGCCGAGCGCCGGCAACAGCAGTACGGCCCGCACGGGTACGCGCGGCCGACGCCCGGTCCCGTTCTCGGTTCCGTCCTCGCGTTCGGCGCTGTCCGGACCGGGCAGCAGCATCCGACCCGCCATCAGGTTCACGCACACCAAGAGCCCCGCCACACCGCTCAGATGCCACAGGACGGGCACCCCCGATCCGGCCATGGCCGCGCCCAGCAGACCACCGGCGACCGCGGCCATGCTCCACACCGCGTGGAAGGTGTTGATGATGGTGCGCCCGTAACGCCGTTGCACGCGCAGCCCGTGGGCGTTCTGCGCCGAGTCGGTCCACGCGTCGGCGCTGCCCAGGACGAACAGCGTCGCGGCCAGCGTCCACCAGTTCTGTGCCGACGCCAGGAATGGGAGCGCTCCCACAGAGATCAGACCGGTACCCACGGCGGTCCGGCCGCTTCCGAACCGGTGGATGAGGGGGCCCGCCAGCATTCCGGTCAGGATCGCTCCGGTCGGCATCGCCGCGATCGCCAACCCCAACTCCGCGTTGCCCAGTTCCAGCCGGGACTTGATCACCGGCAGCCACGGAACGACGTTGGTGTAGGTGAAACCGTTGACGAAGAAGAGGGCGGAGACCGCGACTCTGGCCCTGCGGGCCTCCAGGGGCGGGGGAACGGTCGCGGTCGGGGTTCTCACAGTCGACTCCCACGATGAACTCGGCACGCGCAGATGCTATCCGGCCGAGTCGTCGGATGACAGGCTTTCGCGCGACCCGCCGCAGCACGCTTGCCATTGTCCGCACTCCGGATTTACATGAAGGTTCCGCTCCGCAGCCGCGCGGAGCCGTCCGCCCGCCCCCGACCCACGGACCGCGGCGCACCCCGGCGTCGTGGTCCCTCCCGCCCCCGCGACCCGCTCCCACGCAAGGGCTGCCAGCCCGTTGTCCGCCGACCCCTCACGCCGGAAACCGTGTCCGCACGGCCCGGACGGAACCGGAAGAGCACATGATCAACACGAGTGCGTTGCGAGAAAAACCCACACTCACCGGTAGGAGCGTACGTCTGGTGCCCCTCGCCCCGGAGCACACCGACGCCTACTTCACCGCCGGCCTGGACGAGGAGGTCCGCAGACTCACCGGGACACACCGTCGCCTGACCTACGCCCAGGCCGAGGAATGGTGCGCCACACGGGCGGGCCGCACCGACCGTCTGGACCTGGCCATCCTCGCGTCCGGGGACGAACGCTATCTGGGTGAGCTGTCCATCTACGCCGTCTCGCCCGAGAACGAGAGCGCCGGCTACCGCATCGCCCTGTCCTCGATCGAGTTCACCGGTCGGGGTCTGGGCCGGGAGGCCACCCGGCTCGTGTTGGAGTACGCCTTCGAGCACATCGGCCTGCACCGTGTCTGGCTCTACGTCTACGCCTTCAACATGAGGGCCATCGCCGTCTACCGTTCGTGCGGTTTCTCCGTGGAGGGACGGCTGCGGGACTCCCTGCTGTGGGAGGGGCGGCGCCACGACGCCCTGCTCATGGCGGTGCTCAAGGACGACTTCCATCGCGCCTGACGGTGGGTTTTGCTCGGACACGGGGTTGTAACCGCCGTGTCGGGGGGTATCTCGGTAGCACTTTCCAGCGGCTCACTTCGTACAGCCGAGAGGAGCGGTACCGGGGCTCGGGTCCCGTACCGGTGAGGACATGAACCCAGTACCCGTCGCACTGCCCTTCACCGACCGGTCGGAGGCGGGACGCCGCCTCGCGGAGCGGGTGCGCCCCTTCGCGGTCAACGATCCGCTCGTCCTGGCCCTCCCCCGAGGAGGGGTACCGGTCGGCGCGGAACTCGCCCGACGGCTCGACGCCGACTTCGACGTGCTCGTGGTCCGCAAGATCGGTCTGCCGGGCCGACCCGAACTGGGGGTCGGAGCGATCGCCGAGGACGGGCGCGTCCTCTACGACGACTTCGCCCTGGCACGGATGCACGTGCCCCGTCAGGCCCTGTCCGACACGGTCTCCGCCGAGCGCGACGAGCTCGACCGCAGGCGTCGGGTCTACCGAGGCGAGCGGCCGGCTCCGAGGATCGCCGGTCGCGACTGCGTGATCGTGGACGACGGTGTGGCCACGGGGGGCACCGCGCGGGCCGCGCTGCGCATGGTCCGCCAGGCCGGCCCCGCCCACCTGGTCCTGGCCGTGCCCGTGGCCTCGCCGGAGGCGGTCGAACTGCTGCACGAGGAGGCCGATGCCCTGGTGGTGCTCAGCGCGCCGGACAACTTCCGCGCGGTGGGGGAGTGGTACCGCGACTTCGACCAGCTCTCCGACCGCCACGTCACCGCGATCATGGCCGAGTACGGTCGGGCCCGTTCCCTCGGCGACGACGTCACCCGGACCGTGCGTGTGCGGGCGGGGCGGACGTTCCTGGACGGCGATCTCACCGTGCCGGCGGCGTTGCGCGGAGCGGTGGTGATGGCGGCCGAAGGGGGACGGGAGGACGAGCGGTGGAGAGCGGTGGCACCGGTCCTACAACGGGCCGGATACGCCACTTTGTTGCTGGACTCCCCGACCGGGCGGGAGCGTTCCGCGGAGGTGGGCGGCGCCACGGCCGAGGAGTCGGGCGCACGACTGGGCGCCGCCGTCGACTGGATGCGTCAGGCCACGGACACGGCCGACCGGCCGTTGGGCGTGCTCGCCTCGGGCGAGGCCGCTCCCGCGGCGCTGGTGGCGGCGGCCACCCGCTCCCGGGACGTGGACGCGGTGGTGGTCTGTGGAGGCCGGATCGATCTGGCGGAGGAGGGCCTGTCCGGTGTGCGGGCGCCCACCCTGATCCTGCTGGAGGGGGGCGACTCCTTCGCGCGCGAACTCGGTGAGTGGGTGCGCGCCCGGCTGGGCGGGCCCACCGATCTGCGCACGATGGCGGGGGAGGAACGGGCGGTCGGTGGCCCCGGCCGCTGGCGCCGGGTGGCCTCCGAGGCCCTGGAGTGGTTCGACCGGCACCTGTCCCCGGGGGGCCGTTGAGCCCCGCGACGGTCGGCGACGGGTACGGAGAACCCGCGGCGCCCTCGACGATTTCGTCGGGGCGCCGCGGGTTGTTCGGGGGCCGGGGCCACCGGAGAGATCCGTTTGCGCGGGAACCTCGATCAAGCGGCGTTGGCGCGACGCATACGGCGACGGCGCTCGGAAGCACGCTCGTCCTCGTTCAGGCCGCCCCAAGTGCCGTACTTCTCCGGACGCGAGATCGCATAGTCCAGGCAGTCGGTCCGAACAGGGCAGGCCGCACAGATCTCCTTGGCCTTGCGCTCACGGATCTCCCGCTCCGGCTGGCGTTCGCCGTCCGGGCCGAAGAAGAGCACAAGGTCCTCGCCCCGGCACGCGGCGGCATCCTGCCACCCCCAGCTCGGGCGGGGGCGCAGCGCGGCCTGCCGACGTACCTGAGACATGCTTGAACCACCTCTACTGAAATCACTAGTAAGCTGTCGGAAAAAGCTTCAGTCACCAAAAGTTGGTCACGCGACGTGAGACACCCCGCACGACGCAAACGCCGATAGGGGTCAGCGATGTTCCCCGGTGTGGCTGAGACCACGAGAAGCACAGCCTTGCGGCACCGACCCGCCGACGGCGGAGTGCTCTCACGTGAACGGCTGCGGAGGCGGTGACGGCCTCCGTCCGAGCCGGTACGTAATCATGCCATCCCCAGTCCCGCTCATGCACGGGGGGTAGGGAAATTACTCGCTCAACCGTTACCGAAATCTGTTGACTACAGGCCGATCTGCGGTTGTTTGTCCGAGTTTGTCGCATAACGCAAGATCTGATGCCTTGCGAAGGACACAGCACATCGTATGGTGCGATGTCCCTCCTG
The DNA here is from genome assembly GCF_030271535.1 of Nocardiopsis sp. ATB16-24. Lineage (GTDB taxonomy): Bacteria > Actinomycetota > Actinomycetes > Streptosporangiales > Streptosporangiaceae > Nocardiopsis. The sequence goes on along the minus strand of NZ_JASCXJ010000007.1, from coordinate 58,495 downwards.
CCTAGAGGCTCTTCGTGATGTACCGATCACATTGCGGTCGGCACCCTGTCCCTCGTTCGGGCATGACCGCATGTCCTCACCTTCCGTCACCGCGCTCCGTGGCCCTCGCATCCCCGCGACGCCCCGCCCCGACACCGCACGGAGCGACCCCCGCGCCCTCCCCATGCGTCGAGACCTTCCCCTAGGGGAAGTGTCAGGGGGAAGCACCAGAACGGGTCGTGGTGAGTGAGCGTCCCAGACGATAGAAAACGAGGACGCGGTCCCACTCGTCGAACGCCCTCGACAACGGGACCTGACAGGAAGGACGAGGCAGCGTGGCCCTCTTGCGGCTCATCCTGAACATCATCTGGATCATCGTCGCCGGCTTCTGGCTGGCCGTCGGATACGTCATCGCGGGCGTCATCTGCTGTGTCCTGATCATCACGATCCCCTTCGGGGTCGCCTCCTTCCGCATGGCCAACTACGCGCTCTGGCCCTTCGGAAGGGAGCTGGTCCGCAGATCCGACTCCGGCGGCGGCATGACCACCGCCCTCAACGTCATCTGGGTGATCGTCGCCGGATGGTGGCTCGCCCTGGGCCACATCGCCACCGCGATCGGCCTCGCCGTCACTATCATCGGTATTCCCATGGCCTGGGCCTCGTTGAAGATGATCCCCGTGGCCCTGGCGCCCTTCGGCAACGAGATCGTCTCCAGCGGCCACGCCGGGGAGCCCTGGCGCTTCTGATCTCCTCGGTCTCGGCCCACGGGCGAAGGGCCCGGGGCCTCCGTCCACGCCTGGCCCCGTCCCCGTGTGGTGGCAGGCCTCAGGCTCCACCCCACCCCGTCCAGAGAATGGAGTCCATGTGCAAGCCCAACGGCCGGGAGTGTGGGCGCTCCTGAACAAATGGATCGCCGCCCGCAGAGCCCGTGCCGAGCGTCTCGCCAGACTGGAGGCGGAGAACGAGCGTGCCCGGTCCGAGCCCCAAAAGGAAGAGGCACCGGCCGAACAGCAGTCGGGAACCGACGACCTGCTGAGATCGATCAGCGACGTGGCCTGGCGGGTCCTGCTGATCGGCGTGGTGGCGGGACTGCTCGTCTACGTGCTCGTCTACCTCTCGGTCGTCACCCTGCCGGTGATCCTGGCGGTGTTCATCACCGCCCTTCTCATGCCGATCGCCGGCGCCCTACGGAACAAGGGGCTGGGGCGGGGGGCCTCCACCGCCATCTCCCTCCTGGTGGGACTCGTCGTCTTCGGCGGGGTGATCTCGCTGATCGTCACCCCCGCCATCCAGGGCTTCGGCCCCTTGGTGGACAGCGTGACCAGCGCGGTCAGCGAGTTGCAGAACGTCCAGGTGCCCTTCGGACTGGATCCGGCGCTGTTCACCGACCTGCTCGACGACGCCTGGGCGCAGATCCAGAGCATGATCACCGAGAACCAGGACCAGCTGCTCAGCGGTGCGTGGACCGCGACCTCGGCGGTGATCTCGGTCCTGGTCGGCATCGTCCTGATCATCGCCCTGACCGTGTACTTCGTGCACTCGGGCGACCAGCTCATGGAATGGTTCCTCACCCTGCTGCCGCCCCGTTCCCGTCCGGGCCTGAGCCACGCGGGCGAGGTCGCCTTCGGCGTGATGGGCCGTTACGTCAGGGGAGTGGCGGCGGTCGGGTTCATCGACGCCGTCGGCATCGGTATCTTCCTGATCTTCCTCATCGACATCAACCTGGCCATCCCGCTGATCGTGCTGACCTTCGTCGGCGCGTTCCTGCCGATCATCGGAGCCTTCCTCAGCGGTCTGCTCGCGGCGCTGGTGGCCTTCGTGACCGAGGGCTGGATCACCGCACTGATCGTGGTCCTGCTCGTGGTCGCGGTACAGCAGTTGGAGAGCAACGTCTTCGCGCCGCGCATCTACGGCGCGTCCCTGGACCTGCCCTCTCCCATCGTGCTCATCGCCATCTCGGTCGGCGCCGTGGTCGGCGGTATCCCCGGCATGTTCCTGGCCACCCCGGTGGTCGCGGTGCTGGCCGCACTGTTGCGCAATCGTCCGCCCTCCCCCGGCGGGGACGAGGAGGACTCCACCAGCGTGGCCAGGATCGAGGCGGACAAGGTCGTGGTCAAGGCGGACGGAGACGGAGACGAGGGGGGTGGGGCCACGTCCGCGACCACCCCCGAACAGAGATGACGGAGGCGGCCGGGCGCCTTCGCGCCGAACCCGTCTGAGGAATGCGACGTGCCCCTTGTCCGTTGACCGCGGAGGGGGCACGTTCCGTACCGGGCGCGAAAAACCCCTCGCCCCGCCCCTCGCCACTGCCGTTAGTCTGGGTCGGTCGGCCCGAGGCCGCGTCCCCCACCCTCCCCACGTGCCGGTCATGGCTCACGCGTGCCCGGCCACATCGATGACCGTTCCGCCACTCTCGTAGGAAGCCCCATCATGCTGATCGCCACCGACCTCGAACTGCGCGTCGGTCCTCGACTCCTGCTGGAGCCGACCACCTTCCGCGTCGCCGCCGGGGACCGGATCGGACTGGTCGGCCGCAACGGTGCGGGAAAGACCACCATGACCAAGGTCCTGGCGGGGGAAGGCCCGCCCACCGGTGGGACGGTCACCTCCTCCGGCAGCATCGGCTACCTGCCCCAGGACCCGCGCACCGGCGACCTGGACGTGATCGCCCGGGACCGGGTGCTGTCCGCGCGCGGCATCGACGAGGCCTTCAAGGGGCTGCGCGAGGCCGAGAAGAAGATGGCCAGCACCGACGGCAAGACCCGTAACAAGGGTGTGCGCGCCTACGCGCGCTGGGAGGAGCGCCTGCACGTGCTCGGCGGTTACGCGGCCGAGTCCGAGGCCGCCGCGATCGCCTCCAGCCTCGGCCTGCCCGACAAGGCGCTCGGCCAACCGTTGCACACGCTCTCCGGCGGACAGCGCCGCAGGATCGAACTGGCGCGCATCCTGTTCAGCGGCGCGGACACACTGCTGTTGGACGAGCCCACCAACCACCTCGACGCCGACTCCATCGTCTGGCTGCGCGACTTCCTCAAGTCCCACCAGGGCGGTCTCATCGTGATCAGCCACGACGTGGAACTGGTCGAGACCGTGGTGAACAAGGTGTTCTACCTGGACGCCAACCGCAGCTCCCTCGACATCTACAACATGGGCTGGAAGCAGTACCTGGCCCAGCGCGAGGCCGACGAACGTCGCCGCAGGCGCGAGCAGTCCAACGCCGAGAAGCAGGCCGAGGCCCTGCGCAAGCAGGCCGACAGGTTCCGTTCCAAGGCCACCAAGGCGCGCGCTGCGCAACAGATGCTCAACCGCGCCGACCGCATCATGGACGGCGTCGCGGGGGTCCGCCAGGCGGACAAAGTGGCCAAACTGCGCTTCCCCGACCCCGCGCCCAGCGGCCGTACACCGCTCATGGCCGAGGGGCTGTCCAAGTCCTACGGCTCCCTGGAGGTGTTCACCGGAGTGGACCTGGCCATCGACCGGGGCAGCCGCGTGGTCATCCTCGGACTCAACGGCGCGGGCAAGACGACCCTGCTGCGGCTGCTCGGGGGGATCGAGGAACCCGACACCGGCAAGGTCCTCCCCGGGCACGGACTCAAACTCGGTTACTACGCCCAGGAGCACGAGACCCTGGACATGGACCGGACGGTGCTGGAGAACATGATGAGCGCCGCGCCCGACCTGCCCGAGGTGGAGGCGCGCCGCACCCTGGGTTCGTTCCTGTTCACCGGCGACGACGTGGACAAGCCCGCGGGGGTGCTCTCCGGTGGGGAGAAGACGCGGTTGGCCCTGGCCACGCTCGTGGTCTCCAGCGCCAACGTCCTGTTGCTGGACGAGCCCACCAACAACCTGGACCCGGCCAGTCGGGAGGAGATCCTGGCCGCGCTGCGCGGTTACAAGGGCGCCATCGTGCTGGTCACCCACGACGAGGGCGCGGTGGAGGCACTCCAGCCCGAGCGGGTCATCCTGCTGCCGGACGGCGTCGAGGACGTGTGGAACGCCGAGTTCGAGGACCTCATCGCCCTGGCCTAGGAAGCGGCCTCGGGGCCATGACGCCCAGAACGCCGGAGGGGTTCACCCGGCGTCTTTTCGGTCGGTGATCACCGCGTTCCGAAACCCGTTTTCGGAACGCGGTACCACGCGCGGCGTCGCGGGGATGTGGCGTGTGGGGAGCGGCATGGCTGATCATGAGGGTGATTCCGCCAAGGCGACCGACCGACTCGAAGGAGTGACGCGTGAACGAGGTGCCGGACAAGGGCAGAAGGCTGGTGGGCCCCGAGCGCTCCGAACTCGCCTCCCTGCTCAAGCGCCGCTACGACGCGGGGGAGAGCATCCGCATGCTGGCGGCGGCCACCGGGCGTTCCTACGGCTTCGTCTATCGACTGTTGGGCGAGGCCGGAGTGGAGCTGCGAGGGCGGGGCGGAGCCACGCGCAAGGCGTGAGCCTCGTGCGCACGGGAGCCGCCCCGTGCGCGCCCTGGTCGGTTACTGATGAGTAATATCTGGGGTGACACCGAACTCGACGGAGGACCCCATGGCACAGGCGTCACACGGCCAGGCACCGCCCACGGAGGAAGAGCTCTCCCGGGCGCGGCTCCGACTGGGGCTGGAGGGCCCGGTCGCGCGCATCACCATCAGCCGCCCTGAGCGCCGTAACGCCATGACCGGGCGCACCTGGACCACGTTGGCCCATATCGGCCGCACCCTCCCCGACGATGTCCGTATCGTGGTGATCGAGGGGGACGGTGACACCTTCTCCGCCGGAATCGACCTCGGCATGTTCAGCCCCGAGGGGGTCGACGGCGAGCGTTCCGTCGTCGCGGGACTGGCCGACGGCACCACCACCGACGCCGAACTCCAAGACTACGTCGCCGGCCTCCAGGAGGGCTTCCTGTGGCTGCGCCGCCCCGACCTGGTCACCATCGCCGCCGTGCGCGGTCACGCCATCGGCGCGGGCTTCCAGCTGGCCCTGTCCTGTGACCTGCGCATCCTGGCCGACGACGCTCGACTGTGCATGAAGGAACCCGCCCTCGGACTGGTCCCGGACCTGACCGGCACCAAGCCCCTGGTCGACATCGTCGGGGTCAACCGCGCCATCGAGATCTGCCTGACCGCCCGCCGCGTCGGTGCCCAGGAGGCGCGTGAGCTGGGTCTGGCCGAGTTGGTCGTCGGCGTGGACGAACTCTCCGGGGCGGTGGACGACGTCGTCGCCGCGCTGTTGGCCACCGACCGCGAGGCGGCGACCGCCACCAAGGCCCTGCTCCAGCAGGCCGCCGGCAACACGCTGGCCCAGCAGGCCGAGGCCGAGCGCAGGGCCCAGGCGGCCCGACTCACCGCACTGGCCAAGGGCATGACGGGACGGTGACCGTCCCACTACCCGGAGTCGAAGGACACGCCTGAGGGGTCGTGTCTGGAAGCCCTCCCCGAACACGCACCGGGAAACGGTGCAGGTCCGGGGAGGGCACGACGTAGGGAGATCCGTATCACCGGCGAAAAACCCCCTTACCGTCCCCGAGGCCGCGCGATCTCTAGTACGCTGCTGCAAGCGGTCGTGACATGCCGCGCGCATCCGAGCGCGCCCAGGCCGCGCAAGACGCGGAGAGCGTGCCGATCCGGTCGGTGCCACTCTTGATCCGAGAGTCGCTCGTATCCCCCCACAGCAGTGAGGAATCCACGAGCTCAGGAGCCCCCGCACCATGCAAGGGGTCCGCTTCCGCGTGTGATCAGGCGCGTTTGTGTGATTTCTTCGCTGGCCAAGCCGTGTGAAGCCTTCCTCGAAACGCCGCCAAAAGATGAGGAAGGTACGTCACTTGACGACGGACACTGCCGTAACGCCTGCTTTCGACGGCCTGGGCCTGCCCCAGGAGATCGTCGCTGAGTTGGACAGGAACGGTGTGACCACCCCGTTCCCGATCCAGGCCGCCACCATTCCCGACGCCCTCGAAGGCCGGGACGTCCTCGGTTGCGGTCGGACCGGGTCGGGCAAGACCCTGGCCTTCGGCCTGCCGGTCCTGGTGCGCGCCGCCGAGCGCCGCGCCGCCGCCAACCGCCCCCGGGCACTGATCCTCGTGCCCACCCGCGAGCTGGCCCACCAGGTCCGCGACGCCCTTCGCCCCTACGCCCGCGTCGTGGGCGCGCGCGTCGGCGACGTGGTCGGGGGAAGCTCCTACACCCGCCAGATCAACGAACTACGACGGGGCGTCGAGGTCCTGGTCGCCACGCCCGGCCGTCTCACCGACCTCATCGAGCAGGGCGCCTGCGACCTGGGCGACGTGGGGATCTCCGTGCTCGACGAGGCCGACCAGATGTGCGACATGGGTTTCATGCCGCAGGTCAGCGAGCTGCTGGACCAGGTGCGTCCCCAGGGACAGACCCTGCTGTTCTCGGCCACGCTCGACGGCGACGTCGACAAGCTGGTCCGCAGGTACATGAACGACCCGCGCACCCACTCGGTGGACCCGCCGGTCTCCCAGGTCACCACCATGGAGCACCACCTGCTCAAGGTGCTGCCCCGGGACAAGAACAAGATCGTCACCCAGATCGCCGCGCGTGAGGGCCGCACCATCCTGTTCGTGCGCAGCAAGTACCGCGCCGACACCATCAGCGAGCAGCTGGTCCAGGCCGGCGTTCCCTGCGCCTCCCTCCACGGCGGCAAGACCCAGAGCGTGCGCACCCGCACCCTGGCCAAGTTCCGCGAGGGCCGTATCCAGGCCCTGGTCGCCACCGACGTGGCCGCGCGCGGCATCCACGTCGACGGCATCGACCTGGTCGTCAACGTCGACCTGCCCACCGGGCACAAGGACTACCTGCACCGCGGCGGACGCACCGCCCGCGCGGGCTCCTCGGGCGCGGTCGTCTCCCTCGTGGCGCCCAACCAGCGCCGCATGGCCCGACGCCTGCTCAGCGACGCCGGAGTCGACGCCAAGCAGCACCTGGTCAACCCCGGCGACGAACTGCTCACCGAGGTGACCGGAGCCAAGGAGCCCTCGTGGGAGCCGTGGATCGAGCCGCCGGAGCCCGTGCGTGAGCGCCGTGGCCGTGGCGGTCCTCGCCGTGGCGGCTACCGCGGTGGCTACCGGAGCGAGCGCGGAGGCGGTTACCGCGGTGGTTACCGCGGGGACCGTTCCCGTGGTGAGCGCGGCGAGGGCGGCTACCGCGACGGTGAGCGTCAGGGCGAACGTGGCGAGGGCGGCGGTCACCGTTCCGACCGTCCCCGTGGCGAGCGGCGCGGCGGCGGTGGTTACCGGAGCGGCGACAACCGCGGCGGTTACCGCGGCGATCGTCGCGGTGGTCCCTCGCGTCGGGGCGAGCGCTACGACTCGGCCCAGCGACACTGACAGCGTGAGAACGGGCCCGGGGCCGGCAGGTGCCACCTGCCGGCCCCGGGCCGTCACCGGGGTCGATTACTCCTCTCGGACACTGACGCGACTCAGGTCGACGCCCTTGGTCTCACGGGCGAACGCGACCGCGACCAGGGTGAGGGCGGACATCGCCGCCACGTACAGAGCGATCGGCGTGCCGGTGCCGAAGGAGGCCAACAGCGCGGTCGCGATCAGCGGTGCCAGGCCGCCCGCCACGATCGAGGCCAACTGGTACCCCATCGAGGCGCCGGAGTAGCGCACCCGTGTGCTGAACAACTCCGAGAAGAAGGCGGCCTGAGGGCCGTACATGGCGCCGTGCAGGACCAGGGCCACGGTCGCGGCCAGGGTCACCGAACCGAAGGTGCCCACGTCGATCAACGGGAAGAACGCGAAGGCCCACAGTGCCACGCCCGCCGCGCCGAGGGCCGTCACCGGACGCCGCCCCAGACGATCCGACAACGCGCCCCAGGCCGGGATGGTCACCAGGTGTACGGCGGAGGCGATGAGCACCGCGTTGAGCACCTGTCCGGTGGGCATCTGCGCCTGCTGAGTGGCGTAGACGAGGATGAACGCCGTGGCGACGTAATAGGAGACGTTCTCGGCCATGCGCACACCCATGGCCACCAGTGCCTCACGCCAGTGGTCGCGCAGCACGGAGAGGATCGGGGCGCGCTCGGGCCGGGCCGAGGCCGCCGCCCGTTCACTGGCCTCCCGGAAGACCTGGGACTCGCTCACCGCCAGACGGATCCACAGGCCGATGAGCACCAACACGCCCGAGAGCAGGAACGGGATACGCCAGCCCCAGGACAGGAAGGCCGCGTCGGACATCGTCACGGCCAGGACGGCCAGCACCGCGGTGGCCAACAGATTGCCGCCGGGCGCGCCGGCCTGAGGCCAGGACGCCCAGAACCCGCGGTCGGCGGGCCTGCCGTGTTCGGCGACCAGCAGCACCGCGCCGCCCCACTCGCCTCCCAACGCGAAGCCCTGGACGACCCGCAGCAGCGTCAACAACAGGGGAGCGGCCACACCGATCGCCGCGTAGGTCGGCAGCAGACCGATCGCGAACGTGGCGCCCCCCATCAGCAGCAGACTGATGACCAGGAGTTGTTTACGGCCGATCCGGTCGCCGAAGTGTCCGAAGACCAGGCCGCCCAGAGGACGTGCGACGAACCCCACGGCGTAGGTGGTGAACGCCAACATGGTGCCGACCAGGGGGTCGGAGTCGGGGAAGAAGACGCGGTTGAAGACGAGGGCGGCGGCCGAACCGTAGAGGAAGAAGTCGTACCACTCGATCGTCGTGCCGATGAGACTGGCGGTGACCACCCGACGGAAGGGCGTTCCGCGCCGTCCGGAGGGTGACGGAGGGGATGCGTTCGGTTTCATGCACGGAACGGTAGGGAGTGTCGGTGGAGTCGGCCATGGGCGTTTCCACCACAGGAGACCGCGCGGGCATGTGTCCGGAGCGGGTTGCCGTACTCAGGGCCGTCGGGGGTCGGTCTCCTCTACGACCAGGGCCGTGGGCGTCCGCACCGGTGGTGCCCCTACCGGTTCTTGGCCGACCTGTGCGAGGGCTTGGGTGATGTAGTCCACGACCGGTCCTGGCATCGGCTCGGGCAGCGCGTCCGGATGGTACCAGGCCAGTGCCTGCCCCTCACCCAGGACGAGGGGTTCCTCGCCCGTGACCCGGGCGTGGAACATGGCCGGGGGAAGCGTATCGGGCGCGACCACGCGCACGTGCACCCGGTGCAGCCGCCGGAGGTCGAGACCGGTCTCCTCCCGCACCTCGCGGCGCGCTGTTTCCTCCCAGCTTTCACCGGGCTCTTGTCGACCTCCGGGCAGGATCCAGTGGCCGGGCCAGGCGATGCCGGGTTCGTCGTCACGGAGCTGGCACAGGATCCGACCGCTGCGGTCCCGGATGAGCACGAGCGAGCCGTTGTGGTTCATGCGCTTTCTCCCGCCAAGGTGAACGAGCCGCATGCTACCGGTGTCCTGTGGCGGGACCCGCCCGAACACCACGGCCCCCAGAAGAGCGCGGCAGGCCGCCGGTTCCTGGACGGCACCCGACCAAGGATCGGCCGATCGGCTTGGGATCGACGCCGCCGGCGGGGGAGGGGCTCGTCGCCGAGGTGGAGTCCACCACGGTGCGGGTCCACTTCCGCGCCGCCGGGACAGCGAGAAAGGGGAGGCGGTTCGAGGTGGACCGCACGGACGCGAGGTCCTGGGACGCTCCCAGGATGGGCTGGCACAGGGATGCGCTTCGGTCAGTTCATCCCCACGGGCGTGAGGCTCACGAAGATGTCCCCCAGGACGAAGGCGGACGCGGTGGAGGTGGCGGTGGAGGTGACGTTCCTTGGTCCGGAGGCCGAGGTCGATGTGGGTCGGGTCCTCGGTGAGGTCGGTGGTCATCGGAGTGCACTTCAGCGGTCATGGGAGCATGGTGTGAGATGGAATTTCCGTTGGGGTGGAACTCTGCGCGGGTTTTCGGAGAGGATGGCCGGGGTCGGTCGTTTCTTCATCGGCCGTTAGGTCTCGCGGAGATAACGCCCCGCGTTGCCGCAGGTCGTTAAGCGTGAGCCCCACGCACGTGGGGATGGACCGCCACGTACATGACGGCCAGGCACGTTCACTCACTCTGCCAGGGCGGACCCCGCTGTGTGCTCACTTCCAAAAACAGCACATCTAGACCCAACCTGGGTTCTCAGCACGATGCCCTGTCCTTTCAATTCCGTGGTCGAGCCGGCACGGGGCGGTTAGGAGCCGAGACACGCGTGTCGAACTTGGTGCTTGCCAAAGCACGTTCGGCCATCGTGATCAGCTCCAGCACCTCACGGGCCAAGTAAGCGGTGGCACCTCGCTCGATCGCCTTGGTCTGCACGATCCCGGCCTTCAAAAGCTCGTCCAGTGCCGCGCTGGCCGCTGGGAACGAGACATCTAGAATCCTCGCCAAGGTCGTCGCGGTGACCACCGGAGCCTCAGGGAGCTGATTCAACAAACGTGCCACGGCCGAGTCCGCACGGGGCAGGGGACGCCGACCAATGGACTCCCGATAACTCGACAGACGCTGGATCCACGCCGACCGTAGCTCGTCGATGTGCCGCATGAGTGTTCGGGACTGCTCAACGGAGATAGCGGCGGCTTGGACGAAGACGTCCACCCACGCGTTGATCGCTGTGCTCGCCCCGGCACTCGCCGCGGGCTCGTCGTGTCGGTAGGTGCTGAGCCCGGCGATGTATTGGTCTCGCAGAGTGGCCAGCACGAGGCTGATGGGCAGAACCGCGCGCTCCGCCAGCCCGCGACGGGCCAGGACCGTGTGGATGAGCGCACGCCCCACACGGCCGTTGCCATCGGTGAAGGGATGGATGGTCTCGAACTGAGCATGGACGATCGCGGCTTGGATCAGGGGAGAGTGGGCAGCGCCGTTGGCGTAGTCGACCAGGTCTGCCATCAGCTCGGGAACCCGGTCAGGTTCTGGGGGAACGAAGTCGGCCCCGATCGGATTCCAGTCCGAACCGCCGATCCAATTTTGCACGCTACGAAGGCCATGATGATGCGGCTGGTCAGGCAATAGCGATCGATGGAGCTCGACGATGTGGTCCAGAGTCAAGGCCGATGTCTCGACGAGTTCGGTGGTGGACCGTCGCACGACCGTCATGTTGTTGGCCACCAGACGCGCCTGCTCGCTGACCCCACGCACGTTCTCGGACTGGCCGAGTTCGGCAAGGGCGATCTGCTGAGCTGAGGGAGTGATCCCTTCAATCTGTGAGCTGGCGATGGCTTCGGAGCGCAGGAGGAAGCGTGCCATTGCGGCGAGGTTCTCTGCGCCGGGTCCGTTAAGGGAGCGGATATTCCGCTCTACCGTGTTGACTTGGCGTGAGAGAGGACCATCGACGGCCAGGGCGAGTCCGTCGACAGGGTCGGGGACATAGCGTCGATAGAGTCCGGAGCGCCGTGCGGATCGAGGTACGCCGGAGGCCACACTGGACTGCCAGTGCTCTTCTTCCCATGTGGCCATCGTTGGTTTCCTTTCAGAGCGACGCAATCCATTAAACTATAGAGCATTAAACTTTGGCTGTTGGGTGATTCGTTCAAGGATCCCACCGATGAGAGGACCCACCCGCGCCTGCGCTCTGGAGCACACCTAGACCTTGAGGCATCGCTTTGTCGTCAAGGGGCGGAGGGTGGGGGTTGAGGCTGGTGGGAGTCATTGATCGAGTGATCTGTGCTCTTCGGGGCTTCTGTTACTTTGAACACTCCTTGTGTTCAATCTATTGCGGTTCGTGATATTTCGGTCACGTGGGCCGAAGTGCTGTCCGCTGGCGTGTATGAGGAGGCGATCCATCCCCACGTGCGTGGGGCTCACCAAATGTGGGCGCCCCTGACCATTCCCGGCGTCGGTCCATCCCCACGTGCGTGGGGCTCACGCTTAACGACCTGCGACAACGCGGGGCGTTATCTCCGCGAGACCTAACGGTCGGTGAAGACAACGACCGACCCCGGCCATCCTCTCCAAAAACCCGCGAAAAGTCCCACCCCAACGGAAACTCCACCTCACACCGTGCGTTCATCACCGCTGGAACACATCCCGAGACCGCCGACCTCACCGAGGACCCGGCCCACATCGATCCCGGCCTCTGGGCCAGCGAGCCCCATGTACGTAGGGATGGACCGGAGGGCCACCGGCCCTAGAGTCCGGTGGCCCCGGCTTGCCGCTCCTTCAGCAAGTCGCCCTTGGGTGAGCGGACGCCTCGCCCGCCGTTTCCACGGAGGACGAATCACCCCACGCGACCACGGCGACACCATCCCCGTCATGCTGTCTCCCGGCATGCCCGTCGAGAAGATCGCGGACCACTACCGCGAAGCCTTGGGGCTGAGGACCAACGAACGCAAGGAGAACTGATCATTAGCTCGCGTGAGCGACGCCGATGAGGGTGCCCACCATCTCCGGGTCAGGGGCGGGTTCCACCCACACCCGAGAGTCGACGAACCCTGTCGTGCGAAGCAGGTGTTCCCACTCTGCGGGATGGGCGGCCCACTGGTGCAACCACACCCGCCTACCACGGAAACCACCTCCGTACATGCCCTGCGGCCCGGAAGAGCCCGGTATCGGCTCGGCATGAGAGAACGCCAACCGGCCGCCCGGCGTCAACCGGTCGTGAACCAGCGGCAGCAACACGTTCGGGTCGGTGAACCACACCGCGCCCCACACCGAGTAGATCGCCTCCCAGGACCGGTCGGTCTCCCGCAGGAACTCGATGGCGTCGCCTTGGTGGAAACAGGCACCCAAAGGTGCCCACAGCTCGCGTGCCTGCTCCACCTGGACGGGGGAGATGTCGATGCCTTCGGCCTTGACACCGCGGTGAGCGAGCGCGGCCACCTCGACCCCGCGCCCACACCCCAGTTCCAAAGCGGTGGAGGGATCCCCGAGCAGCTCGGAACCGGGGCCGTGGTCGTCCCACTGGGTCCACCCGAACGCCGCGTCCAGGTCGGCTTCAACAGTGACACCTTGGGCGCAGCGATCCCAGTACTCGGGAATGGTCGAGGTCGGGTTGGTCATGAGGGTTCCCTGTGGGGTGAGGTGGCAGAACCCGGGCCACGGTAGCGCGGCCACCTTCCCCTGCGCAGGAGAACACGACGATAGGTCGCCACGGGGTGGCCGTGGCGACCTGCTGGAATGCCAGATGTCAGTGGCAGTCACTGCCTGGGTGGCAAGGGCTTCACCGCATCGCGTCGCGGTCCCACAGCGGCCAGTCGACGGTGAACCCGTTCGCCTCGATGATGTGCGCGGTGCGTTCCACCGTCCCGTCGTACTTGTCGTACTTGAACGCGATCTCCGGCACGTGTTCCAGGAAACTCCCGTCGAAGTGGCGGTGGCAGAACTCGCGATAGTTCACCGTGTCAAGGATGAACCCGTGCACGGCGATGTCCACCAGCGGGCCACACCCGATCTCCAGACCCTGCCCCCGCGTCTCCAAGGCGGTGATCAGGTAGGCGACCGCCTGGCCGAAGCAGCGCTCGGCCATCACGGTCCATCCCCACGTGCGTGGGGCTCACGTGCGGGCCATGGTCGGTTTCGGGCCGGGGGCCGGTCCATCCCCACGTGCGTGGGGCTCACTCCAGCAACTGGAGCATGTGGTCGATGCCGTCCTGGTCCATCCCCACGTGCGTGGGGCTCACGCTTAACGACCTGCGGAAACGCGGGGCGTTATCTCCGCGAGACCTGACGTTCGGTGAAGACAACGATCGACCCGGCCATCCTCTCCGAAAACCCGCGAAAAATCCCACCCCAACGCTCATTCCACCTCACATCATGCTCCCATGACCGCTGAAGCGCACCCCGATGACCGCCGACCCCCACCCCACCGACGTCACTCCTTGCCCGCTGTTTCGTCGCAGCACATACGGCGCCGGCGGAATCGGTGCGGGTGATCGGGGCCCGGTGGGCGGTCCAGGGGTGTCTCCAGGTCGCGAAGGACGAGACCGGATCGGTCACCACCAGGCGCGCGGGTATCGGGCGTGGTATCGGCACATGACCTTGTCCATGGCACTCCATGGCCGCGCTGGTTCCTCACCTGTGCCGGCATCGCCTGCGCCCTGATCCGCCACCGCGAGCTCACCACGCCGGCTCACCACGCGAACCCACCACACGAGATGAACTCTTATGACGTCCATTCGACGCTTCTCCGCGTGTCCGTTGGTGTCGTCTTGCGGACCGCGTGGAAGGTTGCGGGGTGGCCCTGGTCCGCAGGCAGCCTGAAGGGGAACGTGTGAACGCGCTCAACGACGCCATCATCGCCGTCAACGACTTCTTCTGGAGCTACTTCCTCATCCCACTGCTGATCGTCCTCGCCGCCTACTTCACCGTGCGGTCGGGGGTCGTGCAGCTACGGCTGTTCCCGGAGATGTTCCGGGTGATCAGGGCCGCGCCGGGGATCGCCCCCGACGGGAAGAAGGAGACCTCCTCCTTCCAGGCCTTCGCCATCTCCGCGGCGTCGCGGGTGGGAACGGGCAACATCGTGGGCGTGGCCACCGCGGTCGTCCTCGGCGGCCCGGGGGCGGTCTTCTGGATGTGGGCGATGGCGGCGCTGCTGGGGGCCGCCGCCTACGTGGAGTCCACCCTCGCCCAGCTGTACAAGGTGCGTACCAGCACGGGGTTCCGGGGCGGGCCGGCCTACTACATGCAGTACGGGCTGGGACAGCGGTGGATGAGCGTACTGTTCGCCGTCATCATCACCGTGACCTTCAGCCTGGCGTTCAACACCGTGCAGGCCAACAGCATCTCCGGTGCCATCGCCACCTCGACGGAAGCGCTCGGCGCGTCCCCCGGGCTGGGACTGGCCTCCGTGGTGGGCCTGCTCCTGGTGGGGATGACCGCGCTGGTGATCTTCGGCGGCGCCCGGCGGATCGCCTACGTGGCCCAGGCGCTGGTGCCGTTGATGGCGATCCTCTACATCCTCATCGGCCTGTACGTGGTCATCCTCAACCTCGGTGAGGTGCCCGGGGTCATCGCCGACATCTTCGCCTCGGCCTTCGGGGTGCGCGAGTTCGTCGCCGGAGGCGTGGGCACGGCGATCGTGCAGGGTCTGCGGCGCGGCATGTTCTCCAACGAGGCGGGTCTGGGTTCGGCGCCCAACGCCGGAGCCGCCGCGTCGGTCTCCCATCCGGCCAAACAGGGGCTGGTGCAGACCCTGGGCGTGTACTTCGACACCTGGCTGGTGTGCTCGGTGACGGCCTTCATCGTCCTGCTCGGTGCCCCCGAGTTCGGGGGAGAACCGGGGGTCCAGGTCACCCAGGGCGCGCTGGAGTCCAACCTGGGGTCGTGGTCGGTCCACGCGCTCACGGTGATCCTGTTCCTGCTGGCCTACACCTCCATCCTGGGCAACTACTACTACGGCGAGAGCAACCTGATGTTCCTGGACAGCAGCCCCAGGAACATGACCTACTTCCGCTGGGCGGTCCTGGTCGCGGTGTTCGTCGGCTCGGTGGCCCCGCTGACCCTGGTGTGGAACCTCGCCGACATCGCCATGGGCGTCATGGCCACCGTCAACCTGCTGGCCCTGGCCCCTCTGTCGGGGATCGCGTTCCGGTTGCTGAAGGACTACAGTCGCCAGTTGCGCAACGGCCTGGACCCGCAGTTCACGCTCTCCAAGATGCCCGACCTGCGCAACGTGGAGTGTTGGGGCTCGGCCACCGGCGCCCTGCCCGAGGACGTCCCGCGTGCGGAGGGGCAGGCCCCCTCCGACCCCGGCCGGGACCAGCCCGAACAGGGCCCCGAGGACCGCTGAACCACGCCCCGGGCGGGGGCGGTCGCGCTCTTCGCGGACGGGCGGGGAACCAAGGGGCCCACGCGGAACGATAGTCGGGGTGTGCAGACGACCTCTTCCGCCTCGCGCCTCGCCTCTCCCGTGGTCCTCCTCCTGGCCGTGTCGGCCGGGTCGGCCCTGGGCGCCCTGACCATCCCCCTGGCGGTGCTGTCGCCCGGCTGGGTCGGTCACCTGTTCACCGAGGCCGCCGCCGGCTGGTGCGCCGTCGTCGTCCTGTCGGGGGTGTGGGCGGGGACCAGGTCGCGCCCCTGGCAGGTGGCGCTCTTCGGGGCGGTGGCTTTGCTCGTCGCGGTGGTGTGCTACTACGCGACAGGGGCGATTCTCGCAGGCGGGCCCGACTTTCTGCTCACCCCCGCGGAATGGCTGCTTCCGGCCTGGCTGTGGCTGCTGGCCGCCCGCGCGGCCGGACCACTGTTGACCACGGTCGGGGCGTGGATCCGACATGAGCGGCGCCCCCGCCGTGTCGTGGGCCTCGGTCTGCTGGGCGGGGTCTTCCTCGCCGACGCGCTGCTTCCGTTGCTGGACTGGACGTACCTGCGGGTCACGGCTCCGGAGGTGCCCGTGCCCTCCTCCCTCGCCCCCATGTACCTCCAGTCCGCCTTCCTCGCGTCGGTGGGCGTCGCGCTCGTCCTGGCGGTGGCCCGGGAGCCGGGGGACCGGGTGCGCGGACTCGCCGCGATGGTCCCCGCGGGCCTGCTGTGGTACGCGGGCGTATGGGGAGCGCACAGGGTGATGTTCCTGGCCGGCATGGGCTTTCCGGGGTGAGTCGTCCCCTGTGGCCGGATCGGTTGGACCCGTTCGTCCACAGGTCGGTGTGGAGCGCCCACGGGCGAAAACGATCTTCGGTACTCTGCCAGCAGATTCCACCCGACCACCACGGAGTACCACCGTGTCCGACCGGACGACGTCCGACGCCGCACCAGAACCGGCCTTCTCCCCTTCCCTCGGCGACACGCTCGCCAGAGGGTGGGACGAGCGGGTCGACGAGCTTCCCCCCGAGGACTGGGGGCGTCGCCGGGGACAACGCAGAACGGGGACCGTCTGGCTGTTCGCCCTGTTCATCACCGCGATGGCGATGGGGCACGCCTGGCTGTCGGAGGAGCTGACCGGCCAGGCCTTCCTCGCCTGGGCCACCATCTTCACCGCGATCAGTTTCCAGGCGCTGCCCTTCCTGGTCTTCGGTGTGGCGTTGTCGGCCGCGCTCACCGCCTTCGTCCCCGCTTCGGCCTACCAGCGCTTCATCCCCTCCAGACCCAGCCGCGCCGTACCGGTGGCCGGGGTCTCGGGCGCGCTGCTGCCCGGTTGCGAGTGCGCCTCCGTCCCCATCGCCGGGAGCCTGATGAAGGGCGGTGTGGCGCCCGCGGCGGCGCTCACCTTCCTGCTCGCCGCCCCCTCCATCAACCCGATCGTCATGATCGCCACCGCGGTGGCCTTCGCCGGACAGCCCGAGATGGTGCTGGCCCGGTTCACCGCCTCGCTTCTGGCCTCCGTGGTCATCGGATGGATCTGGGTGCGCTTCGGCCGTGCCGACTGGCTGAGGCCGCCCGCGCGCTCCCACGGCCCCGGCGAGTCCCGGTGGAAGGTCTTCCGTGAGTCGATGCTGCACGACATGATGCACGCGGGCGGTTATCTCGTGGTCGGCGGACTGGCCGCCGCCACGCTCAACGTCATGGTGCCGCGCGAGTGGCTGCTGACGGTGGCCGGGGCGCCCGTGATCTCGGTGCTCGTGCTCTCCCTGCTCGCCATCCTGCTGTCCATCTGCTCCGAGGCCGACGCGTTCGTCGCGGTCAGCCTCACCGACTTCTCGCCCACCGCCAAGCTCGCGTTCATGGTGATCGGTCCCATCGTCGACCTCAAACTCATCGCGATGCAGGCCGGTGTGTTCGGATGGCGTTTCGTGGCGCGCTTCGCGCCGCTGTGCCTGGTGGTCGGTCTGCTCAGCACGTTCCTGGTCGGAGGTCTGCTCCTGTGAACCGCATGGCTCAAGGTCTGACGCTCGTACTGTTGGGAGCCGCCGCGCTGACCAGCACCGTGGCCACCGACCTGTACCTGAACTGGGTCAAGCCAGGATTCGGCCCCTTCCTCATCGCCGCGGGTGTGGCCATGGCGGTGCTCGGCGTGCTCGTCATCGTGGCCGAACTGCGTGAGACGCGGCAGGAACCCGAGGCCGAGGGAGTGGAGCACCACGGTCACGACCACTCCCGTGCCCCCGGTGTGGCCTGGCTTCTCCTGCTTCCCGTGGTCGCCGTCTTCGTCGTCGCTCCTCCCGCGCTGGGGGCCTACACCGTGGAGACCACCGCCGGCGCTTCGGGCCCGCCACCGGACCAGCCCCGTTCGGGTCGTTTCGACGACGGGCTGGTCGACGCGGAGCCCGGCGAGGTCGTCCCCATGCACATCCGTCAGTTCGTGATGCGTGCCTGGATCGACGAGGAGCGTCTGCTGGCCGGGCGCGAGGTGGAGCTGACCGGGTTCGCGGTGCCCACCGCCGACGGGCAGGGCTGGTACCTGGCCCGCTTGCAGATGGCGTGCTGTGCCGCCGACGCCGTCGTCAACAAGGTGGTGATCTCGGGTGCGCCCGCGCCCGAGGCGGACACCTGGTGGAGGGTGCGCGGTAGGTGGATCGAGCCCGAGGGCGAACTCTCCGACGTCAGCGAGCACGGGTTCGAGGTCGTGGAGATGGAGGAGGTCACCGACCCCCCCGACCCCTACGAGTAGTGTGGGCGGGCCGAACCCGGCCCGACGCCCGCGAGGGCGGCGCCGTCGATCCTCCTGGGCCACTGTCCGCCACACCGCCGGTGGTTCATCGGATGGCCGTCGCCAAGGGTGACAATGGGAAGATGGCAGGTTGGGGGGATGGGCTCGCCAGGGCGTGGAACCGGATACGCCCCCGATCGATCCGTGCCCGGGTCACGGTGGGCACGATCGCGGGACTGGCCGTGGTCACGGGGCTGGGCGTGTTCATGGCCTTCCTCCTGCTGCGCGAAACGTTCGTGGACCAGGCCCTCGACCGCGCGGAGCTGGAAGCGCTCAACGTCGCGGGCGACATCATGTCCGAGCGTTACCCGGGCTACATCCCCGACGACGGCTACATCCTGGGCACCCAGATCGTCGAACGCGACACCCATGAGGTGCTGGCCTCCAGCCAGGCGCTGAGCGGACAACCCCCCCTGACGGAGCGGCAGCCCGACCTCGCGGACACATTGATGGAGGAGACCGTCTGCGGACACGAGGGGGGAGCCGACCCCGACTCCTGTCTGTTGGTGGTGGGCTACTCCCTCACCGGCACCTCCTACGGAGACGTCATGGTCCTGACCGCGGCGCGGCCACCCCTGGCCGTGAGCAGTCACGCGTTGGAGACGGTGCTGGTGGGGATGTACGTCATCCTGCTCTCCGTCACCGGGCTCGTCGTCTGGTACGGGGTCGGCCGCGCGCTGCGCCCGGTGGAGGAGATCAGCGCCGAATTCGACACCATCTCCGCCACCGAGCTGGACCGCCGGCTCGCCGTGCCCCGCAGCCAGGACGAGATCGCCCATCTGGCCCGTACCGCCAACTCCAGTCTGGAACGGATGGAGGAGGCCGTCCTGCGGCAGCGGCGGTTCGTCTCCGACGCCTCCCACGAGCTGCGCAACCCCATCGCGGGGATGCGGACCAAGCTGGAGTTGGAGCTGTCCGAGCCCCATCCGAACATCCGTGACCGGGAGCGACTGCTCAAGAGTCTGCTCTCCGACGCCGAACGCCTGGAGAACATCGTTTCCGACCTGCTCGAACTCGCACGTCCGGACAGCGACGTGGCTGAGGAGCGCGAACCCGTGGACATGTGCGCGCTGGTGGAGGAGGAGTTCGCCGGTCGCCGGTACCGCGTCCCCACCCACACCCGTCTTCGGGGTGAGGCGTGGGTGACCGGCAGCCGTGTACGCCTGACCCGGCTGCTGACCAATCTCGTCGCCAACGCCGAACGCCATGCCAGGTCACGGGTCGAGGTCGTCGTGGAGCACCGGGGAGAGAACGTCGTCATCACGGTCCACGACGACGGCGCCGGCATCCCCGAGTCCGAACGCGAACGGATCTTCGAGCGCTTCGCCCGTCTCGACGAGTCCATGGAGCGCGATCCGGAGGGCAGCGGTCTCGGGCTGGCCATCTCCCGTGAGATCGCGCAGGCCAAGGGAGGCACGCTCGTGGCGGGGCACAGCGACCTGCTCGGAGGCGCGGCCTTCACCCTGACGATGCCCGCCGCCCAGGACGCTACCGGCTCTCACCACCGAACAGAGTGACGTCCTCGGGGTCGGGGCGCTCCAGGTCGAAGGGGAGGATCTCTCCGCCGTCGCTGTCGGTGATCATGGGTTCCTGGAGTACCTCGGGCTCCTCACCGGCGTGGTGCTGCACCACCATCACTCCGGAGTATCCGCTGTGGTCGTCCTCGGTGGCGACGAACGGCACCAGTCCGGGGCCCGCCCACTCGTCGGAGTGCAGGGTGTCGAGCAGGCTCTGACGGGTCAGGTCGGGGCCGACCTCCATCAGCACCTGGGCGAACAGGACCGCCTGGACCATGCCGTAGACGGTGGTGTCGGTGAAGGGCGTCCCCGAGTTGTACTCCTCGTGGATCTCTTGGAAGAACACGGTCCAGGGGTCCTTGCTCTGGGCGGCCATCGGCAGGAACGCGGTGATGATGAGCCCGTCCAGGAAGGCCTCGGGAGGCATGTCCTCGGCCGGGGTGCCCTGCGAGTACTCCTCGATGAGCGCGGTGACGATCTCCACGTCGCCGCCGAAGCTGGGCGCCATCCACTGCGGCGTGTAGCCGATGGCGGCGGACTCCAGAACGGCCATCCCCAGGAAGGCGGGGATGCAGTAGCAGACCGCGATCTCGGCGCCGGAGGCCTTGAGGGCCTCGATCTGTCCGGCCAACTCGGGGACGCCGGGGTCGTAGGACTCCCAGGCCACGATCTCCTCGGTGAGGTACTGTTCGATCCCCGCATGGGAGGAGGGGCCCACGTCGTCGTTCTGGTAGAGCAGGCCGACCTTGTCCCCGGGGAAGTTCTCGGCGATGAACGCGCCCTGGATCTTGGCCTCCTTGGAGTAGTCCACCTGGAAGCCGTAGCTGTAGGGGTAGACGTCGGGCTGGTCCCAGGCCAGGGCGCCGGAGGAGACGAAGAGGTCGGGCACGCCCTCCTCGTTGAGCTCGTCGATCACGGCCTCGTGGGTGGGGGTTCCCAGGCCGCCGAGCATGGCGAAGATCTCATGGTCCTTGATCAGGCTTCGTGTGGCCTCGATCGTCTGGGCGGGGTCGAACGAGTCGTCCTGGACCTGGTACTCGATCCGGCGTCCGTGGACGCCGCCGTTGTCGTTGATGTAGTCGAAGACGGCACGGGCACCGGTGGAGACGTGGCGAAAACCGGGGGAGGCCGGACCGGTGAGGGGTTGGTGCGTGCCGATGACCACGGCGTCGTCGGAGACTCCCGGGGTCTGGTCGTCCGTCCCTGTCTCCTTCGTGCTCTGGCCGTTGGAACAGGAGGTGAGCGCGATCGTGACGGCCAGCGCGGAGGCGAGGATTCTCAGTGGTCGCATGATGTGTCCTGAGCTCGGTCGTTCCTTGTGGAGCAGGCGTGAGGGGCGCCCCGGGAGAAGTACTCAGTGCGGACGGATAGAGGGGATCGATGTTTACCCGCCAGTACGTTACTTATGAGTAGCTTACTGTACGCCTGACGACCGCTCGCGCGGGCCGACCAAGGGGTGCGGGCAGGCGGGGACGAGCGTGAGGATCATGCGCCGAACACGGGCCTTGGCTTCGTGACCCGAGGGGACCGGAGCGAGGGCGGACCGTGGAGGACGGGACGCCCCTACGACACCGGCGGTGGTCCTTCGGCCGAGGGGGTCAGCCGCCGAGCGGGGCCCGGCCGTCATGGCCTGAGGCGGGTGGGCCGGTCCGCTCGTTTCCGGGGGCGTCGGTGTCGCTCAGGACGTGTTCCATCGCGCGTGAGGACGCGCGCAAGAGCTCGCGGGCCAGGCGGGCGATGCCGTCGGAGGCCTGGTGGATCGGGCTGTCACGCCGCCAGACCAGCAGATGACGCAGCTGTATGGGCGCGCCCTCCAAAGGGCGCACCACCACGCCCGCGCTGGTGTCGAAGTCCGGCTGGCACGGTGCGATCGCCCGCCGCTGGGAGATGAGGTCGTGGATCTCGGAGCGGTCGTAGAGCCGGTAGGGGACCGTGGGCGTGAACCCCGCCCGTTGGCAGGCCTGGTAGAAGCAGTCGGGCCAGCCGCTGCCGTCCGGCGGGGTGAGTGCCCAGGGGCATCCGGACAGGTCGCCCAACCGGATCATCGGCTTTTGGGCCTCGGGATGGTCGGCCCACAACGCCACGTGCAGGGGTTCCACCGACAGCATCGCCCAGGACAGGGGGCCATCCGTGGCCAGGTCGCGGTCCACGTAGTCGATCGTGGTCCCCAGGTCCAGACGGCCCGCCCGCACCAGATCGGTGACCAGTTTGGGGGAGTACTCCGTGCGTACGTGCACGGGGACCTTGGGGAAGATCTCGGGCAGACGGGCCGACAGCCCCAGGGCCAGGGGCCCCACTCCGCCGATGCGCAGCGTGGAGGGAGGGGCGCCGCGGCCGGTGACGTCGTGCAGCAGATCGTCCATGGACGACAACACCGAGCGGGCGCGCACCAGGACGAACTCGCCCAGCTCGGTGGGGCGTACACCGGTGCGCCCACGGTGGAAGAGCGGTCCTCCGACCTCACGCTCGATGCGTTGGAGCTGGGTGGTCAGTGCCGGCTGGGACGTGGAGAGCGCGGCGGCCGCCTTGGTCACACTGCCGGTGTCGGCCAGGAGGCAGATGGTGCGCAGGTGGCGGAGTTCGAGGTCCATGCGTGGAATCTAGGCCGGGGAAGGGGCTCGTGTACAGACGTGTTGCCCACGCGCGCCCGAAAGCCTGGTCGTCTAACGGACCGGTCGTCCGTGCACCGACTGTCGAGGGTCGGACGTCCAGGACCGCCGACTTGTGGGATACGGTGCTCTGCGCGACCATATAGTTGGACGTCCTACTATGTCCCTGTGTCGGACAGGCTGAAGCGCGGGAGAAGCTCATGACGGTCGAACGCACACTGCCCACCCCCGAGGCCGAGCAGCTTCTGGAACTGACGCGGGAGATCGTGGACAAGGAGCTCACACCACGCGCGGCCCACGACGAGGAGAGCGGACTCTTCCCCCGAGAGGTCTTCGGCGTGCTCGGCTCCTCGGGCCTGCTCGGACTGCCCTACCCCGACGAGCACGGCGGCGGGGGACAGCCCTACGAGGTCTATCTCCAGGTGGTCGAGGAACTGGCCCGCGGCTGGCTTGCGGTGGGCCTGGGCGTCAGCGTCCACACCCTGTCCTGTTACCCGGTGGCCGAGTTCGGCTCCAAGGAGCAGAAGGCGACCCTGCTGCCCGACATGCTCGGCGGCGACCTCCTGGGCGCCTACTGCCTGTCGGAGATCACCTCCGGCTCCGACGCCGCCGCACTGGCCACCCGTGCCGAACCCACCGATGACGGATACCGGGTCAACGGGGCCAAGGCATGGATCACCCACGGCGGGCACGCCGACTACTACACGCTCTTCGCCCGCACCGGGGCCCCCGACTCCGGTTCCCGGGGCATCAGTTGTTTCCACGTCCCCGCCGGCGTCCGGGGACTGGACGCGGCCCCGCCCGAACGCAAGATGGGCATGAACTCCTCACCCACGGCCGGGGTGCTCTTCGACGACGTCCGCCTCGACGCCGACGCCCTGGTGGGCGAGCGGGACAAGGGGTTCGGCGTGGCCCTGGCCGCGCTCGACTCCGGGCGTCTGGGCATCGCCGCCTGCGCCGTCGGGGTGGCCCAGGCCGCCCTGGACGCGGCCCTGGCCTACTCCCGGGAACGTCGCCAGTTCGGCGCCGCCATCGGCGACATGCAGGGCGTGGGATTCATGCTCGCCGACATGGCCACCCAGGTCGCCGCATCCCGGGAGCTCTACCTGGCGGCCGCCCGCCTGCGCGACGCCGGACGCCCCTTCTCCAAGCAGGCCGCCATGGCCAAACTCCTGGCCACCGACACCGCCATGAAGGTCACCACCGACGCCGTGCAGGTCTTCGGCGGCTACGGCTACACACGTGACTTCCCGGTCGAACGCCACATGCGCGAGGCCAAGGTGCTACAGATCGTGGAGGGCACCAACCAGGTGCAGCGCCTGGTCATCAGCCGCCACCTAGCCCGTGAACAGGACTCAGACGTCCGCGGGCAGTGACCGCAGAAGACGGACCGCGTCCTCGTGCGGATGCACCGCGAGCCGCACCGGCCGGTCGGTCAGCACCGCCAGGGCCGACCGGTACTCCTCCCCCCGTTCCAAGTCCAGCAGGGTCACCTCTCGCGGTCCGCCGGCACCGGACCAGGACAACAGTTCCGGTGCGGTGTCCGGCGGACTCACCAGCACCCGGCGCAGACCGCCCGACAGTCCCAGACCGGTCGCCTTGAGCAGGGCCTCCTTGCGCGCCCAGTAACGGAAGAAGCCGAGCACCTGCTCGGAAGGGGGCAGACGCCGCCAGGCCTGGCTCTCCACGGAACCCAGGGTGTAGCCGGCGAGCCCCTCCAGGTCGCGGGTGGCCGAGACGCGCTCCACGTCCACCCCCACGGGCACGCCGTGGGCCAGGGCCAGCGCCACCCACTCACCCGAGTGACTGACGGAGATCTCCCATCCTTCGGCGGCGCCGACGGGGTGGGGTTTGCCGTGGGGGCCCTGATCGGAGTCCTGTCCTCGGGTGGCGCCCGCGCGTTCCTTCTCCTCACAGGAACGACATCGCAAAGCGAAGGTCACCTTCTCGGGCGGGCAGTCGGAGCGCTCCGCCAACAGCAGCCGGGCCAGGGCCCGGCCCAGCAGGTGGCGGTCACGGTCGGCCTGGTGGCGGAAACGTGCGTTGCGGGTACGTTCCTCCTCATCCAACAGGCGTAGTAGACGGTCGTCGGCGGCGGTGGTGCGTGCCCACCACACCTCGGTGGTCAGTGGTGCCGGGTCGAACTTCATGCCCCCCATTGTGACGTGACCTTCCCCCTGCTGGGTGGTGTGAGGTCAACCCAAACCGGGAATTCGGTTATTGACAGGTCAGCCCTTCCCCTGGGAGGCCCGAATGTCCGTCGTGGTGCTGTTCGGCGCGGGAGCGCTCATCGGCCTGGTGGCGCTCACGGTGGTCGTCATCATCACCCTCCTGACGGAGGAGCCCGATACGGCCGCCGAGGAGTCCAGCGGGGAGGGTCCCGACCCCGAAAAGCCGGTGACCAGGGACAGGTCCGTAGTCTAGGGTCTGTTCCCTCGCGGGGCGGCGGCCCCGCGACCCGACACCTCCCGGCCCCAGACGCGCGGGACCGCTGCCCACGCCCGCGGCAGAGCACGGAAAGTGGGTCATATTGTCTCAGGAGAGCCGTCCGGCGTTCGCGGCCGAACGCCGGGAGCGCATCCTCGAACTCGTGCGTGCCAACGGCACCATGTCCCTACGCGACATCGCCGTCAAGGTCCACGCCTCGGAGGTCACCATCCGCCGCGACGTACGCGCGCTGGAGGCGGAGGGACTCGTGGACCGACGTCGGGGCGGGGTCGCCCTGCCCGGACGGATCGGCCACGAACAGAGCTACGTCGGCAAGAGCGGCCAGTGCGCCGCGGAGAAGGCCGCCATCGCCGCGGTCGCCGCCCGACTGGTCCGTCCCGGCGACGCCGTCACCATCGGTCCGGGCAGCACCACCGAGGCCCTGGCCCGCGAACTCGTGGGACACGGCGACCTGACCGTGGTCACCAACTCCCTGCGGGTGGCCGAGGCCCTGACCGGGGCCGCCGGTGTCGAGGTGGTCGTCACCGGCGGCACCCTGCACGGCCCGGCCAGGGCGCTGGTAGGGAGGCAGGCGGAGCGGGTCCTGGAGGGACTGCGCGTCAACCGCGCCTTCCTGTCCGGTAACGGGGTCAGCGCCGAACGCGGCCTGAGCACCCCCAACCCGGCCGTGGCCGGTGTGGACCGGGCCTTGGCCGCGTGCGCGGAGGAGACCATCGTCGTGGCCGACCACACCAAGATCGGCGCCGACACCATGGTGCCCACGGTCGCCCCCGAGGAGATCGCCCACCTGGTCACCGACAGCAACGCCGATCCCGAGGTGCTCATGACACTGGAGGAGACGGGCGCCCTCGTCCACGTCGTCGTGGCCGCCGACGCCCGAGGGCAGTGAGGGGGAAGTCGAGGAACAGCGCCCTGCACACGGCGGGCGGGAACGCGTAGCCTACCGTTCACGCCCTCTCACGCATCGACCGGTCCGTCCCGACCACCCCTCTCCAGGAGTTCTCGCGCATGTCTTCCCACCCCGCACCTCGACACTCCGCCTCCGAGCCCGTGCGCGTCGCTCCGACCCCCGTGGTGCTGCCCGAGCCCTGGGCCGATTCCCGGCTGACGGTGGTGGTGCCCACCTACAACGAGGCGGGCAACCTGCCCGTGCTGGTGAGCCGGCTCATGGCCCTGGACCTGCCCCGGCTCCGGGTCGTGGTCGTGGACGACGACTCCCCGGACGGTACCGGGGAGGTCGCCGACAAGCTCTGCGTGGAGTTCCCCGGACGGGTCGAGGTCGTCCACCGCACCCGTAAGGACGGCCTGGGACGTGCCTACGTCGCGGGCATGACGCGCGCTCTGGAGGAGGGCGCCGACTACGTGGTGCAGATGGACGCCGACCTGAGCCACCCCGTGGGCTACGTCCCCCAGTTGCTCGGCACCCTGCACGCCACCAACGCCGACGTGGTGATCGGCAGTCGCTACGTGCCGGGGGGAAGCCTGTCGGAGCAGTGGGGGGTGCGCCGTCGACTGCTCAGCAACTGGGCCAACGCCTACGTCAAGGCCGTGTTGTCCATGCCCGTACGCGACGTCACCGCGGGTTTCAAGATCTGGCGGTCCTCGGCACTGCGTGTCCTGGACCTGTCCGGCATCGAGAGCACCGGCTACGCCTTCCAGGTGGAGATGCACTACCGGGCCTACCGGCGAGGCCGGAAACTGGTGGAGATCCCCATCCACTTCGAGGACCGCGTCGTGGGCCAGAGCAAACTCGACGGCGCGGTGGCCCTGGAGGCGGCGCTGCGCCCCTTGCGTCTGCGTCGCGCCGAGCGCGCACGCCGCCACCGACCCCCGGCCTGAAACGGGGAGACCTCGGGGCGGCCGACGTGGTGAAGCCCTCGTGGCGGCGTCTTCGGCACCCGACCGACGCCTCTTCCAAGGACGTCATGCTCTGGGACGACCGCTGTGTACGCGCGGTCGTTTGGGGCACGGACCTAGTGAGGAGAGGGGGAACAGTGACCGAAGAGCCCTATGACGTCGACACCGACATGGGGGACGACCCCGAACTGAGCAAGGCCGTCGCCAGAGAACGCAGGATCGAGGCCGACTACGACATCCAGGACTACGAGTTCGTGGACCCCGACGGACCGGGGACCGACAGCGCCGAGCCCCGGGGGATCGACGAAGCGGTGCGCTCCGAGCGCAGCGACGTCTACCCGCGCGAGAACTGGGGAGGGGAGACCCGTGGAGCGGAGCAGGAGGCCCTCCACGAGGTCGACGACGGGTTCACACCCGACATCGGGGAGGGGGCGGCGGTCCGCGACGAGCACCCCGACCGACCCTACGAACACCCCGCGGACACTCCCCAGGGGGACCGGGACGACGAACGCGACCGGACCATCGACACCTCCGGCTACGTTCCCGACGCCGCGGACCCGAAGGACACGGGGGCCCCGGACACCTGAGGCCCTCCCCGGTCCTTCCTCGCCGGTTCCCGGACCCCGACCCTCCGGGACCCGCTCCAGGGCGGCCCCGGAGGGCCGGTCCGCTCACCGGTCTCCACCGCCCTCGCGGGTGCCGGCACTCGACCCCGGACACGAACGCAGCGGGGGACCCGACACACCGCAGAACCGCGTGGGCCTCTCCTCCACCGCGGGCTCCACGGCCCGCGGCATCCGCCCGCGCGGCAGCGCCAGGGCGCACAAAGAGGCCAGTACGCACGACCCCGCCAACATCAGCATCGCCGGTCCGAACCCCTGCACGAGCGCGGCCGTGCCCCCATGGGCCTTCGAACCCTCGCCGCCGATCCCCGCCAGCACGGGGACCGCGGCCACACCGATCAGCTGGGCACCGCGCGCGAAGGTGTTGTTGACACCCGAGGCCAGCCCCGCGTGTCGTTGCGGCGCCGACGCCAGTACGGTCGCCGTCAGCGGAGCGACCGTCGTCGACAGACCCAACGCCACCAGCAGTACCCCGGGCAGCACACTCGTCAGGTAGGGCGCCTCCGGCCCCAGCCGTGACAGCAGTACGAACCCGGCCGCCAGCGACAACGGGCCCACGAACAGCTGCGGACGCGGGCCGATCCGCGCCGCGAGCCTGCCCGACCGCGAGGAGAGCACCAGCATCAGCAGGGTGATCGGCAAGGAGGCTGCGCCCGCCGCCACGGGCGAGTACCCGCCCACCTCCTGGAGGTAGATGACCAGCAGGAACAGCAACGGCCCCAGGGACCCGTAGATCAGCACCGTCGCGCCGTTGGTGGCGCTGAAGGCGGTCGAGGAGAAGATGCCCAAAGGCAGCATCGGATTCCGTCCGCGCGCCTCCACCAGCAGGAACCCGGCCAGCGCCAGCACACCCGTCGCCGCCGCGGTCCACACGGCCGGGGTGGAACCCACCGCGCCCCACTGGATGAGCGCGTAGGTGATCCCGCCCAGCGCGACCACGCCCAACAGGGCGCCGGGATAGTCCAGGCGGTCCGAGGCCGCGGCGTCACCCGACTCCGGTACCGCGAACCAGGAGATCACCACGACCACCACCGCGATGGGCAGGTTGATCAGGAAGATCAGCCGCCAGTCCCCGATCTGTACCAGCCAGCCGCCCACGAACGGACCCACGGCCGCGGCCACGCCCGTCAAGCCCGACCAGGCGCCGATCGCCCGTGCCCGGTCCTGCTCGCGAAAACCCGCCTGGAGGATCGCCAGACTTCCCGGGGTCAGCAGCGCGCCGCCCACCCCCTGGACCACACGTCCCGCCACCAGCCATCCCAGGGTCGGCGCGAACGTGCACAGGGCCGACGCCAGCGCGAACACCGTCACCCCGACCATGAACAGACGCACCCGACCGAACCTGTCGGCCAGCGAACCGCTGAGCAGGATGAGCGCCGAGAGCGTCACCATGTAACCGTTGACGACCCACTGCATGCCCGCCAGGCCGGCCCCCAGGTCGGCCTGGATGGCGGGCAGCGCCACCGTGACCACCGTGGAGTCCAGGAAGGCCATGCCAGAGCCGAGCACGGTGGCCGTGAGCGTCCATCGGGCGGTGGGCGTCCCCCACGCCACCTCGCCCGCCGGGACCGGTACCGAAGCAGAGTTCCTCACCGTGCACCCCCGTCCCACACAGTACGACGCGGACCCCTTTCGAACGAAGGGGTCCGCGCCCACGTGTCCGCCGGACGCCTACTCGCCGGCCAACGCCCCCGTGATCGAGGTGGACGCCGCCCGCCGCGCGGGCAGTACCGCGGCCAGCAGCCCGG
The DNA here is from genome assembly GCF_030271535.1 of Nocardiopsis sp. ATB16-24. Taxonomy (GTDB): domain Bacteria; phylum Actinomycetota; class Actinomycetes; order Streptosporangiales; family Streptosporangiaceae; genus Nocardiopsis. The sequence continues at coordinate 29,282 of NZ_JASCXJ010000007.1, read as the reverse complement.
CCACCACCGACAGCGCGACGAACACCGCGATCTGACCGAACGGCACGGAGAACACCATGCCGGGCAGGACCGAGGCGCCGGCCGCCCAGCCGAACACCACACCCAGCACGATGCCGATACCGGCACCGATCAGGCACAGCAGCACGGCCTCCACGCTCAGCATCCGCCGGAGCTGGCCCTTGCCCAGACCCAGCGCCCGCAACAGCGCGGACTCCCGGGTGCGCTCCAGGACCGACAGGGCCATGGTGTTGGAGATGCCGAACACCGCGATGATGATCGCCAGCCCCAGCATCGCCGCGATGGTGTAGAAGGCCACGTTCATGACCTGGGAGAACTGGTTCTTCACCTCCGAGACCGAGGAGATCTGCATGGTCGGGTGGTCGTCGACCGCGGCGTAGACCGCCTCGCGCACCTCGGCGGCCTCGGAGCCCTCCGAGGCGCGGACGAAGAGGTAGTCGTCCTCGGTGTGCCCGGGAAAGGCGGTGGCGAAGTCCTCGGGGTCGATGGTCGCTCCCATGAGGAACTGCATGGGTTCGACGACCGCGACGACCTCCAGGGAGAGTTCGCCTCCGTCCTCGATCGGCAGGGTGAGGGTGTCACCGACCGACAGGTCGTCGACGTAGTCCTTCGACACCACGACCCGGCCCGGGCCGAGGTCGGACAGATCGCCCTCGGCGGTGTCGCTGGTGATGTCGACGCCGATCTCACCGCCGGTGTAGGTGAAGACGGGGAGCATCCGCTGGTCGTCGAACTCCGCCGCGGTACTGCGCGCACCGATGACCTTTCCCAGGGACTCCTGGGCCTCCAAGGCCTCACGGACCTCGGGCGGGACGGTCCCGAACTCCGGGGAGTCGTCCCCACCACCGGTGGGGGCCTCCTCGACGGGTGTGCCCTCGGCCGCGGCTTCCTCGGAGGTCTGGGACCCGTCCTCGCCCGGGGCGTTCGCCGGCTCCTCGGTGTCCTCGCCGGAGACCTCCGAACCCTCGGCGTCCTCCGCCGGGAGCTCCTCCGCGTCGGCGGGGTCCTGTCCGCCGGCGGCGGGATCGTCCATGGCGAACTGCGGGGAGATCTGGTAGTCCATCGGGAACTGCTCGTCGAGCTGCTTGGTCAGGGTCGACTCCAAGGAGGCGCTGACCACCGAATAACCCGTGATGAGCGTCGCACCCACGGTCAACGCGATCATGGCGGTGGCCGCGCGACGCGGGCTGCGGGTGGAGTTGTCCACCGCCAGCATGCTCGGCACACCCACCTTCCGCAGGGGGACGCCGACCACGCGCACGATGCCGCGCACCAGCAGGGGGCCCAGCACCACCACGCCCACGAAGGCGATCAGCGCGGCGGCGGTCACGACGATCGGGCCGGTCTGGCTCGGTCCCGACATCCGGGTGAGCCCCACCATGACGGCCGAGACCGCGAAGGACAGCACGCCGAGGACGACACGGATCCAGCCCGTGCCCTTCTCCAGGCCGGAGGCGGTGGCGCTGGTGCGCAACGCGGCCAGCGGAGCCACCCGGGTGGCGCGCGTGGCCGGGACCAGGGCGGAGAACACCGTCACCACGGTGCCCACGACCAGGCCGGTCACGACCGCGGGGGGAGTGACCACGACCGAGACGGACTCGCCCATGCCCAAGAGGGGCCCGCCGAAGGCCGCGCCGGCCGTACCGACGCCCACCCCGGCCAGCACGCCCAGGACGGAGGCGACCAGGCCCACCACCGACGATTCGACCAACACCGACCGGAAGACCTGACCGCGCTTGGCCCCCACACAGCGCAGCAGTGCCAGCTCGCGCTGACGCTGGGCGATGAGGATGGCGAAGGTGTTGTAGATGACGATCCCGGCGACGAACATGGCGATGAGGGCGAACAGCATCAGCGCGGTACGCATCATCTCGGTGTCGCCGCCCGCGCTCTCGGCCATGTCCAGACCGAACTCCTCCCCGGTCCGTACCTTGGCCTGGGAGCCGAGGACCGACGCCACCGCCTTGGCCGCCTCCTCGTCGGTGGAGCCTTCGGCGGCGAGTACGTCGATCTCGGAGTAGACCGACAGGCCGGTCATCTCCTCGGCCGTGTCGGGATCGAAGACGACGGCGCCCCCGAAGGCGTAGGACGGGTCCACACCGAACTCGACCAGGCCGGTGACGGTGAACTCGCGTTCGTTCTCCTCGCGGTCGAGCACGGTCACGGTGTCACCGACCGCGAAGCCGGTCTGGTCGGCGGTGGAGGTGGCCAGGGCGATCTCCTCGCCGGTGGAGGGCAGCGACCCCTCCTCGGCGGAGAACCGGTTGGGTTCTCCCAGGGAGAGGGCCGCGGGCGGCATGAAACCGAACGCGCGACCCTCCGCGTCCAGGAGCACGGCCTGGCCCCGGACGGTCCCGTCGGCGGCGTCGACCTCGGGCAGCTCCCGAATCCGTTCGAGCTGTTCCTCGGTGAACGGGACCGGTTCCGTGGGCTCACCGTCCTGGGGGTCGGGGGCCTCGGGGACCGCGATGGCGTCGACGCTGGTGGCCGAACCCATGACGGACTTCTCGTAGCCGGCGTTCAGGGTGTCGGCGAAGACCATCGTGCCCGAGACGAACATGACCCCGAGCAGGATCGCCAACACGGTGGTGACGTACCGGGACTTGTGCAGCCTCAGCCCGGCGAGCGTGGTGCGCAGCATGTTCCTAGGCCTCTTCCAGCTTCAGCAGGCGGGTGGAGACCAGTTCGGCGGTGGGGTCGCAGACCTCGTCCACCAGCCGGCCGTCGCGCAGGAAGACCACACGGTCGGCGTAGGAGGCGGCGACGGGGTCGTGGGTGACCATGACGATGGTCTGGTTCAGGCTGCGGGCCGAGTCGCGCAGGAAACGCAGCACCTCGGTGCCCGAGCGCGAGTCCAGGTTGCCGGTGGGTTCGTCGGCGTAGACCACCTCGGGTGCGTTGAGCAGGGCGCGGGCCACGGCCACGCGCTGCTGCTGGCCGCCGGAGAGCTTGGCGGGCAGGTGACTCAGGCGGTCGCGCAGCCCGACCACGTCGATGATGTGGTCGAAGCGCTGCTTGTCCACACGGCGCCGGGCGATCTGTGAGGGCAGCAGGATGTTCTGCTCGGCGGTGAGCATCGGCAGCAGGTTGAACGACTGGAAGATGAACCCGATCCGGTCGCGGCGCAGCAGGGTCAGTTCGGCGTCGCGCAGCCCCGTGATCCGGGTGCGGCCCAGATGCACGGTTCCGGAGGTGGGCACGTCCAGACCGGCCAGGCAGTGCATCAGGGTGGACTTGCCCGAGCCGGAGGGACCCATGATCGCGGTGAAGGCGCCCCGGTGGAACTCCACGTCCACACCGGCCAGGGCGTGGACCTGGCTGCCACCGGTGTCGTAGACCTTGGTGAGGCCGCGGGCGACCACCACGGGTGGTGAGGCGACCTCGGGGACGGACTTCACAGGGGACTCGGTCACAACGAACAGCTCCAAGGGGTTCGGGGATGGGATGGTGCCGTGTGCCGGGACGGACCTCCTCCGCTTCGGCACGTGACCACGCTAGGCCCGCGCACCCCGCCGCCACCTCCCCCGTGTGACCGATTCCGGGGGTGGCCAAAGGAACCCCGAAGGGCCGTTCCACGACTCCTTGGTAGGGGGCCGACACCGACTTTCGTCGGGGTCGGAACGGTCACCGTGCGTGAGGGAGAAGAAAAAGGGTGCCCTGAGCTGGTACCACACGGGTTCGGAGGGTCTTTCGGGCGCCGGCGATCCCGAGCGCGAACGGAAGGAGCGCGGGGAGGGCCGCCGTAGACTCCGCCCCATGAAGAGCTGGGTGGAGGCCCGGGGCCGAGCCTTGGGATCCCTGTGGAACAAGAACCGGGAGTGGTGGTGGCAGCGCCGTCTGCGCATCGCCGACTGGCTCTACGCCGTCCTGTCCTTTCCGTTCAGCGCGGCGTACCACATCGAGGGTCACGGGCTGTTCGACATCTTCCTGGACAGGGCCTTCCCCGTGTCGACCTTCCCGTCCCTCGTGGTGGACCTGGTCGTCTACCTCGCCTACGTGCCTTCGCTGCTGTGGTGCGGGGTCGTGGTGCTCATGCGCCGCAGCCGCCCCCACTGGCTGCTCGTCACCGCGTTCGTGGTGCTCCTGGCGTTCGGCAACTTCGTGCCGGCGACGATCGCCCTCTACTCGTACGCGGTGTACCACTCCGACCGGCGTCTTCTGGTGGGCTGGTTCCTCCTGTACACCCTGGCCATGGGTGTCACCTACCGGTTCAGCGCCGAAGAACTGGTGTTCCTGATCGGGATGCTGCTGGTGGTGCCGATGACCCTCGGCCTGTGGGTCGGCACCCGCCGTCAGCTCATCGACCGACTCCACGAACGGGCCGCGAGGCTGGAACGCGAACAGCACATGATGGCCGAGCAGGCCATCACCGCCGAGCGCACCCGCATCGCCCGGGAGATGCACGACGTGGTCGCCCACCGGGTCAGTCTCATGGTGCTGCACGCCGGTGGACTGGAGGTCTCGGCCACCGATCGGCGCACCGTCGAGGCCGCCGGACTCATCCGCACCACCGGCCGCGAGGCACTGGCGGAGCTGCGTGGGATCCTGGGCGTGCTGCGAGACGACTCCGGCGCCTCCGCGCCCACCGCTCCCCAGCCGGTGCTGGCCGACCTGGACCGGCTGGTGGGGGAGTGGCGCGCCGCGGGGATGACCGTCACCCGGCAGGACACCGGACAGGGACCGCCGCCGCCCGCCGCCGTCCAACGCACCGCCTACCGCGTGGTCCAGGAGGGGCTGACCAACGCGGCCAAACACGCACCCGGCGCCGCCGTCACCGTGCGCCTGCACCGGGACGAGCGTCGCCTGGAGGTGGAGGTGGCCAACGACCCCGCCTCCGTTCCCGTCTCGCCCATGCCCCGCAGCGGATTCGGGCTGACCGGGCTGCGCGAGCGCGTCGCCCTGGCGGGTGGGCGGCTCAGCGCGGGGGCCTGTCCCGACGGCGGATGGCGGTTGCGCGCCATCCTGGGAACCGACGACCCGAGCGGTACGGAAGAAACGGAAGAAGAGGCCTCCCACGGTGATCCGCACACTTTTGGTCGATGACGAACTCCTGGTCAGGTCCGGTCTGCGGATGATCCTGGAAGCGGCCCCCGACATCGAGGTGGTGGGCGAGGGCGGCGACGGGGACGAGGCCGTGCGTCTGGCCGGGGAGCTGACCCCCGACGTGGTGTTGCTCGACATCCGCATGCCGGGCACCGACGGCATCACCGCCGCGGCCATGCTCGCCGGTCTGCCCGAACCTCCCCGGGTGGTGCTGCTGACCACCTTCGACCTGGACGAGTACGTGCACGGCGCCCTGCGCGCCGGGGCGGTGGGCTTCCTGCTCAAGGACACCCCACCGCGTGACCTCATCGCGGCGGTGCGCACCGTCCACGAGGGCAACGCGATGCTCGCCCCCCGCGTCACCAAACGCATGCTCGAACGCTTCGCCTCTCCCGCCCCCGCCGATTCCGCCACGCGTCGAGCCCAGGCCCGGCGGCGTCTGTCGCAGCTCAGTGAGCGCGAGCGCTCCGTGCTCGTGGCGGTGGCCCAGGGCAGGTCCAACGCCCAGATCGGGCGGGAGCTGGGTATGCGCGAGGCCACGGTCAAGGCACACGTGAGCCGGATACTGGCCAAGGTGGGACTGGCCAACCGGGTGCAGGCCGCCATCCTGGCCCATGACGCGGGTTGGGCCTGACGGGTGCGCGGGCGCCCTGACCGGTGACGAAACCCCCACCCCGCGCGACCTGGGAGGAGCGGTTCGACGCATCCCCGGAGGGGCCGTGGCCGGAACCATGTGCGCTCTCCACGCCTCGGTTGCCTCTACCGACGGGTAGCTCGGTACGCTGCAAGGCGATCCCCGTCCCCATCGCATCATCACGTCGTGGCTGATCACACAGCAGCCGCAGGAGAAGAGGAGCCCCTATGTCGCGCTCGGTACTGGTCACCGGCGGCAACCGCGGAATCGGCCTGGCCATCGCCCGTGAACTGGCCGCGGGCGGAGACGACGTCGCGGTGACCTACCGCTCGGGTGAGCCCCCGGAGGGTTTTCTGGCGGTCCGCTGCGACATCACCGACTCGGCCCAGGTCGACGCCGCCTTCAAGGAGGTCGAGGAGACGCAGGGTCCGGTCGAGGTGCTCGTCGCCAACGCCGGGATCACCAAGGACCAGCTCCTGGCCCTGATGAGCGAGAACGACTTCTCCTCCGTCCTGGACACCAACCTCACCGGCGCCTTCCGCGTGGCCAAGCGCGCCATGCGCGGCATGATGCGCAAGCGGTCGGGCCGCATCGTCCTCATCTCCTCGGTGGTCGGCCTCATGGGTTCGGGCGGGCAGGCCAACTACGCCGCCTCCAAGGCCGGGCTGGTGGGCTTCGGCCGCTCCCTGGCCCGTGAACTGGGTTCGCGCAACATCACCGTCAACATCGTGGCCCCGGGCTTCGTGGAGACCGACATGACCGCGGGCCTGCCCGAGAAGCGCCAGGACGAGATCAAGAAGAACGTGCCCCTGGGCCGCATCGGCTCCGCCGAGGACGTCGCCCGGACGGTCTCCTTCCTCGCCGGCCCCGGCGGCTCCTACATCACCGGCGCCGTCATCCCCGTCGACGGCGGCCTGGGCATGGGTCACTGACCCACGAACGCAGCCTCTGAGACCTCCCGGAAAGACCCCTTTTCCGGTACAGACCGAAGACAGGACGGACAACCCGCAACATGGGAATTCTCGAAGGTAAGCGCATCCTGGTCACCGGGGTGCTCACCGACTCCTCCATCGCCTTCCACGTGGCCCGGCTCGCACAGCAGCAGGGCGCCACGGTCGTCCTCACCGGGTACGGCCGGCTGAGCCTGGTGGAGCGCATCGCCAAGCGCCTTCCCGAGACGCCCCCGGTCCTGGAACTGGACGTCACCGACGACGAACAACTCGGCACGCTGGCCGCACGCGTGAGCGAGCACGTCGACGGTCTGGACGGCATCGTCCACTCGATCGGCTTCACCCCACAAGAGGCCCTGGGCGGCAACTTCCTCAACACCGAGTGGGCGGACGTCGCCACGGCGATGCACACCTCCACCTTCTCGCTGAAGTCGCTGACCACCTCCCTGACGCCCCTGATGAAGAACGGTGGCTCGGTGGTGGCCCTGGACTTCGACAACAGCGTCTCCTACCCCATCTACGACTGGATGGGCGTGGCCAAGTCCGCGTTGACCTCCACCGCCCGCTACCTGGCGCGTTACGTCGGAGACCAGGGCATCCGGGTCAACCTGGTCTCGGCCGGGCCGCTGAGCACGATGGCCGCCCGCAGCATCCCCGGGTTCAAGGACCTGGCCGAGCACTGGCCGGAGAGGGCCCCGCTGGGATGGGACATCAGCGACCCCGAACCCGCCGCCAAGGCGGTCGTGGCGCTGCTGTCGGACTGGTTCCCCGCCACCACCGGTGAGGTCGTCCACGTCGACGGAGGGTTCCACTCCACCGGAGCCTGACGGCCTCGGCACGCCCGTGCGATAGGTTGACGCGGGTGGGTCGCCCTCGAGGCGATCCACCCGACTGCTTCTCGCACGTCCCCGGTACGGCGTGTGCGTCTCCTCGCCGGACACGGTTCGTGTGACCCTGGCAGTCGAACGACCGGCGGAACGTGGCGAAGGGCGGGACGGGATGGATCTGGGACTGTCGGGAGCACGGGTCGCCGTGACCGGGGCCAGCCGGGGGATCGGCCGTGCCATCGCCCGGGTCTTCGCCGACGAGGGCGCCGACCTGGCGATCTGCGCCCGCACCCCCGAACCCCTGGCCGAGGCGGCCGGAGAGTTGGAGGCGGCCGGGGCCAGGGTGTTCTCCCGTGCCTTGGACGTGACCGACCACGACGCGCTGCCCTCCTTCGTCGACGACGCCGCCGCCGAACTCGGGGGCCTGGACGTGCTGGTCTCCAACGTCTCGGGCGGCAGCTCGCCCACCCCCGACCAGTGGGAGCGTGGTTTCTCCACCGATCTGATGCCGTTCGTGCGGCTGACCGAGGCGGCCGAACGGCACCTGAGGGCCTCCGAGCGGGGCGGAGCGGTGGTGTTGGTCTCCACCACCTCGGCGCTGCACGCCACCGCACCCGCCGGGCCGCGCTCCTACGGCGCGGTCAAGGCCGCGCTCAACCACCACGCCTCCTCCCTGGCTCGTGCGTGGGCGGGCCGGGGCGTGCGGGTCAACACCGTCTCCCCGGGACCGATCGAGTTCCCCGGAGGGGGCTGGGAACGCCGGCGGGAGAACGATCCGGAGTTCTACGAGAGCATCCGCGGGCGCATCCCCTACGGTCGGCTGGGCCGCCCGGAGGAGGTGGCCCGCGCGGTGGTCTTCCTGGCCAGTCCGGCCGCCACGTTCATCACCGGACAGAACCTGGTGGTCGACGGCGCCTTCCTCGACCGGATCTGAGCGTTTCCCGCGACGTCGTCCCCCGTGCGTCGACGCAGCCCACGTGTGCGAGGGGCGACGAAGGCCTGAAGGCCGCGGCCTCCCGCACCAGGCGGCGTGACGGAACGGGTCGGCCCGCCCGCACAGGAGGCCGGGCGCGGACCGACGGGCGGTGACGTCCTGCTCTCCTCAGCCGTGCTCGGAGAGCAGGACCCGGTGGAGCATCGAGACCAGGAGTTCGGCCGCGGCGACCGGGTCGTAGTCGGGGTGGTCGAGGTGTTCGGCGATGATCGCGTCGATGCCGCCCCCGACGACGAGCGCCGCCGTGCGCAGGTCCAGGTCCGTGCGAAGGCCCCGGGCCCGTCGCGCCGCACGCATCAGGTCGGCCAGGGGACCCCAACGCTCGCGTGGGTGCCGCTCCCCGCCGTCGTCGGACAGCGCCTCGACCACCACACGGGTGTGATGAGGATGATCCCGCAGGTACTCGACCATCGAGCGGACGTACGCCGCCGGCGCCTCCTCGACCCCGGCCGCCTCGACGGCTCCGCCGACGTGGTCGACCAGGTCCGCCAGCGCGTGCTCGTAGGCGGCGCGCACGACGGCGTCCTTGGAACGGAAGTGGTAGAGCACCGCGGCCTTGGTGATGCCGGCGGCCCCGGCGATGCGGGAGAGCGAGGCTCCCGCGTATCCGTGCTCGGCGATGACCCGGGTCGTCACGTCGATGAGCTGGGCGCGGCGGGCCTGCTCGGTGAGGGTGGGTTCCCGGGACTTGTGGCTTGCCATGTCCACCAGCTTACCTTACGGTTAAATTATTAACCGATCGGTTAGGAGAAGGGATGGGGAAGCGGAGAAGGGTGCTCGTGATCCTCGGCGTGATCGTCCTGGTCCTGTCCGGTGCCGCCGTCCTCTCACGCCCGGACCCGCCGGTCGGTTTCTGGCGCTCGGCGCAGGCTCTGGAGACGTTCAGGGAGGACTACGAGGCCGCCTGGGCGGACATGCCCGTCCCCGACGTCGAACTCGACGTGCGCACCGACTACGGCGTCGTACGCCTGTACCGCTTCGAGGGGGAGGGAGACGGCCGGACGCCGCTCGTCCTGCTTCCCGGTCGGGCATCGGCCTCACCGGTCTGGGCGGACAACCTGCCCTCACTCCTGGAGGTCGGGGACGTCTACACGGTCGACCTGCTCGGTGAACCCGGCATGAGCGTGCAGGAGCGCCCCCTCCAGGACGACCGGGACCAGGCACTGTGGCTGCACCAGACCCTGGAGGGGCTGCCGGAGGAACGCTTCCACCTGGTGGGGCTGTCCATCGGCGGGTGGAGCGCGACCAACCTGGCCGTGCGCGAACCTTCGCGGATCGCCTCCGTGACGCTGGTCGACCCGGTGTTCGTCTTCGACGACCTGCCCCTGGAGGCGATCGTGCGCTCCGTCCCGGCCTCGCTGCCCTGGCTGCCGCGCTCGTGGCGGGACGGTTTCAACTCCTGGACCGCGGGCGGCGCACCGGTGGAGGGCGTGCCCGTCGCGGACATGATCGAGTCCGGCATGCAGGGATACTCCCTCCGCCTGCCTCCACCGGCCAGGATCGGTGAGGAGCGGCTCGGGGAGATCGACCTGCCCGTCCTGGCGATCATCGCCGGAAGATCGGTCATGCACGATCCCGCCACCGCGGTCGAGGTCGCCGAGCGGGCCCTGCCCCAGGGCACCGTGAAGGTGTACCCCGACGCCTCCCACGCGGTCAACGGGGAGTACCCCGACCGCGTCGCCCAGGACATCGACGCCTTCCTGGACTGACCGACCCCCTCCGGCCCGGCCACCGCGAGGGGACCGCCCATGGCCGGTGGCGCCGAAGCGGAGGAAGCCGACCTCGGGCGGCGTCGCTCCCGGGGCCGTCGTGGACGAGGCGTCGAGAAGGGCCCCGTCCTCAGATGAGGGAACGGGAGGAACGCCCCCGCGAGCAGGCGCTACCCCTCGCGGAGGATCCGTACCAGGCGGGTCGTCCGCTCCTTGGCCGGGTTCTCCCGTACACCCGTCTCCAGGCCGCCTCCGGTGGCGTCCACCACCGACACGTGCCGCGTCGCCCGGGTCAGCGCCGTGTACACCTGCGGGCGCGAGACCGGCACCTGTGGCGGGAACACCGCCACCACCGCGGGCCATCGGCCTCCGTGCGCGGCGGCCACGGAGATCGCCCAACCGGGACGCATCGCCGACGGGTCGGTGACCTCCACCCGCCTACCGTCGGCCAGTTCCACCACGGCCGCCTCACCCACCTCGCGCAGGTACCCCGTGTCGCCCGGACCGTGGACCGGCCCCTGCGCCGTGAGCAGTACCCGGTCTCCCACGTCGAACCCGCCGTGCGCTCCCGGACCCGGATTCAACGCCTCCTTGCAGGCGGCGTTGAGCGCCTGGGCGCCCGCCGGTCCGTCCTCGCGCGCGGTCACCACCTGTACGTGTTCGGCGTCGATCCCCAGGGCCCGGGGGATGGAGTCGGTCACCAGTTGCACCACCCGATACGCCGCCTCCTCGGCCGAGGAGGCCGGCACCCGCACCACCTCGCGTCCTGGCGCCTCCACCTCGGGAAAAGCGCCCGTGGCCACGGCGGCGGCCAGTTCCGCGATCGGTCCCGGCCGCTCGTCGTCTCCCACCTCCGCCACGTGGGCGGTCCGTGAGGCGACGATGTCCACCACCACCTGGCCCGGTGACGCCGACGGCGCCTGGTCCGGATCGGCCGCCAACACCAGGTGAGCACCGTCCGCGCACATCGAGGCCACCTCGGCGGCGCGGGCCGCGCCCACCGACATCGCCTCGCACAGCACCACCAGCCCCGCCTCCAGCGGGGCCCGGGCCGACAACTCCGTCAACGACACGGCCCGGACGGGCGAGGAGACCTCCGTGCTCTCCTCCTCACCCTCGGCCCCTTCCGCGACGTCCTCCTGCCGCGCGTGCGTCCGAGGGCTCCCACCCCCCGCGCGGACCCGGGCCAGGGCGGCGTTGACGGCGGCCGCGGCCTGCGCGGTCGGCGCCACCACCGCGATGCCCACCTGACTGTCGGTGGCGATCGCGTCCATGCACACCAGTGCCCGCGCGAGCTCCTCGGTGTCCCCCGGGCCGTGCCGCAGCACCGTCACCGGACGCAGGGCCACCGTGATCAGGGCCTGGCGCGTACGTTCGGAGAGGGGGAAGGCACCGCGCCGGGCGGCCTCGTCCACCGTCTCGGCGGCGGTCGCCGAGTCCATGATCGGGTCGTTGCCCCCGATCAGTCTCAGCAGCTGATCACCCAGGCGCTGTTCGGAGTGCCCCACGTCGGGCAGCGCGTAGAAACGGTCGGGCTCGGGCAGCTCCGGCACCACGCCCTCGGCGAAGTCGAAGTCGTCGTCGCCCTCGTCGGTGCTCTCCAGCACCACCGCGCTCTCCTGGGCCACGGCCGCCTCCATCGCGGCGGTCGGATCGGCCACCCCCCACCTGCCGATCACCGTGGCCAGCCGCTTCTCCTCCACCACGGTGTGCCCCCGCGCCGCGGACATACGCAGCACGTGGGCGGTGAGGGCCGCCAACCGTCGCGGGTCGTCGGGACGTGCCTCCTCGCCCAGGTGTCTGCGTGCGCAGAAGTCGGCCTGTTCCAGGGTGACCTGCGGCAGACGTAGCAGCAGCCACGGATCCGCTTCCAGGCGTGCGGCCGCGTCGGGCCCCAGTGCGCCCGCCAGTCGGGACGCCAGGGCGCGCGGGGCGCCCATCCGGTCAAGGACGGCACTGACCTGTTCCACGGCCTCGGACACCTCGGCTGGTTCCCCTCGTCATAGGAGCGGGCTTGCGGACTCTGGGACCCTATCGACTCACGACGACGTACGGTCCCCGGTCCCGTGTCCCGCCCGGGGGTCTTCTTCCGTCCTCGGCGGACCTGCCGCCGAGGTCCCCCTCACACCGTCGTCGACCACCCGGCGCACGGCCTCGCACGGGTCGCCGCCGGATGAGGAGTCCTGGACGGCCAGGGCCGCCTGTCGGGCGATACGTCGGAACAGGTCGCGTTCGGGCGCCTCCAACCCCGCCAGGACCCGCTCCTCCACATGCTCCACACTCCGGTGGGCCCGTGCCAGGACCTCGCGCCCGTGTTCGGTGGGACACACCCTGCGTATCCGGCGGTCCCGCGGATCGACCCGGCGCCGTACCAGGCCGGCCTCCTCCAGGTCGTCGAGCAGGTAGGTCATCACGCTGCGGTCGATCAGCAGTCGACGTGCCAGGGCCGCCTGGGTGGGAGGCGGTCCGAACGCGGTCGCGGTGAGCACGTGGTAGCCCCGGCTGCCGTGCGGCACGCCTTCCAGCGCCGCCTCCACCCGCTCGTGCCAGTGGCGCAGGACCACGGCGAGCGACCATCCCAGGTTCGTGTCCGGGGACGGTCCGTGCGCGTCCGGGAAGGGACCGGGCTCCGGAGCGGTGGGTGCCATGGCCCGAGGCTACCAGGAATAGGTGGTACCTAAGATGAGTTGGAGAAACCATCGTTTGCGGAACAAACAAATTTCGACGCGTTCGCGAGGAGAGCACCATGCCCGACTACGGTCATCGCCTGCACTTCGGCACCTTCATCACCCCGGCCGCGCAGGACCCCGACCGGGCCGTCGCCCTCGCCGAACTCACCGAGTCCGCCGGACTGGACCTGGCCACCTACCAGGATCACCCCTACAACCCCGGCTTCCTCGACACCTGGACCCTGCTCACGTGGGTCGCCGCGCGCACCACCCGACTGCGGGTGTCGGCCAACGTGCTCAACCTTCCCCTGCGCCCTCCCGCCGTGCTCGCCCGCTCCGCGGCCACCCTGGACCTGCTCTCCCACGGCCGTTTCGAACTCGCCCTGGGCGCCGGGGCCTTCTGGGACGGCATCGAGGCCATGGGCGTGGAACGCCTCACCCCCCGACAGGCGGTCGACGCGCTCAGCGAGGGCATCGACGTCATCCGCCAGGTCTGGGACACCGACGCCCGCGGCGGTGTCCGCGTCGAGGGCCGACACCACACCGTGCGCGGCATGAAGCGCGGCCCCGCGCCCGCGCACGACATCGGTATCAGCCTGGGCGCCTACAAGCCCCGCATGCTCCGCCTGGTCGGCGCCAAGGCCGACGGCTGGCTGCCCAGCCTCGGCTACCTCCGGCCCGAGGACATCGCCGACTCCCACCGCGTCATCGACGAGGCCGCGGTGGACGCCGGGCGTCACCCCCGCCACATCCGTCGGATGCTCAACCTCATGCAGGGGTCCTTCCTGCCCACCGGCCGGGGATTCCTCCAGGGGCCGCCCGAGCAGTGGGTCGAGGACCTGCTGCCCCTGATCCTGGAACACGGCTTCTCCACCCTGATCCTGGGCACCGACGACCCCCGCACCATCCAGACCTTCGGAGCCGAGGTCGCCCCCGCCCTGCGCGAGGCCGTCGCCCGCGAACGCGCCGAGGCGGGCACCGACACCGGCCCCGCCCGGTCCGCGGCGTCCCTGGCCGCACGCCGCCCGGGAATCGACTACGACGCCGTGCCCGAGAACCTGCGCGCGAAGGCCGTGGAACCCGGCGACCGAGGTTACGCCCGCGTCCGCCACGGCTACATGCAACACGGCTCCCCGGGGCTGGTCCTGCGGCCCGCCTCCGCCGAACAGGTCGCCGAGGCGCTCGCCTACGCCCGCGCCCAGGAGGTCGGCACGCACGTGCGCAGCGGTGGCCACGGGATCAGCGGCCGTTCCACCGGTGACGGCGCGGTCGTCATCGACCTGGGGCGGATGAACGGCATCGAGATCCTGGACGCCGGCTCCGGCCTGGTCCGTCTGGGCGCCGGTGCGCGGTGGGGGCAGGTCGCGCACGCCCTGGCCCCCCACCGTCTGGCGATCAGCTCCGGCGACCACGGAGGCGTCGGGGTCGGCGGACTGGCCACCACCGGCGGTGTGGGTTACATGGGCCGCGCCCACGGACTGACCATCGACAACATCACCGCCGTCGAACTGGTCACCGCCGACGGGCGGACCTTGCGCGCCGACGCCGAGGACCACCCCGACCTGTTCTGGGCCATGCGCGGCGCGGGCGCCAACTTCGGCGTGCTCACCGCCGTGGAGGTCAAGGCCGCGCCCGTGGGCGAGGTCGTCCTGGGACAGTTCGTCTACGACGCCACCGACACCGCCGCCTTCCTCCGGGCCTGGGGCGAGATCGCCGAGGCCGCGCCACGACAGGTCACCGCCTTCCTGACCATGGGGCCGGCGCGCGGCGGGCGAGGCCCCGTGGCCCAGGCCATGGTGGTCTTCGCCGGGGACGACACGGACGCGGCCGTGCGCGCCCTGGAACCCTTCCTCGCGGCGGGCCCCGTTCTGGACCAGGGGGCCCGGCTCGCGCCCTACCCTGCGATCCTGGTCGGCGCGGACGGGCCGCACCAGGGCCACGGACTGCCCGAGTCACGCTCGGGCCTGCTGCGCCACCTCACCCCCGAGGCGGCCGAGGGCATGGGGGAGATGCTGACCTCCGGCGACGTGATGTTCATGCAGCTGCGTCAGGTCGGCGGCGCGATCAACGACCTGCCCGCGCACGCCACCGCCTACGCCCACCGATCGCAGAACTTCTCACTGGCGGCGATGACCGTGACCGGCCGCGCCTCCCGTCTGGACGAGCACTGGGCGGGGTTGGGGGAGCAGTTGGAGGGCATGTACCTGAGCTTCGACACCCGCACCGGCCCCGAGGTGCTCGCCCAGGCCTTCCCCCGGCCCACCCTGGACAGGTTGCGCGCGCTCAAGGCCGAGTACGACCCCCACAACGTGTTCGACAAGAACTTCGCGATCCCGCCCGCCTGAGCGACCGGGGACGCCGCGAGCGTGAAGGGGACCCCACCCGCCCCGACCCCGCCTCCGGCTGTCGCCTTCCACGGAGGAGGGGGCACCGCCGCCGAGGCCGGGCGGCGAAGGAGATCGCACGGCGGGCCCCTCAACGCTCCGTACGGGCCGTGGCGTCGTCGAGGGCGTCCCGGATCTCGGGTGGCAGTTCCACGCTCTCCATGCCCAGGATCTCCTGCAACTGCGGCAGGGTGCGCGGCCCCACCACCGCCGCCGCCACGCCCTCCTGGTCACGGGCCCAGCTCAGGGCCACGGCCAGGGGAGGCACGCCCAGACCCTCGGCCGCCGTGCACACCGACTCCACCACGCGACGACTGCGGTCGTCCAGGTAGGGCTCCACGTACGGAGCCATGTGGGGGAAGGCCGCGCGTGAGTCCGGCGGGGTCCCGTTGCGGTACTTGGCGCTGAGCACCCCGCGGCCCAGGGGAGACCACGCGATCACGTGCGCCCCCACGGCGGCCGCGGCGGGCCGCAGACCTCGGTCGGCACCGCGGTTGAGCAGGGAGTACTCGGTGCCCACGCTCACCAGCGGCATGTGCCCGGGCCGCGCCCGCTGCCAGGTGGCCAGGGCGGCGAACTGCCACGGCTCCAGGTCGCCGGTGCCCGCGTAGCGGGCCTTGCCCGCGGCCACGGCGCTCTCCATCGCCGACAACGTCTCCTCCCACGGGGTGGCGGGGTCGAACACGTGCAGTTGCCACAGGTCCACGTAGTCGGTCTGTAGACGTCGCAACGAGGCGTCCAGGGAGGCCAGCAGGTGCCTGCGGGAGGCGTCCACCGGGCGGTAGCCCTCGGGGGTGTGACCGGTCTTGGTGGCCACCACCACATCGTCACGGCGCACCGAGGAGCGCAGCATCCTGCCCAGGATGCGCTCGCTCTGGCCGCCGGTGTAGATGTCCGCGGTGTCCACGAGCGTGCCGCCCGCGTCGACGAACGCGGTGAGCTGCTGTCCGGCCTCCTCCTCGGAGGTGTCCTTGCCCCAGGTCATCGTGCCGAGGGCGGTACGAGACACCCACAGCCCTGATCCGCCCACCTGTCGTTGTTCCATGCGGCGGAGAGTACCGTGTTCGTCCGACGTCGTCCTCGCCCACGACCGTTTCGTGTGCTTTCGGTACGGTCCTGAACAGGGAGTACGGCATACCAGGTGCCGGAGAAGGCACCGAGCGGAGCCCAGGCCCGGGCCGGACGAACCGTCGCCGCGACGGACCGGCGGGCGCGGGGCACGGCCCACCTCGCGACGCGCTCGCACACGCCCGGCCGTCCGCCGCGACCACCCGGGATGGGCCTACCCTGGTGCCCATGGCGACACCCTCAGCATCCCAGGACAGTCCGCCCGCCTTCGAGGCGGTCACCCTCCTCCTCGTTCGGCATGGCATGACCGACGCCACCGGTCCCCGCCTGGCCGGTCGGGCCGGGGGGATCCACCTCAACGACACCGGTCGCGCCCAGGCCGCCGACCTGGCCGTACGGCTGAGCGGGTTGCGCCCGGCCGCCCTGGTCTCCAGCCCGCTCGAACGCTGCCAGGAGACCGCGCGGGCCATCTCCGAACGCCTCGGCGTGCCCATCACCACCGACGAGCGTTTCATCGAGTGCGACTACGGATCCTGGACCGGTCGCGCCTTCACCGAACTGGCCGATGACCCCCTCTGGCGCGTGGTGCAGGACCACCCCAGCGCCGTCCGTTTCCCCGGAGGCGAGAGCCTGGCCGCCATGTCCGCCCGGGTGGTCGAGGCCGTCCGGGACTGGAACGAACGTCTCCTCACGGCCGGGCCCGCCTCCTTCCCCGGCACCGCCACCGAGGCCGTCGAGGGCACCGACACCATCGAGAACGCCGACGCACCGGCCCCGCCCGTGTACGTGGTGTGCGGCCACGGGGACATCATCAAGGCGATCGTCGCCGACGCGCTCGGCATGCACATCGACCTTTTCCAGCGTCTGCGCGTGGACCCCTGTTCGATCACCTCCATCACCTACACCCGCACCCGTCCTTTCCTCAACAAGCTCAACGACACCGGGGAGAGCCTGCCCGCCAGCCTGCCCACCCCGGTCGAGGCCGAGGGCGACGCGGTCGTCGGGGGCGGAGCGGGCGGCCACGGGACCACCTGAACACGGGGCGGCCCCTCGGGGAACCGCGGGCCGAGGAGGGTCGGGCCTCGGCGTCGCCGGTGGGGCGTCCGCGCGCCAGAGGCGGACCGGGCGAGGCCGCGGACCTTTTCCACGCACCCGCTCGGCTTGGGCTCACCACTGTGCCCGCGGGGTTTGGCGCCGGGCCTCACGTATCCCGTAAGGTTCTTTGCATGCCCGTCTTTCAGTTCAACCCGCCGGAGCGGTTCATCGCAGGCACCGTGGGCCAGCCGGGGGACCGCACCTTCTTCCTCCAAGCCGTGGGCGAGGGGCGCATCACCAGTGTGGTGCTGGAGAAGGCCCAGGTCGAAGCGCTCGCCACCCGCATCGAGGAACTGCTGGAAGAGGTGCGGCGACGTTTCGGGGCCCTGGTCGAGGACCTCGACACACCGGAGGACGAAGGGCCCCTGGAACAACCCATCGAACAGGACTTCAGGGTGGGCACGCTCGCTCTGGCCTGGGACGCCGAGGCGGCCCGTGTGATCATCGAGGCCCAGGAGATCGACGAGACCGCCGGTGAGGACATGATCGAGGAGGAGGAACTGGAGGTCTTCGCAGAGGAGGCCCCCGCCCACCGCGACGTACTGCGTGTCTACCTCACCCCCGGTGCCGCCCGCGCCTTCGCCGGACGGGCCATGAAGGTGGTCGCCGCCGGGCGTCCGGACTGTCCACTGTGCGGCCGTCCGCTCGACCCCACCGGCCACATCTGTCCTCGCCAGAACGGTTACCGTCCGGACCGTCTCGTCTGAGACCGTGCATGACAACGACATCCGCGGGCCCGTGGGCGCGCACACCCGGGAGTCGGCGATGAAGGGGACCGCCGACGCCTTCGACGGCCTGAGCCCCGACGTCGGGCTCGATCTGCTGCGCACCGGCGAACTCACCGTCGAGGGCCGGTTGACCGCCGCCTCCAACACCACTCTCTACTGCACCGTCTCCGACGGCGTCCGCTCCGCGGCCTGCGTGTACAAGCCGGTGGCGGGCGAGCGTCCGCTGTGGGACTTCCCCGAGGGCACCCTGGCCGGTCGTGAGGTCAGTGCCTACGCCGTGTCCGAGGCTCTGGGATGGGAGGTCGTCCCTCCCACGGTCCACCGCGACGGCCCCTTCGGAGAGGGCATGGTGCAGCTGTGGGTGCACGGCGACGCCACCGTCGACCTGGTCGCCCTCTCCCGCCGGACCGACGACCCCGCCCTGCGCCGCATGGCGGTGTTCGACGCGGTGATCAACAACTCCGACCGCAAGATCGGCCACCTGCTGCCCACGCCCGGCGGTCATCTGTACGGCTGCGACCACGGCGTCTCCTTCGCCGAGGACTACAAGCTGCGCACCGTGCTGTGGCAGTGGCGGGGACAGCCGTTGCCGGAGGAGGCCCTGGAGGCGCTCGCGTCGGTGCACGCCGCGTTGAAGGACCCCGAGGCCCCCCTGTCCCGGGAGCTGACCGAGCACCTGACCGAGCCCGAGGTCCAGGCGGTGCGCGGTCGGGTGGAACTGCTTTTGGACCACGGCGTCCATCCCCACCCGGCACCGGACTGGCCCGCCGTGCCCTGGCCGCCGATCTGAGGCCCGGGCCGGGCGGTCGCCGGCGGGCCCCACGGACCGTGATGGGGCGTGCGACCGCGAGGGACGCCGACAGCGGGGGACGAATCCCGACCACAGGAGCGGGGCGATGGCGTGTCCGAGGCCGATGACGGCACAATGGAGCACGTGAGCAACCAGTGGAACTACCTTTTCGACATGGACGGCGTGCTCGTGCGCGAGGAGCACCTCGTGCCCGGTGCGGACGAGCTCATCGCGGAACTGCGCGAGAACCAGACCCCGTTCATGGTGCTGACCAACAATTCCATCTACACTCCGCGCGACCTCCGTGCGCGTCTGCTCAACATGAGGCTGGACATCCCCGAAGAGGCCATCTGGACCTCGGCCCTGGCCACCGCCCAGTTCCTCCAGACCCAGCGTCCGGGTGGTTCGGCCTACGTCGTGGGGGAGTCCGGTCTGACCACGGCCCTGCACAACGCCGGCTACGTCATCACCGAACGTGATCCCGACTACGTCGTGCTCGGCGAGACCCGCACCTACAGCTTCGAGGCCATCACCCGCGCGATCCGCTTGGTCCGTAACGGAGCCAGGTTCATCGCCACCAATCCCGACGAGACCGGGCCCAGCGCCGAGGGGCCCCTGCCCGCCACGGGAGCGGTCGCCGCTCTGATCGAGAAGGCCACGGGGCGCCGCCCCTACTTCGTGGGCAAGCCCAATCCGTTGATGATGCGTTCGGCGTTGCGCCGGATGGGCGCCCACTCGGAGAACACGCTCATGGTCGGCGATCGCATGGACACCGACGTGCTCAGCGGTCTGGAGGCGGGACTACAGACGGTCCTCGTGCTCTCGGGCATCTCCGAACGGGAGACCGCCGAACAGTTCCCCTACCGGCCCACGCGGGTGATCGACTCGGTGAAGGCCCTGGTGGGCGCCAGCCAGGACCCCTTCCACCAGGCCTGAGGGCGGTCGTGTCCGCACTCGCTTCCGTGAAGGGGCTCCTCGACCTCCCGTGAAGGAGCCCTCCGACGTCCTTTCGGTGGGCCGTACCCGGTCGCCGGAACGTCGCGAAGACGACGACGGGGGCGGTGGATCGATGTCCACCGCCCCCGTGGTGTCGTGGAGTGGTCAGGCGCTCTGGCGCTGTTTGGAGATCTCCTCCACCTTCGCCGCCTCCTCGCGGCGGCGTGCGCGCAGTACGGCCAGGCGCTCGGCGAGGACCTCTTCCAGGTCCTCCATGCTCCGGCGCTCCAGCAGCATGTCCCAGTGGGTGCGTACCGGCTTCGTAGCCTTGGGCTCCTCGCCGGTACCGTCCCGGCGAAGAGCGCGGTCGCCGCAGAAACGGCACTCCCACTCGGCGGGAATTTCGGCCTCGGTCGCGAAGGTGACCGAGAAGCGGTGGCCCCGGGTGCAGTCGTAGGTGACTTCCTGTCGCGGAGCCAGGTCGGTGTTGCGGTCGTTCTCGTAGCTCGTCGCCCCGAGCCGGGTGCCGCGAAGTGCTCGCTCGGCCATCGTGTGGGTGCCTCCCAGGCGCTTGTGCGGTCTCGCGGGGTGTAACACTTCGGTCCACGTCAAGATTCCCCGCTCACCCGAGGTCGAACCACCCCGGGCCCGGGCCCACCCCGTTTCTCCAAGCGTGCGTGGTTCCGGTGCACCGAGTCTGGCACATGTGACCTGGAACACTCCGAGCCGTCCTTTCCGGGTGTGTCGCTATTCCGGTCCCGGTCGGAGAAAACGGTATCCGTGTCCTACCCGGACCTATGTCCCGAACGTTCGGTGTCCACGTGGTCGCTTTCGGTTCCTTGCGCGGGCGTTGGTGTAACCGGCGGAAACGCCGATCTTCCTCGGCAGGGTCGAACTCCGGATCGCCTCTTCCGTTCTGAGGCGGCCGTCTCGGACCACTCCCTGTGGAGTGGTCCGCCTCGCCCCCGCCGTCACACCGCGGCGCCGCTCCCCAGGCCTCGACGCGAGTTCGTCGGGAACCCCGTAAGAACTCTGTTCACGCAGATCACGGTAGTCGAACGCGAGATCACGGCAATGAGAGGCGAGGATTTCCGCACCGTATTCGGTCGACGGTTATCACCCTCCGGCGCCGGTGCGGGAAGTCGCGGCACACGGCCTGCCACGCCCTGACTCCGCGGTCATAAAGGTCATTATCCCGACATGGATGTCTGTGGAGACTGGTGGTATGTTTGCTCGCTGTGCGCCGAAAAAAGCATGTAGAGGCCATTTAGTCCCTCCTTTCGGCGTTCCCCGCGCACGAAGAAACCCCACCTTCGGCGCCTCTCTCCTCTGCGAGAACAGGAATAACGACCCGGCTGGACATGGAGTCCCATGACTGCTTGGAATCCCCCCCGCCCCCGCGGCTCCGTGCCGTCGTGGCTGGCCGTGCCACGCTGGCTGCTCCTCTTGGTGGTGGCACTGCCCCTGTGGGCCGTGACCCCCTGGGTCCTCCCCGAGGCCCGGGCCTTGCCCCTCCTGATCGCCTCCGCCGTCCCCCTGGTGCTGGTGGCGGTCCTGGCGCTGCTCCTCAACCGTCGTGGCGATGAGGTCCACCGACTGGGCGAACGACTCGAAGCGCTGCGCGCCGACACCGCGTCCCTGGCCGAGGAACACCTGCCCCGTCTGGCCGACCACCTGCGCGCGGGCGACTCGGCCGACACCGCTCTGCGCCGCCTGCCCGTACCCTCGGACCACGGTGGACGCGCCCTCCTGAAGGCCGCCGCCACGGAGATCGCCGCCGCGGAACGCCGCCGCTCGGCCGCCATGGTCGCCTGCGCCACCGCGGCCGGTCGAGTCCAGGCCCTGACCACCACCATGCTCGCCGACCTGCGCGGCATGCAGGAACGCCACGGTGACGGCCACGCCGGCACCGAGATCCTCGGCGACCTCATGCATCTGGACCACAGCACCGCCCAGGCCGGACGCATCGCCGACAGCATCGCGGTCCTCACCGGTGCCCGCTCCGGCCGCCGTTGGGGACGCGCCATCAGCCTGGAGAGCGTCGTGCGCGGCGCCATGGCCAGGATCGGCGCCTACCAGCGTGTTCGCGTCCACAACGTGTCGACCCAGGCGGTCGCCGGATTCGCCGCCGAGGGCGTCATCCACGCCCTGGCCGAACTCCTGGACAACGCCGCCAAGTTCTCCCCGCCCACGGCCGAGGTCCACGTCCACGTGGAGGAGGTCCAGGCCGGTGTGGCGATCATGGTCGAGGACGGCGGACTGGTCATGGGAGAGGAGGCCCTGCGCCGCGCCCGCCACACCGTCGAGAACGGCCTCGACCTGGCCACGATCTCCGGAACCCGCCTCGGCCTGTCGGTCGTGGGGCAGATCGCCCACCGTTACGACCTCTCGGTCTCCTTCCGCCCCTCCTCACGCGGCGGTACCGCGGTGATCATGCTTCTTCCCCAGAAGCTCATCAAGCCCCTCCCCGCGCCCGTCGTCTCCTCCGAGTCCGCGACCACGCGGCTCCAGGCCGGCGAATCCGCCCCCTCACGGGCGACCACGCACGCCCAAGCCTCCGAGCAGGGAGCCTCCATGGGAGCCACTCCGTCCCCCTCCCCGGAGTCGACCCAGGACACCTCCGCCTCGGACGCCAACGGACTTCCTCAGCGACGCCGCGGCCAGACCCTCGCGGCCACCGAAAGCAGCAGGCCCACTCCCCGCAAGGACGTTCCCGCCACCTCACCGAAGGGGTTCGGCGCCTTCCGTTCCGCGGTGAGCGGCCGACCGGATAAGGACGCATGATGGACCTCGACAAGTTGACCTGGCTGCTCGAAGGACTGCTGGAGCGCACGCCCGGCACCCGGCACGCCCTCGTGCTCTCCCGCGACGGGCTCAAACTGTGCCACAGCGCCGGTCTGCGCACCGACAGCGCCGACCACCTCGCCGCGATCGCCGCAGGAGTGCAGAGCCTGGCGCACAGCGCGTCGGTGGAGTTCGGCGACGGAGCCGGTGGTGTCCGCCAGGCCATGGCCGAGTTCTACGGTGGACTGCTGTTCATCGTCGAGGCGGGGCACGGAGCCCACCTGGCCGTCATCACCTCCGAGGAGGCCGACCCGGGCCTGGTCGGACACAACATGAACGAACTGGTCGAGCAGATGGGCGAGTATCTGTCCACCCCGCCCCGCGCCTCCGCTGGATCGGCATGATCCGCCCCCATCAGCAGGAGGGCCCCGACCGCTTCTACGTCATCACCTCGGGCCGTAGCGGCGGGGCGGACGAATCCTTGGACGCGGTGGCCCTCATCGTGGCAGAGAGCGAACCCGTTCCCGGCATGCAGTCCGAGCACGCCCGGATCCTGCGGTTGTGCCGCAGCCCGACGGCCGTGGTGGAGGTCTCCGCCCATCTGCGCCTGCCCGTGGCGATCACACGCATCCTGCTCACCGACCTGCTCGACACCGGGCAGATCACCGCGCGCCACCCCCGGCCGGCGCCGTCCCCCGCCCGCCCCCTCGCCTCCCCGGACGTGTTGGAAAAGGTGCTCGTTGCACTCCACAACCTCTGATGAGCCCTCCGCATCCCCCTCACCGACGCACGGACCCTCAGTGAGCCCTGAACCCGCTCCCGCCCCCCTGCCGGCCACCACAGAGCAGGCCCTGAAGATCGCCGTCGTCGGAGGCTTCGGCGTCGGCAAGACCACCCTGGTCCGCTCGGTCAGCGAGATCCGACCCCTCAACACCGAGGAGACCATGACCCGTGCCGGGGACGGCGTCGACGACCTCTCGGGGGTGGAGGGCAAACGCTCCACCACCGTCGCCTTCGACTTCGGTCGCATCACCCTGGACGCCACCTCGGTCCTGTACGTCTTCGGCGCCCCGGGCCAGGAACGCTTCTGGTTCCTGTGGGACCGGTTGTTCTCCGGAGCGCTCGGCGCGGTCGTGCTGATCGACACCCGGCGCATGGAGGACTCCTGGTACGCCATCGACCGCCTGGAGGTCCAGGGCACCCCCTTCGTCGTCGCCCACAACGACTTCGGCGACGCCGAGCACACCCTGGACCAGATACGCGCGGCCCTGGACCTGGACCCCGCCATCCCCCTGGTGCGCTGTGACGCCCGCAAACGGGAATCGGCCAAGAAGGTCCTCATCGCCCTGGTACAGCACGTCCGCTCCCTGGTGACCGCGCAGGCCCGGTGACGCACGGACCGACCCCCCTTCACCGCCCCGAGGATGACCGTGAACAACGCTCAACCCGTCCGGTTGTCGGACGTTCGCTTCACCACCGATCTGGCCGCCTTCCACGCGTGGATGCACCGTGAACACGGCCCCGTCGTGCCCGTCCTGTTGGAGGGGGACATCTCCGCCTGGCTGGTCATCGGCTACAAGGAACTGCACCACGTGCTCAGCACCCCCTCGGTGTTCGCACGCAGCTCCACACGCTGGAACGGGTGGGATCGTCTTCCTCCGGAGTCGCCGTTGCAGACGGTCCTGGCGCCGATGCCCAACCTCCTCTTCGCCGAGGGGGAGGACCATCGACGGCGCTCCGCGGCGGTCGGGGCCGCGCTCGACTCCGCCCCTCCCCATGAGCTCAGGACCGTGGTCACCCGTCTCGCCGACCGCCTCATCGACGAGTTCTGCGGTGACAGCCGCGCCGACCTGCGCACCCAGTACGCCGAATGGTTACCGAGCCTGGTCCTGGGCCGGCTGTACGGCTTCGACGACCAGGAGGTCCGAGCGCTCGCCAAGGCGATGAGCGCCCTCTTCGACTCCTCCGGACCGGAGGTCTTCGAGGCCTACACCGAACTCGTCGGACGCTTCGGCGCGGCCATCGCCGCACGCCGGGCCGCCCCCGGCTCCGACGTCATCTCGCACCTGGTCGCCGACCCCCTCGGCTACACCGACGAGGAACTCACCGCCGAACTCATCGGGATCCTCGGCGGAGGCGACCAGCCCACCACCGAGTGGATCGGCAACGCCCTGCGTCTGATGCTCACCGACGATCGTTTCTCTGCCTCCTTCTCCGGCGCGCGCAGCAATGTGCGCGACGCCCTGGCCGAAGTGCTGTGGGAGGACTCCCCCTCCCAGATCAACGCCGGCCGCTACGCCGCCCACGACGTGGAGCTCGCCGGCCGGCTCATCCGCCAGGGCGACCTGGTGATGCTCGGCTACGGCGCCGCCAACAGGGACCCCCGCGTACGCGACCCCGACCCGGGACGGGCGGGCGCCAACCACGCCCACCTGTCCTTCTCCCACGGCAAGCACGCATGCCCCCACGCGGCCCAGGGCATCGCCGAACTCATCGCGACCACGGGCATCGAGGTACTCCTGGACCGCCTGCCGGACATCGAACTGGCCATCCCACCGGAAGAGGTGCGCTGGCGCCCGTCCCCCTGGGCGAGGGGAGTGGTCTCCCTACCGGTCACCTTCACCCCCTCGTCCCCCCTAGGAGGATTCTGATGTCCTGCCCCGTGCGCGGTATCGGCGACACCGACGTCCCCTTCCTGAACCCCTACCCGGACGACATCCAGGCCCATCGGGAGGAGCTCTACCAACAGGGCCCGGTCACCCCGGTGGAGCTGCCGGGAGGGGTACGGGCCTGGGCCACCACCCACCACGCGGCGGCCAAGGCCACGCTCAACGACCCGCGCTTCGTCAAGGACCCCCAACAGTGGGCCGACTACAAGAACGGGAAGGTCTCCAAGGACTGGCCCTACATGGGCGTCCTGGCCTGGGACGGCATCAACATGCTCGGCCTGGACGGCGAACCGCACCGGCGGATGCGCCGCCTGACCGCCCACCCCTTCTCCGCGCGCCGGGTGGAACGACTGCGCCCGCACATCGAACGGATCACCGACGAACACCTGGACGCCCTGGAGGACCGCGCCCACGAACCCCTGGACCTGAAGAGGGAGTTCACCTTCCGGGTGCCGATCACCGTCATCGGCGAACTCTACGGCGTGGCCAAGGAGGAGTACGACAAGCTCGGCGAGCTGTACGCCCCGCTCTTCTTCGTCGACACCGACGAGGGCGAGCACCTGAGGCTCTACGCCCAGATCCACGCGTTCTTCACCGAACTGGTCGCCCGTAAGCGCGCCGACCTGGACGCCCACGACGACTTCACCACCGACCTGATCAGGTCCACCGAGGAGGGGGAGGACCCGCTCACCGAGGCGGAGATCATCGTCACCCTGCTGATGGTGGTGGCGGCCGGGCACGAGACCACGGTCAACCTCATCAACAACGTCATCCGGGCCCTGCTCAACCACCCTCGATGGCACCGGCGGCTGCGCCAGGGCCAGATCACCTGGGAACAGGTCATCGAGGAGACCCTGCGCTACGACCCGCCCAACAACGCGATCCTGTTCCGCTTCGCCACCGAGGACGTCCCCATGGGGGACGTGACCATCAGGAAGGGCGAGGCCCTGGTCACCCACTACGGCGCCATCACCAGGGACCGGGAGGAGTTCGGAGACGACCCCCACGTGTTCGATCCCACCCGCACCAAGGGACGCCACCTCACCTTCGGTTACGGCCCCCACATGTGCCCCGGCGCACCCCTGGCGCGGATGGAGGCGGGCATCGTACTGCCCAGACTCTTCGAGCGTTTCCCCGACCTGCGCCTGGCCGTCCCCGACGAGGCGCTGGAGAACGAGGCGGCGCTCATCGTCAACAGCCTGAAGGAGTTCCCGATCCTCCTCCGACCCTGATCAGGACCCGTGCGCCCGGCCCTCACCCCGACGGCCGGGCCGCGCGCCTGCCCGCCCTTCACCTTCTCCCGCCTCCCCGCCATCGGAAGGACCGAGATGGCCGATCCCGTCCGGTTGTACGACGAACGCTTCAACACCGATCCCCAGGGCTTCTACCAGTGGATGCGCGAGCGGCACGGCCCGGTCGTGCCCGTGCTCATGGAGGGGGACGTCCCCGCCTGGTTGGTCATCGGCTACCGCGAACTCCACCACGTCCTGAGCACCCCCGGTGTCTTCGCACGCTCCTCCCACCGCTGGAACGCCTGGCACCTGGTCCCCGAGGACTGGCCCCTGCTGCCCCTGGTGATGCAGCTGCCCACGGTCCTGTACTCGGAAGGGGACGATCACCGCAGGCGCGCCGGCGCGGTCAGCGACGCCCTGGCCGGGACCGACCCGCACGAACTGCGCATGGTCACCACCCGCATGGCCGACCGCCTCATCGACCGGTTCTGCGCCTCCGCCAGTGCCGACCTGCGCCCCGCCTACACCGCGCGGCTGCCCGCGCTGGTGCTGAGCTGGATGTACGGCCTGGACGACGAACGCGGGGACCACACCGCCTCCCTCATGACCACCATGATCGACGGAGGAACCCAGGCCATGGAGGCGCAGCGCGCCCTCATGGCCGCGATGGCCGAGATCGTCGCCGAGCGTCGGAGGGAGCCCGGACCCGACGTGGTCTCCCGACTGCTCTCCCACCCCGCGGGCTACACCGACGAAGAGGCCGTTCCCGAACTGATCGTCCTCCTGGGCGGCGGCAACCAGCCCACCGGCGAGTGGCTGGGCAACGCCCTGCGGCTGATGCTCACCGACGACCGCTTCGCCGTCTCCATCGCCGGCGCCCGCAGCAGCGCACAGCAGGCGCTCAACGAGGTCCTGTGGGAGGACACCCCCACCCAGGTCAACGCGGGCCGCTTCGCCGCCCACGACGTGGAACTGGGCGGGAAGACCATCCGCAAGGGCGACATGATCCTGCTCGGACTGGCCGGAGCCAACACCGACCCCCGCGTGCGGACCGCGCCGGGCTGCCCCAACGCCCGAGGCAACCACGCCCACCTGTCGTTCTCCCACGGAGAGCACAGCTGCCCCTATCCGGCACAGGAGATCGCCGAGATCGTCGCGACGACGGCCATCGAGGTGCTCATGGACCGGCTGCCCGACCTCGAACTGGCCGTCTCCCCCAAGGAACTGCGCTGGCGGCCCTCCCCCTGGATGCGCGGCGTCGCCTCACTGCCCGTCACGTTCACCTCCGTACCACCTTTGGGAGCCCTCTGATGTCCTGCCCCGTTTCCCACGGCCCCGACGGAACCGTGGTCCTGGACCCCTACGTCACCGACCTGCGCGCCGAACGCGAGACGCTCTACGCCGCCGGTCCCCTCACCCGGGTGGAGATGCCGGGCGGAGTCTCGGCCTGGGCCGTGACCCACCACGAGACCGCCCGCGCGTTGCTCACCGACTCCCGCCTGGTCAAGGACGTCGCCCACTGGGACGACCTGCAACAAGGCCGGATCCCCGAGGGCTGGCCCCTGCTGAGCACGATCCCCCCGACCCCCACCAACCTGCTGGGGACCGACGGGGCCGAACACCGGCGGCTGCGCCTGCTCACCGCCAGGGCCTTCTCCGCCCGCAGCGTCGAGCGTCTGCGCCCGCGCATCAAGGAACTGACCACCGAACTGCTCGACGCCATGGAACCCAAGGCCGACCGGCCCCTGGACCTGAAGGAGGAGTTCGCCTTCCAGCTGCCGATGAACGTGATCGGTGAGCTGTACGGGGTGGACCGCTCCGAGTTCGGCCACCTGCGCGACCTGTACGTGAAGTTCTTCTCCTCGGTCACCGGACCCGAGGAGTTCGCGGAGGTCTACACCACGCTGGAGCGCTACTACGACGACATGGTCGCGGCCAAGCGCGCGAACCCCGGGGAGGACCTGACAACCGAACTCCTCCAGGCGGGCGAGGACGGCGACGCCCTGACCGACCTGGAGGTGCGCGGCACCCTCCAGGTCACCGTGGCGGCCGGGCACGAGACCACCGTCAACCTGCTGTGCAACGCGGTGCGCGCCCTCCTGGCCCACCCCGAACAGTTCGACCTGGTCAAGAAGGGCGAGGTCGGCTGGGACGCGGTCGTGGAGGAGACCCTGCGCTATGACCCGCCCACCTCCAACATGCTCTTCCGGTTCGCTACCGAGGACGTGGAGGTCGGCGGACGCACCATCAGCAAGGGTGAGGCGCTGATGGTCTCCTACGGCGCCATCAGCCGTGACCGCGCCGAGCACGGCGAGGAACCCCACCCCGACACCTTCGACCTGACCCGCACCAAGGGCCGCCACATGTCCTTCGGTTACGGCCCCCACGTGTGCCCCGGCGCCACCCTGGCCCGCATGGAGGGGCAGATCGCCCTGCCGATGCTCTTCGAGCGCTTCCCCGACCTGCGCCTGGCCGTGCCCGACGAGGAATTGCGCAACCACCACTCCATCATCGTCAACAGCCTCCAGGAACTGCCCGTGCTCCTGAGGCCCTGACGGCCCGCCGTGCGCCCGGCCGCCACCGCGGCCGGGCGCCGTGTCCCTCCACCCCCCTTATCGCCACAGGAGGACCGAGATGGCCGATCCCGTCCGGTTGTACGACGAACGCTTCAACACCGATCCCCAGGGCTTCTACCAGTGGATGCGCGAGCGGCACGGCCCGGTCGTGCCCGTGCTCATGGAGGGGGACGTCC
>NZ_JASCXJ010000006.1 GCF_030271535.1 Nocardiopsis sp. ATB16-24 | reverse complement strand
CGCCCTGGTGCGCGAGCGCGCCGCCGGCGGCGTCGTGGCCGTGCGCCCGGGGGGCGCGGGCCTCGTGGTGCCCTTCCCGCCGCGGGCGGGTGCGCGGCGGGTTCGCGTCCTGGTGCTCATCTGTTCTCCCTACTTCCGCGGCGGCCGCACACGTTCGGCCGCGCGGAGACGGGCCGACTGTGCGCGTGGATTGCGTTCGTTCTCTTCCTCCACGGGGAGCTCGGCCCCCCTGGTGAGAAGTCGGAGTTCGGGCTGTCGTTCGGGGAGGGATACGGGCAGGTCGGCGGGGGTGGTGTCCGTGGACAGGGCGGCGAGGGCCTTCTTGGTGATCCTGTCCTCCAAGGAGTGGTAGGACAGCACGGCGATGCGTCCGCCCGTGTTCAGGCGCGCGACGGCCGCCGGCAGCGCACGTTCCAGGATGGACAGTTCGGCGTTGACCTCGATGCGCAGGCCCTGGAAGGTGCGCTTGGCGGGGTGTCCGCCGGTGCGTCGGGTGGCCGCGGGGATGGCCTCGCGCACCAGTTCGGCCAGGACGCGGGTGGATTCGATGGGCGCCTGGGCGCGTCGACGCTCGATCGCCCGGGCCACGCGCGAGGCGAAGCGCTCCTCTCCGTAGGCGCGCAGGACACGGGTGAGCGCGGCGACGGGGTAGGTGTTGACCACCTCGGCCGCGGTGAGGGACTGGGTGCGGTCCATGCGCATGTCCAGGGGCGCGTCGTGGGCGTAGGCGAAACCGCGGTCGGTCTCGTCCAACTGCGGTGAGGACACCCCCAGATCGAGTAGTACGGCGTCGGCTCCGGCCGCACCCGCCTCGTCCAGGGCTCGCGGGATGTCGGAGTAGACCGCGTGCACCAGGTGTGTGCGGTCGGCGTAGGGCGTCAGGCGCTCGGCGCTGCGTTCCAGGGCGGTGGTGTCGCGGTCCACGCCCACCAGCCGCATGTCGGGGCAGGCCTTGAGAAGGGCCTCGGCGTGTCCGCCCAGTCCCAGGGTGCCGTCGACGAGCACCGCGCCGGGCCTGGTGAGGGCCGGGGCGAGAAGTTCCACGATCCTGTCGAGCATGACGGGGACGTGTCGGGGGTCGAGTCCGGCGCGGGCCGCCGCCACACGCGTCTCGATGTCCTGCTCCCCGTCCGTGTGGGCACCGTCGTCCTCGCGCCGCGCGTGCCGCCGGTCGTCCCCCATGCGCTGCTGTTCCTCCACGCTGTCACCGTCTTCCCCGAGTCGCCGCGGTAGCGCCTTCTCTTCCGTGCGCTCCGCGGTGTCCCTGCGTGGCCCGACGGGTTCCGGCGGGCCTCCGGACACGGCCGCTATTGTCCACCTTCCGATGGATCCGCGTTCGCGATCTGGCACCGGGGAAGTCGCGCCAGTTCGTGGAACCGCGTCCGGAGGCCGTTGCCGGACTCCGGCTTGCGAGGGTGTGGACTGTGTGCCGATCTCGCCGACGGTCGCGCCGCCGGGATCACAGCACCCCGGGCAGCACCTCCTCCGACAGTTGCGCGAACACGGGCTCCTGCTCGGCCTCGTAGTCCGCCCACGCTCCGGCGTCCCAGATCTCCAGACGCGTGTTGGCGCCGATCACGACGCACTCACGCTCCAGGTCGGCGTAGTCGCGCAGCTTGGCCGGGATGGTGACCCTGCCCTGCTTGTCGCAGCTCTCGTCCGAGGCGCTCGCGAAGAGGACCCTGCTGTAGTCGCGCACGGCCTTGGCGGTGACCGGGGTGGTGGCGAGGGCTTCGGTGATGCGCCGGAACTCCTCCGCGGGGAAGACGTAGAGGCAGCGTTCCTGCCCCTTGGTGATCACCAGTCCCCCCGACAGCTCCTCCCGGTACTTCGCGGGGAGGAAGAGTCGTCCCTTCTGGTCGAGGCGAGGCGTGTGGGTGCCGAGGAACACGCTCCCACCTCCCTCGGCCTCGAAAGCGGAGAATTCACCCTCTCCACGATGCCCCACCCTACTCCACTCTTCCCCACCGTCAACAGTCATCCCCCTGCGCCCGACTCCGGAAGGCCGACGAAACCCCAGTTCGGAGCGGTGCGAGCGCGAGCGGGAAGACCCGACGCCTGGAGTGTCGCCCGAACGGGCGCGGGGCCCGAGCCTTCTGAGCCCCGTCCCTCAAAGGGCGCCCGACCACGCCGAGGAGGCCGACACGAACGGACTTTCGGGAGGGGACCGTCATCTGCTCGCACGACGGCCCATGTCCCGTTTCCCGCACGGTCGAGACGGTGGCCCCGAATTGGTCGATGTTGTGTCCCCGTCGATGCCCGATGCGTATCCTGGTGGTCCTCCTCGGGCGGCGGTTCGGGGTCCGAAGGGGGGACCAGGGGGCGCTGGGGGAAGGACCGGCCCCGGTCACCACGACGGCACATGGAGCTACGGGGAGCGGGAGGACCTGGTGTCACTCGACACACACCACGGCGGTCGCGGGGGCGGCGCCCAGACGGACGTCGAAGAGATCGTCGCCGTGGCCGACCGCGTCCGCGGTGCGATGGAGACCGTGATCGGGGGCAAGCCGGAGGTCCTGCGTCTGACCCTGACCGTCCTTCTCGCCGAGGGCCACCTCCTCATCGAGGACGTGCCCGGCGTCGGTAAGACCATGTTGGCCAAGGCACTGGGACGGGCCGTGGACTGCTCCGTGCAGCGCGTACAGTTCACCCCGGACCTGCTGCCCAGCGACATCACCGGCGTCAGCGTCTACCACCAGGACCGGCACGAGTTCGAGTTCAACCCCGGTCCGGTGTTCGCCAACATCGTGCTGGGCGACGAGATCAACCGCGCCTCTCCCAAGACCCAGGCCGCCCTGTTGGAGTGCATGGCCGAGCGGCAGGTCAGCGTGGACGGCCGGACCCATGCCCTGGAGCGGCCGTTCATGGTGGTGGCCACCCAGAACCCCGCGGACATGAAGGGCACCTACGCCCTACCCGAGGCCCAGCGCGACCGGTTCATGGCCCGGGTGTCCGTGGGCTACCCCGCGCCCCAGGCCGAACTGGACATGATCGACTCGCACGGCGCCCGGTCGCCGTTGGACGCGTTGGCGCCCGTCACCGACGCGGTCCGGATCCGCGACCTCGCCGACAAGGTGGCCGCGGTGCATGTCGCGCCGGGAGTGCGTCGCTACATCGTGGACCTGGTCAACGCGACCCGCACCAGCCCCGAACTACGTCTGGGCGCCTCCCCCCGGGCGACCCTGCACCTGGTCAGGGCCGCGCGTGCCTACGCCGCCCTGCACGGACGGCACTACGTCCTTCCCGACGACGTACAGGCCCTGGCCGTACCGGTCCTGGCACACCGCCTCCTGCCCGGCCCCGAGGCGCAGACGCGGCGCCGGACCCCCGAGCAGATCGTGGCCGGGCTGGTCGCACACCTGCCCGTCCCCGGCCCCCGGTAGAGGCGCTCCGCCCCTCCTCCCCGCCCCCTGTCCGACCCCGTTCCGAGAGAGGGTCCATGCGCCCGCACCGAGCCCTCACCGCACGAGGCGTCTGCATGCTCGTCTTCGGCCTGCTCGCCTTGGGGGGAGGCCTGATCGTGGGTCAACGCGAACTGGTGGGCGTGGGTGTGCTGCTCCTGGCCCTTCCTCCCCTGGCGGCGTTGACGATTCTGGGGGCCTCCTCCCGTGTCGTGCACAGCCGCACCGTGTGGCCCACCCGTGTCCCGGTCGGGTACGAGGCCCGGGTCCGGCTCCGGGTGAGCAACGCCTCACGGGTCTGGCCGGCCGCCTTCGTGTCGTTCGCGGACACACTGCCCCTCCCTCTGGGCGAGGAACCCCGTTACACGGTGGGCCACCTGGGTCCGCGTGCGGTGCGTGAGGTCGGTTACCTGGTGCGTCCCTCCGTACGCGGTGACCATCTTCTCGGCCCCCTACGGGTCACGGTCACCGATCCGCTGGGCTGTGTTCGGGTCGACCGAAGCCTGGGGGCGCCCTCGCGCCTGCTCGTGACCCCGGCGGCCGTGCCGTTGGAGGCGCCGGCCTCCGCCGACGGCGCCAAGGGCGAGGAGTCGCCGCGTCGCCCCGTCGGCGGTGTGGGGGAACAGGACCCGGTCCCACGCGAGTACCGGTACGGTGACGAACTCCGCAGGGTGCACTGGAGGTCCACCGCCAAGCACGGCCGCCTGATGGTACGCCAAGAGGAACAGCGCCGGCGGGAGGACGGTGCCGTCCTGCTGGACGCACGACGCGGCGCTCACGGCCCCGAGGGCCCGACCGGGTCCTTGGAGACCGCGGTGAGCGTGGCCGCCTCCGTGGCGACGAGCCTGCTCGACAGCGGCCATGACCTGCGCCTTCACACCGAGGGGGGTCGGATCCCGGCCCTGACCGCGGCCGATGCGCTCGATGCCCTGGCCCTGGTGGAAGCTTCGGACTCCCCCGGGCTGATCGGTGGGATCGACCCCCTCGGCGACGGTCGGGGGACCACCGGTCTGACGGTGGCCGTGTTGGGGTCGGTGTGCGCGGAGGAGACCGCGGCGCTGTCCCGGAGCGGCGACGGGATCCGGGTGGCCGTACTGTGCGCACACGCCGCCTGGCCCGACCGCGAGGCCCTGTGGGGGGCCCGCGACGTACTGACCGCGGCGGGGTGGCGGACCATCGTCCTGTCCTCGGTCACCGAGTTGCCCGGGATGTGGAGCCGCGCGATCGCGGGAGCGGACGAATCGACCTCCTTCGTCGGGAGACCGGCCTCACCGGCGTCCGCACAGGCCGGTCCGCACGTCTTCTGGAAGGGCCCGCGTTGAGAGCACTGATGCCCCTGGCCTCCCTGCTGTGCCTGGCGATGGCGCTTCCGCTGCTGAGTCCTTTCGTGCGGGGAGGCACCTGGTGGGTGCCGGCCTTCGTCATGATGGCGGCGGTGGCCGGTGTGTCGGCGCTGTACCGGTCGCCTGGGAGGAACGCCTTTCCGGTGCCCTTCCTCCAGGCCCTGGCGGTGCTGGCCCTGGTCACCCCACTGTTCGCCGGACACCTCGCGCCACTGGGGCTGCTCCCCACGAAAGACGTGGTGGCGCACCTGGGAACGACTCTCGAACAAGGCGCGCACACCATCGACGTCAGTGCGCCACCGGTGTCGGCCTCGTCCGGGGTCATGTTGATCATCGCGTTGTGCCTGGCCCTGTTCATGATGGCCGCGGACTTCCTCGCGGTGACGGCGCGCTGCCCCGGCATGGTCGGCGTCCTGCTGCTGACGTTGATGGCGGTGCCGCTCGTCCTGGACGGTTCCGGGGTGGGTCCGCTGCCCGCGATCGCCTGCGCGGGCGGTTTCCTGGTGTTGCTGGCCGTGGACGCGTGGGTACGAGGCCGCGAGTGGGGGATGCGCGTGCCCGACGCACACGACTCCTCGGCCGGGGTGTCGGAGGCGGTCCGCAGGGTGGTGACGGTGTCACTGACCTCGGCCGTCGCGGTGCTCCTGGCGCTGACGGTGCCGCTGGCGCTGCCCTCGCTGCGCACCGACGTGTTCCACACGTTGGCCGACGGGACCTACATCGGCACCGGTGGAGACGTCATCACCACCACGCACCCGCTGGTGTCGCTGCGACGGGACCTGGCCTCCTCCTCCGACCGCACCGTGCTGACCTACCGGACCGACGCCGAGGAGCCCGACTACCTGCGCACGTACGTGCTGGACGAGTTCGACGGCGTGAACTGGACGATGACCCCGGTCAACGCCTCCAACGACACCAGGGTCGACGGGGAGCTGCCCCTACCGACGGGGTGGGGGTCGGCGCCGTCGGAGGACACGGTGACCACGCGGATCTCCCTGGACGCGGAGTCGCCACGGATGGACTTCCTGCCGTTGCCGTACTGGGCACGTTCGGTGGAGGTGTCGGGCGAGTGGTACGCCGACCCTGGCAGCCACGTGGTGTTCAGCACCAACAGCCCTCCCACGGGCCTGAGTTTCACCGTGGAGAGCGTGGACCGCAGACCGACCACCGAGGAACTGGCGGACACAGGTGACCCTCGGTCGTTGCCCGGCGACCACCGAGATCTGCCACGGGACCTGGACCCGCGTGTGCGGGAGCTGACCGAGGCCCTGACCGAACAGGCGAGGACCCCGTACGAGCGGGCGATGGCACTACAGGAGTACTTCACGGGGGGCTCCTTCACCTACGACCTGGCACCGCCCGCGGTCCCCGGTGACGCCGACCCGCTCGTCCACTTCCTGTTGGAGGACCGTATCGGCTACTGCGAGCAGTTCGCGGGGGCCATGGCGGTCATGGCCAGACAGGCCGGTATTCCGGCGCGGGTGGCGGTGGGTTACACCGCGGGCGAGCGCATGGGCGACGGCCGTTGGGCGGTGTCGGTGGGCGACGCGCACGCCTGGCCGGAGCTGTACTTCGAGGGTGCGGGCTGGGTGCGGTTCGAGCCGACCCCGGCCTCCTCCGCCGGGCAGGGTTCGGCGTCGGTACCGGACTACGCCCGGGGAGAGCGAGAGGGCGGCCCGGTCTCCCCGGGCACGGTGCCCGAGGAGCCGGAGGTCGTGCCCACCGAGACAGCACGGACACCGGAGGGGAACGAGGAGCCCGCCGCCGAGGAGGAACGCTCCCCGTCCCCCTCGGGAGACGAGGAGCCCGAGGACGAGACGGACTCGTCGGTGGCCGCCTCCGAGCACGGGCCCCGGTCCGGAGCGGACCTGTCGTGGCTCCCGGCGGCGAGTGCCGTGGCGATCGGCCTGCTGCTCCTGGTTCTGCCCGCGCTGGTGCGTGCCCTGGTGCGCTGGTCGCGTATGGCGGCGCTCTCCACGGACGACGCGAGGGCGGCGCACATCGCGTGGCGGGAACTGCGGGACACGTTCCTGGACCTGGGCGGAACGTGGACCTCGACGGAGAGTCCACGGGCCGCGGCCGAGCGGATGGCCCGTGGGGGCCCCGTTCCCGAGCGGTCCGGGTCAAGGTCCACGGGACCGATGTCGGGGTCCGCTCGGAGACCGGTGTCGCGGGAGACCGTGGCCGCGCTGGGGCGCCTGGCCCTGGCCGAGGAGGCGGCGCGGTACGCGCCCGCGCCTTTGCCCTCGGAGGGGCTGCGCGAGGACCTGCGTACGGCCCGGGCCGGGCTGGTCTCGGTGGTCGGAACGGGAGCGCGGGCCCGCGCGGTGCTGCTACCCCGTTCACTGGCCCCATGGCGACGTCCACGCCCGTCCCCGACCCCGGAGCCCCTCACCTCCTGAGACGAGAAACGTGGTGGGGTCCCACGATTTCGTGGAACCCCACCACGTGACGCTCATGCCGGACGTGCCTGCTCCGCTATCGGGGGAGGATCACTCCTCGCCCTCCTGGCGGCGACGCCAGCGCTCCTCGAAACGGTTCATCATGCCAGGGCGGCCCTGTCCCCTGCGCTTTTGCTTGGGCTCCGCGGCCGCCACCGTCTCGGCGCCGCCACCGGCGGCCTTGCGCCAGGCGTTCGCACCCCACAGAAAGCACAACAGCATGGTGAGGAAGCCGAGGACGCTGATGGCGACCTGGGCGACGGTCGACTGGAGCATCAGTCCCGTCATCAGCAAGATCACACCGATGACGAATCCGAGTCCGGCCTTGATGATCCAGCGCTTGTAATGGACCGCGGGGTTCGTTTGTCGAACGGTGTTCGCGAACTTCGGGTCCTCGGCATACAGCGCCCGCTCGATCTGGTCGAGCATGCGCTGCTCGTGTTCAGAGAGCGGCACGGCGCCTCCCTACGGCAGTCTCCGGTTGGGGTGACGGGTACTGATAAACAGCCTCTTGGTCGGTGATATGCCCAGAATACGGTGCGCTAGCGCCTGGTGGAAAGAAAAGCTGCGTGTGCACCGGACCCGTAACGGTCAGGATACCCCCGCCCTGTATGGGAAACACCAGCTTCCATGCCTCTCTTCTACCGTGATTCCGAGCCCTACCCTGAGAACGCTCCAGGGGTCCCGGAAGTTGCCGCATCATACGTCGTTTTCGTCACGTTTGGCCAACACGGCCGACTGTATCGCGCCCGGACCGAAACGTGCCGCCACTTGGTCCATGACCCGTTCGACATCCCTCCACCCCGATTCCTCCTCGCCCAGCGCCAGTTGGCGGTGCGCCCTCTCCACGGGAATGATCCCCTCCACTCTCACGCCCACCAGGCGTAGCGGCACTCCGCGCAACCCGGAGGCGGTGTACAACTCACGGGCCACGGCATTGATCTCTCGGCCCACGTCGGTCCCCTCGGGAAGGGTCCGCGATCGGGTGATGGTGGAGAAGTCCCCACGGCGCAGTTTCACGCCGACCGTACGGCCCACCTGCCCCGACGCCCGCAGTCGGCGTCCCACCTTCTCCGCCAGCCGCAGCAGTTCCCGGTCCACCGTCTCCGGGTCCGTGACGTCCTCGGCGAAGGTCTCCTCCGCGCCGATGCTCTTGTCGGGGCTCTCCGGCACGACGGGGCTCTCGTCCACGCCCCGGGCCAGCTCGGCCAACCGGGTCCCGGCCTTGTCCCCCAGCTCCTTGCGCAACAGGTCCGGTTCGTAGCGGGCCAGCCGGCCGACCGTGCGCACGCCCAACCTGACCAGGGTCTGCTCCGTCCGCTCCCCCACACCCGGCAGGGCCCCCACCGGCAGCGGGTCCAGGAACTCCCCCACATGGTCGGTGGGGATCAACAGCAGGCCGTCGGGTTTGCAGTGGGTGGAGCCGAGCTTGGCCATGAAGCGGGTGGCCGCCACACCCACCGAACACGTCAGGCGTTGTTCCTCACGTACCCGTTCGCGGATCATGGCGGCGATCCGCACCGGCCCGCCCAACCGGCGGCGCGCGCCGGACACGTCCAGGAAGGCCTCGTCCAGGGAGAGGGGCTGCACCAGTGGGGTGACCGAGCGCAGGATGTCCATGACGGCCTCCGACACGCGCCGGTAGGCCCGTCCGTCGGGCGGGTAGACCAGGGCGTCGGGGCACAGGCGCATGGCCCGTGTCATGGGCATCGCCGAGTGGACGCCGTGCGCGCGAGCGAGGTAGTCGGCGGAGGAGACC
Organism: Nocardiopsis sp. ATB16-24; assembly: GCF_030271535.1. Lineage (GTDB taxonomy): Bacteria > Actinomycetota > Actinomycetes > Streptosporangiales > Streptosporangiaceae > Nocardiopsis. The sequence goes on along the minus strand of NZ_JASCXJ010000006.1, from coordinate 239,315 downwards.
ACTCCGCGCGGACCCGTGCCTCCCACGATGACCGGGCGTCCGCGCGCCTCGGGACGGCGGAGCCGTTCCACGCTGGCGAAGAACGCGTCCATGTCCAGGTGCAGGATGTGACAGTCGGCGTCCGGACCGGATCCGTCCGGGGGAAAGTCCGCGTCCAGCGCCACGATGCCCGCTTCGGAGACCATGCCCCGCATCGCGGTACCGCGTTCCAGTTGGCGTCGGCTCATGATGTCAGGTTAGGTCCGGCCCCCGCGCTCCTGCTCGGAGGGGTCCTGGAGCGACCGTGCCCTTCAGCCGCGGTGTGCGACGACATGCAACTGGGTGGCCATCCCGACCAGTTCGGGATGCTCCGCCGCGGCCTTCTCCAACTCCACCAGGTGCTGACCGGCATGGGCGTCGCCCTCCCAGGCCTGCCCGGGAACGAGGTCGGCGAACACGCGCACTCCGCGCACGCTCTCCTGGGACAGCCCCGCCTCACCGATCAGTTCCAGGATCCGACGACGGGTGAACCTGCGTGGCATCGGGTCGCCCTCGCCCCAGCGCCCCTCGGGGGCGTCGAGCAGACGGCGGGCGTCGGTGAGGTGCCCCGACAGCGCGCGATGCAGTGCCCCGGCGACCGCGTTGGTGACCAACAGGCTCACCGCGCCGCCCTCGCGGACGACGCCGACCACGTCGCGCAGCGCCGTGGCGGGATCCTCCACGTACTCCAGCACGTTGTGCACCAGGACCAGGTCCGCGCTGCCCGGCGCGAACAGGGAGGCCAGGTCACCGGTCTCCCCCTGGACCCCGCGCACGGTCACGTCCTGCTCCGCGGCACGACGTTCCAGGGCCGCGAGCGAGTCGGGGCTGGGTTCGACCACGGTGACCCGGTGACCGAGTTCGGCCAGGGGGACGGCGACCCCACCGGTGCCACCGCCCGCGTCGACGATCTCCAGGGGTCCGCCGTCTCCGAGCCGGGCCAGCAGTGCCGTCAGGGCCTCCCAGACGACCGCGGTCCGCGCCGCGTTGGCCGCTCTGGCCGGGCCGGTCGCCCCGCTCGCACCGAGTCCGCCGGTCGCGGTCGTGCTGGTCCTGTCAGTCACCTGCGTCCCCTCAATCCGGGTTGCACCCGCTCACCGGGTCAGAGCGAGAGCGTCGACTTGTTCTCCAACATCCTGGACAGGAGTCCGCTGACGAAGTTCGGTGACTCGTCGGTGGACAACTCCTTGGCCACACCGACCGCCTCCGCGATCGCCACTCCGTCCGGGATGTCCTCGGCCCACAGCAGTTCGTAGATGCCCATCCGCAGGATGTTGCGGTCCACGACGGGCATACGCTCCAGGGTCCAGCCGATGGCGTAGGCCTCCAGGAGTTCGTCGATGCGCCCGCGCCGTTCGTCGACCGCACGGGCCAGGCTCTCGGTGAACTCGTTGATCGGCGGTTCGGGCTGGGCCCGACGGCGCTTGATGACGTCCTCCACCGAGATACCGCGCACCTCGGACTCGTAGAGGACCTCGACCGCGCGACGTCTGGCCTTGCGCCGTGCTCCGCTCATCAGTTGACTCGCCCGAGGTAGTCGCCCGTGCGGGTGTCGACCTTGACGCGCTCACCGGTGGTGATGAACAGGGGCACCTGGATGGTGGCGCCGGTCTGGACGGTGGCGGGCTTGGTGCCACCGGTGGAACGGTCGCCCTGCACGCCGGGGTCGGTCTGGGTGATCTCCATCTCCACCGAGGGGGGAAGCTCGATGTAGAGCGGGTTGCCCTCGTTGGTGGCCACCGTGACCCTGGTGTTCTCCAGCATGAAGTCGCGGCCGTCGCCGACGACGGACTCCGAGACCGGAATCTGGTCGTAGGTCTCGGTGTCCATGAAGATGTAGGACTCGCCGTCGTTGTAGAGGTACTCCATCTCGCGGCGGTCGACGTTGGCGAACTCGACCTTGGTGCCGGCGTTGAAGGTCTTGTCGACGATCTTGCCGGTGGTGACGTTCTTCAGCTTGGTACGGACGAACGCGCCGCCCTTGCCCGGCTTGACGTGCTGGAACTCCAGGACGTTCCAGAGAACGCCGTCGAGTCGCAGAGTCGAGCCGTTCTTGATGTCGTTCGTCGTGGCCACTTCGGTCGTCTCTCCCAGAGGTCTGGCGCGTGAACCGGCCCATGGGGTCCGGTCGGTGGTCTGTGGGGCCGGCGCGGGCACCTCGGGGTCTTCCCCGGGTGCCGCGATACGCGCGCCGCCCGTGTGCAGTCTAGTGGCTTCGCGGGGGACGGGTGGCGCCCGTGACCGCGCGGTAGGCCTTCCCCAGGAGTTCGGGGGTGGGCCCGTTGAGGATCGTGGGTCGGGCCAGGCCGTCCAGGACCACGAAACGGAGGGTGGCTCCGCGGGCCTTCTTGTCGACGGCCATGGCCGCGTGCAGTTGGGGCCACGCCTCCTGGACATAGGAGGTGGGCAGCCCCACCGAGGACAGCAACGAGCGGTGTCGTTGGACCAGGGCCGCGTCCACACGTCCGTCCAGGCGGGCGAGTTCGGCCGCGTAGACCATGCCGATGGAGACCGCGTGGCCGTGTCGGAAGGTGTAGTTCTCGACCCGCTCGATGGCGTGCCCCAGGGTGTGTCCGTAGTTGAGGATCTCGCGGCGCCCGCTCTCACGGAGGTCGCCGGAGACGACGTCGGCCTTGACCCGGATGGCGCGTTCGATGAGTTCGCGCGTGTGCTCGCCCTCGGGGGTGGCGGCCCCCTCGGGGTCCTTCTCCACCAGGTCGCAGATGACGGGGTCGTCGATGAACCCGGCCTTGATGATCTCGGCGAGGCCGCCGATGTAGTCGGCCCGGGGCAGGCCGGGCAGGGTGGCCAGATCGCACAGGACCCCGGCCGGAGGGTGGAAGGCGCCGACGAGGTTCTTGCCCTCCGGGGTGTTGATGCCGGTCTTGCCCCCCACCGCGGCGTCGACCATGCCCAAGAGGGTGGTGGGCACCAGGATCGAACGCACTCCGCGCAACCAGGTCGCGGCGACGAAGCCGGCCAGGTCGGTCGTGGCCCCACCTCCGACTCCGACCACGACGTCGCTGCGGGTGAAACCGCGCTGTCCGAGCCGGGACCACAGGTCGGCGGCGACGTCGGCGGTCTTGGCGGCCTCACCGTCGGGGACGGGCATGGCGTGGGTCCTGTATCCGGCGGACTCCAGGACGCCGAGCACGGGGCGGGCGATCTCGCCCAGGCCCCGCGGGTGGATGACGGCGACCTGCGCGGCGCCGCCGACCAACGAGGGGAGCTCGGAGAGGACACCGCTGCCGACCACCACGTCGTAACGGCCGACCGCGTCGTTCACACCGATCCGGGTCACGGTCACTGCTGGGCCTTTCCCATGCCTCGTTCGGGCAGCGAGGGCACGATGGCGTCGACGATCTCTTCGGGGTGGTAGCCGGTCGTCTCCACGGTGACGGTGGCCAGGCGCTCATAGACGGGGAGGCGTTCGTTGAGCAACTGGCGCAACCGGGTGCGCGGATTGCCCGCCAGCAGGGGACGGGCGACGTCCATTCCCACGCGTTTGGCGGCCTCCCCGAACTCCACGTGCAGGTACACCACGTGATGGTCGGCCAGGTCCTTCTGCGTGTCCTCGTCCAGGACCGCGCCGCCTCCCACCGCGATCACACCCGACCAGGAGCGCAGACCCTCGGAGACCACCTCCCGCTCCAACGCCCGGAAGTGCTCCTCACCGTCCTCGATGAAGATGTCGCCGATGGGCTTGCCCGCGAGCTTTTCGATCTCGGTGTCGGTACACAGCAGGTCGGCGCCCAGGCGTCTTGCCAGGGCCTCGCCGACGGTGGACTTGCCCGAACCGGGCGAACCGATGAGCACCGCGATCGCTCTTGCCACGCTCTGCCTGCCTAGGAATCCGGGTCCGTCCCCGCGTGTACGGGGAGCACCGCCTGTCACGTGCGTCTCCTTGTCTAGCAGACGCCGCGCCCCCGTGTGCGCGCACGGCGGCGCGGCGACGCACCCGGGGCCGCCCCCTTTCCGAGAGCGGCTCCGCGCCGGAGGCGCAAGGGCGTCGGCCGCCCCGCTCCCCTTCGGGACGTGCCTCCGAAGGGCGTCTTCGGTCCACCCTCACGGACGGGCCGAGGCACCGTTCACCGGACGGTCAACGAGTCCAGGTAGCCCTTGAGGTTACGCGCGGTCTCGGCGACGGAGTCACCGCCGAACTTCTCGACGGCGGCCTCGGCGAGCACCAGGGCGACCATCGCCTCGGCGACCACTCCCGCGGCCGGGACCGCGGTGACGTCGCTGCGCTGGTGGTGGGCCCGGGTGGGTTCGCCGGTGTCGGTGTCGACCGTGTCCAACGCCCGGGGCACCGTCGCGATCGGCTTCATCGCGGCGCGTACCCGCAGCGGGTCACCGGTCGTCATACCGCCCTCGACGCCGCCCGCGCGGTTCGTCCGACGACGTACCCCGTCCGGGCCGGGTTCGATCTCGTCGTGGGCGGCCGAGCCCCGGCGGGCGGCGGTGCGGAAGCCGCCACCGACCTCCACCCCCTTGATCGCCTGGATGCCCATGAGCGCGCCGGCCAGACGTGCGTCCAGACGCCGGTCCCAGTGCACGTGACTGCCGAGACCGGGCGGTAGCCCGTAGGCCAGCACCTCGACCACGCCGCCGAGGGTGTCGCCGGACTTCTTGGTGTCGTCGATCTCCTCGACCATGCGCGTGCTGGTCCGCGGGTCGAAGCAGCGTACCGGGTCGGCGTCGATCGCCGCGAGGTCCTCCGGACGCGGCTCGGGCGCGTCCTCGGGCACCGCCACCGGGCCCATGGAGACCACGTGGCTCACGATCTCCACACCCAGTGCCTGCCGGCAGAAGAGACGGGCCACCTCGCCGATGGCCACACGGGCGGCGGTCTCACGGGCGCTGGCGCGCTCCAGGATCGGTCGCGACTCCGTGTGCCCGTACTTTTGCATACCGACCAGGTCGGCGTGCCCGGGGCGGGGACGGGTCAGCGGCGCGTTGCGCGCCATGCCCTCCAGTTCCTCCGCGGGCACCGGGTCGGGCGACATCACCTTCTCCCACTTGGGCCACTCGCTGTTCGCGACCTCGATCGCGACCGGACCCCCCTGGGTACGGCCGTGGCGGATGCCACCGATGACGGTGACCTGGTCTTGTTCGAACTTCATCCGGGCGCCCCGGCCGTACCCGGCGCGGCGGCGGAGCAGCGCGGCGGCGATGTCGTCAGAGGTGACGGACACACCGGCCGGGAGGCCCTCCAGGATCGCGACGAGTGCCGGCCCGTGGGATTCCCCCGCGGTCAGCCAACGCAACATGTGCACGATCCTCCCACGGATCCGCGCGCGACGGCGCACCCGGGCTCAGGGATGCGGGACCAGGGCGCCCCCGGCCAGGACGGTGGCGAGCGTGCCGGCGAGCATGAAGGGACCGAGGGGGAAGGGGTCCTTTCGGGTCAACCGCCGAAGCGCCATCAGGGCGATTCCCGTGAGGGAGAAGGCGGCGAAGGCCCAGAAGATCGCGACCAGCGCCCCGAACGGCCCCGCGGCCCACCCCGCGTACAGTCCGGTGAGCCCGGAGAGTTTGACGTCGCCGAACCCGAGTCCGGCGCTGTACACCCGCCACAACAGCCAGTACAGCAACGTGACCAGGACCATGCCCGCCAGCGCGTCCACGGCCCGGCCGGGGTCGGGACCGCCGGGCGGCAGAAGGAGGGCCGCTCCGAGCAGCACGAAGGCCACCAGGTAGGCGGGGGCGACGATGGCGTCGGGCAGGCGCATGACCCGCACGTCGATGACAGACAGCGGCACGCCGACCGCGACCAGCCACAGCACGGCGAGGACGTCGAACGGACACCACTGCGGTTGACGTACCGCCCACAGGCCGACGAGCGCGAAGAGAAGGGCGGTTCCGCAGACGGTCGTGACACCCGTGCGGATGACCTGTTCGCAGTGGGGACAGGCGCCTCGTCTGTGGAAGGTCCGAGAGGCCACGACGGGAAACCAGCGCAGGAAGCGGAGCTCCGCGCGGCAGTGGGGACAACGGGGCGGCGGCGGCCCTTCGTCGTCGTGTTCGTCGTCGGGGACCGGGTGCGGGTGGCGCTCCTCGGGGCCCGTCACGAGGTCGTCCACGTCGACCGGGGCGGCCGAGGTGGTCGGGACATGCGCGCGTTCCGTGGCGCGCGGCCCGCACCGGGGCGTGGCGAGCGGGCCGTGGAGGCGGGGTCCCCGGGGTGGGCGCGCCGGTCCGAAGAGACGGACGAGGCGGCCGCCGACCCGACCCACCGCCGCGCCGAGCAGAAGGAGGCAGACGGCGACGGCGGTCATCCACAGGTGCGGTTCGAACACGGGCGTCGCGGGGGTGGGCATGCTGGGAAATTACCCTTTCGGGGCCCGGCTCGACACCAGAGGGGTCGGCCTGGGGACGACTTCCGAGCACGCCCTGCCCGGGGCCCTCACGGTGTTTCGGGGTCCTCGTCGCGCCGGGCGCGTACCACGGCGCTCAGCTCGATCCCTCCGGGGAGTACGCCGCTCAGTTCCTCGGAGAGTCGCCCGGCCACGCGCCGCAGGGTCTCGTCGTCGCGTTCCTCCAGTTCCAGGCGGATGCCGATCTCCGCGCGTTCGGAGGGGTGGATGCGCACCCGTTCGATACCGAACTCGGTGTGCGTGACCCTGTAGACGAGCGCGAGGACCTGGGGGTCGTCCTTGGGCTCGGGAACGGTGCCCGTCTCGGCGAGCATGGTGAGGAAACGTCCCTGGACCGTGTAGGGGACGGGTCCGGCCACGTCGATCACCAGGGCGTCGGCCTCCTCCTCCACGGCCGCCTGGCAGGCGTCCTTGGTGGTGAAGGGCACGGGGCGTGCGTCCGGGCGCCAACGGCGGACGGCGTCCACCGAGGTGAAGGCGAGCATGCCCCGGCGCCCGTCCCGGCCCGTCATGATCGGGACGGCGACCTCGCTGTTCTTGTCCTTGGTGAGCCCACCGACGCCCTCCTCGGTCTCGGTGGCCACGGCGACGACGGGGATGAGCACGCGGGATCGGCTGAGTGCCTCCAGCACCCGGCGGTCGCCGCCTCTGCCCGAGGCGTGCTCGCGCAGGCGCGCCTCGACCTCGGGGTCGACGCTGCCGTCGTCGTCTCGGAAGTTCTGGGCGCCGATGATGGATGGTCTGCTCACGGGCACCGACCTTACCCGCGGGAGGTGGACTTCCTGCCGCGCATTCGGACGAATCTATCCTCCTGGAACGGACTCGTCACCTTCGAGCGTGTCGATGATCTCACCGAGCAGGCGGGTCTGCTCCGCCGTGAGCCTGTCGAAGACCCGTGAGCGCACGCGCGCGACGTGGCCGGGCGCGGCCTGCCCCAAGAGGTGGGAGCCCTTCTCCGTCAGTACGGCCCAGAGTCCGCGCCGGTCGTCCTCACAGTGTTCCCGGCGCACGTGGCCGTCGCGTTCGAGTCGGGCGATCTGGTGGGAGAGCCTGCTCTTGGAGACGATGACGCTGTCGGCGAGCACACGCATGCGCATGCGCCTCCGAGGAGCCTCGGACAGGTGCGCCAGGATGCCGTACTCGATGAGCGAGAGACCGGTGCGCTCCCGCAGGTCCTTCTCCAGGTCGTCGTAGAGCGCCGCGTTCGTCCGGAGGAAGGCCCGCCAGACGCGCTGCTGCTCCGGGTCAAGCCATACGGCCTCGTCCATGCGCCCATCGTAATAGGGTCGCGGCCGGGGACCTTGCGAGCGTAAGAATTATCAGCTAACATCTTCCCAGGAAGCTTCTTCTGAGGTATGTTGTTACTCAGAAGCGAACAGCGAGAAGGGACCCGACCTCGGGTCCGACGACCCACCAAGGGGGACACCATGGCATCTCAGGAATTGCAGTCCGGCACCTGGAAGATCGACGCCGCCCACAGCACCGTCGGCTTCTCCGTGAGGCACATGATGGTCAGCAAGGTCCGTGGCCGCTTCGAGAAGTTCGACGCCACCCTCACGGTCGCCGAGGACCCCACCCGGTCCTCCGTGGAGGCCACGATCGACGCCGGCTCCATCAACACCGACAACGGTGACCGCGACAACCACATCCGCTCGGCGGACTTCTTCGACGTCGAGAACCACCCGGAGTTCACCTTCCGCTCCACGGGCCTTGAGGCCAAGGGCGAGGACTTCGTCCTGCGGGGCGACCTGAGCATCAAGGGCAACACGCGCCCCGTCGAGCTCGCTCTGGAGTTCAACGGCTCCACCATCGACCCCTACGGTCTGAACCGCGCGGGCTTCACCGCCTCCACGCAGATCAGCCGTAAGGACTTCGGCGTGGACATCGAGATGCCGATGGACGGCGGCGGTGTGGTCGTGGGCGACAAGATCACGATCGAGATCGACGCCGAGTTCACCCGCGAGGGCTGAGGTCCGTCCACGGAGACCTTGTGGTCCGCCGAGGGCCGCGGGGGCGCCCACGGGGTTCCACAGGGCCCCGGAGGCGCCGCGGACCTTCGTGCCGCGTGCGACGGGCGGTCCCCGCCGGGGAGAGGTGGATCTCGACGAGGCTCCGCCGTACCCACGGGGCCTCGGATATCGTCGACGGGGGGAGGGCTTGCGCCCTCCCCCCGTTCGTGTCCGCCGTACGCACCCGGCCGCCCGGAGGTCCCGTGCCCTCGTCCAACCCCTTCTCCCCCGAGGTCGTCGCAGCCGTCACCGCGCACATGAACGACGACCATCCCGAGGACACACTGCTCATCTGCCGTGCGCTGGGCGGTCGGCCCGAGGCCACCGCCGCCCGGATGGTCGGCCTGGACGGCGACGGCGGTGACTACGCGGTCACCGTGGACGGCGTCGAGCACACCGTCCGCATCCCCTGGGCACGGCCGCTGACCGAGCGGCCCCAGATCCGGGCGGAGGTCGTGCGGATGTACCGGGAGGCCCGCGAGAGGCTCGGTGCGGCCCCTCGGGAACACCGCTGAGCCCGACCCCGAACGGCGCCGAAGGGCCGGAGGCACGGGCCTGGGAAGAGCCGGTGCACGTTCGGTGGAACTCCACACGGCCCACAGGAGTCAGACAAGGTGGGGGAAGCGCCCGTGTCCGCGATCCGCGCGGGGAAAGAGCCGCGCCGTAGGCCCTCGGGGACCTGGCCTGAGGGGGTGCCCGTCCCCCGCACGTCCACGAAACGAACGCCTAGGTAAGGACGGCCCCGACCTCCATGGTCATGCCCGACCCCGGCGACGACAACGCGCCGACCCAACGGATCGAACCCGCCGCACGGACCGGTTCCGGTGAGGAAGGACCCGCGCGTGCGGCGGCCACGCGCTGGGTCACGCGCGTGCTGCGTCCCCCACGGCGCGGAGACATCGAGACCGCGCGCACCGTCTCCGGCGAGGACCGGACCCGTGTCCTGCCCGGCGCCACGCGGGTGGACTCCCCGGTCTCCCCCACCGTCGGACTCCAGGGCCCACATCCGGCCCCGACCGTCCCCGGTGGGGGGCGCTCCACCGGACGCGCCCCCTGGTGGCGGACCCTCCTCGGCCCGCTCCTGGACTGGATGGCCCGCCTGGTCTCACGCGTGGTGATCGGTCCCGCCGGCGAACTCGACTACGCCGTCCCCGCCGAACTACGCCGCCGCTACCAGGTGCTCGACCACATCGGCGCGGGCGGGGAGGCCGTCGTCTACCTGGCCGAGCCCACCGACTCCCCCGGTCGTTCACTGGCGCTCAAGATCTATCGACCCGGCCACGACATCAATCGCGAGCTCCTCGACCGACTCCGCGCGCGCGGCACCTCCTCGCCGCACACCCCGGCCATCCACGGTTACGGCACCGCGACCGGTTCCTGGGGCGAGGACGTGGCCTGGGAGGCCCAGGAGTACTTCTCCCGAGGGTCGCTGCGCTCGCTCATCGACCAGGCCCCCCTGCCCGAGGAGCAGGCCCGCGCCGTGGTCGGCGCGATCGCCGCGTGCCTGCACCACTGGCAGAGCGAACTCCAGCACAACCACACCGACGTCAAGCCCGAGAACCTGCTGGTGCGCTCCCTGGATCCTCCGGTCGTGGCGCTGACCGACTTCGGCGGCGCCGTACGCGCCACCATGAGCCGTGTCTACGGGGGGCTGGCCATCACCGAGGACTACGCCGCTCCCGAGGTGGTCGAGGGTCGACGTGAGGCCCCCGCCGCCTGGTGGTCCCTGGGCGTGATCGCGCACGAGCTGGTCACCGGCCGACGCCCCGAGCGGGGCGGTAACTGGTTGACCGCGCGCAACACCGAGGTGGACGTCTCCGCGGTCACCGACGAACGCTGGCGGCTCCTGGTACGGGGCCTGCTCGCACTCGCGCCGTCCGCGCGCTGGGGCCACGACGAGGTCGCCCAGTGGCTGGACGGCGAGCGCCCGCGGATCCGCACCGCCCGCCGTCTGCGCCCCATCGACTTCGCCGGCGTCACCCACGAGGACCCGCCCAGCCTGGCCTTCGACCTGCTCGACCGCTCCGAGACGGGCGCCATGTGGTTGCGCAGCCACTGGTCGGAGCTGCGCACGTGGCTGGACCGCGAGGTCAACGACTACACCTTCGACCGCGCCTACCTGACCGGCCTGGACCAACACCCCGAGCGGGCGCACGTGGCCATCAGCGCGCTGGCCGCCCGCTACGTGCCCGGGATGCCACCGCGCTTCCGGGGACACGAGGTCGGCGCCGACGGACTGCTGGCGCTGGCCACCGGCGACGCCAGCCGCCACGCGGTCGTGCGCGAGGCGGTGTCCTCGGGCGTGATCGGGCTGGCCGCCCAGCACTGGTGCCCCCACCCCGCATGCCGTTCTGGCGGTTCGGGCCGCTGTGCCCTGCTGGAGCGGGTCCAGCACGAGGTGCAGCTGATCATGCGACGGGTGTCGGAGACCGTCGACCACCTGACCGAGGCCGGTGAGGACGCACCGCGTGAGCCCGAGCCCCACGAGAAGGACACCGCGTGGGCCCGGGCGGTGGAGCTGGTACTGGTCCCCGAGACCGCCTCACGCCTGCGGTCGCAGCTGCGCCGCCAGTCCTGGCATCCCCGCCAACGCAGCGCCGCCCCCCGCGCCCCCTGGTGGGTGGAACAACGACGCCTGGCGCTGCGGGACACCGGCGGTCGCGACGCCCTGATCACCAAGAGCGCCCTGATCACCGCGACGCTCCTCCTGCCCGAGGCGGCCCGGGTGGGTGCGCGGATCGCCGAACGTGAACGTGCCGACGGCCGATCCCGCCGCCAGGACCGTTGGGCCTCCCTCGCGGGGTCGGCGCGGGAGCGTTGGTCACAGACCAAGGACAGGGTCGCCGCCGCCAAACGACGCAGGGCCGAAGCCGCGGCGGCCTCCACCCGTCCCGACGCTCCGTACCCCCACGGACCCCTGGGCGCGCGGGAGCCCGTGCCGAGCCCTCGCGCACAGGAGCGGAGGAGGCGCAGGGTCGACCGGACCATGAGGCAGATCCAGCGGGCGATGTCGGCGGGCAGGTGTCGCCGCTTCGCCTACCCCGCGGCCCTGTTGGGCCTGATCGACGGACTGGGCCGGGCCCTGCGCCCTCCCGAGGGCTTCTACCCCGAGAGCGAGTTCGTGACCTCCGCCTACACCGGCCTGCTGGACGCCGCCGGCGGCGTGGTCCTGGGACGGCTCTCGGAGATCGCGGGGGCGGTGACCGGGCTGATGCCGGGCGGTACGGGCTCCGCGTGGTGGTCGCCGGTGCTGCTGTCGGCGGTGTTGGTGGTCCTGGGGCGTGCGGCGGCCAGTAAGAGACCCGGTTCCCGGGCCCGGGTACGACTGGGCGCGTTCCGCCTGGCCGTGGTGGGATCACTGCTCATGGTGATCGTGCTGCTGTCCACGGGCCTGGTCGCCCTGGGCTCCGGCGTGCTGATCCCGCTGGACGGTCTGCTGGGATGAGGAGGTCCCCGTATCGGGACCGACGCGAGGCGGGTGGGCTATGATCGCCCGGTTCGACGCACGACAACGGGGAAGCGGGCAAGCGGTGGGCGACGTGATCGGGCTGCGCGGCGGAGACTACCGGGCGGACATCGACCGCACGGGAGCGGGACTGCGGGCACTCACCTGGCGGGGTCACGACGTGGTGTGGCCCTACGGCGCGGAGAGGCCCCGGGCCTTCCAGGGACAGGTGCTGGCTCCGTGGCCCAACCGAGTGGCGGCGGAGGGTTATCGGTTCGACGGGGGCCGGTATCGCCTGGAGCCCGACGAACCGGCCACGGGCACCGCCATCCACGGCCTGGTGCACGATCGGACCTGGACACCGGAGTCGGTGTCCGAGGACACCGCGACACTGCGTCTGGACTTCGAGGGCACCACCGGCTTCCCCTTCCCCCTGTCCTTGTCCCTCACCTACCGGCTCACCGCGTCCGGACTGACGGTCACCGCCACCGCCCGCAACGAAGGGGAGGTCCCGGCCCCGTTCGGGCTGGGCTTCCACCCTTATCTGACGTTGGGCGAACCGCTCCGGGCACTGGCCGAGCGTGGTGAGCTCCTCCTGGAGAGCGGCGCGGGAACCTGGCAGCCGGTCGACGAACGGATGCTGCCCTCAGGCGACCCCGTTCCGGTGGACGGGGGCGAGTACGACTTCCGCGCACCGGGCCGTGGACTCGGCGACACGGTGCTGGACACCGCCTTCTCCTCCCTGGAGCGGGACGCCGACGGTCTGGCGTGGGTGCGGATGAGCGGCCCCCGCCACCGTGTGTCGCTGTGGTGCGACCGTGGTTTCGGCTGGCTGCAACTGTTCAGCGCCGACACCCTGGACGGGAACGACCACCGCGCCCACCTGGCGGTGGAGCCCATGACCTGCCCGCCCAACGCCCTGGTCAGCGGCACCGACCTGATCGTCCTCGCACCCGGCGGATCGACCGAGCACGTCTTCGGCATCATGGCCGAGAGCCTGCTCTGAGGCCGAGGTCCTCATCCCCGGTCGGGGCTCCCCCGGTCCAGCACGACGCTGAGTCGCTCCAGGTCCTCCACGGTGTCGATGTCCTCGGGGCTGGCGATGTCGTCGCAGGAGACCGCGGTGACCAGGTGCGAGTAGGCCCGTAGGAACGGGCGCGCGCCCACGTCGTGCACGGCCATGGCGTAGGCCGCCGACCAGTGCTCACGGCCCAGCAGCACCGGATTGCGCTGGTTCCCCTGGTAGGTGGCCACCGCCGCACGGGCACCCTGCTCGTGCGCCCGCACCAGACGGCGCACCGCCTCGGGAGTGACCAGGGGCTGGTCGGCCAAGGCGATCAGCACCGCGTCCGCGGCGTCCGGCAGGGCGTCGATCCCGGCACGCACCGACGACCCCATACCGGTCCGCCAGTCGGGATTGTGCACGGTGTGGGCACCTCGGACCGCCGTCTCGGCCGCGCCCAGCACCACCATGACGGGCGCGCAGCCGCCCGCGGTCAACGTACGCACGCCCCGATCGACCAGGCGCTCACCGCCCACCTCCACCAGCGCCTTGGGGCGCCCGAGTCTGCGTCCCGAGCCCGCCGCCAGGAGCAGGCCCGCCACCAGGCCCGTAGGTGTGTGCTCCCCGTTCCGAGAGTCCCCAGTACCCATGACGCGATGATGCCACGTGAGAGCGCCCGAGGTGGGCCGCCCGGCATAGACCGTACGTCCACACTCGTCAGCCTCGTCGGTCTTTCTCCCGTGACCAGGCACTTCACCGTTCGCCTGGTTTCGGTTCACCTGATGACGCGGTCGGGATCGACCGGAACCAGGGGCTCTCGCGGCGTGTCACGGTGGATACGTCCCTCGGTCTCACGCAGCGCGCGGCCACTTCCACCCCAGCGCGTCTGCACCAGCTCCGCGGCGATCGACACCGCCGTCTCCTCCGGGGTGCGTCCCCCCAGGTCCAGACCGATCGGCGAGTGCAGACGCGCCAGGGCCTCCTCTCCCACGCCGGCCTCGCGCAGCCGTTGCCTCCGGTCCTCGTGGGTGCGCCGCGACCCCATCGCGCCGATGTAGCCCGCGCGGGTCCTCAGGGCCTCCTTGAGCACGGGGACGTCGAACTTGGGGTCATGGGTGAGCACACAGATGGCGGTACGTTCGTCGATCTCCTCGGCGATCTCCTCCAGGAACACGTGAGGCCACGCGACCACCACCTCCTCGGCGGTGGGGAACCGCTTGGCGGTGGCGAACACGGGACGGGCATCGCACACCGTCACCCGATACCCCAGGTAGGAGCCGAGATCGGCGACGGCCGCCGCGAAGTCGATCGCGCCGAAGACCAGCATGCGGGGGGCGGGCGCGAACGACCGGACGAACACCTCCAGCTCGTCACCGCGTCGCTGCCCGTCGGTTCCGTAGTGCAACAGGCCGGTACTGCCCTGGGCGAGCATGCCTCGCACGTCGTCGTCCAGCGCGTCGGTGAGCCGAGCGCTGCCCAGGTCGCCCTCGGCGTGGTCGGGCCACACCACCCGACGCCGCCCCACGCGACCGGTGTCCGAGGGGTCGGAGACGATGGTGGCCACGGCGACGGGCTGGTGTTCGTCGATGGCGCCGATCACCGATCCGAGCTGGGGGTAGGTGGTCCGGCCGACCGGTTCGACGAACATGTGCAGGGTTCCGCCACAGGTCAGTCCCACGCTGAAGGCGTCGTCGTCGCTGACCCCGTAGGTGCGCCGCACCGGGACCCCCGTGCGGATGACCTCCATGGCCTCCTCGTAGACCGCGCCCTCCACACAACCGCCGGACACACTGCCGACGACCTCGCCGGAGGCGCTGACCAGCATCGACGCCCCCGCGTCGCGGGGCGCGCTCTTGTAGGTGTCGATCACCGTGGCCAGCGCGAATGTCTCGCCCGAGGCGTACAGGTCGGACACGGCCGCTCGGATGTCACGCACGCGGTACCTTCTTCCACGTTCCGCCAGTGGTCCTCGGTACCAAACTACGTGTTCCACACGACATCGGGGAGCCACGGGATCCGACGGCTCCCCCGGTGCGACCCTACGGGCGGTCGGGCTCTTGGGCCTCGCCTCGGTGACGCAGCAACTCCTGGAACTCCTCCAGGTCGCGTCGGGCCCGTTCGCCGTCCGTGCTCTGGATGCCCATCACCGCCAGCGTGGTGCCGTCGGCCAGGTCCGCGGAGGGCCAGGGCTCGCCGATCGGCATCTGGACGTCCACCACCTCGGCCCAGGAGAGCACGTGGGTGCGGATACTGTTGACCACCGTCACGCCCTCCTCCGTGGCCACCAGGCGAGGCCGGGCGAGCAGGTGCAGGGTGGCGGCGATCATCAGTCCCATCCCCACGAGCAGGAACCTGTCGAGGGTCCCCCAGCTCTGCGGCAGGATCACGGCGAGCAGTGCCAGGGTCGCCACGATCAGCAGACCGAGGCCGTAGGCGACCAACCTCACCGACCGGGGCCGCCAGACCCTGGGAAGGACCGGCTGCTTCGACGCCTCGTCCACGGATTGTTCCCTCGTCCGCACCGACTGCTCCACTCTCGACCCGCCCCGGGCTCGGGGACTCTCACTCCACCACCGGGGACGTCGATCCCCCTGCGCGTCCCGGGCCGGTCAGCGTCGCAGCCCTCGCAGGACCACCGCTGCCTCCAGGGCGGCCAGCGCGGCCTCCGCGCCCTTGTTCTCCGCGCTCCCCGGAAGGCCGGCACGGTCACGCGCCTGTTCAAGGGTGTCACAGGTGAGCACACCATTGCCCACGGGGGTGGAGTGGCGCAGAGCGACCTCCGTCAGGCCGTGCGTGACCGACTGGCACACGTACTCGAAGTGGGGCGTGCCGCCACGGATGACCGCGCCCAACGCGATCACGACGTCGTGCTTGCGGGCCAGCTCTTGGGCCACCACGGGGATCTCGACGGCCCCCGCGACCTCCACGACGACGGGATCGACCGCCCCGGAGTCCTTGACGACCGCGAGGGCGTTGTCGAGCATGGGCCCGACGACCGCGGAGTTCCAGTGGGTCACGACGATGCCCACCGACATTCCGGAGGCGTCCACACCACGCTGCTCCGGACGTCCTTCACCACTCATGAGGTCCTGCTTTCTGTCTGGACGGGTCTGGGGAGGGGCCGGGCTCAGCGGGCGACGTCGGCCAGGTCGTGGCCCATCCGGTCGCGCTTGGTACGCAGGTAGGCGATGTTGTCGTCGGTGACGAAGGACGGCATGCCCACCCGCTCCTTGACCCGCACACCGTGGCTCTCCAGCCCTTCGACCTTGTCGGGGTTGTTGGTCAGCAACCGCACCGAGGACACGCCCAGGTCGGTCAGGATCCGGGCTCCCGCGCCGAACTCGCGGGCGTCGGCGGGCAACCCCAGACTCAGGTTGGCGTCGACGGTGTCCACGCCCTGGTCCTGGAGGCTGTAGGCGTGGAGCTTGTGCAGCAGACCGATGCCCCGCCCCTCGTGTCCGCCCAGGTAGACCACGACGCCGCGGCCCTCCTGGGCGATGGTCGCCATGGCGGCGTCCAGCTGGGCTCCGCAGTCGCAGCGGTGGGAACCGAACGCGTCGCCGGTGAGGCACTCCGAGTGCAGTCGGACGAGGACGTCGGTGCCGTCGGACAGGTCGCCGTGGACCAGGGCGACGTGCTCGGCCCCGTCGGTGGTGCCCTTGAACCCGACCGCGCGCCACTGGCCGTACCGGTTGGGCATACGTGTCTCCACCATGCGGGTGACCAACGGCGGGTGGGCCTGCTCCTCGGTGAGGGCCTCGCCCCGAGCGACCCGGTAGGCGGCGAGCTGCTCGACCGACACCAGCTTCAGCCCGTGCTGGTCGGCGAACTCGCGCAGGCGGGGGAGACGGGCCATGGTCCCGTCGTCGTTGACCACCTCGGCGAGCACTCCCGCGGGACGCAGCCCCGCCAGACGCGCGAAGTCGACGGAGGCCTCGGTGTGGCCGCGCCGGGCCAGGACCCCGCCGGGGCGGGCCCGTAGCGGCAGGATGTGGCCGGGACGCACGAAGTCGGTGGGGCGGCTCTCCTCGGAGGCCAGCAACCGGATGGTCCGGGCCCGGTCCGCGGCGGAGATACCGGTGGTGACGCCCTCCCGGGCGTCGACGGTGATCGTGTAGGCGGTGCGCAGACTCTCCTCGTTGCGCGCGGTCATCAGCGGCAGGTCGAGGCGGTCCAGGTCCTCGCCCTCCATCGGCACGCACACCACGCCGGAGGTGTGGCGGATCATGAAGGCCAGGAGTTCGGGTGTGGCGAGTTCGGCGGCGAAGATGATGTCGCCCTCGTTCTCACGGTCCTCGTCGTCCACCACCACGATGGCCCGCCCGGCGGCGAACTCGGCGATGGCCTCCTCGATGGGGTCCAGGACGACGGCCCGCTCGGTCTCGGCGGCCGGGATGGTCTCGGTGACGGTCATTACCGCTCCCTGGGGTGACTCGTGGGTGGAGGTGGTCTGAGGGGCGGCGGCCCGTCCGTGCGGGTCCGCTCCCCGAGGCGGCATGGCGGGGCTCACACCCGCGGGTCGGCCGAGGACACAGCGGTGATCCGCTCGACGTACTTGGCGATGACGTCCACCTCGATGTTCGAGGTGGCGCCGGTGGCCAGAGCCCCCAGGGTGGTGGCCCTCAGGGTCTCGGGAATCAGACTGACCTCGAAGAACTCCTCCTCCGCCCCGGGCTCGCTGACCGCGGAGACGGTGAGGCTGGTGCCGTCGACGGTGATGGACCCCTTCTCGACCACGTACGGGGACAGGTCGGCGGGCAGGCCGAAACGCAAGACGTCCCAGTTGTCACCGGGCTCGCGGGAGAGCAGGCACGCGGTGCCGTCGACGTGACCCTGGACGATGTGACCGCCGAGACGGCCTCCCACACGGGCGGCGCGTTCGAGGTTGACGGGAGAGCCCGGGGCGAGGGAGCCGAGGGTGGAGCGGTCCATGGACTCCTTCATCACGTCGGCGGTGAAGGTGCCCTCGCCGCTGTCGACGACCGTCAGACACACGCCGTTGACCGCGATGGACTCACCGTGCGCGACGTCGGAACTGACGAGGGGGCCGCGTACGGTCAAAAGCAGGGCCTGGCCCGTGCCGCCCGCTGGTTCGACGGAGACGACCTCGCCGACCTCTTCCACGATTCCGGTGAACACGCCCTTGCCATCCCTTCGCCTGTACAGGCTCCGGGGAAAAGGGGTGTGGAACGGGTCCACGGCGAGACGGCGGCGGTTACCGCGCGTTCGGAACGCGACGGTGAGCACACCGTCCCGACACGTACTGCCTCCCATCCGGACTTTCACCGTCGGTACCGGAATTCCACCGGTTCAACCGGCCGATGGTTTCGGCCGGGTCGCGGACTGTCACCGCCGGTTCGGAATTACACCGACCCCGGAGCACGTGTTCGACTACTGTCTCAACGGTTCGGATCCTACCCCCCGCCGCCCCGGGCGCATAGTGGGTGTGATGTGTATCATTCGCTCCCGGTTCCGTCCGGCGCGTCGGAGACGGAGGCGCGCGACGGGTCGGGACGTCGGGCCAGGCCGCTGCGGACGAACAGTTCCGGTGCGACGTAGGAGGCCCAGAAGGTGATCGCGGCGTAGGCGACGAAGCTCACGACTGAGGCGCTCAGCCCGGTCGTTGCGCCGAAGAACACGTCCATGACCGCCTGGATGAGCACGACCACCGAGATCCCGAGGACGAATCGGGCGATCTTGGACACGACGGTGCCCTGGGCGCTGTACCAGCCGCGTCCCGCCAGCAGGGTGAAACCGACGATCCCCCCGAGCAGGGCGCCGGAGACCGTGTACAGACCGGTGAGGGTGTGTCCGGCCGGATCCGTGGGGGCGGCCCCGATCCACTCCGCGGGGACCTCCCAGGAGCCCAGCACCAGCGACTGCCACAGGGCGGCCACGAGACAGGGCAGGAGGGTCACCGCCAGGGCGCAGCCCACCCAACGGACGGTGGTCAGGCCCGACCACCAGCGGGCGATGCGGTCCTCCCATCGAAGGGCCGCCCACAGCACGGCGGCGCCCAGGAGCAGACCCGCCACCACGTCGCTGATGAAGTGCGCGCCCAGGTAGATCCGTGAGAACGACACGAGTGCGATGACGGCGACGGCCACCCACGGCATCACCCGACGCCCGGACCTCAGGCCCAGGTAGCCCCAGGTGACCATGGCCCCCTGGGTGTGCCCCGAGGGGATCCCGAAACTGCCATGGTCGGCGTGGGCCTTGACGTGGGCGTCGAACCAGGAGGGACGCGCCCCGTAGAGCAGGGATTTGCACAGGTAGTTCACCATCCCCGAGGCGGCCACGACGACGAAGAGGCGTGCGCCCAACCGGGAGTCGAAGCACCAGAAGACCACGGCGAGCACGACGATGATGACGCTCTGGGAACCGAGGTGGGTGAGGACCCCCAACGGAAGGGCGAGCCAGTCCCCCAGCCCCTGGAGCCATCGGATGGGGACGATCTCCGCCTCCCACAGGGCGTCCAGGGGCGGATACTCGACGGCCGAAGCGTGCAACGCGTACTCCCACGGGTCCGCGCCTGGCAACGCGCTCACGCCGCGCCGCTCCCCCGCGCACGCGAACGCACGGAGGGAAGACGGAGCCGCGACCAAGCGGATTCAACGACTACGAGTCGCACAGCATAGAGCCGTCCGGCGGGACGTGGCCACACGCGTACGCGGCCGTGTCGGGATCGTTGCGGGGGCCCTCAGTCGCGCCCTCGGGCCTTGGCCGCCAGGGAGCGTAGGGAGTCGACGGCCTTGGCCGGGTCCTGGGCGCCGTAGACCGCCGAGCCCGCGACGAAGACGTCCGCGCCGGCCTCGGCCGCCCGCTCGATCGTCTCCTCACTGACGCCGCCGTCGACCTGGAGCCAGACCGAGGCCTCGCGACTGTCGAGGAGTTCCCGGGCCCTGCGGATCTTGGGCAGGACCATGTCGAGGAACTTCTGACCTCCGAAACCGGGCTCGACCGTCATGAGCAGGAGCATGTCCATCTCGCCGATGAGGTCGGCGTAGGGCTCGACCGCCTCCGCGGGGTTGAGGGCCAGTCCGGCTCGGGCTCCGAGGCGGCGGATCTCCCGCAGGGTGCGCACCGGAGCACCGGCGGCCTTGGCGTGGATGGTGACACTGCCCGCTCCGGCCTCGGCGTAGGCCGGAGCCCAACGGTCGGGGTCCTCGATCATCAAGTGGCAGTCCAGCGGCGTGTCCGTCGCCTTGAGCAGGGACTCGACGATGGGCAGGCCCAACGTCAGGTTGGGGACGAAGTGGTTGTCCATCACGTCGACGTGGAGCCAGTCGGCGGACGGGGACACGGCGGCGGCTTCGTCCGCCAGGCGTGCGAAGTCGGCGCTGAGGATGCTGGGTGAGATCTGGATGGCCACGCGTGCAGTCTAACCGCGTGGCCGGCGGGCGGGCGGCCCCCTCCCACCTCACCGGACCCGGGCATCGGCCCCGGTGCGCTCCGTCGACGTGGACCACCGCTCCTTCGGAAGGCCGACGGCGGGCGGTGGCCGAGAGGAGAGAAGGGGTC
This sequence comes from Nocardiopsis sp. ATB16-24, assembly GCF_030271535.1. Taxonomy (GTDB): domain Bacteria; phylum Actinomycetota; class Actinomycetes; order Streptosporangiales; family Streptosporangiaceae; genus Nocardiopsis. The sequence continues at coordinate 218,942 of NZ_JASCXJ010000006.1, read as the reverse complement.
GAGGGCTCCTGTGCCGGACGCCGCTGGAGTACGCTTCGTCCCACTCCACCCCTGGACGGGAGGACCCCCCGATGAGCAAGGACACGAAGACGGATCTGGGCCTGGTCTGCGAGCACGCCGATCTCCTGCGCGCTCGACTCGGACGCGCGTCCGAGAGGGCCTCGCCGGTCGACGCGGTGCTCCGGGCCGCCCGCGAGGGCGGGGACCTCGCGGGCGAACTGTCCCGTCTTTCGGAGTCGCTGACCGCGCTCGGGGGCCGTGGCCTGGCCGAGTACGCCGACGGCATCCATCGCGTGGGCGCCAGGGACGCGAGGGTGGCGGGGGTCGGCCTGCCCAGACCGGCCTCCGCCCTGTACGGGTGCCCCGACGGCCGGTGCGCGCGGACCTGGGAGCCCACCCCCGCGGAGGACGTGCCCGTCTGCCGGGTCAGCGGCTCCTCGCTGCGCCCTCCCGGGGGGCGGTAGGCGCATGGGCGACCTCTGGGCGGAACTGGGCGCCCGGCTCACCGAACGGCGGGTGGCGTCGCTCCTCCTCCCCGGGGCCCTGTACCTGGCGGTCGCCGTCGCCGCCCACACCCTGGGATGGGCCGCGGCGTGGGACGTGGACGGCCTGCTCGCCCTGATCGCGGAGCACGCCGCCGATCCGCGTGTGGACACCTTCGGCGGGCAGGCCCTGGTGTTGGCGGTCGTGGTGGCCGGGAGCGCCGCCGCGGGCCTGGTCGCGCGGGGGGTCGGCCGGGCGGTGGAACGGCTGTGGACAGCCTCGGACTGGCGCCTGTGGCCCCCGCCGCTGCGCGGTTGGACCGAGCGGTGGGTGGACTCGCGCCGTGTGCGCTGGGACCGGCTACGGGAGAGGGTCGAGCGGGCCCGTGGCGAACACGACGAGTCCGCGTTCGCCATGGCCTACGACCGAATGGCGCGTCTTTCCCCCGAACGACCGGAGCGCCCCACCTGGTGCGGCGACCGGTTGGAGGCCGTGCGGACCCGGTTGGCCCGTGACCACCGCGCGGACCTGGCCGTGCTGTGGCCGCACCTGTGGCTGATCCTGCCGGAGGAGGAACGCACCGAGATCGCGGGAGCCCGTGAGGGGCTCTCCCGCGCCATGGGGCCGGCGGCGTGGGCTCTGCTCTACCTGCCGCTGACCGTGTGGTGGTGGCCCGCGGCGTTCGTCTCCGCGGCCCTGGGCGCGATCGCGTGGACACGGACCCGTGCCGCGGCCGAGACCTACGCGACCCTGGTGGAGGCCACTGTGCGCCTGCACGCGATCGCACTGGCGGAGCGGCTGGGGGTCGCGCACGAGGGAAGGTTCAGCGGTGACCTCGGAGAGAGGCTGACCCTGCGCCTGCGCGCGAGCATGCCACCGCTGCACATGAGGCCTCCCCTCCCTCCGAAGCCGGGGCCCGAACCGGTCCGGCCCCCGGAGGGGCCGGCTCCCGGTCCGGTCGGTCCCACGGCGGACCGACCGGCGACCGAGACCGGATCCGAGGACTCAAGAACGCTCTGACCTGCGCAGCAGGGCCAGGAACATCGCGTCGGTCCCATGGACGTGCGGCCAGAACTGGACGTACCGCCCCTCGGGCCCCGCGGCGAGGTCGGGGACCTCGTCCAGGTAGTCGGCGGCGCGCAGGAGGGTCAGGTCCGACCGTTCGGAGAGCACGCGCCGCACGACCGCGTCGGTCTCGTCCAGATGGGGTGAGCACGTCACGTACGCGATCACCCCACCGGGGCGGGCGGCCTCGACCGCGCTGGTCAGCAGGTCGTGCTGGAGCGGTGACAGCCCCGCGGCCGAGTCCTCCGTACGCCGCCAGCGGGCCTCGGGGCGACGGCGGAGCGCGCCCAGGCCGGTGCACGGTGCGTCCACCAGGACCCGGTCGAAGGCTCCCGGCCGCCAGGCGGGCGCCGTTCCGTCGGCGATCACCGTGCGGCCCGCGTCACGTGGGGAGCGGCGTACCGCCCTGGCCACCAGACCGGCACGCGCGGGTTGTATCTCGGCGGCCAGCAGGCGGGCGTCGCGCTGCCCGGCCAGGGAGGCCAGAAGACCGGCCTTGCCGCCGGGGCCGGCGCACATGTCCAGCCAACGGGTGTCCGGTCCATGGGCGTCCACCCTGGTCAGGGCCAACGCGACCAGTTGGCTGGCCTCGTCCTGCACGGCGGCGCGGTTCTGGTGCACCTCGCGGATCGCCGCCGGGTCACCTTCGGGCAGGTAGGCGCCGAACGGCGAGTAACGGGCCTCCTCCGCACCGGCGGCCACGAGGTCGGCGACGGTGGCGCGCCCCGGCTTGGCCATGAGCGTCACCCGGGGGCGTTCGTTGTGGGCGGCGAGCAGGCGCTCGGTCCGGACCAGGCCCTCGGCCGACCTCTCCCCCAACGCTCGGGCCAGTTCCTTGACCACCCAGCGGGGGTGGCTGTGCACGACCGACAGGTGCCCGCTGGGGTCGGTCGCGCGTTCGGGGGCGACCACGGAGGTCCACTCGTCCAGGTCGCGCGCGGACACCCGACGCAGAACCGCGTTGACGAACCTTCCACGGTGGTGGCCCACGACCCGGCGGGCCAGGTCGACCGTCGCGCTCACCGCCGCGTGCGGCGGGATCTTGGTGGACAACAGTTGGTGGGCGCCCAGGCGTAGCAGCGGCAGCACCTCGGTGTCCACGGAGGCGAGCGTGCGGTCCACGCAGGCCTCCAGAACGGCGTCGTAGGTGCCCTGACGTCGCAGGGTCCCGTAGGTCAGTTCGGTGGCCAGCGCGGCGTCGCGTCCGCTGATGGCGCGTTCGTTGAGCAGGGCGGGCAACAGCAGGTTGGCGTAGGCGTCGCGTTGTTCGACCGCGCGCAGCACGTCGTAGGCCACGCGGCGGGCCGGGTCACGGGGCTGGGGCGGTGCGGACCCGCCCTGACCGCCGCCTCGCCCGGACCTTCCTCTCCTGCCGGGACGGTGGTACGGAGATCGGGACTGCTCGCTCAACGTATGTGCCTCAACAAGCCGGGGACGGGTCCTGGTGGGCCGGACGGCCCGCCAGGACGAGACTACGGCAGCTCAGCGTCCCAGGCGGTCGTCTTCGGTGGGACGCACGCCACGGGCCCAGTCCACCGCGGGCATGGCGCGTTTGCCCTGGGGCTGGACCTGCCCCAGGACGACCGGGTGGGTGCTGGTGCCGACCAGCACGCGCCTTTTGTCGACGTGCAGTCGACCGGGCTCGAGGACCGGTGTGTCGGCTTCGGGAAGGGGGGTGACGGGACCGATCTTGAGGCGGGTGCCGCGGAAGGTGGTCCAGGCCCCCGGGGCCGGTGTGCAGGCCCGGACCTGGCGGTCCACGCGCAGGGCCGGTGCGGTGAGGTCGAGTTCGGCGTCCTCGGGGGTGAGCTTCGCGGCGTAGGAGAGGCCGTCGGCCGGTTGTTCGACCGGGACGAGCCGCCCCTCGGCGATGCCGTCGATCGTGCGCACGAGAAGCTCGGCACCGGAGACGGAGAGCCGTTCGAGGAGCTCACCGCTGGTGTCGGTGGGGCGGATGGACTCGGTGAGGGTGCCGTAGACCGGCCCGGCGTCGAGCTCCTCGACGATCCGGAAGGTGGACGCGCCGGTGACGTCGTCACCGTGCAACACGGCGTGTTGCACGGGCGCGGCGCCGCGCCAGGCCGGCAACAGGGAGAAGTGCAGGTTGACCCAACCGTGGCGGGGGACGTCGAGTGCGGACCGTGGCAGAAGGGCTCCGTAGGCGACGACGGGGCAGCAGTCCGGGGCGATCCGTCGGAGCCTCTCCAGGAACTCGGGGTCGCCCGCCTTCTCCGGTTTGAGGACCTCGATCCCCTCGGCTCGGGCCAGCTCCCCGACCGGACTGGTCGAGACCTTGCGGCCCCGTCCGGAACGCGCGTCGGGCCGGGTGACCACGGCGGCGACCTCGTGGTCGGAGTCGAGCAGCGCGCGCAGCGACGGCACCGCCACCTGGGGCGTGCCGGCAAAGACAAGCTTCACTGTGGGTTCCCTCCACTTGCCCGGGGTCGGCCGTCGTGCCGGCGGCCGGCCCCGTGCGCCGGATCCGGCCGGAGAGGACGAGGAGCCCACGAGCACGGTCTGTCGGGTTCCCAGTTCTACCAGTCCCGGGAGCGGGTCGCCGTCATCTCCTTCTGATAGACAGAAGAGCGATGACAGCGCAGCCCGGCCGGCCCGACGAGACCCTCTTCGACCTTCCGAAGCAGGACGGGGCCAAGGCCCCCACGACCAGGAAGTCCCGCCGTCCGGCACCGCGCGGCCCCGCCGAGCGGCTACCGGTGGCGCGCGTGATCGTCGACACCCCGCTGCCCCACCTCGACCGGTACTTCGACTACCGGGTTCCCGCCGACATGGACGAGTCCGCGGTGCCCGGTTGCCGGGTGAGGGTGCGGTTCAACAACCGCCTGTTGAGCGGCTTCCTCGCGGAGCGGGTGCAGACCTCGGAGTTCCCGGGTCGACTGGCCTACCTGGAGTCGGTCGTGTCGCCCGAGCCGGTGCTGACCCCCGAGATCCTCGGGCTGGCACGGGCGGTCGCCGACCGCTACGCGGGCACGCTCAGTGACGTGCTGCGTCTGGCCGTGCCACCGCGCCACGCCCGTGTGGAGAAGGAGGTCGGGGACGCGCCGGAGGCCGGAACGCACATCGGGGAGGCGGAGGGCGCCGGCGGGACGGCCGAGATCGAATCCCTCGGCCCCTGGGCGGACTATCCCGAGGGGCCCTCCTTCCTCCACGCGCTCCGGGAGGGTCGGCCCGCGCGGGCCGTGTGGAACGCCCTGCCCGGCGGGGACTGGACCGCGGCGGTGGCGATCGCCGCACGTGCGACCCTGGCCGCCGGACGCGCGACGGTGATCGTGGTGCCCGACGGACGCGACGTCGCCTCCGTCGACACCGCACTCGGCCTGCACGTGGGCGAGGGTCGGTACGTGGCGCTCACCGCCGACCTCGGGCCGGCCGAGCGCTACCGGCGCTGGTTGGCGGTACTGCGCGGGCGGGTCCAGGTGGTGGTGGGCACGCGCGCCGCGGTGTTCGCCCCGGTCCGGGACCTGGGCCTGGTGGTCCTGTGGGACGACGGCGACGACGTGCACGCCGACCCTCACGCCCCCTACCCGCACGCGCGCACGGTGCTGTCCATGCGTGCGCACCGCACAGGCGCGGGCGCACTGATCGGCGGGCACACGCGCACCACCGACGCCCAGTCCCTGGTGGAGTCGGGATGGGCCCGTTCCCTGACCGCCGACAGACGGACCCTGCGCGGCCGCGCACCGGTGGTGCGGGCGGCCGGGGACGACCGTGAACTGGCGCGTGACGAGGCCGCGCGGTCCGCGCGCATGCCCAGCCTGGCCCTGCGCGCGGCGCGCGAGGCCGCCCGTACCGGACCGGTGCTCTTCCAGGTTCCGCGTCGGGGCTACCTCAACACGCTCGCGTGCGCCGGATGCCGTGAACCCGCCCGCTGCGACTCGTGCCGGGGCCCGCTCGCGGTGCGCGGCTCGCACGCCATGCCCTCGTGCGGTTGGTGCGGTCGGGTGGCCGGTCAGTGGGCGTGCCCCGAGTGCGGCCTCGGCCGGATGCGCGCCGTGGTGGTGGGCGCCCGTCGCACCGCCGAGGAGTTGGGCAGGGCCTTTCCCTCCTTGGCCGTGCGCACCTCGGGCCGCGAGGAGATCCTGCCCCGGGTGGCCGACTCGCCGTCGCTGGTGGTGGCGACCCCGGGCGCGGAGCCGGTGGCCGAGAACGGGTACGCGGCGGCCGTGCTCCTGGACGGCTGGGCACTGCTGAACCGGATGGACCTGCGTGCGTCGGAGGAGACCCTGCGACGCTGGTTGAACGCCGCGGCGCTGGTGCGTCCGGGCGGTACGGTCGTGGTGTCGGCCGAGGCCTCGCTGCCGGTGGTGCAGTCGTTCGTGCGCTGGGATCCGACGGGCTTCGCCGAACGCGAACTGGCCGAACGTCGGGAGTTGGGCTTTCCTCCGGCCGTGTCCATGGCCTCGGTCACCGGTTCCCCCGAGCACGTGCGCGAGCTGCTCGACCAGATCGCCCTGCCGGAGGGCACCGAACTCCTGGGCCCGGTCCCCGTCGGCGGGGACCGTTCGACCGACGCCGACGAGGCCCGCCCGACCGAGCGCGCGCTGCTACGGGTACCGCGCGCGCGGGTGGGCGCGCTGGCCCGGTCCTTGAAGGCGGCGGCCTCGGCGCGCAGCGCCCGCCGCGACGAACATCTGGCACAGGTGAGGGTCGACCCGTTGCACGTGGTCTGAACGTGGTGTCCGCGCGTCGGGGTCGGCGGGAGGAGGGGATCCCACGGCCGTCGACCGTGGCGCGCTCAACCGCCGTGGCCGGCGCGGTACAGGTCGCGTAGCACCGCCACCTCCGCACCGTGGTGGATGATCTCCCTGTTGACGTGGAGCACCAGGGCGACCATCGGAAAACCCGCCCACTGCGGTGCCTCGGCACTGCTCACGGGGGCGGCCAGGGCCTCGTCGTCCAGTCGCCGGATGTGCCCGGACCAGGCCTGGTAGGCGTGGCGCAGCCGTTGCCTGGCCTCGACCGCGCTCGCGGGCCAGTCGATGTCCTCACGTGTGGCGGTGCGGTCACCGAAGTGCCAGTTGACGCGGATCTCCAGCATGTCCACGGCGATGTGTCCCAGCCGCCAGGCGATGGTGGTCACCGGGGGCGGCTCCGGTTCGGGAACGGCCGAGTCGGGCTGGTGTCGCCCGGTGGAGGTCCTGCGGACCGTCCAGGCTCCGGGCACCGGTTCCCAGAAGAACTCCTCGTCGGTGAGCCCCTCCAGCCGGGGCCACAGGGAGTACTCCCAGTAGAACTGCGACTGTGCCAGGATCTCGCCGGCCCAGTTCACCGCCATCTACGTGTTCCCCTCCCCTGGACGGGGGCACGACCCAGCCCCGCGACGATTCCGGTGCCCTTGTCGGACACGTCCTCGTCAGGGTAGGGCCACCACGCGATGTCGGCGACGCCGGGCTCCAGGGGCTGGAAGGGGAGGAAGGCGCGCTCCGCCACGGCGTGGGGCGCGGTGGAGGCGAGGGCGAGGTAACCGCCGCCGCGCATGAGGGCGTGCAGGGCGTCGGTCCCGGTCGGCGGGTCGCCGGCGGTGAAGGGTCGGGTCATCAGAACGGCGACGGGCTCGTCGAAGTCGACGAGCCCGGAGGTGCCGAGCCGACGCAGGAGCGCGTCGACACCGGATCCTTCGCCGGAGAGCACGGCCGCACCCGCGGTGGAGAGCACGCCGGCCGTACCGTGCGGGGCGACATGGACGACCGAGGCGCCGGAGCAGGCGTCGCGGACGCGTTCGGCCGTGCCGGGCACCGGACACCCCCAGTCGACGAACTGGCGCACGCCCGCGTCGGCGCACAGGTAGTCGATCACCCGCCCCAGGAAGGCCTGGTGCAGGCGGGTGTGTTCCGTCTGGAGGGCGTGGGGGGACTCCTCCGCACACGGTCGGAGCGGGACCAGGCGCGACCGGTGGCCTGTCGCCGATGCCGATTCTCGTCCACGGGACACGGCAGTGAGCGGCCCCGTCTCAGGTCCTCGTGCGTTGGTCACGATCATGCTCCCCCAGCCGGTCCGCTCGCGGGAGGCAGGACGCGCCACGGGAGGGGCCGGTCTGACCCAGGCAGCGTCGCGCCATGCTGTCAGGGCCCGATGGTACCCCTGGAGAGGTGACCCTCGGCACACAGGTGGGTGTTATGTACCCTATTTCGCCTTTTGCCAGCTCCTGTCGTACGGGGCTGGGGCAAGGTACCGCCGTGCTCCGTCGTCCCGACCACGCGCGGTTCCCGCACCGGCTGGGGAATCGCACCGGGGCACCACCGGACGGGACGCTCGGGACCCCGCCCCGCTTGACACCCTCGAATCCCGTGAGGACATACTTGTGCCTGCCTGCCCTCACGCCGCGGGTGTCCGGTTTCCCCGACCGCCCTCCAGGCGCGAGACTCCAGAGCATCGGAGTTTTCGCGTGCCCGCGAGCGAGAGGTGTCCACGTTGCACGGCCACGACCGTATCCAGCAGCTCTTCCGCGACCCCGGAGTCGTCCTGGTCTCCGGCTACGCCCGTCTTCCCGACACGGTGGCGAGCCATTCCCAGTACCAGCGCCTCGGCGTGGTCCTGGCGGTGGACACCGCGGACGACCGTATCGTCGCCGCGGACACCACCCTTCTCACCGACCTGGCCAAGGACTTCTTCCGCGCCCTGGTGGAGGGTTCCTCGGTGACCGAGGACCTCTCCGGACTCCTACGGCGAGTACAGACACGGTACGCGGGCCAGTCCGGTGCGGCGCTGACCACCGCCCTGCGCCGTTGCCTGGAGACGTACCACCACCTGCGTGAGGGCGCCCGATCGCCCGAGACCCCCGACAGCGAGGAGTGAGCACCGCATTGACTTCCCCTCCTTCCGCAGCGGACCACGGGGACGTGCCCCCGGCCGAGGCCGACCAGTGGTCCGACGTCCCGGCGGCCCCGCCTCTGGCTGGGGTGCGCGTCGCCGATCTTTCCCGTGTCCTGGCGGGGCCCTACGCCACCATGCTGCTCGCCGACATGGGCGCCGAGGTGATCAAGGTGGAGCAGCCCGGACGCGGTGACGACACCCGCGCCTGGGGCCCACCGTGGGCCGGTGCCGATGGGCCCGGCACCGGTGAGAGCGCCTACTTCCTGTCGGTGAACCGCAACAAGCGCAGCCTCGCCGTGGATCTGAAGGATCCCGAGGGACTGGCCGCGGTGCAGAAGTTGTGCGCGACCTCCGACGTGGTGATCCAGAACTTCCGGCCCGGGGTGATCGACCGGCTCGGCCTCGGCTACGAGGCCGTCAGTGCCCGCAACCCGGCCGTGGTGTACTGCTCGGTGAGCGGGTTCGGCCCCGAGCACGAGCCGGACACACGACCCGGCTTCGACATCGTGGTGCAGGCCGAGAGCGGTCTCATGGCCACCACCGGACCGCCCGAGGGACCGGCGAGCAAGGTCGGCGTGGCCCTGAGCGACGTGCTCACCGGGCTGAACGCGGCCGTGGGAGTGCTCGGTGCGCTCATGCGGGCACGCGCGACCGGGCGGGGGGAGAACGTCAGCGTGTCGTTGATCAACTCCACCCTGTCCGGCCTGGTCAACCTCACCCAGCAGGCGTTGGTGACGGGGACCGAGCCGCCCCGGGTCGGTAACGCCCACACCACGATCGTGCCGTACCAGACCTTCCCCACCCAGGACGCGGAGATCGTCATCGCCGCGGGGAACGACGCCCTGTACCAGCGGTTGTGCGCGGCCCTGGACCGCCTGGACCTGGGCGGCGACCCCCGTTACGCCACCAACTCCGGCCGCGTGGCGCACCGGGAGGAACTGGTCGGCGAACTGTCGGCGACCCTGCGTTCCATGCCCGCCGACCACTGGATGGAGGTGCTGGTGGAGGCCGGGGTTCCGGTGGGGCGGGTACGAGGGGTACTGGACGCCCTGCGCACCGCCGACGCCGGCGGTGACGACGTCCTGCGCACCGTGGAACATCCCACCGCGGGCTTGCTCGAACAGGTGCGCGCGGGCTTTCGGTTGGAGAACACCCCTCCACCGCTCACCGCTCCGCCGCTGCTCGGGCAGCACTCCCGTCAGATCCTCACCGAACTGGGTCTGGACCGGGCACGCGTGGACGAGATGATCGAGCGCGGGGCCGTCCAGCAGTCCGACCTACCGTGAACACGGAGACCGTACGGACCACGCCGTCGTCGGACGGCGCGGTTTCGCACCCGCTCGGTCGCACCGGCCGAACACAGCACGAAGGGACTTTCACCATGAGCGACCCCCGCAGGCCCGCCGCCCCGGACCCGCGCGACTTCCTGGCCGTGGACGCCGACCTGTCCGACGTCGAACGGGACGTCCGTGACGCCGTGCGCGCTTTCGCCGCACGCGAGCTGCTGCCGCACGTGGCCGACTGGTTCGAGGCGGGCACCCTGCCCGACCCGCGCGGTCTGGCCAAGGCCTTCGGCGACCTCGGGGTGCTCGGCATGCATCTGGAGGGGTACGGCTGCGGCGGTTCCAGCGCGGTCGCCTACGGTCTGGCCTGCCGGGAGCTGGAGGCCGTCGACTCGGGTCTGCGCAGCTTCGTGTCGGTGCAGGGTTCACTGGCGATGACGGCCATCCACAAGTTCGGCTCCGAGGAGCAGAAGAACGAGTGGTTGCCGCGCATGGCGGCCGGTGAGGCGATCGGCTGCTTCGGACTGACCGAGCCGGACTCCGGTTCCGACCCCGGTTCCATGCGCACCCGCGCGCGCCGGGACGGAACGGACTGGGTGCTCGACGGGACCAAGATGTGGATCACCAACGGTTCGGTGGCCGACGTGGCCGTGGTGTGGGCCGCCACCGACGAAGGGATCCGCGGGTTCGTGGTGCCCACGGACACCCCCGGGTTCTCCGCCAACGTCATCCACAGGAAGCTGTCGCTGCGCGCGTCCCTCACCTCCGAACTGGTGTTGGAGGAGGTGCGGTTGCCCTCCGAGGCGCTACTGCCCGCCTCCCGGGGGCTGGGGTCGCCGCTGTCGTGTCTGAACGAGGCCCGCTACGGCATCGTGTGGGGTGCCGCGGGCGCGGCCCGCGCCTGTTACGAGGCGGCTCTGGACTACACGCTCAGTCGCGAGCAGTTCGGCGGCCCCATCGCCGGTTTCCAGCTCACCCAGCGCAAGCTCGCCGACATGGTCGTGGACGTCAACCACGCCAACATGACGGCTCTGCGCATCGGACGGCTCAAGGACCGGGGCGAGTGCCACCACAACCATGTGAGCTTCGGCAAGTTCTCGTGCGTGGCCGCCGCCCAACGCGTGGCCGCCACCGCGCGTTCGATGCACGGGGCCAACGGCATCACTCTGGAGTACCCGGTGATGCGACACATGGTGAACCTGGAGACGGTCGCCACCTACGAGGGCACCGAGGAGATCCACGCGCTCAGCATCGGTCAGGCGGTGACGGGGCTCTCCGCGTTCCGGTAGGAGGGTCTTTCGAGAGCCTCACCTCGTGTCCGGGAGTCCTCAGACGGGGACTCCCGGCGTCCACGGCGCCATCGGTGGGGCGCAAGCACCACAATGGTGAGCATCCGAGCGAGGGAGTTACCGAGATGGGGAACGAACCGACGAAGCGGTTCGAGATGACACGGCTTCGGCGCACCGCCAACGCCTTCGTCAGCGGCTTCGTCAAGTACGGGGTGTGCCCGCCGGAGTTGCACCTGCTCACCACGCGTGGGCGCAGGTCGGGCTTCCTGCGCACCATCCCGCTCAGCGTGCTGGACAGCGATCACGGGCGGTTCCTGGTCTCCCCGTACGGGGAGACCGACTGGGTCCGCAACCTGCGTGAGGACGGCTTCGCGACACTGCGGCAAGGCGGTTGGATCGAACTGATCAGCGTGCGCGAGTTGGGGGCCGAGGAGGCCGCTCCGCTGTTGAAGGAGTACCTGGACCATCCTCGCGCGGCCGTGGTGGGTCCCTATTTCGAGACACCACCGGACGCCCCCGCCGAGGTGTTCGCCGCCGAGGCCGACCGCCACCCGGTCTTCGCGATCGTGCGCTCGACCACGGTCCGCATCTGAGCGGAGGTACCCGGTCCCCGGGTGCCCCGAGAGGGTGCCCGGGGCCTCAGTTACGGACGCGGAAGACGTCGTAGACGCCGTCCACCCCCCGCACCGCGCGCAACACGCTGCCCAAGTGGGCGGGATCGGCCATCTCGAAGGTGAAGCGGCTCTGCGCCACCCGGTCACGACTGGTCTGAACGGTGGCGGACAGGATGTTGACGTGCTGGTCGGACAGCACTCGGGTGATGTCCGACAGCAGCCGGGAACGGTCCAGCGCCTCCACGTGCAGCGCCACCAGGAACATCGAATCCTCGGTCGGAGACCACTGCACCTCGACCATGCGGTCGGTGTCCAGAGTCGTGGTGTTCACGCAGTCCTTGCGATGTACCGACACCCCGTTGCCCCGCGTCACGAAACCGACGATCTCGTCCCCCGGCACGGGCGTACAACACCTGGACAGGCGCGCCCAGACATCGGGGGACCCCTCCACGACCACGCCCGGGTTGCCGTGCTGGCGGTGGCGCGCCGCCTTGGTGGGCAGGGCCGACTCCGCGATGTCCTCGGTGTGACTCTCCAGGCCCCCCAGCGAGTCGACGAGCTTGCCCACCACGTGTTGGGCGCTGACCTGGTTCTCCCCCACCGCCGCGTAGAGCGAGTCCAGGTCCGCGTAGCGCAGGTCGCTGGCCAGGGCGATGAGCGCCTCCCCGCTGAACAGGCGCTTGACCGGCAGCTCCTGCTTGCGCATGACCTTGGCGATCTCCTCCTTGCCGTGCTCGATCGCGGCCTCGCGGCGCTCCTTGGTGAACCAGTGCCGGATCTTGTTGCGCGCCCGGGCGCTCTTGACGAAGTTCAGCCAGTCCCGACTGGGGCCGGCGTCGGCGGTCTTGGAGGTGAGGATCTCCACCGTCTCGCCGTTGTGCAGTTCGCTCTCCAAGGGCACCAGGCGACCGTTGATCCGGGCCCCCACGGTGCGGTGGCCGACCTCGGTGTGCACGGCGTAGGCGAAGTCGACGGCGGTGGCGCCCTGGGGCAGGGAGATCACGTCACCGCCCGGGGTGAAGACGAACACCTCCTGGACCGACAGGTCGAAGCGCAGTGACTCCAGGAACTCCCCGGGGTCCTTGGTCTCCTGCTGCCAGTCGATGAGCTGGCGCAGCCACTGCATGTCGGGACTGCCCTTGGGCCTGCTCTCGCCGCCCCTGCCGCGGTCCTCCTTGTACTTCCAGTGCGCGGCGATGCCGTACTCGGCGCGCCGGTGCATCGCCCGTGTACGGATCTGCAACTCCACGGGGCTGCCCGAAGGTCCGATGACCGTCGTGTGCAACGACTGGTACATGTTGAACTTGGGCATCGCGATGTAGTCCTTGAACCGCCCCGGCACCGGGTTCCACCGCGCGTGGATGGTCCCCAGCGCCGCGTAGCAGTCGCGGACGCTGTCCACCAGTACCCGCACGGCGATGAGGTCATAGATCTCGTCGAAGCCGCAGTCCCGGGCGATCATCTTCTGGTAGATCGAGTAGTAGTGCTTGGGCCGACCTCGGACGGTGGCCTTGAGTTTGGCCTCCCGCAGGTCGGCGGAGACCGCCTCGATGACCTCTTGCAGGTAGACGTCCCGGCGCGGTGCGCGTTCGGAGACCAGCCGGGCTATCTCGTCGAAACGCTTGGGATAGAGGGTGGCGAAGGCCAGGTCCTCCAGTTCCCACTTGATGGTGTTCATCCCGAGGCGGTGGGCGAGCGGGGCGAAGATCTCCAGCGTCTCCCGCGCCTTCTTCTCCCGTTTGGCCTTGGAGGGCAGGTAGCGCAGCGTACGCATGTTGTGCAGGCGGTCGCACAGTTTGATGACCAGCACGCGGATGTCGCGGGCCATGGCCACGACCATCTTGCGGACCGTCTCGGCCTGGGTGGCCTCGCCGTACTTGACCTTGTCCAGTTTGGTGACACCGTCGACCAGTTCGGCGATCTCGTCCCCGAAGTCGGCGCGCAGGGCCTCCAGCGAGTACTCGGTGTCCTCGACGGTGTCGTGCAGCAGCGCGGCGGCCAGGGTGGCCTCCTGCATGCCCAGTTCGGCGAGGATCGTGGCGACCGCGAGGGGGTGGGTGATGTAGGGGTCGCCGCTCTTGCGTTTCTGGTCCCGGTGGTAGTGGGCGGCGACCTCGTAGGCGCGCTCGATGAGCCGCACGTCCACCTTCGGATGGGTGGCTCGCACGGTCTTGATCAATGGTTCGAGCACCGGGTTCATCGTCACTCCCCGCTGGGCGCCGAGTCGGGCGAGCCTTCTGCGTACTCGCACCGTGGAGGGCGTGGTGGAGGGGGACTGATGTCGTGTGGCCCCCACACCGGAGACACCGGAGGGCGCCGCTGCTCCCGCGGCGCCCTCCGGGCGGTCTGCCTGTGTTCTCGTGGTCGCACCCGGCACACCGGTGTTCTCCGCGTGCCCTCCCGACATGGTCGGCCGCGGGCCTGCCGAGGCGTCCTGCCGCGTCCCGTTCGCCATCACGGCCCCGGTCGAAACCACTTCGCTTGGCATGTCTACCTCCCGCGGGTCCGCCCGGTGCTCGGACGCCGTCAGCGCCGCCCGGCTCCACCGGTGCACGTGCGTGTCATCAGGGCCAGTCATGACATGGCCGCCGCGGTCCCCCACCAGTCTAGTGAGACCTTCCCCGTGGGATCGGGGAGAGTCCCTGCCCACCCGCTCGCACCGCGGTCGGCGGATGTGACACAGACCACCCGGGGCGACACCCCAGGTGGTGGAGTATGTCAACGATGACGGGCCTTCGCGCATTCCCCGGGGGGAGGCGCGTGGGCCGCGGCGCGGTTCGGCGGGCTCAGACCGAGAGGAGGGTGTGCAGCTCCACGTCGGGCAACTTCTCCCGTCCCCGGAGCGTTCCGAGCTCCATCAGGACGGAGAATCCCACGACCGTACCACCCGCCTTGCGGACGAGATCCACCGCCGCCCTGCCGGTGCCGCCGGTGGCGAGGACGTCATCGACGATCAGCACACGACCGCCCGGTGCGACGGCGTCGGCGTGGATCTCCACGGTCGCGGTGCCGTACTCCAGATCATAGGCCTGCGCGAGGGTCCGCGCGGGCAGTTTCCCGGCTTTGCGCGCGGGAACGAAACCGGCCCCCAACGCCATGGCGACCGGTGTCCCGAAGATGAAGCCGCGTGCCTCCAGGCCGACGACGTGGTCCACCCCCGCTCCGAGGAAGGGTTCGGCCATCCCGTCCACGGCCGCGGCGAAGGCCTCCCGGTCGTTGAGCAACGGCGTGATGTCCTTGAACAGGACCCCGGGCTGCGGAAAGTCCGGAATGTCACGGATGTGCGCCTGGATCAGGTCCGTGCTCGGGCTTGGATCCGCGATCGCGGTGTCGTCGGGCATGTGCGGTGGAACCTTCTGGAGTGTGGATGGTCGTGATGTGGGGCGCCACCGAAACGGACGCGCCCCGCCGGTGGGTCCGCCGGTACCGGCGGACCCACCGGGCCGAATCGGGCGAGGGCGTCCCACGGCCCGGGAGTGCCGAAGAACCTTCCCGGGGCCGGTGGAAGGCCGTGAACGGATCGGGAGGGGGCGAGGACGTTCCGCGGTGCCCGGAACGGTGCTCATCTCACGTCTCCGCCGTGCTTTGGTCCGTGGCCGAGAAGGTTCGGGCCTCCTCGGACCTCGGGCCTGTCGTCAGCCCTTGGGCCTGTCGTCGTCGCCGAAGTCGGGACGGTCCTCCACGGGGGTGTCGTCCTCCTGTGGGGTGATCACCTCACCGATACCGGCCTTGATCATGCGGATGCGCGTACCGGGCGCGATCTCCAGCAGGACGTCACGATCGTGGATCTCGACGACGGTCGCGAAGATACCGGCCTTGGTCATCACCTCGACGCCGGGGACCAGGGAGTCGTGCATCTGCATCTCCTGCTGGCGGCGCTTCTGGTTCGGACGCCAGAACAGCAGCCAGAACACCAGAAGGATCAGCAGGAACGGGAACATCATGCCGAGGAGTCCGCCCGTGGGCTCTCCTTCGGCTGCGAGGTGGTAAAGGCCCTGCACGGGGCGTCCTTCCTGACGTTTCGTCGTGTGGCCGGCGGCTGTCGACTTCGGACGCCGCCGCGACCACCTTCTTCGTAGCGGTTCGAACCGCGCGGCCCGAACCGTACCCGGCACGTACAACGCGTCGGAGGTCCGACTCGTTCCACCGGTGCGCCACGACACGCACGGAGCTTCGCCCCGTATCGGCTTGTTTCGACTCCAGCCTACGTGTCACCGGTCACCGATATCCCACCGGCGGGGATCGGAGTGTTAACGGTTCGGACCCGGACTCCCGCGCACGCCCCTCGCTTCCGAGGGCGTCCCCATGTCGGAACCCCTGGTCAGGGGGTCACGGCGCCGCCGCCACCCGACGGACCGCCCGAGGAGGAACCTCCGTTGGCCGCGGCCGCGCCGAAGGCCGCGTCGGGCGGGGGCGTCAACCCCATGTGGGCCCAGGCCTGGGGGGTGGCCACCCGGCCACGCGGGGTCCGGGCCAGGAAACCGGAACGGACCAGGAAGGGCTCGGCCACGACCTCCACGGTCTCGGCCTCCTCCCCCACCGAGACCGCCAGCGTGGACAGGCCGACCGGCCCGCCACGGAACCGGTTCATCAGCACGTCGAGGATGGCCCGGTCGAGTCTGTCCAGTCCCAGCTCGTCCACCTCGTAGAGTTCCAGCGCCGCCCGCGCGGTGGCCAGCGACATCCTGCCGTCACCGCGCACCTCGGCGTAGTCGCGCACCCGGCGCAGCAACCGGTTGGCGATCCGGGGAGTGCCGCGCGAGCGCCCGGCGATCTCCCGGGCCGCGTCCTCCTCCAGGGGGACGCCGAGCAGCCCCGCCGAGCGGTGCAGGATCAGCTCCAGCTCCTGGGGGCTGTAGAAGTCCATGTGCGCGGTGAACCCGAAGCGGTCGCGCAGCGGTGCCGGCAGCATCCCCGCCCTGGTGGTGGCCCCCACCAGCGTGAAAGGGGCGATCTCCAGGGGAATGGCCGTGGCCCCGGGCCCCTTGCCGACCACGACGTCGACCCGGAAGTCCTCCATCGCGACGTAGAGCATCTCCTCCGCGGGGCGGGCCATGCGGTGGATCTCGTCGAGGAAGAGCACCTCGCCCTCCTGGAGGGTGGAGAGCACGGCGGCCAGGTCGCCCGAACGCTCGATGGCCGGCCCCGAGGTGATCCGTAGCGGAGCGCCGAGTTCGGCGGCGATGATCATGGCCAGAGTGGTCTTGCCCAGTCCCGGCCCACCCGACATCAGGATGTGGTCGGGCGCCCGGTTACGCCGCTGCGCGCTGCGCAGCACCAGGGAGAGCTGTTCGCGTACGCGCTCCTGGCCGACGAACTCGTCCAGTCCTTTGGGACGCAGGGCCCCCTCGATCTGGCGTTCGTCCGCACCGGCCTCGGGCGAGACCGCCCCGCGTTCGTAGGGGGGGACCCCGCCGGAGGCGGGTCCGCCTGCTTCGTCGTGGGAGTGGTACACGGGTCCTGCCTTCCCTAAGCGCGACTGAGCCTGCGCAGGGCGCTGCGCAGGAGGGCGGCGACGTCGTCGGTCTCCTCGGCCTCGGAGGCCACCGCGGAGGCGGCGGCCTCGGCGTCCTTGGCCGACCAGCCCAGGTTGACCAGGCCGGAGACGACCTGACCCCGCCAGGCACCGTCGGGCGCGCCCGCGGAGGCGGTCGCGCCGGCGCCGGGCGGAGCGCCGTCGGTGGGCACGGGAGCGTCGAGTTTGCCCTGGAGTTCCAGGACGATGCGCTGGGCCCCCTTCTTTCCGATGCCCGGCACGCGGGTGAGGGCCGCGGTGTCCTCCGTCGACACCGCGTGGCGCAGGCCGGAGGGACTGTGGACCGACAGCATGGCCAGGGCCAGACGGGGACCGACGCCCGACGCGGTCTGCAACCGCTCGAACAGGTATTTCTCGTCCTCGTCGGCGAAGCCGAACAACGCCAGGGAGTCCTCGCGGACGACGAGGCTGGTGGCGACGGTACCGGTCTCGCCCACGTGCAGGCGGGACAGGGCGGAGGGGGTGCACTGCACGGTCATGCCGACCCCGCCCACGTCGATCACGGCGCTGGCCACGCCACGTGCGGCCACCCGGCCGGTGAGGAACGCGATCATCTCGTGTGGGCACCGACGGTGGTGCCCTTCTCCTTCCTGGAGCGGGGCTCTACCGGCCGCGGCTGCGGCGGGCCAGTTCCACCTTGCGGGCGAAGTCCTGTTGGGCCCGGGCCACACGTGCCTGGGCCCCACCGCGCCAGATGTGGCAGATGGCCAGGGCCACGGCGTCGGCCGCGTCGGCGGGCCGTGGAGGCCCGTCGAGACCGAGGATACGCGCCACCATGGTCCCCACCTGCGCCTTGTCCGCACGGCCGCTGCCGGTGATGGCGGCCTTGGCCTCACTGGGGGTGTGCAGGGCCACGGGCAGTCCACGCCGGGCCGCGCAGACCAGGGCGACACCGCTGGCCTGGGCGGTGCCCATCACGGTGCTGAGGTTGTGCTGGGCGAAGACCCGCTCGACCGCGACGGCGTCGGGCCGATGAAGGTCCAGCCATTGCTCGATACCGCGTTCGATCCCCACCAGCCGTCGAGGCAGGTCGGCGTCGGCACTGGTACGGATGGCGTCGGCGCCGAGCAGGGTGAGAGGTCGGCCGACGGCCCCCTCGACCACGGCCACACCGCATCGGGTCAGCCCTGGATCGATCCCCAACACCCGCACGTACCCCACCCTTCTCGAACGCCCGTTCGCACTCATGCTAGCGGGATCCACGGGCACTCCGCCGCAACGCCCGCGGGCGTGTCGGAACGCGCCGGGGGCCTTCCGAAGACTAGCGTCGAAACGTGGCCCGCCGCTTCGTCCCTCGACCACCGCCCCTCCTCGCGGGAGACGCACCCGTCGGTGTGCCGGCCCCTCCCCCGGGGACGGGCCGAGATCGACGACGTCCCCCAGGCCCGGCCTCGGCCACCGCCGGAGTCCACGGGGTCGCCACGAGCGGCGGATGACGCTCGTCACTTACGCTGGAAGAGCGGGATCGGGTCACGCGGAATCTTGGCCGGGCCCCACAAACGGAAGGAGCCCCTTTGTCCATTTCCGACAAGCCTTTACACGGCGTGTTCGAGCAGGCTGGTGCTGGCGGATGAAGACGTACATCGTTGAGGGGGAGACACGGGAATGACGGACATGGGTCTCGACGGCCACGCACGAAGGGTGCTGGTCGTGGGGGCGGGGATCGTCGGACTCTCGACCGCATGGTTCCTCCAGGAGCGCGACGTACACGTCACCGTGGTCGACCGCGGCGACGTCGGTGCGGGTTCGTCCTGGGGCAACGCCGGGTGGCTCTCCCCCGCGCTCGCCCTGCCCCTGAACGAACCCGGAGTCCTGCGCTACGGGATCCGTTCCCTCCTGGACCCCGCCGCTCCGCTGTCGGTTCCGGCCACCATCGACCCCGAGCTGTGGCTGTTCCTCACCCGGTTCGCCGCCCACTGCCGCTGGAGCGCGTGGGACCGGGCCGTACACGCCAACCTGCCGCTCAACACCGCGTGCCTGGACGCCTTCGACGTCCTGGCCAAGGGCGGGGTGGAGACGACCATGGTGGACGCGCCCATCACCGCGCTCTTCCGATCGCCCCGTGCGGCGACCGGTCTGCTGCGCGAGTTGGAACGCGTGACCCGTTCCGGTCTGTCCCTGGACTACAGAGCGCTCACCGGCGACCAGGCGCGTGAGGCCCTGCCTCAGGCCTCCGAGAACGTCGGGGCGGCCGTGCGCATGGACGGCCAGCGCTACGTCGATCCGGGCACCCTGGTGCAGAACCTGGCCCGGTCCGTGGTCGAACGCGGCGGGGAGATCCGCGGTGGGTTCGAGGTGGCCGACATCCACACCGGTGGCGGCACGGTCATCACGACCTCCTCCGAGAACGAGCCGATCACCTCGGACGCGGTCGTGGTGTCCAGCGGAGCCTGGTTCGACCGGCTCTCCCGGGCCCATGGCGTGCGCACCCAGGTCCGCGCGGGCAGGGGCTACTCCTTCACCGTGCCCACCCGCGAGCCCGTGCCCGGCCCGGTCTACCTTCCCGAGGCCCGGGTCGCGTGCACGCCCTACCAGGGCTCCTTGAGGGTGGCCGGGACGATGGAGTTCCGCCGTCCCGACGCGGCACTGGTCCGGCGGCGCATCGAGGCCATCATCGCCTCCGCCCGCTCCTATCTCTCGGGTGTGGAGTGGGACGAGCGCACCGACGAGTGGGTCGGCTCCCGCCCGGTCACCCCCGACGGCATGCCACTGGTGGGCGCGACCCGGGCGCCCGGCGTCTACATGGCCGGCGGGCATGGCATGTGGGGACTCACCCACGGACCGATCACAGGGCGGCTGCTCGCCGAGCAGATCGCCACCGGAGAGCGTCCGGAGGAGCTGCGCGCGCTCGATCCGCTTCGCTGAGGACAACCGGCTGATCAGGCGTTCCGCGTGCGTGGGACGCCTGATCAGTGCGTTGTCGGGTCTGTCTCTTCCGTTTCGTGTACGCGAACTTCCCATACCCTGACCGGGGTATGGACTCCAGTCCTGGCACACGCGGTTCAGGGCCCGCGTCGTACGCCGTTGGTTTCTGCCCTATCCCAGGTGAGAGATGTTGTCCCAGGCACCGGTGTACGCACACGTATACCGATCCAGAGCAGGCGAGGTCGCGGTGCGCTCGTGGTGTGAGATGGAGTTGGTGGGTTGCCCGGGGATGCGCCCCTTGCCGGAGCTGACCGCGGATGGTCGCTCCACCCGGGTGCACGTACTGGAGGGAGGTTCGGGAACACCGGTCCTGGTCTTGTCGGGCGCGGTCCTCAACTCGGCGACCCTCACCGGGTTCGCCCGCCTGGTGGCCGAGGACCGGACCGTGATCCTGGCCGACATGCCGGGACAGCCGGGGCTGAGTTCCTCGCGCCGCGTGTTCGGGCAGCGTCCGGGTTCCTACGGGCTCTGGCTCGACGCCCTGCTCCCGCAGATCACCGACCGGCCGGTGATACTCATGGGGCACGCTCTGGGCGCGGTCGCCGCCCTGTCGTCCCTGCCCTCACCACTGGTGGAGCGCATGCTGTTGGTCAACCCGGCGGGGCTCGCCGACCCTCTGTTCAGTCTCGAACGCCGGATCGCGACCGGTGCGTGGCGCCTCTCCCCCAGCGAACGGACCAGCGCCCGGCTGCTGGAGACGTTGTGCGCTCCGCACCGGGCGGGACCGGAGCACGACTCCCATCCACTCCAGGAGTGGATGACGCTGATGGGGCGGCACTGCCGGACGGTACCGGTCCCCGGGATGCTCCGTGGGGAGGAGTTCAGCGACTGGCACGGTGTTCCGGTGACCGTGGCGACGGGTTCCCACGACCGTGTCTTCTCACCCTCGCTCCTGCACGGCGCGGCCCGGCGTCTGTTGGACGCCAACGTGCACGTCATCGAGGGAGCCGGCCATCTGGCGCCCTACGAGGAGCCGGAGCGGGTCCGTGATCTGCTGAACCACGGCGGGGACTGAGAGAACACGCAAGACGCCTGTGGCCGCGCCCCTTGTCCAGGAGCGCGGCCACAGGCGTGCGCGATGACGTGTCCGGTGGACACCGTCGGCCGAGGGTCGGATGAGGTGTCCGCCGGACGCGTCCCCGGGTCAGCCGATCTCGGCCAGGACCTCGTCGGGGATGTCGGCGTTGGTGTAGACGTTCTGCACGTCGTCGGAGTCCTCCAACGCGTCGACCACCCGCAGGACCTTCCTGGCGGTCTCGGCGTCGACGGGGACCTCCATGGTGGGAAGCCAGCTGGAGTCGGCGGACTCGTAGTCGATCCCCGCCTCCTGCAACGCGGTGCGCACCTGTACCAGGTCGGTGGCCTCGCAGACGATCTCGAAAACCTCACCAAGGTCCTCGATCTCCTCTGCTCCGGCGTCCAGGACCGCCATGGTCACGTCGTCCTCGGTGGTGCCCTCCTTGGGCACGATCACCACGCCCTTGCGGTTGAACAGGTACGACACCGAACCGGCGTCGGCCATGTTGCCCCCGCTGCGGGTCACGGCCACACGCACCTCGGAGGCGGCGCGGTTACGATTGTCGGTCAGGCACTCCACCAGCAGAGCGACCCCGCCGGGGGCGTAGCCCTCGTACATGATGGTCTGCCATTCGGCGCCGCCGGCCTCCTCCCCGGAGCCGCGCTTGCGGGCACGCTCGATGTTGTCGAGCGGAACAGAGCTCTTCTTCGCCTTCTGGATGGCGTCGTAGAGCGTGGGGTTCCCGTCGGGGTCACCGCCGCCCGTACGGGCCGCCACCTCGATGTTCTTGATCAGCTTGGCGAAGAGCTTGCCGCGCTTGGCGTCGATGATGGCTTTCTTGTGCTTGGTGGTGGCCCACTTCGAGTGGCCGGCCATGGATGTCCTTTCACGAAATCGACGAAGAGATGGTGGATGCGCGTATCGCCGGTCGGTTCGGGGTGGAAGGACGTGGCGATCAGGCCGCCCTGCCGTACGGCGACGATCCTATCGGCCCTGCCGGGGGCCCGGACGTCACCGAGTACGGGCGCCCCGGCTCCACCGGCCCCACCCGAGGCGCGCGGACCACCATCGCGCCGACAGGGGAGGCGAGGTCTCCGACGACGGGTCCGCCGATCAGGGGCCCGCCCCGATCCGCCCGCGGGCCGATGGACGTGGGCCGGACGGCCGGTGGGGACGGCGCGTCCGGCACGGGCGACGCCTTCTACCAGCCCCGACCGGCGTAACGTTCGGTGTCGGCCAACTCGTCCAGGTTGATGCCGACCATCGCCTCGCCCAACCCCCGGGACACGCGCGCGATCACGGCGGGGTCCTGGTAGTGCGCGGTGGCCTGCACGATGGCGTCCGCGCGCTTGGCCGGGTTCCCGGACTTGAAGATGCCCGAACCCACGAACACGCTCTCGGCGCCGAGCTGACGCATGAGCGCCGCGTCGGCCGGGGTCGCCACGCCTCCGGCGGAGAACAGGGGGACCGGGAGCCCGCCCAGTTCGGCGACCTCCTTGACGATCTCGTAGGGGGCGCCCAGCTCCTTGGCCGCGCCGAAGAGCTCGGCCTCGTCCAACGTTCCCAGCCGCCTGATCTCGGCGCGGATCGCACGCATGTGGCGGGTGGCCTCCACGACGTTGCCCGTGCCGGCCTCGCCCTTGGAGCGGATCATGGCCGCGCCCTCGGCGATACGACGCAGGGCCTCGCCCAGGTTGGTGGCACCGCACACGAACGGGACGGTGAACGCCCACTTGTCGATGTGGTGAGCCTCGTCGGCGGGTGTGAGGACCTCCGACTCGTCGACGAAGTCGACACCGAGCGATTCCAGGACCTGCGCCTCGACGAAGTGGCCGATGCGCACCTTGGCCATGACGGGGATGGAGACCGCGTCGACGATGCCGTCGATCATGTCGGGGTCGGACATGCGGGCGACGCCACCGTCCCTGCGGATGTCGGCGGGGACCCGCTCCAGGGCCATGACCGCGACGGCCCCGGCGTCCTCGGCGATCTTGGCCTGCTCGGGCGTGACGACGTCCATGATGACACCGTTCTTGAGGTGCTCGGCCATGCCGCGCTTGACCCGTTCGGTGCCAACGTCGTTGTCGGAGGTGTTCGATCTGGCCACGGTTTCGGACTCCCGATGTCTCGTTCTACGAAGGACGCGGTTCTCCCACGGCGCCACGTCCTTCGGACGGACGCTGTGGGCGGGACCGCGCGAAGGTTCGGCGGGCGGGCGACTCGACAGTGCGAGGACGCCGTCGGCACCGCACCTTGGTCGATGGTCGACCGATCCCCCACCCTACTTCCACCCCCTGTGGGAGGTTCTGGTCAGATCGGTGTTCCGAAGGACCTTCCTCCTACGGGGTGTCGGGCCCGATCGGCAGAAGCGGGATCCGGGGCGGCTGGTCGTCGATCTCGAAGTAGTCCGGTAGCGGTGCCGTGCCCGCGATCCGGAGCATCCTCACGAGTCTGGAGCGACGTGCCAGACGGGTGTCGGAGACGGCGTCGTTGTAGAACGTGCGGGCCATGTGGACGCCCTTGGCCGCCGCCTCCACCTCGGTCAACTGGGACCGCAACCCGTCCCAACGCTCGGCCGACCCCCGAAATTCCGGGGATTCCAGGGACTCGCGCAGTACACGGGAGAGCGTGCTCTCCGCCAGGTCCCGTCGGTCCCGCTCCGCCGTGCCCACGGCCCGGGCCGCCTCGGCCAACTCCCCGCCCTCCTCCACACCATCCGCGTCGAGCAGGTCGAGCACGGCGGTCAGGCGGCGCGACAGCGCCGCGTCCAGGGCGGCGCGGGCGGTGTCGACCCGATGGTGCAGGCGATGCAGACGGGTGGCCCGCCATGACAGGTAGAAGCCGAACAACACCAGGGCCAGGAGGACCCCGAGGATCGCGATGACCGTCACGGCGCCCCCCGGCGCAGCAGCGCACCGGCACGCGGCCCGGGGTCCAGACGTACCCCCGTGGGTCGACCACGGCCGGCCCCGTCCCACATCAGGACGGTCTCGTAGACGTGGGCCACGTCGGCGGCGACGGTCTCCCAGTCGTAGGCGCGTACCGCGCGTCGGGCGCTCAGGGACAGCGCGGCCCGCCGCTCGGGGGCGTCGAGCAGCGCGCCGGCGCGCTCGGCCAGGTCGACGGGGTCCCCCACCGTGAACAGCTCTCCCGCCGTACCACCGTCCAGGACCGCGGAAAAGGCCGGGATGTCGCTGGCCACGATGGCCGCCCCCGAGGCCATCGCCTCGGTCAGGACGATGCCGAAACTCTCACCGCCCAGGTTGGGAGCGCAGAAGACGTCCACCGAGTGGTAGGCGCGCACCTTGTCGTCCTCGTCCAGGAGGCCCATCAGTACGACGCGTTCGCGCAGATGCTCGGGGACCGCGCTCAGGGCCGCCGTGGGATCACCGGGCCCCGCCACGAGCAGGCGCAGGGACGGCCGTGCCGGCGCCATCAGGGCGAAGGCCTCCAGCAGGACGCCCAGGCCCTTGCGGGGCTCGTCCACACGCCCGAGGAAACCGAGGGAGCCGCCTTCCCCCGGCCACCCCGGCAGCGGTTCCGCGGCGGCGAACCTGCGCACCGCCACCCCGTTGGGGATGAGCACGGCGTCACCGCCCAGGTGCTCGACCAGGGTGCGTCTCGCCGCCTGGGAGACCGCGATGCGTCCGTTGATCTTCTCCATCGCCGAACGCAGCGCCGGAGAACCGACGGCCATCGCACGGGAGCGCGGGTTGGCGGTGTGGAAGGTGGCCACCAACGGACCGTCGGCCGCCCAGCACGCCAGCAACGAGACACTGGGTGCGGAGGGTTCGTGGATGTGCAGGACGTCGAACCCGCCCTCGGCTATCCATCGGCGTACGCGGGAGGCGGTTCTGGGGCCGAAGCTGAGACGGGCCACCGAGCCGTTGTAGGGCACCGGGACCGGCCTGCCCGCGGGGACGAGATGGTCGGGAAGGCCGTGGCCGTCGGCCTCGCCCACCGGCGCCAGGACCGACACCTCGTGGCCCATGGCGATGAGCGCCTCGGCGAGGTCTCCGACGTGCTGCTGCACTCCGCCCGGCACGTCCCAGGCGTAGGGGCAGACCAGACCGACCCGCATGCGCGGTCACCCGTTCCGTTCGTCGCGTTCGCAGCGGTTCTTTCCGATGCCGTTCCCATCCTCTACCCCGCCCGCCGCGGGCATGCCCGATTTCCGTCCGTCGTCGGTCCTACCGAGGGCGGAGCCCCGGGGCGTCGTCTCCGACGACTCCCGCGAGGAGGAGGCGTGGTCGGAACTGAACACCGGCTGGAGCATGTGCCAGTCCTCGGGGTGCCGGGCGATCGCGCCCTCGAAGACCCGGACCAGCTCCTGTGTGGTGGTGTGGATCCGCTCGGCGCGGGTCGCGCCCTCGGCGACGGGGATCTCGTCGTGAACACGGATGTTCCAGTACGGGCCGTCGTACCAGAGGGAGACCGGCATCAGCGCGGCCCCGGTGTTCATGGCCAGTGCCGCCGGGCCGGAGGGCACACGCGCACGCTCGCCGAAGAACTCGACCTCAAGACCCGCCCCTCCGATGGCGCGGTCGGCGAGCAGACACACGAGGCCTCCCCCGCGCAGCCTCCGCGCCAGGGTCCCCACGGTGTTGGAGGTACCGCCCGTCAGCGGTAGGACCTCCATCCCGAGGGACTCCCGATAGGCGGTGAACCGTCGGAAGAGGCTCTCCGGTCGCAGACGCTGGGCGACGGTGGTCAGGGGGATGCCCCGAAGGGTGATCCAGGCCCCGGCATGGTCCCAGTTGCCCATGTGCGGCAGCGCGGCGACCACACCGCGGCCGGAGCGGACGTGTTCCTCCAACGCCTCGATGCCGGTGACGCGGGTACGGCCGAGGATGTACTCCTCCTCCATCGCGGGGAGGCGGAACATCTCGTAGTAGTAACGCATGTAGGAGCGCATCCCCGCGCGTGAGAGCGCGCGCAGCCGAGCGTCGGTGGTCTCGGGGCCGAGCAGCCTTCGCAGGTTGCGTTCCAGTCCACGCGTACCCTCGTTGTGGCTGCGCCAGGCGCGATCCGCCAGACGCCGGAAGACGGCTCTCCCCACCCGCTCGGGCGCTCTTCGCACCAGCGCCCATCCCGCCGAGTAGGCCATGTCGGCCATACGTTCGTCCATCGTTCCTCGTCCCTCGCCCTCAGACCCCGCCACCGGTGTCGTTGCCTCCGGCCGTCTCGTCGGCGTCGGCGAGTCCGGGGCCGCTGAGGCGCGCACGGGTCTCCAGCAGGCGTTGCAGGACGGTGAGCAGGCTCATCGGGGCGAGCAGCCACAGCCCTCCGGCCAGGATGTAGGGGACGCCCAGGTCGCTGAGTCCCACGGCGACCAGGATGATCACCAGGCGCTCGGTGCGCTCGGCGACGCCGACGTCGCAGTTGACCCCCAGCCCTTCGGCTCGCGCCTTGATGTAGGACACCATGAAGCCGCTGATGAGGCAGAAGAGGGTGAGCCCCGCGAGCAGGGGGTCGTCGCCGTCGCCGATGAACCACCACAGGAGGCCGGCGAGGATGGCGGCGTCGGCCACCCGGTCCAGGCTGGAGTCCAGGAAGGCGCCGAAGGCGCTGGCGCTGTCGTTGGCCCTGGCCACGGCGCCGTCGAGCATGTCGAAGAGGGCGAAGACCGTGATGATCACCGAACCCGCGTACAACTGCCCGCGGGGGTAGAAGTACAGGGCGCTGACGACCACCCCGACGGTTCCGATGATGGTGACGAGGTTGGGGGTCAGGCCGATCCGGGCGAGGCTCCGACCGAGCGGGGTGGTGACCCGGAAGATCATGGGACGAAGGATTTTCAGCATGTCTTTGCGATCGTAGGGCGGGAGAGGTCGTGGAGGTGGGAACCGCACCTGGGCGACGGCGCGCCGCCGCTTGGCCGCGTCACGGCGCGGGGGGAGGGGGCACGGCGGTCGGTCACCATCCCCGCCCCGTCCCCGAGGCCCGTCAGTCTCTGGGCCAGTGTTCGGCCAACCTGTCCCGGGTCCGCTCCAACATCTCGGGCAACACCTTCGTTCGGCCGACGACGGGCATGAAGTTGGCGTCCCCTCCCCAGCGGGGAACGACGTGCTGGTGCAGGTGCGCGGCGATGCCCGCGCCCGCCACGTTACCGAGGTTCATACCGACGTTGAAGCCCTGCGGCCCGTAGGCGGAGGTCAGGGCGCTGATGCCCGCCTGGGTGAGCAGGGCCACCTCCATGGTCTCGTCCTCGTCCATGGCGGTGTAGTCCGCGACGTGGCGGTAGGGGCACACCAGCAGGTGGCCGCTGTTGTAGGGATAGAGGTTGAGGACCACGTAGGCCGACGCGCCCCGGTGGACCACGAGACCCTCGGGGCCGGACAGCCCCGGCGCGAGGCAGAAGGGACAACCGTCCTGGGGCCGTGGGTCGGTGGGCTTGTTCTCGCCCTTGATGTAGGCCATACGGTGCGGCGTCCACAGCCGCTCCCAACCGTCGGGGACTCCGGTCCCCGCGCCGGGAGGATCTCCGGAACCGTTTCCGTGCTCGTTGTCGGCACCGCGCATGGCTCGTCCGTTTCCTTGGCCTGTGTTCTGTTGCCTCACCAAGCATAGAAGCGCGGGCGAGGGGAGGCGTCACAGGTGGTGCGTCCCTTCTGGAGGAGAGGGGACGGCCGCTCCGCGGGGCGCCGCGGCCCCTCGTGTTCGAGGACCTGGAGCGAAGGGACCGCCCTCGGCGACCTTCACCGGGGGTGGGGGAGGACCATGGGCGGGCCGAGGCGGGGCACGGGCCCGAGGAACACGCGGCCTAAAGGCCCAGCAGCGTGCGCAGGTGGCGCGGAGGCGGACTGCCATGAGCCAGCATCGCGTCGTGACGACGGCGCTCGGTGAGCGAGGGGCGTGCCGCGACCAAATCACGGGCGATGTCGGACATCTCGGTGTAACCCACGTAGTAGGTGGACAGCTGGGCACTGGTGAGCCGGGCACGATGCCACTTGCCGACGGCCTCGCCCTCCTCCTGGTGTCCGCGTCGGACGAGCAGGGAGAGCGCCTCCGACTCGGTGAGGTCACCGGCGTGCAGGCGCACGTCGAGGATCGCGTTGAGGATCGTGCGCAGGCGCATCTTGAGCTGCGTCAGGCGCAGGACCAGGTTCTCGCGGCGGTCGTCCGACCAGCCGTGCCCGGCCACGACCTCTTCGGCGTAGACCGCCCACCCCTCGACGAAGGTGCCGCTGCGCAGGACGTTGCCGACCCTGGTACCGCCGGTGTGACGCATGGCGTGGGCCAGTTGCAGGGCATGGCCCGGCATGGCCTCGTGGACCATCAGGTCGCGCAGCATGCTCGCGTTGTACTCGCGGAAGAAGGACTCCCGGCGTCGCGCGGTCCAGTCCGCGGGAGGCGGTGAGACCGCGATCAGGGTGGGCCGCTCCCCCGTTCCGGGGCCCAGGGGCCCGGGGGCGTCGCAGTAGGCCACGGAGACGCCCCGGCGGGACTCGGGCATCGCGACGATCCGCACCGGGTCGTCGTACACCGTCACGATGTCGAGGTCGCGTACCCGTCGGTCCAGGTGTGTCAGCGCCTCGGCGCAGACGTCGTACACGGTGTCGGGGCCGGTGGCGTCGTCCTCGGCGATCTCGGCGAGCACCTCGGCCACCTGTCCGGGGCGACGCGGCGCGTCCCTGTACTCGGCGGCGACCTCGGCGATCTCCTCCTCGGTGGCGATCAGGTCGCTCTCGGCGCGCACCAGCAGCGCTTCCGGCGACAGTTCGGAGTCGAGCGTGTACCACAGTCGGGCGGCGTAGGCACGCTCTCCCAGTCGGGGGTCGGCGGTGGCTCCCTCCAGTCGGGTGCGCAACCAGTCCACGTGCTCCTCCACGGCGGCCAGGGCCGCCAGGCGGGCCGGCTCCGTCTCCGAGGACCCCCAAGACTCCAAGGAGGCCAGGGCGGGCACCCGGGAGAGGAGCATGGTCCGGGCCCCCTCGGCCTGCGCCAGAGCCGTTTCGACGTGTACACGGGGCATTCCGGGCCCCTCCGTCAGGCGCGCGCGTGCCGTGGCGAGGTAGTCGGGCAGGGCCGCACAGCGCGCGGCGACCGCCCGGAGCCGTTCGGGCGGGGGCAGGTCGTCGCGTTCCAGGAGGGCGTACAGGGTCTCTCCGGGAGAGTGCAGGAGAGGGTTCCAGGTGTGCGGACGCAGTTCGGCGGTGTGCCACAGGTCGGCGCTGACGCGGGCCCGCAGGACCTCCAGATCGACCCGGTCCCCCTCGGGGATGAGGTCACCGTCGATCTCGTCCAGGGAACCGAGTGCGTCGATGAGCGACGCCACGCGGTTCAGGTCGGCCTCGACGGAATGGTCGGACAGTCGGTCCGCGCCACGTGTGTCGCCCAGGTCCAGCGCCCACTCGGGAGCGTCTTCGAGCAGGAAGTCGAGCACACGCCCGGCCACGTCCCGGAATCGCCGGGTCATCGCTTCTGCGTCGGAGGAAGAGCTCATTGCGCCATGATGCCGGCACGAAGGCCCGGTCCCCGACTCGCGGGAACCGGGCCGTGTTCTGTGCGGGACCCCGGCCCGGGTGGTCCTAGCGCCAGGAGTTCTGGCCACCCGTGGAGGTGGGCTGTCCGGCGGCGCCCTCGGGGTCCCCCACCGTGATGGCGTGCTCGACGAGGGTGATGAGCGTCGACTTGGTGGACGCGCGGTCCCGGGCGTCCACCTGGACGATGGGGATCTCCGGGCTGAGCGTCAAAGCGTCCCGGACCTCGTCCGCGGCGTGAGGGTAGTAGCCGTCGAAGCCGTTGATCGCGACGATGAAGGGCAGACGCGCTTCCTCGAAGTAGTCGATCGCGGGGAAGCAGTCCGCCAGGCGGCGTGTGTCCACGAGCACGACCGCGCCGATGGCTCCTTTGACCAGGTCGTCCCACATGAACCAGAAACGGTGCTGCCCGGGGGTTCCGAACAGGTACAGGATCAGGTCCGAATCCAGGGAGACGCGGCCGAAGTCCATGGCCACGGTGGTGGTCTGCTTGTCCGGTGTCTTGGCGAGATCGTCCACCCCCACGCTGGCGCTGGTCATGACCGCCTCGGTGGTCAGCGGCACGATCTCGGAGACGGAGCCAACGAATGTCGTCTTCCCGACACCGAAGCCCCCCGCGACGACGATCTTGACCGACGTCATCGCGCTTCCCCCAACACCGCCTTCCTCGGCTGGGTTAGAGCTTGCGAAGTCCACTGAGCACCCTTTCAAGCAGGTTGGTGTTGGGGCGGGCATCGTTGTTGAGCGAGGACCTGATCTGGACCAGTCCCTGCTCGGACATGTCCGCCACAAGCACCCGCGCCACACCGAGTGGCATCCGCAACAGCGCGGAGATCTCCGCTACGGAACGCCATTCCCGGCACAGGTCGCTGATCGCCTGCCACTCGGGCGTCAGCGTCCCAGACTCGTTGCGGGCCGCCGCCGTGGCCGAGATCAGGGCTTCCAGGGGAAGCTGAGACTTCGGCTTGGTACGGCCCTTGGTCACCGCGTAGGGACGGACCAGCGAACTGGGCGCGCTCCCTCCAGCGGATCTTTGTTCATACGGTTGTTGGATTGGTCGAGGAACATCTCCGCCGCCCGGAACCGCCGGCATTCCCCCCGCGGGGGGATTGCTCGGCTGTTGTCCGAACCACGAGGCGCTCCCGGCATCTCTACTGTGAGGTGCCACCACTTCCTCCTGTCGGTGGTGGTTCAGTGGATTCCCGAGGTGCGCGCCGTTGGTGTCAGCGCCCGCCCCGCCCGCTCGACGAGCAGAGTCATCTCGTACGCGACCAGACCGAGGTCGCTCTCCGCGGCCGCCAGGACCGCGAGACAGGAGCCGTCACTGATGGCCATGATGAGCATCAGCCCCCGCTCCATCTCCACGACGGTCTGGGCGACGGCGCCACCTTCGAACACCCGTGCCGCACCCTGGGTCAGGCTCGACAGGCCGGAGGCGATCGCTGCCAGCTGGTCGGCCCGGTCGGCCGGGAAACCCGCGGACGAAGCCAGTGGAAGGCCGTCAGAGGAGACGACGATCGCGTGGGCGACATCGGGGACCCGGTCGGCAAAATCAGTGATCAACCAGTTGAGTTCATTCACCTGTCGACTCATCTGATCTCCTGTCCAAATTCGCCGGCTGGTCTGTGGGCACTGCTACCGCCGGCACAGCATGTGACAGCACTGCCTCTACGAACTGCCCGACCCCTCCCGTGGAGGAGCCGGGAGTCTGGTGTTCTGCACTCTTCAAGCTACGGGTGTGGCGCGTTCGAGAAGCTCGGTAGATGCTATTGCATCCCGCGTCCGGGGATAAGGGGGACCCCGTCCCGCCAGGTTCCACTGAGGTCACCTCTCACCTTCACCGAGCCGGTTCCGTCCTTCCCGGACACCCTTCTGGAAGCCGGAGAAGCGGTTGCGGACGCGTTCGGCGCTACGGGTGGGCATCTGCTTGAAGTTCTCCGGCTTGGGCGCCGTTCCCGGAACAAGGTTTGCCTTGGGAACCCGTTTTGGCAACCCCGAGGTGGTCAGCCCGCCCGCCAGGGGCTCCACCGCGGTACGGGCGGCCTTCCATCCACGGTCGGCGGCCGAGGTCCACTCCTGCTCGGAGTGGGGGCTCTGGGCGGCCTGGGAACGTGGCTCGACGCCGGACGGCTGCGCCTGCCGCCCCTGGTCCGCGGGGACCTGCTTGATGGGGCCCGTCTCCGTGGTGTCCACGGTGGGTCCCCCCGTGCGTCGCTTGAACCAGTTGGACTCGATCGCGTCGAAGATCGGCAGCGAGTCGTTCTCCTCGCCCGAGGGACTGGGCGGAACGACGGTGTTGTTCGGTCCCTGAGCGCCACCGTAACGGCGGGAGAGGTAGGCGGTGGAGCCGTATCCCTCACGGGAGTCGGAGGCACCACCGGAGCGCCAGCCGCCGGTGTCGGAGGACGACGGGGTCTGTGACGAGGTCCCCTTGTTCCAGTCCGAGATCGCGGGGAAGGTCTCGGTGTCGTCCGAGCGGGCCGGGGCGGCCGGCTTCTCCGGTGTCCCCGTGCCTCGTCGGAACAGGTCTCCCGCGCCGTTGTCGTCCTCGGCCCCGGACCGGGCCGACCTCGCGGAGCCGTCGAAGGCGTCGTAGGAGTCGGTCGACCCCACCGGGTGGCGGAAGGCCCCGGTGTCGGTGGAGGGGCGGCGGAAGGCCCCGGTGTCGGTCGGCCTGCTGAAGGAGCCGGTGTCGGAGGAGCGGCCCACGGAGCCGCCGTCACCGAAGGGCCGGTCGCCTCCCGCGTCCGCGCGGGGGGCCGGATCGAAGAGACTGCGGCCCCCGCTCTCGGGCTGCGGGCGCTGCGGTTCCTCCTCCTCGGGGACGTCGTAGGGGTCGACGACGGAGCCGCCCGTGCCGCCGGCGCCGCCGGTGGTCCCCGCTCCCCTGGTGGTGCTCCACAGGTCCTGGCCGCTGGGCGGGTGTTCCTCCGTACGCGAGGAGCCGCCGGGCTGACGTTTGGGAAGGCCGGCCATGTCGCCGAGACCGCTCCCGGCCTCCTGGGTCTGCCAAGGGTCGTTCGGCTCGGCGGGCGCCGGAGTGGAGGCGAAGGCGGCCTCGGCGTCGGCGTAGGTGGAGGGTACGCCGGAGGTGAGCTCGGGGCGGTTGCCTCCGCCTCCCAGGGCGTGCTGTCCGTCGACGGGGGTGATCAGCAGGTCCGGCGGGAAGATGACGCGGGCGGTGGTCCCGCCGCCGTGCGCCTCCTGTAGACGGACCTTGACTCCGTGACGGTTGGCCAGACGCGAGACCACGAACAGGCCCATGCGGCGCGAGACCGCGACGTCGATGCGGGGCGGAGCCGCCAGGCGGGCGTTGATCGCCTCCAGGTCCTCGGCCGCCATGCCGATGCCGCTGTCGGTGACGTCGACCTGGACGCCTCCGTTGTCCAGGCCCTTGGCGCTGACCAGGACCTCGGTGTCGTGCGGCGAGAAGGCGGTGGCGTTCTCCACCAGCTCGGCGATCAGGTGGATGATGTCGTTGACCGGACGGCCGAGCACCGAGATGTGGGAGGGTGCGCGCACGTTGACACGCTCGTACTGCTCGACCTCGGACACGGCACCGCGCAGAACGTCGACCAGCGGGACGGGCTGGGCCCACTTACGGGTGTTGTCCTGGCCGGACAGGACCAGCAGGTTCTCGTTGTTGCGGCGCATGCGCGTGGCGAGGTGGTCCAGCTGGAACAGGTCGGAGAGGCGGTCGGAGTCCTGTTCGGACTGTTCCAGGCCGTCGATGAGGCGCAGCTGCCGCTCCACCAGCGTCTGGCTTCGGCGGGACAGGTTGACGAACATCGCGTTGACGTTGCTGCGCAGGGCCGCCTCGTCGGAGGCCAGTGTGAGGGCCACGCGGTGGACGTCGTCGAAGGCGCGGGCGACCTCGCCGATCTCGTCGTGGGTGTCGACCTCGATCGGCGTGACCTTGACGTTCTCGGGAACGGTCCCGGCCTCCTGCATCCGGTTGATCGCGTCGGGCAGGTCACGCTCGGCCACCCGGCGGGCACCGTCCTCCAGGGTGCGCAGCGGGCGCACCAGGGAGCGGACCACCAGGGAGGTCAGGATGAAGACCGCCAGGAGCACCGCCGCGACGAGGACGAGGTCCATGAGGGCTCGCGCGATGGCCCCGTCCCGCAGCTCGTTGGCCTCGTCGGCGATGCCCTCGGCGACGCTCTCCTCGACCGTCTGGAGACGTTCCAGAGCCGAGTCGGCGATCTCGCGGTAGGACTCGGGGCCATCGTTCTCGGTCACACCGGTGAGCTGGTCACCACGATCGGCGCGGTACATGACGCGCATGCGCATCGTGGAGACCTGGCTGACCTCCAGGCCGGTGAAGTTGTCGTCGAAGGTCCTGCGCTGGTCCTCCGACGCGGCCTGGGCGAAGTTGGAGATCTCGTTCTCGTAGCGGGCGCGGCTGGAGTCGATGGCCTCGGAGATACCACCGGTCATCGTGTTGCGGGCCAGCGAGTGACTCATCAACGCGGTCTCGTACGAGAGCTGGTCCCGCGCGTTGGACAGGGCGGTCAGCGCACGGACGCTCTCCCTCAGCTCGGTGTCACCGGTCTCGTCCGCGATCGTCTGGTTGAACTCCGCCAGGGAACGGGAGACCGTCCGGTACTTGGTGACGACCGGAAGAACGGTGATGCGGGTCTCGTCGACCTCGGTGCGCAGGGCCTCCAGTGTGGAGATCTGACTGCGCATACCCGACAGACGCGTGGCGGCGTTGCCCTGGACCTCTCCCATGTCCTCGAGCCTGGCGGTGAGGGTCTGCTGGATGTCGCGGGAGGCGTCGCGCTCCTCCTCCATCCGCTGGCGCAGCTCGTCCGACCGCCGGGCGGGATCGGCGTTGTCGGAGATGTAGATCGCGCTCGCGGAGCGCTCGCGTCCCAGCTGGTTGGCCAGCTGCACGACCAGGACGCCCACCTCGGCGCGGTCCTGGATGTGGGCGTGGGTGACGGTGGAGACCGCCGCCTCGTAGACGCGCAGACCACCGAGCGCGAGCGCCACGGCGGTGGGAATGACGATGAGGGCCACCAGTCGGGAGCGCACCCGCCAGTTACGTGGCCGCCACCAGTCGGCTCTGCGCTGGGGCGTGGCATCGGCATGTTCGGCCTGCGCTGCCTCGCTCTGCGCACTGGCCCCGTTCTTCGTCGCTCGTGTCGACACGGACCCTCGCAACCTTTCGTGTCACCGCTTCGAGCGGCTGGTTGGACCCCAGGGGCCGACCGCCTCGGCCGAAGTGCCTTCATGGAGATCGGTAGAGACCACTGGTCCACCGAACCGGAAACGGTGGGGAATGTGGGGAGATGTGAAGACTGTCCGCCGGACTCGCCTGGGAGGGGAGGAGCCGCGCACCCCAAGGTGTCCGAGTGGGTGCGCGTGCGATGCATAGCGTACCAATGGGCGCGAAGGGCTCGCCTCGGTGGTTTCGCGACCTTCGGCGGGAACATCTTCCGCGGCCCGGACCCATAATGCCCGTGGATCCGACATTATTGCCAACCCCCCAGGTCAGAGCGGCCGACCGAAACCCCCAGGGGACTCAAGTAACTTTTTGGACACACCGGCAGCTTCCCCACCAACACCGCCCTGACATGACATCGTGACAAGACGTATACGCAGGCCCTGGGAAGGAAACGGAGATGCGTCCCTTGTCACGCCCCACCTCGGGCACGTTCGGTCATGACAAGGAATCGGAGAGTCACTCTGCGACGGAGATACACCGGACTTCCGGACGCGCCTTTTCGGTCACTGCCGTGCTTCCTGTGGGCTTGGCCGCGCTGCTGGTGCTCTCGACCGCCACGTCCGGGGGCGCGGACGACTCCGGCCCGGTCGAGAGATCCTCACCCGGTGACGTTCGGGTGGAGTTGGCGATACTGCGCGCGGGCATGGAGACCCTCCGTCAGGAGGCGTCGGCCAAGATCGAGCGTTACGAGGCCGAGCGGGAACGCCTGACGGAGCTGACCGAACGCCGGAGGTCCTCCGAGGAACGCGCCGAGGAGGCCGACGAACGGGGACGCACCGCACGCCTGGCCGCGGCCCGGCAGGCCTCCACCGCCTACAAGGGCGGTGACCTCGGCATGTTGTCCGCCTGGACCGGCGGGCCCTCGGAGGTGCTCGAACGCGGCGCGTACCTGTCCCTGTTGGGCGAGCACCGCGAGGCCGACGTGGACCGTGGAGAGGCGGCGCGGGTGGCCACGGACACCCTGGCCGAGATCGCCGAGGCCGCCGAGCACGAGCAGAGCGAGGCGGTGGAGGCCGCTGCCGCCGCGCGGGAGGAGGCCGTGCGCGCCGTCACCGAGCGGGAGGAGGCGCTCGAGGAACTGCTGGAGGAGCAGACCCGACTGGAGGCCGAACTCGCCAAGGAAGTCGATCCCCGAGCGGCGGAACGACGGCGTGAGCGGGCACTGCGCGGAGCGCGTGCGGCGATCGCGCCCACCGAGGACGACGACGTCCCGGGAGAGGGGGACGACACCAAGGCGAGCACCACGGACGTCGCCGTGGACGGGGGCCCGGGCTCCGGCTGTACCGGTGCGGACGTGACCGTCCACGCCAACGGACACATCCCCGAAACACTGCTGTGCCCGCTCCCCCAGCCCGGCGAGCGGTTGAGGGCCGACGCCGCCGCGGCCTTCATCGAACTCGACGGCGCCTACCGGAAGGCGTTCGGCAGACCGATGTGCGTCGCCGACTCCTACCGGCCCTACCACGAGCAGGTGCGCCTGTTCCGGGAGATGGTGCCGGGTATGGCCGCCGACCCGGGGACCAGTCGGCACGGGCTGGGGCTGGCCGTGGACCTGTGCGGTGGGGTGAACCGGTCGGGCACCCCCGAGCACGAGTGGATGCTGGCCAACGCGCCCCGCTACGGCTGGGACAACCCGGTGTGGGCGCGCGGCGGATACGAACCCTGGCACTGGGAGTTCGACGCCTCCTGAGACCCGGGCCCCGCTCAGACCTGGGAACCCACCCGGACCTCGAAGGAGCCCAGGCCGTCGGCCTCCACGAAGAGTTCGTCGTCGGCCTCCAACGACGGTGTGGCCACCGGCAGCAACGCCCGGACGCCCTCGGGGCCCGACACCAGCCACTCATGGGCGGGGTCGACCGTCCCACGGGTCACCTCCCGCTCGTCCACCGAGGCGGACAACTCCAGCCCTCCCTCCGCCACCTCCTCGGCGGTGGTCAGCACGGGTCCCAGGTTCAGCTGTAGCGGTCGACCCTCTCCGTCCAGCCACAGACAGGCGGGGGTGTAGGCGCTCGCCGGCCCCTCTCCCCCGGCGACGGCGGCGACCCCCAGGCGGGCCGTACGCGCGCCGGAGGGCACGGCGTCGTCCGCGCCCCGCACCAGTTCGGGCCCGATCCGCCATACCTCCTCGCCCGCGCGTACCGGGACCGGGGAGACGGGCGTCACAGGTGCGCACATGCGTGCCTCGGGTTCGACGATGATCTCGACCGGCGTGTCGCCCGCACGCCCGTAGGCCTCTCGTAGGGCCGCTCCGCCCGCCTCCAGCAGGTCGACGAGACGTTCGTTCCCGGGAGCGCCGAGCACGTCCCCGTCGTCCAGGACCCCGACGCGCTCGCCACCTCCACTCGGTGACAGGTAGGTCACCCAGCGCATGTCGTCTCTCCTTGTCCACCCGGGGTCGCGGATCGCCCTCGCGTACCGGCCCTATCCGCCATGGGCGGCGGTCGGGCTGTGTTCCTTTCCCGTCCCGGCGCAACCACGACAGGGTTCCTCGACCCGGACCCAGACGATGACCCCGCTGCCGTCCCGGTGTGGTCTCTCCGGCCGCCACCATCCGGTCCCGGAGCAGAACCGGCAGTCGACTCCGTCCTGCTCGCACCATCCGCACGAGGAAATCGCGCACCGGGTATGTGTCGGTTCCCGCGTCGGGTCCATGCGCTCCCACCGTCTCCCGCGAAATCGCGACCAGCCTTGCACAGTGTTCACCTGCGCGTCCAGCCGCGATCGGGACGAGGAAGCCGGGCCGAGCCGGGGACCCGTCACACCGGGTGGCGGGCTCGGGCTCCACACGGACGGCCCGTCGGTCTCAGCCGCTCTCGCGTACCACCAGGTGGGTGTCGAGCAGGACCGTCTCGGCCTCCATCGTGTGCGGAATCGCCACGTCCACCAGCAGTCGCGCCATCTCCTGGCCCATTCTCACCGTCGGCTGGTGGACGGTGGTCAAAGGCGGGTCGCTGTGCTGGGCCATGACGGTGTCGTCGTAGCCCACCACGGCGACGTCCTCGGGTACCCGCAGCCCTCGGGAGCGCAGTACCCGCAGGCCTCCGATGGCCATCATGTCGGAGGCCACGAACACACCGTCGGGCTCCAGGCCGGTGTCCAGCAGCCGACGCATCGCCTCGGCTCCCCCCTCCACGCTGAAGTCGCCTTGGACCACGAGGCTTTCGTCGACCTCCCGTCCGGAGGCGGCCATGACCTCGTGGTAGCCGCGTAGACGCTCCACACCGGCGTTCATGTCCTGGGGACCGGTGATGGTGGCCACCCGTCGGCACCCGCGGTCCAGCAGGTGTCGGGTCGCCGCCCTGGCCCCGCCGACGTTGTCGATGTCGACACAGTAGGGAGCGGGTTGGTCGGGTGAGTGGGGACGGCCACCGTGCACCACGGGCACGCCCGCCTCGTCCAGGCGGGCCGACAGCGGGTCGTCCCGATGCAGGGACACCAACAGCGCCCCGTCCACGTGGAAGCCGCTGAGATAGTCGCCCACGCGCTTGTGCTCGGCCTCACTACGCGCCGTGGTCAGCATCAACTGCTGGTCGCGTTCGTGCAGGACCGAGCTGACACCGCGGATGATGTCCGCGAAGAAGGGATCGGCGAACAATCGGTCACGGGGCTCGGAGACGACCAGCGCGATGGTGTCGGTGCGTCTTGTCACCAGCGTGCGCGCGGCCTGGTTCGGGCTGTACCCGAGTTCGGCTATCGCGCTGTGCACGGCCTCCCTCGTACGCGGACTCACCTGGGCGGAGCCGTTGATCACACGGGAGACGGTCCCACGTCCGACCCCGGCACGCTGCGCCACCATCTCCAGGGTCGGACGCTTCCGACCTTGACCGCTCTTGACCACTTCGAGGCTCCCTCTGGGAAATCGTCTTCCGCGGTCCGGACACTCCGCCCCTGCCGCGACGCGACGGGGGTCCTTCCCACCGTCACGGCGATGGGGAACGAACGCGTGGGGTGCCCCACGGGGCACCCCACCGTCGTCCGCGTGTGACCGGACCGGCGTTCCCGCGACCACGGGAACGCCTTGGTTCAGCGCTTCGGGAACCGTCCCGTCCTGGCCAGCTCGGCGTACCAGTGACCGCTGTCCTTCACTGTCCGCTTCTGGGTCTCGTAGTCGACGTGCACGATTCCGAATCTGCGGGAGTATCCCCACGCCCATTCGAAATTATCCAGGAGCGACCAGGCGAAGTAGCCGCGCAGGGGCGCCCCGGCCGCGAGGGCCTCCTTGGCGGCTCTGAGGTGGCCCTCGTAGTAGTCGACCCGGTCACGGTCGTTGACCTCGCCGTTCTCGGTGAGGGTGTCCTCGAAGGCACAACCGTTCTCGGTGACGTAGAGGTCGATGCCGCCGGTCTCACCGGCCAGGCGCGTGATCACGTCGTACATGCCGGTGGGATCGATCTCCCAGCCCATGTGGGTGACGGGCAGCCCCTGGGAGACGTGCACCTCCTCGGGCTCGGCACCGAGCCAGGCATCGCCCTCACCGCTGACCCGGGCCGGGTCCAGGCCCTTGGCGGAAGCGGCGACGAACTCGGGCGAGTAGTAGTTGATGCCCAGGAAGTCCAACGGGGCCGAGGTGATGTCCATGTCACCGTCGAGGAGGAAGGAGAAGTCGCTGATGTCGGCGAGCTCCTCGATCACGTCCGCCGGGTAGCGGCCCTTGAACAGGGGGTCGGTGAAGATGCGGTTGCGCACACCGTCGGCGCGTCGGGCCGCACGGGCGTCCTCGGCGCTGGGTCCGTGGGGACGGATGACCGCCTGGTTGTGGGCCAGGCCCACCCGGGCGGGGCGTCCGGTGGAGCGGATCGCCTCGACCGCCAGGCCGTGGCCGAGCAGCAGGTGATGGGCGGCGGCCAGTGCCGCGGGGGCGTCCTTGCGTCCGGGCGCGTGGTGACCGTTGTGGTAGCCGAGGAAGGCCGAGCACCAGGGCTCGTTGATGGTCATCCAGTCACCGACGCGGTCACCGAGCGCCTCGGCGACGACCTGGGCGTAATCGCGGAAGCGGTAGGCGGTGTCCCGGTGCGGCCAACCGCCCGCGTCCTCCAGCGGCTGGGGCAGGTCCCAGTGGTAGAGCGTGGCCCAAGGCTGGATCCCGGCGGCCAGGAGGGTGTCCACCAGACGGTCGTAGAAGTCGATGCCGGCCTGGTTCACGGCGCCGCCGCCCTCGGGGATGATCCGGGGCCAGGCGATGGAGAAGCGGTACGCGCCCAGGTTGAGTCGGCTCATGAGGGCGACGTCGTCGGCGTAGCGGTTGTAGTGGTCGTCGGCGGGGTCACCGGTGTCGCCGCCCAGGACCTTGCCGGGGGTCTCGGCGAAGGTGTCCCAGATACTGCGGCCTCGGCCGTCCGCGGTCGTGGCGCCTTCGATCTGGAACGAGGCGGTGGCCGCCCCCCAGAGGAAGCCCTCAGGGAAATCGTTGCGGTTGCTCACTGTTGGTGTACGCACCTTCCATGACGAGGGGACATCGTTTTGGGAGCGCTCCCATAAAACAAACAGAGAAGTACTTTGATGTCAATCGACATTGCCCGCACCGCAACCCAACCGTTACGGGCCCAAGGCCATGGCGACGTCGGGTGTCTCCGGCCTTCGGACGGCCCGCTCTCCGGAAGTCGGGCGGCGCAGGGCGCTCCGCCGCCACGTCCTTCGACGAGGCCAGTCGGCGTGTCCGCAGAGCGTACCGTTCGCA
Source organism: Nocardiopsis sp. ATB16-24 (assembly GCF_030271535.1). Lineage (GTDB taxonomy): Bacteria > Actinomycetota > Actinomycetes > Streptosporangiales > Streptosporangiaceae > Nocardiopsis. The sequence goes on along the minus strand of NZ_JASCXJ010000006.1, from coordinate 178,505 downwards.
CGCCACCGCTCGGCGTCCGCCCGTATCGGTCGTCGTCCGATGTCGCTCGAAGGAGAGAGGAGGGCCGCGCAAGGGCCGCCCCGGGCGGTGTCAGGCCCGGCCGGCGACCCCTCAGCGTCGGGACAGTCTGCGCACCAACAGGTCGCCGAGGCTCTGCGCGATCTGGACGATCACGATGAGCAGGATGACCGTGGCCCATAGGTAGTGGTCGTTGAAACGCTGGTAGCCCTCGCGGATGGCCAGGTCGCCCAGGCCTCCGCCTCCGATGGCCCCCGCCATCGCCGAGTAGGAGATGAGGGTGACCACGGTCATCACCAGTCCGGCGATGAGGCCGGGAAGCGCCTCGGGCAGCATCACCTTGCCCACGATGGTGAAGCGGCGGGTGCCCATGGCGTGCGCGGCCTCGATGACCTCTCGGTCCACCTCCCGCAGGGAGGTCTCCACCAAACGCGCGAAGAAGGGGATCGCCCCGATGCTCAGGGGCACGATCGCCGCGGTGGGCCCCAGGGTGGTCCCCACCAGGAAACGCGTGAGCGTCAGCACCGCCACCATCAGGACGATGAAAGGCAGCGAACGGCCGATGTTGACGATGGCGCTGAGCACCGCGCGCACGGTCGGCGCCGGGGTGAGACCGCCCTTGTCCGTGGTCACGAGCAGCACGCCCAGCGGCAGACCGAACAGGAGACTGAAGACGGTCGCCCACCAGACCATGTAGACGGTGTCCATCGTGCCCAGCCAGAGGGTGGGCCACATCTCGGGCCAGGCCCGGACGAAGTCCACGACGGCGTTCCAGGCACCCGTGTCCTCGGTGGCCATGACGAGGCCGTCGACGGGGATGACGGTCACTTTCCGGCCTCCTCGACCAGCAGTCCCTGCTCGGCCAGGTAGGTCAGGGCCTGCCTCCGGCGCTCTCCGCGCAGGTCCACGCTCAGACGTCCCACGGACTGTCCGGCGACCTCCTCCACACCACCGCCGAGGATGTTGACGTCCACGTCGAACCGCCGCGTGAGCTCCGACATGAGCGGCTCGTCGTAGGAGCGCGGGTAGGTGACGTACACGGTGTCCGCGCCCCTGTGGGCGGGCAGGGGGAAGAGGGAACGGGCCAGCAGCGAGCCCGGTGTACCGATCAGGTCCAGGACCCGACCGGACTCGCGGAACTCCCCGGCCTCCATGATCGCCGCGGAGTCACAGATCCTCTTGATCACGTCCATCTCGTGCGTGATCAGCAGGATGGTCAGACCGAGCTCGTCGCGCAGCCGGCGCAGCAACGCGAGGATGGAGTCGGTGGTCACGGGGTCGAGCGCGGAGGTGGCCTCGTCGCTGAGCAGGACCTGCGGGCCCGAGGCCAGGGCGCGGGCGATCCCCACACGCTGCTTTTGACCACCCGAGAGCTGGGAGGGGTAGGCCCGTGCCTTGTCGCTCAGCCCCACCAGTTCGAGGAGTTCGCCCACGCGGGCCCTGCGACGTGCCCGATCGACACCGGAGACCTCCAGCGGGAACCCCACGTTGCCCGCGACGGTGCGCGAGGACAACAGCGCGAAGTGCTGGTGGATCATGCCGATGCCGCGACGGGCGGCGCGCAGGCGGGCACCGCGCAACGCGGTGAGCTCCTCGCCCGCGACGTGGACCGTCCCGGCGTCGGGTCGTTCCAGGAGGTTGACCGAACGGAGCAGGGTGCTCTTGCCCGCGCCGCTCTGACCGACCACCCCGAAGATCTCGCCGGGCTCGACGTGGAGGTCGACGCCTTTCAGAGCGGTCACCCGGCGCTTCTTCAACCTGTAGACCTTGTGCAGGCCCACTGCGTCAATCACGGTCTTCCCATCGACGTCTCGGCGGTGGTCTCACGGCGCCCGGGCGGGCGGAACCGGCGCGTGGGTTCGACGCCCACGCCCGAGCCTACGGAGCGGGCCCTGGACGAACGGCGGCGACTCGCCGCCGCGTGACGGCCCGGCCCGCCAGGCGGTGTCGGCCCAGGTCCGAGCCTCGATCCCCCGGTCGCGCGTGGGATCGCCCACGATTCTCACTCAACCATGAACAATCGAGTTGGTTCGCCGTAAAAGCACCTTATGGCTAGGTTATGTAGGCCACATTGAGGTGCTCGTCGCACGGTGGAATCATCCCTTCTCTCCCGAATCCCCAGCCCGAGTGCCTACACTCATGACCGCCCCGTCCCTCTCAGCCTCGGCCCAGGCCCCCGGGCGCGAGCGAGAGAACCGGTGTCGCGGATCCGACTTCGACCACCGACCCGGTTCGGGAAACGACGAGAAGCAGTGCCCGCCCGCCCCGTGCCCACAGGGGGCGCACGGGACCGAGGAGCGACCACACCGTGCAGTCCGACCACCAGAACCGCGTGGACGATTTCGCCGACTTCTGGGCCTCCGACCCCGCCGAAACGGCCTGGGCCGACCGGGTCCGAGCACTGGCCGCGGTGTTCGCCGCGCCCACCGGCGCCGACCGTGTCCGCACCCTCGCCCTCGCCTCGGCCCTGCTCGGGGTCTTGCTGTTCCTCCCTCCCTCTCCGGCCACGGCGACACCGATGGAACCCGAGAGCATGAGCTCCCTGAAGGAGCGCGCGAAGGCCCTGAGCGAGGACTACCAGGGAGATCTGCGGGACATGGAGGGCGTCATCGCCGAGGCCGAGCGCGCCGAGGAACGCGCGGAGAGCACCCGCGAGGACGTGGAGGAGGCGCGGGCCCAGGTGCGGGCGTTGGCGGTGGCCACCTACACCAGCGGCGGGATCGATCCGTCGATGTCGCTGTTCGTCGAGGCCGAACCCGACGAGGTCATCGACCGGGCGGTGGTGATCGACTACCTGTCCACCAGCAACCAGGACAAGATCGACCAGCTCGACCAGGCGCTGAGCCGCGACGAGACCGCTCGGGAGACCGCCGAGGAGCGGTTGAGCGAGGCCGAGGAGGACCTCCAGGAACTGGAGGACCGCCGACTGGAGGTACAGCGGTTGATCGCCGACCATCCCGAGCAGCCGATGGGAGGTCCCTACAACATCACCCCGCGCACCGAGCAGATGCGCGAGTTGGTGATCGAGAAGTTCGGTGAGGGCCGGGACGTGGGCGGCGTGGGCTGTTACCGGGAGGTCGGCGGCTGGGTGGTCGGTGAACATCCCAAGGGTCGGGCCTGCGACTTCATGTTGCATCCCAGCGGCGGCACGCCCTCACAGGAGCAGATCGACCGTGGCTGGGCGATCGCGGAGTGGGCGAGGGAGAACGCCGACGACCTCGGGATCATGTACGTCATCTATCGACAGCAGATCTGGGACGTGCGCCGGGGGGACACGGACTGGCGCCCGATGGCCGACCGCGGCAACCTCACCGAGAACCACTTCGACCACGTGCACATCTCGATGTTCTGATAGGGGGACGAATCCCGTCTGTTGCGGGATTCGCCCCCCTCCCCCGGCGCCGGTGGACACCGCCCGCCCTCGTTCCGGCCGACGCCGACGTGTCGAGGGGCGGGCGAACAGGCGACGGAGCCCGCCCCGGCCCCGCCTACCGGAGGCAGGACACGGTTCCCCCCACCCTCCGGCCACGATTGCGTCACGTGCATGATGAGCTCCTGCACAATCGACACAAAACAGTGACGATTCCCCTCATGGCCCCCCACCCGACCTGCCCTTGACCCCATGCTCACAGCTAGGATGCAACACGTCCGGTCCCCCGACCGGGGGATACGCTGATCCACACCCGCCTCGGGTGGTCGGCCTCCCACGGTCCACGGAAGCCTCCTCACGGACACGGGGAACGCCCCGCCCCATGCCCCCGCACTCGCCCGCGGAACGGCAGCAGCGGTTGGTGCGCCTCCCCTCACACGATTCCCGGGTTCCAGCGCGAAAGTCACGGTACGGGAAGGCATGAGAACCCACAGGCGCACACATGCGTCCCAAAGAACACGGCCATCAGACACGGGCGAGGGGAGCCATGAGCGAAAACGGACCTTACAACCAGCCACCGCAGAACCCCTACGGTGGCGGGGACAACAGTGGGGGCCAGCAGCCCTACGGCCAGCCCCACGGCGCACCGTACGGTGACCAGGGCACCGGTGGTCAACCCGGTTACGGCGGCCAACCTGGTTACGGTGGGCCTCCGGGATACCCCGGGGCACCCGAACAACAGATGTACGCGGGCGGACAGCCTCCCTATCCGGGCGGTCCCGGCGGCCCCGGCGGGCCCGGGGGTCCGGGCTACCCGCCGCCGCCCCAGCAGCCTTCGGGCGGCGGGAGCAAGGCCGGACTGTGGGTGGTCATCGGCGGCGGTGCCGTCATCGTCGTCCTGGTGATCGCCGTCCTGGTCATGCTCGTCACCAACGGCAACGGGGACCAGGTCGCCGCGCCCGACCCCACCTCCCAGGACAGCGAGGAGGTCGTGGAGGACGACGAGGGCGGTGACGACCCCCAGCCCGCCCCCGACGCGGAACCCGCGGGTGAGCCCCCCTACTCCGTTCCGACCGAGCCCTGCGACGCCTTCACCGACCAGGTGGTCTCCGACTTCCTCATCCAGGACGGCGGAAGCAAGTCGGTCCGGGACGAGACCTCCTACTGTGACACCCTGGACGGCGCCGCACCGGAGGGCAACGACCCCGGCGGCTACGCGGCCTTCGAGATCGAGTACAGCACGCCCTACTCCGCCGCGGACTCCGTGGAGGCCGCCAAGTCCGACTACCAGAGCCGCGTGGACGAGGTCAACGGCAAGGGCCAGTACAACACCTTCTACGAGGCCGACAACGTGGAGGAGAGCAAGGACGTGGACCTCGGTGACGAGGCCCACTACGTCCTGACGAAGTACGACTTCCTGGGCGACGACATCCCCCAGGCCGTGCTGCTGATCCGCACCGCGAACCTCAACATCCGGATCGAGTACCAGCTGCACCCGTCCTTCAGCGGCGATGACACCGCCGAGGACCTGGTCATGCCCGACAACGTCGAGGAGATCATGCTCAACGCCGGCGCCGAGGCGCTGGCCGTGGTCGGCACCTGACCGTTCCGCACGACAGGACGAGGGGGTCGTGGCTTTGGCCACGGCCCCCTCGTCGTCACCCCGGTGCCCGGCGTCCCTTGGGAGCCGAGAGGCTTCGACGTCCCCGACGCGCTCGGGGCACCGCGCGACGCCCCGGCTCCGAGGAGCCGAACAGATCGGTGCGCGTCCGCGGACCGCCTCCGCCATGTCGCGCGGGGCCGGTTCGGCCTCGGCGTGGTCCCGTGCCTCGATCCCGAGGTCGAGGTCGACCCACCACAGGTTCGCGGCGTCGACGCGCGAGACCGTCGATCGCGGCGCCTCTTCGATCTCCTCCACCGAGCACACGCGCGGTGCGGGCACCGCTCCTGCTCATGGTCACCGCTTCCCGGCCGCCGGCCCTCGACCGGTTCACCGGTGCCTGTGGCGACGTCCGTCGCCCCTCGCCGCCGCGGCGCGGTCCCGGGTTCCCGTCGGGCCGCTCTTTCGACGCGTCCCGTCCCCTCCGGGGTCGGTTCGGTCCGTGGGAGGGCCCACGTACCTCCCGCGCCTGCGAGTATAGGAAGGCCCCCCTCGCCCTCCGTAGTGGGCGCACCCCTTTCCTCGTCGGTCAAAACGACGAGAACCCCGGCCGCATGACCGACGTCACACCTGACATGAAGCGTCCTGCGGGCGAACCCCCTGCTCCCCGCCGGTGTTCGTTCGACGATGAACGTGGAGATCTCCCCGTGAAGAAGCAGTCACCCCCCTCCATGGCGCCTGAGCATCCCCTCCTCACGGTGGTGGTGGCGTCGCTGGTCCTGGCCGGGATGGTGCTGCTGTCGGCGCGACCACCCTCCGTGTCCGAGCACTCCTCGTCGGAGAACGCCTCCGATCCCGCCTCCGAGGTCGCACAGACGCCTCCCGCGTTGGGGGAGCCCGACGGGCTGACCATGGTGGAGGCGGAGAGCGTGGTGGGGGTGAGCGAGGCCGAACTCTCCTACGACGGGGGCGTCCCCGCGTCGGTGACCTTCCCGGTCATCCCCAACGCCGAGCCGCTGACCGCCTTCCTGGAGCGTCGGCTCGGCGAGGAGGTGCGCGCTTTCGAGACGGCCGCCCCGGGCGCGGTCTCCTTCGAGGCCGCGTGGAACCTCACCACCGCCGGCGACGGTCTGCTCGGGGTCAGGATGACGCGGACCGAAACCGACTCCGAGGGCCCCAAGGAGGGGTACACCACCTACTGGTACGACACCGCCACCGCGGAGCACCACCCCTCCACCGCCCTGCTCGCCGGGCAGGAGGAGCTGGAGCGGCTCAACGAGCTGGTGCGTGAAAGGGCCGTGGGCGTCGGCGGGGACCACGGTGCCGTGGACACGAGCAGCATCCATCCGATCAGCGCCCTGTACGACTCGGTGGGGTTCAACCCCGACGGAGACCTGGTGGTGGAGTTCGACACCGGTCAGGTGGCCCCCGTGGAGGAGGGCCGCGTGCACGCGGTGATCGCGTCCGAGGAGGCCCGGGACCTGCTCTCCGAAGTGGGTGCGCGCGTACGCGACGCCGCGACGGTCGGTGTGGAACGCTTCGAGATCGCCGCTCCGCCCCAGGCCGACAAGGACGGCCGGCGGGACGACCGTGTGCCCGGGGAGCTGCCCGCGGTGGATCAGGACGTCGACTGCTCCGCCCCCGACACCACGTGCGTGGCCCTGACCTATGACGACGGTCCCGGAGGGCGTACTCCCGAACTGTTGGACCTCCTCGCCGAGTACGACGCGCGCGCCACCTTCTTCGTCTCCGGATACCCGATCATGGAGAACCCGTACACTGTGCGGCGCGCCTACGCCGAGGGGCACGAGCTGGCCAACCACACCCTGAGCCATCCGGACCTGGCCTCCCTGGGCCCGGACGGGGTGCGGTCGAACCTGGATCCCGTGCAGGCATTGGTGTACCGCGAGACCGGCTACACCATGGACCTGATGCGACCCCCCTACGGTTCCACCGACGAGGGTGTGGCGTCGGTGACCGCGGACATGGGACTGGCCCAGATCCTGTGGAGCGTGGACACCAACGACTGGAAGGACCGGGAGGCCTTGGTGGTCGCCTCCCGGGCGTTGGACGGTGCCTCGAACGGGGCGATCATCCTCATGCACGACATCCACGACACCACCATCGACGCCTCGCACACGATCATCAGGGAACTGGACGCTCGCGGGTACACCATGGTCACCGTCTCCCAACTCCTGGGCACGACGGTCCCCGGGGAGACCTACATCGCGGGGGTTCCCGAGCCGGGCGACGAGGTCGCCGACGACGTCTGAGGCCGGACGTCCCGGTCCGGGTTCGCCGACATGGGCTCACAACGGAGAGTCCCGCGACTTTTGCGGGGATCCGAGAGACGATGGTCTCCGGCGCTGGAGGGCCCGGACCGGCGGGTACGGACCGGGACGGATGTCCGCGTGCGAGGAGCAGTGGGCACCACTGACCCGTGGAACACCTTTCCGTCCCCCTCGGGGGCGGTGCCTCCCATCCTGTCGCCGGCAGCCGTGTGAGCACCGCTAGGGATAGGGGATCCGGTGTCGTCGTCGAGCCGAGCCAACGAAACCGTCCGACGTCGAGAGCAGAAAGGTCGTACGGCGCGGAGGCGCGGGACGAGAAGGTCCACCGCCGTGCTCACGGCACTGGTCCTCCCACTGTCGGCCTGCGGCACGGGGAGCGCGGTCACGGACCCCCCGGAGTCCGAACTGATCACGGTGGTGTGGGACGAGCCCGACGGGGCGGTCACGGAGTGGCGCGGTGGCGCCGACCACTTCGAGGATCATCCCTACCGGCCCAAGGGCCTGGAGATCGACGTGGCCTACCCACTGTTCGAGGGGGCCGAGGCGTTCGCCGAGGAGTTGGCCGCCCGGGTGGACCAGGAGGTGCGGGACTTCCGGGGCGCCAGTCGCGACCCGGTGAGTCTGGACATCGACTGGGAGGTCACCGCGGCGGGGAACGGGGTGCTGGGCGTGCGCCTGACACGGACCGAGGAGGACTACCACGGGTTGCGCCAGGGGTATGAGACGTACTGGTACGACACGGCCACCGGCCACACCGCCTACGCCACGGAACTGCTGGCCGACGACGCGGCCCTGGAGGAGCTCAACGGGCTCGTGCGCGAGGCGTTCGCCGGCGAGGAGAACGTGGACATGGAGGGTCTGCATCCGGTGTTGCGCACGTACGACTCCATGGGTTTCAACACCGACGGTGATCTGGTGGTGGAGTTCGACGATGGACACCTGTCCCCGTCCGTGGAGGGTCACGTCCCTTCCACCGAACCGGGTCGGATGGTCGCGGTGATCCCCTCGGAGGAGGCGCTGCCGCTGCTGTCGGACCTGGGTGAGCGGGCGAGGGAGGCGTCACTGGCCGAGGAGCCCGTGCCGGCCGTGGACGAGCCCGCCGCCCGACCGCAGTCCCCTCCGCCGGTGCCGGGGGTGATCACCACGGGCGATGAGGGCGTGGACTGCGCGAAGGCCAAGTGCATCGCGCTGACCTTCGACGACGGCCCGGCCGAGACGACACCGCACCTGCTCGACCTGTTGGCGGAGAAGGAGGTGACGGTCTCCTTCTTCCTGAACGGCGACCCGGCTCTGTCCCGCCCCTCCGTGCTGCGGCGTGCCTACGCCGAGGGCCACGAGATCGCCAGCCACAACGACCTTCACGAGCACATGCCGGAGTATTTCTCCGAGGAGGAACTGGTCGGCCAGGTGGCCGCGGTGAGCGCGATGGTCCGCCGACAGACCGGCCACACCGTGCAACTGTTCCGTCCGCCGTTCGGGGACAGTTCGCCCGCGGTGTTGAAGGAGATCGGCCGCCAGGACATGGCCGAGATCCTGTGGAGCCAGGACAGCGAGGACTGGACCGGCCTGAGTCGCGACGAGATCGTGGACAGCGTGGTGGAGGGGGCCGAGCCCGGGGCGGTGGTGCTGTTGCACGACACCCTGGCGCCGACGCTGGCGGCCACCCCGGAGATCATCGAGCGACTGCGCGAGGAAGGGTATGAGTTCGTGACCGTCAGCCGGATCTACGACGACCTCGAACCGGGGAAGAGCTACCCGCCCGAGGGACTGGGCGAGCCCGCCCAGGCGTGACCCCGGCTCCGGTGACGGGGACGTCCCCACCCGTCACCGAACGGCGTGTCCGAACGCGAACGTCGACGGTTCAGGGGGTGTCGACGGCCTCGGGAGCCGGGGCGGGCACCTGGGTCACGGGGCCGGTCCGGTCGCCGACGTCGGAGCCGACGGCCTCCTGGACGGAGCGGTAGCCGGCGGCGCGCACCAGCCGGGCCAGGCCCCGATGGACACGGCGGGGCCAGAGGGGGCCTCCGTAGACCAGACCGGTGTACCCCTGTACGAGGGTCGCTCCGGCCCGGATCCGGTCCCAGGCGTCCTGGGGCGTCTCGATACCGCCGACGGCCACCAGGGTGACACGGTCGCCCACGCGGGCTCGCAGACGGCGCAGTACCTCCAGGGAGCGACGCTTGAGCGGGGCACCGGACAGCCCACCGGCCCCCGCCCTCTCCACTTGGTCGGCGGGGGTCGCCAGCCCCTCACGGGAGATGGTGGTGTTGGTGGCGATGATGCCGTCCAGCCCCTCGGCCAGGGCCAGGTCCGCGACGGCGTCGACGTCCTCATCGGCGAGGTCGGGCGCGATCTTCACCAACAGGGGGAGCTCGGGGCGTCCCACCTCGACGAGGGCCTCTCGTACGGCGACCAGAAGGGGTCGCAGCCGCTCCACGCCCTGGAGGTCGCGTAGTCCCGGCGTGTTGGGCGAGCTGACGTTGACCACCAGGTAGTCGGCGTGGCGGGCCAGGCGCCGCGCGCTGAGGGCGTAGTCCTCGGGGGCCTCCTCCTCGGGGGTCGCCTTGGTCTTGCCGATGTTGATCCCCAGGATGGGCCGGCGCGCGCCCGATCGGTGGTGGAGACGCTCGGCGACCAGGGCCGAGCCCTCGTTGTTGAAACCCATCCGGTTGACGATCGCGCGGTCGGCCACCAACCGGAACAGGCGCGGTGCGGGGTTGCCCGGTTGGGGCTGGGCCGTGACGGTGCCGATCTCCACGAAGCCGAAACCGAGCGCGGCCAGTCCCGAAGGGCTCTCCGCGTTCTTGTCGAAGCCCGCGGCCAGCCCCAGGGGCCCGGGGAACTCCCGACCCAGAGCGCGCACCCTCAGTTCCGGTTCGCGCGGCCCGAGCACCCTGCCCATGACCGCGGCGGCCCCCGGAACGGCGGCCGCACCGCGCAGCGCGGCGAAGCTCAGCCTGTGGGCCCTCTCCGCGTCCATATGGCGCAGGACCGAGCGAAAGAAGATCTGGTAGAGCACGCTCATCCGTTTCCGTCACCCTCGCGTTCGGCGAGGTAGCGTTCGAGTTCGGCGCCGAGTTCCTCGGCGGTGGGCAGTCGGGTCTCGTCCTCGGCGAGCGGGAGCACGGGACGGTCCTCGGGGTCGGTCCGTGCGGACATGATGTCGTCGTACTGACGCTCCAGGTTGGCCACGACACGCTGGACCTCCGCGGAGGCCGCGACCTGTTCCTCGATGTCGGCGTCGGTCGTGCCGGCGGCCTCCTCCAGCGCACCGGTGGGCAGGACCAGACCGGTGGCCGTGGCCACGTACTCGGTGGCGGCGATGGCCGCACGCGGGTACGGAGACTGGGCCAGGTAGCTCGGTACGTGGACGGCGTAGCCGATGAAGTCGTGGTCCCTCTCACCCAAGCGGTACTCCAGCAGCGAGACGGCGCTGCCGGGCACCTCGACGCGTCCGATCCACGAGCTGTGGCCCTCGATCAGTTCGGGACGGGTGGCGTGAGGGGTGACCGTGATCGGCCGGGTGTGCGGGACCGCCATGGGGATGCCGTGCACGCTGACGGACAGCGTGACGGAGAAGTGCTCGACGAGCCCGATGACGGCGGCGCAGAAGCCCTCCCACTCCAGGTCCGGTTCGGGGCCGCGCAGAAGGAGGAAGGGGGACCCCTCCTCGTCGTGCATGCGGTACAGGGCGAGCTTGGGCGTCTCGTAGGAGGTCCAGGTGTTCTCGACGAAGGTCATCGTCGGTCGGCGCGACCGGTAGTCCACCAGACGGTCACCGTCGAAGGTCGCGACCTCCTCCGCGGTGAGTCGGTCGAACAGCGACGCGACCATCTGGCGTCCGGTGTGACCGGCGTCCACGAAGCCGTCCAAAAAGACGAGCATCGCCAGCCCGGCGACGTCCTCGAAGCCAGGGTGGAGTTGATACAGGTCTGCGGAATCACGCACCGGTTCTCGTCTCCAGAAAAAGTCGGGGTAGCGGGGACCGCGCTCATGCGGTGGTCAAGACTGTCGGGAGGCTCTGAGCGCCCCAGCCTGCCGCCGACCGGGGCGCTGTGTCCTGCTTGTCCACATTACCGACCCCGTGTCAGAACCGACGAGCCGTGCGGCCTCCGTCACACCGGCCCGAACCCGTGCTCATGGCGGTCGGCACGGCCTTGACGGCCAGGGAGGCGTTCCCGGGCCCCGCGAAGACCCCTTGAACCTGCCCGGCCTCCGGCGGGGCCTCGCGTGTCCGGTCAGCGCATCCCGAGCACCCTCAGGGTGCGCAGTCTGTTGAGGACGGCGGCGATCTCGTACCGGCGGGGCAGGACGTAGTCGCCACCGAAGTCCGCGCCGAGCAGGAGGACGCCCTCCCCGTCCAAGGCCCGCTCAAGGGAGTCCAGAGCCTCGCCGACCGTGCGCGTGCCGTCCAGGTGGCCTCCCCGGACGAGCTCGCGCAGAGCGAGTCCGGCTCCGGTGATCTGGCCGGGGTCGACGAACTGCTCGATGGCGCGCACGTCGACGTCGCTTTCGCCGAACACCAGCACGTCGGTGTCGCGGCGTTTGATCCTGCCCCTGCCTCGGGAGGTGGTGTCGTCCACCGAGGCGGGGTCGACCACCCGCGCGCGCGGTGGGGTGAAGTCGGCGTCGGTGCGTGCGCGGGCCAGCTCCCGGGCCCGTTCGGAGACATCGTGCGGATGGTAGGCGTCGAGCATGATCACCTGGTCGGCCACGTCGAAGTAGTCGCCGCTGCCGCCCATGACCAGGACCGTGGAGACCCCGTGGTCGCGGTACAGGGGACGTACGAGGTCGATGAAGGGGACCAACGGCTCCCGGTCTCCGTGGACGAGGGCCTGCATGCGTTCGTCACGGATCATCAGATTGGTGGCCGTGGAGTCCTCGTCCACCAGCAGCGTCCGCGACCCCGCCTCCACCGCCTCGCAGATGTTGGCGGCCTGGGAGGTGGACCCCGAGGCGTTCTCGGTGCGGAACTCGCCGGTGTCGGCCCCCGTGGGCAGGTTGCGCACGAAGGGACTGACGTCCACGCGCTCGACCCGGCGCCCCTCCTCCGCACGGATCTTGACCGCGTCCTGCCGGGTCACCACCAGTTCGCGACCGTCACCGGGCACGTGGTCGTGGACTCCACGTTCCAGGGCGTGCAGCAGCGTGGACTTGCCATGGAAGCCGCCGCCGACGATGAGGGTGATGCCCTCGGGTACGCCCATACCGCTCACGGTGCCGCGGTGGGGCAGCTCGACGCTCACACGCAGGCTCTCGGGGGAGGAGAAGGGCACCGCTCCCCGGGTCATCGGCTCGTCGCTGACACCGCTGCGCCTCGGCAGGATCGCACCGTCGGCGACGAAGGCGACCAGTCCGCGCTCGGCCAGCCCGGAGCGCAGGGTCACCGCGTCCGCCACGCTGTCGGCGAAGGCGACCGCCTCCTCCACGTCGATCTCCTCCCAGTCCAGTCCGTCGACCAGGTCGGGCAGGGTACGGCACAGTTCGCGCTCGGCCGTACGGCCGTCGATACGGCGACCGTGGCCCGGAAGGTCGATACCGATGCGCAGATCGATACCACCGTCGGTGAGTCGACAGGAGGAGCGTTCGATGACCTCCTGGCCTCCGGTGTCGATCCTGAGCAGCGACCCGCGCAGCAACCGGTGGGCCCGCCGCCCCAGGTAGTCGGCGGTGGCGCGGCGGCGTACCGGGTCGCCCCAGGCACTCTCGGGTACACCGCTGTCCGGAACGAGCACACGCACGCGCGAGGGCGGAGCGAAGGGGTCGGCCTGTACCCGCTGCACGGTCAGGGTGAAGTCACCGAAGTCCCAGTCCCCCCGAAGAGACTTGTAACGCCCGTAGGAGGCCCCGTCCATACGCAGGAGTTCCTCGGAGAGGCGGGCGTCGTCGCGTACTCCGCGCAGGGGCTCCGGTTCGGGTCTGTGCCCACCGCCGCGGCCTCCGCCTCCCCGCCGACGCCCCCGGCCGTCACCGTGACGTGAGTTCATCGTCCTCCCCCTGAGTGTGGCCTTGCGTTGCTCCGGTCAGGTTAGGGCCTCTCCCGACCCGCCGTGGCGGATCCCAGGGCGTCCTGCGCGCGATTTCGCCGGGACCGACGGGAGAGGTCCTGTCGCGGTGCTCCGGTCCGCCCTTCCGATACGGCTCCACGAGGAGGAACAGGAGGAGGACGGCACGGCCCCTTCCGGAAGAGCCGTTCGTCCGGTGGGGCCGTGGGCTCACCGGACGAACTCCCGTCCAGGGGGTCCTTCATCTCCCCGAGGTGAAGCGGAGACGAGACCGGCCCCGGTGGGGTGCCGGGGCCGGTCAGGGTGCGCCGCCCGCCTTCGGCACCAAGGGGGCGCGCCGAAGGCGGGAGACCGGCACCTCCCCGGGAGGGGTGGGGAGGTGCCTCGATTCAGTTCTACCGGAAGCGGGGGACACGCGCGGGAGAAAACTGAAATCTCCCGCACCCATGCAGAGCTCCGCGTTCTCACAGAGAGGCCAAGATATGGCGAATGCGGACACAATGCCCCCACATATCGGAGCCGTCACGTACGCGGGCACGTTCGGCGGGGACAGGAGGTGCCTCGCCTCACGCACGCAGGGCCGCGCGCAGGGCCCGGTCGTGCTCGTCCACGGGCGGGTCCGTCAGATCGTCGACGAACACCGCGACGAGCCGCCCCTCCCCCGTGGCGGTCCGGGCCAGCAGTTCGCGCCAGTGGTGCAGATTTGGATGGTCGTAGTCGGTACAGGCCTCGGCGGGGGCCAGTCCGGCCACGGCCTCCTCCAGAAGGTCGGTGGAGACGGGATAGGTGGCGGTGCCCCGTCGGTGACCGAGCGCACGGGCCAGCACCACCGCGGGCAGATGGTTGCCCCCCTCGTTGACCAGACCGAACACGGTCCCCTCGTCCTTCACGAGGCCGACCCCGTAGGCGGCGGGCCGCCGCCAACCGGAGTGTGCGGCCTCCAGGCGCTCACGGGCGGCGATGATCTCTTCCTTGGTGGCCCACTGTTCCATGGCGCGGCTCCTTGTCGACTGTCCACACCCTAGAGGTACAGGGTCCCCTTGGCCACGGACACCGCCCGCCCGCCGATCAGCACGCGCTCTCCCCGGTCCTCCAGGTCGAGGTCGCCCCCGCGGTCGGAGGCCTGGTGCGCGGTCAGACCGCTCCGGCCCAGACGTCGGGCCCAGAAGGGCGTCAGGACGGTGTGCGCCCGGCCGGTGACGGGATCCTCGGGCACACCGACGTTGGGAGCGAAGACACGGGAGACGAAATCGGGTCCCTCGTCCGCACGGGCGGTGACGATCACCAGGTGGTGGGGCAGCCGAGCCAGTGCGGCGATGTCGGGCGCCAGGCCACGGACGGTCCCCTCGTCGGCGAGTTCGACCAGAAGGTCCTCCCCTCCGCCCAGCCCCGTCCACAGAGGTTCGGCGTCAAGGGCCTCCGCCAGCCCCTCGGGCGCCTCGACCGGCCTGGGGGGACGGGCGGGAAAGTCCATCCACAGTTTCTCTCCGCGCCGGGTGACGGTGAGGATACCGCTGCGCGTGGTGAAGCGGTAGGGGCCCGGAACCCCGAGCTCGGCCAGGACGTGGGCGCTGGCCAGGGTGGCGTGACCGCACAGGTCGATCTCGACCGTGGGCGTGAACCACCGCAGCTCGTAGTCGGCCCCCTCCGCCTCGATCGGACGTACGAAAGCCGTCTCGGACAGGTTGAACTCGGCCGCCACTCCCTGCGCCCAGTCATCGGGGCGGGCCTCGTCCAGGACCAGGACGGCGGCGGGGTTTCCGGACAGGGGCCGGTCGGTGAAGGCGTCGACCACGCGGTACTCGGGCATGGGCCCAGCTTAGGTCGTGTTTTTTGCATCATTCCGGGCTCGCGTCCACCAGGCTGCCTCTCGCTACGCCTCTGCGCTCGTGAAGCACAACCAGGCTGAACTTCGCACATCGTCTTGCGAGAGATTGCCTGGACGGCCGCTCGCTGACCCGAAAGCCTTCTAAAAAACACTCCCTGGGAGCGAGCGCGCCACGCCCCTCTCCCGAGCACGCCTTACAAGGGCGGTTCGTCCAGGATGAACATGGTCTGGGTGCTCTTGACCTCGGGAATGCGCTGGAGCCGTTCCAGGACGAAGGTGCGCAAGGCCGCGGCGTCGGTCACCCGCACCAGCAGCAGCAGGTCGACGTCCCCCGAGACCAGGGCGGCGTGATCGACCTCGGGGATGTCGCGCAGGTAACCGCGGAAGCGTTCCCAGGAGTGCTGCTCGATACGCACCGACACGTAGGCGGACAGGGCCGTACCGTACTTCTCGGGGTCGATGACGGCGGTGAACCCCCGGATGACGCCCTCGTCCCGAAGCCGCTCCAGACGCGAGTAGGCGTTGGCCCGGGAGATGTGGGCCTGTTCGGCGACCGCGCGTATGGACATGCGCCCGTCGGCTCGGAGCAGGGAGATGATGCGACGGTCGATGTCGTCCAACTGCACGGCCATGTGTCTTACCTCATACGGCTCACATGATGGTCACATAAGAACATCAGGATCAACACGCCGCATTACCAGGCAGTTCGTCCAGCATCGGCGCGGGGATATCGACAATATGGGGTGATTGACCTCATATTCAAGACATGAAGCACACCGATGAGGGATCTCGTCAGGCTCCTCCGCTTCCGGCGGCAGAGCCCGTGCGCCTCCTGGACCGGCACGGCCGGCGTGTGGAACACCCTTTGTTCACCGCTCCCGATCCCACCCGGCTCACCGCCCTCCACCGCGCCATGGTCATCGGACGCCGCTTCAACCAGCAGGCCGGCACACTCGCCGGCCAGGGCCACCTCGCCGTGTACCCGTCCTCGACGGGTCAGGAGGCGGCCCAGGTCGGCGGTGTGCTGGCTCTGTCGGAGCAGGACTGGCTCTTTCCCAGCTACCGCGACAGCGTCGCCCTGGTCACCCGCGGGGTCGACCCGGTACAGGCCCTGACCCTGTTCCGCGGTGAGCGTCACTCCGGATACGACCCCCACCGCCACCGTTGCGCTCCGCAGGGCACCCCTCTGGCCACGAACGCCTCCCACGCCGTCAGCCTGACCTACGCCGCACGCCGCAAGGGTCGTGACGTGGCCGCGCTCGTCCTCATCGGCGACGGGGCCACCGGCGAGGGCGACGCCCACGAGGCCTACGAGTTCGCCGCCGTGTGGAACGCCCCCGTGGTCTTCCTCGTGCAGAACGACCACCGCGCGATCGACCTCTCGCCGCGACGACCGACCGGCCGGGGGCCGGTGGACCACCGCGTCGACGGCAACGACGTCGCGGCGGTGTACGCCGTGGTCTCCCGAGCCCTGGCCGAGGCACGGTGCGGCGCCGGACCCGCCATCATCGAGGCGATCACCTGCCGAGTGGACCCGCACACCGGTCCCCGGGCCCCGCACCGTCGCCGGGACGAGCCGGAGACGGCCTACTGGATCGAGCGCGACCCCCTGCTCCGCACGGAGGCGTTCCTGCGATCGGAGGGGATCCTCGGCAGCGAGGAGGAGACCGAGCGGGTCCTGGCCGCCTTCCACACGGACGCGGAGAAGGTCGCCGCACACGTGCGCGGGCGCGTCATCGGAGGGAGCGGGCCGTTCCCCACGCCCTCCTCCCGGCATCGTCCGCTCCGCGGTCCGGCCCTCGTCGGGCCGGCTGCGCCGAGAGCGGGACCGTGAATCGCGGAGGGTCCGATCGGCCCTTCGCCCTCTACCGAAAAGCCCCCCGACCACCGTGCCGAGACCCGAAGAGATCCGAACCCTCGGCGGCAACGGCGCCGACGAGCGAGCGGGTACGGACGGCCCCGACGGGCCGGCACGGGACGGGGCGGGGCGCACCGACCCGGTGTCGGTCCGCCCACGGCGCGGACGGGCCGGCACGGTCAACGGCGACCGACGGCCCGTCCTGCCTCCTCCGTCGTGGCGTGAGGCCGCCCCACGGTGATCACTCGACGTACGGCCGCCCGAAGGTCCGCTTCAGGCGCGGGTCCATGCCGTGCCGACCACTGCGTCGGTCCAGCAGTCGTCCGCCCTCGGAGGCGACACCGGCATGAGCCCCGGAGGGACGCCGGGTCCATACGGAGTACAGGGCCAGGAGCAGGACCGAGACGAGGGCCAGGACGAGCAGCCCGGCGCCGCCCGGCACTCCGTCCGCGCCCATGAGCCGGGAAGCGGAGAGATCGTTGGTCGCGCTCTCCGCGGTCACACCGCCACCGCCACCGTCACCGCCCGCGGTCCCGCCCTTCTCGCCCTCCCCCGGACCGGCCTCCTCCTGGTCGGTGTCGTCCCGGCCGGATCCGTCGACGGGCCCCTCGGGAGCCGCCTTCCCCGGCTTCTCCTGGGCGAGAACCTCCTCGGGGATCGGGGAGACCGCGTCCTCGCACGTGTTCTCGGGTTGTTGGAAGGGATGCGGGGCACCCTCCGAACCGTGTCCGTCACCCCACTTGGTGATGTAGTAGTCGACCTGGAGGTGACCGTTGCCGCCGCTGACCGTGTAGTCGGTGTCGTCCCAGGTCTGGCCGGTGATCTCGGCGAAGGTCTTACCGTCGATGTCGAGCAGCACGTCGCAGTCGTGGGACGGTGCGCCCGGGCCCCGGTCCCCGATGAAGAAGTCGACCTCGTGCTCCTCGTAGACGATGTAACCCTCGGTACCGAGCGGCCAACTGGGACTGGAGAACAGGCCCTTTTGCATGGGTTCGCCACCGGCGGGCATGCCCGTGTCCCCGTTGATGCCGGAGCCGTCGTCCCAGAAGTAGGTCGCGGTGACGTGGCCGTGCTGAATGGGAGTGTCTTTGCTCATGAGGTGAAAGCCGGGTCGACGACAGGGCCGAGAAGACCACCGGCACGCCGCACACGGCGGGCACGCTGGACGCGTCCCGCGAAAGGCGTGTCAGGACAGGGTTCTCCCGCGTCGCGGACGGCGATGGCGGGCGGGGACGGAAGGGTTCTCCGTCGGCTCGGCGCGTGGGTCCGCGCGGCCCTGTTCCCGTGGAAGAAGGGGTCTCGACTCCCTTGTGGCGCTCGGCCGACCAAGGGCTCGGCATCGGTTCATCGATCGCGCATCACGAACCGATCACGAGGGACACTAACCCATGCCAAGGCAAAGCGCGCAAGACCGCCAAGTAAATTGACTCAGCGTGTTCAGGACAATACCCCACGAACCAGGACCCGAGCGGGACCGAAAAGGGGAAAACTCCGGTCCAGGAGGGGTTTACGGGCCCGTCCGAGGACGGCGGACGGGCCCTGGGTGCGCCTCCTCACACTCTCTCCGGCCACCCGCCTGGGCGGAGCCCGGGGAACGCGCCGAGGCCACGGGGAGCGCCGCGGGGTGGCGGACACCACGCGGCGAGGCGAGGGTCAGGTCACCTGTGCCCGCTGGGCGAAGCGCTCCTGGCGCCATTCACCGGTCTCCACCACCTCCAACAGGGCCTGGGAGGCGTCCCACACGTCCACATAACTCAGGTACAGCGGGGCGAACCCGAATCGCATGACGTCGGGAGAACGGAAGTCGCCGATGACACCGCGAGCGATGAGCGCCTGGACGATCGGGTACCCCGCTCCCTCCTCGGGCTGCACGAGGGAGACCTGGCTGCCGCGCCGGGCGTGTTCGGCGGGGGTGATCGAGGACAGTCCCGCCTTGGCCGCGCGGTCCAGGAACAGGTCGGTCATCACCAGGCTCTTGGCGCGCACCTGGGTCAGGTCCGCCCCGGCCCAGACGTCCAGGCTCGCCTCCAGCGCCGCGTCGGCCACCAACGGCTGGGACCCGCTCAGGAAGCGCGACACCCCCGGCGCGGGCTCGTAGTCGGCGCTGAAGTCGAACGGGCGGGCGTGCCCGTGCCAACCGCTGAGCGGCTGGTCGGCCACCGCGTGGTGCCGGCGGGCGGCGTAGAGGAACGAGGGGGCGCCCGGACCCGCGTTGAGGTACTTGTAGGTGCATCCCACGGCGAAGTCCACGTCGCTGCCCGAGAGGTCGAGCGGGACCGCGCCGGCGCTGTGGCACAGGTCCCAGATCACCAGGGCGCCGTGTTCGTGCGCCAAGCGGGTGATACCGGGCATGTCGCGCATGGTGCCGCTGCGGTAGTCCACGTGGCTGAGCAGCACGACCGCGACATCGTCGGCGGCGAGCGCCTCGGCCAGTTCGGGGCCGTCGGGGTCCACACGACGGTGAACGGCCCCGGTCAAGGACACGGCGCCCTCGGTGACGTACAGGTCCGTGGAGAAGTTGCCCGCCTCCCCCAGCACCACCGAGCGGTCGGACATGCGCAGCGCCGCGACGAGCGTCTTGAACAGGTTGGCCGAGGTGCCGTCTCCCACCACGACCTCGTCGGTTCCGGCTCCGACCAGCGGTGCGATCTTGGCGCCCAACGTGCGCGGCTTGTCCCACCATCCGGCGTCGTTCCAGCTACGGATGAGATCCCGGCCCCACTCGCGTTCGACCATGTCGGCCACGCGACCGGGGGTGGAGCGCGGCAGCGCGCCGAGCGAGTTGCCGTCCAGGTAGATCACCCCCTCGGGGAGGACGAACTCCTCACGGAAGGCGGCGAGGGGGTCGGCCGCGTCGAGCGCGGCACAGTCCTCACGAGTGGTAGGGGTCATCGGGTCCTGCTTCCTGAAGGCTCGGAACGTTGCGGATGGGCGCGTGATCGGCGCACAGGCCGATCATGCGCCGGCGGTCCCCCCGACACCAGAGGGGGGTCAGATGGTGCTGCGAAGCGACCACAGTTCGGGGAAGACGTCCTGCTCGACGTGGCGCGCCAGCCAGTTCAGACCGCTGGAACCACCGCTGCCGCGCTTGGCCCCCATCGTGCGCTTGACGGCGAGCAGGTGGTGGTGACGCCACCTGGTCACCCGTTCGGCGACGTCGAGCAGCGCCTCGGCGAGCAGGAAGAGGTCGTTGCCCGGCCGGTCGTCGGCGTAGACGGCCGACCACGCCGCCTCGACCTCGGGGCTGGGCTCATAGGGCAGGGTCCAGTCGCGTTCGACCCGGTCGGCGGGGACGGAGAGACCGCGACGGTGCAGCAGGCGCAGTGCGGCGTCGTAGAGACCGGGGCGCTCCAGCAGATCCCTGAGGCGTCGTGCGACGTCGGTCATGCCCTTGTGCGGGCGGATCATGGCGGCCGACTTGTTGCCGAGCAGGAACTCCAGTTCACGGTAGCCGTAGGACTGAAAACCCGAGGCCTCGCCGAAGGAGTCACGGAAACGGTTGAACTCGGTGGGCGTCATGTCGGCGAGCAGGGCCCAGGAGTCGTTGAGCACGTCCTGGGCGTTGCACGCGCGCCTCAACCAGGCCAGGGCACCGGGGACGTCATCGGCCTCCAACGCCTCGCGGGCGGCCTCCCACCGCTCCCGCACCAGGACGAAGAGCAGCTCCATGATCTGGGTGGTGATGATGAACGCGGACTCGGCCGGCTCATCGGTGCGGGGCCTTTGCAGATCGAGGAGGGTGTCGATCCCCGTGTAGTCGACGTAGGGGGTGTTCCGGTCGAAGGACAGGGTGGGACTGTCCTGGTCGGCCTCGGCACGCTGTGTCCCGGCCGCCTCGACCCCGCCGGCCTCCCCGGCGTACGGACACTGCTGGGCGGTGGTGGAGAGCATGGGAACCCCTTGTCGGTCTGGTGTGACTGCCGCGTGCCCGCGGCACCTCGCGAAGGCGGCACCTCCGTGTACGGCGATCGCGGACACGAGGACACATCATGGGACAAAGGTCGCCGCGAAGGAATGGGCGGCGAGTACGCGAATCGCGCCTCGGGTTAGCATTCGTAAGCATTAGTGACTCTTGAGCTTGGGAACCAAAAGTATGGCACCACGACCGGCGATCCCGCTGGACGGCGTCGACCAGCGCATCCTCACCGAGCTCCAGCGGGACGGACGCCTCTCCTACAACGAACTCTCCCGCCGGGTGAACCTGTCGGCGCCCGCCGTCGCCGACCGCGTACGCCGCCTCACCGACCGCGGCGTGATCACCGGTTACCACGCGCACGTGGACCCGTCCGCGGCGGGGCTTCCGGTGACCGCGCTGGTGCGCATGGAGTGTTTCGGAGCCCACTGCCTGCTGCGGGAGCGCTCCTCACTGGAACTCCCCGAGATCCTGCAAGTGCACCGGGTGACGGGGGACGACTGCTGCGTGCTGTTCATCGCGGTCCGTTCCATGGAGCACTTCGAGGAGGTCATCGACAGGCTGGCCGCGCACGGCCGTCCCTCCAGCACCATGGTCATGTCGAGCCCGGTGCCCTGGCGTGCGGTGACCACGCCCGTGGCGGGACAGACCTGAGGCGGACCCGGGCCACGCCCGTCGGCCCCCGGAGCGTCGTACCCCGAAGAGCGACGCCTAGAGTGACGCGGGTGAGCGTTCTGATCGACACCCCGCTCTGGCCGGGGCCACACGACCGGCTGTTCGCACACCTGGTCAGCGACCACTCCTTCCAGGAACTGCACGCCTTCGCCCGCGCGCTCGGGCTGAGCCCGCGTGCCTTCGACCGCGACCACTACGACGTCCCCGAGTTCCTGCACGCCCGCGCGTTGGAACTCGGCGCCCGACACGTCGGCAGCCGCGAGCTGGTCACCCGCCTGCGTGCGTCGGGACTGCGTCGCCCCAAGGCCGCACGGGCACGCGAGCGCGTCTGAGCCCCGCCGCCCCGGGCGGGTCTTCTCCACGACGCTTCCGGACGCCGCTCAGACGGGAGGGGTCCCTCGCGAAGGCACGCGGGCGTCCGCCACCCCCATCCGGGGCAACAGACGTTCGGCCGGCCGAGCGCTCCGCCGTTCGTCCTGGTCGGGAACGCCCTCGTAGACGGCGTCATGGAACCAGAGCGCGTACAGAACGCCGTCGATGTCACGTGCCTGCGCCCAAGGCTCCCCGCCGCGCGCAGCGTGCTCTCCAGATGGGCGGGCGTGTGGTGACGGCGGTGCGGCTCGTCCCAGCGCCGCAGGAGCTCGGTTCCCACCGCGATCGCCTCGGGGGAGTTTCCGGCGAGCCCTCGCCACGCGGACCCGTCCGTCCAGCGAGGCCCTCAGATCTCGGAGGTGTCCACGAGTCCGGCCTCGTGGGCGAGGATGGCCGCCTGCACCCGGTTGCGCAGTCCCAGCCGGTTGAGGATGGCGCTGACGTAACTCTTGACCGTGCCCTCCACCAGGAACAGTCGCTCGGCGATGTCGGCGTTGGACAGTCCGGCGCCCACGAGCGCCAACACCTCCCGCTCGCGCTGGGTGAGCTCCTCGATCCGGGCGACGGCCGCCGCCTCACGAGCGGCCCGGGCGCCCCCGAACCGGGCTATCACCTGACGTGCCACCTGGGGGGACAGGTAGGCGCCTCCGTCGGCCACCGCGTGCACCCCGGTGATGAGCTCACGTGGATCACCGGCCTTGAGGAGGAAGCCGCCTGCGCCGTCACCGAGCGCCTGGGAGATGTAACCGTCCTCACCGAACGTGGTCAGAATGATCACCGAGGTGGAGGGGGCGACCCTGCGGATCTCGGCCGTGGCGGCGAGCCCGTCCATTCGCGGCATACGGATGTCGAGCAGGGCCACGTCGGGCCGGTGGGAGAGGACCATGTCCACCGCCTCGCGTCCATCGGAGGCCTCGGCCACCACCTCGATCCCCGGATCACTGCCCAGGATCGCCCGCACGCCGGCGCGGATCATCGCCTCGTCGTCCGCGAGCAGCACCCTGATCACGTCTGTTCCTCCATGGCCTTCCCCTCCTCGTCGGTCTCCTCCCGGCGCGCGCCGGCCCGGGCCCGTGGTCAACGTAACGGTGCCTCTCCCTTGGTCGACAGGCGCCCCTCGGCGAAGCACACCTGGTAGAGGACCACGTCCGTGCCGAAGAAGGCGGGGTCGCTGCGGTAGTAGTTGCAGGTGGCCCCCTCCGGGACGGCGCCCTCCTCCAGTTGTCGGGCGTCGACGTACAGCGAGTGTCGCGGCAGCACCGACTCCACGTCCGCCTGGTCGTCCCCCACCCTCAGCCCGGCGAATTCCTCGGGGGTCAGCGTGCTCTCCTTCATGTTCTGGAAGCCGTTCCAGCCCACCACGAGCACGAGCGCGGCCAGAGCCGCGGCCGGCACCAGCACCAGGGCCAACGACCACCCGCGCACGCGGCGGCGGGCCGCCGACTGCAACTGGTCGATCTGGGCGTCGTCGTCCTCCTCCGGCGCCGCCTCGACCGTTCCGTCCAGGGGCATGGTCGCGCACACCTCCCAGCCGCCGTCTCCGTCCGGACCGGCGGCGAAGACGCCCCCGGTCAGCCGGACGCGCTCACGCAGACCGATGAGCCCCCGTCTGCCTCCCCCGCCGGCCCCGGGCAGAGGACCACGCGGCACCGAGTTGGTCACCCTGACCTCCACGCGGCTCTCGCTCGATGTGAGCCACACCGTCACGTCGGCGCCCGGGGCGTACTTGGCGGCGTTGGTCAACGACTCCTGGACGACCCTGTGGACCGCACGGTCGACCATCGGCGGCATGTCCGTGGTGTCACCGTCGTGTACCAGGGCGATCCGCATCCCCGACTCACGGGCGCGGTCCACCAAGGCGGTGACCCCCTCTCCGGCCGGCGACATGGGAGCGGGTTCGGCGTCGGTCCGCAGCACACCGATGATCTCCCTCAGGTGTCGGGTGGCGGTGACGGCGCTGGTACGCAGTTCGGCGGCCGCCCGCCGGTGCTCCTCGCCCAGGTCGGCGTCCAGCTCCAGGGCTCCGGCCCGGAGGGCGAGGAGGCTGAGTTCGTGGCCCAGGGAGTCGTGCATGTCCTGTGCGATGCGGGAGCGCTCGCGCAACCGGACCTGCTCGGCGGTCAGCCGGTTCTCGCGCTGGAGCTGGCGGGCGTGCTCCCAGCCCGCCGTGGTCAGGGCCACGTGCTGGCGTCGGTAGACCCCGACCAGCCAGGGCAGTACGACGCTGAAGAGCATGGTGCTGACGATGGTGGTCAACGCCATGAGGTCGTCGGGCCACAGCAGCACCGCCAGGGCCAGCCACAGCACGGCGCCGACGACGAACAGGACCACGGCCGACCGGACCCGGGGCATGCGGCGGCCCACCAGATAGGACACGCCCAGCAGCACGAACCCGAACCCGTACAGCCAGAACGAGCAGAGCATCGCCACGACCAGGGCCGACAACGGGTAAAGGCGGCTGAGCACGACGGTCAGGGCGGCCAGAACGACGATGGCCGCCACGACGGCCACCGATTCCGCGCCGCTCGGGCCCTCGGTCGTCCGTCGGAGGGAGACCTCGGTCAGGCACAGGGCGATGATCACGATCGCCCACGACACGTCCCGCAGGACGGCGCCCCGATCCGGCCATCCCGCGAGCGGGCGCAGAGCACGCGGGAGGAGGGAACGCGATTCGGACATGTCCATGTCGGTGAAACCTACACATCACGGGACCCGGGTGGCACCGTCGAAAGTCAGGGACGTGCCCCGACCCTCGGTCGGAGCGACGGGGGATCCCCTCTCACTCGCCATGGGCCATATCATGGGATGATTTGACCCCTTGTGCGCTTGCCCGTCCGATACGGCGGTGATGAAATCCCAGGGGCGACGACCACGACAGGACGAGGGCCGGATGTCACCTTTGCAGACCTTGCGGCGCATGCACCACATCGCCGGATGGCCACTGCTCCTCAGCACCTTCCTGGCTCGTCTTCCCATCTCCATGTCCCTGATCGGACTGCTCACGCTGGTCACCACCACGACCGGCAGTGTGGCCACGGCCGGCATGGTGACCGGGGCCTTCGCCCTGGGTGAGACCGTGGGCGGACCCGTCATCGCCCGTTTCGCCGATCGCCACGGACAACGGACACCGGTACTGGTCACCTCGATCGCGGACGCGGTACTGATCACCGTGCTCGTTCTCGCGATCCTGGCCGAGGCCCCGCTTCCCGCCCTGGCCGTGCTGGCCGCCCTGGCGGGCCTGTGCATGCCGCAGATCGGCCCCATGGCCCGTACCCGCTGGGTGGTGATGATCAGGCGCCGCTCCGAGCGGGGCGTGGAGCGCGAGCGCTCCTTGTCGGCCGCCATGTCGGTGGAGGGGGTGCTGGACGAGGCCTCCTTCGTCCTGGGACCCGCCCTGGTCGGAATCCTCACCGTGCTCCTGTCACCGTCGGCGAGCGTGCTGGGCGCCGCGGCGCTCATCGGCGTCTTCGGAACCGTGTTCGCGCTGCACCCCACCGCTCCGCCGGGAACCGCGCCGGCGGCCGGCGCCGGGGAGCGCATCACCACACCGGCACTGCTCGTCCTGGCCGTTCCCATGTTCTGCCAGGGCGTGTTCTTCGGTGGCATGTCCACCGGCGTGACCGCCTTCGCCACCGCGTCCGGACACGGCGACCTGTCCGGACTGATGTACGCGGTGATGGGCGTCAGCAGCGCCGCCGCGGGGCTGCTGATGGCCTCCGTACCCGTGAGGTTCGCCCTCACCCTGCGCACCCGGATCGCGGCGGGGGCGCTGTTCGTGCTCACCCTGCCGTTGTACCTGGACCATGGTGTGGCGAGCCTGGCCGTGGTCGTCTTCGTGCTGGGCGCGGCCATCGGTCCGCACATCGTGAGCCTGTTCGGGCTCATCGAACGGGCCGCTCCGGCGAGTCGGCTGTCCCAGTCCATGGCCGTCATCCTGAGCTCCCTGATCCTGGGCCAGTCACTGGGGTCGATGGGCTCGGGCATCCTGGCCGACTCCCTGGGTCACCAGGGGGCGTTCACGTTGGCCACGGCGGGCGCGCTGGTCTCCTTCGCCGTCACGACCCTGGTCATGCGCACCCGCTGGTACGGCCGCGAGGAGGAGGGACCCTCCCGCCCCGCGAACGTGGCCGAACCCGCCTCCTGAGCTTTCGACCTCCGTCCCCGTACCACGGAACCGGGGTCGGCTCCGGTCCGGCGACCCCGTCCGGGAGGTGGCCGTCGTCCCCACTCGGGGTTACGCTCGATGACCGTGCTCGACCTGTCGACCCCCTTCGGCCCCCGCCGCAAAGAGGTACCCGTGCCCCAGCTCAACGGGCTCGCCCGTATCACCCTGTCCGTGCGCGACCGCGACGAGAGCGTGCGTTTCTACCGCACGGTCCTGGGGTTCCGCGTCCTGGCCAAGCACGACCGCAAGGGCACACTCCGCACCGAATGTCGCCACCCGGCCTCGGGACTGTCGTTGGCGCTCATCCAGCACCGCGACAACTTCAAAGGCCGGTTCGATCGTAGACACTGCGGCCTGGACCGTCTGACCCTCGGCGTGGACGACATCGGTGAACTGGAGGCGTGGGAGGAACGCTTCGCGCGGATGGACGTGGAGCACTCCCCCGTGATGCACGGCGAGGAGGGATCCACGCTGCTCTTCTACGACCCCGACGGCACCGAACTGGCCCTGTTCGCCCGCGCCGAACTCGACGCGGACGACTTCTGAGGGCGGCCCGCGTCCCCTACTCCGTACCGACCAGCTTCATGCGCACGTCGCGCTCGGCCAGGTCGTCCACCGCGGAACGGGGCAACCGGTCGTCGGTGATGATCAGGTCGAACTCCTCCAGCCTGGCCACCCTGAAGGTACCGAACTTGCCGTACTTGGTGCTGTCGACGGTGAGCACGCTCTTGGAGGCGATCCTCAACAGCTCCTGCTTGGCGATCACCTTGGCCTCCGAAGGGGTGGTCGACCCGCGCTGGGCGTCCCAGGAACTGCTGGCGATGAAGGCCAGGTCCACGTTCACCTGACGCAGGAACTCCGCGGTGAAACGGCCGACCGAGGAGTGGTCGGAGTGCGAGACCAGCCCTCCCGTGTGGATCAGCTCGATGCTCGGATACTCCATCAGGTGGCCGACGACGTTGAAGTCGCTGGTGATGACGGTCAGACCGACCTTGTCGGTCAACAGCGGGACCATCTGGAGCGTGGTCGTGCCCGCGTCCAGGTAGATGGTGAAGTTCTCCCTGACGAGGTCGGCCGCGGCCCGCGCTATGGCCCGCTTGGCGGGCACCTCCAGTTGGGCCTTGGCCAGGTAGGAGGGTTCGCTCTTGAGGCGTGCCGCGAGTCTGACGCCCCCGGTCACCGACAGGACCTTGCCGTCGTTCTCCAGAGCCTGGATGTCACGCCGAACCGTCATGTGGGACACGGACAGCATCGACGTGAGCTCGTTGATGCTCAACACGTGGCGCTCCTGGAGGAGCTTGAGAATATGCTCTCGTCGCTGGTCCGGAATCATCGTTCGCCTCACAGTCCAGGGGGACGGCCATGGGAGCGCCGTGCGGTCACGACGCCATGTAACAGAGTTTCCCAGCCCGGCACACCTCTTCGAGGCCGGGGCGACGTGAGTCCGCTCGCAATCACGGCGCACCGGCGCATCGAACCGCTCCGGTGAGCGTTCTTCCTGCTGACACCACACCCGTCGGCGTCTTCGCCACCCGGAGCGCGTGACGGACGGCACCCGCCCCCCACGCTCCGCGTCAGGACCTCCGCCCTCGGCCGCAGCGCGCGTCCGATCTCCGCGCCGGGCGCACCCCAGGGGTCCTCGCGGCCGACTCATCTGCCGAGAAGGCCGTGCAGGTCGATGGACTCCGCCAGCGCCCGCAGACCGGCGTCCCCCGGGTGGATGTGGTCTCCGGAGTCGTACGCGGGCAGCAGGCGAGCGGGGTCGCTCGGATCACGCAGGACCGCGTCGAAGTCCCAGACCCCGTCGAAGGGCGACCTCGGGTCATGGGCCTGTGAACGCAGATAGGCGTTGACCCGCTGGCGACCCCGCTCGACCTCCTCCGTACAGCGTCGTTCCCCCGCGCACGGTCCGAGCGTGGCCACGAACACCCTCATCTCGTGTTCGTGGGCCGTCCGTGCGATCTGGCCGATACCGCTGATCACCGCCTCGGGCGAGGTACCCCAGCGAAGGTCGTTGATGCCGCCGAAGACCACGACGGTGTCCACCCCGTTGCGGGTGAACACGTCTCGGTGCGCCCGCCGGAGCATCGCCACGCCACTGAGATTGGTCGAGACCCCCTCCCCGGGATAGCCGTCCCTGATCACGTGGTTCCCGGCCACCCCCAGGTTGAGCACCCCCGGGGTGGGGAGTTCCGGCTGCGCGGCCAGACGGGCGCTGAGCACGTCCGGCCACCGGGAGTGGGCGTCGGTGGTGGAGCGGATCCCGTCGGTGATGGAATCGCCGAGCGCCGCGATCGCGCCGGGGCCGTCGAGGACCTCGACCCCGGTGAGGAAGGGCCACTGCTCGACCGTGCCGGTGAACGGCTCCCCCGTGGTGTCCAAGGTCCGGTCGCCGCTGCCGGGAGCGCTGACGTAATTGGTGTCCACCGAGGCGTAGTGCACCGGTGCGGTGGTCACTTGCTCCGGCAGGTGGATGCTGACCAGGGCGTCGGTCTGAGGCGGCAGGAGGATCTCGACGGGGTCGCTGAACACCTGTCCCCCGGCCGGAATGACGGTGTCGGAGCGGCCCTCGAAGGTGAGCGGGACCGCGGAGCCCTTGGTGGCGGCGCCGGTCCCGCGCAACGCCAGGGAGGCCGCGCCCACGGTGACGGGCGTGGTGGAGAAGGTGTTCTCCAAGCGGATCCGGACCTGGTGGCCGCCCGTGGTGGTGCGTACCGACAGGCGCAGCGTCTGGTCCTGCCAGGGACCGACCTCCATGTAGCCCGAGATCGCACGCGCCCAGGTACCGGTCCATTCCGGGGCGGCGGTGCGCCCGCCCACGGAGAACAGGTGGATGCGGCCGTGATCGTCGGTGACCTCGGGCAGGACCACGTGGGAGATCTCCCGCGTGGGATCGACGGGAACGTGGTGCGCGTACAGACGCGCGGAGCCCAGGGTGGAACCGGGCCCCGACTCCTCGGCGGAGTTGGCGTAGGGCAGGACGAGCGCGGCCTCGCTCGCGTTCCCCGCGAGCCAGTCGGGGACCGACAGGACGAACCTCTGTTCCTCCCCGTCGGCGTAGACCACGTGGCCGGTGCCGTCGACGTCCGCCCCGGTGCCGTCGACGCGGGTGGCCGTGGCCAGGAAGGTCAGCGACCGGTAGCGATCGGCGGGCAGTCCCACGGACTGCCCGGCGGAGACCACGTGGTCCGGGCGACCTCGGGCGTAGTCGGGCAGCTCCAGGGAGGAGCCCATCAGCACGACCTCACGGCCGGGCGTCCACCCGGCGCCGGCCAGCGCCTGCGAGGACAGGCTGTTGCCGAGGCCGTCGAGGTCGACGTTGGCCGCCGAACCGTCCCAGGAGATGCCCATGTGGCCCAGGAGGGAGTCGAAGGAGGGCGCGGCCGGGCCGGGCCGGGCGGGTTCCGCCCGTTCCGTGGGATCGGAGGTCGGCCCGCGGGAGATCGTGACGCCGACGGCGGCCACCACGACCACCACGACCACGGCCGCCGCCAGGTACAGCAGATGACGCGAAGAACGCCGGCTCCGCCGGTGCGCACCGCCGTGCCGTGTCCCGTCCGCTCCCAACGCTCGCCTCCCCGACCGTCGCCCGTCCACCGTTCGACGACTCCGGGCACGCGGTGGTTGCTGAGACGTGGCACACCACGCTCCCCGACCGGCCGCCAGTGTAAGGGAGACGATTCCACCCGGCGGGGAGGTTCCGGGATGTTCCGTGAGGTGTTTCGCATCGCCGCCCACTCGTGTGGGGGTGGTGGCGCGACCAGAAGGCGAACCCGGTGTCGACGTGCCACCCGAGGACGACCGTGCCCGCGCCCGGCAGGTGTACCGTGCCGCCCTCGATGAGGGGCAGCGGTTGACCGGCGAGGAGCTTGCCGAACGGTTCGGCAGGTCGAAGCGGTGGGGCCGCGACCGTATCCGGGAGCGCCGCACCGCCTGATCGCAGGCTGAGAGCGGGCCGCCCCTTGCCGGGGCGGCCCGCTCTGTCGTGCCGTGGTGGTCGGCGACCTCCTGACACGACGAAGGCCCCGCCCTACTCTGTGAAGTGCGACCAACCCAGAGAAGACGAGGCCCGACATGCCACAGCCTACCCCCGACCTCGCCGACACGGCCCTCACCTTCGGGCAGCGGTTGAAGATCCAACGCACCCGACGCGGCATGACGCGCGAGGTCCTGGCCGGCCTGGTGGGCAAGTCCGCATCGTGGGTCAAGGCCGTGGAGACCGGCCGACTCCAGACACCGAAGCTCGCGAACCTCCTGCGGTTGGCAGAGGCGTTGCGGGTGCGTGACCTCTCCCAGCTCACCGGCGACCAGTCCATGCCCATCAGCCTCTTCACCGGCCCCGGACATCCCCGGTCGCCCCGGGTCCGGGAGGCTGTCAACGCGCTCCCCGCTCTGTCTCCCAGGGAGGCACCACCGGTCGCGCACCTGCGCGCGCGTCTCGATCAGGCGTGGTCGGCGCGCCACTCCTCACCCCACCACCGGGAAGTGTTGGGGCAACTGTTGCCCGCGTTGATCGAGGATGCCCAGCTTGCCGCCCACCAGGCCGACGACCGCACCGCCCGGCGTGCGGCCCAAGCGATCCTTGCCGAGGTGTACGCGCTCTCCCAGTTCTTCATCGCCTACCAACCCGCCCAAGACCTCCTGTGGCGCGTCGCAGAGCGCGGTATGGTCGCCGCTCACGATTCCGGCGATCTACACGCGATCGGGGTCGCCGCCTGGCTGATGGCACAAGCGCACCGCGACGCGGGGGATTGGGACGCGGCCGACGTGGTGACGGCGAGCACCCTGGAACTCCTCGACCGGCATGCCGACCACGACGCCTCCGACGTCGCGGCGATCCGGGGCGCGATGCTGTTCGAGGACGGGTACACAGCCGCGCGGCGTGGCGAGACCGGCGCGGCATGGGGGCGGTGGGACGCGGCGAACGAGGTCGCCGCGCGGCTCCCCCACGGCTACTACCACCCGGTCACGTCGTTCTCTCAGGCGATCATGGGCGCGCACGCCGTCACGATCGCCGTGGAACTTCGGGCCGGTGGTGAGTCGGTGCGGCAAGCCTCTCGTGCCGCTTCGGCGCGCATCCCCTCACGTCCGCGCCGGGCACGGCACGAGATCGAGCAGGCGCGCGCCTACTACCTCGACGCCCAACCCGACGCGGCGTTGGCGGTGCTCGAAGCCGCGCACGAGGCGGCCCCAGAGACGATCCGCTTCAACGGGTACGCGCGGCGCATCGTCCTCGAAGAACTCGACGAACGGGACGGCCGACGACAGCGGCGCGCCTCTGAGCTGGCGGACCGGTTGGGGCTGTTGACCGTGTGACGTCGAGGGGACACATTCTGTGCCCTCCGTCACCCTGGGGCGCTCTTAGCGTCGTGTCACCACGCACACGGCTTCCCCCGAGGTGACCGATGATGACCGACCAGCGCGCAGAAGACCAGGCAGCGCTGCACGCCCATCCGTCCGCGATCGAGATCATCGCGGCCGGCTTCCCCGCATGGGAGGTCAGCCGCGACCGGGACGGCGCCACACACGGCAACTGGCAAGCCACCAGAGGGAACACGACCCTGTCCGCACCCTCCCCGGCCGGCCTCCTCGTGCGTCTGGAAACCCAGGAACTCGCCCGGCTACAAGCCGAACACGGCACACGGTGGAAGGTATGGCGAACCCCCCGGTACTGGATGGCGACCTCCCGCGTCGACGGTGTCGAGCCGACCCTGATGGAGGACACCGCCGACCGGCTCGAAGCCCGCATGCTCAACCCCTCCCCGTGGGGCAACATCCCCCGCAGGGGTGACCGGTGACCTTCGCAGAACTGGCGCGGCTCACCGCACCACGCACCACCCGCGACGCACCCCTCACCAGCGGCGGCGGTCCGCTCCCTCGAAGACGCCCCGGGGCCTCCCCGCTCGCTGTCCCGGTGCGGCCCGCACCACCGAGCCCGACCACACCCAGGCGCCCATAGACCCCCGCGTCGCGGCCCAGTGCCCCAAGGGGAGGGTGTTGGTCGACAACCGCGGCGCGGGTCTTGACGGCCGCTTCTGACGAGGGGCGGAGCGGCCACTACCGGTCAGACAGAAGGCCGGGCACGGGGTCACCGGTTCCAGGCCGGTGGCCCCTTCTCCTTGCCCCATCACCGCACACGGGTGTTCGGGACGTTCTTCGACAGCTGGTCGGCTGGGAAGAACAGCCTCCAGCGGTCCACAACCGAGAAGTACGAGCAGCACGGACGCCCCTACCTGAAACCGCGCCTCGGGCACTTCGAACTCGACGAGCTTCGGGGAGATCACGTCTCCGCGATGTTCGACGCGATCGAGGACGCCGACCTCAAGAGCGACGGGTCAGAGGCGACCTTCGCCATGGCGCGACGACGCTCGCGCTCGCGGCCGGGGTGGACATGAAAACCGTGCAGGCGATGTTGCGGCATTCCTCGATCACGGTCACGGCCGACATCTAGGCGTCGGTGTCGCCAGAGGTCGCGCACGAAGCCGCGGAGGCGTCCGCGCGGCTGGTCCCCCGTGCCTCGTCGGGGACCGGTTCCGGGACTGCCGGTCCCCCAACGGTCCACCGAAAGAGCCCGACAGCCCGAAGGGGATCCCTGGACAAAAGGAATGCCCAGGTGAAAAGCCTATCTGAGGGTAGGCCGGGCGGGACTCGAACCCGCGACCCAGGGATTATGAGTCCCCTGCTCTAACCAGCTGAGCTACCGGCCCGCCGTTGCAGGCGAAAGTCATCCTAACAGGGTGTGTCCGCCCTTCTTCCGCCGTGAATCCGCTGTCGGACAAGGCTTACGGTCTCCGGGATTCCGACTACCGCGTACCTGGGTCCGAGGCGAGGAGGGCACGAGGTCTAGGGTGGTGAGGTGCGGCGCACGTCTGGACGGCCCCCAGCGCCCCGGCACCGACGCCGCGTGGAACCCGTTGGTAACATCGCGGGCCGCACAACGTCGTTCAGGAGAGTTCACGTCATGTCCAAAGCACCCGTCAACGTCACCGTGACCGGCGCCGCCGGCCAGATCGGCTACGCGCTGCTGTTCCGGATCGCCTCGGGCCAGCTGCTCGGTGCCGACACCCCGGTGAAGCTGCGCCTTCTGGAGATCCCGCAGGCCGTCAAGGCCGCCGAGGGCACCGCGATGGAGCTGGACGACTGCGCCTTCCCCCTGCTCCAGGGCATCGACATCTTCGACGACGCGGGGCAGGCCTTCCAGGGCGCCAACATCGCCCTGCTGGTCGGCGCCCGCCCCCGCAGCAAGGGCATGGAGCGCGGTGACCTTCTGGAGGCCAACGGAGGCATCTTCAAGCCTCAGGGCGAGGCGATCAACGCCGGTGCCGCCGACGACGTCCGCGTCCTGGTGGTGGGCAACCCCGCCAACACCAACGCGCTCATCGCCCAGAGCCACGCCCCCGACGTTCCGGCCGAGCGCTTCACCGCGATGACCCGTCTGGACCACAACCGTGCCCTCACCCAGCTCGCCAAGAAGCTCGACGTGTCGGTCAACGACATCAAGAAGCTCACGATCTGGGGCAACCACTCCGCGACCCAGTACCCGGACCTGTTCCACGCCGAGGTCAACGGCACCAACGCCGCCAAGGCCGTGGGCGACCAGGCCTGGCTGGAGGACGACTTCATCCCGACCGTGGCCAAGCGCGGCGCCGCGATCATCGAGGCCCGGGGGGCCTCCTCCGCCGCCTCCGCGGCCAACGCCGCCATCGACCACGTCCACGACTGGGTCAACGGCACCCCCGAGGGCGACTGGACCTCCGCCGCCATTCCCTCCGACGGCTCCTACGGCGTGCCCGAGGGCCTCATCTCCTCCTTCCCCGTCGTCTCGCGCGGCGGCGAGTGGGAGATCGTCCAGGGCCTGGAGATCGACGACTTCTCCCGCGCCCGCATCGACGCCTCCGTCCAGGAACTCGTCGAGGAGCGCGACACCGTCAGGCAGCTCGGCCTGATCTGAGATACCGACCGTGAACGGGCGCGTCCCACGGGGCGCGCCCGTTCTGGTGTCCGGGTGCGCCCCGCACCGTCCCGAACGGGTTCGGAAAGCAGGCAGTATAGAAGTCGTGAGTCTCATTGATGTGCTTCCGGCCGAACCAGAACCCGACTCCCTCTTCGAG
This sequence comes from Nocardiopsis sp. ATB16-24, assembly GCF_030271535.1. GTDB lineage: Bacteria > Actinomycetota > Actinomycetes > Streptosporangiales > Streptosporangiaceae > Nocardiopsis. Next base: position 144,299 of record NZ_JASCXJ010000006.1, on the reverse strand, counting down.
GCGTTCGCTTTGTGGGCCGAGGAGCGGGGCCTCACCCTCTATCCGCACCAGGAGGAGGCCCTCATCGAGGTCGTCTCCGGGTCCAACGTCATCCTCAACACCCCCACCGGTTCGGGTAAGAGCATGGTGGCCACGGGCGCGCTGTTCGCGGCGCTGGCCCGTGACGAGTGCGCGTTCTACACCGCTCCCATCAAGGCACTGGTGTCGGAGAAGTTCTTCGACCTGTGCAAGATCTTCGGCACCGAGAACGTCGGCATGATGACCGGCGACGCCAGTGTCAACGCCGACGCGCCCATCGTGTGCTGCACGGCGGAGGTCCTGGCCCAGATCGCCCTGGCCGAGGGCGCGGACGCCGACATCAACACCGTCATCATGGACGAGTTCCACTTCTACGCCGAGCCCGACCGCGGGTGGGCCTGGCAGGTGCCCCTTCTGGAGATGCCGCAGGCGCAGTTCGTGTTGATGTCGGCCACCCTGGGCGACGTCAGCCGCTTCGAGGAGGACCTGGAGAAACGCACCGGACGCTCCACCGCGGTGGTCACCTCCGCGGAGCGCCCCGTCCCCCTCTACTACGACTATCGGGTCACTCCCCTGCACGAGACGCTGGAGGAGCTGCTGGGCAGCGGCAACGCCCCGGTGTACATCGTGCACTTCACCCAGGCCCAGGCCGTGGAGCGGGCGCAGTCACTGACCAGCATCAACATGTGCACCAAGGAGGAGAAGGCGGCGATCGCCGCGGAGATCGGCGACTTCCGCTTCACCACCCGGTTCGGCCGCAACCTGTCCCGGTACGTGCGTCACGGCATCGGCGTGCACCACGCGGGCATGCTGCCCAAGTACCGGCGCCTGGTCGAACGTCTGGCCCAGGCCGGGCTGCTCAAGGTCATCTGCGGTACCGACACCCTGGGTGTGGGGGTGAACGTACCGATCCGCACCGTGTTGTTCACCGCGTTGAGCAAGTACGACGGGGTGCGGGTGCGCCGCCTGCGCGCCCGGGAGTTCCACCAGATCGCCGGACGGGCGGGCCGCGCCGGTTTCGACACCGTGGGCAACGTGGTGGCCCAGGCTCCCGAACACGTCATCGAGAACGAGAAAGCCCTGGCCAAGGCCGGCGACGACGCCAAGAAGCGGCGCAAGGTGGTGCGCAAGAAGGCCCCCGAAGGATTCGTCTCCTGGGACGAGTCCACGTTCAGGAAACTCATCGAGGCCGAACCGGAACCGCTGACCTCGCGTTTCAGGGTGAGCAACGCCATGCTGCTGAGCGTCATCGCCCGGCCCGGAGACTGCTTCTCCGCCATGCGGCACCTGCTCACCGAGAACCACGACGACCGCAAGACGCAGCGCCGCCACATCCGGGAGGCGATCGCGATCTACCGCTCGCTGTTGGACGGCGGGATCGTGGAGGTGCTCCCCGAACCGGACGCGCAGGGTCGCACCGCGCGACTGACCGTGGACCTCCAGGCCGACTTCGCGCTCAACCAGCCCCTGTCGACGTTCGCGCTGGCCGCGTTGGAGCTGCTGGACAGGGAGTCGTCCACCTACGCCCTGGACGTGCTCAGCGTGGTGGAGTCCACTCTGGACGATCCGCGGCAGATCCTGGGCGCACAGCTGAACAAGGCGCGCGGTGAGGCCGTCCAGCAGATGAAGATGGACGGCATCGAGTACGAGGAGCGCATGGAGCGGCTGGAGGAGGTCGACTACCCCAAGCCGCTGGAGGAGCTGCTCGACCATGCCTACGAGGTGTACCGGCGCGGTCACCCGTGGGTGGGCGACCACCCGCTCCAGCCCAAGAGCGTGGTCCGCGACATGTACGAGCGGGCGATGACCTTCACCGAGTACGTGGGCTTCTACGAGCTGGCCAGGTCGGAGGGGTTGGTGCTGCGTTACCTGGCCAGTGCCTACAAGGCGCTGAACCAGACGGTGCCCGACGACGCCAAGACCGAGGAGCTGCGCGACCTCATCGAGTGGTTGGGCGAACTGGTGCGTCAGGTCGACTCCAGTCTGCTGGACGAGTGGGAGCAGTTGACCAACCCGCGGACGGAGGACCCGGGGGCGGAGGAGCCCGTCGAGGAGAAGGTGCGTCCGGTGACCGCGAACGCCCGTGCCTTCCGCGTCCTGGTGCGCAACGAGATGTTCCGTCGCGTGGAGCTGGCCGCCCGCCGCCGCTACGACGAACTGGGCGCGCTGGAGGAGGACGGGGACTGGGACGCCGAGGACTGGGAGGACGCGCTGGAGGAGTACTTCGACGAGCACGACTCGATCGGCACCGGTCCGGACGCGCGCGGACCCGCGATGTTGCTCATCGAGCGGGAACCGGAGCTGTGGCGAGTACGCCAGATCTTCGCCGACCCGGCGGGCGACCATGACTGGGGGATCAGCGCGGAGGTGGACCTGGCCGCGTCCGACACCGCCGGACACGCGGTGCTGCGCGTGGTGGACGTCGACCGACTCTGAGGAGGCGACCCGCTCCCGGTGCCTCCCCCCCGGAGGGAAGGCGGGGTCGTCAGTCCACGAGGTGGGCGTTGACCTCACGCACGCCTTCGGCCAGTTCGGGGCGTTCCACCACGACACGGCCCGCGGCGCGCAGGCGCTCGGCCCCGTCGCAGTCCACGAACAGGTCGGGCTCACGCCAGGAGAAGACCACGCGCGGGATCGGCGTGGCCAGGATCAGCGCGCTGCACGGGAGGGGCCGGGAGGAACGGGAGCTGCACGGTTCCAGCGACGAGTACAGAGTGGCACCGGTCAGCCGAGGGTCGTCCGTGTCCACCTCGCGCAGGGCCACCTCCTCGGCGTGGTCGTGCGGGTCGTCACGGCGCGAGTAGCCCTCGCCCAGGACGGTGCCGTCGGCGGCGACCACCGCGCAGCCCACGGAGAAAGCGGTGTCGGAGGGCGGGCAGGAGCGCGACAGTTCCACGGTGCGCAGCAGCCAGTGGGCGTCGGCCTCGCCCACGGCCGGAGGCGGCCCGACGTTCACCGCCCCTCCCCCTCTCCCAGGCGGTAGCGCAGGACCGCCACTTCCCCGAGCGCCCGCGCCTCCAGTAGACGCATCGGGGTGTCGGGGGTGTGGGGGAAGGCGCCGGGCAGGACGAAGCGCGGGGCGTCCTCCTCCCCCACGAAGAACGGGGCGATCGCGAGTCGGAGCTCGTCGACCAGCCCCGAGGTGAGGAACAGGGTGTGGACGTGTCCACCGCCCTCGACGAGCAGGCGGGACACGCCGCGGTCGGCCAGGTCGGCCAGGACGGCCTTGGCGGTGGGCGGGTCGCCGGCGTCCACGACGTCGGCCGGCGGGTCGTCGTCGGGACGCCGTTCCAACGCGCTCCGGGCGATCTCCACCCCCGCCCCGGTGGTGTAGACGACGGCACCCGCGTCACCGGTGGAGAAGAGGCGGGCCTGGGGGTCGATCTCCCCGCTGCGGGTGATCACGGCCTTGAGGAGGTTCTCGGTACGTCCCTGTTCCCTGCGGCGCCGGCGCAGCAGGGGTGAGCGGACCAGGAGACGGGGATCGTCGGCGCGCAGGGTCCCGGCGCCGACCAGGATCGCGTCGCACTCCGCGCGCAGCTCGTCGATCTCCGCGAAGTCGGCCTCGTTGGACAACCGGAGCCGTTGCGGTCCGGTGTCGTCGATGCGTCCGTCGACCGACATGGCGCAGCTGAGAATGGTGTAGGGGCGGTCCACGGGGCCCATCCTACGTGGGCACGCGGCCTCGACGGGGCCACACGGGTCGGCATGGAATTCCCGTGCGTCCGCCGGTCGGACACCACAGGCGCCTTGTTTTCCTGATGGCCATAACACTCCTCAAGAAGCGCCCTTATTCGGGGTAAGGAGTGTATTGCCGCAGGCAGCGGCCCTGGATTACCGTGCTTTTCCGCGCCGATACAGGGGAGGATCTCCTTTTCCGGACGCGAGAACAAGCGGTGATCGCGCACACGTCCGAGAAGCTCCGCACACTTGTCACCGGTCCGTGCGGAAAGCCCGTCCGCCCCTACCGGGGCCCGCAAAGCCCGCAACCACGGGCTTGTCGCGCGGCCGCGCCCTGATTCCTCGCATAATGGACATCGGGGATATAAGTCTTAGCGACCCCAAGCTCGCCCTTCGATGTCCTGCGCGGCACTTCCCGGGCGCCGTGAACGGAGATTTTCTCCATCCTGTGTCTGTGATGCGGTTAACAACACTGCACACTCGGAATAGAATCCAGAGGTCGACCACACTTCCCCACCTCAGACAAGAGGACGGCGATGTCTCGATTCACCTCCCCCGATTTCCTCAGGCAGGCGGGGAGTAAGCATGTCAGGGCCAATCCTCCGCCTTTCGTCGACCTGACCCGGCCGAGTCTGGCCCGGCTGCATTCCTTCCACCTCAAGGGCAAGGACCACTTCGAGGTGGACAGGGACCTGGCCACCAGGGCGGAACAGGCGGCGCCGGGGTTCCAGGACCTCGTCCTGGGCGAACGGGCCTTCCTCCAACGGGCCGTGCGCCACCTGAGCGCCGACCTGGGCATCCGACAGTTCATTCAGTTCGGCGCGGGGCTGCCCGCGCCCGGAGACCCCCACGAGATCGCGCACGCGAGCGACCCCTCGGCCCGCGTGGTCTACGCCACCGACGATCCGGTGGTGCTGACCCACCACCTCGCCCTGCTCCGTGACGGGCGCACCACCACGGCGGTGAAGGCCCACCTCACCCAGCCGGACCTGCTTCTGGACAGCTCCGAGACCCGGAGCCTCATCGACCTGGACCGGCCCGTGGGCCTGTTGCTGACCGGCGTGGTCTCGCACACCTCCGACGCCGACACCCCGGCCGAGCACATCGCCGCCTTGCGCGAGTCCTTGGCCCCGGGCAGCCACATGGTCCTCAGTCACTACTGCCGCCCCGACCCCACGGCCTTCCCCAAGGACGCCTCCCGCGCCGAACAGCTGGAGCGGGTCTTCCTGGACCACCTGGGGTCCGGCCGTTGGCGTTCGCGGAAGACCATCGAGGGCTTCTTCGAGGGCTGGCGGATCAGCGAGCCCGGCCTGATCGAGGTCCAGCGCTGGCGCACCCTTCCCGTGGCCCCGCCCGTACCCGGCTGCTACCAGATGCCCCAGCGCAACCGTCGACTGATCCTGGGCGGTCTGGGCCGCATCTGAAACCCGTCGTTCCCTCACCCCCGCGTTGGAGCCGCCTCGGACCGGCAGCGGGCGAGGGACCACACCATCTTCCGTCCCGGTGCGCCGACGGGGGCACGTCCTGCGGGCCCCGCCCGGAGAAGAGAGACCCACCCGGTCGCAGAACACGACCTCGCGCGCCGGGCCTCCCCATCAGGGACGGGCCACAGACGAGCGAGGGCACGGAGAGGATCACCGTGGAGACCACGGCGGCGTCGGTGAGGACGCTGTGAACCGGTGTTCCCTTGGCCCCCTCGCGCATCGTTCCTCGTGTCGGCGCCCGCCCGGCCCGGCCACCTCATGAAAGTCTCTGCGGCGTACGGACGAAGGGCGAAGCCCTCACGATCCCGACGTGCCGGGACACCGAGAAGACCTCTCAGTATCGTGGACGGCGGGGCGGGGAGGACGACCACCACGGCCCGACCGAGACCCTCTCCTCACCGACGCTCTCGCGCGTGCCCCTTCGGTCGAGGAGCAGCCCCGCCCCGGACGACCGGCACGGCGAACGCCCGGGAAGGGCCGGCGACGTGGGCGAGCCTCCCCGTGAAGGAACGACCCAACGCCCCGTGGACGACGTCGGGCCCCTCTCCCTGAGGAGAGGGGCCCGACCGTACCGCTCCCGCGATTGGACTCGAACCAATAACCTGCCGGTTAACAGCCGGCTGCTCTGCCGATTGAGCTACGCGGGACTGCGTTCACCCGGTGCCTTGGGGGTCCGTGGCGACGCCACTAGCCTAGCGCCTCCCGGAGGGTGCTCGCGACGCTTTTTCCGGCTCCCGTCCCGGCCGCGCACACGTCGCCGGAACGCAGGCCCCACACCTGCTCCGCGGGGCTCGCGAACCGGCGCGGCGGACGTTCCCCGGCTCGACGGGGCTGGGGTCGGGGATCGTACGGTGAACACCGTCCTGCTCGTCCGTGGGCCGCGCGGCGCCGCCCGCCGGGGGGAGATGGGGTGACCGGACTCGTGGCGGCCACGAGGGCGGTGACCGTCCACATCGGGGACCGGTTGTCGGTGAAGGCACACGAGGGCCTTCCGGGGAAAGGGCGCGACCGAGGGTGGCGGCCCTTCGTCAGAGGGCATCGGGGCGTGTGTCCGCCGGTGCACGCCGGACGGGAGGGCGGTGTCGCCCCGGCCCTGCGGAGAGCCTCGTGAGTCGGCGGACCTCACCCGGAAAGGCCGCAGGGCCCTTCCCTTGGGAAGAGCCCTGGCTCACATGATGTGGTTCCACCGACGACGCCTGTACGAGGACGGCTCGCCGGTGTCCGATACGGGCTCCCGCGATTGGACTCGAACCAATAACCTGCCGGTTAACAGCCGGCTGCTCTGCCGATTGAGCTACGCGGGACTGCGTACGTCACGGTCTTCCTCGGCCGTGACGACAACCCAAGCCTAGCGTGTTCGTGGAGTGCTCTTGACCGGTGTCGGCCATGTGTGGCGGGGTCCCTTCCGGGTAACGTCGTGGCCAGACCACACCGATCGTCTCCGAGGCGGAAGAGGTACCCCATGCGTTACCGGATCACGTTCGCGACCGGACTCGCCATCGGTTACGTCCTGGGAGCGAGGGCGGGCAGGGCCCGCTACGAGCAACTGGCCCGTGTCGCCCGTAAGGTGGCCGACAGTCCCGTCGTCCAAGAGGTGGCCGGACTCGTCGGCGCCCAGGTCAGCAACGCGGGCCGCACCGTCTACGACAAGGCCATGGACAAGATGCCGGTCACATCGGTGCGCGACTTCCTGGCACGGCCCACCGACGAGGAGATGGACCTCGTCGAGTGGGAGACCCGCGGTTCCAACGGAACCCAGCCCCCGGGCGGCAGGGACACCTCGGGTGGAGAGCGTTAGTGTCCCTGTTCTCCCGAGGCGTGCCCACCGCCGTACGCGCCCGGCTGGAGCGGGGCGAGCGCGTGTTGGCGCACGCGCCCGTCGCCACCCCCACCGACGGGGGGACCCCGGTCCTGGTCGCCACCACGCTCGCCCTGTACCTGCCCGACGGCCGTGCCGTCCCCTGGCAGGACATCGACCAGGCACGCTGGACCCCCGACACCTTCACGTTCCTGAAGGGAGGGTCGGGCGAGCACACCGTGCGACTGCGCTCGGCCCCGGCCGCCGACGCCGTGGACTACCGGCGCCTGGCCGAGACCGTCTCCGAACGCGTCACCGCGACCATCCTGGTCAACCGGTTCGTGCCCTTTCCCGAGGCCGACTCCGCCACCGGCTTCCGACTGGTGGCGCGCCGCCCGCCCGGAGGCACCGACGTGGACTGGCGCGTCCACCTGGGTGAGGGTGTGGACCCGCGGGACCAGCGCCTGCCGGACGCCGTCTCCCTGGCCCTGGCCGAACTCCACGACCAGATGGGGGTGTGAACCACTCCCCGGGCGGCCACGACGGGGAGAGACCCGCCGTGGTACCGCTGTGCTCCAAAGAGCGCCGCTCCGAGGAAGGTCGCCGGCCGTGCGGATCCCCGTGGCGCCTCCCGGTCGTGGAAGGGGCGACTCCCGTCTGTTCTCAGCCCTCCAGTCCCCGTGCGAGGACCTCGGCCAGGTGCAGGGCCCGGCGACCCGTGCCATGTTCGATCTGGGTACGACAGCTGTAGCCGTCGGCGAGTACCAGGGTGTCCTCGGAGGCCTCACGCACCCGGGGCAACAGGTCGCGCTCCCCGATGGCCGTGGACACCTCGTAACGGCCCTCGGTGAAGCCGAAGTCCCCCGCCAGCCCACAGCAGCCCGAGTCCAGCACCTCACCGTCGATCCCGGCACGGGCGATCAACTCCCGGTCCGCGTCGAAGCCGATCACCGCGTGCTGGTGGCAGTGCACCTGGGCCAGGGCCGAGGCGGGGATCCTCGGCGGTCGCCAGTCGGGGGCGTACTCGCTCAGGAACCCCGCCAGGGTGTGCACGGCCCCGGCCACCTTCTCGCTGTCCGGCCCGGGAAGCAGTTCCCGCAGGTCGTGGCGTAGCGCCGCGGTACAGCTGGGCTCCAGGCCCACCACGGGCAGCCCCTCCTCCACCAACGGTGCCAGGGCCCGTACCGCGCGGCGCATCACCGCGCGCGCCACGTCCAACTGGCCGGTGGAGACCCATGTCAGGCCGCAGCACACCCGTCCTCGGGGCAGGACCACGCTGAACCCGGCGTCCTCCAGCACACGTACGGCGGCGGCCGGTACGTGGGGGTTCAGGTGTTCGCCGAAGGTGTCCGGCCACAGCACCACCCGAGGCCCGTCCGCCCGGGCCTGGCCGCGTGCGACACGGCGGTGGAAGGCCCGGGTGAAGGTGGTGTGGGCGAACGAGGGCAGATCACGCTGCGCAGCCACCCCCGCGACCCTCTTGGCCAGGCGTGAGACACCGGGCGTCCTGGTGAGCCGGTTGGCCTCGGCCGGGGCCAACGAGGCCAGGCGCGCCCAGAGTGGCAGCCAGCCCATCGAGTAGTGGGCGGCCGGGCGCACCCGACCCCGGTAGTGCTGGTGCAGGAACTCGGCCTTGTATGCGGCCATGTCCACATCGGCCGGACAGTCGCTCAGGCAGCCCTTGCAGGACAGGCACAGGTCCAGGCTCTCGCGCACCTCCTCCGACCGCCATCCGTCGGTGATGAGTTCCCCGGTGGCCATCTCGAACAGCAGGCGGGCGCGTCCACGGGTGGAGTGCTTCTCCTCCTGGGTGACCTGGTAGCTGGGGCACATGACGCCCGGCCCCTCCTGTCGGCGGCACTTGCCCACTCCCGTGCAACGCCGCAGGACCTTGGCGAAGTCGCCGTCGTCCTCCCGGTAGGCCAGGGACGCCTCTGCCAGCAGCGGTGGCGACATCCTCGCCGACACCCGGACGTCGGCGTCCAGGGGCAGCGGATCGACGATGATGCCGGGGTTCATGAGGCCGTCGGGGTCCCAGATCCTCTTGAACTCGCCGAAGGCCCGGATGAGGCGTTCGGGGTACATGCGTGTGAGCAGCTCCGAACGCGCCTGACCGTCACCGTGCTCGCCCGACAGGGAGCCGCCGTGCCTGACGACGATCTCCGAGGCCTCCTCCATGAACGCCCGGTACTCGCGGCGGCCCCGTTCATGGGTGAGTTCGAAGTCGATGCGCACGTGCAGGCAACCGTCACCGAAGTGACCGTAGACCACGCCGAAGCGATCGTGGCGCCGCATGAGCCGGTCGAAGTCGCGTAGATAGGCGCCCAGGTTCTCCGGAGGTACGGCGGCGTCCTCCCAGCCGGACCAGGCCTCGTCTCCGGTGGGCGTGCGCTGGGTGAGTCCGGCCCCCTCCTCACGGATACGCCAAAGGGCCCTTTGGTGGGCGGGGTCGGCGACGACCAGCGCGTCCTGGGGACGGGCGGTGCCCGCGAGTCCGGCCAGCATGTCCCGGGCGGCCTCGGCGGCCCCGTCGTGGTCGGGTCCCGCGATCTCCACCAGGAGCCAGGCGCCGCCGTCGGGCAGCGGTACCCGTGACCCCGTCCCGTGCCGGTCCAGTGCGGCCACCATGCGGTGGTTGATGCCCTCCACGGTGAGCGGACGGTGGGTGAGCAGGGCGGGAACGGCGTCGGCGGCGGCGGGGGCGTCGGGGTAGCCCAGAACGGCCAGGGCACGGGCCGCGGGCGTACGGACCAGCCGCACGGTGGCACCGAGCACGAACGCACAGGTGCCCTCCGTGCCCACCAGCGCGGCGGCGACGTTGCGGCCCTTCTCCGGCAGCAGACGGTCCAACGCATAACCCGACACCCTGCGGCGGAAGTCGGGCATGGCGGTGCGCAGCTCGGCGCGGTACTCCTCCACCAGGCGGGCCAGCGCGGCGTGGACGCGTCCCTCGCGCCCCGGCCTGCGGGCCAGTTCCCGTGTCTGCTCCTCACTGTCGTAGGAGCCCACCGTGAGCCTGGTGCCGTCGCTGAGCAGCAGGTCCAGGGAGACGATGTTGTCCGCGGTGGTGCCCCAGGCCACCGAGTGGGAGCCACAGGCGTTGTTGCCGATCATGCCGCCGATGGTGCAACGACTGTGGGTGGAGGGATCGGGCGCGAAGGTGAGCCCGTACTCGGCGGCGGCTCGGCGCAGGTCGTCCAGGATGACGCCGGGTTGGACGGTGGCGGTGCGGGCCTGGGGATCGATGTGCTCGATGGCGCGCAGGTGGCGCGAGGTGTCGATGACCACGCCGGTGCCGATGGAGTTGCCCGCGATGGAGGTGCCTCCGCCCCGGGGCACGATCGGTACACCGTGCTCGGCGCAGGTGCGCACGGCCGTCGCGCAGTCCTCCACGGTCTCGGGGATGACCACCGCCAACGGCACGCGCCGGTAGTTGGAGGCGTCCGAGGTGTAGAGGGCGCGCGTGCCCGGGTCGAAGGCGACCGTACCCCTGACACGGCTCTCCAGGTCGCGGCGCAGGGCGGTCACGTCGGTTCGTTCTGTGGTGCTGTGCGGGTCGGCCATGCCGTTCAGCGTGACGGGTGGGCCGGCGGTGTCGCAAGCGTGCCGCGCGCGCTGCCCGTTCAGCCGCGGAGGGACTCGTCCATGGCGCGGACCAGTTCGCCGGTCGGGTCCATGTCCAGGTTCCACACCATGAGCCCGCCCAGACCCCTCTCCAACACGTACTCGCCCTTGATCGCCAGGACCTGAGGGTCGTCGTAGGTCCACCACTCGTCGCCGTCATAGACCCAGTAGGCCCCCGCCTCCTCGTCCAGGAAGCGGCGGCCCTCGTGTTCCTGCAACTCGGAGAAGGCCATCGTCGGACCGTCGTAGCCGTCGTCGGCCGGCCCGTCCGCCTCCTGCCCGAGTCCCTCGTCGGTGGAACCGACCCCCTGCCATCCACGACCGAAGGCCGGAACGCCCACCACCAGCTTCTCCGGAGGCGCGCCCAGATCCAGGTAGCGCTGAACGGCCTGGTCGACGCTGTCGGCTTCCGGCCGTGACGCGGAGGTGTAGAGGTTGGAGTGGAAGGCCGTCCGTTCGTTCCACGGGCCGGCGAAGTCATAACCCTGCACGGTGGCGAAGTCGAGGTGGTCGAAGATCTCGCCGTCGTAGGCCCGACCGTCGGCGCTCCCGCCGGGCAGTGACACCGACAGCACGTGGTCCCTGCCCGTCTCGCGGGAGAGCTCGTCGAGTTGGCGGCGGAACTCGGCCACCAGGAGGGTGAAGTTGGCCGCGTCCTCGGGATGCTCGTCGTTGTCCGGGTGTCCCCCTCCCCCGGGCCACTCCCAATCCAGGTCGATGCCGTCGAAGATGCCCGCGGCCACCCCGTCCCCTCCTTGGGGCTCCTCCTCGTAGACCGGAAGGTTCCCGCGCAGCCACAGGTCGAGACAGGAGGACACGAACTCCCGCCTGGACTCCTCGGTACGGGCCGCGACGGAGAAGTGCTTCGACCAGTTCCATCCGCCCAGGGACAGGCTGGCCCGCAGATGGGGGTGCTTCTCCTGGAGGAGGCGCAACTGATGGAGACTGCCCGCGAGCTCCTGCTCGTACTCGTCCGCCCGCCCGTCGACACTGTCCTGCGCGTCGTAGCGCCGCTGGTACAGCTCCCAGGGCTGGTCGTGGTTCCCCGGGATGTGGCACAGTCCTTCCGAGCTGACGTCGCCGAAGGCCCACATCAGTCGGGTCAGGTGCTCGGGAGCGCCGCTGTCGTCCAGCTCCTTGACGGTGTAGCCGCGATTGGCCACGTTCCAGTCGGCGAAGTAACCGATGCGCTCGGGATTTTTCGATGTGGCCACGACGAAGACCCCCGTGATCAGTACGACGGCGGCCACCACGGCCGCGCCCAAGACGAGCGGGGAGCGCCGCCGACGTCGGCGCCCCGCGCTCGGAACAGATGGGGAAGTCATCCTTCGACGGTAGACGCCCGGGGGCGGGAAACCGGCCGCTCCCGCGGAGCCGGCCACATGAGGCCGTCACGGAACCCCGGGACCTTCCCACACGTTGTTCTTGATTGCTCCCGCCCGGTCCCGTTCGAGCCGAACGTCCCGCTCGGCACCCCTCAGTCGGTGGTGAGGAAGTCACGCAGGGCCCCGGCCCGGGAGGGGTGGCGTAGCTTGGCCAGGGTCTTGGCCTCGATCTGACGGATACGCTCCCGGGTCACTCCGAACTCGCGCCCCACCTCCTCCAGGGTGTGCGGGTGCCCGTCGGCCATGCCGAACCGCAGTCTGATGACGCGTTGCTCCCGGTCGGACAACCCCGCGAGGATCAGTCCCAGCTGTTCCTGGAGAACGGTGAAGGCCGCCGCCTCCATCGGGACGACCGCGTCACGGTCCTCGATGAAGTCGCCGAAGTCGGACTCCTCCTCCCCGATGGGCGCCTGTAGCGACACCGGCTCCCGGGCGATCCGTTGGATCTCCAGAACACGTTCATCGCCGAATCCGACCACGGAGGAGATCTCCGCCGTACTGGGTTCGCGCCCCAGCCGCTGATGCAGCTGGTGCTGTATCCGGATGATCTTGTTGATCGTCTCGACCATGTGCACGGGAACGCGAATGGTGCGGGCCTGGTCCGCGATCGCCCGCGTGATGGCCTGGCGAATCCACCACGTCGCGTAGGTGGAGAATTTGAAACCCTTGCGGTAGTCGAACTTCTCCACCGCGCGGATCAGTCCGAGATTGCCCTCCTGAACAAGGTCGAGGAAAAGCAGGCCCCGGCCCACATAGCGTTTGGCGATGGAGACGACCAGGCGCAGGTTGGATTCGATCAGGCGCCGTTTGGCCCGTCGTCCCTCCTCCACCAGTGTGAGGAGTTCCTCCCGCGTCCGCTCCCCCGCGAGGGGGGCGCAGTGTTGTGCGTACAGTCCGGCCTCGACCGCCTGGGCCAGGTCCACCTCCTCCTGGGCCGTCAACAGTGGCACCCGGCCGATCTCGCGCAGGTAGAGCCGTACCAGATCGGAGCCGGAGCGTCTGCCGTCGTCGGGGCGTCCTCCGACCTCCTCCTGGTCGACGCTCTGCGCACCGATCCCCGAGAACCGGAGGACGGCGTGGTCCAGGTGGTCCGGGGAGGTGTCCGGCCGCTCCGGCGCGGAGGCGACCTCGCCGCGACCGACCGGTCCCCGGTCGGTGGGCGGCAGGGCCGCCTGCCGAACATGCCGCACTTCTTTGGTCACAACTGTGGGAGCCACTCCCCCATTGTGCCCGCACGGGGGCCGGAAAAGGGAGAACTACTATTGTCACCTCGGTGCTACATGCCTCCGGCAAGCTCCTCTCGGAGAGCACGTTTTTGCTGCTGAAGCGCCATGAGCTCGACCAGTACCTGCTGTTGTTCCTCCACTTGTGCAGTGCCTTCCAGGCGCGACAACCGGGATTTCAGGTTTGCTTCACGGCGATTGATGGAATGAGTTCTGATTGTGCCCAGTATTTGTCTGGCGTAATGCTCGTCGAGTTCTCCATAGAACTCCAGCTGCTCCACCGCCAAACGGGTCAGGAAATCACGCTGGGCGTCGTTGGGAGCCGCCTCGCGCAGGTCGTTGACCCACGCGGCGGGGTCATGCGCGGCGGCCACGCCCCCGTGGTCGAGGATGAGCCGGAGCAGGGCCCGGTGCTGGGGAACGGTGAAGTCCTCCTCGGTGAACGTGTCGAATCCGACGGCCAGGGAGGGGTACTGCATCGCGATCTTGAGCGCCTGACGTTCACGCTGCACCGAGGGATCGTTCAGGTCGTAGGGGGCCTCGCGCGCGTCCGGGGTCGGGGCGGGCCGTGCGGGGGCCCGCACCTGCCCTTTTCTCCCCCGGTGCATGTGCTGGTTGACCCGGCGCAACACGAAGGCCTCGTCCAGGATGCCGGTCCAGCGGTCCAGGTTCTTGCCGTAGTTGCGCCGTACGCCCTCGTCCCTGATGCTGGCGACCACCGGGGCGGCGGCGTCCAGCGCGGCCATCCTGCCCTCGGGGGTGGACAGGTCGTAGCCCTCCATGACGTTGCGGATCATGAACTCGTACAGCGGGACACGGTCCTCGACCAGGTCGGCGACCGCCTGTGGTCCGTGCTGGAGACGCAGGTCGCACGGGTCGAGGCCGTCGGGTTGCACGGCGACGAAGGTCTCGGAGGTGAAGCCGTGCTCCTCGGCGAAGGCGCGGACGGCGGCCTTGCGCCCGGCGGCGTCCCCGTCGAAGGTGAACACCACCTCACCGCCCTGGTTGGAGCGGCCCAGCAGCATCCGTCGCAGGAGCTTGAGGTGGTCCTCTCCGAAGGAGGTGCCGCAGGTGGCCACGGCGGTGGTCACCCCCGACAGGTGACAGGCCATGACGTCGGTGTAGCCCTCGACGATGACGGCACGGCGCTGTTGGGAGATGTTGCGCTTGGCCAGATCCAACCCGTACAGCAGGCGCCCCTTGTGGAAGATGGGGCTCTCAGGAGAGTTGAGGTACTTGGGACCGTCCTCGTCGGGGTCGAGCTTGCGGGCCCCGAAACCGACGACCTCGCCGGTGACCTCGCGAATGGGCCACAGCAGCCGGTTACGGAAACGGTCGTAGGCGCCACGCCGCCCCTGACTGGCCAGACCCGCCTCCACCAGCTCGGCGTCAGTGAAGCCCTTGCGCCGCAGGTGCGAGGTGAGGTTCTCCCACCCCGGCGGGGCGTAGCCCAGACCGAAGTGCTCGGCGTGCGCCCGGTTGAAGCCGCGCTCGTCCAGGAAGCGTCGCGCGGTGACCGCGGCGGGTGAGAGCAGCTGCTCGGAGTAGAACTCGGCGGCCTCCCGATGGGCGTCCAGCAGGCGCCGGCGCTTGCCCTCCTCACGCCTGGCGCTGCGACCGCCCTCCTCGTAGCGCAGGGTGACGCCGACCTGGCGGGCCAGTGTCTCGACCGCCTCGACGAAGCTGAGGCTCTCCATCCTCTGGAGGAAGGAGATGGTGTCGCCGCCCTCGTTGCAGCCGAAGCAGTACCAGAGGTTCTTCGAGGGGGTGACGTTGAAGGAGGGGGACTTCTCGTCGTGGAAGGGGCACAGTCCCTTGAGCGACCCGCCTCCGGCGTTGCGCAACTGGAGGTATTCACCGATCACGTCGGCGATGGGGGCGCGCTCACGCACGAGGGCGATGTCTTCGTCTCTGATCCGGCCTGCCACGTTCCCCAGGGTAGTTCTCCCCCGGGACGTTCCGGCCCCGCCCACGGTCCGGACCGCTTCGCGGCGCCCCGCGCCCGGACGGTGACCGTCCCCACTGGGGGTTTCCCCCGCGCCTCGTCGGGCGGACATCGGCCGGCCGTCTCCACACCGGAGCGTTCCGGTCCTCGTGAGCCTCCGGTGAACGGTGCCCGGGAGGGCCGGCCGGGGGCGGCTCCTCGCCCGGACGAGGCGAGGGCGGGATGGTCGCACCTGCCCTGGTGGCCCCGGCCCGGCGGTGGCGTCCGTGCCGGTGTTCCCCGGTGCTGCTCGGCGGGACGGACGTGCCCGCGACGGCCCCATCGTCGGACATCCGGCGGCCGCCGGATGTCCGACGCCCCGAACGAGGACCTGGAACGGACTTCGCGAAGTGTCCGGGGCTGTCGGCGGGGCGGTCCCGGGCCCGGTCACGGAACGGCCTGGGCATCACCCCGTGGCGGAGCGGCCGTTCCCTCCCCTCCTCCCCCGTTCCGGCGTCGGGGCACCGGCAGGGAGACGGTGCGCCCGGTGGAGACGCGACGCTTGTTGTAGATGTCGAAGGCCACCGCGAGCAACAGCACCAGTCCCTTGATGAGCTGCTGCCAGTCCACTCCCAGTCCGATCAGCGACATGCCGTTGTTGAGCACACCCATGACGAGCGCCCCGATGACGGCGCCGACGACCGTTCCCACACCCCCGGTGGCGGAGGCACCGCCGATGAAGGCCGCCGCGATCGCGTCGAGCTCGAACATGGTCCCGGCGCCGGGCGTGGCGGCGTTGAGGCGCGCGGTGAACACCAGTCCCGCCAGCGCCGAGAGCACACCCATGTTGACGAACACCCAGAACGTGGTGCGCCGGGTCCTGATGCCGGACAGCGCGGCCGCCTGCTCGCTGCCGCCGACGGCGTACACGCGTCGCCCCATGGTCGTGGAGCGCATGACGAACGAGTACCCCGCGATGAGCGCGACGAGCAGCACCCCCACGATGGGCAGCCCGTTGTACTGGGCCAGCACGTAGGTGAACGCCAGCACGGCCGCGACGACGACGGCGGAGGAGGCCGCGGTGACCCCGACCGGTTGGACCGGCAGCCCGTACCCGCGGGAGCGGGCACGTGAGCGCCACTGGATCCACACGATCGCCGCGGCTCCGAGCGCTCCCAGCAACAGTGTCGGCAGGTGGGGGCCCTCTCCGCCCTGACCCGGCAGGAACCCGCTGGACAACGAGCGCAGGGACGAGGGCAGCCGGGCGATGGACTCCCCTCCCAGGGCCGCCAGGGTCGCGCCGCGGAACACGAGCATCCCGGCGAGGGTGACGATGAAGGCGGGCACGCGCACGTAGGCCACCCAGAACCCCTGCCAGGCGCCGATGAGTCCGCCCAGAAGCAGTACCGCCGGCACCACCATGAGCGTGGGCAGTCCCCACGAGGTCAGCATGATCGCCGAGACCGCGCCGGTGAACGCCACCACCGACCCGACCGACAGGTCGATGTGACCGGTGATGATCACCAGCATCATCCCGATCGCCAGAATCAGGATGTAGGAGTTCTGCATGATCAGGTTGGTGACGTTGAGCGGGGTGAGCAGGAGTCCCCCGGTCAGGATCTGGAACAGCACGATGATGGCGACCAGGGCGATGGCCATGCCGTACTGGCGGGCGTTGTCCCGCATCAGCACCGAGCCGAGCCGGGACGGTCGGAAGGTCGTGGTCGTCTCTTTCACGGGAGGCCCCCGGTTCGTGTCATCAGTCTCATGAGGGTTTCCTGGTCGGCTCCCTCTCCGGGCACCTCTCCGGTGACGCGCCCCTCGCACATCGTGTAGATCCGGTCGCACATACCGAGGATCTCGGGCAGCTCGGAGGAGATGAGCAGCACACAGGCGCCCGCTGCGGCGAGTCGACGCACGATGAGGTAGATCTCGTACTTGGCACCGACGTCGATGCCCCGGGTGGGTTCGTCCAGGATCAACAGTTCGGGCCGGGTGAACATCCACTTGCCGAGCACGACCTTCTGCTGGTTGCCTCCGCTGAGGGTGCGCACGGTCTGGGTCGTGCCGTGGCTTCTGACCCGCATCCGCTCGCTCATGCGCGTGGCCTCCACGGTCTCCAGCCCCGGGTCGAGGATCCCGCGCCGGGACACCCGGCCCAGTCCGGCGAGCGTGATGTTGTGGCGGATGTCGTCGTCGAGCAGCAGTCCGAGGGACTTGCGGTCCTCGGGCACGTAGGCGATGCCGCCCCGCACGGCCTCCGCGACGTTTCCGGTGGGCAGTTCCACGCCGTCCTTGAACAGGCCGCCGCGAACGTGACGGCCGTAGGAGCGACCGAACAGGCTCATGGCGAACTCGGTCCGGCCCGCGCCCATCAGTCCCGCCATGCCCACGACCTCGCCTTCGCGCACGGTCAGGTCGACCCCGTCGACCATGCGCCGACCGGCCTGGGTCGGGTGGTCCACGGTCCAGTCACGGACCTCGAAGCGCGTCCCGCCGACCTTCCCGATCCGGTCGGGGTAGCGTTGGTCGAGTTCGCGACCGACCATGCCGCGGATGACGCGATCCTCGTCGACGGAGGGGACGCCCTCCGCGTCACGTTCCACGGCCAGGGTCTCGATGGTGCGCCCGTCGCGCAGGATGGTGACCTCGTCGCACACCCGCATGACCTCGCCGAGCTTGTGCGAGATGAGGATGCACGTCACCCCCTGTCCGCGCAGGTCCAGGAGGAGTTCGAGCAGGCGGGCGCTCTCCGCCTCGTTCAGCGCCGAGGTCGGTTCGTCCAGGATGAGCAGCCGCACGCTCTTGGCCAGGGCCTTGACGATCTCCACCAGTTGTCGGGCGCCCACGCTCAGTGCGGAGACGGGGGTGGCGGGGTTCTCGTCGAGGCCGACACGGAGCATCAGCTCCCGCGCCCGGGCGTGGGTGGCGTCCCGGTCGATGACGCCGTACCGGGCCCGTTCGTGGCCGAGGAAGACGTTCTCGCTGATGGACAGCTGCGGGATGAGTGCCAGTTCCTGGTGGATGATGGCGATCCCGGCGCGTTCGCTGTCGGCGACACCGGAGAAGGCGCAGGGTCGGCCGTCGAGGAGGATCTCACCGGTGTAAGAGCCCACGGGATGGACACCGCTGAGCACCTTCATCAGGGTGGACTTGCCGGCCCCGTTCTCCCCCATCAAGGCGTGGATGTGGCCGTGCTCGACACTCAGAGAGACCTCGTCGAGGGCTCGCACGCCGGGAAAGTCCTTGCGGATGTCCCGCATCGTCAGAAGCGGCCCGCCGTGGGAGGCGGGCCGCGCGTCCGCGGCCGTCATCAGAGGTCGGACTCCTCGTAGTAACCGCTGCCGACGAGCACCTCGTGGTAGTTGTCGATGTCGACCGACACGGGTTCGAGCAGGTAGGAGGGCACGACCTTGACCCCGTTGTCGTAGGTCTCGGTGTCGTTGACCGGGACCTCTTCTCCCGCCAGGAGCGCCTCGACCATGTCGACCGTCTGGGCGGCCAGGGCCCGGGTGTCCTTGAACACCGTCTGGGTCTGCTCCCCCGCGATGATCGACTTGACCGAGGCGACCTCGGCGTCCTGTCCGGTGACCACGGGCAGTGGGCGATCCTCACTGCCGTAGCCGACCGCGCGCAGGGACTCGATGACGCCGAGGCTGATCCCGTCGTAGGGGGACAGGACCGCGTGCACGTTCTCGTCGGAGTAGTGGGCGCTGAGCAGGTTGTCCATGCGGGCCTGGGCGATGGAGCCGTCCCAGCGCTGGGTCGCGATCTGCTCCATGGAGGTCTGACCGCTGCGGACCCGCAGGACGCCGTCGTCGATGTGGGGTTGGAGCACCGACATCGCCCCGTCGTTGAAGAAGTAGGCGTTGTTGTCGTCGGGCGAACCGCCGAACAGCTCGATGTTGAAGGGTCCTTCCTCCTTCTCCGGGTCGAGGGCCTCCTCGATGTAGCGGCCCTGGAGCACACCGACCTCGAAGTTGTCGAAGGTGGCGTAGTAGTCGACGTTCTCGCTGCCGCGGATGAGACGGTCGTAGGCGATCACGGGGATGTCGTTGGAGGCGGCCATGTCGAGCACGTCTCCGAGTGCCTCGCCGTCGATGGCGGCGATGACCAGGACGTCGGCGCCCCTGGTGATCATGTTCTCGATCTGGGACACCTGGTCCTCCACGACGTCCTCGGCGTACTGCAGGTCCGCGCCGAAGCCGCGTTCCTCGAACTCGGCGACCATGTTGGCTCCGTCGTTGATCCAACGTTCGGAGGACTGTGTGGGCATGGCGATGCCGACGGTCCCCTCCTCACCGGTGGGACGGGCGGCGTCGCCGACGCCGCCGCAGGCGGTGAGCAGGAGTGTCACGCCGAACAGGGCCAGTGATGGTGCGATACGGGGGGTCATGTCGGTTACGCCTTCCGGTCAGTTGCGGCTGGTCGACAGGGTGAGGACGGTCCAGGACACCGGCGGCAGGGTCACCGTGAGGCGCCCTCCGTCGAGTCGGACCGTCGTGTTGGGTCGGGGCACGATCCGGTCGGGGTCGTCCATGGTGTTGGTCGCGTACACGTCGTCGTCGGTGAGGGTGAGCGCTTCGGAGACGCCCTCGGGGGCGAGGTCGCGCAGGTCGGCTCGGAGGGTGAGGGGTCGTTCGGTGGAGCGGTTGACGACGAACAGGGCGGCACGCCCGTCCTCGGGGTCGTGGGTGAGGGCGGCGTCGACCACGGGGACCTCGCCGTACCTGGCGGTGTCCTGGACCGGGCAGTCGACGTCGGTGTGCAGCACGTGGCCCGCCGCCGAGGCGGCGGTCAGGGCGAAGGGGTGGAAGGTGGTCTGTCGCCAGGCCGGCCCACCGGGCTCGGTCATGATCGGTGCGATCACGTTGACCAGTTGTGCCTGGCAGGCCGCGGTGACGCGGTCGCTGTGCCGGAGCAGGCTGATGAGCATGTTGCCGACCACGACCGCGTCGGCCACGTTGTACCGGTCCTCGATGACCCTGGGCGCGACAGGCCAGTCGTCCGTGGGCCGGGCGGCGGCCTGTGCGTGGTGGCGGCTCATGTACCACACGTTCCACTCGTCGAAGGAGAGCTGGATGCGTTTGCGCTCCCGCAGTCTCGCGCCGACGGCGTCGGCGGTGGAGATCACGGAGTCGATGAAGCGATCCATGTCCGTGACCGAGCCGAGGAAGCCGGCCAGGTCGCCTTCGTGCTCCTCGTAGTAGGCGTGCAGCGAGATGTGGTCGACGGCGTCGTAGGCCTCCTCCAGGACGGTGGCCTCCCATGTGCCGAAGGTCGGCATGGAGGAGTTCGAGCTGCCGCACACGACCAGTTCCAGATCGCGGTCGGCCATCCTCATGGCACGGGCGACCTGAGCGGCCTTGCGCCCATAGGAGCGGGCGTCCAAGTGGCCGATCTGCCAGGGTCCGTCCATCTCGTTGCCCAGGCACCACATACGGATGTCGTGAGGGTCGGGGTGTCCGTGGGCGGCGCGAAGGTCCGACAGGTGGGTACCGCCCGGATGGTTGGCGTACTCCAGCAGGTCCAGGGCCTCCTGGAGTCCGCGTGTGCCGAGGTTGACGGCCATCATCGGTTCGATGTCCGACCGCCTGCACCAGGTGACGAACTCGTCGAGGCCGAACTGGTTGGTCTCGATGGCGTGCCAGGCCAGGTCCCGGCGTACCGGACGTCGGTCCTTGGGTCCGACCCCGTCCTCCCAGCGGTGGCCGGAGACGAAGTTGCCACCGGGGTAGCGCACGGTGGTCACGCCCAGTTCGCGGACCAGGGCCGCGACGTCGCCGCGGAACCCGTCGGCGTCGGCGGTTGGGTGGTCGGGTTCGTAGACGCCGGTGTGGACGCAACGTCCCATGTGTTCGACGAAGGAGCCGAAGGTACGGCGGTGGACGGGAGAGAGCGGGGTGACCGCGTCGGCGCTGAGGGAGGCGTGGAGCAAGGGGTCTCCTCGTGATGGGGGCTGCTCGAGAACGTCGTGTCTTCGGGGGTCGTCCTCACTGGGTTCTTCGGGGCGGTCGACTGACGATCCTGCCCGCCGGCCCCGGGTCTTGCCCGGACGTCCTCGCGATGTGGCCGGAACCGGCCGCCGTGTGTGGGCGCTCGTCGCCTGGGAACCCCGTGGGGGGACGTGTCCGACGGTTCAGACCCGGACGTACTCGACACCGGAGAGTTCGCACAGGACCCGCCAGTCCTCGGCGCGGGCTCCGGTGTTCATGACCATGTGGTGGGTACCGCCCGAGCGCAGCCAGGCGTCCATGCATCCGCGCACGCCACTGTCGGGGCGGAACCGGCCGTAGGGCATCTCCAGGGAAGGCAGCGCGGGTGTGTCGATGACCTCGCCTTGGGCCACGACCACGCGGAAGCGCTCACCACCGAGGGCGACCAACGAGGCCAGGGTGGCCGGTCCCGGCCGGTAGCGGAACAGCAGGGTCGGCGGGTCGTCCAGGCCACCGATGCCCAGGGGGCGTTTGATGAGACGGATCGGTTCGTCCCCACGCGCGACCCTCCAGTTGCCCTCTCCCATGTGGCTCATGAGGATGGAGTCGCTGGGAAAGTCCATCGCGTACATCTCGGTGAAGTGGCCGTCTCCGGCGAGCTGGTGTCCCGCGTAGACCATGGAGGCCGCCAGGACGTCGCCCTCGCCCGCGAACCCGTACCCCTTGGCCATCAGGGTGGAGGCCGCGGCCATCGGCAGGCGGGCGAAACGTCCGTCCTCACCGATCGCGTCGAAGTGGGTGGAGTAGGCACCGCAGCCGCTCTCCTCCAGGAGTCGTTCGATGCCCAGCTGCATACGAGCGTGGTCGACGCGTTCCTCCGTGGACAGGCGCCCGTCGACCTCGAACACCCGGTCCTCCCAGTCCATGAGGTCCGTGACCGCCTCGTCGGACAGGCCGGCCATCGTCCGGTGCAGGACCCCCGGCGAGATGACGTGGACCTCCGGGCCGAGTACGCGCAGCAGGGCGGTCTCG
This sequence comes from Nocardiopsis sp. ATB16-24, assembly GCF_030271535.1. Lineage (GTDB taxonomy): Bacteria > Actinomycetota > Actinomycetes > Streptosporangiales > Streptosporangiaceae > Nocardiopsis. Next base: position 122,194 of record NZ_JASCXJ010000006.1, on the reverse strand, counting down.
TCCACGCGGGCGTCGCCCATGCCGTTCATGGGGTGGCCGAACACGCCGACCCGCAGGGATCGCAGCGCCGTGACCGCGCGGGCCGCCCGTGCCCAGCGGTCCACACGCGAGGCGAACTCGGCACTGCGCCAGTCACCGGTGACGACCTCGAAGGGCACACCCGCGCGCACCATGGCGTTGGCGGTGTCCTGGGCTCCGTGGACGCCCTGGTTGTAGGTCATGTCCGCCATGTCCCAGGAGGGGTCGACCTCGGGATCGGGCTGGATGTTGGCCAGGACGACGGGCAGCCGCATGTCGGCGAGCACGCGGGTGACACGCAGGGAGGGACCGTAGGTGAGCATGACGACCATGACGCCGTCGAGTCCCGCGGCCTCGAAGTCGCGCGCCACCGCTTCGGCGTCGGCCCGCCCGCGCACCGGCGGGCCGACGGTCCACTCGGCGACGTCGGAGAGCCGGTCGGCGACGCGTGCGGCGTAGGCCGCCTGGTGCTCGGTGATACCCGGGATCATGTCGTCGTAGAGCGGCTGCATGATCCCGAGCAGGCCGATACGGGGACGGTGGACCTGGACGGGCGGGTGGTCGGTGGCCGGGGCTGCGGGTACGGACACGAGACGTACTTCCTTACTGGCCGTAGACGTTCTGGTAGCGGTGGTGGAGCGCGTCGATGTGTTCTTGGGGCAGGCGTCGGAGGGGACCGCCCTGGCGGGCGATGTGCACGGTGCGGGCGACGTCCTCGCACATCACCGCGGCCTTGACCGCGTCCCTGGCGTCGGCTCCGACGGTGAACACACCGTGGCCTCGCATGAGGACCGCGGGCGAACGGTGGCCCTCCAGGGTGGTGACCACGCCCTGTCCGATGTCGTCTCCGCCGATGAGGGCGAGGGGGCCGACGGGTATGTCGCCGCCGAACTCGTCGGCCATGGCGGTGATGGCGCACGGGATGGCCTCGCCGCGCGCGGCCCAGGCTGTGGCGTAGGGGCTGTGCGTGTGCGCGACGGCGCCGACGTCGGGGCGGGCACGGTAGATGTGGGCGTGGGAGGAGGTGTCGCTGGAGGGTTTTCGTCGCCCTTCGACGACCCGGCCGTACAGGTCGCACACGGCCATGTCGTCCGGTGCGAGGTCGTCGTAGGAGACGCCGCTGGGCTTGATCACCATCAGGTCCGCGCCAGGGACACGGGCCGAGATATTACCGCTGGTCCAGGTGACCAGGTTCCAGCGGATCAGCTCGGAGTGCAGGGCGCACACCTGTTCTCTCAGGTGCTCCACCTCCTCTCGGAACTCCTCTGGGACCGCCTCGGATGCGTGGATGGTCATCGCTCTCCCTTCTCGGTGCCGTCCTGTGCCCGGGCCAGGACGGCGTTGCGCAGGGCTCTCAGACGGTGCAGGCTGCGGCTGCCGCCCCGGCCGAAGTGGTCGTGGAGTTCGGAGTAGACGGAGTAGAGCTCGTCGTAGACGACGGCGCGTGCGGGGTCGGGAACGACGGCCTCCTCCCGGACACGGCCCATGGCCTCGGACGCGGCGTGGATGTCGGGGTAGGCCCCCGCCGCGACGGCTGCGTGGATGGCCGCTCCGACGGCGCAGCCGTACTCGGAGGCCACGACGCGCAGGGGCCGGTCGAGCACGTCGGCGTAGACCTGGAGGACGAAGGGGTTACGGACCATGCCGCCACCGATGGTGAGGTCGTGCACCGGGACCCCGGAGGAGGCGAAGGCCTCGACGATGGTGCGGGTACCGAACGCGGTGGCCTCGACCAGCGCCCGGTAGACCTCTTCGGGCCGGGTGTCCAGGGTCATACCGACCAGGACCCCCGAAAGGTCGTGGTCCACCAGGACCGAACGGTTGCCGCTGTGCCAGTCCAGGGCGAGGAGTCCGTGCTCTCCCACCGCCGCTCTCTCGGCCTTGGCGGTGAGCAGTTCGTGCAGGGTGAGTCCGCGTTCGCGTGCCTCGTCGTGGTAGGCGGGCGGTGCGTAGGAGTCGGCGAACCAGCCGAAGATGTCACCGACTCCGCTCTGTCCGGCCTCGTACCCCCATGCCCCGGGAGTGATGCCGCCGTAGGCCAGGCCGCACATACCGGGCACCTCGGCCAGGACGTCGGAGTTCATGACATGACAGGTGCTGGTGCCCATGATGGCGAGCATCCGTCCGGATCCGGTCGTCTGCGCGGTGGCCGCGGTGACGTGTGCGTCGATGTTGCCGACGGCGACCGGGATGCCCTCGGGAAGACCGGTCCAGGAGGCGGCCTGGGCGGTGAGGGGGCCCGCGCGCTCACCGAGCTGCGACAGGGGGTGGGCGAGCTTGTCCTGGACGAAACCGGCGAAACGGGGATCCAGGGCTGCCAGGAAGTCCGTGGAGGGCCAGGCGCCGTCCTGGTGGAGACCCTTGTACCCGGCGGTGGCGACGTTGCGGGTCTCGCGTCCGCACAGCTGCCACACGATCCAGTCGGCGGCCTCGATCCAGCGGTCGGTTCGCTCATAGATCTCGGGGTCGTCCTCCAAGACCTGCAGTGCCTTGGCGAACTGCCACTCGGAGGAGATCCTTCCTCCGTAGCGGGCCGGCCACTTCTCTCCGCGCTCCGCCGCCAGGGCGTTGATCCGGTCGGCCTCGGGTTGGGCGGCGTGGTGACGCCACAGTTTGGGCCAGGCGTGCGGGCGCCGGGCCAGCTCGGGGATCTCGCACAGCGGTGTGCCCTCCGAGGTCACCGGCAGGAAGGTGCAGGAGGTGAAGTCGGTGCCGATGCCGATGACCTGTTCGGGAAGGACTCCTCCGGCGCGCAGCGCTTCGGGGACGGCCGTGCGCAGGACCTCACGGTAGTCCTCGGGGCACTGCAGGGCGGTCTCGGGCTCCAGGGCCCGCTCCGATCCGGGCAGGCGGTCGGTGATGACGCCGTGCCGGTAGGCGTGGGCGGCCGAGGCGAGTTCGGCGCCGTCGTCGACCCTGACCACCACGACACGGCCGGAGAGGGTACCGAAGTCCACCCCGAGGACCACGGCCTCGGAGGGGGAAGGAATGTGAGCGCTAACATTTCGGTCCACGAAGGAATCCCTTCCGGTGGGGGCGGAGTCTCGGAGTCTCGGAGGCGGGGAGGCGAACGGTCGGACGGGGGCGGGCGAAGGCGTCAGGGGGGTGGGGGGCCGCTGCTGCCCCGGATCCGCAGCCGGGCCGGAACGACTCTGCGGCCGGCCCGGGAGGAGGCCGCGGAGCCGTTGCGCTGGGCGTCGATCTCGCCGAGCAGCAGTGCCAGGCTCTCCTTGCCCACCTGGGCGAAGTCCTGGAAGACGGTGGTCAGGGAGGGGGTGAGGAACTCCGCCTCGGGCACGTCGTCGAAGCCGACCACGCTGACGTCCCCGGGCACGCGCAGCCCCGCCTCGTACAGGGCGCGCAGCAGCCCTATGGCCATCTGGTCGTTGCCGACGAAGACGGCCGTGACGCGCTCCCCCGCGGCCCGCCGGGCCACCAGTCGGCGGCCCAGCTCGTAGCCGGATCGGGGGCTCCAGTCACCCTGGAGCGGTTCGGGAATCGGCGCCCCGGCCTCGGTGAGCGCCCGGCGCCACCCGACCACGCGGGCCTCCGACTCCAGCCACAGGGGAGCTCCCTCGATGTGGTGGACGGTGCTGTGGCCCAGTGCGAGCAGGTGTCGCACGGCGTCGTAGGAGCCTTGGACCTGGTCCACGCACACGACGGGAAGGCCCGAGCCCTCCCCGCCCTCCACGGCGACGAGGGGGCGTGGGCCCCGCACCGCGGCCAGTGCCTCGACCAGGCTGCGTTGCGGGGCGATCGCCACACAACCTTCGACGGACTGCTGGACCAGATAATCGGCCGCCGCGACGACCCCGTCCGGCGACACGTCGTCCAAGGTGACCATGCTCAGGAAGTAGCCCTCTTCGCGTGCCGCGCGTTCGATGCCCGCCAGGGTCTGCGCGGGACCGAAGAGCGTGGTGTCGAAGGCGATGACGCCGAGCACGTTGGTCCGGCGGGTGACCAGTGCCCTCGCCGTCGGGTTGCGGTGGTATCCGAGTTCGTCGATCGCGCGCCGTACCCGCAGGACCGTTTCCTCACGGACGTTGGGATGGCCGTTGACGACACGGGAGACCGTCTGGTGGGAGACTCCGGCCAACCGGGCCACGTCCGCCATGACGGGGGTACGGTCACCTGGGTTCAACTGGACGCACCTCCAAGGGGTCATGTGAGGTGCGCAACAGTGTTAGCGCTCACATACGGAAAGTCAACCCCCCTTCCCCGAAACCGGGAGGCGCGTCAACCCACCATGCGGGCGTGCAGGGCGGTGGCGGAGGTGTCGGTGAGCGAGGCCACCTGGTCGATCACCACCCGCAGGGCGGCCGTTTCGTCCCCGGCCTCGGCGAAGGCGGCGCGGAACTGGGGGTCGAGTCCTTCCGGGGCGCTCTTCCACAGGGCCTCGACCAGTTCGGTGATCAGACGCCGCTCCTGCGCCTGGTAGGCCAGGGCCTCCTCCCGGGAGAGCACGAAGTGGGCCGCGACCGCCTTGAGAAGGGCGCATTCCAGCAACGGGCGGCGCGGCACGATGAGGTCGGCGCCGTAGCGGGTGAGACGTCCGGGACCGTGGGCGGCGCGGGTGGCCTCCTCCGCCTCCCGACAGAAACGGCCGATGAGTTCGCTGGTGAGGTTCTTCAGGGCCGCCAGGGAGGGCAGGTCCCCGGTGAACTCGCGGGGCCAGGCGGGGGCGGAGACCAGTGCGGTGAAGACCTCGTCGAGCTCGGCGGGGTCGGCGTCGCAGTAGTGTTCGGCCGCGATACGGACGATCTCGGCGCGTTCGGCGGCGCTGTGCAGGGCGGAGGGGTCCACCAACCCCGCGTGCAGGGCGTCCTCCACGTCGTGGACGGAGTAGGCGACGTCGTCGGCCCAGTCCATGACCTGGGCCTCGAAGCAGGTGCGATTCCGGGGCGCGCCCCGGCGCAGCCAGGTGAACACCTCGGTGTCGTCGGGATAGCAGTTGAACTTGTGGGTGTGACCGCCCTCACCGCGACGCCAGGGGTACTTGACGGTGGCGTCGAGGGTGGCGCGTGTGAGGTTGAGCCCGGCGCTGCGTCCCTCGGCGTCGATGACCTTGCCCTCCAGCCGCACCAGCAGGCGCAGACTCTGGGCGTTGCCCTCGAACCCGCCGCACGCGGCGGCGGCCTCGTCCAGGGCGCGCTCGCCGTTGTGTCCGAAGGGCGGATGGCCCAGGTCGTGGGAGAGGCAGGCAGTCTCCACCAGATCGGGATCACAGCCCAGCGCCTGACCGAGTTCGCGGCCGATCTGGGCGCACTCCAGGGAGTGGGTGAGGCGGGTGCGCGGGAAGTCGCTCACTCCGGGCTGGACCACCTGGGTCTTGGCGGCCAGGCGGCGTAGCGCGGAACTGTGCAGGACCCTGGCGCGATCGCGTTCGAAGGGGTCCCGGGCGCGGTTCTTGCGGTCCTCCCGCGTCCTGCGTTCGGTGTCATGTGCCGTGTATCCGGGCGCTCCGCCTTCGCGGACGTGGTTCGTCATCGGGTACGACCCTACTTCCCCGCTCCGACAACACCCGCCGTCTGCGCTGGTCAGGCGGCGTTGACCTGAATGTCGCTGCTGTTGTTGAAGATCCAGTAGTACCAGAGCGAGGCGGTCTCCCTGGTGATGTACCACACCTGGGTACGGCGCTCGATGACCGCCGGGCCCGAGCGGGAGGGCGAGGTGCCCGCCTCGATGCCGTGGTCGGCCGCCATGCGCTTGGAACGCAGGCTGTGCCAGGGGTCGGAGACGAGGACGGCCGTCTCCCAGGAGCGTTCCTCGAAGACCGAGGAGACGGCCTGGATGCTCTGTAGGGTGTCGCTGCCCTCCTCCACCGCGATGATCTGCTCGGCTGGGACCCCCACCTCGACCAGCCAGTTGCGGCCCGAGGCCGCCTCGGTGAAGTTGTCACCGGGCTGCTTGCCGCCGACGGTGATGATGACGGGGGCGACGCCTTCCAGGTAGAGCTCCTGGGCCTGGCGCAGTCGGGCCTCGAAGACGGGTGAGGGGACACCGTTGTACTGGCTGGCGCCGAGCACGATGATGGCGTCGGAGGCCGTGCGGTCGTCCTGCCGTGCGGTGTACCAGACCCAACCCCAGGTCGCGGGGGGAAGGGCCAGGACGGTGAGCAGCACCAGGGTGATCACCCACCGCAGGCGGAAACGGCGGCGACGCCCGCGCGGACGGGGAGGCGCCGGCCGCGACCGGCGGGGTTCGGCGGTGGGCGGTGTCTCCTCCGGCTCCCTTTCCCGCGAATACGGCGCCCGACCGCGGCCGGGCGGACGTTCACGAACGAAGCGACGGGTGAAGTCGACGCTCGACGACCCCGGCTCCTGCGCCTTACGGCCCGACGCCCACTCCCCTTCGGAGCCGGCCGGAACCTCGTAGAGGTCGTCGAAGTCCGACCGGGCGAACTCACGGGTTCCGGAGGCCTCCGTGGACTCCTCACGTCGCAGGGCCCGGGTCGTCTCGTCGGACGCCTCACGGGCGAACTCACGTGTGGTGTCCGCGTCGGAGGACGCGGAGGCCAGGGAGAAGGCCTCCCGAGAGAAGACCCGGGTGGCCTCGTCATCGGGGGAGGAGGCAATGGCCGGGTCGTCCCACGGCTCCTCGCCAAGGCCGTCGTTCGCCGTTCGCACCGGCTCACCTCCGCGCAGCTGCTCTGGTCGGGGGGCTCCCACCCCCACTGGGACGGTCTCCGCCCACCACTGGTTCGCGGTGATCTCGGCCGAGGGGCCGTGGCGGAGGAAGGTGTCGGCGCACCCTGCTTCTCGGGTGCGAGGAGAAGGGGGAACGGATGATCTACTCGGCGGCCAGAATACATCACGGACAGATCACAGCTTATTTTCGAACGCGTGACCGCCGACCGGGATGAGTCTAGGGCGTGTCCGGAACATTTCCTCCACCCACGAGCGCCGTGGGCGCGGTGGTCCTTCACCACCACGCCCACGGCCCGAGTGTCAGTGCACGGGATGGGCGGCCGCCCGTCCCGCCTCCAACCGGGCGACGGGCACCCGGAAGGGAGAGCAGGAGACGTAGTCCAGACCGACCTTGTGGAAGAAGTGCACCGAGGCGGGGTCTCCTCCGTGTTCACCGCACACGCCGAGCTTGATCCCCGGCCTGGCGGCCCGCCCCTCCTCCGTGGCGATACCGACCAGGCGACCCACCCCGTCCACGTCCAGGGACTCGAAGGGCGACACCCCGAAGACCCCCTTCTCCAGGTAGGCGGAGAAGAAGGAGGCCTCCACGTCGTCACGGGAGAATCCCCAGACCGTCTGGGTGAGGTCGTTGGTACCGAAGGAGAAGAAGTCGGCGTTCTCGGCGATCTGCCCCGCGGTCAGGGCGGCCCTGGGAAGTTCGATCATCGTCCCGATCGGGAAGTCCAGCTCGACACCGCTCTCCCGGGACACCTCCCCGAGCACGCGCAACGCGTCCTCCCGGATGATCTCCAGCTCCTGCACGGTGCCCACGAGCGGGATCATGATCTCGGGTCGGGGCCGCCCGCCCGCCTTGACGCGGTCCACGGCGGCCTGGGCGATGGCACGCACCTGCATGGTGAACAGCCCCGGGACGACCAGCCCCAGACGCACCCCGCGCAGGCCCAACATCGGGTTCTGTTCGTGCAGCCTGTGGACCGCCTGGAGCAGGCGCAGGTCGTTCTCGTGGCTCTCCCCGCGCGCCTCGGCCACGGCGACGCGCACCGAGAGTTCGGTGATGTCGGGCAGGAACTCGTGCAGCGGGGGGTCGAGCAGGCGCACGGTCACGGGCAGGCCGTCCATGGCCTCCAGGATCCCGCCGAAGTCCTCGCGCTGCTGAGGCAGCAGTTCCTCCAAGGCCTGGATCTGCTCGTCCTCGGTGTCGGCGAGGATGAGCGTCTCGACCAGTTGGCGACGGTCGCCCAGGAACATGTGCTCGGTACGGCACAGACCGATGCCCTGGGCCCCCATGCGACGGGCGCGCGCGGCGTCCTGAGGGGTGTCGGCGTTGGCGCGCACGCGCATGCGGCGGGCGGCGTCGACATAGTGCATGAGGCGGTCCACGGCGCGCACCAGATCGTCCGCCTGGTCGGAGGCCGGGTCGATCTCACCCTCGAAGTAACGGACGACCGGGGAGTCCACCACGGGGACCTCACCGAGGAAGACCGTTCCGCTGGTGCCGTCGATGGAGATGACGTCGCCCTCCTCGATCACCTCGCCACCGGGCGCGGTCATGCGCCGGTTCTTGGTGTCGATGTCGAGTTCCTCGGCGCCGCACACACAGGTCTTGCCCATGCCGCGGGCGACCACGGCCGCGTGCGAGGTCTTGCCGCCCCTACTGGTGAGGATGCCCTCCGCGGCGATCATGCCCTCAAGGTCGTCGGGGTTGGTCTCGCGGCGGCACAGGATGACCCGCTCACCGCTGCGCGACCACTTGACGGCGGTGTAGGAGTCGAAGACGGCCTTGCCGACGGCGGCGCCGGGAGAGGCGTTCATTCCGCGTCCGAGGCGGTGGACGTCGGGGCCGGAGGCGACCTCCTCGTCGAAGCGGGGGAACATCAACTGCGCCAGTTGGTCTCCGGTGACTCGCTGGACCGCCTCCTCCAGGGTGATCATCTCCTGGTCGAGGAGTTGGTCGGCGATACGGAACGCGGCCGCGGCCGTGCGCTTGCCCACGCGGGTCTGCAACATCCACAGCTTGCCGCGTTCGATGGTGAACTCGATGTCGCACAGGTCCCGGTAGTGGTTCTCCAGGGTCTCCATGATGCCCAGCAGTTCCTCGTAGCTGCGGGCGTCGATCTCCTCCAACCGGGCGAGGGGCACGGTGTTGCGGATACCGGCCACCACGTCCTCGCCCTGGGCGTTCTGGAGGTAGTCGCCGTAGACGCCCTGTCGGCCGGAGGCGGGGTCCCGGGTGAAGGCGACCCCGGTGCCCGAGTCCATGCCGAGGTTGCCGAAGACCATGGAACAGATGTTGACGGCGGTTCCCAGATCGGCGGGGATGCGCTCCTGACGGCGGTACAGGACGGCCCTGGGGGCGTTCCAGGAGTCGAAGACCGCCCTGACGGCCAGGTTCATCTGCTCACGGGGGTCGCTCGGGAAGGGGCTTCCGGTCTGTTCCAGGACGATGGCCTTGAAGCGGTCGACGAGCCGACGCAGATCGGCGGCGTCCAGGTCCAGGTCGCTGGTGCCCTCTTTGGCGGCCTTGAGCTCCTCGATGGCGTCCTCGAAGAGCTCGCCGTCGATGCCCTGGACGGTCCTGCCGAACATCTGGATCAGCCGGCGGTAGGAGTCCCAGGCGAAGCGTTCGTCACCCCCCTGGGCGGCCAGGCCGAGGACGGAGTCGTCGTTGAGGCCGATGTTGAGGACCGTCTCCATCATGCCGGGCATGGAGAACCTGGCGCCCGAGCGCACACTCACCAGGAGCGGATCGTCGGGCTGTCCCAGGCGGCGGCCCATGGTCTTCTCCAGCTGCGCGAGGTGGGCCTCGATCTCGGCGTCGAGTCCGGCCGGCATGGTGCCGTGGGAGAGGTAGTGGCGGCACGCCTCGGTGGTGATGGTGAACCCCGGGGGGACCGGCAACCCGAGATTGGTCATCTCGGCGAGATTGGCTCCCTTGCCGCCGAGGAGGTCCTTCAGGTCCTTGTTGCCCTCGGCGAACTTGTAGACGTACTTGGTCACGGGGATGCTCCCTCGCTTCTCGATGACCCGGCTCTCATCAACCCGGCGCGGGGTCGGCGCCGACGCCCGGATGGGCGTGACTCTTCCACACCGTGCGTACTCGCACCTTCACGGACTCCCCTGTTCCAACGTATTCCCAGGTCAAAGGCATCAAAAAGGTCTATACCAATGGTTCATCGCAGAACAGTGGAGCGCGGACGCCGGAAAGCGGGAATGTGGACTTGTGGAACAGTGAAACCAATGGTCACAGCACTGAGCATGCTCGACAACCTCGCCGTCCTCGACTCGTTCCCCCTGGAGGAAGCCCTCAACCAATCGGAGGGCCGACCCGCCCCGAAAGGCCGCCGGGGACGATGACCACATCGACTCCTGTGCCCTGAAACACAGGCGTACCGACAAGTAACCTACGGAGGCGTAAGTTAGTCTTCCAGAAGGCCCGCAGCAGGGGACCCCGAAACGGAAGGGATGCGACGTGTCGGAGGAGCAGGCGCGGGAGACCAGGAGCACGGAGACCGGTTCGAACGCCCCCGGGCCCGATGGGGAATCGGTCTCCTCCGTCCCCGCCAGGGCCGCGGCCGCGGCCGAGAGCCTGATGGAGGCGGTCAAACCGCGACTGCGTGGATGGCTGCACCTGGGTACCGCGCCGCTGGCCCTGGCCGCGGGCATCGTCCTGGTGGCCCTGTCCCCCACCCTTCCCGCCATGATCGCCAGCGCCGTGTACGCGCTCAGTTCGGTGCTGCTGTTCAGCACCTCGGCGATCTACCACGTGGGGCGTTGGTCACCGCGAGCGCAAAAACTCCTGCGCCGTATGGACCACTCGAACATCTACCTCATCATCGCCGGCACCTACACACCGTTCGTGTTGCTGGTGCTCGATGGCACGCTGCGCGTGGCGATGCTCGTCGTGATCTGGGGCGGGGCGATCGCCGGGGTGGGCTTCAAACTGTTGTGGCTCAACGCTCCGCGTTGGCTGTCCACCGCGCTGTACCTGGCCATCGGTTGGGTGGCGGTGCTGTTCATCCCCGACCTGGTGGGCGGAACCCACCCGGCGACGTGGATCCTCGTCCTGGTGGGCGGGGTCCTCTACAGCGTCGGCGCCGTGGTCTACGGGCTCAAGTGGCCCGACCCGGCTCCGCGCTGGTTCGGCTTCCACGAGATCTTCCACTCGTTGACCATCGCGGCCTTCGTGTGCCACTACATAGCGGTGTCCTTCGTGGTCTACACCGCGACCTGATCCGGTTCGGAGAAGACCCGAGGCGCCGCGAACGGGTTCCGGTCCGCGACGCCTCGGGGGCGGTCCATCGGTCCTTTAGCAGCCGGGCAGGCGCTCGAAGAGGTAGGTCTCCACCCGGTCCAGGGACACGCGCTCCTGGGACATGGTGTCGCGCTCGCGCACGGTCACCGCCTCGTCCTCCAGGGTGTCGAAGTCCACCGTGACGCAGAACGGTGTACCGATCTCGTCCTGGCGGCGGTAGCGACGACCGATCGCACCGGCGTCGTCGAACTCCACGTTCCAGCGCTTACGGAGCCTGGCGGCCAGATCGCGCGCCTTGGGCGACAGGTCGGCGTTGCGCGACAGCGGCAGGACCGCGGCCTTGACCGGGGCCAGACGCGGGTCGAGGCGCATGACGGCGCGCTTTTCCATCTTGCCCTTGGCGTTGGGCGCCTCGTCCACGTTGTAGGCCTCCAACATGAACGTGAGCACCGCCCGGTCGACACCGGCCGAAGGCTCGATGACGTAGGGGTTGTAGCGCTCGTTGTTCTCCTGGTCGAAGTAGGACAGGTCCACGCCCGAGGCCTCGGAGTGGGTCTTGAGGTCGTAGTCGGTACGGTTGGCGATGCCCTCCAGTTCGCCCCACTCCGAGCCCTGGAAGTTGAAGCGGTACTCGATGTCGACGGTCCGCTTGGAGTAGTGGGACAGCTTCTCCTGCGGGTGCTCGTACAGGCGCAGGTTCTCCTTGGAGATGCCCAGGTCGACGTACCACTGCTGTCGGGCGTCGATCCAGTACTGGTGCCATTCCTCGTCGCTACCGGGCTTGACGAAGAACTCGATCTCCATCTGCTCGAACTCGCGCGTGCGGAAGATGAAGTTGCCCGGCGTGATCTCGTTGCGGAAGGACTTGCCGATCTGGCCGATGCCGAAGGGGATCTTGCGGCGGGCGCTCTGCTCGACGTTCTTGTAGTTGACGAAGATGCCCTGGGCGGTCTCCGGGCGCAGGTAGGCCAGGCCCTTCTCGTCCTGCACGGGACCCAGGTAGGTGCGCAGCAGACCGTTGAACATGCGCGGTTCGGTGAAGGAGGCCTTGGCTCCACAGCTGGGGCAGGCGATGGCCGCCAGGCCCTCGGCGGGCTCGTGGCCGTGCTTGGCCTCGTAGTCCTCGATGAGGTGGTCGGCGCGGAAGCGCTTGTGACAGGACTGGCACTCGGTGAGGGGGTCGACGAACGCCGTCACGTGGCCCGAGGCCTCCCAGACCTCGCGGGCCAGGATGATGCTGGAGTCCAGTCCGACGACGTCCTCACGCTCCTGCACCATGGAGCGCCACCACTGGCGCTTGACGTTGTTCTTGAGTTCTACGCCGAGGGGGCCGTAGTCCCAGGCGGCGCGCAGACCCCCGTAGATCTCACTGGAGGGGTAGACCAGACCTCGGCGCTTGGCGAGGTTGACCAGTGCGTCCATTGCCTCTGACTTGGCGGCCATGGGTGACTCTCCATCCGGCTGGGTGTCGGTGGATCGCGGTGTGCGATACATCGGTTGTCGTGTGGAGCGGTCGTCGTACGTCGTGACCAGGTGTCGATGACGGCCGCGACCGCGTCCACCCAGGCTAGATCACCCCGCCACCGCGCACACACGCCTTGGGCGGCTCCGGTCGTCGGAAGGGTCACTCGGGCGCGTCGTCGCCGGTGAGGATCTCGAAGGCGGTGGGTTCGTCGATGGCGCGCGAGAGCAGCGGCACGGCGTTGACCTTGACGTCGAAGTCGGACAGGGCTCGACGGTAGAAACCGACGCCCTCCCACTCGGTGACCACGGTCCACAGCCCGGGGTCGTCCACGGCGCGGCCCACACGGTGGCGCCGGAAGCCGGGACGGCGGGAGAGCGCCTCGACCGCGGCCGCGGCGTCGCTCTGGAAGGCCTCGGTGTCGGCCTCGGGCACGGAGTAACGGGTGATGACGATCACGCGGACAATTGTGGCCCATCCGGGGAGTCCGGCGGCCCCCGGCCTCCCCGGGAGGACCTCGACGGTGGCGGACGGGACCTGCCCGGCCGGGCACACCCCCGGGCCCCTGGGGAGGATCGGCCCCACGGAGCCCGGGGAGGTCGGACGTTCAGTCCCCGCCGAAGACCCGGTCGACCACGCGGGCCGCCGCCCGCCCGTCGTCGAGCGGGCAGAACCGGTCGACGAACCTCCGGTAGGAGGCCCGATGGCGCGCGGCCACCTCGTCGATGTCCAGCAGGGCGGCGATGACCTCGTCGGACTCGGTCAACAGCGGCCCCGGGGCGGTCTCCTCGAAGTCGAAGTAGAAACCGCGCAGGTTGTCACGGTAGCTCTCCAAGTCGTAGGTGAAGAAGAGCATCGGTCGTCCGGTGTTGGCGAAGTCGAACATCATCGACGAGTAGTCCGTGACGAGGACGTCGGTGATGAGGAAGAGCTCCATGATCTCGGGGTACAGGGACACGTCGTGGACGAAGTCCTTGCCCACGATCGGCACGCTGTCCACCACACGTGGATGGCGCCGCACCAGCAGCACGTGGTCCTCACCGAGCTTGTCGTACATCCTCTGAAGGTCCAGGTGCAGGTCGAGCTTGTGCTTTCCCCGCGTGTAGTACTTGTCGTCACGCCAGGTCGGCGCGTACAGCACCACCTTCTTGCCCTCGGGCAGCCCGAGTCTGCGGCGCGTGCGCTCGGCGATCGCCTCCCTGTCGGGTGAGAAGAAGATGTCGTTGCGCGGGTAACCGGTCTCCAGGATCTCGCCCTCGAAGCGGAAGGCGCTGCGCAGGATCGGGGTCGCCCACGGGCTCGGCGAGACCAGGTAGTCCCACTGCCGGGTCTCCCAGGCCAGTTTGTCGAAGTAGTCGCGTGACTTGCCACGGATGTTCTCCACGTCGAAGCCGATGCGTTTGAGCATCGAGCCGTGCCAGGTCTGCACGACCACCTGGTCGGGACGGCGGTGGAACCACGCGGGCTGACGGGAGTTCGTCACCAGGTAACGGCTGCGGGCCAGGTGCTCGTAGTACTCCCGGCCCCGGTGGCGCACCGGGTCCAGGTCGTCGGGCAGACGCACCTGACCGTCGGCCACCAACCACGACATCGGGTACTCCGCCCACTTCTCACGTCCGCGCAGCTCGGCGTAGATGCTCTGCGGGCTGTCGGAGTACTGGCGTCCGGTGTAGGTGTCGAACAGGATCCCCTCGGTGAGGGGCTCTCGACGCTGGGCCGGGTAGTGGCTCTCCCGTAGTTCGCGCTGGGCGAAGGTACCGCGTTCGGAGGGGCGCAGGTCACTGCCGACCTGGAGCACGGGGATGCCGTGCCCCTGGTAGGAGAGGGTGTAGGCGCGCTCACTGGTCTGCATCTGCAACGGCAGATCGCCGATGAGCGCTTCGGAGAACTCCACTCCCACGTCCGTGGACCCCTCCGTCGGCCCGTGGCCCTCCCCCGACGTCCGAACGCCGACCCGACCCCACAGCTGGTATGTGCCGGCGGGCAGGGACAGCTCGCCCGACAGGGTGGGGATGTCGGCCGGGGCGAACCTGGCCGTGAACCGGCGGCCGGAGCGCTCCACCGCCAGGGTGTGCTCCTCGTCCCGACCTCGTGCCCTGGCCACCAGGCGCAGCTCGGCGTCGTCGTGGAACTCCCCTTCCAGCAGCAGGGCACGCCCCTGCCAGTGGGCCCTGTCGACCGTGGGGCGGGCGTGTCCGGCGCGCAGCTTCAGGTGGCCGGTCGCGGTGCGCAGTACGGCCAGCTCCCGGTGCGTTCCCTCGGTCGCGTAGGCGGTGGTGGCCGTCGCGTCGGGCAGGGTCAGTGACATGCTCTGCGCGTCGGGGGTGACCAGGTGGACGTCCCACTCCTCCTGTCGGATCACTCCGCCGCACTCGGTGACGCTGCGCTCGAAGAGTTCCTCGGCCCGTACACGTGCGGTGAGGCGACCACCATGGACGGAGACGGGAAAGGTGAGCGTCGCGGTACCCGGGCGACGGGTCAGGCGCAGACGGGTGGCCTCGGCCGCGGGCGCGGACACCAGTTCCGCCTCCAACTCCAGCTCCCCCGTAGCGGGGTCGAAACCGTGGTCGGTGACCCGCACGCGAACGGGTTCGACGCCGAGTACCAGCTGACGTTCCCTGTTCCAGTGCGGGCGCACCCACATGTCCTCGTCGACCTGGTGGTATCCGGGCCGCTCGGGTGGTCCCGACACGGGGTTGGAGACGAACTTGCGGCGGGTGATGCCCCGGTTGATGACGACCAGTTCCAGCTTCCACTCACCGGGTTCCCAGCGCCCTGAGGTGCGCAGTCTACGAGGATCGACCACGACGGTGAAGCCCCCGTAGTCGTGCCGGGCCGCGTCGATGACGTCGGGGAGCCGGTACTCGGCGGCGAGGCGGGTGTGCACGGGCACGCGGACCCTGCGTCGGGTGGCGGTGTTGACGGCGAAGGCCACCACGTGCTGTTGCCAACGTCTGCGGGCACGCAGATGGCGGATACCGATCCGTCCGCTGATGTGGAGGCGACCGTTCTCCCAGCGGATCTCCTCGGTCTTCTGGCGGACCCGGATCTCCTCGTCGAGACGGTAGATCTCGTTCGGCACCGCCTTGGCCGGGTCCTTGGACTCGAAGAAAGGGTACCGGATGTAGTAGCCGAAGCCGCGTCGTACGACGGTGGCCTTCTTGATCTCCACGCTCTTGGCGAAGGTCGCCACCTCCAGCACGTCGGAGAGGCGCCGCTCGCGCACCAGGTGGTACAGCAGGCGGTCCAGGACGTTCAGGCGACGCAGGAGCCGCACGGGCACGTGGTCGAGGTAGGCGTTGAGCAGATCGAGCGCGACCTCGCGGGCCTGCTCGTCGGCGTCGTCCAGGCGCAGGAGGAGCTGGTGGAGCTCGCCCTGGAGCAGAGTGCGGTCCCACAGCTCGCGGTCGACGCTGGACAGACCGGCGGCGAGTCCTCCCATCGCAGTGAGACGGCGGGTGAGCGATTCCTCGTCCAGGGCGGGTCTGTCGGCCTCGCGCTCGCGCATGAGCAGAACGGGTGCGGGCAGGACGTCGACGGCCCTCGCCGCCAGCATCGCCCGGCGCAGACCGAGGTCGGCGTCCTCGGGGGCCAGTCCGTGGTCGGGCAGGGACTCCCAGAAGCCCTTGCGCCACAGTTTGTTGCCCAGCGCGCGGTCCGACACCAGGCCGGGGATGTTCCGGGGATCCTCGGCCATACGGTGCTTCGCGCAGTACTTGCGGTGCGCGCGGGAAGGGGAGGCGCCCAACTCGTTGAACTTGTACACGTTGCCGACCACCAGGTCCGAGCGGGTGTCGGCGGCGCTGCGCAGGAGATAGGCCAGGGAGTAGCC
The DNA here is from genome assembly GCF_030271535.1 of Nocardiopsis sp. ATB16-24. GTDB lineage: Bacteria > Actinomycetota > Actinomycetes > Streptosporangiales > Streptosporangiaceae > Nocardiopsis. The sequence goes on along the minus strand of NZ_JASCXJ010000006.1, from coordinate 105,983 downwards.
GGTGAGGGCGTCGGTCCCCTCCAGGAAGAGCAGGTGGCCGCCGTGGGCCGCGGCGGCGGCGCGGGCACGCGCGGTGGAGCCGTCCGGTGCCGGTTCGCCGGGCAGGACCGTGGCGGTGACACCGGAGGGAGGGGAGGCGGCGAAGGCGAGGGCGAGGGCGAGGGCGTCCTCGCGGACCGGCTCGACGGCCTCGTCCCCCTGATCCCCCTGGTCCCGCTCCTCTGCGCGGACCTCGGTCCCCTCCTCCGCGGTGTCGTCGTCACCGTGGGATTGTGCGTCCTCGTCCCCCGGTGCCGTCACGGGAGCGGCCGTACGGGGCCGGTCGCCGTTGCGGATCGGGGCGAGGATGACCTCGGTGGGCGCCTTGACCTCGTCGCCCTCATGCTGGCGGGCCAGGGAGTCGAGGCAGTTCTGTAGATGCGGCTCGGTGACGTCGAACGTCACGATGACGGTGGCTTCGGGCACGGAAGTTGACATCCTCCGAGGGTTCGTCGCGGCGGGCGGCCACGGCCACTGACTGCGCCCACCGGCAACCGAATACTTGAAGTGAATTTTTCCTCACCCTCGGTACATGGAGTCCTGGCCGCTCTGCGCACCGTGGAACGGGGGAGGCGCGCGGCGGAAGGGGCCGCGCCAGTGCCCGGCGGCACGCCAGGGCCCTGCACTAGGGTTCAGAGAACAAGTATCACAGGCCCGGCGGACCCTCCTGTCCATCACCTGCGGTGGGCGCGTCCGCCCCACGGGCCCATCCGGTGGCGGCACAGGACCAGGAGCGGACACGGACGACATGGCCCTTCCCGAGCACGGCGACGAAAAGCGACGAGACCGGGGACGACCCCCCACGGAGGGGGATTCCTCACACTCCCCGGGAGCGGGGAGGGCGGACGGGCCCCGGGGGTCGAAAGACCCCGGAAGACTACGCCGGGCGGTGGAGGAACGCAGCGCGGTGCCGTTGGTGTGGCTGCACCAACGCCCTCGGTGGTCGGCCCCCCTGGCTCTGGGAGCCCTCTTCATCGCGGGCCTGATGGCCCCCGGGCCGGTGGGGGCGCTGTGCCTGCTGCTGGTGGCGATGTTCTTCGTGTGGTTGGCGTTCCTGACATGGCCCTCATTGAGCGCGCAGCAGAAGGTACCGCGTGTGCTCATGGTGACGGTCGTGCTGGTGCTGGCGGCCGCGCGCGTCCTGGGCTACTGACCTCTCCTCGCACACTGGTCACGGTTCGTTGTGTTTTGACAACCGTTTTCGTTTTCGTGATACTGGAACGGTGTCCGACCAGCTCACAGACGTCGCCGCCCAGGCACCGCCCGCCTTCCAGGTCGTCGACGCGCACGTCGCCTACGACGGTGTTCCCGTGCTCGACGGTGTGAACCTCGACGTGCCCGTGGGACAGACCATGGCCGTCCTCGGCCCCAACGGCTCGGGCAAATCGACCCTGATGCGCGCGATGCTGGGCATCGTGCCCCTCACCTCCGGGCGGGTCCTCGTCCATGGCGGCCCGTTGCGGCGGTTCCGCGCCTGGCGCCGGATCGGCTACGTTCCCCAGCGACTCACCGCCGGGGGCGCCGTCCCCGCGACCGTCCGCGAGATCGTCGCCTCCGGGCAGGTCGCCCTGCGAGGCCGCCTCTCCCTTCCCACACGCGCCCACCGAGAGGCCGTCGACGAGGCCCTGGAACTCGTGGGGCTGACGGATCGAGCGCGCGACTCGGCACGAGAGCTCTCCGGCGGCCAACAACAGCGCGTGCTCATCGCCCGTGCGCTGGCCGGGCGACCCGACACCTTCGTCATGGACGAGCCCATGGCCGGTGTGGACTCCGCCAACCAGCGGGCACTGGCCGGCATCATCGCCCGTCTGCGCGAACGCGGCTCCACCGTGGTCCTGGTCCTTCACGAACTGGGCCCGTTGGAAGAGGTGATCGAGCGCGCCGTGGTGCTCGGCTCGGGCCGCATCGTGCACGACGGAACGGCGCCCGAGCCCACCGGTGCGTGCGCCCGTCCCGGACACGAGCACCAGCACCCGCACCCCTCTCCCCACTCTCCCGACTCCACGGACACCACCACGGCCGCGGAGATGATCCGACTCGAGGTACCCGGCCGTGACTGAGCTGCTCCACTACGAGTTCATGCGGCGCGCGCTGATCGCCGCCCTGCTCGTGGGACTGGTCACCCCGATCATCGGCACCTACCTCGTCCAGCGTCGTCTGGCCCTGCTGGGCGACGGTATCGGCCACGTCGCCCTGACCGGGGTGGCGTTGGGTCTGCTGACCAGCACCTCCCCCGTGCTCACAGCGGCGGTGGTGGCCACGCTGGGCGCGGTCCTGATCGAACTGGTGCGGGTGCGCACCCGCACCAGCGGGGACGTCGCCCTGGCACTGCTGTTCTACGGCGGCATCGCGGGCGGGGTGTTGCTCATCGGCCTGACCCCGGGGGCGAGCAACGCCACACTGGTCTCCTACCTGTTCGGCTCGGTGAGCACCGTGGAGGAGGCCGACCTGTGGGTCGTGGGCGTGCTCGCCGTGGGAGTGATCACGGTGGTGGCGGTCTTCGGACGTGAGCTGTTCGTGCTGTGCCAGGACGAGGAGGTGGCCCGGGCCCACGGGCTTCCCGTGCGCTTCCTGAGCGTGCTGCTGGCGGTGACCGCCGCGCTGACGGTGGTGATCGCGATGCGGGTGGTCGGTGTTCTCATGGTGAGCGCCCTGATGATCGTCCCGGTCGCCGCCGCGCAGCAGCTCACCAGGAGCTTCCGGGTGACGATGGCACTGGCCGTGCTGATCGGCCTGCTGTCCTCGGTCGGCGGCCTGGCCACGTCCTTCTACTCCGACCTCTCACCGGGAGCGACGATCGTCATACTGGCGCTGGCCGTCTTCTGTGTGGCGGTGGCGGTCGGCGGCGTACTGCGCCGCGCCTCGACCGGCCGTCCCCCGGCCACCCTAGGGCCCCCGGGAGCCGGTGCGGCCGATACGATGCCCGAGACTGATCGGGGGAGGGTGAGACCATGAGTACACGACGCGAAGCGGTACGCCGGGCCCTGACCGGGTCTTCTGGTTTCCGCAGTGCCCAGGACCTGTACGCGGACCTACGCGCCGAGGGCTCCAAGATCGGACTGACCACCGTCTACCGGGCTCTGCAATCGCTGAGCGACGCCGGCGAGGTGGACGTACTGCGCACCGACGAAGGCGAAGCCGTTTACAGGGCGTGCGACACCGAGAACCACCATCACCACATCGTGTGCCGAGTGTGCTCGGCCGCGGTGGAGATCGAGAATCCGGACGTGGAGAAGTGGGCCGCCGACATGGGCGCCGAGTACGGATTCACCAACGTGACCCACACCGTCGAGGTCTTCGGCACCTGCTCCAGCTGCTCCTAGGTCGTGTTTTTTGCATCATTCCGGGCTCGCGTCCACCAGGCCGCCTCTCGCTGGCCCGAAAGCCTTCTAAAGAACACTCCCTAGGGCCGAAGACGGCAGTCGCTTCCGGGGGGACGGACGTTCGGTCCGTCCCCCCGTCCGTCGTCCGGGGCCGGAGGCGGCTCCGCGTACGCGGACATCAGTCTCGCGGCAGTCGGAGCGGCTCCAGGCTGGGGCGCTTGCAGCTCACGTCGTCCCCCGAGGAGCGACCCGTGAGACGTCGGCCGATCCAGGGCACCAGGAACTCGCGCGCCCAGTGCAGGTCCTCCTGGCGGGCCATGCGCCAGTCTCGTTGTTCGGCGGGCGGCCATTGCCTGTTCCAGTCGTCCTCCACCGGAACCCCGAGCACCTCGCACACGCGCAGGGCCATGCGACGGTGCCCCTCCGAGGACAGGTGCAGTCGGTCCTCGCTCCAGGCCCGGGGGTCGTCGAGGATGCGCATGCTCCACACGTCCACCACGTCGCAGCCGTAGCGGTCGGCGATGGCGCGCAGATGCATGTTGTAGGTGGCGATCTTGCCGCGCAGGGGACGCATCACCGGTTGCCAGTTGGTGTCGAAACCGGTGAAGACGACGATGCGCGCACCGGTCCGGCCGAGCTCCTCCACCGCTCGGGCGAAGACGACCGCCACGGCGTCGGGATCGCTGCCCGGGCGGAGGATGTCGTTGCCGCCGGCACACAGCGTGACCAGATCCGGGGCCAACTCGATCGCCCGGGGCACCTGCTCGTCGACGATCTGGCCGATGAGCCTGCCGCGCACGGCCAGGTTGGCGTACCGCAGCTCGCCGACGTGCTCCGCCAGGTGCTCGGCCACCCGGTCGGCCCAACCCCGGTAGCGGCCGGTGGGAACGCTGTCGCTGTTCGGGTAGGGGTCGCTCAGACCTTCCGTGAAGCTGTCACCCAGAGCAACGAAGGACACGATGTCCTGGCCTGTTGAGTCCTTCCCAAATCCACTCATAGTGCGACATGATCCGGCTCAGCGTCATGGTTACGCGACAGTAGGTTGATGCTCTTCGGGGTTTTGAGGGCCATCTCACATCAGGAACGCCTCAGCGGTCCTTGGTCATCCGGACCAGTTCCGGACGCTTGGCCGTGACCGAGTCCCCCGAGGACCGCCCGGTCAGACGTCGTCCGATCCACGGCCCGAGCGAATCGCGTACCCAGGCCAGATCCTCACGGCGCGCCTGGCTCCAGGCGACCGGCTCACGCTCGGGCCAGGGCTCGTCCCAGCGTTCGGCCACCGGCACACCCAGCACCTCGGCCACGCGCAACGCCAGACGGCGGTGCCCCTCCGGGGACATGTGCAGCCGGTCCTCGTCCCAGGCCCGGGGGTCGGTGAGCACCTTCATGGACCACTGGTCCACCAGGAAGCAGCCGTGCGCGTCGGCGATGGCCCGGATGTGCATGTAGTAACGCGCGAACAGGCCGATGGTGCCGCGCATGTAGCCCTTGGAGATGTTGACGCCGGTGAACAGCACCACCTGGCTGCCCGCACCCCGTAGACGCCTGACCGCGGCCTCCAGGATGCGGGCCATCCGCTCGGGGTCCCCGCCCGGACGCAGCAGGTCGTTGCCGCCCGCGCTCAGCGTGACCAGGTCCGGGGCCATCTCCACGGCGGGCGGGAGCTGATCGGTGATGATCTGTCGCATGAGTTTGCCGCGTACCGCCAGGTTCGCGTACTCGATCTCGCCGAGGTGGTCGGCCAGGTGCTCGGCGAGCCGGTCCGCCCAGCCGCGAAAGCCCGTCCCCGGGCTCGGGTAGGGATCACCCACGCCCTCGGTGAAACTGTCTCCCACCGACACCAACGACATTCCCCGGCTCAGCACCGAGCCGTCCGGACCACCTGTCGTCACTTCTTCTCCTCCTTGACGGGGTTGGGCACGGCACCGCCGTAGCGGCGGTCCCGGCTCGCGTAGATCTCGCACGCCCGCCACAGGTCACGGCGGTCGAAGTCGGGCCAGAGCGTGTCGAGGAACACGAACTCGGCGTAGGCGGACTGCCACAGCAGGAAGTTGGACGTGCGCTGTTCACCGGAGGAGCGCACGAACAGGTCCACCGGTGGAACGTCGGGAGCGTACAGGTGCCGGGCCAGGGTCTCCTCGGTGATCTTCTCCGGTGAGAGCAGCCCCGCGGCGGCCTTGCGGGCCAGTTCCCGGGCCGCGTCGACGATCTCGGCCTGGCCTCCGTAGTTCACACAGAACTGGAGGGTCATCGCGGTGTTGTCACGCGTCATCTCCTCGGCGTCCCGAAGCTCCTTGACGACGCTCTTCCACAACCGTCCCGAACGCCCGGCCCACCTGATGCGCACACCACGTGCGTGCAGTTCGTCACGGCGCCTGCGAATGGTGTCGCGGTTGAAGCCCATCAGGAAGCGCACCTCGTCCGGGGAACGCTTCCAGTTCTCGGTGGAGAAGGCATAGGCGGACAGGTTGGGGATCCCCATCTCCAGGGCGCCCTCGATCACGTCGAAGAGCGAGGACTCACCCGCCTTGTGACCTTCGGTGCGCGCCAATCCGCGTTCCTTGGCCCAGCGGCCGTTGCCGTCCATGACCACGGCCACGTGCCGGGGGACCAGGTCGGCGGGCAGCCGGGGCGGCCGGTCGCCACTGGGGTGCGGGACGGGCGCGGCGTACTCCCGCCGTTTACCGGTGTCGAAGCTGAACAGGCTCAAGAACGCTCCACATGGCGCAGTGATCGGATTCCGTTCTCCAGGTGCCACTGCAGATAGGCCGCGACCAACCCGCTGCACTCGGAGCGATGTCCGCCCTCGCTGGCGTCCGCGCCCTCCCAGTCCCCTCCGAGCAGCGCCGACATCAGCCGGAGGGTGTCGGGGGACGGGTGCACGGAGCCGTGGGGACGGCACACCGAGCAGACCATACCCCCCGCGTGGACGGCGAACGCGCGATGCTCCCCCCGACTGCCGCAGCGGGCGCACTCCGTCAGCGCCGGGGCGTATCCGGCGACGGCGAGCGAGCGCAGCAGATAGGCGTCCAGGACCAGGCGGGAGTCGTGGCGTCCCTCGCCCAGGGTGCGCAGGGCACCGATGAGCAGGAGGAACTGACGCAGCGCGGGGTCCTTCTCCACCGCGACGATCTTCTCGGCCGTCTCCAGCATCGCGGTGGCCGCGGTGTAGCGGGCGTAGTCGGACACGACCGCCTCACCGTAGGCGCGCACCGTCTCGGCCTGGGTGATGACGTCCAGAGTGCGCCCGGCGTGCAGTTGCAGGTCGACATGGGTGCACGGTTCCAGGCGGGCGCCGAAGCGGGACTTGGTGCGGCGCACCCCCTTGCCGACGGCGCGGACCAGGCCCGTACGACGGGTCAGGAGGGTGACGATGCGGTCGGCCTCACCCAACTTCTGGTTGCGCAGGACGACACCCTCATCGCGGTAGAGACTCACACCCCCATTGTCACGGATACGGCGGACCGCCGACTCCAGGAGCCCTACCCTGACCAGCTTTGTCACAGTTTAGTTTCCCTTTTGGGGACATTTGCTCTACTCTCACGCGCTAGGGAGTTCGGGGTGGGGTTCACCGTCCCCCCATGGCGCCACCGCGCGCATCCGCGCACCCCCGGCGCCGGTAGAGCGCTTGGGCGAGTTCCTCCCCTCCACCGCGGGATGTCCCCACCGGACCGCGGTGCGTCTGACAGATCCAAGGAGAGCGTTATGGCGCGTGGCCGCCGAGGAAGGCGCAGGACGAGCGCCCGCAGGCACCGCTCGAAGGGCCGCAGAGTACCGCTCGCGGCCGCCCTCGCCGCGATACCGGTAGGCCTGGTGGTCGCGGCCATGTTGTTGGCCGGTGGGGTCGGTGAGAGCCTCAACCCCTTCCAGAACACTGCGGACGGCCAGACCCCGGGGCAGACAGGGCAGATCGGCGAAGCGATCACCGATGACTCCCTCGCACCCGAGCCCTCCGAGGACGACTTCTTCGCCTCACCCTCCCAGACACCGGAACGGGAACGACCGGTGCCGTCCGACCACGAACCCCAGAGTGCCGACGTGACGGCCTCCTCCGCCCCGGAGGACCCCGGAGCGGAGGAGGAGTCCGGTACCGGCGGCGGTGGATCCGACGGTGGCGGTGGATCCGGCGGCGGTGGCGGCACCGGTTCCGGAGGCGGCGGCGGATCCGGCGGCGGGGGCGGATCCGGCGGCGGGGGCGGCGGCGGTAACGGTGGAGGAGGAGGTGGATCCTCCTCCAACTCGGTGACCGACCAGGTCGTGACACTCGTCAACTCCGAACGCGCCGCGGCCGGATGCGGTCCACTGCGGGTGGACTCCCGACTGACCTCCGCGGCCCAGGAACACAGCGAGGACATGGACCGGCGCAACTACATGAGCCACCAGAGCCCCGAGGGCGAGGGCCCCGGGGAGCGGGCCCGACGCCACGGCTACAGCGCCTGGGGCGCGGAGAACGTCGCCAAGGGGCAGACCAGCCCTCAGCAAGTGATGAACGCCTGGATGAACAGCCCCGGGCACCGTGCGAACATCCTCAACTGCGGTCTGGTGTCGATCGGTGTCGGTGAGTCCGGCAACGCCTGGACCCAGAAGTTCGGCTGGGAGTGACCTCTTCCTCCCCCACGTGTCGGGCCGTCGTCCTTGAAGGACGACGGCCCGACACGTTCCTCCCCTCAGGGACGAGCAGCGTCGCCGAACGACCGACGGTCCACCGTGTTCCCCCGAGGGCTTCGGCCGGTGCGTCCTCACCTGCCGGTAACCTTGGCCGTCGCCGCGGTTCCCTGCGCCCCCGACGGAAGGTCTTCATGCGCGAACTGAGTGAGCTGGTCGAGGTAGAGCAGCCCGCCTGGCCAGTGCTGTCCGACTATCTGGCCCGAAGCGCGATCCCGGTGTCCGTACTTCCCGTGACCCCCGCACAGGGACGCACCTGCCTGCACCGACTACAGGTGACCGCCCGTTCCTTCCTGGGAGCGATGGCGCTGGAATGCGGCGGACTGCTCCTGGACGGCGGTTGGGTGCGCGTACACGGAGGCGGCGGACCACGGCTGCCCGGGATGGGCGAGGTCAACGACCTGAGTGCGGCCGTGGTCTACGGACCGCCATTACGGCTGGTGGTCGCCCACGACGTGCTGGGCGGGGTGTTCGCCCTCAACGGTCCCGGCACCGAGGACGAGAGGTGCCCCGGCAAGCCCGGTCGGATGGTCTACTTCTCCCCCGACTCCCTGGAGTGGGAGCCCTTGGAGGCCACCTACGCCGGTTGGATGCTGTGGATGCTGGAAGGACACCTGGAGGATTTCTACCAGGGCCTGCGCTGGCCCGGCTGGCGGGAGGAGGTCGCGGCGCTGGACCCGTCCCAGGGCCTGGCCCTTCGCCCTCCGCCCTCCTCTTGCGAGGCACGGGCGGACATGGCGGCGACCTCGCGTCGCCCCGTGCCACTCGACGAGCTGACCGACACGCACCGAGAGTTGTGCGTCACGTCCGGCCGACCCGACCCGGGACCCTTCGGCCTGCTCTGAGGGGTGACGGGCGGGACCGCCCACCCGTCACCCTCCCCCACCCTCAAAGGCCGCTCCGCGCAGCCCTCCCTCACCCGTCACCCTCCCCCACCCTCAAAGGCCGCTCCGCGCAGCCCTCCCTCACCCGGGCGTCCGAACGGGGAGAACCTCCGGCGCCCACGGTGCGACGCCTTCAGAATCCCGTGACGCCCGGGTTCGCCGACGGAGAAGCGGAGTCCACCGAACCGCCCGGTGCGAGGGTCCGGTCAGACACGACCGATCGCGCTGCACAGGGCCTTCAGCGAAGCCGTGGTGATGCTGCTGTGGATCCCCACACCCCACACCACACGGCCGTCGATCTCGGCCTCGACGTAGGCGGCGGCACGGGCGTCCCCGTCCTCGCCCATGGAGTGCTCCACGTAGTCCATGACCCGAACCTTCACGTCCACGTCGGTCAGAGCGTCGCAGAACGCGGAGATCGGCCCGTTGCCGGTACCGGCCAGCTCGCGGATCTCCCCCCTGACGCGCACGTCGGCCTCGACCCGGTACGTACCGTCCCCGGTGGTGGAGGAACGATGCGCCAGCACGGCGACCGGCCCCCTGTCGGACAGGTAGGTCTGGGAGAAGATCTCCCAGATGCGCTCACCGGAGAACTCGCCGCCCTCGGCGTCGGTGAACTTCTGGATGACCTGGGAGAACTCGATCTGGAGGCGGCGCGGCAGGTCCAGCGCGTAGTCGCGCTGCATGATGTAGGACACCCCGCCCTTGCCCGACTGACTGTTGACCCGGATGACCGCCTCGTAGTTGCGGCCCACGTCCTTGGGGTCGATGGGCAGGTAGGGCACGTCCCAGGCGTACTCCGCCACGGGGGTCCCGTCCGCCTCGGCCGCCTCCTCCAGGGCGGTGAAACCCTTCTTGATGGCGTCCTGGTGGGAGCCGGAGAAGGCGGTGTAGACCAGGTCGCCACCGTAGGGGTGGCGCGGTCCCACCGGCAGCTGGGTGCAGTGCTCGACGGTACGGCGGATCTCGTCGATGTCGGAGAAGTCGATCTTGGGGTCCACCCCGTGGCTGAACAGGTTCAGGCCCAGGGTGATCAGGCAGACGTTGCCGGTGCGCTCGCCGTGACCGAACAGGCAGCCCTCGACGCGGTCGGCTCCGGCCATGACGGCCAGTTCCGCCGAGGCCACACCGGTACCGCGGTCGTTGTGCGGGTGTACCGACAGCACCACGTGCTCGCGCCGCGACAGGTGGCGGCTCATCCACTCGATCTGGTCGGCGTAGACGTTGGGGGTGGAGCGCTCGACGGTGGCGGGCAGGTTGAGGATGATCTCGCGGCCCGGGCCGGGCCGCCAGACGTCCATGACCGCCTCGCACACCTCCAGGGCGAAGTCCAGTTCGGTGTCGACGAAGATCTCGGGGGAGTACTGGTAGCCGAAGTACTCGGTCTCGCCCAGATACTGCTCGGCGAAACGCACGACGTTCCTGGTGCCTTCGACGGCGATGTCCTTGCAGGCCTGACGGTCCACCCGGAAGACGACGCGGCGGAAGGTGGGCGCGGTGGCGTTGTACAGGTGCACGGTGGCGCGCCTGGCGCCGACCAGGCTCTGTACGGTGCGTTCGATCAGGTCCTCGCGGGCCTGGGTCAGGACCGAGATCTGTACGTCCTCGGGGATCAGATCCTCTTCGATCAGGGATCGGACGAAGTCGTAGTCGGTCTGACTGGCGGCGGGGAAGCCGACCTCGATCTCCTTGTATCCCATCCGGACCAGCAGCTGGAACATCTCGCGTTTGCGCTGGGGGTCCATGGGCTCGATCAGCGCCTGATTGCCGTCACGCAGGTCCGTGGACAGCCAGCGCGGCGCCTTGGTCAGGGTCTTCGAGGGCCAGGTGCGATCGGGCAGGTCCACCGGAGCGAAGGGCTTGTAACGGTGGAACGGCATGGGGCTGGGTTGCTGCTGCGGCACCATACTCGGTGTCTCCTCGGGTGGTTGTGGCGCGTGGTCATGGCCGACCAAGGACAAGCCGAAGTCCCGCGGCGAGGGAGTCGACCTTTTAACGACCCACGCCGCGGCCACTAAGGAGGAACAGCTCGCGCAGCATAACGATTTCCACGCTAGCAGACGGTCGCGAAATACTGGTACCCGGTGTCCACATCCTGGGACGCGTGTCACCCGACCTGGTGCTTCACGCCACGGAGGGGGACGCACCGCCGATCGCGTCACTACGGGTACCTCGATTTCGAGATATCCCGCCCGGCTCTGTACCATTTCGGTGAACCCTTCAGTGCTAGGGGGGTTGTTCCAGATCTCGCCGACGGAACCCAGGGTGCGGCCAACACCCGGGGCCGCACCCGAGCACCACACAGCGCACAGGTGGCCGGGCCCGGTTCCGTCGGCGGGATTTCTCTCTTCACGCGACACCTCCCGTGGCCACATCCGGCCACCGGTCGCGCTCCAACGCACCCGGGCAAAGCGGGCTTCAACTGCCGGGAGCCCTAAACAAGCCGATCCGCCACGGACGTCACGGAAAGTTAGGCGTATTGACAGTGGGTGCATATTTCTCGTGCAATGACGCCACCTATCCGACGCCTCACCCCCCGCTCATGGAGGCATCGTGGCATCCGTCCTTCGCAGATTCCTCGTTCCCCTGGCCGCCGGCGCGCTCTTCCTGAGCGCCCTGCCCTCCGGCAGCGCCATCGCCGAACCCTCCTACGACCTCTACGAGGTCCGCGGCGCCACCACCGCTCAGGACCGCACGGAGATCACCGCCACCGGCGCGGCCATCGACCAGGTCGGTGACGACTCGGTCCTGGTCACCGCCACCCCCGACGACGCCGAGGCGATCGGCGACCTGGGCTACGACGTCGAGGTACTCGACCTGCCGGTTCCCTTCGCCGGCCCCGACTCCGGTTACACCACCTACGGCGAACTGCTCGGCGTCATCGATCAGATGGTGGCGGACAACCCCCGTATCGCGGCGAAGTCGGTCATCGGGCGTTCCCACCAAGGACGCGACCTGGTGGCGGTCAAGATCAGCGACAACGTGCGCGTGGACGAGAACGAACCCGAGGTCCTGTTCGTCCACGCCCAGCACGCGCGCGAGCATCTCACCGTGGAGATGGCCGTCTACCTGATGCGTCTGCTCACCGACGAGTACGGCAGCGACCCCCGGATCACCCGTCTGGTCGACAACCGTGAGATCTGGATCCTGCCCAACGTCAACCCCGACGGCAGCGAGTACGACATGGCGGGCAGCTCCTGGCGCAACTGGCGCAAGAACCGCCAGCCCAACGCGGGCTCCTCCGCGGTGGGCACGGACCTCAACCGTAACTGGGACTACAGGTGGGGCTGCTGTGGAGGGTCTTCGAGCAACCCGAGCAGCAGCACCTACCGCGGTTCGGCACCCGAGTCCGCCACCGAGGTGCGCGTGATCGCCGACTTCGTGCGCAGCCGCGTCGTGGGCGGCGAACAGCAGATCACCACCGCCATCGACTTCCACACCTACAGCGAGCTCATCCTGTGGCCGTTCGGGCACACCTACAGTGACGTCACCACCGGGATGACACGGGCGGAGTACGACACCCACGCCGCGTTGGGCAGGCACATGGCCGCCGCCAACGGTTACACGCCCCAGCAGTCCAGCGACCTGTACATCACCGACGGGTCGATCAACGACTGGCTGTGGGGCGACCAGCGCATCGTCAACTTCACCTACGAGATGTATCCGCGCAGCGCCGCGAGGGGCGGCTTCTACCCGCCCTCGTCGGTGATCGCACGTGAGACGGCCCGCAACAGAGAGGCCGTGCTGCGCCTGCTCGACTACGCCGACTGCCCCTACCGCATCATCGGCCGGCAGGCCGCCTACTGCGGCTGACCCCCGAGAGTCGAGTCCGGCCCCGGGCGTGCCGCCCGGGGCCGGCGTCTCTCAGAAGTCCCCCTCACAAGCCTGTTTCACGTCGGTGGGCCCGAGACTCTCCACGAAGGTGTCCTGGGGGGCCTCCTGGAGGTATCCGCCCGTATGGGCGCCATAGAACGTCACCTGGTCACCGCCGTCCCACTTGAACTGCAACTGACAGTCGTCGGTGGCGTCATAGGTGGCCCACCAGAACCCGTTGGCGTCCGGTGGTGTGATGCGGAGCTCCGCGGCGGAGAGCCCGCTCTCCGTCAGGAGCCGGTGGAACTCCTCCTCCGACCCGTCTTGGGAGGAGCAGGACGAAGAGACCGACACGACGACCGCGAGAAGGGCCGCCGAGAGGAAACGCGCGTGGGGGAACATGCTTTCCAACTTCCGAAGATGCCGACGCCGGACCCGTTGCGTTCTCCCGATCCCTTCACGGCGGGTCCGTCGTCCACGTCCCACCACGCTTGCCCAGCCTCGCCGGCAAGGGAAGGCACCCCACGACACACTCCGGCCACAACCCTGTAACGGAAGGTTCGCCTGTGCACGGTGGGTCTCCGGAGGACTCTCCCCCGTGTTCCCTCCCTTCCTGGAGGTCGCGATTCCAGGGTCCGGGCGCCTTCTCGGACACGGGACCGTTTCCGCCGAGCGGTGTACGGATCCCGTTCACCGCCGGGGTCTCCGCCGACGCCTGTCGAGGCCTCCCGACCGGGAACGGTCGTCGGGTACCTCGGCCATCGCCCGAGGCGCCGCGAGGAGATTCTCCAGGGCGGTCCGATCCCGTTCGGCGGAGTTCCCCCCGGGTCGACACGGCCTCTGAAGGGCCCCGTCCCGGTGCTTCTTGGTACGGAGATACGGAAGACCTTGGGGATGAGCACCACATTCCGTTGTTTCCACACGATTGCGCCAGAAGCCTGGGAAGGTCCACACTTCTGTCCACCAGAGGCCCTTCCATCCGCAGTGAGAAACCTCTTGTTCGCACGACGAAGGCTCGGCACGGGTCGGCTTGTGTCCTCCTGTCCGACCCACGAGCTCCAGGAGAACACATGCCCGAGAGCACCTCGACCGAGCGGGAGCCCGGGGCCGATCCGGGTCTCGACCGCCTGAACGCCCTGTCGGAGAAGGAACTACGCGTCCGGCTCTCGCACTGCCTGAACGTCGAACGCTGGGTCCGGGCGTTGGCCTCCGAGGCGCCTTTCGTCGACCGGACCGCCTTGTTGGAGGCGGCCGACCGACACGCGCGTTCGATCACCGCGGACGAGGTCGCCACGGCCCTGGCCCGCCACCCCCGTATCGGAGAGAGAGTCGAGGGCCGGGACGGCGAGTCCGCCTGGTCGCGCGGAGAACAGTCCACCTTCGCCGCCGACACCGACGACGCCTCGCTACGTGTGCAACGGATCTTCGCCCTCGCCCAGCAGGAGTACGAGGCCAGGTTCGGGCGGATCTACCTGGTCTGCGCCAGTGGTCGCTCCAGCCGCGAACTCCTGATCGACCTGGTGGACCGTCTTTTCCACGACCCCGACACCGAACTGCGTGTGGTCGGTGACGAACTACGTAGGATCGCGGGACTGCGCCTGGTCAAACTCCTGGAGGAGAACGCATGAGCCACGTGACCACCCACGTCCTCGACGCCGCCCTGGGCGTTCCGGCCCGCGATGTGCCCGTGCTGCTGGAGGCCGCCGTCGACGACGCCCGCACCAGGTGGGAACCCGTCGCGAAGGGACGCACCGACGAGGACGGGCGCGTGCCCGGTCTCGGCCCCGACCGCCTCGCCACCGGTTTCTACCGGGTCGTCTTCGACACCGCCGCCTACTTCGAGGCCTCGGGGCGGCACGGGTTCTATCCCGAGGTCACCGTCGTGTTCCACCTCGCCGACGAGAGCGCGCACTACCACGTCCCGTTGCTGTTGAGCCCGTTCGCCTACTCGACCTACCGGGGTTCCTGAGCCGGAGGAGGGCTCCGCCGCCGGGGGCCTTCCGCCGGCACGTCCGGCGCCGACTCCCCCGGTACGGACCCCGAAGGAGACCGAAAGGCGGTGACGGACACGCACACCTCCGGCAGGACGTGAGACCCGGGCCTTCGAGCGCGTGACAGGTCCTCGCGCATGACCATGACGGTCCTCCCTGTGCGCACGGCGCACGTCCGCGCCGTGACCTGCACGCCTCACACGATGGAGTTCACCCTCATGGGCATCCGACTCGGAGAGAACCAGTACGGCAAGGCCGAGGTCCGCCTCGTCCACATCGACCGTGGCACCGACGTCCACCGGATCAAGGACGTCAACGTCACCTCCCAACTGCGCGGAGACCTGGAGACGGTCCACACCCTCGGCGACAACAGCACGTGCCTGCCGACCGACACCCAGAAGAACACCGTCTACGCCAAGGCCCGTGAGTGGGGCGGTGTCGGCGCCATCGAGGACTTCGCCCTCCGACTGGCCAGACATTTCGTGGACGAGCACCCCTACGTGCACGGGGCCCGCCAGGAGGTCCACGAGTACTCCTGGGAGCGCATCACCACCTCCCGCGGCCCGCACGACCACGCCTTCTCCCGGCGGGGCGCCGAGACGCGTACCACCGTCGTCACCAAGAGCGGCGCCGAGGAGTGGGTGCTCTCCGGTTTCGAGGGCCTGACGGTGCTCAAGTCCACCGGCTCGGAGTTCCGCGGCTATCCCAAGACCAGGTACACGACCCTGTCCGAGACCGACGACCGCATCCTCGCCACCGACGTCACCGCCCGCTGGCGCTACGTCGGTGTGGACCACGACTTCGACGACCTCTACGCCTCCGTCCGGGCCCTGTGTCTGGAGGCCTTCGCCGAGACGCACAGCCTCGCCCTCCAGCAGACCCTCTACCAGATGGGCAAGGCCGTTCTGGAGGCCCACCGACAGGTCGCCGAGATCCGTTTCTCCATGCCCAACAACCATCACTTCCTGGTGGACCTGTCACCGTTCGGCCTGGACAACCCGAACGAGGTCTTCTTCGCCGCCGACCGCCCCTACGGCAGGATCGAGGCCGCGGTCGAACGTGACGACGCCCCCGACCCCGGAGACGCCTGGAGGTCCGTGCCGGGTTTCGTCTAGGCCCCTCTCCGGCCTGCGCGCTCACGGAGACGAGCACCACCCCTTCCGTCGAGGAAGACCGGAGGGTACTCCTCAGGACGACCGACCGTGATCCGTGCGAGCTCCGCGTCCCGTGCCGCGTCGAAGGGGTTCGCAACCGTCAGGGACACCGGGGACACGGCCGGGGCACTGCGCATGGCATCCTCGGCCGTGTCCCGACGGTCGTCCGCGGTACCACGCGCCCCGAAGAACACGGCGGCCGACCCGAACGAGAAGAACGTTCGACATCCCCGAACAGTACGATCGTGAACTTTCCCTGGACCTGACCGTTCCTTCCCAGCACCCTGGATGTGTCCGCCGAACCGATGCCTCAGGAGCGACATGAGCGGAGCCCGGCCCACCGACCCACACTCCTACAACGCCCCGCCCTACTCGGGTGGTGACCCCTACGCCGACTACCGCCACGGCGAGTTCGACTTCTCCTCCCTGGTCGATCTGGCGGACCGCCGCCTGGGGGGCGGCGTCGTCGCCGCCAACGACGAGTTCTTCGCCCAGCGGGAGAACCTGCTGGTGCCCGAGCCCGCCGTGTTCGACCCCCGTGCCTTCGGGCACAAGGGCAAGGTCATGGACGGCTGGGAGACCCGCAGGCGACGCGGTGTGAGCGCCGAGCAGCCCCACCCCGACGTCGACGACCACGACTGGGCACTGATCCGTCTCGGCCTTCCCGGCCTGGTCAAAGGCGTGATCGTGGACACCGCGCACTTTCGCGGAAACCATCCCCGCGACGTCGGTGTGGAGGCCGTCCACTTGGAGGGCACACCGACCACCGACGAGCTGCTCAAGGCTCGCTGGACCCCGATCGTCCCCCGTACCCCCGTGTACGGACACGCCGCCAACGGCTTCGAGGTGGACGTCGAACGCCGGTGGACGCACCTGCGCCTGAAGCAGTTCCCCGACGGCGGCATCGCCCGCCTGCGCGTGTACGGTGAGCCCGTCCCCGACCCCCACTGGCTGTCCGCGCTCGGTGGCTTCGACCTCGCCGCCCTGGTCAACGGCGGCAGGGTGGAGGACGCCTCGGACCGTTTCTACTCGTCGCCGGACAACATCGTCTTCCCCGGCCGTTCCCGCAGGATGGACGACGGCTGGGAGAACCGGCGCCGCCGTGACACCGGGCACGACTGGGTGCGTTTCCGACTCACCGCTCAGGCCTCCGTCCGGGCCCTGGAGCTGGACACCGCCTATCTCAAGGGGAACTCCGCGGGATGGGTGACCATCCTTGGTCGTGACGCCGCCTCCCCCGCCCCGCAGGAGTGGTTCGAGATCGTGGGCCGTACCCGTCTGGAGCCGGACAGTGCCCACCGCTTCGTCCTGGACACACCGGTCACCGCCACCCACGTGCGCACCGACGTCTTCCCCGACGGCGGCGTCGCCCGCCTGAACGTCTTCGGTTCACTGACCGAGACCGGCGCCGCCGACCTGCGTGAACGCTGGAACGCGCTGGTCGGTTGACGCCCCGAGGACACCGAGGGGCGGGCGGGGCGTTCGTGCCGTCAGCCCCTCGACCCGGCTCCCGTCCCACCGACGCGGGAGGGGGATCGTCAGTCCCGGACGAGCATCCGCCCGGTGGCGCTCTCCAGGCCGACGTCCTCGCCCCGCAGGATGGTGCGACGCACGCGCCCGAACATCTCGACCCCGTCGTAGGGGCTCACCGGGTTACGGTGGTGCAACTCGCGCACGTCCACCCGGAAGGACTCCTCCGGTGCCACCACGGCGAAGTCGGCGTCGTGTCCGGGGGCGATCGCTCCCTTGTTCCTCAGACCGGCCACCCGGGCGGGGCCCGAGGACATCCACCGCACCACGTCCGCCAGGCCCAGTCCTCGACGTCGTGCCTCGGTCCACACCGCCGAGAAGCCGACCTGCAACCCCGAGATCCCGCCCCAGGCGGTGCCGAAGTCGCCGGTGTCCGGTTTCTTCAGGTCGGGCGTGCTCGGTGAGTGGTCACTGACCACACAGTCGATCAGCCCGTCCTCCAGGGCACGCCACAACAGGTCCCGGTTGGCGGAGTCACGGATGGGCGGACAGCACTTGTACTCGGTGGCCCCCGCGGGCACCCGTTCCGCCTCCAGGGTGAGGTAGTGCGGGCACGTCTCCACGGTCAGCGGTACGTCGTCCGCCCTGGCCTGGGCGATCATCGGCAGCGCCGAAGCACTGGACAGGTGCAGCACGTGCGCCCTCGTGCCGGTGACCCGGGCCACCTCGATCACCCGGGCGATCGCCTCGTTCTCGGCGGTGTCGGGACGCGAGGCCAGGAAGGTCGCGTAGTCGCGTCCGGCGGCGGGAGGTGCCTCGTCCAGCACGTCCGGGTCCTCGGCGTGCACGATCAGGCGCCCTCCGAGTTCCCCGATCGCCTCGGCCGCCGAGAGCAGCTCCTCGGGTGACAGGTGACCGAACTCCTCCACCCCCGACGGGGACAGGAACGCCTTGAACCCGTACACCCCCTGTTCCCAGAGCGCGGCGAGTTCTCCGACGGCACCGGGACGGCTGTTGTCGGGGACGGCTCCACCCCAGAACCCCACGTCCACGGCGAGTCTGCCCTCGGCCGCCGCGCGCTTGGCCTCCAACCCGGCGACGGTCGTGGTCGGCGGCACGCTGTTGAGGGGCATGTCCAGCAGCGTGGTGACACCACCCAGCGCGGCGGCGCGGGTGGCGGTGTCGAAGCCCTCCCAGTGGGCGCGTCCCGGCTCGTTGATGTGCACGTGTGTGTCCACCAGACCCGGCAGCAGGACCTCGTCCTCGGCCAGACTGGTCTCCCTACGGGCGATGATGGCGGCGCGGTCCCCGGCCAGGACGTTGACGATGCGTCCGTCACGGACCCCGATGGTGACGGGACGCTCGCCCTGCGCGGTGAGGGCCCGGCGGGCACGGACGGCGAGATCATGTAGGGCCATGTGCTCTCAGTCCTTCTGTCCGACGCGTCGGCCGGCCAGGGCGACGAGCGTCGTGGTGTCGACTCCGACGGCCTCGGCCACCTCGTCCTGGTCCAACGCCCCGCAGCGTACCCCGCCCACCAGCGCCGACGCCAGTGCCTGGGCCGTGGCGGGTTCGTCCAGCACTCCCCCCGAGACGGCGCCGAGATAGGATCGCAGGCGCGCGGCGGCGGGGGCGAAGGCCTCCCGGTAGAAGACGTAGGTGGCCAGGTAGCGGGTGGGAAGCTGGTGCGGGTGCAGGTCCCAACCCTGGTAGAAGCCTCGCTCCAGGGAGCGTCGGACCAGACCGGCGTGCAGGCGCCAGGCGGCGCGCACCTCTTCGGCGCCGCCCACGGGCAGTACGTTGGTGGAGCCGTCGGAGAGCCACACCCCGGTTCCGGCCGCGGCCACCTGCATGACGGCCTTGGCGTGGTCGGCGACCGGGTGGGCCATGCTCTGGTAGGCGGCGGAGATCCCGCAGGCCGCGCTGTAGTCGTAGGTACCGTAGTGCAGAGCGCTCACCCGCCCCCGGCCGGCACGGATCATACGTGCGACGGCCACCGTACCGTCCGGCAGCAGGACGGACTGGGGCGTCTCGATCTGCAACTCGAACCGCAGTCGTCCCTCGGGCAGGTCAAAGCGTCGTTCCAGTTCCTCCACGAGCCAGACCATGGCCTCGACCTGTTCCACCGAGGTGATCTTGGGCAGGGTGATCGCCAGTCCGTCGGGAAGGGAGCCACGCTCCTCCAGGAGGGTGCGCAGGAAGAGGGCGAGACTTCTGGCCCCACGTGCGCGGACGGCCGCCTCCATGCCCTTCATCCGGACGCCGAAACCGGTCGGCCCTTGTCCGGCCGCGAGGTCGGCGCACAACGCACGGGCGGAGGCGACCACGTCGCGGTCCTCCTGCTCGTCCCCACGGTCGCCGTAACCGTCCTCCAGGTCCACGCGCAGGTCCTCGACGGGTTCGCCGCGCAGCTTGCTCCGCAGGCGGGGAAGCACCTCGGCGACGCCCTCCTCCGCCATCCCGGTGGCGACCGCCAGTGCGGCGGCGTCGGGCGCGTACTCGTCCAGACAGTCGAGGGCGGCCCGTCCCCATTCCCGGACCAGGCCCGCCCGTACGCGGTCCGCGGGGACGTAGACCGTGTGCACGGGCTGACGTCGGCCGGAGCTCCCCGGATAGTCCAGGGGGAGCCGGGCGTCGGCGTCGGCCAGGCGTGCGTTCAGTCCTGCGGTGAGCACGTCCAGACCGAGCTCGGGGCTCGCGTGCGGCTCTTCGGCCCCGTCCTCTTCCACCTGTACTTCCTCTCTCTGGTTGATTTCCCTATTCGGATACTAACTTTTGCATACCGGAACAACAAGAAATCCGAGAGTGTTCAGAAGACCGGGCAAGCTTCCCAGAGCACGGGAACGCCACCGTTCCACGTGCTATAGAAGAAGTGACGCCGGAAGACCGCCCTCGCACCGGCGAAGGCGGGTACCGAACTCCACGGCCCTCAGCATGGGAGCACGATCCTTGTCAGCCCCACAGACCTCTCCGCACCCTGACACCCAGGGAAAACGCGAACGCTCCGGTGGCGTGCAATCCCTCGAACGGGCCTTCCTCCTGCTGGAGACCATGGCGGACACGGGCGGCGAGGCCTCACTCAGCCAGCTGGCCGGCTCCTCGGGTCTTCCCCTGCCCACCATCCACCGCATCATCCGCACCCTGGTCGACAACGGGTACGTGCGTCAACTCCCCTCGCGCCGCTACGCGCTGGGGCCGCGTCTGATCGGTCTGGGGGACAAGGCGTCACAGATGCTGGGCACCTGGGCCCGCCCCCACCTGGCCCAGCTCGTGGAGGAACTGGGAGAGACCGCGAACCTGGCGATGTTGGACGGGGACAAGGTCGTCTACGTGGCGCAGGTGCCCTCACCCCACTCCATGCGCATGTTCACCGAGGTCGGGCGGCGCGTACTGCCGCACTCGGCGGGCGTGGGCAAGGCCCTGCTCTCCCAGTTGGACGAAGGGGAGGCGCTGGCGACGGTCCGGCGCACCGGTATGCCCGCGGCCACCGACCGCACCATCACCGATCCCGACGAGTTCATGGCCGAACTGGAGCGCATCCGCTCGCAGGGCTTCGCCATCGACGACGGCGAACAGGAGATCGGCGTGCGCTGCGTGGCCGTCCCCCTGGTGGGAGCCCCCTCGGCGATGGCGGTATCGATCTCGGGCCCCGAGGCCCGTGTGGGCTGGGACTTCGTGGAACGGGCCGCTCCCATCGTGCGTCGCTGCGCGGCCATGTTGGCGGACGACCTCAACAACCAGAACTCCTGAGCCGCCATGGCCGGAGGCGGG
The DNA here is from genome assembly GCF_030271535.1 of Nocardiopsis sp. ATB16-24. Classification (GTDB taxonomy): domain Bacteria; phylum Actinomycetota; class Actinomycetes; order Streptosporangiales; family Streptosporangiaceae; genus Nocardiopsis. The sequence goes on along the minus strand of NZ_JASCXJ010000006.1, from coordinate 84,873 downwards.
GCCGAGGGCGCTCCCCGTCCACGGTGAGGCCCCCGCCCCGCCACGGGCGAGGCGCCGCTACGTGGGCTGGTCGAAGCCCAGTCTGCGCAGCTGTTTGGGGTCACGCTGCCAGTCCTTGGCCACGCGTACCCGCAGGTCCAGGAACACCCGCCGACCCAACAGGGCCTCGATCTGCTTGCGAGCCCGTGAGCCCACGTCCCGCAGACGTGAACCCTTCGTCCCGATCACGATCGCCTTCTGACTGGGTCGCTCCACGTACAACGACGCGTAGATGTTCACCAACTCCCTACCCGGAGCGGTGTTCTCACGCTCGTACATCTCGTCCACGACCACCGCGATCGAGTGCGGCAGTTCCTCGCGCACACCCTCCAGCGCCGCCTCACGCACCAGCTCGGCCACGAGCATCTCGTCCGACTCGTCGGTCAGATCGTCCTCGGGATACAGCGGCGGGCCCTCGGGCAGGTGGGAGCACAGCACGTCGCCGACGGTCTCCAACTGGAAGTCCCCCTGGGCGGACACCGGGACGATGTCGGCCCAGTCTCCCAGCCTGTCGACCGCCATCAGCTGTCGGCCCACCTCGTCCCTGTTCACCAGGTCGGTCTTGGTGACCAGCGCGACCACCGGGGTGTCGGTCTGTCCCGCCAGCTCTTTGGCGATGTAGGTGTCACCCCGCCCGATCGGCTCGTCGGCCGGCAGACAGAAGGCGATCACGTCCACCTCGACCAGCGTCGACCGCACCAGCGAGTCCAGGCGCTCGCCCAGCAGGGTACGCGGCTTGTGCAGTCCGGGCGTGTCCACGATGATCAGCTGCGCGTCGGGCCGGTGGACGATTCCGCGCACCGCTCGCCGCGTGGTCTGCGGCCGGTTGCTCGTGATCGCCACCTTCCGCCCGACCAACGCGTTCATCAGGGTGGACTTGCCCACGTTCGGGCGTCCCACGAAACACGCGAAACCGCTGCGAAAGCCCTCGGGGTGGGAGGGCGGCTCCAGAGGGGTCCGCAGCTTTTCCAGGTCGAGCTCGTTCATGCGTCCTTCTCAGCGCCGGGTGATGCTCGCGGGCACCCCGTCGGGGGCGGCGATCACCACCAGCTGTGTCTTCAGGTCCTCGACCACCGCACGGTCGTCCTCTGTCAGCTCCGAGCCCTCCGTCACGACCACCGCGGCCTCCAGGGAGGAGGCCTCACCGGAGACTGCCGCGGCCACGGCGGCCTGAAGGGCGCTCAGCCGCAGCGAGGGCAGTGTCACGGTCGTGGCCACGTACGTGCGTCCCGTCTCGTCGCGCACGGCCGCACCCTCCACCGCCGCGTTGCGGGCGCGGGAGGCCCTGGCGAGGGTGATGAGCTTGCCGTCCTCCGGCCCCAACCCCGTCGTCTCCGTCAATGCTCGGCGCTCCTCACGTCGTCGTCGCCATCGTCTGCCGTCTTCGAGTCCTCCGAGGACAGGCGCTCCACTAGGACGGTGGTCATCCGGTTGCGGCGGCTGCTCTTGCCCTCGAGGGTGAGCCTGAGACCAGCGTATTCGGCCTGGGCCCCGCTCACCGGCACTCGACCCAGAACGAAGGCCACGAGTCCCCTGACCGTCTCCACGTCCGGAACGTCCATGTCCCGGTCCGGGAACAGCTCGGCCAGCTCGCTCAGCGGCAGACGTGCCGTCACCCGTACCCGATCCTCGTCCAGCCAGTCCACCGGAGGGATCTCGTGGTCGTACTCGTCGGTGATCTCACCCACGATCTCCTCCACGATGTCCTCCAGCGTGATCAGACCCGCGGTGCCCCCGTACTCGTCGATGACCACCGCGACGTGGTTGCGCTGTTTCTGCATCTCTCTGAGCAGCTCGTCGATGGGTTTGGTGTCGGGGACGTAGGTCGCCTGGCGCATCACCCCCTCGGCGGTGAGCGGGACCTCGCCTTCTCCGCCCGCGGCGGCCGCCCAACGGTCGCGCAGCCGGTCCACCAGGTCCTTGAGGTAGACGATGCCGACCACGTCGTCCTCGTCCTCTCCGGTCACCGGGATACGCGAGTAACCGCTGGACAGGGCCAGGCTCAGCACCTGGTCGGCGTCGTCGTCACGGCTGGTGAAGACGATGTCGGGGCGGGGCACCATCACCTCGCGCACGGAGGTGTCGTCGAGTTTGAACACCGAGTGGATCATCTCGCGCTCCTGCGGGTCGATCACGTCGCCCTTCTCCGCGAGGTCCACCAGTTGACGCAGCTCCACCTCGGTGCTGAAGGGTCCCTCACGGTCGCCCTTGGCCCGCGGGGTGATCGCGCGGCCCGCACCCACCAGAAGCTGGGCGAGAGGGCCCACCACGACCTGGATCGGGTAGACCACGGTCGCGCTGACCCGGGCGAGGGGCCCCGAGAACTGCCGACCCAGGATGCGCGGGGCCACCGCGATCAGCACCGACTCCACCACGACCATCGCCACGACGGTCAGGATCAGGGCCGGCCATCCCAGGCCGAGCAGGAACACCATGCCCACCGCGGCGGCCAGCACCGCGCACACCTCGCACACCACGCGCAGGAACAGCAGCACGTTCAGGTGGCGGGTCGGATCCGCCATGACCCGTTTCCAGCGACGGCCGGCCTTGGCCAGACGCTCTCCGCTGTCGGCCTCGGGCAGACCGACCGACATCACACGGGTGACGGCGACCTCCGTCGACACCAGGAAGCCGGCCACTGCGGTCAGGGCCAGGGAGACCGCGAAGGCGGTGAGCCACTCGGCGGGCTCACCGGTGGTCAGCGGAGCGATGTCGGGCCACACCGACGGGCTCATCGGTCTTCCCCGTCCTCTTGGGGAGCGGCCGCCTCATGCTCACGCCAGGCGGCGAGGATCTCGGCCTGTAGACCGAACATCTCCTTGTGCTCCTCGGGCTCGGCGTGGTCGTAGCCCAGCAGGTGCAGGATGCCGTGGACGCACAACAGGTCGATCTCGGCCTCGACGGCGTGTCCCGCCTTCTCCGCCTGGCGCCGGGCGACCTGCGGGCAGATGACCACGTCACCGAGGACGCCCGGCTCGCTGACGCGGCCCGGGGCGCCGGGGCGCAGTTCGTCCATGGGGAAGGAGAGCACGTCGGTGGGTCCCGGCTCGTCCATCCACCGCACGTGCAGTTCGGCCATCGGTTCCTCGTCCACCAGCACGACGGACAGTTCGGCCAGCGGGTGGACGCGCATGGCGTCGAGCACGTGCCTCGCCAGGCGGGAGAGCCTCTCCTCGTCCACGGTCGTGACGCCGGACTCGTTGGCCACGTCGATACTCATCGGTTGCGGTCGCCTCATTCGGGGATAGCGGGACCGGGCGGCGGAGCCCGGCATGTGGTGTGACGCTCCACGGGGGTGCGCCCGGGGCAGCCGAACCGGTGGGCCCGTGGGGCCCACCGGTTCGAGCGCCGTGCTACGTCAGTCTGCCCGGTCTCCGTCCCCGACGTCGCCCGCCCGGGTCCGCGACGGGGTGTCGGAGGAGCGGCGTGAGGCGGAACCGCTCCGAGGACGACCTCCACCGGTGGTTCCGCGACCGTTGCGGGGGTCGCCCTGGGCGGCGTCGTAGCGGCCGTAGGCGTCCACGATCTTGCCGACCAGCTTGTGACGAACGACGTCATCGCTGTTCAGGCGGCAGAAGGCGATGTCGTCGATGTCGCGCAGGATGGCCTCGATGGTGCGAAGGCCGCTGACCTGACCGCCCGGCAGGTCGACCTGGGTGACGTCACCGGTGACCACGATCTTGGAGCCGAACCCCAGACGGGTGAGGAACATCTTCATCTGCTCGGGCGAGGTGTTCTGGGCCTCGTCCAGGATGATGAAGGAGTCGTTCAGACTTCTTCCCCGCATGTAGGCCAAAGGTGCGACCTCGATGGTCCCGGCCGACATCAGCTTGGGGATCGACTCGGGATCGAGCATGTCGTGCAGGGCGTCGTACAGCGGCCTCAGGTAGGGATCGATCTTGTCGTAGAGCGTGCCGGGCAGGAAGCCCAGTCGCTCCCCGGCCTCCACCGCCGGACGGGTGAGGATGATCCGGTTGACCTCTTTGTCCTGGAGGGCCTTGACCGCCTTGGCCACGGCCAGGTAGGTCTTTCCGGTGCCCGCGGGACCGATGCCGAACACCACCGTGCGCTGGTCGATGGTGTCGACGTAACGCTTCTGGTTCAGCGTCTTGGGGCGGATCGTCTTGCCCCGATTGGACAGGATGTTGGTGGTGAGCACGTCCGCGGGCCGCTCCGTGCCGGGCGAACCCAGCATGTGGATCATGCGCTCGATGGTGTCGGGGGTGACGTGGGTACCGCTCTTGGCGAGTTCGATCAGCTCCTCCACGAGGCGGACCACGAGGGCGGTCTCCTCGGGGGTACCGCTGATGGTGAACTCGTTGCCTCGCACGTGGATGTCACTGTCGAAGGCCCGCTCCAACGCCCTGAGGAGCTCGTCCCCCGAGCCCAGCAGGCTGATCATCATGTGCTCACTGGGCACGACGACCTTGACCTGGGTGTCCCGCGGCGGGTGCGTGTGCGTTGTCTCGGACATGGTGTGGCCTGTCGGCCGCTGCCCCTACCCTTCGATCCGGCGCCCGCCCGCTCGGGGATCGGTACGCCTCGTGGACGTCCCCTGACGCCGGGACGACGGCGCCAGGTCGGACTCCTCGCCGGTGTTCTCAACGGTCACACCGAACCCTCGAAGCCCACGGTCCCGAGTCTACCAAGGCACCACGGCACCCCTCGATCCGTTATCTCCCGTCCATCCCTCTCCCGCCCGGGGTGACCACGAGCGAAGGCCGCGCTCGGGGCGCGGCCTTCGGAAGGTGTGGAGATACGGTGTCCCCAGGAGCATCGTCTACCCGGGGGGCCACTCCATTCCGCGCCCGCCCAGCACGTGCCCGTGCAGGTGGAAGACGGTCTGACCGGCACCGCTTCCCGTGTTGAACACCAGCCGGTACCCGAGGTCGACGACGCCCTCCTCAGCGGCCACCTCGTGCGCCTCCCGGACGATCTCGTCGAGCAGTCCGGCGTCCGCGGCGGCCGCCTCCGCCGCGTTGGGGTAGTGGTCACGTGGAATGACCAGTACGTGCGTGGGGGCCTGGGGGTTGATGTCGCGAAAGGCGACCGTGCGCTCGCTCTCGCGAACGATCTCGGCGGGCACCTCCCCCTTCGCTATCTTGCAGAAGAGGCAGTCGTCCTGGGCCATCGAGAACCTTTCCGTCCGCTCGACCACCGAGACGGTCACCGTCTCGGGGCTGTCGGGGACCATGATGCCGCAGGTCCGCCACGGGCGTAGGGCCCAAGCCGGACCTTTCGTAATCTTTTGGAAGCCGGTTCCGCTCTGGCCCACACCCCGGGCGCGATAGTCTTTGCACCCGTGCGCGTCAGGTCGGCGGCTCCGTCCAGCCCTGGCCGAGTTCTCACGTGTCCGGATGCAAACGCACGTCTACCCGGAAAAGAAGAGGTATGCCCTTTCGTAAACCCCGCGACAAGGGTGTGCGTCGAACTGATGTGACGACAGAAACCATGGTGGCCGGAGCCACCACGGCCCCGCTCTCGGTGGGATGGGACGCCGACCACGCCGTGACGGAGCTCTATCGGGAGCACTACCGTCCACTCGTTCGGCTCGCCGCACTGCTCGTCCGCGACCACGCGACCGCCGAAGAGGTCGTCCAGGACTCGTTCGTCGCCATGCACGGCGCCTGGCGCCGCCTACGCGATCCGAACAAGGCCCTGTCCTACCTCCGGCAGGCCGTGGTGAACAAGGCCAGGTCCGTACTTCGCCACAGGGCGGTCGTGGAGAAGCACGCACCCAAGGCCCTGCCCGACGCCCCCAGCGCCGAACACGGCGCACTGAACCTGTTGGAGCGCGAAGCAGTCATTCGCGCTCTGCGCAAACTACCCACCCGCCAACGAGAGGCCATTGTGCTCCGGTACTACGGCGACCTGTCCGAGGCACAGATCGCGGATGCCATGGGGATCAGCCGGGGCGCCGTGAAGAGCCACACGTCCCGTGGCATCTCCGCGCTCCGCTCTGTTCTGGAGCAGACGACATGACCACCCCGACGAACCCGACGAACGACCCGTTCGAGGAGCAGCTTCGTCAGCTGCTCAAGGCCGAGGCCGACACGGTCACGACCTCGCCCGAGGCACTGAACCTGATCCGTGAGCGTACCGAGAACAGCCGCGGATCGTTCTGGTTCGGCCTGCCCTGGCTACGTCCCACGTTGGCGGTGGCGGGAGCCGCCCTGATCGCCGCTTCCGTGGTCATCTCCAGCCCCCAGGTCCGTGACCAGGTCCTGGAGATCGTGCCGGCGGGGGCCGACCGCGCGGGCACACCCCCCGAACAAGACCAGGACGGCGGTGTGATCTCCTCCGGTCCCTCCGGCGACGCCGAGGCCGGAGGTGTCCGGCCCGAGCAGTCCCAGCCGCAGGACCCGGCGGCCTCGCCCTCCTCGGAGGACGAGGAGGAGGACTCCCCCTCCAAGGAGGGAGACGACACCGTCACGGAGTGTCCATCGCCCCGGGAGGAACCCTCCGCCACGGCGACCAACGAAGAGGAGCGCAAGGAGGGATCGGCCAAGGAGGACTGCGAGCCCACCGACGATCCCAGCAGCGCCCCCGGCGGTGACGGTGGCGGGGACGACGCCGCCCCCGGTGACGGCGGAGGCGATGGCGGCGGCTCCGGTGACAACGGGAACGACGACGGCGACGGCGTCCCCGGCGGCGGGGAGGAGGCCGCCGGTGGCGGCTCCGGCGGCGGCGAGACCAACGGCCGAGCGAGCGCCGAGAACTGAACCGCGTTCCCCTCCCGCCTTCGCAAGCGGGAGGGGAACGCGGAACTCTACCAGCGGCCGGTACCGACCTGGAGCACCGACAGTGCGGCCACCCCGGCGGTGGAGGTGCGCAGTACGTTCGGCCCCAACAGCGCGCGGACCGCACCCGTCTCGGTGAACGCCTCCAGCTCGGCGTCGGAGAACCCACCCTCGGGCCCGACCACCACCACGACCTCCTGACCGTTTCCGGAGGGCGGCTCCATGGCGCCGAGACGAGCCTCGGAGTCCTCGTGCAGCACGACTCCCAGGTCGGCGCCGGCCAGCAGTGCGACCACCGAGGAGCGGTCGGCCAGGTCGGTGACTTCGGGAAGCCAGGAGCGCCGGGCCTGTTTGGCCGCCTCTCGGGCGGTCGCACGCCACTTGGCGAGGGATTTCGCCGCCCGTTCGCCCTTCCATCGGGTGACACAGCGTTCCGCGGCCCAGGGCACGATGACGTCCACTCCGGCCTCGGTCATCATCTCCACCGCCAGTTCGCCCCGGTCCCCCTTGGGCAGTGCCTGGACCACGGTCAGGCGCGGACGGGGCCGCGGTTCCCTGCGTCGTTCCACCACCGTGCAGACGATGTGGTCCTTGGCCACGGCGGTCACCGTACAGCGGGCACGCAGCCCCCGGCCGTCGGAGAGATCGATGGTCTCGCCCTCTCGGATCCGCCGCACCACCGCGGCGTGACGGCCCTCACCACCGCCCACCGTCACCCGGTCGGCCGTGAGGTCGTCGGTCTCGACCAGGAAGACGGGGGGCGTCACTTGGAGCCGAAGGCGTCGCGGATCTTGGAGAAGAAGCCGCCGTGTCCGGGACTGAACCGGCCCGGGCTCTGATCCTCACCACGCAGTTCGGCGAACTTGCGCAGTAGCGCCTCCTGCTCCTCGTCCAGCCTGCTCGGGGTCTCCACGTCGACGCGGATGCGCAGGTCGCCCCGTCCCCCACCGTCCAGGTGGGTGACCCCCTTGTTCGGAAGGGTGATGACGTGACCGGAGTTGGTCCCCGGCCGCAGGTCGATGTTCTCGGTGCCGTCGAGGGTGTCGAAGGCGAAGGAGGCTCCCAAGGCCGCGGCCGTCATGGGAACGGTCACCGTGCAGTGCAGATCGTCGCCGCGGCGCTCGAAGGTGGGATGCGGGCGCTGGATGATCTCCAGGATGATGTCGCCGCGAGGTCCGCCGTTGGGGCCGACCTCACCCTCGCCCGCGAGCTGGATACGGGTACCGTCGTCCACACCCGCGGGGATCTTGACGGTCCGGGTGACCTTCTCGCGTACCCGGCCCTCGCCCGCGCAGTCACCACAGGGGTTGGTGATGACCGTTCCCTGACCCGAGCACTGCGGACAGGGTCGGGAGGTCATGACCTGACCGAGGAAGGAACGGGTGACCTGGGAGACCTCCCCCTGGCCGTGGCACATCTCGCAGGTGGTGCGGTGCGAACCCGCCGCCGTCCCCTCCCCCTGGCAGGTCTCGCACAGGATGGCGGTGGGGAAGGTGATCTCCTTGCTGACCCCGAAGGCGGTCTCCACCAGGTCCAGCTCGACCCGGATCTTGATGCTGCGACCGCGACGGACCCGTTCGCGAGGACCGCGTCCGCCGGGGTGGCCGCCGCCGAAGAAGGCGTTCATGATGTCGTCGAAGGCGAAGCCGCCCGCGCCGCCGAAGCCGCCCGCGCCGCCTCCGGGGGCGTAGGGATCCTGACCCATGTCGAACATCCGACGCTTGTTCTCGTCGGAGAGGACCTCGTAGGCCTGGGTCACCTCTTTGAAGCGTTCCTGGGTGGCGGGATCGGGGTTGATGTCCGGATGCAACTCGCGCGCGAGCCTCCGGTAGGCCTTCTTGATCTCGTCCTTGGACGCGTCCCGACGCACCCCGAGAACCTGGTAATAGTCTCTGGCCACTGAGTTACTGTCCTGCCAAAATCTGTCCGATGTACCGAGCAACGGCGCGTACCGCTCCCATTGTCCCTGGGTAGTCCATGCGGGTGGGTCCCACCACTCCGATCTTGGCCAGCGACTGGTTTCCCACACCGTAGTCGGCCGAGACCACGGAAGTGGACCGCAGACCCTCGTGGAAGTTCTCCGCGCCGATGCGCACCGTGAGCATCGACGGGTCCTTCGCCTCTCCCAACAAACGGATGAGGACCATGTTCTCTTCCAGGGCCTCCAGGACGTCTCGAAGGCTGGCGGCGAAGTCCACGGCGGCGAGGTTGGCGGTCCCCGCGAGGACGATCTTCTCCTCGTGCCGTTCGACGAGGCTCTCCAGGAGGACGGAGAGCACCGACGTCGCCATCTGGCGATCCTCCGTCGGCACCTGGGAGGGCAGGTCCTCCACCGCCTCGGGTACGTCACCGAGGTGGAGCCCGCCGATGGCGCGATTGAGCATGCCGCGCAGGTCGTTGACGGCGGTCTCCTCGACCTCTCCCAGACCGTCGATGACGCGTTGCTCCACGCGGCCCGTGTTGGTGATCACGACCATCATGATCCGTTGGCCGCCGAGGGGGACCAGCTCCACGTGCTGGACCGACGAGCGGGTCAGCGAGGGGTACTGGACGATCGCGACCTGGCGGGTGAGCTGTGAGAGGAGCCGCACCGTACGGGCGACGATCTCGTCGAGGTCGACGGCCCCGGTGAGGAAGGACTCGATCGCACGGCGCTCCGCCGCGGAGAGGGGCTTGACCGAGGAGAGCCTGTCGACGAAGAGCCGGTACCCCTTGTCCGTGGGCACCCGTCCCGCACTGGTGTGCGGCTGGGTGATGTATCCGTCCTCCTCCAACGCGACCATGTCGTTGCGAATGGTCGCCGGGGAGACGCCGAGCTTGTGCCGGTCCGCCAGGGCCTTGGAACCCACGGGTTCATTGGTGTTGACGAAGTCCTCGACGACGGCACGCAGGACCGCGAGCTTGCGCTCATCCAGCAAGTCGTCACCTCCTGGCACTCCATGGTTCTCAGTGCTAATTCTACGCCCGGCCGCAAACCCTGACGGCTCCCCGTGGGTGGTAACTCCTCCGACCGGTCCCTTCCTTCCCGATCGGACCCCACGGCGCACGCCTCCACCACCGGGTCCGCCGGCCCCTCCACCAGTAGACTGCACGACCGTGGCAAGCAAGGGAACCGACCGTTATGGCCATGATGTGCTGGCCGGAGGCCGACGACTACCGAGGAAGGGCGCGGTACGCGAGGTGCCCTTGACCCGGGACCTGGTCGTGGAGGACGCCGAAGAGACCTTCTGCGGGGCCGTGGTGAGCTGGGACAAGGCGACCGTGACACTGGAGGACCGACACGGTCGGCGCCGGGTGTTCGACCTCGGCCCGGCCGCGTTCCTGGTCGAGGGGGAACCGGCCACCCTGGTCCGTCCCGTCCTCGGACCGCGGGGGGCGCCGCGCAGCGCCTCGGGGTCGGTGGCGGTGCCCGACGCACGCGCCCGCGTCGCCAGGGAGAGCCGGATCTACGTGGAGGGCGCCCACGACGCCGAGCTGGTGGAGAAGGTCTGGGGCCACGATCTGCGCGTGGAGGGCGTGGCGGTCGAGTTCCTGGAGGGAATCGACGACCTTCCCTCCCTCGTGGCGGACTTCTCCCCCGGCCCCGGCCGCAGGTTGGGAGTCCTGGTGGACCACCTGGTCCCGGGCTCCAAGGAGTCACGGATCGCCGGACGGGTGCGCGGTGATCATGTGCTGGTGGTCGGCCACCCCTATGTGGACGTGTGGCAGGCGGTACGCCCACGCGCCGTGGGCATCCGGGAATGGCCCGACGTACCTCACGGCGTCCCCTGGAAGGAAGGGGTCGTGCGTGCGTTGGGATGGCGGATGCGGACCGGTGAGGCATGGCGCAGGATCCTCGGTTCGGTCCGTACCTATGCTGATCTGGAACCGGCCCTGCTCGGCAGGGTGGAGGAACTGATCGATTTCGTCACGGGTCCGCATCCGGACGGATCCTGAGCCGCACCGCGTACGTCCTATGCGGTAGGACCTAGGATCTGGTCCAGCACGCGGTGTCGACGCCGTCGTCACCGCGGACCCGCCTCCGGCCCTGCGCGGTCGTCGGTACGGCCCGGTAGTACGAGAACCGCCCCCATCAGCGGAGCCAAGGAAGAGCATGAGCGAGACCCCGACGAATCCCCCGTCCCCGGAGGACCCCCACCAGGGGCGACAGCCCGACGGCGGGCAGAGCGAGGGGCAGGAGCACGGGCAACGGCCCCCACAACCCGACCACGACCCGCGGGGAGGGCGGCAGTCGGGTGGTCAGCCGGCCTACGGCCAGGAGGCTCCGTCACCGTATGCTCCCGAACACGACCGGTCGCCGTACGCTCCACAGCCGGGACACGACGCTCAGACCCAGGGGTGGCAGGAGCACGCTCCTCCCTCAGGGGCCCATCCCGTGTCCGCGCAGGATCAGGGGCAACGGCCCGACCACGCGCGTCCCCCGCAGCCGGAGCACGGCCGACCCCATTTCGCTCCTCCCGGCGATGCCCCCCAACAGCCGGGTCACGGGCAGCCCTCCGGCGCCCAACCGGGGTACGCCCCCGAGCAGGGCCCGCCGCCCTACGCCCCCCGGCCCGGGTACGGCGGGCAGCAGGCCTACGGACAGCCGCAGCCCGGATTCGAACAGCCACAGCAGGCCGCGTACGGACAGCAGCCCCCTTACGGCCAACAGCAGGCCTATGGGCAGCCTCAGCCGCCGCAGCCCGGATTCGAACAGCCGCAACAGGCCGCGTACGGACAGCAGCCTCCTCACCCCGGTGCTCCGGGCGCCTACGGACAGCCGGACGCCTACGGCCCGCCCCAGCAGGTCGGGGACAACGGCACGCTGGTGGCCATGCTCGCCCACCTGTCCGGTTTCGTGATCGCCTGCCTGGGCTGGATCCCCCCGTTGGCCATCTACTTCGCCAAGCGCAACCAGTCGCCGTTCGTGCGCCACCACGCGTCGGAGGCGGCGAACTTCCAGATCACCCTGCTCATTCCGTACCTTTTCGCCTGGGTAGTCTTCATCGGACTGGGCATCTTCTTCCCAGAACTGTCCTGGATCGGTTCCCTCCTGATCGCCCTGATCTGGATCGTCTCCATCGTGTTCGGCGTCCTGGGCGCCAACAGTGCGAACAAGGGGACGTGGTACCGCTACCCGGTGAGCATCCGGCTGCTGAAGTAGTGCTCCAGTACGTCCCCGGCCCACCCCCACATAAGGAACACGCCATGTCCTATCCCGGTAATCCATCAGAAGACCCCTACGGTCAGGGCCCCCAGCCGGGCCAGGAGGGCTCCGGCGGCCAGCCCGGCTACCAGCCCGGCGGCTATCCGCCCCCGCCCGGCCAACCCGGTCAGCAGCCCGGCGGCTACCCGCCTCCGCCCGGCCAGCCCGGCTACCAGCAGGGCGGCTATCCGCCCCCGCCCGGCCAACACGGTCAGCAGCCCGGCGGCTACCCGCCCCCTCCCGGGTACCACGACCAGACCGGTGGCTACCAGGCGGCCGGCTACCAGCAGGGCGGCTACGGCCACCCCGGCGCCTACGGCGGCCCCTCCTCGGCCACCACCGGGCAGCCCAACCCGGACGAGCGCCAGATGGGTCTGTTCGCCCACCTGGGCGGTGGTCTCCTCGGCTTCCTCGTCCCTTTGATCATCTACCTGATCAAGAAGGACGAGTCTCCGTTCGTCCGTGACCAGGCGGCACAGGCGCTGAACTTCCAGCTGCTGATCCTGATCGGCTACATGATCTCCTGGGTCCTGACCTTCGTCCTCATCGGCGCGCTGACCTGGGTCGCCCTCGTCGTCGTCTCGATCGTCTTCGGCATCCTGGGCGGTACGGCCGCCAACCGGGGCGAGCTGTACCGCTACCCGTTCAACGTCAGCTGGATCAGTTAGGTCCGTGAGCAGGACGGTCCGGCCCCGGGTCTCCAGGCCCGGGGCCGAGTCGTGTTCGGACGGAAGACCTCGAAAGCCCTCAGGTGAGATCACGCGCCACGGCGTCGGCGAGCAGTCGACCGTGCCGGGTCAGGACCGCCCGGCCCGCCGCGTGGGCCTCGGCCTCCAGCAGCCCCTCCATCACGGCCCGCTCGGCCGCGACCCGGCCATGCGGCTCCAGCAGGTCCAGCGGGCATCCCCGTTCCACCCGAAGTTCCAACAGGATCCGTTCGAATCGACGCTCCTGCTCGGTGAGCACCTCGCGGGCCAGTCCGGGGCTGTCCCCCGCCGCGAGGCGGGCGGCGTAGGCGGCCGGATGCTTGACGTTCCACCAGCGGGTGCCGCCGACGTGACTGTGCGCTCCGGGCCCCACACCCCACCAGTGACCCCCGGTCCAGTAGAGCAGGTTGTGGGCGCTGCGCCCCTCGGGGGTACGCGCCCAGTTGGACACCTCGTAGGCGGTGAACCCGGCCGCGGAGAGGATCTCGTCGGCCATGAGATAGCGATCGGCCATGGTGTCGTCGTCGGGCTCGGTGAGCTCGCCCCTGCGGACCCGGGCGGCCAGGCGGGTGCCCTCCTCGACGATGAGCGAGTAGGCGGAGACGTGGTCGGGCCCGGCTCCGACCGCGGCCTCCAGCGAGGCGCGCCAGTCCTCGTCGCTCTCGCCGGGGGTGCCGTAGATCAGATCGAGGTTGACGTGCGCGAACCCCGCTTCCCGTGCCCACCGCACACACCGTTCGGGGCGACCCGGCGTGTGTCCGCGTTCGAGCACCTTGAGCACGTGCGGTCGGGCGCTCTGCATGCCGAAGGAGAGGCGGGTGAACCCGGCCTCGCGCAACCGTGCCAGGTAGTCGGGGGTGACGGTCTCGGGGTTGGCCTCGGTGGTCAGCTCGGCGTCGGGGGTCGTCCCGAAACGATCCCGGATGGCGGTGATGATCCTGCCCAGGTCCTCGGCGGGCAGAAGGGTGGGCGTCCCCCCGCCGACGAACACGGTGCTCACCGGTGGGCGGCGCCCGCTCAGGACCCGGTCGGCCAGTTCCACCTCGGCGATGGCCTGGTCGGCGTAGGTCTCGCGTGAGGCGGTGGCGGTGCCGTCACGCGAGACCAACTCCTCTGCCGTGTAGGTGTTGAAGTCGCAGTAGCCGCAGCGTGTGACGCAGAAGGGCACGTGCACGTAGAACCCGAGGGGCCGGTCGCCGAGTTCGGCCAGGGAGCTTTCGGGCAGTTCCCCTGTGCGCGGTACGGGATCGCCGTCGAGGGCAACGGAAGGCATGTCTCCAGTGTCGCCGACGGTACGGAGTGTCCGTGACGCGTGCGGTGTCCGGGCGTGGAAACCGCCGTTCACGCGGCCCGGTTCGACGTCGAGGTCGTGGAGGCGGGCGGACACGCCTTCTGGTATGCCCCGGGAGCCGTGGGGGATCAGACCCGGGGGTGACTCACGCGGCCGTCCGGTTGGACGGTGTCGACGGCCCGCTGGGGCAGCGGCACGGGGGCGTTCCGGGCGGGGGCGGTGGCCGTGGAGCCGCGCACGACCAGTTCGGGGTCGAAAATGTACTCGGTGTGGGAGACGGGGTGCCCGGCGATCTCGTCGCACAGTGCCCGCACCGCGGCCAGCGCCATGGCGTTGATCGGTTGACGGACGGTGGTCAGCGGCGGGTCGGTGAAGGCGATGAGTTGGGAGTCGTCGAACCCCACGACCGAGAAGTCCCGGGGGACGCTCAGACCGCGCTGGCGGGCGGCCCGGATGGCTCCCAGGGCCATCATGTCCGAGCCGCAGACCATGGCGGTCACTCCGCGCTCGACCAGTCTGGAGGCCGCCGCGTGGCCGCCCTCCACTCCGAACAACGACAACTCGACCAGGTCGTCGCCGTCCAGCCCGTGTGCGGCCAGGGCCTGGTGGTAGCCCTCCAACTTACGGCGGACGGGGACGTAGCGGTCGGGTCCGCTGGTGAAACCGATGCGGGTGTGGCCCAGGGCGACCAGATGGTTGACGGCCAGCCTCCCCGCCTCACGGTCGTCACAGGAGATGAACGCGGCCGGGATGGCGTCGGTGTATCCGTTGACCAGAACGATCGGCAGTCTGCGCGAGACCAGGGCGTGGTAGCGCTCATGGGAGGCCGTGGTGTCGGCGTGGCGGCCGGAGACGAAGAGGATCCCCGACACGTTGCGCTCCAGGAGCAGTTCGACGTACTCGTCCTCTGTTATCCCGCCGGGGGTCTGGGTACACAGGACGGGCGTGTACCCGCGCTGGGCGAGGGCTCCCTCGGCCGCCTGGGCGAACATCGGGAAGACCGGGTTCTCCAGTTCGGGGATGACCATGCCCACCAGCCCGGCCGAGCGTTGCCGCAACCGGGCGGGGCGTTCGTAACCGAGGACGTCCAGGGCTGTCAGAACGGCCTTGCGGGTGTCGCTGCCGACGCCCGGCTTGTCGTTGAGCACCCGCGAGACGGTCGCCTCGCTGACGCCTGCGTGCCGCGCGATGTCGGCAAGTCGTGGACCCATGGGCGCAACTCTAGTCGAGATCACCGTCACATGGCCGAAAGTTGAAGGTAATCTTGCGCAAGAACTTGCAGTAATCCACAGGGAAGGACCCCGCTATATGGAGCCCCAATCGCAGTGGTGGCGCGACGCGGCGATCTACCAGATCTATGTCCGCAGCTTCGCCGACTCCAACGGTGACGGGGAGGGCGATCTCGCCGGCATCCGTGAACGCCTGCCGCACCTGGCCGAGCTCGGCGTGGACGCGATCTGGTTGACACCGTTCTACGTCTCTCCCCTGGCCGACGGCGGATACGACGTCGCCGACTACCGTGACGTCGACCCGCGCTTCGGCACCTTGGAGGACTTCGACGCCCTCCTGGCCGACGCCCACAAGAGGGGCATCCGCGTCATCATCGACGTGGTGCCCAACCACTCCTCCTCGGCCCACCGTTGGTTCCGCGAGGCCGTGGCCGCGGAACCGGGCGATCCCGCCCGGTCGCGGTACGTCTTCCGGGACGGTCGCGGTCCCGACGGGGAGGAGCCGCCCAACAACTGGAAGTCGGTCTTCGGCGGCGCCGCGTGGACCCGCCTCAAGCGGCCCGACGGCACCCCCGAGCAGTGGTACCTGCACCTGTTCGACTCCGAGCAGCCCGACTTCGACTGGACCAACCAGGAGGTGCACGACGAGTTCGAGGACGTCCTGCGCTTCTGGCTGGACCGGGGGGTGGACGGGTTCCGCATCGACGTGGCGCACGGCCTGGTCAAGGACCCGGCGCTGCCCGACGTCGCCGAGAACGCCAAGGCCGACATGCTCGACGGCAGCACCACGCTGCCCTACTTCGACCAGGAGGGCGTGCACGAGATCTACCGCCGGTGGTCGCGCATCGCCGCCGAGTACCCGGGCGACCGTGCCCTGGTGGCCGAGGCCTGGGTGGAGGACGTCGACCGTATCGCCCGCTACGTGCGTCCGGACGAGCTGCACCAGGCCTTCAACTTCGAGTACCTGACCGCGCCGTGGGACGCCGACCGGCTGCGCGGGGTCATCGACCGCTCCTTGGCCGCCAACGGCGCGGTGGGGGCGACCACGACGTGGGTGCTGTCCAACCATGACGTGACCCGCCACGTGACCCGCTTCGGCGGAGGGGAACGAGGACTGCGTCGGGCACGCGCGGCGACGCTGCTGATGCTGGGCCTGCCCGGGTCCGTGTACCTGTACCAGGGTGAGGAGCTGGGGCTGCCCGAGGTCACCGACCTGCCCGAAGAGGCTCTCCAGGATCCGACCTGGAAGCGCTCGGGGCACACCGAGCGTGGTCGGGACGGCTGCCGGGTGCCGCTGCCGTGGGAGGGCGACGTCTCTCCGTACGGGTTCGGCCCCGAGGGCAGTGTTCCCTGGCTGCCGATGCCCGAGGGGTGGGGCGCCCTGTCGCGTGCCTCCCAGCGGGGGGTGGAGGGTTCGACCCTGGAGCTGTACACCGAGGCCCTGCACCTGCGCCGGAAGCTGGAGGCGCTCGGTGACGGGTCCATGACCTGGCTGGACTCGCCCTCGGGCGTGCTGTACTTCGAGCGCGAACCGAACGTGCGAGTGGCGGTCAACCTCACCGGCGAGGCCGTGGAGCTCACCGCCTCCGGCGAGGTGCTCGTGTCCAGTGCCCCGGTCGACGCACCGCGTGAGGGTTCTTTGACGCTGCCCGCCGACACGGCGGTGTGGCTGCGCGGCTGACGCCCGCGGGGCGGTGTCGGGCCACGGCCCGACACCGCCCTCCTCGCTCCTTTCCCGCCCCTGCCGTCTCCTCTCCACCATCCCCACGGCGACGCTCTCCTCCCGTCCATCGCCGCATCCCTCGGAAGGCCCGTTTCGAGGTTCCCCCTCGCCCTGCCCGCCCTCTCCTGCGGGGCCCTGCTCCTTTTCGGGCAGGCCGGTGCGAACATCATCGGCGGGGCGGATCCGGCGGAGGAACCGGCCACGGCCGAGGAACGGATCGGGGCCGAGTTCGAGTAGTCACGTCACCGGTGGTCCCGTGGTGTGACCGAACGCCTGTTCATCACACCTATGATCGACCTTTGGTAGCGGCCCTGTCACCACGCGCGTAATGTCACGCACCTGTTTCCGTGGTGTTTCCACATCTTTACGCCAGAAGTTCGCAAACTCTTTCAAAGACTGCAAGTTATTGCTAGCGTCGCATCACCACGCATGCTCCAGCCGGAACCGGGGCCACCGACGAAACGCATGCGCGGCCTCCTCAAGTACGGCCTCCCGGAAGGAAGACACCATGAGATTCCGCAGCGCACCAGCGGCCACGGGTATCGCCGCGATCGTCCTGATGGCGACCGCGTGCGGCGGCGGTGGCGGCGACGAGGGCGGTGAGACCGCGGCCGAGGACACCCTCGTCATCTGGTCCGACCCCGAGCGCGCCGACGCCATCCAGGGCGCCGCCGAAGAGTTCGCCGAGGCCAACGGCATCACGGTCGACGTCCAGGGCCTGGCCTTCGACGACATCCAGGGCGACCTGCTCAACGCCCACCAGGCCGGCAACGCTCCGGACGTCTTCATCGGTGCCCACGACTGGACCGGCAACCTGGTGCGCAACGGCGCCGTACAGCCCGTCGAGCTGCCCGAGGACCGCGCCGCGGGCGTGGAGGAGACCGCCCTGGAGGCACTCTCCTTCGATGGCCGGCTCTTCGGTGTGCCGTACTCGCAGGAGAACATCTTCCTCATGCGCAACACCGAACTGGTGCCCGACGCCCCCGAGACCTTCGAGGAACTGGTCGAGATCGGCACCGAACTCAAGGAGGAGGGCGAGACCAGCGAGGTCCTGGCCATGGCCGTGGGCCAGGAGGGCGAACCCTTCCGGATGAACGCCCTGTTCACCTCCGCGGGCGGCTACCTCTTCGGGCAGGACGACACCGGCACCTGGGACCCCTCCGACCTGGGTGTGGGTTCGGACGAGTCCATCGCCGCCATGGAGAAGATCGCCGAGTACGGCGAGGCCGGCGAGGGCGTGCTGCGCCGTTCCATCGACACCGAGAACGACGCCGTGCTGTTCTACGAGGAGGACGCCCCGTTCTTCATCGCGGGTCCGTGGAACATCGGTGACGCCAACGAGTCGGGGGTCGACTACGGGATCAGCCCCATCCCCGGCTTCGAGGAGGGCGGGCCGGCCAGCCCCTACATCGGCTACCACGCCTTCTTCGTCACCGAGGGCAGTTCCAACAGCGCCCTGGCCCAGGAGTTCGTGACCAACTACGTCACCGACCCCGACTTCATCCTCAGCCTCTACGAGGCCGACCCGCGCACCCCGGTGCAGACCGAGGCCCTGGAGAGCGTCTCGGCCGACGACCCCAACATCGCCGCCATCGCCGAGGCCGGCGCCGACGGCATGCCGATGCCCTCCATCCCCGAGATGGGCGAGACCTGGGAGCCGCTGGGTCAGGCCCAGGCCCAGGCCCTGGCCGGCGAGGACGTCCGTGAGGCCATGGAGGCGGCCCACAACACGATCGCCGAGCAGATCGGCGGATAGTGGTGACCGTCGACACCGACAGCGCGGGCGCCCCCCGAAAGGGGGCGCCCGCCCGTCCTCCCCTCCCCGGCGGCCGCTTCACGGGCGACGGGTCGATCGGTGGACGACTGCTCAAGATCGCGCTGCTGGGCCTGTTCACCGCTTTGGGCGTGTGGGCGGTCCTTCCCCTGTACGTCGCGGGCAACTGGTGGGGCATCGGCCTGGTCGTGGCCGTGGTGGCCCTGGTCTACTGGGTCTACCTGTCCGGGCGCACGGTCCCCGCCAAGTACCTGCTCCCCGGCGTGCTGTTCCTGACGGCCTTCCAGATCCTGCCGGTGCTCTACACGATGAGCACCTCGGTGACCAACCTCAGCGACGGCCACCGAGGCGACAAGGAACAGGCCATCGCGGCCATCGAGGCCTTCTCCGTCACCCGGGACCCCGACTCCCCCGAGTACGTGCTCACCGTCGCCACCACCGGCGACCCCGCCACCGGGGAGTTGGCCTTCCTCCTCACCGACGGCCGGGGCAACGCCCACGTGGGCACCGACGAGGGTCTGCACGACCTGCCCCGTGCCGAGATCGACCCCTCCTCGGGCAAGGTCACCGAGGCGTTCGGGTACACGATCCTGACCCCCACCGAGGTCAACGCCCGTAGCGACGAACTCCAGGAGTTCGCGGTGCCCACCGACAGCGGTGCGGGCATCCGCTCCAGCGGCCTGTCCAGCGCCTTCGAGGGCAGCGCGACCCGTGTGTACGACGAGGACTGCGACTGCGTCACCGACACCGAGTCGGGCGTGGTCTACCACGCCGACGACGAGCGCGGCGCCTTCTACAGCGAGGAGGGGCAAAGGCTGGCCCAGGGCTGGCAGGTCGGTGTGGGCCTGGACAACTTCGGCCGTTTCCTGCTCAACCCGACCTTCGCCTCCTCGTTCTTCTCCATCCTGCTGTGGAACATCGCCTTCGCGGCCTCCGTCACCTTCCTGGTGTTCGTGGTGGGGCTGGCGGTGGCGCTGACGCTGCACGTGCCGAGGCTGCGGGGCAAGACGTTCTACCGGATCCTGGTGGTCCTGCCCTACGCCATGAGTTCGCTGGCCATGTACCTGCTGTGGCGGGACATGTTCAACACCGACTTCGGTCTGTTCAACCGCATGCTCGGTCTCCAGGTCGACTGGCTGGGGGACGCGTGGAGCGCGCGCACGGCCGTCATCCTGGCCAACGTGTGGCTGGGCTACCCGTACATGTTCCTGGTGGCCACGGGCGCGCTACAGGCCATCCCACGCGAACTGGGCCAGGCCGCGCAGATCGACGGCGCGGGCCCCTGGCAGGCGTTCCGACACGTCACCCTGCCACTGCTGATGGTGGCGATGACACCGATCCTCATCGCGACCTTCGCGTTCAACTTCAACAACTTCAACGCGGTGTGGCTGATCAGCCGGGGCGGCCCCTTCTCCCCGGAGAACCCGACGGCCGGAGCCACGGACCTGCTCATCACCTACACCTACCGGCTCGCCTTCAACGAGGCCACCGCCCAGTACGGGTACGCGGCGGCGCTGTCGGTGATGATCTTCCTGATCGTCTCGGTGATCTCCGTGGTCAGCCTGAGCCGTAGCAAGGCACTCCAGGAGGTGGACCGATGACGATGGACGCTTCGGCGCCGGTGCGCGGACCCCACCGGCTCGGCGGCGCGGCACGGTTCGCCCTGTGGTCGAGAAGGCTCGGCTGGCGCCACGCGGTGATGTGGCTGGTCGTGGCGTTCGCGATCTTCCCGGTGCTGTTCGTGGTCTCCGCGGCGCTCAACCCGTTGGGCACGCTGTCCAGCGCGCAGCTGTGGCCGACCGGCGCCAGCCTGGACAACGCCGTGGAGCTGTTCGAGAACACCCCGTTCACCACGTGGTACGGCAACTCGCTGTTCTTCGCCCTGAGCAACGCCACGGTCACGGTGCTGCTCTCGGCGTTGGCGGCGTACGCCTTCAGCAGGATGCGGTTCAAGGGCCGCAGGGTGGGACTGATCGGGCTGCTGGTGATCCAGATGTTCCCGCAGTTCCTGGCGATCGTGGCGATCTACCTGATGTTCTCCAACATCGGCGAGTACTACCCCGCGATCGGGTTCGACACCCGGTGGGGGCTGCTGCTGGTGTACCTGGGCGGTGCGTTGAGCATCAACACCTGGTTGATGAAGGGCTTCTTCGACACGGTTCCCAAGGAGCTGGACGAGTCCGCCCAGATGGACGGGGCCTCGCACGCACAGGTCTTCTTCCGCATCATGCTGCCGCTGGTGACCCCGGTACTGGCCATCGTGGGGCTGCTGGTGTTCATCTCCACCATCAACGAGTTCCTGATGGCGAGCGTGTTCCTGCGTGACACCGACGCCAAGACCCTGGGGCTGGGTCTGTACCAACTGGTGGCCTCCCAGCGCAACGCCAACTTCGGCATGTTCGCGGTGGGGGCCGTGATGCTGTCCCTACCCACCCTGGCGGTGTTCTGGTTCCTACAGCGCTACATCACCGAGGGCCTGACCTCCGGAGCGGTCAAGGGCTGAGGGATCACCCGGCCGAAACGTCGGGGCGCCCCTGAGGGGCGCCCCGACGTTCTTCTGTGCCCCCGAAGGGGGACTACTTCTTCTTCTTGTCCTCGGCCCCGCCGGTGTCGGTGGACAGGGCGGAGATGAAGGCCTCCTGGGGCACCTCGACCCGGCCGACCATCTTCATCCGCTTCTTGCCCTCCTTCTGCCTCTCCAGCAGCTTGCGCTTACGGCTGATGTCACCGCCGTAGCACTTGGCGAGCACGTCCTTGCGGATGGCGCGGATGTTCTCACGGGCGATCACCCTGGCACCGATGGCCGCCTGGACGGGTACCTCGAACTGCTGCCGGGGGATGAGCTCACGCAGCTTCTTGGTCATCTCCACGCCGTAGGCGTAGGCCTTCTCCTTGTGCACGATGGCGGAGAAGGCGTCGACCGCCTCCCCTTGGAGCAGGATGTCGACCTTGACCAGGTCGGAGACCTGTTCCCCGGTCGGCTCGTAGTCCAAGGAGGCGTAGCCCTTGGTGCGGGACTTGAGCTGGTCGAAGAAGTCGAAGACGATCTCGGCCAGGGGCAGTGTGTAGCGCATCTCCACCCGGTCCTCGGACAGGTAGTCCATGCCTTGGAGGTCTCCGCGCCGCTCCTGACACAACTCCATGATCTGCCCGATGTAGTCGGCCGGGCTGAGCAGCGTGGCCTTGACCATCGGCTCGTAGATCGCGGCGATCTTCCCCGTGGGGAACTCGCTCGGGTTGGTGACGGTGTGCTCCTCCCCGTCCTCCATCTCCACGCGGTAGACCACGTTGGGCGCGGTGGAGATGAGTTCGAGGTTGAACTCCCGTTCCAGGCGGGCCCGGGTGATCTCCAGGTGGAGCAGGCCGAGGAACCCGCAACGGAAACCGAAGCCCAGGGCCGCCGACGTCTCCGGTTCGAACACCAGGGCGGCGTCGTTGAGCTGGAGCTTGTCCAGGGCGTCGCGCAGCACCGGATAGTCGGTGCCCTCGATCGGGTACAGGCCCGAGAACACCATGGGCCTGGGCTCCTGGTAACCCTCGAGCATCGTGTCGGCGGGCCTGTCCAGGGAGGTGATGGTGTCGCCGACCTTGGACTGGCGCACGTCCTTCACACCGGTGATGAGGTAACCGACCTCGCCCACGCCCAGGCCGCCGCACTTGGTGGGCTCCGGCGAACTGACGCCGATCTCCAGGATCTCGTGGGAGGCGCGGGTGGACATCATCTGGATGCGCTCGCGCGGGGTGATCTTGCCGTCCACGACGCGAACGTAGGTGACCACGCCCCGGTAGGTGTCGTAGACGGAGTCGAAGATCATGGCGCGGGCGGGCGCCTCGGCGTCGCCCACGGGCGCCGGGATCTGCTCGACGATCTCGTTGAGCAGTTCCTCGACGCCCTCGCCCGTCTTGGCGCTGACCTTGAGCACGTCGGAGGGCTCGCAGCCGATGATCCCGGCGAGCTCCTCGGCGTACTTCTCCGGCTGTGCCGCCGGCAGGTCGATCTTGTTGAGCACCGGGATGATCGTGAGGTCGTTGTCCAGTGCCATGTACAGGTTGGCCAGGGTCTGCGCCTCGATGCCCTGCGCGGCGTCCACCAGCAGGATCGCGCCCTCACAGGCGGCCAGGGAGCGCGAGACCTCGTAGGTGAAGTCGACGTGGCCCGGGGTGTCGATGAGTCCGAGCGTGTAGGTCCGGTCGTCGAGCGCGGTGAAGGGGATCCGCACCGCCTGCGACTTGATGGTGATGCCGCGCTCGCGTTCGATGTCCATGCGGTCCAGGTACTGGGCGCGCATCTGGCGGTCCTCGACGACCCCGGTGATCTGGAGCATCCGGTCGGCCAGCGTCGACTTGCCATGGTCGATGTGCGCGATGATGCAGAAGTTGCGGATCAGCGCGGGATCGGTCCAGTTCGGCTGTGCCACCGTGCTCCGTTCACAGGTCGGGTCCGGGTCGTGCGCGCCCCGCGGCGACGCCGCCCCCGCCGTGGCAGTGCTTCCACGGCATGGTCCATCATCCCATGGCGGCGGTGTCCCTCTCACGGGAGACGGCCGCGGCCCGTGCGGCAGTATGGGGCACGGTCCTGGGACTCGTGTCCAGATTATGCGACCCGGGGCCCGGAACGGGCCGTGCACGCTGCCGAGGGCCCAGAACACGGGAGGAGCGGGCTGTTGAAGTGGCTGTTGACACGGCTGCTGGCCGGGGTGGCCGCGATCGCGGTCGTACTGGCGGGCGCGGGAGCACTGCTGGCCCACCAGTTCTCGGGCCGACCGGCCCCGTGGGCCTCCTCCCAAGGCGCCGACGCGGCGTGGGCGGCCTCCTGGAGTGACACCACCGCTCTGGAGCGTGTGCTCGGTACCGGCGGGGTGGACACGGTGTACGTGTACGCGGGCGACATCGACGGCGAGGGCCGGATCGAACGCGTGGAGGACACCTCGACACTGCTGTCCTGGCTGGGGAGGGAGTATCCGCACGTGCGCCCCCTGGCCTGGCTGCGGCACGTGGAGAGCGGTTCCTCCCTGATCCGGGATCGCTTGGACCGTCAGGCCCGCGAGGCGCTCGCCCCGGCCGTGGCCGAGGTGGCCGCGGACGGGTTCGCCGGAGTCCATCTGGAGATCCGTCCGGTGACGGTGAACGACCCCTCGATGCCCGCCCTGGTGTCCTTGGTGCGCGAGGAGCTCGGTGAGGAGACGGTGCTGTCGGTGCAGTCCCACCACGTGGAACTGGTGCCGGGCGGGCGGATGCCCTCGTTCGTGATGGAACGCGAGGAGAAGTACTGGTCCAAGGGGTATCTGGAACGGGTCGCCGAACACGCGGACGAGGTGGTGTTGCCGGGGGTGGGATCGGGGATGCCCGGGGATTCCCTGTACGGCGGGTTCATGGTGCGACAGGTGACCGAGGCGGTGACCGCACTGCGCGGGCGCGGGGATGTGGCGCTGCGATTCGGACTGCCCACCTACGGTGAGGGCGCGTGGGCTCCCGAGGACGGCGGGGAGTCGGTGGTGACCGCCTTGGCGGCCGTCCGGCTGGGCGTGACCAAGGCGGAGGCGCCGGAGGGGATGACGCTGGGAGTGGCGTTCTACCTGGGCGACGAGGCGCGCCAGGAGGACGTCGCCGCCTACACCGCGGGGTGGCTGCTGTCCTAGCCGGCCGAGCGGACCCGCCGAGGGACGGTCAGGAGGGTGGCGGGTCCCGAGCGGTGTCCCATGTACGGCATACTGGAAGTCCGTGTCTCGGACTTCCACGTTCGGCATAACGCCCTGTGGACTCATACACCCTGCGCCGGGGACCACGCGCCCCTCTCGGAACGGCTGCCCGTGAGCTGAGCGCCTGGCCCGACCGGCGCGACAGATCAGATCAACTGGAGCACGTTTTCGCATGGCGAACATCAAGTCGCAGAAGAAGCGCAATCGGCAGAACGAGAAGGCTCGCCTGCGCAACCAGTCCGTGCGCTCTTCCCTGAAGACGGCCATCCGCAAGTTCCGTGAGGCTGCCGAGGCCGGGGACCTGGAGAAGGCCACCACCGCGCAGCGCGCCGCGGCGCGCGCGCTGGACAAGGCGTCCAGCAAGGGCGTCATCCACAAGAACCAGGCCGCGAACCGCAAGAGCGCGATCGCCAAGCGCCTGCACGAGCTGCGGACCGCGGCCTAGGAGTGGTTCTCGGGGGCCCTGCCCCGCCCTCGGAGCGCACCTTCCGAACGGCTGCGCGGACCCTCATCCGCGACCCGCCGCCGACCCCGGCCCGGGGTTCACCACCGGGCCGGGGTCCTTCTCTTCTCCGGCCGGTTCGTCCCACCACGGGTTTTCCACAGCCGGCGATCGGCTGCTGACACGGCGTTCGGCGCTTCCTAACGTGGCCTTATGACTGTTCAGCGCCGTACCCGGCGCCGCTCCCCCGCACCCGACCGGCAGGACCGACTCCGCGCGCTCACCCTGGACGCCTCTCCCGTCGCCCGACGTCTGCGCGCGCGTATTCCACGACCGCCCATGGACCTCGCTCCGTCGTCCGACGGCGTTCCCCCGTTGCCCAGCGCCCCGTACGCGGCGGCGGAAGTGCGCTCGGCGTACCGGCCCGTCGTACCGGAGGGAGCGTTCGCGCACGACCCCGACGTCCCGCCCCGCATCGACGCCTGGCCCGAACGCGACCCCGCCGACCTGACCCCCGTGTCGCCTTCCGCCACGACCGTCGCGCGCGGTCCCAGCGGTTCGGGCCCACGGCCCGGCGAAGGAGGGCGCCCCGAGGAAGTCGGTCCGGGTCCGTGGCGCGACCCGACCGAGGGGGCACGCGAACGCTCGAAACCCCCGCCGTCGGGATACACCGAACCGGGGCCGCCCGGTCCGCTCCTGGAGCGCCTGGCCCGACGGTGGTCTCCCACCATGACGTTGTCCCGACGAGCGGTCCTGGCCCTGATCGCGCTGGGGGCGTCGGCCGTCGTCGCGGTGGTGTTCCTTCACGACCGGCCGAACACCGTGTCGGCACCGGAGATGGTCACTCATGCCGCGTCCCTCGACCGGCCGTCCGTCCCGGAGAACGAGGGGAGCGCCCCGCAGCCGGAGGGGTCCTCTTCTTCGGGGGAGCCCGCCACCGAGGGATCGGAGGTGGTGGTGCACGTGGGCGGTGAGGTGACGGACCCGGGACTGTACACGTTGCCGCCGGGTGCGCGTGTGGCCGACGCGGTGGAGGAGGCCGGCGGCGCGCTTCCCGACGCCGACCTGGACATGCTCAACCTGGCACGTCCCCTGGTCGACGGTGAGCAGGTCCTGGTGGGCGTGCCCCCTCCCGCCGGCGACTCCGGGACCGACCCGCAGGGGGTGGCGGGCCCGGTGAGCATCAACCGGGCCGACAAGGCGCTGTTGGAGACCCTGCCCGGCGTCGGCCCGGTGATCGCCGACAACATCATCGCCCATCGGGAGGAGCACGGTCCCTTCGGCAGCGTCGACGAACTGATCGACGTGAACAGGATCGGCGAGAAGATGCTCTCCACCCTCAGGCCGCACGTGACGGTGGAGTGAGCGGGCGGTGGCGACCTGGTTGGGGACGGACGCCTACGGACTGGGCCGACCACCGGACCTGCGGTTGCTGGTGCCCGCGGCGACCGCCTGGCTGACCGCGTTGGGCGCACTGGCCGTTCCGCCGTGGACGTCCTGGGTCCTGGGCTCCGCGGCCGGATGTACCGGAATCGTCCTGCTGCTCGTCGCACGGCCGCCGCTGGAGTCGCCGACGCTCACCGTGGTGGCCTCGCTGGTCTGCGCCGCCACGGTGGCGGGAGTGGCCGGTGTCCACGTGCACCGGGTCGCCCACAGCGCGGCGCGGGAGGCGTCCCAGACCCGTCTCACCACGGAGTTCGAGGCGGTCGTGGGCGCCGATCCCCGCCCCCGTGCGGGGACTCCCCGACCGGGACGGGCGGAATGGGTGGTCCGGGCCCGCACCACACGGGTGCTCGTCGGAGGAGACGCACGGGAGTCGGGGGCGCCGGTGGTGGTCCTGGCCTCCGGCGAGGGGTGGGCCGAACTCCTGCCGGGACAGCCCTTCCGTGCCCGGGGCGCGTTCCTGGACGTGCCCGACGAACCGCTCACCGCCGCGTTGGTCCTGGTCAACGGTCCGCCCGAACACGTGGGAGAGCCCGGCCGCCTACAGTCGTTCGCCGGAGGGGTGAGGGAGCGGCTGCGTGAAGCCGCCTCCGTGCTGCCCCGACCCGAGAGCGGTCTGCTTCCCGCCCTGATCGTGGGGGACGTGTCCCGGCTGCCCCCCGAGACCGCCGAGGACTTCCGGGCGACCGGTATGACGCACCTGTTGACCGTGAGCGGGGCGAACCTGGCGATCATGACCGGGTTCGTGCTGGCGGCGACCCGACTGGTGCGGGCTCCCCCGTGGTGTTCGGTGGTGGGCGGCGCCGCGATGATCTGGGTGTTCGTCCTGGTGTGCAGACCTGAGCCGAGCGTGGTACGGGCGGCGTTCATGGGATCGCTCGGGTTGTTGGCGCTGGCCACGGGCCGGACGCACGCGGCGCTGGGCGCGCTGAGCGTCACCGTGGTCGGGGTGCTCTTCGTCGCTCCGGGGCTGGCCTCCTCCTTCGGTTTCGCGCTGTCGGTCCTGGCGACCGCCGGGATCGTGCTGTGGGTACCGCCGTGGACGCGGGCGTGGGCGGGGGGCGTACCGCGCCCCGTGGCCGAGGCGTTCGCGGTGGCGGTGGCCGCGCAGGTGGCGGTCTCTCCCGTGCTGGTGCTGCTGTCGGGCGAGGTGTCGTGGGTGGCGATCCCGGCCAACGTGCTGGTCGCCCCGGTCGTGGCGGTGGTGACCGTGGCCGGCTCCGCGGTGACGGCACTGGCGACCGTGTGGCCGGAGGCCGCCGCCGTGGCGGTGCGTCTTCCGGGACTGGGGGTGTCGTGGATCGCCGCGGTGGCCCAGGCCGGGGCCCGGGTCCCCCACGGTGCCCTGCCCTGGCGGTCGGACGTGGTCGGAGGGCTGTTCCTGGCCGCCCTCCTGGCGCTGTTGGTGTTCACACACGGACGGTTCCGTCGGGTGGTCGCCGCCGTGATGGTGTCCGTCCTGGTCCTGGCCTTGGCGGCCCGGTGCGTACCGGGCGGCTGGCCGCCGGCGGGGTGGGCCCTGGTGGCCTGTGACGTGGGTCAGGGGGACGCCTTCGTGCTGGCGGTGGAACCGGGGTCGGCGATCGTCTCCGACACCGGTGAGGACCCCGAGGCGGTCGACGACTGCCTGAAACGCCTGGGGGTGCGTGAGGTACCGCTGCTGATCCTGAGCCATGACCACGCCGATCACGTGGACGGCACACCGGGGGTGCTGCGCCACCGCACCGTCCGGGCGGCCCTGGTCCCGCCCGGGTTCGGCTCCAGTGCCACCGGACGGCTGTTGGTCGGGGCCGGGATCGAACTGCTGGAGGCCGAACGGGACCGTCGGATACGGGTGGGTCGGTGGACGCTGCGCGTGCTGTGGCCCGATCGGGGTTTCCAGGGTTCGGTGAACGACGGTTCGGTGGTGGTACGCGCGGACGGAACGGCCCTGTCGGTCCTGCTGACCGGTGACATCGAGGAGGAGGCGCAGAGGAGGCTGCTCAGGGGACCTGACGCGGGGCTTTTGTCGGTGACCGTCCTGACCGTCCCCCACCATGGGGCGGGCACCCAGGAACCGGCCTTTCTGGAGGCGGTGGATCCGGTGGTGTCGGTGACCTCCGTGGGAGCGGACAACCCCTACGGTCACCCGGCCCCGTTCACCTGGAACATCCTCGAAGGCGTGTCGGGCGTGAACCTGCGTACCGACCGTGACGGGGACGTGGCCGTACTGGACGGCGACGGCACGGGCCCGGGGACGGCCGTGGTCCGTGGATCCCGGCCTCGACGGGCGCGCGGTCGGTCGGTGGGGCGTGGCATGCTCTGTGTATGCCTGCACCCGCCCTGCTCACGCTCATCGTCGGGGACGAGGAACTCCTCGTCGACCGCGCGGTGGCCGCCGTGGTCGCCGCGGTCCGCGACGCCGACCCCGAGGTGGACGTTCACGACCTGGTCCCCTCCCAGGTGGGGATGTCCACACTCGTCGAGGTGACCTCGCCCTCGCTGTTCGGCGACCGGCGGGTGGTGGTGTTGCGCTCGGCCCAGGATCTGACCAAGGACCTGGCGGCGACCGTCACCGACTACCTCAAGGATCCCGCCGACGACGTCAACCTCGTGCTCACCCACGCGGGCGGCAACAAGGGCAAGGCGTTGCTCCAGGCCGCGGTCAAGGCCGGGGCCCATCGAGTGGACTGCAAGGGACCGGGCAAGCCCGCCGAACGGGTGGCCTTCGTCAAGGGCGAGTTCTCCCAGGCCGGCCGTCAGATCACCCATGACGCCGCGCAGGCGTTGGTGGACTCCGTCGGCAGCGAGTTGCGCGAGATCGCCGCGGCCTGTACCCAGCTGATCGCCGACACCGAGGGGAGGGTGGACG
The DNA here is from genome assembly GCF_030271535.1 of Nocardiopsis sp. ATB16-24. Lineage (GTDB taxonomy): Bacteria > Actinomycetota > Actinomycetes > Streptosporangiales > Streptosporangiaceae > Nocardiopsis. The sequence goes on along the minus strand of NZ_JASCXJ010000006.1, from coordinate 55,750 downwards.
CGGAGGCGGTGGCGCGCTACCACTCCGGCAAGGCGGAGGCCTCCGGTTTCACGGTGGCCGACCGCGCGGTGGAGGGCCGCCTGCCCGAGGCCCTGGAGCAGTTGCGCTGGTCTCTGGCGGTGGGTACCGCCCCGGTGTTGATCAACAGCGCCCTGGCCGGCGCCGTGCGCGGTGTCGCCGTGGCGGCCCAGCCTCCACGCGGCGTCTCCGAGGCCGAGCTCGCCAAGCGGGCCAAGGTTCCGCCGTGGAAACTGCGCACCCTGCGCCAGCAGGCACGGGGGTGGAGTCCGGCGGGGATCACCAGGGCCATGGCGGTGGTCGCCGAGACCGACGCCCTCATCAAGGGGGCGGGGCGTGATCCGGAGTACGCGTTGGAGCGCGCGGTCATCGAGATCGCCCGGGCGCGCGGCAGGCGCTGAGCACCACTCAGCGGATGGTCCTGCCGCCCTGCCACACGCGCAGGGTGTTCAGACCCATCGACCAGGCGAAGGCACCCTCGTGGTCGGCGTCCCACTGGACCAGGTCGGCCAGGGTTCCGGGGGCGAGCACGCCCCGGTCGCCCAGACCCAGGGCGCGGGCTCCGCCCACCGTGGCGGCGTGCAGTGCCTCCTGAACGGTCATCTCGAACATGGAGATGGCCAGTGAGATCACCAGCGGCATCGACATCGTGCCGGACTGACCTGGGTTGTGGTCGGTTCCCAGGCCGATCGGCACCCCGTGGTCGAGCAGGGCCCGCACAGGTGGACTGCGGCGTTCGTGCAGCGACGTGGTCGGGCACGCCACCACCGGGGTACGGCCGGCGGCCAGCGCCAGGACGTCCTCCTCGTCGGTCTCGTGCAGCAGGTCCACTGACGAACAGCCCAGCTCGGCGGCCATGCGCACCGCCCCGTGTCGCGGCTTGGAGCAGGCGTGCAGTGTGGTGCGCAGTCCCACCGACTTGCCCACGCTCAGCAGCATGTGGGCGTCCTCGGTGGTGAACTGCTGGTTGTCGCAGTACACGTCCACTCCGTCGGCCCCGGCCATGACGGCGTCGTTGAACCAGGAGGCGACGGCCTTCACGTACTCCCGCGGGCGCCCGAAGAACTCCGGTGGCACCCCGTGCGCGGGGAAGAAGGTGACGTGCAGGCGCGGCATACCGGGTTCCTCCGCCAGGGAGCGCAGCAGACGCACGTCGGCCAGCTCACCGTCCCGGGTCAGGTGGTATCCGGTCTTGGCCTCCACAGTGGTGCTTCCGGTCAGCACCCACCGCCGGAGCCGTTCGCGGACCGCGTTGCCGAGGGTCCACGGGTCCGTACCCCGAGTGATGGTGACGGTGGTGGAGACACCGCCGCCCGCGGCGAAGATGTCCCCCTTGGAGGCGCCTTTGGCCCACATGTTGACCTCGGCGTAGCGGTCGCCCGCGTAGACGGGATGGCAGTGGGCGTCGACCAGTCCGGGCGTGATCATGCCTCCGCCGATGTTGACGACGTCGTCGACGTCGGTCAGGTCCTCCAACACCCCGGGGATGCGCTGGGGCAGTTCGGCGGCCGGTCCCACCCAGGCCACACGGTCGTCCCTCATCAGGAGCGCGGCGTTGGTGATCAGTTCATAACCGGTCCACAGACGTCCGATATTGCTGAGCAGTACCACTGCCATGGAATCGCCCGTCCTCGTCGCTCAGCTCCGCCGCCGCTGCTGCGGGACACGGTCGTGGGGTGCACGGGCGGACATGGCGACCTCGTATCCGGGCGATCAGACGGAGTCGGTGGGGCGGTCGGGGACCACCGCGGCGCCGGCCGGCGAGGCCGGTGAGGACCGTTCGGAACAACGTTCACGGGCGGCCGGTGCTCCGAACCGTAGTCCATTCACGGACTCGGTGTACACCTCTCCCCCCGAGAAACGCGAACGTATCCATCCAGAATTCATGAGCACGCAGAGTGAGAATCGACGTGTTTCCGCGGGTCGAGGCGATATCGCGTTCCGAAGGTCGTCCATGACACGTCGGGACGGGGCCGGATCGTCCCCGTAGGAGAAGACCGGGGCGCCCCGTGGGCGCCCCGGTCCGTCGATCCGTGCGATGCGCGGCGTGGCGCGCGGTGCTCAGACCGTGCTGGGCGTGTACTCGTCCAGTCTGGCCGCGAGCGGTTCGGGCACGAAGGCGTGGATGGCCGTGCCCTCGGCCGTGTGCTCCTCGCTGAGGACGCGTCCTTCCTCGTGCGCCCGGGCGACGAGGTCGCCGCGGGAGTAGGGGACGAGGGCGCGCACCTCCTGCGCGAGTTCGGGCAGCGCGTCGGCCAGCGCCTCCACCAGAGCGGGCACACCCTCCCCGGTCCGGGCCGAGACCTCGACCATGTCCGGGTAGCGGGTGCGCAGGGCCTTGAGCACGTCGGGGTCCGCGGCGTCGACCTTGTTGACCACGATGAGCTCGGGCACCTCGGCGGCGTCGATGTCGGCGAAGACCCCTCGGACCGCGCTGATCTGACTCTCGGGGTCCGGGTGGGACCCGTCGACCACGTGCAGGATCAGGTCGGCGTCGGTGACCTCCTCCAGTGTGGAGCGGAAGGCCTCCACCAGCTCGTGCGGCAGGTGTCGCACGAAACCGACGGTGTCGCTGAGCGTGAAACCGCGCCCGTCGGGTGTGCGGGCCTGACGCACCGTCGGGTCCAAGGTGGCGAACAGGGCGTCCTCCACCAGGACACCGGCCCCGGTCAGCCGGTTGAGCAGGCTCGACTTACCGGCGTTGGTGTATCCGGCGATGGCCACCGACGGCACCTGACGGGTGCGTCGGACGTCGCGCTTGACGTTGCGCGCGGTGTGCATGTGCGCGAGTCGTCGACGCAGTTTGGCCATCTTGTCGTTGATGCGCCGCCGGTCCGTCTCGAGCTTGGTCTCGCCGGGACCGCGCAGCCCCACACCGCCACCCGCGCCGCCACCCGCGCCGCCCGCCTGTCGGGACAGGGACTCACCCCAACCGCGCAGGCGCGGCAACAGGTAGTTGAGCTGGGCGAGTTCGACCTGGGCCTTGCCCTCGCTGCTGCTGGCGTGCTGGGCGAAGATGTCCAGGATCAGTGCGGTGCGGTCGATCACCTTGACCTTGACCACTTCCTCCAGCTGGCGCAGCTGTCCGGGGGTGAGCTCACCGTCGCAGATCACGGTGTCGGCACCGGTGGCCTCCACGATGTCGCGTAGTTCGGCGGCCTTGCCCTTGCCGACGTAGGTGGCCGGGTCGGGCTTGACGCGGCGCTGTGTGAGGCCTTCGAGAACGAGGGCCCCCGCGGTCTCGGAAAGGGCCGCCAGCTCGATGAGCGAGTTGTCGGCGTCGGTCTGGGTGCCACTGGTCCACACACCGATGAGGACCACGCGTTCCAGTCGCAGGGACCGGTTCTCGACCTCGGTGATGTCGGTGAGTTCGGTGGACAGCCCCTGCACGCGCCGCAGGGCCTGGCGGTCGGCGAGCTGCATCTCGCCCTGGGCGGGCACGTCGTCGGCATCGTCGTAGCGATCGCCGCCGGTGGTCCGGGGCGCGTCGGTTGCGTCGAACCCGTCCCCGACGGTGATCGCCTCGCGGAGGGCGTCCTCGGCCTCGTGGCCGTGACGGACGCTTCCGCGGGTGTCAGCTGTATTCATATCCCTCCAGGTGGGTCAACGTGATCGCCACCTCGTTTCTTCCCGTGGCCGGGCGGCGGCGGGCTCCGCCTCGATGGTGGCACTTCTTCTCCGCCGGGGCACCTGGATTATCGCAGCGCACATGAGCGCCCACCCGAGACGGCTCACGTGAGGACGTGTCACCGGGTCGCCGGGGACGAAGAAGGCCGGAAGTCACCCGGAAAGTTTTTACGGGCTTCCCGGAACGGGAAACCTCCGAGGCATGTGAGACACGTGCGACGTTGACCGTCCGAGCAGCCTGGCGGTAACTTCGACTTCCACATACCAAAAGACAGTTTCGTATTGCGGAAGGTTTTCCATGGGTGCCACGCACGGGGTCGAGGTCACCGGCCCTCTCCACGATCGTTTCGACGAGATCCTCACCGACGACGCTCTCGCCCTCGTCGCCGAGCTGCACCGCACCTTCGAGGCGCGTCGCCAGGAACTCCTCGCGGCGCGCACCGCTCGGCAGGAGCGGATCTCGGCCGGGGCCGACCTGGACTTCCTCCCCGAGACCAAGAACATCCGGGAGGACGACGGCTGGCGGGTCGCTCCCCCCGCTCCGGGCCTCACCGACCGCCGGGTCGAGATCACCGGTCCCACCGACCGCAAGATGACCATCAACGCGCTCAACTCCGGCGCCAAGGTGTGGTTGGCCGACCTGGAGGACGCCAACACCCCGCTGTGGGAGAACGTGATCGGCGGCCAGCTCAACCTGCGCGACGCGCTCGACCGCACGATCGACTTCACCTCCCCCCAGGGCAAGACCTACGCCCTGAAGGAGGACGGCGAACTCGCCACCATCGTCGTGCGCCCCCGGGGCTGGCACCTGGACGAGAAGCACATCCTGGTGGACGGACAGCGCACCAGCGGCGGCATCGTCGACTTCGCCCTCTACTTCTTCCACTGCGCCCAGCGCCAGCTCGACAAGGGCAAGGGACCCTACTTCTACCTGCCCAAGATGGAGAGCCACCTCGAGGCCCGGCTGTGGAACGACGTCTTCGTCCTGGCCCAGGAGCGTCTGGGGATCCCCCGCGGCACCATCCGCGCCACCTGCCTGATCGAGACCATCCCGGCCGCCTTCGAGATGGAGGAGATCCTCTACGAGCTGCGCGAGCACTCCGCGGGACTCAACGCGGGTCGCTGGGACTACCTGTTCAGCATCATCAAGACGCACCGCACCCGCGGACGCGACTTCCTGCTGCCCGAGCGCAACGCCGTCACCATGACCGCGCCCATGATGCGCGCCTACACCGAACTGCTGGTCAAGACCTGCCACAAGCGCGGCGCGCACGCCATCGGCGGCATGGCGGCCTTCATCCCCTCCCGGCGGGACGAGGAGGTCAACCGGACCGCCCTGGCCAAGGTGCGCGACGACAAGGCCCGCGAGTCCGGTGACGGTTTCGACGGCTCCTGGGTGGCCCACCCCGACCTGGTCCCCGTGGCCATGGAGATCTTCGACGAGGTCCTGGGCGAGCGCCCGAACCAGATCGACAAGCAGCGCCCCGAGGTGGAGGTGAGCGCCGCCGACCTGCTCGCCGTCGGCCAGACCGGGGGCGGCGTCACCATGGCCGGTCTGCGCAACAACATCAACGTGGCCTTGCAGTACCTGGCCGCGTGGATGGGCGGTAACGGAGCGGTGGCCATCCACAACCTGATGGAGGACGCCGCGACCGCGGAGATCTCGCGTTCCCAGATCTGGCAGTGGCTGCACAACGACATCACCCTGGACGACGGCCCCAAGGTCACCGCCGAGCTGGTCCGACAGCTCATCGACGAGGAGCTGGCCACCATCCGCCAGGCCCAGGGCGAGAACTTCGACGAGGGACTGTTCAAGCAGGCCACCCAGCTGTTCACCGAGGTCGCGCTCGCCGACGAGTACGTCGACTTCCTGACCCTGCCCGCCTACGAGCGCATGCCGTAGTCCTTCCTCCCACGGAACGAAGGCACCACGACCGCGCCCCCGCCTCGGCGGGGGCGCGGTCCTACGTCGACCTCACGGGCCCGTGGCCGGCCCGGGTGGGGCCGGCCACGTCGACACCGGCAGCGCCGGAAGGCGCCCATGCCCACGACCGCGTCGGACCCACGGCGGGGAGGGCTCCTCGCCGGATCGACCCCGGGTCGGGGACGGACGTGATTTCCACCCACGGAAGAACACGACACATGTCCGTCCGAAAAGGGGACCGCCACCTGAGGGATCTTCCTACGGCACCCTGCGACGGAGCGTCCGGACAAAGCTTTTCGTCGAAATTTCGAACGCTCGTCCCCTTTCTCCTCGGGGATCCCCGAGGGAACACCCATGCCATAACAAATCATGGAGGCACGGGAAAGGGAGACCGCCTGTCCGGAAGCGGCCAGGAGAGCGCTCCGTCCATCGTGGCCCACCACCCCGGAGTCGCGAAGGGGAGGATGGTGCTGATCAGCGGCGCCACAGGGCACACAAACGGGCCGTTCGTCCTCCTCTCATCGACAATTCGGATAACCGATAAAGGTTCTTCAATCCTGGAATCGGTATCACACACGAAAAAGATCCACCTGCCGGAACAGGACGCTCACCCTCCGTTCAACGAGCGATAACCCGAGATGCCCGAAAACAGGCGCCAAAGACCGAAACCAGATGGACATGGTGATCAACGGCCTATAGGTTCTTTCGAGGCCACCGCGACCTCCCCCTCTGCGGACACGCCGGAAAGGAAACGATGAACGCGTTGAAGAAGGCCATGGTGACCCTCGCGGTCGCCGCCGGTCTCACCGCCGGGACCGCCGGTGTCGCCTCGGCCGCCACCGAGTACGTCGGCGGTGGCACCTGGTGGCACGGGCTCACCGCCTCGACCGTGTACTCGGACTACTTCCACGCCACACGCTGTCACGGGTCGACGGCTGTGGGGACCTACACCGTCAGATCCACCGGATACCTGCCCGGATACACCTCCAAGGCGACCGCCCCCCGCGCCCTGTACAACAACGAGACCTACTGGCGGCACTGCGGCTAGGGAGTGTTTTTTAGAAGGCTTTCGGGTCAGCGAGCGGCCGTCCAGGCAATCTCTCGCAAGACGATGTGCGAAGTTCAGCCTGGTCGTGCTTCACGAGCGCAGAGGCGTAGCGAGAGGCGGCCTGGTGGACGCGAGCCCGGAATGATGCAAAAAACACGACCTAGGTGTGCTGTTCCGTGGAGCCCCGTCCAGGCCCCCTAGAGGGCCGTTCGGGGTCCACGGTCGCCGAGCATCCCCGTACTCCGGTCACCCGAGAGGGACCGCGTTCAACGGTCTTCGCACAGGCGGGCAAGGGTGAGACGAGGGTCCGAGGCGAGCACGGCCCACCACCGACGAACCCGCCGGCCCCCATCAGCGGGTCGCCCCGCCCACGTGCCAGGACAGCATGCCCGACAGAACCATCGCCTTCGCCTACACGGCGTGCCTCGCGTTCGCCGCGCTCCTCGCCTTCCTCCTCGCCGCCACCGCCGAACGGACCGTCTACGTCCTTGAGGACTCGGAGATGGTGTGGATCACGGAGAACGACGGGACCCACGACAACCGCGAGGTCGCGCGTACCGTGCAGGACGTCGCCGACGAGTACGACGCCGCCATCGGATACACCGTCCTGGACGTCAACGAACCGTCGTCGAAGGCCCACATGTACCTCGCGGTCTCCGACCCCGCGTCCCACTACGCGGACTGGTTGGAGAACGGGTACCCCTCCTTCGGCCGCGGATTCGGCATCGAGACGCATCCCCTCACGGAGTTCGACGACGTGGGCCCCAACGGGTACTACCTCGTCTTCGGTCCCCCACAGGCCCGGACAGCGCTGCTCGACGCGTTCACGGACCACGGGCTGCGAGAGCCGCCGGGCGCCTCCCTCACCCGACTGTGGCACTACTTCACCGGCGGCTACCTGTTCAACCTCCTGGCCGTCGCCGTGCTCGCCACCGTCACCGCCGTCGGCGCCGGGGTCCTGCTCGCCTCCCGCCGACACGCCGTGATGCGTCTTCAGGGTCACTCCTACGCCGGCGTCCTGCGCCGGGAGTGGATCAAGGTCGCACGCCTGTACGCGATCGCCCTGCCCGCGGTGGTCGCCGTCACCCTGGCCTTCCTCGGCCTCTACAACGGCTGGAACCAACTCGGCGCCTACACGACCCTGGCCCTGACCTTCCTGGCGATACTCGTCGCGTCCTGCCTGGTCGTGCACGCGGCCATGCTCGCCCTGGTGCACACCACCGGCATCCTGCCGGCGCTCAAGGGCCGCATACCCGTGCGCAGCACCACCATCGCCATCTACCTGGTGCGCGTCCCCGTGCTCGCCCTGACCCTGGTCATCGTCGGCACGGTCGTCGTCCTCGCCCAGGACGTCCGTGACCAGCGCATCGGACTACAGGTCTACGAGCGCTACGGCGACACCTCCCGCCCCGCGTTGAGCGCCCACTACGGCTGGTCCGACGCTCAGGCCGTCGACGACGAACTCGGCCCCTGGCTACGCGGGGTCGACGCCGACGGCGACATGGTGCTGGCGGTCCACGCCACGCCCTCCACGCTCCTGCCCGCCGCACCGGACTCCCCACGGCCATCCGATCCGGACCCCCCCGTCCTCATCGTCAACGACACCTTCCTGGCCGAACAGGAGGTCCTCTCACCGTCCGGAGAGCGTCACGGACCGTCCGAGTCCGTCCGCGTCATCGTCCCCGAGTCCGCCTCCATCGACCCCGATCCTCTGGTCGAGGGCCTGAGCGACCACTGGTTGGAGATGAACGCCGTCCCAGGGCGCGCCTTCGACATCGAGGTGTTGTCGGCCGCCGAAGGACAGACCGTGTTCACCTACGGGGCGGAGCGGCCCGAAGGCCCTCTCGCCCTTCCCCTGTTGCACGAGCCGGTCCTCGTGGTCCTGCCCAACGGCCATGTCATGTCCGACACCAGCTACGTCAACCACATGTCCGGCCGGGGAACGGTCTTTCCCGACCCGGACGTGGTGGAGACCTTCCGCGCCGAGAACCCCCAGGCCTCCCGCTACATCTCCATGGTCGAGAAGCTCACCACCGGTGCTCTGAAGGAGCACGCCGACACCCTGACCGCGCTGCGCGGTGAGCTGTTCAATCTCGTCGGCGCGAGCACCGTACTGCTGCTGACCGCCACCGCCGCGTGCCTCGTGCACGTGCGCGCACGGGCTCAGAGCATCTTCGCCCGGCACATCAGTGGATGGACCTTCGTCTCCACCCACCGACGGCTACTGATCATCGAGGGGGCCATCGCGGTGGCGTTCCTGGGCTGGGCCACGTGGGACACCCTCGCCACACTGGCCGCGGCCGACGACCCGACAAGCCCTCTGCCGCCGAGCGCCGTGAACACCACCGGGTTCGAACCCTTCTACGCCGCGGGCATCGCGCTGGCCTCCCTCGCCCTCACCTTCGGCGCACTCGTCCTCCTCCACCGCCGTATCGTCCGTGAAGGCGCCTCCCAGGCCTGACACCCCCCGGGGAACACCATGATGATCGTCAAGAACCTCACCAAGTCCTTCGGCCCCCGCACCCTGTGGGAAGGCCTCGACCTGTCGGTGGAGCCGGGCCGGATGCTCGCGCTGGTCGGTGCCAGCGGTTCGGGCAAGACCACCCTGCTCAACTGCATGGGTCTGTTGGAAAGACCCAGCGGTGGACACATCCTCTTCGAGGGCACCGACGTCACCCGACTGGGGCCCGGTGGCCAACGGCGCTTCCGCCGCGACCGACTCGGCTACCTCTTCCAGAACTACGCCCTCATCGAGAACGCCACCGTCAAGGCCAACCTCGACGTGGCCAGAAGACGCGGCACCAGGCCCGACCACGCACACGCCCTGGAACGGGTCGGTCTGGCCGGACGGGAGAGGGAGAAGGTGCACCATCTCTCCGGCGGCGAGCAGCAACGCGTCGCGCTGGCACGCCTGTTGGTCAAACGCCCCTCCCTGGTCCTGGCCGACGAGCCCACCGGCGCGTTGGACAACGACAACGGCGCCATGGTGGTGGACGTACTGCGCCGGATGAGCCGGGAGGGCTGCGCGGTGGTGATCGCCACGCACGACGACGACGTGCGCGACGCGTGCGACACGGTCTTCGACGTTCACACCCGAAGGACGGTCGGCGTCTGAGGAGGACCGGGGGCGGTCATCACACCAGGACGGTCTCGCCCTCGGCCACGATGACGGCGGGGCCGCGCAGCCGGGCACCGTCCGCGTCCAGGAACACCGTGCACTCCCCTCCGGGGACGCGCACACGCCAGGTCGCTCCCTCTCCGTTCGGAGTGGCCGCCGCCGCGGCCGCGACGATCCCGGTACCGCAGGAGCGGGTCTCGCCCGAACCACGCTCGTACACGCGCATCTCCAGCACCCCCGGTTCGGTCTCGGCGTAGACCTCGACGTTGGCACCGGCGGGGAAGGCCTCGGTGTCCAGCACCGGCGGCTCGGTCAGATCGACCTCGGAGACCGGTCCGGCCACCTCACAGGCCAGGTGGGGGTTGCCCACGGAGATCTGGGCCCCGTGCACCACCTGTCGGGCCAGTCCCGCCGAGGACGTGCCCTGCTTCTCCACACGCCCCATGTCCACGGTGATGTCGCCCGCGGGCTCCACCCACACCTGCTTGGCACCGTCTCGCGTGCCCACCTCGAAGTGGTCGTCCTCCACCAGGCCCGTGTGCCGCAGGTAGCGGGCGAACACCCGCACCCCGTTTCCGCACATCTCGGCGACGCTGCCGTCGGCGTTGCGGTAGTCCATGAACCACTCGGCGCGCTCGGCCGTACGGGCGGCCGGAGCGAGCTTCTCACCCAAGGCGCGCGTGCGCACCACCCGCAGGACACCGTCGCCGCCGATCCCGGCCCTGCGGTCGCACAGGAGACGGACGGTCTCCTCCGTCAGATCGAACTCCCCGTCGAGGTCGGGGAGGATGACGAAGTCGTTCTGTGTGCCGTGGCCCTTGGCGAATCGCATGCCGACCATCCTAGGGGCGGCGGCCGTCCCCTCCCGCCGGTCCGTCGTCGCCCTCCCGGGCCTCGTGCCTTGGGGTCGGGAGGACCCCGGGAGGAGAATTACGCTGGAAGGATGATCAAGGTGATCGCGGTCGTAGGCCCGACCGCTGTGGGTAAATCGGACCTGGCCGTCGAGGTGGCCCTGCGCATGGAGGAGCGCACCGGACGCCGGGCGGAGGTGATCAACGCCGACTCCATGCAGCTCTACCGCGGCATGGACATCGGTACCGCCAAACTCACCGAGAAGGAAAGACGCGGGGTCCCCCACCACCTGTTCGACGTCTGGGAGGTCACCGAGGCCGCCGACGTGGCGAGCTACCAGGCCATGGCCCGCGCCCGCGTCGAGGAATGCGCCGACCGCGACGTCCTTCCCGTCCTGGTCGGCGGTTCGGGTCTGTACGTGCGCGCGGTCCTGGACCATCTGAATTTCCCGGGTACCGACCCCGCGATCCGCGCCCGCCTGGAGGCGGAGCTGGAGGAGGTCGGTCCGGGGGTACTGCACACCAGGCTGGCCGAGGCCGACCCGGCGGCTGCCGGCGCCATCCTGCCCGGTAACGGACGCCGCATCGTGCGCGCACTGGAGGTCATCGAGTTGACCGGCAGGCCCTTCACCGCGAACCTGCCGGACCACACCTCCTTCTACCCCTGTCTACAGATCGGCCTGACGGCGCCACGCTCGGAACTGGACGAACGCATCGACCTTCGTGTGGACCGCATGTGGGACGAGGGACTGCTGGAGGAGGTACGGAGATTGGACGCACTGGGGCTGCGCCGTGGCCGCACCGCCTCGCGTGCGCTCGGCTACGCCCAGGCCCTGGCCCAGCTGGACGGCGGGCTTTCGGAGACGGAGGCCAGGGCCTCCACCGCTCAGGCCACCCGCCGTTTCGCCCGGCGTCAGGAGTCGTGGTTCCGCCGCGATCCGCGCGTGCGGTGGCTGCCCTACGACGCTCCGGACCTCGCCGACCGGACACTGACACTGGTGGACCGGGCACTGTCCGGCTCCTGGGCCGACCCGGGGCGGGACGAGGCCCTGGTCGACGTGTCCACCTGGGTCCCCGGCGCCCGACCGGTCATGGACTAGGTGTGCTGTTCGGTGAGGTTGGTGGCACGGGCTGCTGGGAGTTTCCTGAAACTCCTGCGCACATGGCGAAGGGCGTCGAGGATCGGTGTGTGACGACCAACCTTGACGCCCTCCTGACAGCACTCTACGCCCATCTGGACGACCACGTCCTGCCTTCACGCGAACAACCCGTCGAACGCGGCCCCAACCGGCTGCTCACCGACGCCGAACCGGTCTGCGTCGCGGTGGCCCAGGTCCTGCTGCGGCATGATCCCGAACGCCACTGGATGCGCGCCGCCCCGCACCGCATCGGCCACCTCTTCTCCCGCCTTCCCGAACGTGGCCTCCTGTCCCCACTGTGACGACCGGTCGCACGGTCACACGGGGGGACGGGGAGACGGGGAACATGGTCGCCGCGACATCACGCGTGGCCGTCGGATCCGCGCCCACCCGGCTCGTGCCTGCGCGGGACCGGCCGACCGTCCCCGTACACCTCGCCGGAGAAGGAGGAAGGCGGTCCCGCACCGTGTCGGGACCGCCTCATGATCCGTGTCGGAATCAGACCTCGCAGCAACCGCCCGGGGCCGCGGGCTGTTCCACCGGAACACCGACCTTGGGCAGTCCCAGTAGCACTCCCGGCTTCCCGTCCTGCGCCGGCAGACCGTTGCGGGCGGCCCAGGCCTCACCCGCGCGGGTGCGCCGCAGACTCCGGATGCCCGAGTCCGCCACCAGATGGTGCGGGGCGGCGTAGGTGACCTCCACCGTCACCATGTCGCCGGGGCGGGGCTCCTCGCCCTCGCCCAGGGCGAAGTGCACCAGTCGGTTGTCGGGGGCCCGGCCGGAGAGACGGCGCCGCTCCCCGTCCTTACGGCCCTCCCCTTCGGCCACCAGCAGCTCGACCTCGCGCCCGACCAGCTTCTGGTTCTCCTCCCAGGAGATCCGGTCCTGGAGCTCCACCAGACGCTGGTAGCGCTCCTTGACCACCTCCGGGGGCACCTGACCGTCCATCGTGGCCGCCGGTGTGCCGGGGCGCTTGGAGTACTGGAAGGTGAACGCCATGGCGAAACGGGCTTCGCGGACCACGTGCAGCGTCTCGGCGAAGTCCTCCTCGGTCTCGCCGGGGAAGCCCACGATGATGTCGGTGGTGATCGCGGCGTGGGGCATGGCGGCGCGCACCTTCTCCACGATGCTCAGGAAGCGCTCTTGACGGTAGGAGCGGCGCATGTCCTTGAGGACCTTGCTCGAACCCGACTGCAAGGGCATGTGCAACTGCGGCATGACGTTGGGGGTCTGGGCCATCGCCTCGATCACGTCGTCGGTGAAGTCACGTGGGTGGGGCGAGGTGAAACGGACCCGTTCCAGGCCCTCGATCTCCCCGCAGGCGCGCAGCAGCTTGGAGAAGGCCTGCCGGTCGCCGAAACCACTACCGTAGGCGTTGACGTTCTGACCGAGCAGGGTGATCTCGCTGACGCCCTCGGCCACCAGTGCGCGCACCTCCGCGAGCACGTCGCCGGGTCGACGGTCCTGCTCCTTGCCGCGCAGCGCGGGCACGATGCAGAAGGTGCAGGTGTTGTTGCATCCCACGGAGATCGACACCCACGCGGCGTAGGCCGACTCGCGGCGGCTGGGCAGCGTGGAGGGGAAGTGCTCCAGTGACTCGGCGATCTCCACCTGCGCCTCCTTCTGGACGCGGGCGCGTTCCAGCAGGGCGGGCAGCGAACCGATGTTGTGGGTGCCGAACACCACGTCGACCCAGGGCGCACGGCGGACGATCTCACCGCGGTCCTTCTGGGCCAGGCAGCCCCCGACCGCGATCTGCATGCCCGGATTGGCGTCCTTGACCGGTCGCAGGTGACCGAGGTTGCCGTACAGGCGGTTGTCGGCGTTCTCCCTGACCGCACAGGTGTTGAAGACGATGATGTCTGCGGTGGTGTCCTCGGCTGCGCGCGCGTACCCAGCGTCCTCCAGCAGACCGGAGAGGCGCTCGGAGTCGTGGACGTTCATCTGGCAGCCGTAGGTCCGCACTTGGTAGGTACGACTCTGGCTCACGGAACCAGGCTATCCGTTGCCGCGGACCCTCCGGTTCCGGTCGTCGTCGGCGACGACGGATCCGTCCCCCTCCGCCGTGCGCCCGCACCCCTCGCACCGCCTGTTCCCGCCTTCCCACGCTCCGTAGCACCCCGCGCTCCGTGAGGCTCCTGCAACCTGCGAGGAGAAGGAGATACAGGAGGAACAGGCGACCCCCGAGCCCCCTGAGATCGCACACGGACGAGACGCTGGAGCACGAAGTCATGACAGGGAGCGACAGGAGAACGCTTAACCGTCTCAAGCGGTAACAGTTTCGCCAATCCCGTCGTAACAAGTCTGCTACTCCACAGCCCAGTGGCAATTTCGTGATGACACGACAGTCCGGACCCATTAGGTTCCGACCATGACCTCAACTCCTCTCGTCGTGCTGGAGAACGTCAACAAGCACTTCGGCGACCTGCACGTGCTCCGCGACATCAATCTGACGGTTAACTCCGGCGAGGTGGTAGTCGTCATCGGGCCGTCCGGTTCCGGCAAGTCGACGCTGTGCCGCACGATCAACCGCCTGGAGACGATCGACTCCGGAACGATCACCCTGGACGGACAGCCGCTGCCCGCCGAGGGCCGTGCCCTGGCCAAACTGCGCAGCGACGTGGGCATGGTGTTCCAGTCCTTCAACCTGTTCGCGCACAAGACGGTGCTGCAGAACGTGACCCTGGGGCCCATGAAGGTCCTGCGGTCGAAGAAGGCCGACGCCGAGAAGCGCGGCATGGAGCTGCTGGAGCGCGTCCAGATCGCCGACCAGGCCCACAAGTACCCCGCGCAGCTCTCCGGCGGTCAGCAGCAGCGCGTGGCGATCGCCCGTGCCCTGGCCATGAACCCGAAGGTGATCCTGTTCGACGAACCCACCTCGGCCCTGGACCCGGAGATGGTCCAGGAGGTGCTCGACGTCATGACCGACCTGGCCAAGGAGGGCATGACGATGGTCGTGGTCACCCACGAGATGGGCTTCGCCCGCCGTGCCGCCAAGCGGGTCGTCTTCATGGCCGACGGGCAGATCGTCGAGGAGAACACGCCGGACGAGTTCTTCGGCAGCCCACGAACGGAACGGGCCAGGGACTTCCTCTCCAAGATCCTGACCCACTAGCTTTTCTCGCGTTTTCACACGAACCAAGGAAGAAGAGGTAACCCCCATGCGAGTTCGTCGTATCAGTGGCGTCCTGGGCGGCGTCGCGGCTCTGGCCTTCGCCCTCAGCGCCTGCGGTACCGCCGACGTCGGCGGTGGCGGAGACGGCGGCGGCGACGAAGGCGGCAACGGCGGCGAGACCATCACCATCGGCGTCAAGTACGACCAGCCCGGGCTGGGACTGCTCGAGGGCAGCGCCCCCGTCGGCTTCGACGTGGACGTGGCCACCTACATCGCCGGTGAACTCGGCTACTCCCCTGAGCAGATCGAGTGGGCCGAGGCCGCCTCGGCCAACCGCGAGTCCTTCCTCCAGCAGGGGACCGTCGACATGGTGATCGCCACCTACTCGATCACGGACGAGCGCAGCGAGGTGGTGGACTTCGCCGGCCCGTACTACGTCGCCCAGCAGGACATCCTCGTGGCGTCCGACAACGAGGACATCCAGGGGCCCGACGACCTGGCCGGCAAGGTGCTGTGCTCGGCCTCCGGTTCCCGGTCCGCGCACAACATCGTCGACGACATGGGCATCGACGCCGAACTGCGCGAGGCGGGCAACTACTCCGAGTGCCTGGAGCTGCTCGGTAACGGCACCGTCGACGCGGTGACCACCGACAACACCATCCTCGCCGGTTTCGCCGCGCAGAACCCCGACGACTACCGGATGGTCAACAACCCCTTCGGTGAGGAGAAGTACGGCGTGGGTCTGCCCCCCGGCTCCACCGAGCGCTGCGAGGAGGTCAACGCGGCCATCGCCAAGATGTGGGAGGAGAGCGCGGCCACCGAAGCCCTGGAGGCCGCCTTCGGCGCCACCGACTTCGCCTACGAGGAGTCCGTGCCCGAGCTCGAGGACTGCCAGTAAGTCCCTTCTTCCACTGACCGCACGCCTTGTGGCGGGGCCGTCCGCGGCCCCGCCACAAGGCCCCTGACCAGCTGGGACCCATGGAAGCCTTTCTCAGCAATATCGACAGGGTTGTGGACGGTTTCTCATGGACCGTCCGGCTCACCCTTCTCAGCGCCCTCTTCTCCTTCGTCCTGGGCGTCCTGCTCACCGCGATGCGGGTGTCCCCCGTCCCCCTGCTCCGCGGACTGTCCACCGCCTACGTCGAGGGCATCCGTAACACCCCTTTGACACTCGTCCTGCTGTTCTGCGGCCTGGGACTGAACAGCGCCCTGGGCCTGAGCATGGCCGACAGCGTGGCCTGGGACGTCTTCTGGTGGGCGGTCATCGGCCTTTCCGCCTACACCGCCTGCTTCGTCTCGGAGTCGCTGCGAGCGGGCATCAACACGATCCCCCTCGGCCAGGTGGAGGCCGCCCGTTCACTGGGACTGACCTTCACCCAGAACCTGCGACTGATCGTCATCCCGCAGGCACTGCGCACCGTCGTCGGCCCGCTGGGCAGCGTCCTCATCGCACTGACCAAGAACACGACCGTCGCCTCCGTCGCGGGGTTGGGCGTTCAGGAGGCGTCCAGGGAGATGAAGCTCATGTTCGACCAGGGGATCGCGCCGGTCCTGCCCACCTTCGTCGGCTTCGCCATCGGCTTCCTGATCCTGGTCCTGCCGATGGGCTACTTCTTCGGCTGGCTCGCCAAGCGTGTGGCGGTGGTCCGATGAGCACCCAGACCTCCGTGCTGTTCGACGCGCCCGGCCCCAAGGCCCGTGCGCGCAACGTCCTGTACACCGCCATCGCCCTGGTCGTCTTCGTCGTCGGCCTGGCGACCCTGTACCTGGGGTTCAACCAGACCCTCCGCGACAGGGAGGCCTCCCTGTTCGACCCGGCCACCTGGGCCGTCAACCCGTCGGGACAGTGGGCCGCCTCCAAGTGGGAGCCGTTCCTGCGTCCCGCCACGTGGACCGACTACGTCATCCCGGGCCTACAGAACACCCTCACCGCCGCTCTGACCGCCTCGGTCCTGGCGCTCGTCTTCGGCCTGGTGTTCGGCATCGGACGCCTGTCCGAGCGCTGGTGGGTCCGCGCCGCGTCGGGTGCCGTGGTGGAGTTCTTCCGCGGCATTCCGCTGCTGATGCTGATCTTCTTCACGATGGCGCTGCCCATCGTGGCCTACCAGCTGTTCGACATCCCTCCCGGAACCTTCCAGGTGACCGCCCTGGCCGCCGTGGTCACCGGCCTGACCCTGTACAACGGGTCGGTCCTGGCCGAGGTCTTCCGCGCGGGCATCCTCGCCGTGCCCAAGGGCCAGTCCGAGGCCGCGCAGGCCATCGGGATGACCAGGACCCAACGCATGTGGGTGATCCTGATCCCGCAGGCGGTCACCGCGATGATGCCCGCGATCGTGGCCCAGTTGGTGGTCCTGCTCAAGGACTCCGCGCTCGGTTACATCATCGCCTTCCCCGAGCTCCTGCGCAGCTTCACCCTGCTGGCCACGCGCGAGAGCAACGTGATCCCCGCGGCGATCATCTGCGCCGTCATCTACATCATCATCAACCTGGCCCTGAGCCGGGTCGCGATCTGGCTGGAACGACGCAACGCCCGCCGTGGCAAGCCCTCGGCCAAGCCGACGGACGCTCTGGACGCGCCACTGAGGCTCGGCACCGCCACGGGCGCCGCGGGCGCCTCCGTCGCGGTGGAGCCCACCGTGCAGGAGCCCCTGCCCGACACCCTCTCCGAGGACGAACGCACCGGCCCCGGTGACGACTCCGACGACGGTGCTCCACGGGACGGACGCGACTGACCCCCGCCCCCTCCCACACGGCCCCGTTCACGCCCCGGCGTGAACGGGGCCGCCGCTCTCGTGGACATGGGCACGGCCCGGCGACCTGTCCTGAGGGACTGCACAGGAGAGCGAGCGAGGACTAAGGTCGATATGTCATCGAAGTGAACCCACGACCCACCCTGAGCGGACATGTCTGAACTGTCGAGTCCCCACGGCTCCTGGCCCTCGCCCATCAGCGCAGATGACGTCACCCGAGGGGTGCGGCGGATCTCCTTCCCCTCCGTCGTGGACGAGGAGGTCTGGTGGGAGGAGAGCCTCCCGGAGGAGGGGCGCACCACCCTCATGCGGCGCGACGCCGACGGAACGGTGACCGACCTGCTGCCCTCCCCCTGGAGCGCCGCCACCCGGGTGCACGAGTACGGGGGACGCTCCTACCTGCCCGTCCCCCGCCGCGACGACAAGGCCATCACCCGCATGGGCGTGGTCTTCTCCTCCTCCGCCGACCAACGCCTCTACCTGTTGGAGCGCGGCTCCCGAGAACCCGTACCGCTCACCCCCGACGACGGCGCGACCTCGCGCTACGCCGACCCCGCGCTCAGTCCGGACGGACGCGCGGTGCTCTGTGTACGCGAACAGCACTCCGACGGCGCCGTCCGCCGCTCGATCGTGTCGGTGCCACTGTCGGGTCGGGCCGCGCAGAACGCGTCCGCGGTGCGCGAACTGGTCTCGGGCGCGGACTTCTACGCCTCCCCCACGCCCTCCCCCGACGGCGAACGCCTGGCCTACGTGCGGTGGAACCACCCCCGGATGCCCTGGGACGGCAGCGAACTGCGGGTGGGGACCCTGGCGGAGTCCGGACTCACCGGTGAGTACACGCTCAAGGGCGGATTCGACGAGTCGGTGGTCTCCCCCGTCTGGGCGGACGGATCGTCACTGTACGTGGCCTCCGACTGGCCCGGCTGGTGGAACCTGTACCAGGCCGGGATGACCGGACAGGCGATCGCGCTGTACCCGGCCGAGGAGGAGTTCCACGCCTCTCCCGGACGCCTGGGCGAACGGTCGTTCTGTGTACTGGACTCGGGTCGTCTCGTGACCCTGCACGGCCACGCGAACATGACCCCGAGCGTGTACGATCCCGACACCCTGGACCTGACACCGCTGCGCACCGACCTGACCACGTGGTCGATGTTGGACACCGACGGACGCACGGTGGTCGGGGTGGCCTCCTCCCCCACCGAGCCCCCGTGCCTGGTACGGCTGGACCCCGAGACGGGAAGGACGGAGGTCCTGCGCCGATCCGCCGAGAAGGCACCCGACCCTGCTTATCTACCGACCCCCCGCCAGGAGACGTTGCCGGGACGGTACGGCAGGCCGGTGTACGCCAACGTCTACCCGCCGACCCATCCCGACATCGACCCACAAGGACCCGCGCCCTACGTGGTGTGGGCCCACGGCGGCCCGGTGTCGGCGTGCACGCTGGAGTTCGACCTGGCCAAGGCCTACTTCACCAGTCGCGGCATCGGTGTGGTGGACGTCAACTACGGCGGCTCCACCGGATACGGACGCTCGTACCGCAAACGCCTGCACCAGGAGTGGGGCGTGGTGGACGTGGAGGACTGCGTGTCCGCCGCGCGGGCCCTGGTGGAGCGGGGCCTGGCCGACCCCGAGAGACTGGCCGTTCGCGGCCCGAGCGCGGGCGGCTACACGGCGCTGATGGCGCTGACCGGCGACACGTTCGCGTGCGGGGTGTCCCTGTTCGGGGTCACCGACCTGCTGGGGTTCAGCGAGACCACGCACGACTTCGAGTCGCGGTTCCTGGACTCCCTGGTGGGGCCGCTGCCGGGGTTCACCGAGCGCTACCGCGAACGCTCACCCGTCAACCGGGCCGGGGAGATCAACGCGCCGGTGCTGCTCCTCCAGGGCCTGGCGGACACGGTGGTACCCCCCGAGCAGGCCAGGTCCATGGCGACCGCGTTGGCGGCGCACGAGGTGCCGTACGCGCTGCTGGAGTTCGCCGACGAGGGCCATGGCTTCACCGCCCGGAAGGTGCGCGTGCGTGCCTTGGAGGCGGAGCTGGCGCTCTACGCGCGGGTGTTCGGGTTCGAGACCGACGTGCCCCCTCTGGAACTGGTCACCACCGCGCCCGCACCCCTCCCCGAGACCGCCGCGAAGACACCGGAGCAGGCCGACGAGACCACTACGGAGGCCTCCGGCGACGGCACCGAGGAGCGGGCCCCCCGTCCCGCGGACACCGCCACGGCCGACTGATCGGCATCGGTCCCCCGAAACACCCACCCGTCACCGGTGCCCGTCGGGGTCGCGCAGTTCCACCTCGCGACCCCACGGCGTCTTCCCCACCGTGGCGCCGAACTCGGCCGCGCTCACGTCCACGCCCCGCACCCTGAGGTGGACCAGGGTGTCGGGACGGGCATCACCCGCGTGTGCGGACGGGAACAGGCGGACCCGCCCTCGTGCGGCCTCCACGAAGTCCGGCGTGCCGGGTACGCCAACGGTGCCCTCACCGCCGGACGAAGCCCGACCGCCCGTACCGGGCCACGGACGAGCCGGAGTCCGCGACCCGTGGGAGGGGACGGTCTCCTCCACACCGGGCTCCCTCTCCGGGCCGGGTTCACGTGTCGGGGTCGTACAGGTCGGCCTCCACACCCTCGCGTTCGAGTTCCTCCCTGACGATCCGATAGGACAGGCCGGAGGAGTACCCCCTGCGGGCGAGGGCGCTCAGAGTGCGGCGGATCCGGATCTCCTTGTTCTTGCCCCGGCTGGCGGCCAGGCGGCGACGCGCCAGATCGCGAGCGGCCTCCTCCTCGTCCTGGTCGCTGAGCCCGCCCACGGCCTCCTGGACGGTGTCCTCCTCCACTCCACGGGTGCGCAGCTCCTGGGCCAGCGCACGGCGGGAGAGTTTCCGACCGTGGTGACGCGAGGACACCCAGGCCTGGGAGAAGGCCGCGTCGTCGACCAGTCCGGCCTCGCCGAACTCGCCCAGGACCGAGACGATGACGTCCTCGTCGAATCCCCGGTCGCGCAGCGACCGCTCCAGCTGGGCGCGGGTGCGCGGAGAGTGGGTGAGCATCCGTAGGACCAGTGCGCGGGCCCTGCTCTCGGGGTCCTCCTCGGACGGGCGTCGCCCGTCCGAGGAGGACCCGTCCCGCGGGGAGTCCGAGGGGGGCCGGCCCCTGGGCCGGCGCCCCTCACTACTCATCGGTCGTGGGCGCCTTGGTCGTCCTGGCCGAGGCGCGCTTGGCGGGGGCCTTGGCGGCGGCCGTGGCCGAGGCCGGGGCCGCCTTCTTGGCGGCTTCCGTGGCGTCGCCGGCCGAGCCGGAGGCGCTGTCGTCGCCCTTGGCGGGTACGCCCAGCTTCTCCTTGATCTTCTTCTCGACCTCGTTGGCCACGTCGGTGTTCTCGCGCAGGAAGTTGCGCGCGTTCTCCTTGCCCTGGCCCAGCTGGGTGCCCTCGTAGGTGTACCAGGCACCGGACTTGCGCACGATCCCGTGCTCCACGCCCAGGTCGATGAGGCTGCCCTCGCGGGAGATGCCCACGCCGTACAGGATGTCGAACTCCGCCTGCTTGAACGGCGGCGCCACCTTGTTCTTCACGACCTTGACGCGGGTGCGGTTCCCGACCGCGTCGGTACCGTCCTTGAGCGTCTCGATCCTGCGCACGTCCAGACGGACCGAGGAGTAGAACTTCAGCGCCCGGCCACCGGTGGTGGTCTCGGGACTGTTGTGCACCATGACACCGTCGACGAAGTAGTTGTGGTTGCCCTCCACCTCGATGTCGAAGCGGTGCATGCCCCGGGTCTCCGGCTTGACGTGGATGTCGAGGATCGGGGAGGCCACTAGACGCTCGACCGGTTCGGAGAACTCGGGGACGACCGTGCACCGCCCCTGGAAACGGGGCAGCAGCTTGTCGGCCATGGATTCGTGTACGTACGGCGCCACCAGCTCCTGGAAGCGGGCGGAGGCCGCGGTGGTGAATCGGATGAAGTACTCGCGGGCACTACCTCGGGTGACGAGTTCGGCGTCGAGTCCGTAGGTGTCCCGTAGGTGCTCGGTGAGCCGCTCCCGGGTACCGGGGCTCATGGCCTCGACGCAGATCTCGATGCGCCCGCTGCCTCCCTCGGTCCGAACCTGAGCGCCCTTGGAACGGACGGTGAAGCAGCCGTCGTCCATGTACCAGACAGCCAACGCCAAGGGAGTGAGGCTCTTGAGGTACTCCCAGCTCAGATGCTTCTTTCCGTCACCGAAGTAGACCGCCTCCCTCAGCTCCGCCAGCTCGGGAAGCGGCGTGAAGTCGGCGAACACCGCTCCCTTGTCGTTGCTGGTGCGGCTGTGGGCGATGTTTCCCAGGAGCGAGACCTTCCAGTCCAGGTAGTCCGTCTGCGCCGCGCCGTGCCCCATCCTGAAGCGGGTACCGGTACGGCCCTGGGTGTTCGGGGAGAGGCTGCCGTCTCCCATCACCGAGCCGAGGATCACCTGACGCTGCTGCTCACTCAGGTAATGCGTCTGAGCGGTCAGGACCCGGTCTCCCGGAAGGAGTTCACCGGCTTCACGCCATCCTCCGGGGGTACGGATCAGGTGGTTGGGGGTCGCGGCGAACTGAGAGCGCCCGTTCTTCCCCGAACGCGCCACGGTGAACTGGAGGAAGTGATCGGTCTTGCCGTTGTCGAACCAGTTGACGATTTTCCGAGGAACGATCTCGTCTTTCTCCGGGTCGTAGGACAGGACCTCGACATCCATTTTCTGGTTGACGATCTTCCCGATCTTCTCCTGCGTACCATCCGCGAGGGTCACCCGGGTGTTGTAATGCATGCACCCGAACATCACACCGACTTTTTCACGAAGCTGGTTGATGAAGATGGCGGTGGTGTTCGTCTGGTGCAGGGCACCGGCGATCTTCCTCAACGCTTGCGACATCAGGCGGGCCTGTAGACCCACGTGGCTGTCGCCCATCTCGCCCTCGATCTCGGCGCGGGGCACCAGGGCCGCCACGGAGTCGATGACGATGATGGAGATCGCGCCGGAGCGGATCAGCATGTCGACGATCTCCAGCGCCTGCTCACCCGTGTCGGGCTGGGAGAGCAGCAGGTCGTCGGTGTTGACGCCGATCTTCTTGGCGTACTCGGGGTCCAACGCGTGCTCGGCGTCGACGAAGGCCGCGATACCGCCCGCCTTCTGGGCGCTGGCCACCGCGTGCAGGGCGACGGTGGTGTTGTGGGAGAGCACGCCGTTGGCCAGGAAGCTGTGCGTCTCGGGCAGCATGATGTCGAAGGTCGGCTGTTCTCCGCCGTCTTCGATGGCCGTGATCCGCTCATAGGTGTAGGGAGCGGTGATCAGTTCCTTCAGGTGACCGAGGATCACCCGAGCCGAGGAGGGAAGGTCCTGTCCGCGGCTCTCGGCCCAGTCGATGATGTCGACCAGCCGGTTGCGGCTGCACGGCAGATCCATGTCCACACGGAAGAGGTCTCCCGCGGCCCGGTCGAAGTCGCGGTCGCCGCCCACGGAGTCGCGAAGACTCTGGATCAGCCCCCGAACATGCGGGATGTTCTCGCATTGCGGGCTTCGGGAGGTGAGCCGGAAGTTCTTCTCCACCTGTGCCGCACGACGCTGGGAGCGAAAGCCCACTTCGTCGAGGAAACGGTGCGCCACCGAGGCGTTGATCGTGACGGTCCAGCAGTCCCGCTCATAGGTGGGGTTGTACTTGCTATGGAGCGACGCGGGGACACCCAGGCCGTAGAGCAGGAGCTGCACGTCCCGTGCGAGCTGCTCGGAGGCGCTGGCCAGGCCGATGGTGGAACTGTTGTCGATCCAGCCATCGCCCTCGAAGAGCGCGGACAGAAAGGCCCGTTGGATCTTGTCACCGCCGGTACGAACCCCGGGGGGGACGCGCTTGCCCGCGGCGTTGACGTAGTCGAGCCCGTAACGCTCGGCGATCTGCTTGCGCAGGACCACCCCCGGGAGCACATACTCCCTGCAGTTCTTGCCCTCGTACTCCTTGACCTCGGTGTCGAAGAGCCAGGTGGCGATGGAGGAGAACTCTCTGCCGACCTCCTCGTCCCCGTTACTGAAACGCACCGAGGAGGTTGCTCCGAGACTTCCCTCGGCGACGAGATAGCCGAGGAACACGGCCTCGTCCTCGGTCAGGCCTCCACCCAGGGCCGCCTCGTTGGCACCAAAACGCGCCGAGACGAGGATGTCGCCCTCCTGCAGCTTCCCTGCCTTGCGCCAGACGATGAAGCCGTCCTCGTTCATCACCCGGAGCGGGTGGTTGTGGGTGACGCTGACCTGACGGCCCGAAGTGGTGGTGAGGCGCAGGACCGACTTGCGGTTGTTGTGCGTCAGGGCCGCGACCGTCTCCAACTCCCCGCGTTCGTTGACCACGCGGATGCCCTGCTCACGCACATCGGTGACACGGCTGGTGCAGGTGACGGGTTGTCCCGCGCGCTCGAAGAGCTCCGCGACGGTCTCCATGCCCCGGTCGGTCCAGATGTAGGTGTCCGCCGTCAGGCATTTACCTGACGACTCCGGTCCGTACACCTCCACGACACGACCCTTGGGGAGTCCTCCGATGCCCAGGGCCACGTCGAGGGCGATCGCCCCGGTGGGGATCGCCTCGATCGGCGGACGCTCGTCATCGCCCAAACGCATGACGGAGCCCTTGCCGAACTGCCGCTCGATCTGGGCGAGCGCTGTTTCGAGAGCCTTGTCTCGGTCTCCAGATGCCACGGGATACCCCTGTTGGGTCGATGCCTTCTTCTTCATGATGTGCACGACGCTACGCGGCCGGTACGACAATCGCGACGTCCGACGTTCGCCTGTGGAAGACCCACACTACCCGAACCTTTGTTCGATGCGGTGTACGGGACCTGTCCGGATCAGCGTGCCGAGGCCGGCAGGTCGAAGGCCTCGCACACGGCACGCCACACCTCCTTGGCGCCCACCCCGTCGGCCAGGGCCTGTTCGACCGTGCGGGAACCGAGCCCCTCCAGGACGTAGTCCTTGGCCAGGCTCTCGGCGTAGGCCTCGCCGAACTGCTCGTGCATGTTGTGCCAGAAAACCGTGAGTCTCATCGCGCCCAGTATCGGGGATGAACACCTCCGACGCGTCCTGTCAGGGGTTCCGTTCCTCCGAAAACGCACTCGCGACACGAACCGCGCGACGTGTCCTCCCGACCGCTTCGGACCGCCGCACGCACCTGACGCGAACAGATCCTTCCGGCGGACCCACGCTCGTACGCCGCGCGTCGTCGCCGAGGGGGCGGACGTGCCCGGGTCTCTCCGCCGGGCGCGGTGGGACGCCTGCGCGCGGTGGCCGCCGGCTCCCCCGCAACACCGCGTGGGACCGCCCCGAACCGTGGATGCTCTGGCGGTACACCGTCGTCGCGGAGAGGGGGCGTGGGTACTACCTCCAGATCAACGTTCCCGCCTCCGAACGGCACGAGTACGCGGAGGTCGTCGAGGAGGTGTTCGCTTCCTTCGAGCCGGTGCTCTGAGTGTCAGCGTGGACGGGGGACCGCCGTCGACGGCACTGTGCCCCGGCCGGGTGAGGAGGAACCGGGGCACAGGAAGCGGCGGGCGCGACGGAGGGGCCCCTCACACCGGCGTACCGGGTCAGACGGTGGAGGAGAACACCTCCTCGCGCGCGTGTCGGAGGGCGTGCAGGAGCGCACCGCGTACGACGGGGCTGCCTTCCACCGATCCCAGGGCGACCTCGGTGGCGTTGGGGGCTATGCGGGCGGTGGCCGCCTGGACCCTTTCTGCGAGCTTGGTCCCACCCGCGCGGGCCACGTCCCCACCCAGCACCACCAGCCCCGGGTCGAGGATGACGGTGACGGCGGCGACACCACGGGCGAGCCGTTCGGCGAAGGCGTCCAGGAACGCGTCCGCCCCGGGGGTACCCGCGGTGGAGGCCGCCGCGACGACCTCGGTGACGTCGGTGCCCTCGATGCCGTATCGGGCGGCGAGTTCGACCACCTGTCCGGCCTTGACCAGGGCCTGGAAGCTGTGGGGAAGCTCGCGACTGGAGGCGTCGCGCAGCGACTCGTACCCCCCGGACAGCCCCACGTCGGTGGGCATGGGGGCGCCCGGCACCGGCAGGTAGCCGATCTCGCCCGCGCCACCGGACCGACCGCGGTGGACACGCCCGTCGATCATGGTGGACATGCCGACGCCGCCGCCGGCGCTGAGCCAGATGAGGACGAACTCGGACACCCCGGAGGCCGCTCCCTCGGAGTGCTCCGCCAGGGCGGCCAGGTTGACGTCGTTCTCGATCATGACCGAGCGTTCCAGGTCGGCGCGCAGGGCTTCGAGGACCCCTTCGTGCCAGGACATCAGGTCGAAGGAGAAGCGGATGTCGCCGGTGCGCGGATCAACGACGCCGGGGGTACCGATGACACAGGCGCGGAGCTTGTCCAAGGGGACACCGGCGGTGTCGACCAGGCGCATCACCGCCGTGTGGACGAGTGCGACGGGGTCGTCGGAGGTGCTGGGGTCGACGGCGACGTCGCTGACGATCCTGCCGGTGATGTCGGCGATCGTCGCGGTCACCCGGTGAGCGCTGACGTCCAAGGCGGCCACGTAAGCGCTTTCCGGCACGACGGCGTAGAGCGCCGCGTTGGGGCCCCGGCCCCCCGCCCGACTACCCACCACCCGAACGAGGTCCCGTTCCTCCAGCCGCGCCAGGAGCTGGGAGGCGGTCACCTTGGACAGCCCCGTCCGCGTTCCCAGCTGTGTCCTCGTCAAGGGTCCCGCGGACAGTAGTAGTTCGAGCGCCGCGCGATCATTGAGCTGGCGTAGCAGCCGGGGAGTCCCCGGACGTTGAGACATAACCGTGACACCTCACCCTGTTTTTATTAGGAAAGTTTCCTGTTAATTTAGCTCACAACCTCACAGGAGGTCACGTCCTGGCAGGCCCGCTTCGGGCCCTTCCGGTACCCGCGCCGGCGGGGCGGTCAACGTGCTATCCCAGCACAACCCCCACGAAGACGTCGAGCCGCCGGATGATTCCCGATCATCCCAGGCCGGTTCGAGCACAGGCGTCGACCCCAGGCGCACCGTGCGAAGGGAGAAGAGGCACACATGAGATTCTCCAAGATCGCCGCGACCACGGCCGTGGTCCTGCTCGCCGCCGCGTGCGGCGGCGACTCCGGATCCGGCGACGGCGGTGAGGCCGAGAGCCTGACCGTCTGGGTCATGGGCACCTCCCAGGAGTCCCTCGTCGAGTACTTCGAGGACGCCGAGGCACGTTTCCAGGAGGACAACCCCGGCGTCTCGGTCGACGTCGAGTTCATCCCGTGGCCCGACGCGCAGGAGTCCATCACCAACGCCCTCGCCGGCGGCGACGCCCCCGACGTCCTGGAGGTCGGCAACGACCAGGTCGCGGGCTGGGCCTCCCAGGGTGCCCTGCTGGACATCACCCACCAGGTCGGCGAGTGGGACGCGGCGGCGGGCATCGACGAGAACGCCCTGGAGTACGGCACCTACGAGGGCGTCCAGTACGGCGTCCCCTGGTTCTCGGGCGTACGCACTCTGTACTACCGCGCCGACTGGTTGGAGGAGCTCGGCCACGAGCCTCCCCAGACCTGGGACGACCTCGTCGAGGTCGCCGAGGCCATCCAGGACGAGTACGACGTCCCCGGATTCGCCGCACCCACCGACTTCACCAACGGTATCGCCAGCTTCATCTGGAGCAACGGCGGCGAGATCGCCGTGCAGAACGGCGACGCGTGGGAGGGCCGGCTCACCGACCCCGCCACCGTCGAGGCCGTCGAGTTCTACGCGAGCCTGTCGACCGACGGCATCTCCCCGCAGGACTACGTCGGTCAGAACGAGCTCATCGCCCTTGCCGACATCGCCAACAGCGAACTCGGCATGTACATCGACGGCGGCTGGGCGATCGGCGCGATGGAGGAGCAGGCCGAGGACCCCTCCGTGGTCGAGAACATCGCCGCCGCTCCGATCCCCGGCGCCGACGGCATCGCCCCCGCCTTCGCGGGTGGCTCCGCGCTGACGGTGTTCACCACCACCGAGCACCCGGATCTGGCCTTCGAACTGCTGACCGTCCTGGGCGACGAGGAGGGCGGCAAGGGCTACGCCGACGTCGCGGGCTTCTTCCCCGCCTACCCGGCCCTGCTGGACGACGACGAGTACCAGCAGGACCCCGCCCGGGCCGCCGCCGCCACGCAGATGCAGCACACCCGGTTCTTCCCGACCACCCCGCGTTGGACCGCCGCCGACCAGGACGGCAAGATCCTTCCCGGCGCCGTCCTGGACATCGTCCGCGGCGGTGACGCCGAGGAGGTCCTGGAGGCCGCCGACGAGGAGCTCACCTCGGTCCTCAACGAGCCGGTCGAGTAACCGCGACCGACGCACCGTGTGAAGCAGCGCGTGGGCGGGGTCCGCACGGACCCCGCCCACCGCGCCCGAACCACGCCTCGATTGAGAAGACCATGGCATCGACCGTCGAACCGACCTCCGCGAGTGGGGCCCGCCCCGGCTCGGCCCCCAGCGCCGAGTCCGCGTCCCCACGCCGCAGACCGCCCACCCCGTACCTGCTCATCCTCCCGGCCCTGATCCTGCTGTCGATCGTGCTGTTGTGGCCGATCGTGCAGATGGTCTGGTACTCGCTCACCAGCTTCACCACCCGCAACCTCCTGCCCAACCAGCCCGGGCCGTCCTGGAACGACTTCGCCCATTACCGGCAGCTGCTGACCGACCCCGTGTTCTGGACGATCCTGCGCAACACGGTCGTGGTCTGTGTGCTGATGGTCGGCATCACGATGGTGCTGGGCACTCTCGTGGGATTGCTGTTGCACAAGCTCCCCAAGTGGTTCTCGGGGTTCGTGGCACTGGGCATGATGCTCGCCTGGGCCACCCCGGCGCTGAGCGCCTCCCTGGTCTTTCGCTGGCTGTTCCTGCCCGAGCGCGGGCTGGTCAACGTGATGCTGGACCGGATGCCGGACTGGCTCGTGGGCGGCGGTTGGCTGGAGTACAACTGGTTCCTCGAACCGGGCTCGCTGTTCTCGATCCTGATCACGGTGATCGTCTGGCAGTCCTTCCCCTTCGTGGCCGTCTCCGTCCTGGCCGGGCTCAAGAGCATTCCGCACGAGCTGTACGAGGCGGCGAGGATGGACGGGGCCGGCGCGTGGAAGGCCTTCTGGAACGTCACGTTCCCGATGCTGCGGCCACTGTTCGCGCTGCTGCTGGTCCTACAGATCATCTGGGACCTACGGGTGTTCACCCAGCTGTACGTCCTGGCCAACAGCTTCCAGAACAAGGACGTCTACCTGCTCTCGTACTACATCTACCAGCAGGGCTTCAGCGCCAGCCCCGCCAACTACGGCATGGGGTCGGCGATCGCGGTGGTCATGACCGTGATGATCCTCGCCGTCACCGCGTACTACCTGCGCATCATGATCCGCCAGGGGGAGACCCGATGACCGCGATCGACGACACCGTCGGACCCCGTGTCCGTGAGCCCCTCTCCACCGCGAGCGCGGGGACGGGCCCCGGCGGCCGTACCGGCCGCGTCCACCGCCGCGGCCCGCTGCGGCGCCTGCGCTCGCTGCCGCTGTACCTGGCCGGTGCCGCGGTGTTCCTGTTCTCCGTCTTCCCCGTGTACTGGATGCTCATCACGGCCTTCAAGCCGGTGGGCGAGATCTTCACCCGCGACCAGAGCATCCTGCCCAAGGCGCCGACCCTGGCGCACTTCGACAGGGTCCTCAACGGCCAGCTGATCCCGGGGGTGAACTTCTGGCAGTTCCTCGCCAACAGCCTGTTCGTCACGGTCTCCGCCGTGGCCATGGGAGCGTTCCTGTCCCTGCTGGCCGCCGTGGCCGTGGCCCGGTTCCGCTTCCGGCTGCGCACGGCCTTCATCCTGCTGCTGATGGTGATCCAGATGGTGCCGATGGAGGCGATGATCATCTCGATCTTCATCAACTTCCGCCACCTGTCCGACCTCGGCGGTGTGCAGTTGCTCGGTAACCTGTCCGGTCTACTCATCGTGTACACGGCCGTGTCCCTGCCGATCACCATCATGATGCTGCGGGGTTTCGTCGCCGCGGTGCCCAAGGAACTGGAGGAGGCCGCGGCGATCGACGGCGCCGGCCCCTGGACCGTCTTCTGGCGCATCCTCATGCCCTTGGTGGCGCCGGGGTTGGTGGCGGCCAGCATCTTCGCCTTCATCACCGCGTGGAACGAGTTCATCGTCGCCCTGACGTTCCTGGGCCGCAGCACGGACGACTACACGCTGCCCCTGACCCTGTCCTACTACTTCGGCCGCTTCGGCACCGAGTGGGGGCCCATCATGGCGGCCTCCACCCTGTTGACCATCCCCGTGATGATCTTCTTCCTGTTCGTCCAGCGACGCATGGTCTCCGGTCTGACCATGGGCGCGGTCAAAGGCTGATCGCACCGCACCCTCCGGGGCGGGTCCCGCGGTGGACACCGTGGGGCCCGCCCCGGACGCGCGTCCCGCCACCGCCCCCCGCTTCCACGCCACCCGTCTGCCCACCCGGGCACCCCTTCGCCGAACGGAGTCCACATGCCGTACGACCCGACCCTGGCGCGTCTGGCCAACGCCACGCTGCTGGTGCCCTTCGAGTCCCACCACGTCCCGCGCTGGGTCCTGGAGGGTCTGGAGGACGGCATCTCCGGCGTCTGTCTGTTCCACAACAACCTCGACGGTCCCGCACAGGTGACCGCGCTCAACGCCTCCCTGGCCGAGGCCACCGACACACCGCTGATCTCCCTGGACGAGGAGGGGGGCGACGTCACCCGCATCGGGCAGGCGCGCGGCAGTGACTATCCGGGCAACGCGGCGCTGGGCGCGGTGGACGATCCCGAGCTGACCCGCGCCACCTTGCGCTCGCTCGGAGGACGTCTCGCGGAGTTGGGCTTCAACATGGACCTGGCCCCGTCCGTGGACGTCAACGTCGCCGACGACAACCCGGTGATCGGCACCCGTTCCTTCGGCGCCGACCCCGCACTCGTGGCCCGGCACGCGGAGGCCGCGGTGCGGGGCCTCCAGGAGGCGGGCGTGGCCGCGTGCGCCAAGCACTTCCCCGGCCACGGCGCCACCTCCCAGGACTCCCATCACGTGCTGCCCAGGGTGGAGGCCGACGCCGAACTGCTCCACCGTCGCGAACTCCTGCCCTTCCGGGCCGCGGTGCGGGCGGGGGTCCGGTCGATCCTGACCGCGCACATCGAGATGCCCGGCCTGGGCGGTGAGGGGCCGGCCACCCTCGCCCCCCACATCCTCAACGACCTGCTCCGGGAGGAACTCGGCTTCACCGGCGTCGTGGTCAGCGACGCCATCGAGATGCAAGGGGTCAGCGGGCGGATCGGCATCCCCGAGGCCTGCGTGCGCGCGGTGACCGCCGGGGTGGACCTGTTGTGCCTGGGCAGGTTCGTCTACGCCGATCAGGTCGCCCTGATCCGCGCCGCCCTGGTGGAGGCCGTCCACGAGGGACGTCTGCCCCTACGACGCCTGGAGGAGGCCGCCTCCCGCAACGCCGAACTGCGCACCTGGATCCGCGAGTCGGCGGCCCTTCGCGAGAACACCGTCCGGTCCGAGGATGTGGGCCTGGACGGGGCCCGCCGTGCCCTGCGCGTGGAAGGCGACCTTCCTTCCCTGAAGGACCCGTACGTGGTCGAGGTGGAGGCCCCCGCCGGTATGGCGGTGGGAGAGGTCCCCTGGGGTCTGCGTTCCTGGTTCGCCGACGTCGAGCGGGTCTCCCCCGACACGGCGCACGCCGACCGACTGGTGGAGGCCGCACGGGGACGCGACCTGATCGTGGTGGTGCGCGACGCACACCGCTACCCCGGTGCGCGGGCCCTCGTGAGGCGCCTTCTCAGTGCCCGTCCCGAGGCCGTCGTGGTGGAGATGGGCCTGCCCATCTGGCGCCCTGACTGCGCCGCCCACGTGAGCACCTACGGTGCCGCGCACGTGAACGGGCTGAGCGCCGCCGAGCTGTTGGGCGGCACGGTGGGGGTCCCCTCGACGAGGGGTTAGCGACGCGAGGGCGCCGCCGGTGCGAGCCGCGAGGCCCACCCGCGGCGCTCGTGCGCCCAGGTCGGCCTTCGACGCCTGAAGGCGGCGAACGCGAAGGCGCGGGGAACGGTCGGGACGCGAGGCCACCGATGTCCTTGCGATCCGGTAGGAGAAGTACCCTTGGCTCTGGAAGCATCCCGACCGTCGGCACGTCTACCGACGCCCCTTGCCCCATTCGTCCTTCTAGTCACGGCATAATCACAGCATGCGCCTTTCAGCCCGGGTCGACTACGCGCTACGTGCGGCGGCGGAACTCGCCGTCGCCGAGGAAGGGCCGGTGACGGCCGAACAGCTCGCACGCGCGCAGGACATCCCCGGAAAATTCCTTGAGAACATCCTCACCCAACTACGCCGCGCCGGTCTGGTGCGCAGCCAGCGCGGTCCTGTCGGCGGCTACTGGCTGGCCCACCCGGCGTCGGAGATCTCCCTGGCCGACATCATCCGCGCGGTCGACGGACCGCTCGCCAACATCCGCGGGGAACGCCCTGAACACGTCGACTACGACGGGGCCGCCCGCAGCCTGCAACAGGTGTGGATCGCCCTGCGCGCGAGCGAGCGCGCCATCCTGGAGGGGGTCAGCCTCCAACACCTGGCGACCAACGACCTGCCCGAGAGGGTGCGGGTCCTGGCCGAGGACCCCGACTCCTGGGTGAACCACACCCACCGCTGACCGTTCCCAGGACGGCTCCCACCGCGCGAGGTCCCCTTCATCGCGGAACCCGACCGTCCGACCACGCAGGAAGAAGGAGCCGACCTTGCGGTCGGCTCCTTCTTCACGGTCACACTGAGGTTGGACGGACTGTTCCGGGGGTCATACCCCCACCATGTCAGCGACTTGGGGAACGCGATCCGGTACCGAGTCGATGCCGAGGTCCTGGGCCGTGACGGGCTCGGAGGTGACCGAGTCGCCCAGCAGCGCGGCCTCCTGCAGCTCGGCGAGGGCGAGCAGGTCCGAGACCTCTCTCAGCACCTGTGAGAGCGGAACGCCGAGCGCCCCACAGATCGAGGAGAGCAGTTCGGAAGAAGCCTCCTTCTGCCCACGCTCGACCTCCGACAGGTAGCCGAGGGATACGCGTGCATCGGCCGACACCTCACGGAGGGTGCGGCCCTGGCGCTGCCGGAGCCGCCTGAGCACGTCACCAAGTAGGTGACGAAGCAGGACCATCATTCGCGCTCCCTCCCACCGGTAGCGACCTTCATATACAACACCGTACCCGCCCAACGCCCGATTCGGGCACCTCTTGTCGTCCTGTTCGCTTGAGGGGGAACCTCGTTCGGGGGTGGTTTTGTTCCCCGGAACGAAGGGAGGGGACCGTGTGCGACCGGTTCAGACGCGGATCCGGAACTCTCCTCCGTTACTCCCGCGAGCGACAGAGTCCAGGAGCAACAGCGCCCCTGCGACCGTGCGGTATCGGATACCCGCACGATCCCCGGTGAAACGGAACCGGTGGATACGGGTTTGCTCCTGGGGGGTGGCGACGGCCACGTAGACGGTTCCGACCGGTTGACCGTCCTGGGGGTCGGGGCCCGCCACTCCGGTCACCGCGACGCCGAAGTCGGCTCCCATCACACGGCGGACGCCCAGCGCCATGTGCTCGGCCACATCGGGGTGCACCGCACCGTGTTCGGCCAACAGGTCTCGGGGAACGCCCAGCACGTCGGCCTTGGTGTCGGTGGCGTAGGCGATCACACCGCCCCGGTAGGAGCGAGAGGCTCCGGGGACGGCGGTCAGGTGGGCGCCGATGAGACCGCCCGTCAGCGACTCGGCGGTGGCGCAGGTGGAACCGCGGTCGACCAGTCGACGGTGGACGGCCTCGGCGGCGGCGAGCGCCTCGCCTCGCGGTTCCGGGCCTTCGGGTTCCGGGTGGTCGGGGCCCCGCTGTTTCACCCGGCGTTCTCCTTGCGGGCCCGAACGGCCCGGATCGCGTCGAACACGTAGGTCAGGCCGGTCCACAGCGTGACCGCCAGTGCGGCCCCCATCACCACGTGGGCGAGCCAGACGAAGGCCTCGCTGAAGGGCAGCACCTGGAGTGGGAAGAGGTAGATGCCGATCGCGACGATCTGGAGGACGGTCTTGAGCTTGCCTCCCTTGCTCGCGGGCATGACCACGTAGCGCAGGACCGCGAAGCGCAGCACCGTGATGCCCCACTCGCGGACCAGGATGGCGATGGTGACCCACCACCACAGGTCTCCTTGGAGGGAGAGCACCACCAGCGCGGCGCCGGTGAGCGCCTTGTCGGCGATGGGATCGGCGATCTTGCCGAAGTCGGTGACCAGGTTGCGGCGGCGGGCGATCTCCCCGTCGACGCGGTCGGTGATGGCGGCCACCACGAAGACGGCGAAGGCCGCCGAACGCCACCAGGGGCCGTCCAGGAACATGAACCACACGAACAGCGGCACCATGAGCAGCCGGCTCATCGTGAGGATGTTCGCGATGTTCCACAAGGGGACACGAGGGTCGCGCATGGCGGCGGATCCGGACGTGCTCATCTGTCGGAGGCTTCCGACTGATCCCCGTCCTGTTCGGCGACGAGGTCGGCCCCTGCGGCCTGGATCACGGTGGCGCGCACCAGGTCACCGACCGCCAGGCCCTCGCCGTACAGGATCGTGCTCCCGTCCACCTCGGGGGCCTGGTGCTCCGCGCGGCCCTCGTAGGCACCGTCCTCCAGGACCGACTCCACGAGCACGGTCACCTGTGAGCCGATCCGCTCCTCGGCACGCTGGGCCATCAGCTCCTCGGCGAGCCGGTTGAGTCGGTCCACGCGCTCGGCGACGAGCTCCTCGGGCAGTTTGTTCTCGTGCCCGGCGGCCTCGGTTCCGTCCTCGTCGGAGTAGCCGAACACACCGATGGCGTCCAGGCGGGCGTTTTCGAGGAAGGAGACGAGGTCCTCGAACTCCTCCTCCGTCTCACCGGGGAAGCCCACGATGAAGTTGGAGCGCGCGCCGGCCTCCGGGGCGTTCCTGCGGACCGTCTCCAGCAGCTCCAGGAAGCGTTCCCGGTCGCCGAAGCGCCGCATACGTCGCAGCAGGGTGCCGCTGGCGTGTTGGAAGGACAGGTCGAAGTAGGGCACCACTCCGGGGGTTCCCGTGAGCACCTCCACCAACCCGGGGCGGACCTCCGCCGGCTGGAGGTAACTGACGCGGATCCGTTCGAGTCCCTGGACCGCGGCCAGGCGGGGCAGGAGCTTCTCCAGGGCGCGCACGTCGCCCAGGTCCTTGCCGTAGGAGGTGGAGTTCTCACTGACGAGGAACACCTCGCGTACGCCCTCCCCTGCCAACCACTCGGCCTCGCGGACGATCTCGTCGGGGTGGCGGGAGATGTAGGCGCCACGGAAGGCGGGGATGGCGCAGAAGGTGCAGCGCCGGTCGCAACCGGAGGCGATCTTGAGGTTGGCCACCGGTCCGCCGGTCAGACGGCGGCGCGGGACGGAGGCGCGGTAGGGCAGTTCGGTGCCCTCCGCGCCGGCGAAGGTCGCGTGGCCGGGAACGTGCACCTGGGAGGCGTCGCGCTCGGCCGGGGTGATCGGCAGCAGCGTGCGCCGGTCTCGGGGATCGTGTGGGACCAGGGCGCGGCCGGCCAGCACGTCGTCGAGGCGGTCGGTGATGGCCGCGTAGTCATCGAAACCGATGACCTGCGCCTCGGGCAGGGCCTCGGCGAGTTCGGAACCGTACCGTTCGGCCATGCATCCCGCGGCGACGACCTTGCCGCCGTTCTCGGCGGCCTCCAGGAGCGTCTCGATGGAGTCCTGTTTGGCCGCGTCGATGAACCCGCAGGTGTTGACGATGGTGACGTCGGCCTCGGTGTCGCCGTCGACGAGGTCCCAGCCGCCCGCGGCCAGGCGCCCGGCCAGCTCTTCGGAGTCGACCTCGTTACGCGCACACCCCAGGGTGACGAGTGAGACAGTACGGCGCGATGACATGGCTTCCAAGCGTGTGGGAGAGCTTCGAGTGGGGCGGAGAGCCGGGCCGCGGCCACCGGGCGGTACCCGGGGCACGGCGTCGCGCGGCATCGTCCGCGGCTTCCCACACTACCCTGATCAGCCCACCGGACGTACGCCGGCCCGGGTGCCGGGCGGCACCCGGGCCGGCGTCGTCAGTGGACCAGACCGTCGGGGCCCACGATGACCTCCTTGACCTCCCCAGGGAGTCCGAGGGGGCCCAGATCCTCACCGTTGACGGTGACGGTGACCGCTCCGGCGTCGCCGATCCACATGTTGAGGTTCTCCTCGGTCACGTAGTCCTGGGTCTCCCCGTCCAGGAGGAAACCCACGTAGAGGTCCTCACCGCCGGCCTCCGTGATCTCGACCCAGCTACGACCCGAGGCGGCCAGTTCCACGGTGAACTCGCCGGTCTCGGCCTGGACGGCCTCCGCCGCCCCCTCCGAGCCGCCGGACCGCACCGCCGAGTCGACGGTGCCCTCCTCCTCCGAGGAGTCGAGGGCGGCGCGCAGTGGGTCGCCGGTGTCCCAGTCCTGCCAGGTCCGGACTCCGATGAGGACGGCCAGGACGAGGATCCCGCAGATCACCGCCCACGGCCAGTGACGCCGGAGCGCCCCGGCCCGGTGGTGTCGGGCTCCGGCGACCTTGGGGCGCGGTGCGGGCCTGCCGCCGCGTCCCCTGACACCTCCCGGGTGTCTGGTCCCCTGGGGCACCCCGTGCCGGGGATGGGCGGGTCCGCGGTACACGTGTCCCCCCTGGACGGGTCCCCCGCGCCCGTCTCGGGCCCGCTGTCCCGTCCCGTCCGGGGCCACGGGCAGAGGCTCCGTGGGCTCCCCGTCGACGGGAAGTCCGCGGAACCGTTCCTCCGTACGGCTCCCTCCGACCGGCGTCTCCCCCTGGGAGCGGCCCTCGGGGACGCGTTCTCCGTTCGCCGACCGCCCGTGGACGTGCTCCCCGTTCACCGGCCGTCCCTCGGGGACCCGACCGTACACGGGACGCCGTCCCTGGTCGGTCTCCTCCGCCACCGGCGCTCTCCCGTACACGGGCCCCCGCGATCCGCCGTGCGCGGTTCCCCCCTCGGGGGCCCGGTGCGCGCCACGGCGTCCCTCTCCGCTGCCGCGGGGAGCGGGCACCCGCGCGCGCCGGAGGTCCGGCGGGGGTTCCTCCTCGGCGGCCCCTTCCAGGACCTGTCGGCGTTCGAAGTGTCCCCAGCGCTGGGAGCCCACACCGGAGTCGTCGTCTCCGAAACGGTGTGTGACCTCCCGGTCCGCGCCGTCCTCTCCCGCACCGGACTCCGTACGCGCCGCGGCGGACGCCCGGACGCCCCCGGGCGTGGCCGCCGGATGACGCTGCGGGGGGATGAAGGCGGGTATGGCACCGGTGGCGTGCTCGCGGTCGTACTCCTCCAGGAGCGGCGCCGGGTCCAGGCCGAGTGCGCGGCAGATGCCGCGGATGTGGCCACGTGCGTAGAAGTCTCCACCACAGGGGACGAAGTCCTCCTGCTCGATGCTCATGAGGACAGGTTCCCGGATGCGTGTACGGGCGCTGAGGTCCGCGATCGTGTGGCCCGCCGCGACTCGGGCGGCGGACAGGGTCTGGCCGATCGTCGCCATGCGCACTCCCCCCGCGACTGTGTGTGTCTGCCGGGTCCCACTCTGCCCTTCGATGAGCGTTGTCACAGGTCACCACGCCCCATGAAGCCCTCAAGATCACACCAAATCGGGCAGCCCCAGTTTTAAGGGATGCGAGTGGAGGTTCAGGAAAGTCCATGACACGAGGGATAGGGGCATTCGGCGTCCCAGGTTTCGGTCACCGTTCGTCGCCTCCGTACCCCGCCGATCCGGTCAGGAACCGCGGATGTCCTTCAGCACGGCGGGCAGATCCTCCGGGGTGACGAGTACGTCCCGGGCCTTGGAACCCTCACTGGGGCCCACCACGTCGCGACTCTCCATGAGGTCCATCAGACGACCCGCCTTGGCGAAGCCCACGCGCAGCTTGCGCTGGAGCATGGACGTGGAACCGAACTGGGTGGTGACCACCAGTTCCACCGCCTGGAGGAGGAGGTCGAGGTCATCACCGATGTCCTCGTCGATCTCCTTCTTCTTCCCCTCGGGAGCCGCCACGTCCTCGCGGTAGCTGGGCGCGGCCTGCTTCTTGCAGTGCTCGACGATCCCCCGGATCTCCTTCTCCGCCACCCAGGCGTTCTGGAGGCGGATGGGCTTGCCCGCGCCCATCGGCAGGAAGAGGGCGTCACCCTTGCCGACCAGCTTCTCGGCCCCGGGCTGGTCGAGGATGACCCGACTGTCGGACAGGCTGGAGGTGGCGAAGGCCAGGCGGGAGGGCACGTTGGCCTTGATGAGGCCGGTGACGACGTCGACGCTGGGACGCTGGGTGGCCAGCACCAGGTGGATGCCCGCGGCGCGGGCCAGCTGGGTGATGCGCACGACGGCGTCCTCGACGTCGCGGGGGGCGACCATCATCAGGTCCGCCAGCTCGTCCACGATCACCAGCAGGTAGGGGTAGGGCTCGTACTCGCGCTCGCTGCCGGGCGGGG
Source organism: Nocardiopsis sp. ATB16-24 (assembly GCF_030271535.1). Classification (GTDB taxonomy): domain Bacteria; phylum Actinomycetota; class Actinomycetes; order Streptosporangiales; family Streptosporangiaceae; genus Nocardiopsis. The sequence goes on along the minus strand of NZ_JASCXJ010000006.1, from coordinate 17,641 downwards.
CGGTCAGTTCTCCGGCGCGCACCGCGGCGTTGAAGTCGTCCACGTGCCGGTAGCCGGAGGCCGCCAGGTCGTCGTAGCGACGGTCCATCTCCCCCACCACCCACTGGAGGGCCTCGGCTGCCCGCTTGGGGTTGGTGATGATGGGGGTGATCAGGTGTGGGATGCCCTCGTACATGGTCAGTTCGACCCGCTTGGGGTCGATCAGGATCATCCGCACCTCGTCGGGCGTGGCGCGCATCATCAGTGAGGTGATCAGCCCGTTGATGCAGGTGGACTTACCCGCGCCCGTGGCGCCGGCGACGAGCACGTGCGGCATCTTGGCCAGGTTCGCCACCACGTTGGCGCCCTCGACGTCCTTGCCCAGTCCCACCAACATGGGGTGGTCGTCGGAGGTGGCCGCGGGGGAGCGCAGCACGTCGCCCAGGCTCACGATGTCCTTGTCGGTGTTGGGGATCTCCACACCGATCGCGGACTTTCCGGGGATGGGCGACTGGATGCGCACGTCGGCGCTCTTGACCGCCAAGGAGATGTTCTTGGCCAGCGCGGTGACCTTCTCGACCTTGACCGCCGGGCCGAGTTCGATCTCGTAACGGGTGACCGTGGGGCCGCGGGTGAAGCCGGTGACCTCGGCGTCGATGTTGAACTGGTCGAGCACCCCCGTCAGCGCCGCGACGACCTCGTCGTTGGCCTTGGTGCGTGGCTTGACCGGGCTGCCGGGCTTGAGCATGCCCGGCTTGGGCAGCTCGTAGTCGCCCTCCACCACACGGGAGGGGATGGTCAGCTGTTCGGCGGTCGCGGGGGCCGGCGTGGGGTCGGGCACCTCCGTCTTCCTACGGGCCGACCGGCGCTTGGCGACCTCCCTGCCGGAGTCGGCCGCCTCCTCCTCGTCGGTCAGGGCGGGGGCCAGCGGGTCGGGTCCACTGGGCAGCACCGGACTGTCGTAGGGACGTTCGTGGTCGCCGGCCACCGTCGCGGCCGTCTCCTCCCCCTTCTCCTTCTTGGGTCTGCTCCTGCGTGTCCTGGAGGCTCCCCTCTCCGACCTGCCGCCCGTGGTACCGCGTGCCGGATCGGGGTCCCCGTCGCGTTCCATCAGCAGGGTGAAGAGGTCCTGTAGGCGTTCGGGGACGCGCCGGATGGGGGTGGCGGTGACCACCAGGACACCGAAGAGCAGCACCAGGAACAGCAGCACACCGGTCAGCCAGGGCGTGACGACCGCGCTGAGGGGCCCGGAGGCGACGAAGCCGATGAGCCCGCCCGACTCCTGGAGCGCCTCCAGGCCCTCGGAGGGCTGGGGGATGCCGTGGGCGATGTGGATCAGGCCGAGCAGACCGAGCATGATCGCGGTGAACCCGATGAGGAGTCGTCCGGCGTCACCCTCCCTGCCACTGCCGGGTGTGCGCATCAGCTTGACCGCGATGGGCAGGAACAGCAGCGGCAGGATCGGGGAGAACGTACCGAAACCGCCGGCCACGACCATGCGGGTGTACTCCAGCAACAGCCCGTCGCTGTTCCACCACACGGCGGCGGCGATGAGGACCCCGGCGGCGAGCAGGACCAGTCCGGCCCCGTCCCGGCGCAGGTCCGGATCCAGCCCGCGGGCGCTGCGGCCGACCGCGCGGGCGGCGCCACCGACGGTGTGCGCGACCAGCTTCCACAGCACCAGCAGGAACTGGCCGAACATGGTGACGGCGAAGGCGATCGGCCCGTCGGGCATGCGTTTCTTGGCCGGGGGCCTGCGCGCGGCGGGCTTCTTGCGTCCGGAACCGCCGGAGGAGGCGCGCGTGGCCATCGGGGGTCACCTCCAGGAGGACGGGTTCGCGTCAGAAGGTCGGGCAGGACGGCCCGCCACGGCGGGCAGCCTACTGGGACGTCCATAGGCTTCGCCCGTACCGGGACGGCGTGTCGCCCAAGTGGGGTGTGCCACCCGTCGCACCCCGGGGGGAGAGACCGGCGCGTCGCCCCCGCCGACCGGGCCTTTCCGGTCCGGGACGGGCGAACGGCCCGGGCGCACCGGGCGCCTCGGGCCGTTCGTCGCTCACACCCTCCGGGTCAGACCTCGACCAGGACGGGGATGATCATGGGGCGGCGCCGGTAGGTCTCGTTGACCCATCGTCCGGTGCTGCGCCGGATCAGCTGCCTCAGCTGGTGGGGGTCGTTGACCCCGTCCCGGGCCGCCTTGTCCAGGGCGTCCTGGAGTCGGTCGACGACGTCGTCGTAGGCGTCGGCACCGATGCCCGCGCCCCTGGTGTGGATCTCCGGCTCGCCCAGGATCTTGCCGCTGCCCGAGTCCACGGCGACGACGACGGAGATGAAGCCCTCCTCACCGAGGATGCGGCGGTCCTTGAGCGCGGCGTCTGTGACGTCGCCGACGGAGGAGCCGTCCACGTACACGTATCCGGCCTGCACGGCGCCGACGATCTTGGCGCGGTGCTTGTACAGGTCCACGACGACGCCGTCCTCGGCGATGACGATCCGATCACCGGGCACACCGGTGAGCCTGGCCAGGTCCGCGTGGGCACGCATGTGTCGCCACTCGCCGTGGACGGGCATGAAGTTGCGCGGACGCACCATGTTGAGCACGTACAGCAGCTCGCCGGCGGAGGCGTGACCGGACACGTGGACCAGGGCGTTGCCCTTGTGCACGACCTTGGCGCCCCAGCGGGTCAGCCCGTTGATCACCCGGTTCACCGAGTTCTCGTTACCGGGGATCAGCGACGACGCCAGCAGGATGGTGTCGCCCTCCTCGATACGGATCTGGTGGTCGCGGTTGGCCATGCGACTGAGCGCCGACATCGGTTCGCCCTGGGAACCGGTGCAGATCAACACGGCCTCGTCCGCCGGCATGTCGTCCAACTGCTTGACGTCGATGATCGTGTCGCCGGGGATGTTCAGATAACCGAGGTCACGCGCGATGTTCATGTTGCGGACCATGGAGCGGCCCACGAAGGCGATCTTGCGCCGGTACTTGGCGGCGGCGTCGATGACCTGCTGGACACGGTGGACGTGCGAGGCGAAGCAGGCCACCACGATACGCTTCTCGGCCTGGCGGAACACCTTCTCGATGGCCTCGGACAGGTTCCGCTCGTTGACGATGAAGCCGGGCTGCTCGGCGTTGGTGGAGTCCGAAAGCAACAGGTCCACGCCCTCGTCCCCGAAGCGGGCGAACCCCGCCAGGTCGGTGAGGCGTCCGTCCAACGGCAGCTGGTCCATCTTGAAGTCGCCGGTGTGCAGTACCGACCCGCCCGGGGTGCGGATACCGACGGCCAGCGCGTCGGGGATGGAGTGGTTGACCGCGAAGAACTCCAGGCCGAAGGGGCCGAAGTCGTGCCGTTCCCCCTCCTCCACCAGGAGGGTCTCCGGCTTGATGCGGTGCTCCCCCAGTTTGGCGGTGATCAACGCCAGGGTGAGCTTGGAACCGACGAGCGGGATGTCGGCGCGCTCGCGCAACAGGAACGGAACGCCGCCGATGTGGTCCTCGTGCCCGTGGGTGAGGACGATCGCGTCGATGTCGTCGAGCCGACCGCGGATGTAGTCGAAGTCCGGCAGGATCAGGTCGACTCCGGGCTGTTCCTCCTCGGGGAAGAGCACGCCGCAGTCCACGATCAGCAGGCGTCCGCCGTACTCGAAGACCGTCATGTTGCGGCCGATCTCACCGAGGCCGCCCAGGGCGACGACGCGCAGGGCTCCCTCACCGAGGGGCGGCGGCGGGCCCAGTTCGGGGTGCGGGTGACTCATACAGATCCCTCCGTGAGGCGCTCGACGCGTACGGCGCTGGCCGGGACGGCCTGGTGCGGGGCCAGTCCGATCGGGCCCTTGACCCCGGCCGCGGCCAGGTCCTCGCGCAGGAGGGCCTGGAGCTCCGAGGAGGCGTCGGCGAGCGGCGTGCGGACGGGGCCGGAGGGCAGTCCGAACAGGTTGAGGATGGCCTTGGTGGTGATGACGCCCTGGGTGCGGAACATGCCGGTGTAGACCGGGGTGAGGCGTCGGTGTATGGCCAGGGCCTGACCGACCTCGCCCTTTTCGAAGGCGTCGATCATCTCCCGCAGGTCGGAGCCGACGATGTGGCCGACGACACTGACGAACCCGGCCGCGCCCACCGACAGCAGCGGCAGGTTGAGGATGTCGGTGCCGCAGTAGAAAGCCAGGTCGGTGCGCTCCATGACCCAGGAGCTGGCGCCGAGGTTGTCCTTGGCGTCCTTGTTGGCGACGATGCGCGGGTGCTCGGCCAGACGGACCAGGGTCTCGGAGGCGATCGGCGTCCCGGTGCGGTGCGGGATGTCGTAGAGCATGACCGGCAGGTCGGTGGTGTCGGCGATCGACGTGAAGTGCCTGATGAGGCCTTCCTGGGGAGGCTTGTTGTAGTACGGGGTGACCGCCAGCAGGCCGTGCGCCCCCGCCTTCTCCGCCGCCTTGGCCAGCTGGATGCTGTGGCGGGTGTCGTTGGTGCCGACACCGGCCACGATGGTGGCGCGGTCGCCGACCGCCTCCAGGACGGCTCTGAGCAGGCGGTCCTTCTCCTTGTCACTGGTCGTGGGCGACTCGCCCGTGGTGCCGCTGATGATCAGGCCGTCGTTGTGCTGTTCGTCGATGAGGTAGGTGGCCAATCTGGCCGCGCCCTCATAGTCGAGCTCGCCGTCCTCGAGCATCGGGGTGACCATCGCGGTCAACATCTTGCCGAACGGGCGGTTCTTGGTCTCCACCATCGTGTGTGATGGGCTCGCGGGCCGCCGCCCATGGCGGTGGGGTCCGCGGTTGCCCGTCCTCCTCTCGGTGTGCGTCAACAGATGTCCCGTACGTGTGGGCACGGGTGGGCGGCGCTGCGTGTGCGCCACCGCGACCGGCGGATACGCGACGGTCGCGGGAAAGACTGTGTATCGGGGTTCGTGCCCCGCCCGGCCACCGTCCTCGTGGGTCGAGGGTGGTGGTCCCGGAGACAATGTGAACCTACCCGCCCCGGGCCCGTGCCATCCGGCCGGACCCGGGCTCCACCTGCTGCTCAGGGGAGGAGAGGGTGAGGGGATTACTCAGTCATCCTTGCCTTCGGGCAGGAACATGCTCAGCAACCAGCTGACGACGGTGACGACGATCGCACCCCAGAAGGCGGGCCAGAACCCATCGATGTGGAAGGGGATCTCGAAAAGCCCGGCGATCCAGTTCGTGAGCAGGAGCAGGAGCGCGTTCACCACCAGACCGATCAGGCCCAGTGTCAGAGCGTAGAACAGGCAGCCGACCGCCTTGACGATCGGTTTGATGACCGCGTTGACCACACCGAAGATCGCACCGACGGCGAGGAAGACCAGGACCCGGCCGACCGTGTCCTGCGCCGTGACGTCGATCCCGTCGATCAGGAATACAGCCGCCCAAAGGGCGAGCGCGTTCACGATAACTCTGATAATGAGGCTCACACCATAGATGTTCCCATGCCATGGCAAGGTCCGGAAACTCCGGCGTAGGTGATCTTGTCGCCAGGCGTGTCGCCCACCCCCTAAGGAGGCCCTGCCGTGTCCAGTGCACAGTTCGTCCGTCCCGCCCGCGCCGCCGACGTGGACGCCGTCGTCGATATCCAGGTGGCCTCGTGGAAGGCGGTGTACGGGTCCCTCCTGCCCGAGGAGGTCTCCGAGGCCCTGGGCGGCGAGGAGGCCCGTGGGCGGTTCCGTGAACAGTGGACCACGGCCCTGGAGTCGCCGCCCACGTCCAAGCACAGGCTGGTGGTCTCCACCGACGAGGTGGACGGGGTACGGACGGTGACCGGGTTCGCCGCGTTCGGACCGGCGGGCGACCCCGACCTGTGGCCCGCGGTGGACGCGGAGGTGTTCGCGCTGCACGTGGACCCCACACGGCTGCGCCAGGGGCACGGCAGCCGCCTGATGAACGCCTCCGTGGAGCACCTCGTGGAGGACGGCTTCGGCACGGCGCACGTGTGGGTCCCCGAGGCCGACAACGCGCTGCGTTCCTTCTTCGAGTCCTCCGGATGGCGCGCGGACGGCGCCCGACGTGAGATCGACATGGGCCGGCTGCTGCCGATGGTGCGTCTGCACGCGTCGATCTCCGAGTAGGGGCCCGCGCGGGCCGAGGACCTCTGGCCAGGGACTACCGTGGGGTGGTCGTTGCGGCGCGTACCGGGCGTGCCGTCGTCGAGTGGAGAGGGACCGGAGCGTGGCCACGGTCAGTGAATGGGTCTCGGGGCTGCGCCCCCGTACGCTTCCGAACTCCATCGTCCCGGTGGCGGTCGGCACCGCGCTCGCCTTCGCCCTGGACGGGTTCGTCTGGTGGAAGGCGCTCCTGGCCCTGGTGGTGTCCATGGCGTTGCAGATCGGTGTGAACTTCGCCAACGACTACAGCGACGGGATGAAGGGCACCGACACCGAGGAGCGGACCGGGCCGGCCCGGTTGACCGCGACCGGTCTGGCCGCGCCCCGACAGGTGCTGGCGGCGGCGCTGGGCGGTTTCGCCCTCGCGGGGGTGGTCGGGCTGGTCCTGGTGGCGACCACCTCGTGGTGGCTGCTGATCGTGGGCGCCCTGGCGATCGCCGCGGCCTGGTACTACACCGGCGGTCGTACACCGTACGGCTACCGGGGCCTGGGTGAGATCTCGGTGTTCGTCTTCTTCGGCGTGGTGGCCGTGGTGGGCACGGTGTTCGTGCAGGTGGAATCGGCCCCGTGGCAGGCGTGGGTGGCGTCGGTGCCGGTGGGGCTGCTGTCCTGTTCGGTCCTGGTGATCAACAACCTGCGCGACATCCCGACCGACCGGGAGACCGGCAAGATCACCCTGGCGGTGCGTCTGGGCGAGGCGGGCACCCGCCGGCTGTACGCGGGAGCGATCGTGCTCGCCTATGTGGCGGCACTGGCGCTGACCCCGGTGTTCTGGTGGACGCCGCTGGTGCTGTTGTCGGCTCCGCTGGCGGTGCCCGCCCTCAGGCGTGTGCTGGGCGGCCAGACCGGTCGTGCGCTGGTCCTGGGGTTGGGTGAGACCGGCAGGCTCCAGATGGTCTTCGGTGTGCTGTTCTCGGTGGCGCTGCTGCTGGGGTGAGCCGTCTCCCTCAGAGGTCGCGATGGCCGTGTCCGGCCACGGGACGCCCGTGAACACTCCTGGACGTGTCCGTGGCCGACCGGGCACCGGCCGCGCCCGTCCCGCGAGGGCATGGCGCCCCCGCGTGACCGCCGTGGCCTTGACCGCGGTGCCGACACCGATCGTGACCGCCTGTTCGGGTGAGGGCGACCCGGCGGACGGTCCCCGACCGGGCGACGCCGACCACGACCACAGGGCCGGCGGTCCGCAGGAGCGGTCGATCCTCTCCCCTGCCCCGCCGCCCCGAGCCCGCCTCGGAGGCGGTGGTGGACGGACGGTAGGCGTCCGGCCGGTCCCGCCGAGGCCCTTCCGGGTGGGGCTGTCACGGTCCCGCCCGTGGGCGGGGACGGCCTCAGTGGAGTCCGAGCAGGCCTTCCAGACCCACGGTGAGGGGTCGGGGCAGGTCGGCCACGCCGCGCACGCCCAGCAGCACCCCCGGCATGAAGGAGGCGCGGTTCATCGAGTCGTGCCGGATCTTGAGCGTCTCCCCGTCCGTACCGAACACGACCTCCTGATGGGCGATGAGCCCGGAGACACGCAGCGCGTGGACCCGCACACCGTCCACGTCGGCGCCGCGCGCGCCGGGGATCTCGGAGGTGGTGGCGTCGGGCATGGGAGCGGTGCCGGCCTCGCGTCGGGCCTCGGCGACCAGTTCCGCGGTCCTGTAGGCGGTGCCGCTGGGGGCGTCGACCTTGTTCGGGTGGTGCAGCTCGATGATCTCCGTGGACTCGAAGTACGGTGCCGCCTTGCGCGCGAAGTGCATCATCAGCACGGCGGCGATGCCGAAGTTGGGTGCGATGAGCACCTTGGCCCCGGGTGTGGCGGCCTGCATGGCGCGCACGCGCTCCAGCTTGGCCTCGTCGAATCCGCTGGTGCCCACGACGGCGTGGATCCCGTGCCCGATGAGCCACTCCAGGTTGTCCATCACCACGTCGGGATGGGTGAAGTCGACGACGTAGCCGGCTCCCAGTACCGCCTCCCGAGCGTCGTTGGCGTCCACCCCCGCGACGAGCTCCATGTCGTCCGCGTTCTGGACGGCTTTGACGACCTCTGACCCCATGCGCCCATCGGCGCCGAAAACTCCTACCTTGAACACGGCACGAGCGTACCGGTTCGCTCCCGTCGGAGGGGCCCGGCCGCCCCGCGTCCCTTCGAGGGCGCCGGGATCGGTCATCGCGCGGAGGCCAGGGTGAGGGCGAAGTCCTCCTCGGGGTCGGTCCACCAGTGGGTGAGGTCGAAACCGGCGGCGTCCAGTTCCTCGGTCAGGGGCTGCCTGCGGAACTTGGCGGAGATCTCCGTGCGCATCTCCTCGCCCGCGCCGAAGTCGACCTCCAGGTCCAGGTCCGTGATCCGGACGCGTTGGTCGGTCCGTGAGCGCAACCGCATCTCGATCCATTCGGCCTCGGCGTCCCAACGGGCCACGTGCTCGAAGGCCGCCGGGTCGAAGTCGGCGCCCAGCCGCTGGTTGATCACCCGAAGGACGTTGCGGTTGAAGTCGGCGGTCACCCCTTGGGCGTCGTCGTAGGCGGCGATCAGGCGGGCGGGGTCCTTGACCAGGTCGGCGCCGAGCAGCAGCGAGTCGCCGGGGCGCAGCACCGCGCGGATCCGGCGGAGGAAGGCCGCGCGTGGTCCGGGTTCCTGGTTTCCGATGGTGGAGCCGAGGACGGCCAGGAGCTGCCTTCCCTCCCCGGGGAGGGGGAGCAGTCCGAGGTGTTCCTCGAAGTCGCCGACGACGGCGTGCACGTCCAGGTCGGGGTGGTCGTCGGCGACGCGGCGCGCCGAGGAGGCGAGGAACTCGCCGCTGACGTCGACGGGGACGAAGCGGGTGAGAGCGCCGTGTCGGCCCATGGCCTCCAGCAGGAGTCGGGTCTTGACCCCGGAGCCGGAGCCCAGTTCGATGAGCGCCTCGGCGTCGGCGGCCTCGGCGATGGCGTCGGCCCTCGACTCCAGGATGGCGCGTTCGGCCCGGGTCGGGTAGTACTCGGGCAGGGCGGTGATGTCCTCGAAGAGGGCACTGCCGCGCTCGTCGTAGAACCACTTGGGCGGGAGTCGCTTGGGCACCGCGGTCAGCCCTTCGGCGACGTCCGAGCGCAGTGCCTTGTCCAGGTCGTCGGTGGTCAGGTGTCGGTCGATCCGGAACATGGAGTCCTTCCGTGTCCCCGGGTGCGTCCGGGACGGGTGTGGTGGGCGAGGGCGCCTCGCCCCTGGGCCGCCTCTCAGCCGATCGGGTGGATCTCGGTGCGCTCCCTCGTCACCAGGACCACCGAGCCCTCGGGGACCTCGCGCCAGCCGGTCGCGTCGTCGAAGGGCTCCGAGGCCAGGAAGGCTCCGCCGTCGGGCTCGCGCAGGGTGAACAGGGTGTCCCCGGCCGCGGTCCCGACGATGGTCTCTCCGTCGCCGGCCAGCAGGTTGTAGCGTCCCTCGGAGTGCTCGCGGGCCTGGCGGACCACGTCGGCCAGGGTTCCGGTCAGGTCGTTCGAGGCTCGCCACAACCGTACGGTGTGCGCGAACAAGGGCGCGGAGTCCAGTGCGGCACGGGCTTCCAGCACCCCTCCGGGCGGTGGCGAGGCGAAGGCCGCCACGAGCGCCTCGTCGTCCTTGACCGCGCCGTTGTGACTGAACAGCAGCCGGTCGGCGCGCAGGGGCTGGGCTCCCGCCTCCTCCGAGCCGAACCCCGGGGTGACGTCGCGGACCGCGGCCACCACGCACCCGGAGGTGATGGCGCGGGCGGCGTCGGCGAAGGAGGCGTCGGCCCATATGGGCATGGCCCGTCGGTAGCGCAGCGGTTCGGCCCCCTCCCGCCCCGGCGGGTACCAGCCGACCCCGAACCCGTCGGCGTTGACGGTGCCGTACCGCTGCCTCCGGGGCGCCCAGGACTGGACGTGCAACGAGTGGGGCGCCGCGTACAGCAGGTCGTGCACCGTGCGCGGCGGCCCCAGGTAGGCGAGGTGTCGGCACATCAGACGGGTTCCACGTCACGCGCGCAGCGGAACCCGCTGAAGATCTGCCGCCGGATCGGATGGTCCCAGTTACGGAACGTGGAGCGGGCGGCGGTGGGATGGGTCGCCCAGGATCCGCCGCGCAGCACCTTGTACCCGTCGTCGAAGAAGACCTCCGAGTATCCCCTGTAGGGGAAGGCGCGAAAGTCGGGATAGCCGGTGAAGGTGGTGGAGGTCCACTCCCACACGTCACCGATCATCTGCTGCACGCCCAGCGGGGAGGCTCCTTCGGGGTGACTTCCGGCCGGAGCCGGGCCGAGTCTTCTCCGGCCCAGGTTGGCGTGGTGGGGTCCGGGTTCGGTGTCGCCCCATGGATAGCGGTGTGAGCGGCCTGTGCGCGGGTCGAAGCGGGCGGCCTTCTCCCATTCGGGTTCGCTCGGCAGTCGTTTGCCCGCCCACGCGGCGTAGGCCTGGGCCTCGTGGAAACTGACGTGCTGGACGGGCTCGTCGGCGGGGACCATCTCCCGGCGGCCGAACCGACGCCGGGACCACCCGTCGCCCTCCTTGGTCCAGAAGGCCGGGGCGAGGACCCCCCTGCCCTCCTTCCACTCCCATCCGGCGGGGGACCACCAGCGGCGGTCCTGGTAGCCACCGTCGTCCATGAACTCCTGGTAGGCGGCGTTGGTGACGGGCGCGGTGTCGATCCAGTAGGGCCCCAGGTCGACGGTGTGGGCCGGGCCCTCGTTGTCGTAGGCCCAGGGGTCCTCGCTGGTGCCCATGGTGAACTCGCCCGCCGGCACCAGTACCTCGCCTCGGACGGGCGGGTTCAGCGTGGCGACGCCGGCGGTCTCCTCCAGCAGGACGGGCTCGCCCCTGCGCAGTTGGTGGGTGGCGAGCATGGTCTCGTTGTGCTGGTGCTCGTGTTGGATGACCAGGTGGTAGAGGAGTCCGGCCTCCAACAGGAAACGTTCGTCCTCGGAGGCCGTGCGCGGCCCGGGTACGCCCAGGTCGACCGATTCCAGGGCGTCGAGTACTTCCCGGCGTACGCGTTCGTTGTACTCGCGGGCCTCCTCGGGAGGCAGCAGGGGGAGGCTGACACGTGTGGCACGCGGATTCTCGAAGGCGTCGTAGAGACCGTCGATGTCCGGGCGCAGCGCTTGGCGTCCGCCCGCGACGCGCAGCAGCCACTGCTCCTCGTAGTTGCCGACGTGGGCCAGGTCCCACACCAGAGGCGACATGAGCGGCGAGTGCTGGGCCAGCAGCTCCTCCTCGTCCAGCACGTCGAGTGTGAGGCCGTTGCTGTGCCGCCTGCCGATGTCGAGTTCCGCGGCGATGCGCTCCTTGAGGCGCTCCTGCTCGTGGCTCACGGTGCTCCTCCCATGTGTCCGGGATCGGGGACCTCCGACCGCTCCGCGCCGTGGCGTCCGGTCGCCGGACGCGGTTCGGGCACGAGCGGTCGGATGTCGGCGGGACTCGTCCCCCGACGTGTGTGGCGGTCCGCGTAGTCGTCGACCAGGACCGCCAAGGAGGCCGCGCCCATGCGCGGCAGGGCCTCCACCGCGGCGTCGAAGCAGTCGCGGGCACAGCGCAGGACCGCGGGATCGGCCAGTCCGCGCTGGGCGGAGCGCATCCACAGGCCGCGGCTGGGAGAACGTCCTTCGCACATCCTCTCGGTGGACTCCTCCGCCACCGCGCGGGCGCGCGGGTCGTCGGCCAGGGCCGCGACGAGCGCCACGGGCACCGGCCACCAGCGCAGCGGCACCGCGTCGATCATGCGCAACTCCCACCAGCCGCGCGGACGCACGGGAGGAAAGAGTGTGCTGAGGTGGAACTCCAGGTCGGCGCGGGTCACCGGACGCGGCCCCTGTCCTTTGACCCACTGGTCGAAGGTGAGCCCGGGGTCCGCGGTCCAGGGGTCGTCCGTGCCGGGGTCGGCGGGGATCGCCATGACCTTGGCCGCCAGTGCGTACTCGGCCCAGGCGATGGCGGGGTCGGGGTCGCTGTCGTGGTCCAGGACCGGTCGGGTGCGGGTGGAGTCGGTGGCCGCCCAGATGGCCCAGCGCGTGGACTTCCATCCGGTGGGGCGTCCCCGCCAGTAGGCGGAGTTGGCGAAGGCGGCGACGAGGACGGGGCCGAGGCGGTGGGCGAGTTCCCAGCGGGCACGAAGGTCGGCGGCGTCCGCTCCGTTGTCCAGGCACACCTGGATGGAGGCGGTACTGCACATCATGGTGTATCCGCTGCTGTGGCGGTGGTTGGCGAAGAACCGTTGCATGGCCGCGTAGCGGGGCCTGTGGAGTTGGCACCGGGGCGGGCGCGTGGAGTCCAGCGCGCTCTCCACCAGGTGGAGACCGGATTCGGCGAGGGCCTTGCCGATGTGGTCCAGGTCGGTGGCGAGCGCTTCGTGCGCCCGTGCCGGGCCGGGGAGGGCGGGTGAGCTGAGTTCGAGCTGCCCGCCGGGTTCGAAGGTGATGCCGCTTCCTCCGGGAGGCGGTCCGCCGGACTCCACCGCCGCCGCGAGGCGGTCGACGGCGACGGGTGCCGTCGGGTCGGCGTGGTCGGTGACCAGCCATTCGGTCTCGACCCCGACCTTGCCCGGCGGGCCGGTCTTGAAACAGATCCCGTTGATGTACTCGTGGACGTCTTCCGTGGTCATCTGGGCCATGGAGCTGCTCCTTCGACGGCGGCCGTCCCTTGCCGGGCGACACCTCCGAAATCCTGCCCACGGCTTCCTCAGACCGAACGTGCCCGATGTCCCAAATCTCGGTGAACATCCGGACACTCCCCATCCGAGCGGAATGCGACCACACCGGCGCGCCACGTGATATGGGGCTTCGCCTCACACGAAGGACCCCCGACGCATGTGTGACCTCTGTCACACACAGAGGACCCCCCGGACTCGGGTGGCGATGACGGCACGGTCCGCCTCGTGCAGGTCCACCCGGAGCAGGGCGTGCGTGGAGGGACGGGGGCCTTCGGTGCCACCGGCGTGCACACGGGCTCCGAGGCCGGTGACGGCGAAGCCGAGCCCGTCGAGCACGGCCCGCCGACAGGGGGTTCTGCTCATGGCAGCGACCGCCCCTGCGCCGACGGACCCTCTCGTCCACCAGCGCGGGCACCTCCGGCAGAACGGGACGGCCCAGGGCGATCCGAAGGTCGTCGAAGGGGACGGTCGCCAGGCGGGCGCGCGCGGTGCACGGAGCGCGGGGTCTGCGGAGTGGACGGCGGGTCGTCGCTCAGTCCCACGCGGGCCGGGTGGGCGTCCAGGTCGAGTTCCCCACCGCGCCAGAGGTCGCGTTCGGTCGTGAGGCGTTCTGGAGGGGGCGGCGGATCCAACGATCGGGCCTCGTGTGGAACACACCGACGCGAAGCGGCAAGGCCGCTATCGCGCCATGTCCTCCGTGCCTTCCGGCCGTCTCCGAGCACGTCGATCAGGTGGGGGCCACACGGTCGCCACGACGTCCGCGCCGGGATCGCGACTCCGGGTCACCCCCGGCCTACCCGCCCTTCCTCGTCGGCCGCCGCCCAGTGGCAGGCCACCTGGCGCTCGGCTCCGCCTCCCAGGATCGCGGGGTCCACGGTCCGACAGCGATCGGCCACGCCCGCGCGCTCCGCCTCCCCGGAGGCCAGCACCGGGCAGCGCGGATGGAACCGGCATCCCGTGGGCACGCGTTTGGGGTCCGGCGGCTCACCGGAGAGCACCACGGGCTCCTCCTTCGCCTCCGGCAGCACCGACAGCAACGCCCGCGTGTAGGGGTGGGCCGGTGCGGACAACACCTCCTCCACCGTGCCCGACTCCACCACCCGACCCAGGTACATCACCGCGACCCGGTCGGCGATGTTCCAGGCCAGACCGAGGTCGTGCGTGGCGACCAGGGCCGACAGCCCGAGGTCGGCCCGAAGGTCGAGCAACAGGCGCAGGATCTCCCCGCGCACGGACGCGTCCAACGAGGCCACCGGCTCGTCCGCCACCAGCACCTCGGGCTCCAGCACCAGCGCTCCCGCGATCACCACGCGTTGGCGTTGGCCGCCGGACAGCTCGTGCGGGTAACGGGGGAGGAAGCGCTCGGGCGGGCGCAGGCCGGCCTTGGCCAGTGCGTCGGCCACCCGCTCCGCCTCGTCGGCGAGGGTCCCCTTGTGGACGCGCAGTCCCTCGACCACCGACTCGTAGACGGTACGGCGTGGGTTGAGCGATCCCGTGGGGTCCTGCTGCACCAGTTGCACCCGTCGGCGGTAGCGGCGCATGTCGCGTGAGCCGTAGCGCAGTGGGCTCCCCTCGAACGCCACCTCGCCTCCGGTGGGACGTTCCAGGCCCAACAGCACCCGGGCCAGCGTGGTCTTGCCACAGCCGGACTCCCCCACCAACGCCACGATCTCGCCCGCCGCCACGTCCAGGTCGACCCCGTCCACGGCCCGCGCGGTACCTCGCCCGCCGCCGGGAGCGAACCCCGCGGTGAAGGCGACCTCCACCCTCCGGGCGCTCAGCAGGGGGGCGGTACCCCTGCCGGAGACGGGCGGGGTCTCGTGGGAATCGGTCTCGGTGGTGCTCACGGGCGTCTCTCCTCTGTGGGGGCGGTGGCCGGCGGCGGCACGGAGGCCGGCCCGTCCCCCGGTCCCGCGGATGGGCGTGCGTGACCCACGTGCACACACGCCGCCTGTCGGACGGAGTTCCCTCGCTCGTCGGGATCCACCGGCCACAGCGGCGGGTCCACGGTCGAGCACACGTCCTCGGCCACCGCGCAGCGCGGCCGGAACACACAGCCCGTCGGCGGGTCGGCGGGATCCGGCGGATCGCCCGGCAGGCCCCTCGGCGCCAGACGCGAGGCCGGGTCCCCGATGCGCGGGAAGGCGGCGCTGAGCGCACCGGCGTAGGGGTGGGCGGGCTCGTGCACGACCTCCCGCGCGGGCCCCTGCTCGACGATCCGCCCCGCGTACATGATCGCGACGCGGTCACAGGTGGCGGCCAGCACCGAAAGATCGTGGCTGATCATCAGCATGCCGATGTCGTGCTCGGCGACCAGCCGCCGCAGCAGGGCCAGGATCTGCGCCTGGATCATCACGTCCAGGGCGGTGGTGGCCTCGTCCGCGACGATCAGACGCGGACCGCACGCCAGAGCCATGGCGATCATGACCCGCTGGCGCTGCCCGCCCGACAGCTGGTGCGGGTAGTCGCGTGCGCGGGAGGGCGGCAGTCCGACCTGTTCCAGGAGCGCCTCGACCCGGACCGGTACGTCCTTGGCCGGCACCGTGCCGTGGACGGTCATGGGTTCGGCGATCTGGTCGCCGATCCGTCGGACGGGGTTGAGCGAGTGCATGGCGCCCTGGAAGACGATGGAGGCGCCCGCCCAACGCACGGCGCGCAGACGCCCCCAGCGCATGCCGAGGACGTCCTCGCCCTCCAGGAGCACCGCACCGGTGATGTCCGCGGTGGCGGGCAGCAGGCGCAGCAGGGCCAGGGCGACCGTGGACTTGCCGCTGCCGGACTCCCCCGCCAGGCCGAGGGTGTCGCCGGGGTCCAGTGCCAGGTCCACACCGCGCACGGCGGGAACGTCACCACCGCCGGTGCGGTAGGTGACACGGAGTTCGCGGACGTCGAGCAGGGAAGTCAACGCTGCTCCCGAAGTCGCGGGTTGATGACGGATTCCAGGGCCCGGCCGCACAGGGTGAAGGACAGCGCGACCACGGCGATGGCCAGGCCGGGCGGGACCATGTACCACCAGATCCCCGAGCTGATCGCCCCGGCGTTGCGGGCCGCCTCCAGGATCCCTCCCCAGGAGATCTGGGTGGGGTCGCCCACGCCGAGGAAGGCCAGGGTGGACTCGGCGATGATCGAGGTGGCCACGAGCAGGGTGGTCTGGGCGAGCACGACCGGCATGACGTTGGGCAGCACGTGCCAGGCCATGACGTGGGCGTGACCGCCCCCCAGGGCACGGGCCCGTTCCACGTAGGGACGGGCCTCCACCGCCAGGGTCTGCGCGCGTACCAGCCGGGCGGTGGCGGGCCAGACCGTGAGACCGATGGCCAGGACGATGGTGCCCGTGCCCCTCGGCAGCACGGCCGCCAGGGCCACGGCCAGCACCAGGGTGGGCAGGACCAGGAACCAGTCGGTGACGCGCATGAGCACCGAGGACATGATCCGCCCGGCGGTACCGCCGGAGGCGCTGAAGTGCCCGGCGGTCATGCCGACCAGGGTGCCCAACACCACGGAGACGCCCGTGGCCAGGAAGCCGACCGTGAGCGAGACCCGCGAGCCCCAGATCACCAGGTCCAGGATCGAACGGCCGAAGTTGTCGGTGCCGAGCGGGTACTCGGCGCTGGGCGGCTGGTAGGCGGCGCCGGGCGCACCCGTGACGGTGAGTTCGGCCCTGTCGACCAGCAACGGGGCGGCCAGCGCCAAGGCGCCGATGACCAGGAGCGCGGCCAGGCCGAACAGTCCGGCGCGGTTACGGGCGTACTCGCGCGCGAAGCGACGCAGGGCCTCGTTGCGTCGTCGGCGGGCCAGCGCGCGGGGTGTGGGCGGTGCGGCCGGACCGCCGGCCCGCCGGTCCGGGTGCTCTCCCCCTTCCGTCCCCCGGGCGCCGGGGATCCCGGCGGGGGCGCTCACGGGCGCACCCGGGGGTCGAGCATCGGGTACACCAAGTCGGCGAGAAGGTTCATGAGGATCACCGAGGCCGCGAAGACCACGAACAGGCCCTGGACGAGGCCGAGGTCGGGTACGCGCAGACCGGAGTAGAAGAGCTGTCCGAGACCGGGCCAGGAGAAGACGGTCTCCACGAGGATCACCCCTGAGACGACCTGTCCGAGGTTGAGGAAGACCAGTGTCACCGTCGGCAGCAACGCGTTGGGCACGGCGTGCCTGCGCCGCACCAGGGTGTCCCGCAGCCCTTTGGCGCGCGCGGTGGTGAGGTAGTCGGCGCCCTTCTCGTCCATGAGCGAGGAGCGCATGATCATCAGGTACTGGGCGTAGATGACCGCGACCATGGTGGTGACGGGCAGCACCATGTGCCAGGCGGTGTTGAGAGCGGTGTCCCAGGCCCCGCCGGTGCCCGGGTCCGTCATGCCTCCGGTGGGGAACAGACCGGGCACGAACCCTCGTCCCGAGGCCAACAGCACGATGAGCAGCAGTCCGAGCCAGAACGTGGGCACCGACCACAGGAACAGGGCCACGGCGGTGTTGACGCGGTCTCCTCGGCTCCCGGGTCTCCAACCGGCGCGTGCCCCCAGGAAAAGGCCCAGGAGCGCGGCGATGAGCGTGCCCGTCCCGGCGAGCAGGAGGGTCGGGCCGAGCCGGTCCAGGATGAGGTCGGCGACCGGTTCGCGATACTGGAAGGACGTGCCGAGGTCGAAGCGCAGCAGGCCCGTCGCGTAGTCCAGGAACTGCTGCCACAGGGGCTGGTCCAACCCGAACTGGCGGCGTAGTTCCTCGCGTTGCTCGGCGCTGACCTCACGGCCCTCGGTCATGGCTCGGACGGGGTCGCCGGGCAGGATCCGGAAGAGGAAGAAACCGGCGACCACCACGGCGGCCAGGGAGGCCACCGCGGTCGTCAGGCGCCCGGCCACGTAGCGGGCCACACGCCGCGCGCGGCCGGGTCCGGCGGGGGCCGCCGGGGCGGAGGCGTCCCGCGCCGGGGCCCCGG
>NZ_JASCXJ010000005.1 GCF_030271535.1 Nocardiopsis sp. ATB16-24 | reverse complement strand
GGCCTTTGACACCCCGCTCGGCCGGGCGGGTCTCCCCGCACGGCTGGGGCCTGCTACCGGGCGCTCCGGCGCTTACCCGGACGGGACTTACACCCGCTGGCCTGACACAGCTTTCAGGACGCACCATATGCCCACGCTAGGAAGGACCCCTTCTCCACGTCCACTCCGGGGTCTCACATCGGCTCCCGCCCGAACGCAGCGGATCGGGTGACCACGAGGCCCGCGACCGCGACCTGGACGCCCCGGCACGGGTCCTGCCTCCCCGACCGTGGATCGCGGCGATCACCGACACCGAGTACATCATCCAGCTCGACCCTCCAGGGGACGCACCGGCCCGACCTTGGGTCAAGCACCGACGTGGCCCCGGCGAGAGCCGGTGCCGCCGCCGGGCACGACGCCTTCGGGCGAGTCACAGTGCCGCCGGTGAGCGGCATGAGGCCGACGACGCGCTTGAGGCGGGCGACCCTTGCCACGGCCGGAGAGGCCGGGCGGGGCGAACCGGACCGTCCGGTGCGAAGATCGGGTCGCGCACGGCCTTCATCGCCCGGTCTCCCCCGCTGTGGACCTTCTCCAGGCCGCCGACCCGGGGTCCGGCGACCCCTCCATGGACGCGGTCTGCCCACCGCCGTGGCACCCGCACACCGAACGGGCCGGACACGGCGGCGGCCCGGCCCCGTGGCGCAGGGTCGGGCCGCCGCCTCCAGGAACGGAACGGAAAGTCGCAAAAGGACGTCGGAACGGTCATGGAGGGCCTGGAGGCCTCCCCAGCGGCTCCCGGCCCTCCGTGGACGCTGTGCCGCCCCGACTCGGCCGGCGGCAGGCCCACATCCCCGTGGGCGATGGACTTGGGGAGCATGGGAACGCTCCCACGATCGGATACCGGCAAATTAACAGGATCCCGCTACCTCCACAACGGGGGCTCGGCAGGAAAATCCACGCGCACGGCATCACGTCCCTTGCCCGGAGCGGAGAAGCACGGGCAGCCCATGCGCCAAGAGAGCGGACCATGACATCCGGACACGCCCTGACATCCCCATGAAGGGGCCAGCCCGCAGGGAACGAAAAAGGGCGCGGCGGCCCCCGCCGCCACGCCCCTTACGGGCTCAACCCCAAAAACCGAAGCTGTACAAAAGCCCGTTGGTCGCCGCGATCACGCCCAGGGCCAGCACCGTCCCCGTGACGAAGGAGGTGCGCAGCGACCGCAGCAGGAACTCCACCGCCACCAGGTTGTTCAGGATGAAGTAGCCCAGCATGGTCGCGTGCCAGAAGGAGTCCATCGTCAAGGGCTCGAAATAGTACGGCGCCCCGGTCCACACGTCGGTCTCGGTGGTGAACCACGACCACGCCAGCGCCGCCCCGTACCCCAACGGAATCTGGATCAACGGCAGGATCAACAACGGCAGCAGCTTGACGAACCCCCACAGTCCGGGTTGCTCGGCACGCCGCGCCTGCGACTGCGCCCTTCGGGCGGCCTCCTGCTCGGCGCGCACACGCTCACGGTGCGCACGCTCGGCCTCCTGCCGGCGGCGCTGCTCGAGCTGCTGTTCCTGAGCCAGACGTTGCTCCTCCGCACGCCTGCGCTGTTCTTGCTGTTGACGCTCCTGCTCCTGTCGACGGTAGGCGCCCGCCCCGGCGGAGGCATCACGTCGACCACCGTACAGATCCGCGTAAGGGTCCTGTCCGCCCTGCTGTCGATGCGACGCCTGGGCCTCCTGCCCATAGGCCGCGGTGGCACCCTGCCCGTACTGCGCGGTGGGAGGCACCTGCCGGGCATCGGGGAACCGGGCCGTGGGGTGGTGCCCCTGCTCCCCCAGCACCGACGTGGCACCTTCGGGGCCCGGATCCCCACCCACGACACGGGTGGCCTGGTCATCGCCCCACGCACCCGCCGCGGCGGCCCCGGCCGCACCTGCCACGGCCGCGGCACCCGCCGCACCCGACACCTCGGTGCGTTGGTGGTTGTGCGTCTCACCGGCGGAGGCGGCCAACGCGTCGTTGACCTTGGCCACCTGCTCCTGGACACCCTTCATCATGGCCTCGGGCAACCAGGCCGGTCCCACGTGCACGTCCCCCAGATGGTCCAGGATCTCCCCCGGCCCAGGACGTCCCCGCGCGTCCTTGGAAAGACACGCCGCCACCAGGTGGCGCAGGGATTCGGGAACCCCCGACAGATCAGGTTCCTGACCGATGATCCGCATCACCATCGTGGGCATGTTGCCCTCACCGAAGGGTCCGACCCCCGAGGCCGCGTAGGCCAGCACCGCCCCGTAGGCGAACAGGTCACTGGCGGCGGTCAAAGGCTCGCCCTGCACCTGCTCCGGACTCATGAAACCGGGTGTACCGATGATCGACTGCGTCGCCGCGGTCCCGTCGGTGGCCCGAGCGATACCGAAGTCGATCACCCGGGGGCCGTCCTCGGCCAACAGCACGTTGCCGGGCTTGAGGTCGCGGTGGATCAGACCGACCCGGTGGATCTCCGCCAGTGCCTCGGCCAACCCCGCGGCCAGTACGCGCAGACTGGCCTCGGGAAGCGGACCATGCGCCCGCACCGCCTCGTCCAGTGGTAGGGACGGCACATAGGAGGTCACCAACCACGGCACCTGGTCGTCGGGGTCGGCGTCGATGACCGGGGCGGTGAAGGCACCGCTGACCTGGCGGGCCGCGGCGACCTCGCGGGCGAAGCGCTCACGGAAGGAGGCGTCGGCGGCCATGTGCGGGTGGATGCGCTTGATCGCCACCGCACGCCCACCGGCCGAGCGGCCGAAGAACACCTGTCCCATACCGCCAGAACCCAACCGGCCGATCAGCCGATACCGACCAATGCGTTCGGGGTCACTGGGATCGAGCCTAAGGGACACTACAGCCTCCACACACGACGCTTCGTCAGCCCCCCGGGACCGGAAGGGCGAGCACACCGCTTCCCCCGCAGTGCCACGGACCCGGCGGCGGGAAGACGTCCGGGCCCCAACCTATCGGCGCCCGCGCCCCTTCGATCCCCACCCGGGATCGAAGCGCCCGCGTTCCACAGGACGACGCCCGCGCCCACCACCGCGCCGTACCCGCCCACCGGTGGGGCCGGCCCAGGGCGCCGACGGTGGCCTCCTACCCCGCCACGGCCCGCCCATCCGTCCTCGGCCACAGGGACGTCCGACCCCCATGGCCAGGATCGGTGACACACGAGAGAGGGGCCACGACCCTGCGGCTGCCGTATCCGGTGCGCCGATACTCGGCCGAACACCGCTCACGCCCCGTCGCGGCGAAAGCCCCTCCTCGACCCCGTACGGTGACCCGACGGCGACTCGGCGCGTCATGCGCACCGAACACAGCAGATCAGGGCACAATGGGGCGCACCGTTCGAGCGGTCGGCCATTCGGCGGCACGCCCGCCCCCGCGGCGACGTGATCCGCGCCCCGCTGGTCCGAGCCGACGGCGGCCGGTCCCTCGCGACCGCACCGGTCCCGATGCGCCCGGCCGATCACCGGGCCCCCGAGACCACGGTCGACCGTCTCGGGGACGGAACGAGGGCCTGCCACGCCGCCACCGGCGAGGGCACCCGGTAGGCGAGACCGACCTGGCCGGCGACGCCATGGAGGAGACACTGCGCTACGACCCACCCGTACCGACGACCACCCGCCCCAGCGTCGTGCGCGCCCTGTCGGCCCCTCCCGTCGCCACGAGCGACCGGTAAGGCCGGAACCGACACCATGCGCGGCACGTCCTCCAGAGAACGGCGCACCCCGACCCGAGGACGCGGAGCCATGTTCACAGCCATAGCCCTGTGCGTAGCGGTCTTCCTGACCACCGCGCTCCTTTCGGACAACCTGCCTTCGGGACCACCGGACGAGGGCGAACTCCCCGGCATGGCCCGCACCCACGACATCGAACTCGGCGTCGCCGTCGCGGTCAACCCCCTGGTGCACGACGGCGAGTACCGGTCCGTGATCACCGAGCACTACACCTCGGTGACCGCCGAGAACACCATGAAATGGCAGTACGTCCAGCCCCAACGCCACCAGTTCGACTGGAGCGGTCCCGACACGGTGGTCGGCTTCGCCGAGAGCCACGACCTCAACGTCCGCGGACACACCCTGCTGTGGCACAACCAGCTGCCCTCCTGGTTGGCCCAGGGTTCCTGGAGTCAGGACGAGCTCCGTCAGATCATGCGCGAACACCTGCGGGCGCTGCTGGGGCGCTACAAGGGACGCGTCAGCGCCTGGGACATCATCAACGAACCCTTCGAGGACACCAGCCCCCACCTGCGCGAGAACCTGTGGTACCGGGTCCTGGGCCCGGACTACATCGCCGAGGCGCTGTCCATGGCCCATGAGATCGACCCCGAGGCCAGGCTCTACATCAACGAGTTCGGCATCGAGGGCGGTGGTGACAAGGCCGACGCCCTCCACACCCTGGTCGAGGATCTGCTCCAACGCGGCGTCCCCCTCCATGGCATCGGGTTCCAGGGGCACTTCGTGCACGGCAACGTCCCCGAGGACCTGGCCGACCACATGCGTCGTTTCACCGATCTGGGGCTGGAGGTCAGCGTCACCGAACTCGACGTACGCATCCCCGAGCCGTCACGGGAGGACGCACTCGAAGAGCAGGCCGACGAGTACCGACGCGTCGTCGAAGCCTGCCTGGACGTTCCCCGTTGTGTGAACGTGACGGTGTGGGGCGTCAGCGACCAACACTCCTGGGTCCCCGAATGGTTCCCGGGCTACACCGACGCGCTGCCCTTCGACGAGGACTACGGCCCCAAACCGGCGCTGAGCGGCATGACCGAGGCCCTGTCGCGCCGCCCCTCCCAGCGTCGTCCACACCCCTGACACAGGCCGGAACCATCACAGAGGACGACGAGGCCCCACCACGTACCCGCTCCCGTGTCCCCGTCCCGATTCCTTCGTCCACGACCTGACACGGAAGGGGGAGGACACCATGAGCGACCCCGCTCCCTCGATCCCCCTCAGGGTTCCCCCGGCCCTGCGCCGCTCCCTGGAGCGCTTCTTCGGCCCCGCCTGGGTCGAGGCCCTCCCGGAACCGGCCGCGCGACGACTCCACCACTGGAACCTGCGCCTGACCGGCGCTCCCATGCACGGGCTGGTCGACCTGGTCCTACCGGTCGAACTCCCCGACGGCACTCCCGCCATGCTCAAGCTCCAGCCGGTGGACGAGGAGAGCGCGCGCGGGCCTGGACCCTGGTGCGCGTCCTCGGGCAGGGCCGTGGCGCCCTCCTGGAGGGCGCCACGGCCCTGCCCGAGGTTCCGAGGGTCATCGCTCGGGCTCTGGGGCGATGACGCGTCGGTAGGCCTCGTTCACACGGTGTTCCCCGTCCGAGTCCGCGGCCCCGCCTCGGGACCGGCCTCCCCACCGATGTGGGGGGCGCCCCTTCTTACTCCGGTTCCTCGTCCGGACGCTGGAGGACGCTGATCATGCCGTTGGGCTCGATGTAGGCGCGTTCGACACCGGAGACGTCCTGGATCCCGTACAGACGCAGCTGTTCCGTGACCTCCTCCTCCGTCATGAACTCCCTGCGCATCACACGCCGGTTGAGCCTTCCTTTGTGGATCAGGGGCTTGGGACGTGACTTCAACAGGTGCGACATCACGGGGAAGCGGTAGGACAGGGCGTCGATCACCACGCTCCAGAAGAGGATCGTGATCACGCTCACCACGGAGTCGGTGATCGAACTCGCCTCACCCGAGAGTCCGGGAGCCGCGGCCTGAGCGACCAGGACCACGAGCAGTACGTCGGTGATGCCGATGCCTCCCGCCTCCCGTTGCCCCACCAGGCGCATCAGAAGCAGCACCACCAGATACATCACCGTGCCCCGAATGAAGCTTTCGAGCAGCGGAACGGACATGGCGAATATCGGCTGCCAGTCAGGCATGGTGAATCCCCCTCGACGTGGTCCTCCCATCTTGTTCCCTGCTCGATCCGGGGAGAAAGGACACGGCCGCCGGAGTGGAGATCTTCGTCGTCGATCGGATATCGAAGTGGACGAGAGCCCCGCCTTTACGGTGTAGATTCACATATTGACGCAGAGAGAGGAGCCCTCACTCCGCCACCGTGATCCCCAGGGAGGACAGAATCGTGCCCGCCTGCGCAGGGCTGATGGCGGCTCCTCGCAGATATCCGGCCTGGTCCAGGCCGGGCTCCCCCAGGTCGGCGCCCCGCAGGTCGGCTCCTCCGAATCGGGCGTTGATCAGGTTGGCGCCGCGCAGCCGCGACTCCACCCACACCGTCTCGCGCAGATCGGCACCGGCCAGGTCCGCCTCGTCCATGCGCAGCCCCTCCAGGGTCTGACCGCGCAACGTGATGCCCTTGCAACGTGCCAGCATCAGGTTGCAGTGGGCGAAGGTGTAACCGATACCTCTCAGAGAGGTCAGCCCCGCCCCGATCATCCGGCAACCGGTGAAGGCGGTGTCGGTGAGCAGTGCCCCCTGCCAACGGGTGTTGGCCAGGTCCACCCGCTCGAAGCGGGTGTCGGTGCACTCGGCGTCGGTGAAGACCGCCCCGGCCGCACCCCCGCCGGTGAACACCGCCCCGTCCAGAACGGCCCGCTCCAACCGCGCCCCGTCCAGACGACAGTCGCGAAAGACCGCGTCGACCAGGTCGGCTCCGCGTAGGTCGGCTTCGGCCAGATCACATCGGATGAACACGCGTGGCCCGTCCGCGGGAACGGTGGGCCACGCGCGCAGGTCCCTGCCGGACAGATCGGCGCCGGTGATCTGAGGGTCGGAGAAGTTCACACTCATCGTGGCGAGCCTAGCGACACCCTGAGACGTTCCCCACCGTGCGCGCGGCGGGGTCGGTCCGCTCGCCTCAGTCGCGGAGCTTGAGCGCCAGGAACAGGTCCACCCTGTGCTCCAGACTGCTCAGATCCCGCCCGGTCAGCTCCTCCACCCTGCCGATGCGGTATCTCAGGGTGTTGACGTGCACGTGCATAGCGGCAGCGCAGCGCTGCCATGATCCCGAGTGGGCCAGGAACTGCTCCAACGTCCGCACCAGGTCCGAGCGGTGGTCCCGATCGTAGGCCGTCAAGGGCCCCAGCAACCGCTCCCGGTAGGAGGACTGCACCTCCTGGGGCACCGAGGCCAGCAGCAGCTCGTGCGAGTCGATCTCCGCCCCGGCGATCACCCGGGACCTGCCACCGCGCAGCTCGGCCAGGCGCCGGGCGTGACGTGCCTCCACCGCGGCTCCGCGCAGTTCGGGCACGCCCCACGCCGGGGAGCTCAGGCCGATGGCGAGACGGTGGTCGACCAGGCCCTCCTCCAACACCCGGGCACGGTGGAGCAGTTCGGCCCGGAGTTCTTCGGTGTGGACAGGGGTGTCCGCTCCCCCGCCGTCCACCGGGACGAGGGCCAAGGTGTCCTCCCCTCCCGTGACCACCACTCCGCCGTGGTCACGGACCAGTTCGGTGACCACGCGCCGTACCAGGTCGACGGTGCCGGGTGCGGGCAGCATCGCCGCGCTGACGACCACATGGCCTCCTCCCCCGCCCCCGACCGAGGCGGTGCCACGCAGGAGCTCGGTGACCTCGTCGAAGCGTTGGGCCGCCAACAGTCGGGGAAGTCCCTCCAGGTGTCGGGCGTCGGCCAGCGCGCGCTCCTCGTCACGGCCGCGGGCGATGGCGGCGAGGGAGGCCAGTTCGGCCGCCGACTCGTGCTCCTCGTCGGTCCAGGTGGTGTGATCGCCCTCGCAGACCAGCCACCAGGCGGCCAAGGGATGGGATTCCTTGGTGCGCACCGGCATGAGGGTGAGCGCACGACCGTCCTCCTCGGGCAGGTGGACGGTGTGCGGAAAAGAGGGGACGGTCAAAGCCCTGGCCGCGAGCCACTCGCGTTCGCTCCGGGGCAGGGCCTCACGTGAGGCGGCGACATGGCGCCCGGTGGAGGAGAGGATCCAGGCGTCCTCGCCGGTCGCCCGGGCGAAAGCGCTCGGCAGTTCGGCCCCCGCCGCGACCTCGGCCATGAGCCGGCGGTGGTGGTCGCGGGTCCGGGTCATGGTGCTGATGCGACGTTGTGTCAGGGAGCCCACCACCTCCTCGGTGACCGCGCCGAAGGAGGTCTGCGGGGGGACCTCGAGCAGGGGCAGGTCGTGGGAGCGACAGGCCTCCACCAGGTCCGGGGGGATCTCGCCCAGGGCGGTCCCCGCGCCCAGGGCGACGACTCCGGCGTCGACGATGGAGGACACGAAGGTCGCGGAGTCCTCGGGACGGGTGTGCCACATCATGCCGGTGAGGACGAGCTCACCGCCGCGCAGGTAGCGGGCGGGTTCGAGCAGGTCGGTGGTGTAGGCCCACCGCATCACGCGGTCGGCGTGCTCGGCCCCCGTCACGAATCTCAGGTGCAGCCGCTTGACCGCGAGCAGCTCACTGATGCGCATGGACGTTCCTCTTCATCACTGATGTGGGCGGGTGCGCACCTGCGACCGGTGCGGGGCGCGTCCGGCGGTGGCCGCCGGAGGACACCACTTGTAGGAATCGCCCAACCTTAACCGTTCGGCGGAGGGACACTTCATGTCATCGCTTGCTGGTGAGGAGCACGCTCCCAGTGGTGTACTTCACAGATCACCCGGTAAGCAGGGAACGACGTGACCGAAGAACCGTGCCGACCGCGAGTGGGCGGCGGCGAGACCGTGGCGACAAGAGGACCGACATGGAGTTCCTGAGCCCCTCCACGCTGGAGGAGGCACTCGAGGCCAAGAGCGCCCTACCCGAGGCGGTACCGATCATGGGCGGCACCGACGTGATGGTGGAGCTCAATTTCGACAGGAGGCGCCCGCCCGCCCTGATCGACCTGACCCGGATTCCCGAGCTCGCCGAGTTCGGTCCCGAGGACGGCCGTATCCGCCTGGGCGCGGGCGTGTCCTACACCAAGGTCATCGAGCACCTGTCCGGCAGGGCCCCGGCCCTGGCCAAGGCCTCCCGTTCGGTGGCCTCTCCCCAGATCCGCAATCGGGGCACCGTGGGCGGCAATCTGGGTGGCGCTTCTCCCGCGGGTGAGAGTCATCCGCCGCTGTTGGCCACCGACGCGACGGTCGAACTGGCCTCGGTGCGGGGCAGACGCCGGGTGCCCGCCCGTGAGTTCTATCTGTCGCTGCGCACGACGGCCCGGCGCGAGGACGAGTTGATCACCGCCGTGTTGCTGCCCGAGCCCTCGGGCCCCCAACAGTTCGCCAAGATCGGTACGCGCAACGCGATGGTCATCGCGGTGACCTCGTTCTCGCTGGCGTTGGACTCCGAGCGCCGGACCGTGGGCACGGGTCTGGGTTCGGCGGGTCCCACCCCGTTGCGGGCGGAGGCCGCCGAGGAGTTCTTGTCCGAGGAGTTCGACTGGGAGGGCGGCACCTCGCCCTCCGAATCCGTGGTGCGCCGGTTCGGTGAGTTGGTGGCCGCGGCGGCCCGTCCCATCGACGATCAGCGGGGCAGCGCCGAGTACCGCAGGCACGCACTGTCGGTGATGGCGCGCCGCGCGTTGAGCTGGTCGGTCACCGACTACCGGAAGGGAGTCACGCGATGCGCGTGAGTTTCAACGTCAACGGCGAGGACGTGACGGCCGACGACGTGTGGCCGGGTGAGAGCCTGCTGTACGTACTGCGCGAGCGGTTGGGCCTGCCGGGCAGCAAGAACGCCTGTGAGCAGGGCGAGTGCGGATCGTGCACGGTCTACTTCGACGACGTGACGGCGTGTTCGTGCATGATCGCCGCCGGGCAGGCGCAGGGGCGCCGGGTACGCACCGTGGAGGGTCTGTCCCAGGGGCGGGGGGCCGAGCGTGAGTTGAGCACCGTGCAGGAGGCCTTCGTGGAGGCGGGGGCCGTCCAGTGCGGTTTTTGCACGCCGGGCCTGGTGGTGCAGACCGACGACCTGTTGGAACGCACGGTGGGCGCGGGTCTGCCCGCGCCCGACGACGCCCAGATCCGTGAGGCGTTGGCGGGCAACCTGTGCCGTTGCACCGGGTACGAGAAGATCATCGAGGCGGTGCACCTGGCCGCCGGGCGCAGGAGCGGGGGCGGCGCATGAACGGGTTCGACACCGGTTCCACGGGCGGCGGCGCCTTCGTCATCGAAGGCGCCCATGTGGTCACCGTGGAGGGGGACGAGTACGCCGACGGGCACGTGCTGGTGCGCGGGGGACGGATCGCGGCGGTGGGGCCCGGTCCGGCTCCCGCCGCGGAGGGCGTCGAGCGTGTGGACGGGCGCGGATGTCTGGTCACCCCGGGCCTGGTCAACACCCACCACCACCTCTACCAGTGGGCGACGCAGGGGTTGTTCGCCGACGGCACGCTCTTCGAGTGGCTGGTGGGTTCCTACCGGATCTGGGGGCGGTTGGACGCCGAGGTGGTCTCGGGCACGACCTCGGCGGGACTGGCCCATCTGGCCCTGTCGGGGTGCACCACCGCTTCCGACCACCACTACGTCCACCCCTCGGGGCGCGGCGACATCGTGGCCGCGGAGGTGGAGGCCGCCCGTGAGGTGGGGGTGCGTCTGGATCTGGCCCGCGGGTCGATGGACCGGGGCCGCGGCCAGGGCGGGCTGCCGCCGGACGCCATCGTGGAGACGCTGGAGCGGGCGTTGTCGGGGACCGAGGCCGCCATCGACACCTACCATGACGCCTCCTTCGGTTCGATGACGCGGGTGGCGGTGGCTCCGTGCTCTCCGTTCTCGGTCTCACGCGAGTTGATGGTGGAGTCCGCGGCTCTGGCCCGCGACAGGGGGGTGCGGCTGCACACCCATCTGGCCGAGACCCTCGACGAGGAGGAGCAGTGCCTGGCCGAGTTCGGGTGCACGCCGGTGGAGTACGCCGACGAGCTCGGTTGGCTGGGCGAGGACGTGTGGTTCGCGCACGCGGTGCACCTGTCGGACGCGGCGATCGGGCGGTTGGCGGCCACGGGCACGGGGGTGGCGCACTGTCCCACCTCCAACGCCCGTCTGGGCGCGGGTATCTGCCGGGTCCCCGAACTGTTGGAGGCGGGTGTGCCCGTGGGGTTGGGTGTGGACGGTCCGGCCTCCAGCGAGCTGACCTCGTTGGCCGGTGAGATG
Source organism: Nocardiopsis sp. ATB16-24 (assembly GCF_030271535.1). Taxonomy (GTDB): domain Bacteria; phylum Actinomycetota; class Actinomycetes; order Streptosporangiales; family Streptosporangiaceae; genus Nocardiopsis. The sequence continues at coordinate 288,110 of NZ_JASCXJ010000005.1, read as the reverse complement.
CACCAGGCGTTGCTGATGGCACGTGCCCGACAGGGGCCTGGGGCGCTGTCGGCGCGTCAGGCGTTGGAGATGGCGACCCTGGGCGGCGCCCGGGTCCTGGGGCGCGAGAGCGAGCTGGGTTCCCTGACGGTCGGCAAGCTGGCCGACATCGCCCTGTGGCGGGTGGACGGGTTCGGCTACGACGTCATCGACGATCCCGTGGTGGCGGCCGTCTTCGGTCCCCCTCCTCCCCTGGAGCGGCTCTGGGTCGGCGGCGACACCGTCGTCGACCGGGGGGAGCTGCGCACCCTGTCCGCCGAGACGGCCGCCGCGCGGGGTCGTACGGCCCACCGGACCCTGATGCAGGAGGTGAGCCGCTGATGGCGGCGACGATCCGTACCGTGACGGACCTGGCCAGCACCACCGAGGACGGGGTGGGCGCCAGTCCCCGACGTCCCGACGGAACGTTGAAGGTCACCGGTGAGTTCGCCTATTCCTCGGACCTGTGGATGGAGGACATGCTGTGGGGCGCCACCCTGCGCAGCCCTCATCCGCACGCCGAGATCCTGGGCATCGACATCACCGAGGCGGTGAAGGTACCGGGGGTGCACGCGGTCCTCACCCACGAGGACGTGCCGGGGGAGAAACGTTACGGCCTGGAGCATCGGGACCAGCCGGTGCTGGCCTTCGGCAAGGTGCGTTATGAGGGGGAGCCGGTGGCCGTGGTGGCCGCGGACCACCCCGAGACGGCCCGCCGGGCGATGGAGCGCATCCGGGTGGACTACGGGGTGCTGGAGCCGGTCGTGGACTCTCGTAGGGCCGCGCTGGACCCCGACTGTCCTCGCGTGCACGAGGAGGGGACGCTGCCGGAGAACCCCGAACACAATCCTCGCGGCAACCGGTTGCGTTATCAGCCCATTCGCACCGGTGCGTTCTCCGAGGTGGCCGGATCGCAGGAGCGCGAGCGGCGGGTTCTGGAACGACTGCGCGCCGAGGCCGACGTGGTGGTCTCCTCCGAGTACGAGGTCGGCATGCAGGACCAGGCCTTCCTGGGGCCGGAGTCGGGTATGGCCGTACCGGCCGAGGACGGCGGGGTCGACCTGTACGTGGCCACGCAGTGGCTGCACGTCGATCAACGCCAGATCGCCCCCGCCCTGGGTCTGCCGCAGGAGAAGGTACGGCTGACCCTGGCCGGCGTGGGTGGGGCCTTCGGTGCCCGTGAGGACCTGTCGATGCAGATCCACGCCTGCCTTCTGGCGCTGCGCACCGGCAGACCGGTCAAGTTCGTGTACGACCGCGAGGAGTCCTTCTACGGGCACGTGCACCGGCACCCGGCCAGGATGCGCTACGAGCACGGCGCCCGTTCCGACGGCACGTTGCTGTACGCCACGGCGGAGATCATCGTGGACGGCGGCGCCTATGCCTCGGCCACCCCCGCGGTGGTGGGTGTGGCCTCCTCCCTGGGCATCGGTCCCTACGAGGTGCCCCACGTGCTGCTGGACGCCTACGGCGTCTACACCAACAACCCCCCGTGCGGTGCGATGCGCGGCTTCGGCGCGGTACAGGCCTGTTTCGCCTACGAGTCGCAGATGGACCGGCTCGCCGAGGAACTGGGAGTGCACCCGGTCGATCTGCGGATCAAGAACGCCATGTCGCAGGGCTCGCGGATCATCACGGGCCAGGAGATCGACATGCCGCTGCCGATGGCGGAGATGCTGCGGATATGCCGAGACCTGCCGATGCCTCCCGCCCGTGAGGATCTGGCCGACCCTTCCGATCCGCGCATCCTGCCGGGCGGGGTGGCGGGCACCACGCGTGGGGAGGGCGTGGTGCGCGGTGTGGGCTATGGCCTTGGCCTGAAGAACCTGTGCTTCTCGGAGGGGTTCGACGACTACTCCACCGCCCGGGTGCGGTTGGAGGTGAGCGGCGGTGAACCGGTGGTGCTGGTGCACACGGCGGCCGCCGAGGTCGGCCAGGGGCTGGTGACCGTCAAGGGCCAGATCGCCCGGACCGAACTGGGCGTGGAGAAGGTGGTCATCGCCCCCTCCGACACCCAGGTGGGCTCGGCGGGTTCCTCGTCGGCCTCGCGCCAGTCGTACATGACCGGCGGTGCGGTGAAGGTGGCGTGCGCGTCGGTGCGTGCGGAGGTGTTCTCGCTGGCGCGTGAGCGCGGACTGGTACCCGACGACCTGCCCGACACCGACCTGTCGTTGGTCGGGGGCAAGCTGGTGTCGGCCACGGCCGGGGCCCTGGTCTCGCTCGTCGACCTGCTGGGGGAGGCGTCCGACGGCGGCACGGTGGTCGAGAGGACCCGTGAGTACCACCATCGTCCCACCGAGATGCTGGATCCGCGGCTGGGCCAGGGTGCCTCGCACACCCAGTTCGGGATGTGCGTCCACCGCGCGGTGGTGGACGTGGACGTGGAACTGGGCCTGGTGAAGGTGGTCGCGCTGGACGCGGTACAGGACGTGGGCAGGATCCTGCATCCCCAGCAGCTGCTCGGGCAGATCCAGGGCGGTTCCGCACAGGGGCTGGGTCTGGCTCTGATGGAGGAGATCCAGGTCAGGGACGGCCGGATCCGCAATCCTTCGTTCACGGACTACCTGATCCCGACGATCCTGGACACGCCTCCGATGCGGATCGAGGTACTGGAGCATCCGGACCCGCACTCGCCCTACGGTCTGCGGGGGGCGGGTGAGCCCCCCACCCTGTCGTCGACGCCGGCGATCGTGGCCGCGGTGCGCGCGGCGACGGGCAGGGCATTGACGCACGCGCCGGTGCGACCGGAGGACATCGTGGGCATCGAGCTCTAGCCTCGGACGCGGATCTCACGGCCGCCGTCCCGGTGTCAAGGGGACTCTTGGGCACCGGGACGTCTTTCGCGTGAGGGGGTCGCGCACGCCCGCCGTCGGTCACACATAGAGATCATCGCTTCACTCATGGCGACTCCTCGTCCGCCCACCTCGCTCAGGAGAGGACATGACGCATCTCAGGAACGGTGGCCCCTCTTCAGGGGGTCGCTCTCCCATGGACCGCTCCCGACTCGACCGCTTCTTCTTCGTCACCGAGCGCGGTTCCACCCTCGGACGCGAACTCCGGGGCGGACTCACCACCTTCATGGCGATGGCCTACATCATCGTCCTGAACCCGATCATCCTCAGCGGCGTGCCCGACGCCGACGGCGACTTCCTCTCCCCCGCACAGTTGACCACCATGACCGCGTTGGCGGCGGGGCTGGTCACGATCATGATGGGGGTGGTCGGACGCGCGCCGATCGCCTGCGCCGCCGCGCTCGGCGTGATGGCCGTCGTGGCCTACCAGGCCGCTCCCGTGATGACCTGGCCCGAGGTGATGGGCCTGGTGGTGTGGCAGGGCATCGCGATCGTCCTCATGGTCGTCACCGGTGTGCGTGCGGCGGTGATGAACGCGCTGCCGCGGGATCTCAAGGTGGCCATCGGCGTGGGCATCGGCATGTTCGTCGCCCTCATCGGTCTGGCCAACGCCGGGTTCGTCAGTGCCGCCGAGGGCGGCGGTCTCTTGCAGATCGGTGCCGCCGGAGGCGGTGGCCACCTCCAGGGCTGGCCGATCCTGGTCTTCGTGTGCGGCCTGGTGTTGGCCGGTGTCCTGCTGGTGCGCGGGGTGCCCGGCGCGATCTTCTACGGCATCGTCGGCGCCACCGTGCTCGCGATCATCGTCCACCACGCGGCCGGGCTGGAGGTGGAGGAGTGGGGTTCCGCCGCCCCTCAGTTGCCCGGCACCCCCTTCGCGGTGCCCGACTTCGGCCTGTTGCTACGGATCGACCTGTTCGGGGCCTGGTCCTCGGCCGGTGTGACCACCGCCGGGGTCATCCTGTTCACCCTGGTGCTGGCGGGCTTCTTCGACGCCCTGGGCACCATCCTGGCCATCGGCACCAAGGCCGGCATCATCGACGCGTCCGGGCACATGCCGCGCGTCAACCGGATCCTGGTGGCCGACGGCGCCGGTGCCGTGGTCGGAGGGCTGACCAGTTCCTCCGCCACCTTGGTGTTCGTCGAGTCCACGGCGGGGGTGGGCGAGGGAGCCAGGACCGGTCTGGCGAGTGTGGTGACGGGCCTGTTCTTCCTCCTGGCGATCTTCTTCGCCCCGTGTTCGGCGTCGTTCCGGCGCAGGCCGCCTCCGTGGCGATGGTGCTGGTGGGCGCCATGATGATGATGCACATCGGGGAGATCGCCTGGTCGGACCTGTCCGTGGCGATTCCGGCCTTTTTGGCCATCGTGATGATGCCGTTCGCCTACGACATCGCCAGCGGCATCGGTATCGGCGTCATCGCCTACACGGTGATCAAGACCGCCCAGGGGAGCCTGCGGGAGGTGGGTCTGCTGATGTGGGTGCTCTCGGCCGTGTTCGCGTCCCACTTCTCCATGCACGCCCTCGGGCTCTGAACCGGCGTCCGCGCACCCGGTGGCGCCCGACGGGCCTCGCCGAGGGGCCGGCCAGGCCCGTGGGAACGGGCTCAGCCTCGCAACAGCGCCTGGTGGGCCAGGTCCCGGCACACCAGGGCGAAGTCCCTTCCGGCGGCGGCCGCCGCCATGGGGAACGTGGAGGTCTCGGTCAGTCCCGGGGCCACGTTGGTCTCCAGGAAGGCGACACGGCCGTCGGCCTCCACGATGACGTCGGTGCGTGAGAAGTCGCGCAGTCCCAGGACCCGGTGAGCGGTCAGGGCGACCTCGGTGGCGGCCTCGATGGTGTCCGGGTCCAGCCGCGCCGGGCAGAAGAACTCGGTACGCCCGGCGGTGTAGCGGGCCGCGTAGTCGTACACCCCGCCGTCGGGGACGATCTCCACCGGGGGCAACGCCACCGGGCCGTCTCCGGTGTCCAGCACTCCCACGGCCAGTTCGGTGCCCCGCACCTGTTCCTCCACCAGGGCCGAGTCACTGTAGGCGAAGCAGGACACCAGGGCCGCGGACAGGTCCTGTACCGAGGCGACGGGGGTGGCGCCGAACGCCGAGCCCCCGCGGTCGGGTTTGACGAACAGCGCCAGGCCGAGACGGTCGGCCAACCGCTCCAACAGGGCCGGGGCCCCCAGGTCGTGGAAGACCGACTTGGGCAGCACGGTACCGCGCGGCACCCGCACGCCCTGCTCCGCCATGAGCGCCTTGGCCGCGGGCTTGGAGTAGGCCAGGCGGCAGGCGCCGGGACGGGCGCCGACGTAGGGTAGACCGACCAGCTCCAGGACCTCCCGGATGGCTCCGTCCTCGCCCGCCGACCCGTGCAGGACGGGGAAGACCACCTGCGGCGGATCCTGGGAGAGACGGTCCAACAGGGTGGAGTCGACGTCGGCGACCTGGACCTCCACGCCCAGGCGGCGCAGCGACTCGGCGACGCCGCGTCCGGAACGGACGCTCACCTCGTGTTCGGGGGACAGGCCTCCGGCGAGGACGAGGACCCGGTCAAGGTCTGCCACGGCGGGGACCTCCTTCTGTGCTGCTGTCATGGTGTCGGACCCCGGGGTGATCAGGGCAGGTCGGGTGCGGGGGTCTGGGTGCCCTCGGAGTCGGGGGCCAGTGTGGAGCCGAACGTATCACGCAGATCCAGCTCCCCTTCGATCGCTCCGACCAGGCGCCGTACGCCCTCACGGATCTGTTCGGGTGTGGGATAGCAAAAGCTCAGGCGCATGTTGGCCCGACCCCGGCCGTCGGCGTAGAAACCGGTACCGGGGACGTAGGCGACCCGTTCGGTGACGGCGCGGGGCAGCATGGCCTTGGCGTCGATGCCCTCGGGCAGGGTGGCCCAGACGAAGAAGCCTCCCTCGGGGCGGGTCCAGGTGCAGCCCTCGGGCATCATCGCGCTCAGGGCGTTGAGCATGGTGTCACGGCGCTCGCCGTACATGGTGTTGAACGCCTTGATCTGTTCGCGCCAGGGGAAGGTGTCCAGGTAGCGGCGCACCACCAGTTGGTTGAAGGTGGAGTGGCTGAGCATGGCCGACTCGGCGGCGAGGACGAGTTTGGCGCGCACGGCCGACGGGGCGAGCGCCCAACCGATGCGCAGGCCCGGTGAGAGGGTCTTGGACAGAGAACCCAGGTAGACGACGTTGCCCTCGCTCTGGGAGTAGAGGGTGGGTTCGGGGTCGCCGTCGTAGCGCAGCAGACCGTAGGGGTTGTCCTCGACGATGAGCACGTCGTGGCGTTCGCAGGCCTGGATCACGCCGGCACGGCGCTCGGCCGACATCGTGATGCCGGCCGGGTTCTGGAAGTTGGGGACGGTGTAGAAGAACTTCACCGGCCGCCCGTCCAACTCGGCGCGGATGAGCGCCTCCTCCAGCTCCTCGGGGATCACCCCCTGCTCGTCCATGGCCACGTGGCGGATGTCGGCCTGGAAGGCGGCGAAGGTGTTGATGGCGGTGACGTAGGTGGGGGCCTCGGTCAGGACGATGTCGCCCGGATCGACGAAGACGCGGGTGATCAGGTCCAGTGCCTGTTGGGAGCCGACGGTGACGATGACGTCGTCGGGGGCGGCGGTGATGCCCTCCAGGGCCATGTACCCGCACAGTTGTTCGCGCAGGACGGGGTCGCCCTGGGCCGAGCCGTACTGGAGCGCGGCCGCGCCCTCCTCCGACACCACGTCCTTGACCAGGTCGCCGATCTGGTCGAGCGGCAGCGCCGCGACGTTGGGCATGCCTCCGGCGAGGGAGACCACCTCCGGCCGGGAGGCGACCGCGAAGAGCGCCCGGACCTCCGATGCGACCATGCCCTGTGCTCGGCGTGCGTAGCGCCCCACGTGCGGGTCGATACGCGAACCCTGTTGACTGGGCTGCTGCTCTCGGTGGTCAGCGGACACGGTCCACCTCCGAAGGAAGGACGGTCTATGGGATGCGACGGCACGTCGCCTCGGGGTCTTTCACCGTTCCCGGGTTCGACGTCCTTGTCGTCCCCGTGGTTCACACGGTGTCCTGGTCCGCGGTCGGACCGCGAGGAGCGGGTGGGACGGTCGAGGTGTGTGAGCCGCGGGTGATTCCGGCCCGGTAAATGCACAGAGTCTAGCCGAACGGCCCGGTACTGACGCGAAGAACCGCTCCGCGTGCTGTGCACCACACCTCCCCTATCAACCTCTTTGTCCCGCTTCCGCTCCAGGAACTACCCCTTGCGGGCGGACGACTCACCGGACCGTGATCGACATGGGGTGGTCTTTTACCGGTGAAGAGGAGTTCGGGGAGAGGGGCATGGCGTGGGAGCGGATCCCCCAACCCGCTCCCACGCAGCGGCACGTCTTCGAGCGGATCCGCTCGGACGCGCCTTCGACGCGACGGCCCCGGGGGTTCCCCCGAATCCCCAGGCGGGCCCTGCCCGGTCCGCGGGCGCCGTCTTTCGAACATCTCCCCCGAGACCCCCCTCAAGGTCCGAAGGCCGTTGAAGCGCCACACGTCCACCGGAGATCGGCTCGCCGTGCCCTCTCTCGCCCGACGGCCGCCACCGGCCCCGGGCCGCGTGTGGTGCAGTCCATCGCATGGGCGCGGGAGCCGCAACGGTTGCACCACGTTGCGCCCCTGCGCGCTCAGGACCACGGTGCCCTTCCGTCCCGGAGCGCCTCGCGCAGCGTGCGCACCCCGGGCGCCATCGACCCCGGGAGCAGGTCCTCGGGGTGGTCGGGCGTGTTCACCCGCACCCTTATCTCCTCGTTGAGGCGGTAGGGGCGGCTCTTGACGATGCCGCCCAGGCGACGGCGCACCCGGGAGAGTTCGGCGCGCACCGTCACCACGTGTCCGCACGTGCCGAACAGATCCTGTGACAGCTGCGCGCCGGTACGCCCCCGCCGGTGCGCGGCCAACAGGAGCAACAGTTCGGCGTGGCGCGGGGTGAGTCGTCGCACCCACTCCCCGCCGGCTCCGGAGACCACCATCATCGGCGCGGTCGAGGCCAGATCGAGGGTGACCATGGAGGGGGCGAGGCACTCCGTGGGGCGGGGGCGGACCAGCCACCCACCGGGCAGCGGCTCCAGGGCGCACTCCCCCAGCCCGGGCAGCCAAGCAGTACCGGTCTCTGGGCGCATGGGCAGCTGGACGCGCCGGACCGGTTCCATGTGGACGGCGGCGGCCGTCCACCCGGACTCGTCCACGACCAGAGCCTGCTCGCTCATCCCCGCCAGCAGGGGCGCGGCGACCGAGCGCAGCCTCTCCAGATGGGTGTGGTGGATGCTCTGTAGGTTCGCCTCGGCGAGCCGGGCCACCGCGTTGACCAGGGCCAGGGTGGAGGGGTGGATGGTGGAGATCGGCCCGGTGACGTTGATGGCGCCGAGCAGGCGCCCGTCACGCGGGTCGTGGATCGGGGCGCACGCACACGTGAGGACGTGCAGACTGCGGAGGAAGTGCTCGGCGGAGTAGACCTGTACCGGTCGCCCCACGGCCAGGGAGGTGCCGATGGCGTTGGTGCCGGTGTTGCCCTCGTTCCAGAAGGCGCCCTCCACCAGGCCCAGGCGGTCGCCGACGGCGCGCAGGCGGTGGGGCCCCTCGCGCCACAGGATCTGACCGGAGGCGTCGGCGATCAACATGAGGTGGTCGGCCTGGTCGGCGATCGAGATGAGCGAACGGCGGATCAAAGGCAGGACCTCGGCGATGAGAGAGGCCTCGCGCGCACGCTGGAGCTCCTCCGGAGACGACACCCGCAATTGCGGGAATTTGTCGGGTTTAATACCGAAACGTCGCGTTCGTCCCCAAGATTCCTCGATGATCGGGCGCGGAGGAAAAGGAACTGGACCCCCGGCGAACGAGGCTTCGTGCACCTGTCGAAGCAGGCGTGCGTGTTCGCGGGCATCGGCCCCTGCGGGTAGGGCCGTATCCAGCTGGGGAAACGACATATGGCTCCCTGGCTTGGCGTTCGTTATGGAGTTGACGGTGGTGCGTCCGCATGCGAACGGATGTGAGGAAAGGAAAAAGCAGGCGTGTCAAGGAAAGTCGACAACGATTCCTACCTTCCACTTTCCCATCGGATTATGCCTTACTTCGACCGCCGATCGGACTGCGGACGTAATGGCGACGACTGCGCGGACCGGGGCCGGTCATTCGACGCGAAGACGCGTCAGGGCGAACCACAGGCGCATGCGTTGTTCGGCGTCGGACAGGTCCACCCCCAGATCACGCTCGATCCGGCCGATCCGGTAACGGACGCTGTTGCGGTGGACGCCCAGGTCGGCGGCGGTCCGGTCCCAGTTGCCGTGCCGGATGAGCCAGGCCCGCAGGGTCCGACGCAGCGTGCGGGAGGCCTCGTCCCGCTCGGCCAGGGGGCCCAGGACACGGCGGGAGAAGTCTTGCGCGGCGGGCCCCAGAAGGGTGTCGAAGGGATCGGTCCCCTCCTCCATCAACGGCTCTTCGGTCACGCGGGCGCGAGCGAGCAGTGCCCTCACACGGCGATCGGCCTCGGTCAGCTCCTCGGCGGGCACCGGTCCGCTCAGCGCGGCCGTCCAACCATGGGCGAGCAGACGGTCCAGCTGGTCGCGATGGAACGCCTCTCCTCTGTCGCCGAGAACGGCGCGCAGACGATCGGGGGCGGCGTCCGTCAACGGGGTTCCCAGGGACAGCCGAGCGGGGTCGGTGCGACGGCCCCTCTCCAGGGGGTGGGCGTACAGGACCCGATAGGCGCCGGAGGCGGATTCTTCCTTTCGGGAACCGACGAGTCCGGCCAACAGCGACGCGCTCGGGTCGGTGAGTCCACCCTCCAGGAGCAGGCCGGTGAGCAGACGCCCTGAGGCGGTCGACACGTCACGCCGGCGGGTGCGGGCGAGCAGCTCCAGCAGGACGGTCGCGGTGCGAAGGACGGCGCGGTCGGTGATGCCCAACGGTTCGGGGCGTCCCACCAGGACCACACCGTGGTCCTCCGGCGGTGTTCCCACCGTGTGCAGGAAGATCTCCTCGTCCTCCACCCTTGCCTTGGCGCTGCGCGGCCCCCGGGGCCGGGTGAGCCGGTCCACGAGTCCGCTCAGCTCCGCGTCCAGCTCCGCCGGCGCCCCGGGGGTGCGGCTGTCGCCTTCGGGCATGGACGCCGACGGCCGGGCCAGCAGCGCCCAACCACGAAGAGCCTCGGCCAGGACCCGCAGGACCCGCTCCAGGGGCGCGTCGTCGGTGACGGCCAGCGTCAGCGCCTGGTGGGCCTCACCGAGACGACGCAGGTCACGCAGGTGCAGCTCCTCCAGTTCCTCGCCCACGGCCTGGCTGACGGCGGTGAAGGGGGTGGGGCGGGGCACCCGCACCAAGGGCAGCCCCTGGAGCCGACACTGTTCGACCAGCCCGTCCGGAACGGTGTCGTGGACGGGGGTGACACCGAAGCCCACGGCGCTCACCCCCGCCTCGACCAAGGAGCCCACGTAGGCGCCCAGTCCGGCGCCGGTCGGGGGCAGGTTCACTCCTGCGGTGAGCAACAGTTCGCCGCCGCGCAGGTAGGCAGCCGGATCGGTCAGTTCGCTGACCACCGCCCAACCGATACCCGGGTCATCCCCTTCCACGAGCATGGTCAGGCCCAGTTCACGACGTCCCAGGACCCTGCTCAGCGGGACCGTGCGCCTTTCTCCAGAGCCCGTGCCCGGTCTGCCCACCATGTTCATCGTCCCGTTCGGTCGTACCGAGGACGAGGGTGTGCCGACGTCGAACGGCGCCCGCGAGGAGGGACCGAAGCGCGCTTTGTGGCTGCTTCCTCCAAAGAACACCTCACGATTGTGCATTCTAGCCACTGGAGAGTGGCGCAGGCCCTGCTTAACCTGACTCCACGGATGTGACCTGCGACAACACCGATCCGCCGCGCTGAGCGCATCATCGCCGTGGACCACGGACACCGCACACGCCCCGACTCTCGGCGGCGATGTCTGAGGAAGGCGCGCACAGGGCAGGCGCACCGGTGAACACCAAGCCCGACCCGACCGAGGAAGACCACGAAAGGGACGCGATCGCCCGATGAGCACACCGATCGGACCCACCGACTCCAGTCTCGTACCGCGCTTCGCCGGACCGGCGACCTTCGCCCGGCTGCCCCGCATCGACCAGGTGGAGCGGGCCGACATCGCCGTGGTCGGCGTCCCCTTCGACTCGGGCGTGTCCTACCGCCCCGGTGCGCGTTTCGGCCCCTCGGCCATCCGCGAGGCCAGCCGTCTGCTACGCCCCTACAACCCGGGACTGGACGTGTCCCCGTTCGCCGACGTGCAGGTGGTCGACGGAGGCGACATCGCCGTCAATCCCTTCTCCATCGGTGAGGCGGTGGAGACCCTGGACGAGGCCTCCTCCGAGTTCGTCCAGGCGGGCACCCGCCTGGTCACCCTGGGAGGCGACCACACCATCGCGCTGCCACTGCTGCGCTCGGCCTACCGCAAGTACGGGCCGATCGCCCTGTTGCACTTCGACGCCCACCTGGACACCTGGGACACCTACTTCGGTGAGCCCTACACCCACGGCACCCCGTTCCGCCGGGCGGTGGAGGAGGGCATCCTCGACACCGAGGCCCTGTGCCACGTGGGCACCCGCGGCCCGCTGTACGGCAAGAAGGACCTGGAGGACGACCGCAGGTTCGGATTCGGCATCGTCACCTCCGCCGACGTCATGCGTAAGGGCGTGGACGAGATCGCCGACGCGCTGCGCCGGCGCATCGGTGACCGCCCTCTGTACGTGTCGGTGGACATCGACGTGCTCGACCCCGCGCACGCGCCCGGCACCGGAACTCCGGAGGCGGGCGGACTGACGAGCCGCGAGTTGCTGGAACTGCTGCGCGGACTGTCCACCTGCAACCTGGTGGGCGCCGACGTGGTGGAGGTCGCGCCGGCCTACGACCACGCACAGATCACCGCCACCGCCGCCTCGCACGTGGCCTACGACCTGGTCAGCGTGCTGGCCCTGAACCACGGGGGCTGAGCCCCCCCGGCGGGGAACCCCCGCCAGGTCCCGGCCACGGCCGGGACCTGACCGCCCCGGGCCGGTGATCCCGCGCCCGGTGCAACGTCCGACCCGAACCCATCCGCCCCGGACGTTCGCGCCCCACCTCCCAAGGGCGTTCCTCCCTCTCCCCTGGGCCCGTCTCCGGTGTGCCCACGGTCGCGGGAACCCTCCCGCGCACCCCGTCCTCGAAGCCCTTCGGCTTCACCGTCCGCGTGGTCGCGCGTCAACGCCGCCGCGCGACCACGGACACCCCCCATCCCCTATCGACAGCCTCCCGTGAACGATCGCGGGAGCCTCCTGACTGGAGCAAGCCGTGTCCGTAACCCGTAGTCCCGAACCGGTCGTGGCCGACCCGGGCACTCCCCAGAAGGCGACGGAGATCGAGACCTTCGGTGTCGCGCCCATCCCGGTGCGCGCGCAGACCTCGCGTCCCTTCGACCTGTTCCGTCTGACCTTCGGCGGCGCCAACACCTTCGCCACCATCATCCTGGGGACCCTGCCCATCGCCTACGGACTGGGCTTCGCCGCCGCGGCGGCCGCGACCCTGGTCGGTGTGGTGCTGGGCGCGCTGATCCTGTCCCCGATGTCGCTGTTCGGTCCGCGTACCCGCACCAACAACGCGGTCTCCTCCGGCGCCCACTTCGGGGTGGTGGGCCGTTCACTGGGCTCACTGCTGTCGTTGTTGACCGCCGTGACCTTCTTCTCCATCTCGGTGTGGGTCAGCGGTGACGCGATCGTGGGCGCGGCCTCCCGCTTCGGGTACGACGGCGGGGACTGGCTCCGCGCGGTCTCCTACGGGGTCATCGCCGTGGCGGTGTTCGCGGTGTGCGTGTTCGGTTACCAGTTCATGCTGCTGATCAACAAGATCGCGGTGGTGGCGGGCACCGCACTGATGCTCCTGGGCATCGTGGCCTACGGCGGGTCCTTCGACCCGTCCTACGCGGGCAGCGGCGACTACATTCTCGGTGGTTTCTGGCCGACCTGGGTGTTGGCGGTCCTGACCATCATGGCCAACCCGGTCTCCTTCGGCGGGTTCCTGGGTGACTGGGCGCGCTACATCTCCGCCGAGCGTTCCACGCGTGCGATGCTGGCCGCGCCGTTCCTGGCCCAGGTCGCGACCCTGCTGCCGTTCTTCTTCGGACTGACCACCGCCACCCTGGTCGCCGATCCGGGCAACTACGTGGAGGGGCTGGCCGTGGTCTCCCCGCTCTGGTACGCCCTGCCCCTGCTGCTGGTGGCGCTCATCGGCGGACTGTCCACCGGCACGACGTCCCTGTACGGCACCGGCCTGGACTTCTCCTCCCTCGTGCCGAAGCTGAACCGGGTGCAGGGCACCGTGGTGGTGGGCTGTCTGGCGCTGATGCTGATCTTCGTGGGCACCTTCCTGTTCGACATCGTCGAGACCATCAACGCCTTCACCATCCTCATCGTGCTGCTCACCTCGCCGTGGATGGTGATCCTCATGCTCGGTTACGTGTTCCGGCGCGGGTTCTACCTGGTGGACGATCTACAGGTGTTCAACGAAGGCCGTAAGGGCGGCGCCTACTGGTTCCACGGAGGCGTGAACTGGCGTGCCATGACGGCGTGGCTGCTGGCCGCGGTGACGGGCCTGCTGTTCGCCAACACGCCCCTGCTGGTCGGCCCGTTGGGCGATCTCGCGGCGGGCATCGACCTGAGCCTGCCCGCGGCTCTGGTGACGGCCGCCATCGCCTACCCGATCGCGGTGTTCGTCTTCCCCGAACCGCGTTCGGTGTTCGGTCCGCAGGGGCCGCGTCTGGTCCCGGCCGCCCCGGATGCGGGCTCCGACGTCCCCTGAGCGGCCCTCTGAGCCGGTCGACCCGCTGATCGGACGGATCCACGGTCGGGGTCGGGGAGGCCACGGCCTTCCCGACCCCGACCTTCGGAAGGCGACGGGCGCACCCGCCCACCGCCGGGACGCACCGCCGTCGCCGGCCGACGCGTCGGTCTTTGGTACCGAGGAGCTCTCCGGCGCCGAGTGCCGGAGAAAGGCGGGCCCCGCCCGTCGGGCCGGGCCCGGGTCCGCGCCTCACGCTCCGACCGGTGGTCCGCAGAGGTTGCGCAGGTGGGACCAGGTCAGTTCGGTGACCTGGTCCGCCATGGACTCGGGGCACTCCTCGGGGTGTTCCAGGAGCCAGTCGGCGAAGGCGTCGGCGGTGCTGACCGCGATACGCGCCAACAGGTCGGCGTCCTGGGAGGACAGAGCGGTGTGGGCGCACCCGCTGATGAGCGCGGCGACCTCGGCCGTGACCCGGTCGCGCGTCCGCGCGGTCTCCCTCGCGAAGGGCTCGCCCTGCAAGGCGGCACGCCGGTACAGCACGGTCCAGCTGTCCCGGTTGGCGGTGACGAAGGCGAAGAAGGCACGCATGCCCCGGTTCAGGGGGTCTTCCCCTGGGGGAGCCATCGGATCGTGCACGGCGGAGCGCACCGCCGCCACGAGCCGGTCCGCCTCACGGCTCACGCACGCGGTGAAGATCCCCTCCTTGGAGCCCATGTACTGGTAGACGGTGGGCTTGGAGGTCCCGGCCACCGCGGCGATCTCCTCCACGCTGACCGTGTGGTAGTCGCCTCGGGAGAACACCACGATGGCGGCGTCGAGCATCTGCTGTTCCCTGATCCGACGCGGAAGTCGGCGCTGTCTCGTCTTCACGCCCCCGACCTTATTGCGACGCGCACATGTGGTCGGAGGCGGTCGCGTCGGGAACGCGTTCTGTTGGAGGAGGTCGTTCTTCGGGGCACAGGTGACCTGTGCGATCAGGGAACCGCCCTCGAAACGAAGTGGTGTTTCCCACATCCGTTCCGGTTCGGTGGTCGGGTCTGGAACAAAAGCGCGTGGATTCGACGCCGTTCTCTCATAGGGGGGTCTCACGCAGTTCCAGTGTGCAGCACTTGGCGCCGCCTCCCGCTTTACGCAATTCGTCCAACTCCACGGGGTGGACCTCGTGACCGAGGGCACGCAGACGTGCGGCCAGGGTGGTGGCCTCGGCCGCCATGACGACGTTGTGGCCGTCGCACACGGAGTTGAGTCCGAGTACGGCGGCGTCCTCCTCCGTAGCCAGGATCGCGTCGGGGTAGAGGGAGCGCAGCACCCGCCGGCTTCCGGGGGAGAAGGCTCCGGGGTAGTAGACGATCCGGTCCCCCGAAAGCGCGAACAGAGCGGTGTCCAGGTGGTAGAAGCGCGGGTCGATCAATTGGAGGGTGACGACGGGGCGTCCGAGGAAGCGCTCCGCCTCCTGGTGCGCGGCGGCCTCGGTGCGAAAACCGGTGGCGGCCAGGATCACCTCGTCCAGGACGATGAAGTCCCCCTCACCCTCGTTGACGTGCTTGGGCTCGCGGGTCCGGCCGTAGCCGGCCTCGCGGAACCATTCCAGGTAGGCGGGCCCCTCGGGGGTGCGCTCGGCGCCGGCGAAGCGCGCGCCGTAGACCTTTCCGTCCACGACCAGGGCGCCGTTGGCCGCGAAGACCATGTCGGGCAGGCCCTCGACGGGGGCGATCTCGCTGACCCTGTGTCCCAGTTCGCGGTAGAGGTCGCGTAACCCCTCCCACTGTCTGATCGCCCGTTCTCGGTCCACGCCCGCGGAGGGGTCCATCCAGGGATTGATCGCGTATTCGACCGCGAAGTAGGTGGGTCGGCACATCAGGTAGTGCCGTGGAACCGGCACCGGGTCGGTCGGTCGAACCATGGAACCTCCCATGAGCCACGAAGAACACCGAGGTGGCCCACGGAGTCACACGCGTTCGCCGCATCGTGGTCTTCCGCAGGCAAAAAGGAGATACCCCGTCCATCGCCGACCAAGAGGGATGGATCCCGCCTTTTCTTCCACGCACACCGGAAAAGGCCGCGCTGATTCCGAACACGACCCGGCCGAAGCGCCGGAGCGGGCGCCTAACCGTTGCCGCCGCCCAGGCCGACGGCCTCCTCCAGTTCGTCCCGGCTCATCTTCGACCGTCCCGGTACCTCCAGCTCCGACGCGCGTTGGAGCAGCTCCCGTTTGGTGATCCGCCCCCTGCTCCTCGTCTCGGCTCCGCCGCGCCGTGTACGCGTCTGCGTGCGCGAGCGCGAGTCTCGAGCGCGTGGGGAGGGAAGGCTCTGACGCAGGGCCTCGCCCAGACCGACGCTCTCCTGCGCGGGCTCGGTCCGGTCCGGGCGGTGGGTGAACGTCCGGCCCTTGGCCTTGGCCCGCACCAGTTCGGTCAGGCGCCGACCATAGCTGTCGGAGTAGTCCTGCGGATCCCACTCCACGGACATCTCCCGCACCAGCTCCCGGGCCAGCTCCGTCTCCTCCTTGGTCAGCGCGACGTGGGCCACGGGAGGCATCACGTCGTCGGGGTCGCGCACCTCGTCGGGCCACCACAGGGTGGAGGCCGACAGCACCCCCCGGTTCGGTTCGATCAGTACGGGGTGTTCTCGATCGCGCAGGACGGTGGTGGCGGTGCCCACGCGCCGGTTCTGCTCCAGGACCGTGTACAGGAGCCGGTAGGGCCTGGCGTCGGAGGCCGAACGGGGTGCGACGTAGTAGGTGGAGGCGTACCAGAGGGCGTCGACGGCGCCCTGGGGCACGAAACCGTTCAGTTCCATGGTGCGTGAGCTGTGGGGAAGGATCGCCTCCAGTTCCTCCGGCTCCAGGACGACGTATTCGTCCTCCACCCCCGTTCTGGCCCCGCGCACGACGTCCTCGACGGCGACCTCCTCGCCGGTGCGCTCGTTCACGCGCATGTAGCGGATGCGGTCGGCCGTACCACGCTCGAACTGATGCAGCACGGGTCCCCTGCGCTCGCGTGCGCTGTAGAGCCGCACACCGACGGGCACCTTGCCGAACATCAGGGTTCCCACCCAAACCGGATTGACCATGACCCCCTCCTCTGTTTCCCATCATCACCCTCACCAGGCAAAATGTCGGTCGACAAAAGCAAAGGACACGAAACCCGGGATGTCCTCCCTCCTCGCGAAGCGGTGCGGCATCGACCGCCCCGGCTCTTGACCGACCGGTCGGTATTGCTACTGTCACGGCAGTCCCCGATTGGAGTTCCTCCCATGAGTACGACCGTCAAGGCCGCCGTCTTCTCCGAACAGGACGCCCCTCCGCGTATCCAGGAGCTGGTCCTGCCCGATCCCGGCCCCGGACAGGTGCGGGTGCGCCTGGCCGCGGCGGGCGTGTGCCACTCGGACCTTTCCCTGTCGAACGGGACCCTGGCCCAGAAGTGGCCCGCCGTACTCGGTCACGAGGGCGCCGGGACCGTGGAGGCCGTGGGCGAGGGCGTCACCTCCGTGATGCCCGGCCAACAGGTGATCCTGAACTGGGCGCCCTCCTGCCGTGAGTGCTGGTTCTGCCGTCAGGGCGAGCCCTACCTGTGCGAACACGCGCTGGACGGCGCCGCACGCCCCTACGCGGAACTGACCGACGGCACCCCCGTCTACCCGGGTCTGGGCTGTGGCGCGTTCGCCGAGGCCACCGTGGTGCCGGACCATGCCGTCATACCGTTGCCCGAGGGCATCGACACCGCGATGGCGGCGGTGCTGGGTTGTGCGGTACTCACCGGATGGGGCGCGGTCCACAACTCCGCGCAGGTGCGCCGGGGCCAGTCGGCCCTCGTCCTGGGCCTGGGCGGGGTGGGGCTGTCGGTGCTCCAGGCCGCACGCCTGGCGGGGGCGGACCCGGTGATCGCGGTGGACGTCTCCCCCGCCAAGGAGGAACTGGCCCGTTCCCTGGGCGCGACCGAGTTCCTCGTGGCCGACGACTCGCTCGTCAAGGCCGTGCGCGCGCTGACCGGCGGCCGGGGCGCCGACCACGCCTTCGAGGTGGTGGGGTCGGCCAAGGTCGTGCGCACCGCATGGAACGTCTCCCGAAGGGGCGGCACCATCACGGTGGTGGGCGTGGGCTCCCTGAAGGACGAGGTGTCGTTCAACGCCCTGGAGCTGTTCCACCAGGCGCGGACGCTGCGCGGCTGCGTCTACGGCTCCAGCGACCCGACCCACGACGTCCCGCTCATCGCCGAACAGGTGCGTACCGGAGAGCTGAGGCTGTCGGCGATGGTCACCGACGAGATCTCCCTGGAAGGCGTGCCCGAGGCCTTCGAGCGCATGCGGCAGGGCCGGGGCGGTCGGTCGCTGGTGCGTTTCGGCGGATGAGGAAGGGCCGGTGGTACCGCACGCGCACGGCGCCACCGGCGTCCACCGTTGCACCGCCCGGGGCAGGCGGCACGGCGCGTACCGAGGCCCCTGGCCGTCCCGACCGTGGGATCCGCCTCCGGCGGGCCGACACCCGCTTCCCGACCGGTGGGTTTGTCAGCGGGTGACAAACGAGGTGGCGCACACCGCACATCGCCCTTGCCGGGACGCCCCCGCGGGGGCACAGTCGTTCCATCGCGCACACCGTGTCCTGGGACACGGCCGACCTGAGGAGAGCCGACATGGCCAGTGGAGTCGACCACGCCGACGTGATCGTCGTCGGCGCCGGACTGGCGGGTCTGGTCGCGACCGCCGAACTGGCCGACGCCGGCAAACGGGTGATCCTGCTGGACCAGGAACCCGAGCAGTCCCTGGGCGGGCAGGCGTTCTGGTCCTTCGGGGGGCTGTTCTTCGTCGACTCGCCCGAACAACGCCGCATGGGCATCAGGGACTCGGTCGACCTGGCTTTGCAGGACTGGATGGGCACCGCCGCCTTCGACCGTCCCGAGGACGCCTGGCCCCGTAGGTGGGCCGAGGCGTACGTGGACTTCGCCGCCGGGGAGAAACGTTCCTGGCTGCACAGGCAGGGGCTACGGATCTTCCCCCTCGTGGGCTGGGCCGAGCGCGGCGGCTATCTGGCCGACGGGCACGGCAACTCCGTCCCCCGCTTCCACATCACGTGGGGGACCGGTCCGGGCGTGGTCGCGCCCTTCGAACGCCGGGTGCGCGCGGCGGCCGAGCGAGGACTCGTCTCCTTGCGTTTTCGACACCGGGTGGACCAACTGGTGGTCACCGCGGGAGCGGTCACCGGCGTGCGCGGTTCGCTCCTGGCCCCCAGCGACGTCCAGCGGGGACGGGCCAGCGGCCGTGAGGTGACCGGGGACTTCGAGATCTCCGCCCAGGCGGTCATCGTCACCTCCGGCGGTATCGGCGGCAACCACGACATGGTGCGCCGCAACTGGCCCGAACGTCTGGGCACCCCGCCCCGGAACATGCTCTCGGGCGTGCCCGAACACGTGGACGGGCGCATGCTCGACATCACCAGGGAGGCGGGCGGGCAGGTCATCAACCCCGACCGCATGTGGCACTACACCGAGGGCATCCAGAACTGGGACCCCCTCTGGAAGCGACACGGTATCCGCATCCTTCCAGGGCCGTCGTCACTGTGGCTGGACGCGACCGGCAAACGACTGCCCGCGCCCTACTTCCCCGGTTTCGACACCCTGGGCACGCTGGAGCACATCATGGGCAGCGGCCACGACTACACCTGGTTCGTGCTCTCCCAGAAGATCATCGAGAAGGAGTTCGCCCTCTCCGGTTCGGAGCAGAACCCCGACCTGACCGGTAAGGACCTCAAGCTCGTCCTCAAACGTGTGCTGCCGGGTGCTCCGGGTCCGGTGGAGGCCTTCAAGGACAAGGGCCCGGACTTCGTGGTGGCCGACAGGCTGCCCGAGCTGATCACCAAGATGCGAAAGATCGCGGCTGACGGCGTACTGGACCCCGACATCGTCACCCGCGAGGTGGTGGCCCGGGACCGGGAGATGGTCAACACCTTCACCAAGGACCTCCAGGTGACGGCCATCCGCGGGGCGCGCAACTACCGGGGCGACCGCCTGGCCCGGGTGGCCGCTCCGCACCAGATCCTGGACCCCAAGGCGGGGCCCCTGATCGCGGTGCGTCTGCACATCCTCACCCGTAAGACACTGGGCGGTCTGCACACCGACCTGGACGCGCGTGTACTGCGCCAGGACGGCACCCCTCTGCCGGGGGTGTACGCCGCCGGCGAGGTCGCCGGGTTCGGTGGCGGTGGGGTGCACGGCTACCGGGCGTTGGAGGGCACCTTCCTGGGCGGGTGCCTCTTCTCCGGCCGCGTCGCGGGACGCGCCGCCGCCGCGGCCCTGCTCTGAGCAGGGCCGCGGCGCGGCCGGTCCCGTTCCACTCCGGAAGGTCGGCGCTCACGGCGCCGACCTTCCTCATTCCTTGGAGGCGTCGTCCCCCTCCTGAGACACGGCCTTGCGGGGGCGACCTCTGCGGGGGATGGCCCGCACGTCCTTGGGCATCCGTCCCGCCTCGTCCAGCGCGCGGCGTAGGAGGAACTCGATCTGTGCGTTGGTGCTGCGCAGCTCCTGCCCGGCCCACCGCGCGAGCGCGTCGTGGACGGCGGGGTCGAGCCGCAACAGCACCTTCTTACGCTCGGACACGGCCACCTCAACCGGTTATTGGTACAGGGTCCCGGTGTTGACGACGGGGCTGGCGGGACGATCGGAGCACAGCACCACGAGCAGGTTGCTGACCATGACGGCCTTGCGTTCCTCGTCCAGCTCTACCACTTCCTCCTGGGACAGGCGCTCAAGCGCGCGGTCGACCATCCCCACGGCGCCCTCGACGATCTCTCTGCGGGCGGCGATCAGCGCGCTGGCCTGCTGGCGCTGGAGCATGGCCTGGGCGATCTCCGAGGCGTAGGCCAGGTGGGTGAAGCGTGTCTCCACGATCCGCACTCCGGCCGCCTCGACCCTCTCCCCGACCTCCTTGGACAGCTCCTCGGTGATCAGGTCGGCGCTGCCGCGCAGGGAACGACTGGTGTCGGCGTCGTAGGAGTCGTAGGGGTAGTTGCCCGCGATGTGACGCACGGCGGCCTCGGTCTGGATGGAGACGAACTCGACGAAGTCGTCCACCTCGAAGGAGGCGCGGGCGGTGTCCTCGACCTGCCAGACGATGACGGCGGCGATCTCGATGGGGCTGCCGGAGGCGTCGTTGACCTTCATGACGGAGGTCTCGTGGTTACGGATACGGGTGGACACGCCCTTGCGCACGGTGAGGGGGTTGACCCAGCGCAGACCGTCGGTGCGCACGCTGCCCACGTAGCGACCGAAGAGCTGGACGACCTTGGCCTCGTTGGGCGCGACCATCTCCAGCCCGATGAAGAGCAGGAAGCCGATCACCGCCAGGATCACGCCGACGGGCACCAGGGCCACCGGCCATGCGAGGAGAACCGACAGGGCCAGGCCCACGCCGACGAGGAACAGCACGACGCTGATCACGGCCATCGGCATGCCGTTGATGCTGTTCGCGGGGTGTTCACGGTACTGGGGGGCTGGGTTCGGGGTGTGGTCGACGGTGTTCAATCTCGACTCCGCTCTCTTCAGTGTGATGACTGGAGAATAGCATTGTGATATCACTTTTAATAGTAGACCCGGCCCGCCGGCCCCGACCGAGAAGGAGGCGTGGACGCGATGAACGCCGACACCCCCCGCCTACGCCCGCCCCGACACCGCGTGGACAGACGCGCCGTGTGGTGGTGGACGAGCCAGTCCCTGATCATCACGGTGTTCCTCACCGTGGTCCCCGTGGTGCCCGCGCTCATCTGGGAGCCGCCGCGCGCCTGGTTCCTGCTCGCGGCCGCCCTGATCGGCGGATGCGGGCTGGTGATCACGGTGGTCATGCCGCAGTGGCGCTACCGGGTCCACCGTTGGGAGGCCACCGACACCGCCGTCTACACCTCCAGTGGCTGGCTGTGGCAGGAGTGGCGGGTGGCCCCGATGTCGCGCATCCAGACCGTGGACACCGCACGTGGTCCGCTTCAGCGGGTCTTCGGGCTGTCCAGCGTGACCGTGACCACCGCCTCGGCGGCCGGTCCGATCGAGATCGCCGGGCTCGACCACGCCTTGGCCACACAGGTGGCCGACCAGCTCACCGACACCACCCAGGCCACACCGGGGGACGCGACATGAGTTCTCCCGACGAACACGTCCCCCTTTCACCGACGGACGCCCCGCAGGAGCCGGACGTCTCCCCGACCACCGCCTGGCAACGGCTTCACCCGCTCAGCGTGTGGGCCGGCGCCCTCGTGGCGGGCGTCTTCATGGTCCCCGTCGCCATCGTGGGCACGATCGCTCTCGTCATGGTGGGTCAGCCCCTGTGGGCGCCGGCCCCGCTTCCGGCCACAGTGGCGTTCCTGGCTCTGACGACCTACCTGGACATACTGCGTCTGCGCGCGGTCCGCTACCGGGTCACGGCCGAGCGGATGGAGATGCGCTCGGGCATCATCGCCAAGGCCTACCGTTCCATCCCCCGCGAGCGCGTGCGCAGCGTGGACGTGGCGGCCCCCGTCTACGCGCGGATCTTCGGCCTGTGTTCGGTCACCGTCGGTACGGGTGAGAAGGTCGGCTCGGGCTCCGACCAGCTCCAGCTGCTGTACGTCACCACCGAACAGGGCGAGTGGCTGCGCCGCGACCTGCTGTATCGGGGTGCTCCCTCAAACGGCGGGGTCTCCTCGGAGGGGGCCGCGGACCCGGACGCGCCGGTCGAGACCGAGCTGGCCCGACTCCGTCCCCGCTGGTTCGCCTACGCGCCCGCGACCACCGCGACGCTGGGTGTGGGCCTGGGCGCCATCGCCGCGCTGCTGGGAGCCAACGCCCAGAGCGGCGGCCGGGGCTGGAGGTGGCTCTCGGAGCAGACCGGCCTGCCCAACGCCCAGGAGGTGTCCTCGTTCGTGATGGCGCAGGCCCTGCTGGTGCTCCCTCTGGCGTTGTCGGGCCTGGTGGTCTCGGGTGTGGTCGTGCTGACCGCGGCCGCGGTGGAGACCTGGTGGGACTATCGCCTCACCAGGGAGGCGGACGGGACCGTGCGGCTGCGCAGAGGTCTGCTGACCAGTGTGTCGCTGTCGGTGGAGGGGCGCCGACTCAACGGCGTCACCCTGCACGAGCCGTTCGTGCTGCGTTCGGTCGGTGGAGCGGACGTGCGCGCGGTGGCGACCGGGCTGGCCGCCGCGGACGCCCAGAAGACCAGCGCCAAGAGCCGCCTGTCCCCCGCCATGCCCAGGAACGAGGCCCGGCGGTTGGCCGCCGACCTGATGCGGACTTCGGACTCCCCCCTGGACGTCCCGCTGCTCCCACATCCCCGGGCCGCCCTGCGCCGCCGCTTCACCAGGGCCGGCGTGGTCACCGTGGCGGGCGCGGTGTCGGCCGCGACGCTGGCCTGGCTGCACGGCCTGGTCGGCGCCGCCTGGTGGACGGTGGTGCACGAGGCGGAGCGGGAGATCATCGCCGTGCCGCTGGCCACGGGCGTGGTGGAGTCCTCTCCGAGCTGGGTCTGGGCGGTGCTCGCGGTGGTGATCGCGGCGGCGGCCTTCTGGTACGCGGTGGGCTCCTACCGCGCGCTGGGGCACGGGCTGCACCCGCGCTACCTGCTCGTGCGTCAGGGGATGGCGGTGCGCGACACCGTGGCACTGGAGCGGTCGGCGGTGATCGGCTGGCGGATCACCCGTTCTCCGTTCCAGCGCAGGTTGGGCCTTGCGGACGTGGCCGCCACGACGGCGGCGGGCAAGGGGATGTACGCGGCCTCGGACGTGGGCCTGGGACAGGGCCTGGACTGGGCGGACCAGGCCGTTCCGGGACTGTTGGAACCCTTCCTGGTACGCGATGGAGAGAGCGGGGAGTCCCGCTCCTGACCTTGAGGGAGGGCCCCGGCCCGGCCGGGCCGGGGCCCTCCCTCAAGGTCGTTCGGGGACCGTGTCGCGAACGGGCCCGTTCTCATCCCGCACTCCACCGGTGTGCGCGAGCGCCATCTCCACAAGGGGGTAGATCTCGAACACCCGATCCATGCCGAGCACCTCGAGCACGCGCGCGGCCACGGGGGCGGGCTCGGCCAGGACCATGTGCCGCCCTTGCAGAGCCAGGTCCTTGAACACCGACACCAGGGCGTTGACCCCGCTCGCGTCGAAGAAGTCGAGCCTGGACATGTCCACCACCAGGCAGTCACAGCGTGACTCCTCGGCGGCCTGGGTCAGCCGATCACGCATACGGTCGGCGGTGGCGAGGTCGACTTCTCCGTGCACCGGTACCACCGTCATGTCCACGCAGGGGGAACGCTCCTGGATGAAGAACCGGGCATCCTCTGCCACTCGGGCCACCTCTCACCAAAAGTAACCTCTCCATTACGTGATCACATAAGCGATCGTAGCCCGCGGCAAGGAAAAGACGTCAGCCCTTTGTGAGAAAAAATAGGGAAAATTCACTGATGTGATCGCGGGAAGGCTCCGCACGGCCGCCGACCCCTCGCCCGCACCCGGACCCGAGGCCCCTCTCGTTTCCGAACACTCCCGAAGTCGCCCCCTCGCCGTGCTTTACGGTCCCGAGTGCGGTAAAAGCGGTACAGGCCACACTGCCGTGTCCACGGGTCCCGCGGGACCCGTGGGCCGGACCTCCAGGACAGCGAGAGAAGGGAGGGAGCGGCGGATCCGCACCGGTCACCGCCGGGGCGCCCGTCGCGCACCCGATGACCGACACCGCCGACACCCAGCCCGGTTGGTTCTCCTCCGAGGAACTGGAGAACATCCGTGGTCGCATGCCCGTCCTCTACGTCCAGGCGGTACCCGTACGGGTGGACGAGGTCGGTCAGGTGACGCACGTGGGCCTTCTCATGCGCGCCACCCCCGAAGGCAGGTTCCATCGCTCGGTCGTCTCCGGCCGGGTGCTCTACCACGAGCGGGTACGTGATGCGCTGCTCCGCCACCTGGAGAAGGACCTGGGTCCGGTGGCGCTGCCGCACGTTCCCATCTCGCCCCAGCCGTTCACGGTCGCCGAGTACTTCCCCACGCCGGGCGTCACCCCGTTCCACGACACGCGCCAGCACGCTGTCGCGATGGCCTACGTCGTCCCGGTCTCGGGGGACTGCCAACCCCGGCAGGACGCGCTGGACCTGGTGTGGCTCACCCCGCAGGAGGCAGTGAGTCCGCGGATGAACGAGGAGATGACGGGAGGGCAGGACGTCCTGCTACGCCAGGCGCTGGCCCACGTGGGTCAGGCCCCCTGAACGGATCGACCGAAGGAGGCGACGGAGCCGTCCGCCGCCTCCCGGGGCGTTCCGTTCCCGGTGGGCATAAGCTCGTCCCCATGTCCCCATCTCTTGTCGCCGACACCGTGGCCCTGGCACGCCAGGCCGAGAGCGGCGGGGCCCACCGCACCGTGCTCGGCCTGGTCGGGGCCCCGGGCGCCGGGAAGTCCACGCTCGCCCGTCACCTGGTGGCCGAGGTCGACCGGAAGCTGGGGCCGGGCACGGCCGGATATCTGCCCATGGACGGTTTCCACCTGTCCAACGCCCAGCTCGACCGGTTGGGAAGACGCCACCGCAAGGGCGCCCCGGACACCTTCGACGCCCATGGCTACGTGGCGCTGGTACGGCGCCTGGTCGAGGAGACCGACCATCCCGTCTACGTTCCCGACTACGACCGCGGCCTGCACGAACCCGTCGCCGCGCGGCACGTGATCGCTCCCCACACCCGACTGGTGGTGACCGAGGGCAACTACCTGGCCGTCGACGGCGAGCCCTGGTCACGGTTGCGCGGGTTGTTCGCCCAGCTGTGGTACGTGGAGGCCGACGACGACCTGCGTGAGCGCAGGCTGCGTCTTCGCCAACGGGAGGGCGGGGCGACCGAGGAGGCCGCGCGCGAGTGGGTGGAGCGCAGCGACCGCCCCAACGGGGAACTGGTCAAACGCTTCCGTCACAACTGCACACGCGTGGTACGCCCGGAGGAGTTCCCGCAGAGCTGAGACCACCGCTGGGAGGAGTCGAGGACAGGCGGCCCGCCCCTTCCCGGTCGGGTGGCCCCGTCCCTTGGCGGTGGGCGTCCCGGCGGCACCGAGGACGTCTCCTCTTTCTGACGAACAGCGGGAGGGCAATGGCCGGTCCTGCCTCCCTCAAGGGAACCCCTCCACCGTTTGGATCCGCCGCCCCACCGGGTAGGCGAGGGAAAGGAGGTCCCCACCGCCCATCTGTGGTCGGTCCGCGCCCTCGGGTCCACCACCGGCGGGGACGGTGGGAAAGACACGACGGGGGCACTTCTCGGGGGAGCATGCCATGTCCAGTGTGAGCGGTGCCGGTGCGGCGGGCGGCGGACGGGACGAGACGGCCACCAAGCCGGCCGCGCCGCCGATGCAGCGGGAGGCGTCCGACGAGTACACGGGGACCGACGCCCTCCCCGACGAGCAGAAGCTCCTGAAGGGGGTCGACGTCGTCGAGGGCGACGACGAGGCCGGTTTCACCGTCCTGGAGCGGCAGACCTGTTTCAACCTGATGAAGACCCGCGACATCGGACGTGTGGCCTTCACCATCGGTGGTGACCCCGCGCCGACGGTCCTGCCCGTCAACTACGCCTTGGTCGACGAGGGCATCGTGTTCCGCTCCGCCCTGGCCGGGACCATCATGCACCACGCGCGCGGCTATGCCTCCTTCCAGGTCGACCTTCTGGACGAGGAACGCAGGGAAGGGTGGACCGTGCTCGCCAGCGGACGGTGCGAGTGGATCCGTGATCCCGACGAACTGGCCCGCATCCCCCAGGGGCGCCTCCCCAAGCCCTGGGCCGCGGGCCACCGCGACCAGGTCCTGAGGATCACCCCGGGCAGGCTGACCGGACGCCAGATCAGAAGGTCCTGACCCCGAAGGGCCCGGCCGTCCTGAATGAACTGGTCCGGGCCCTCCGCACCGGCGAAACCGCCTGTCGCACCCTTTCTCCCCTTGTGTTCATCGTCATCCCTTTCGGGGTACCGACCTCGCCATGAGAGCGCAAAGCCCGATCCATCTCCGGTGTGTTCTCGGCCCCACCGCCCACGCCGTGGGCACCATCGACACGTGCGCCGACCCTTTCCACGGACCGGCGACGGTCGCCACCGATCTCGCCGCGCCCATCACCCCCGGCCCCGTGGGCGGCACGCGCCCTCTCCGTGCCGGACGCACATGAGCACGACCCGCCGACGCCGCCTCCTGCTCAACAGCGGGGCCGCGGCCATCGCCGCGCTCTTCACCCTGTCGGGGGCCCCGCTGTGGAAGTCGGACGCCCTGCCCGCCGTCGCCGGCGCCCTTCCGCCCGCCGCCGCTCCCGAGGCGCCCCGCGATCCACGGGGGTCGCTCTCCCTGGAGGTGCTCTCGACCCGGCCCGACACCGTCATGGGCGGCACCGTCCTGGTCAGGGTGGTCCCTCCCGACTCCGTTCCGGTCGACCGTGTCCGCCTGGAGGCGGGCCGAGAGGACGTCACCGACTCCCTGCGCGTCGTCCGTCTGGACGGAGGCGAACCGGCCCTGGAAGGTCTGGTCGAGGGCCTTCCCGAGGGGGACGGCGACCTGATCGCCTCCGTGGTGTCCGACGAAGGCGGCTCGAAGGAGGTCACCGACACCACGCGGGTCACGGTCACGAACCACCCGGTGACGGGTCCGGTGTTCTCCGGCCCCCACCAGGAACCCTTCGTCTGCGACACCGACCGTTTCCCCCTGCACGGCGGCGGCACCCTCGGCCCGCCCCTGGACGAGGCCTGCTCCGCCGAGACGGTGGTACGCCACGTGTACCGC
Source organism: Nocardiopsis sp. ATB16-24 (assembly GCF_030271535.1). Lineage (GTDB taxonomy): Bacteria > Actinomycetota > Actinomycetes > Streptosporangiales > Streptosporangiaceae > Nocardiopsis. Next base: position 260,715 of record NZ_JASCXJ010000005.1, on the reverse strand, counting down.
ACGACCGAGGGCGAATGGGCCCCCATGCCCGACCCCGACCGGGTTCCCCGGGACGCCGCGGAGACCGTCACCTCCACCGGCCGGCGGGTGCCCTACACCGTGCGAGTGGAGACCGGAACGGTGAACCGGTCGATCTATGAGACGGCGATGCTGCACACCCCGGGGCCCGAGGCGCCCGATCCGTGGAGCCCGCCCGAGGGGTGGAACCGCCGCCTGGTGTACAAGTTCGGCGGTGGGTGCGCGGGCGGCTGGTACGTGCAGGGCGCGCGGACCGCCGGGGTGCTGGACCACGGCATGCTCTCCCGGGGGTACGCGGTGGCCTCGGCCTCCCTCAACGTGTTCGGCAACAACTGCAACGACCTGTTGGCCGCGGAGACGATGAGCGCCGTCAAGCAGCGCTTCTCCCTGACCCATGGCGTACCCGACCTGACCCTGGGCTGGGGCTCCTCCGGCGGGGCCTACCAGGCCCATCAGATCGCCGACAACCAGCCCGGCCTGCTCGACGGCGTCCTGGTCTCCCAGTCCTTCCCCGACGTGGGCTTCTCCGTGGTGCCCGTGGTCACCGACGCCCTGCTGCTGCACGACTACACCCGCACGCACCCCGACGCGCTCACCCGTGAGGAACAGCGGGCGGTGTCCGGCTTCCTGCGCTGGGAGAGCATCGGGCGCCTGGCCGAGGAGGCGTCCCGCGTCGACCCCCGGGGGAGGTGCCCCTCCCGCCTGCCCCGGGAGGAGCGCTACCACCCCGTGGACGCCCCCGACGGTGCGCGCTGTGAGGTCTACGCGCACACCGTCAACGTGTACGGCCTCGACCCGGTCACCGGGCTGCCTCGACGGCCCCTGGACAACGTCGGCGTCCAGTACGGGTTGGGGGCCCTGGTGGACGGCCGGATCGACGTCGACCGGTTCCTGCACCTGAACGAGCACATCGGCGGGCTGGACGCCGACGGGCGGGTGGTGGCGGAGCGCACGACGGCCGACCCGCGGGCCACGGTCACCGCCTACCGCACCGGGCGCCTGCTCGACGGCGGTGGCGGACTGGCCGACATCCCCGTCGTGGACTACCGCGCCTACGAGGACGACACCGAGGGCGGCGACATCCACATGCGTTACCACTCCTTCTCCGTGCGCGAGCGGCTGCGGACGGCCAACGGCACCGCGGACAACCACGTCATGCTGGTGGAGCAGCGCGGTCGAGGTGGGTTCTCCGCCGCCGCCCCCGTGGCGGGGCGGGCCCTGGAGGAACTCGACTCGTGGGTGAGCGGCCTGCGCGAACGGCAGCGCGCCGCTCCCGACCGCGCCGCCATCGACCACATCCGCACCGCGCGCCCGGAGTGGCTCGTCGACTCCTGCTGGGTGGGCTCGACACCGCCACGACGCGTGGTCACCGAGCAGCGTCCGCTCACCGCCGGCCAGGGGGACCGGTGCGCCGACGCCTACCCCGTGCACACCTCGCCCCGGATCGTGGCCGGAGCCCCGCTGAGCTCGAACGTCGTCAAATGCCGCCTGAGGCCCTTCGACGCCGAGGCACACCCCGCCGACTTCACCGACGAGCAGGCCGAACGGGCACGGGAGGTCTTCTCCGAGGGGGTGTGCGACTGGTCGGTGCCCGGTGTGGGACAGCAGGGACCGGCCGGCACTTGGTTGCGGTTCTGAATCGTTCTGACCTGGGACGCAACCGGACCCGCCCCCGCTGCGTCCCACCAGGGACGGTCAGCACGATTAGGGGAGGACCCGTGGGCCTGTTCGACGCCCTGCGCAACGAGCTCATCGACATCATCGAGTGGACGGACGACAGTCGCGACACCATCGTGTGGCGCTTTCCCCGCCACGACAACGAGATCAAGATGGGCGCCCAGCTCATCGTGCGCGAGTCCCAGGTCGCGGTGTTCGTCAACGAGGGTCGTATCGCCGACGTCTTCGCGCCCGGCACCTACACGTTGGAGACGCGCAACATCCCGATCCTGACCACGCTGAAGGGGTGGAAGTACGGCTTCGACTCCCCCTTCAAGGCCGAGGTCTACTTCGTGAACACGAGGCAGTTCACGGACTTCAAGTGGGGTACCAAGAGCCCGATCATGTTGCGTGACCCGGAGTTCGGCGCGGTCCGTCTGCGTGCCTTCGGCGGCTTCGCGGCGCGGGTGGTGGATCCGCCGCTCTTCCTCTCCGAACTCGTGGGCACCGACCCGCAGTTCCGTACGGAGGAGATCGAGAACTACCTGCGACAGATGATCGTCAGCCGGTTGGGCAGCGCCCTGGCCACCGCCGCACGCGACATCCCCGTGCTGGACCTGGCCGGTCACCAGCACGACCTCGGGGTGCGCCTGGCCTCCGCGCTGAGCGCCGACATGGCCTCGGTGGGGCTACAGATCCCCCAGTTCAACATCGAGAACATCTCCCTTCCCCCCGAGGTGGAGAAGGCGCTGGACAAGCGCACCCAGATGGGCGTCCTGGGCGACATGGACAAGTACACCAAGTTCCAGACCGCGAACGCCATCGGCGAGGCCGCCTCGACCCCCGGTAGCGGTATGGGCGAGGCCATGGGCATGGGGATGGGCTTGGCCGCCGCACAGCAGATGGCGCAGAACATGAACCCCCAGCAGCCCCATCCGCACCAGCAGGCTCCCCACCCGCAGGCACACCAGCAGCCCCAGCAGGCCGGCCCGCCGCCGATGCCCCCGCAGGTGCAGTGGTTCGTGGGGATCAACGGTCAGCAGAGCGGCCCCTTCGACCAGTCCCACCTGGCCCAACAGGTGGCCTCCGGCCACCTCACCCGCACCAGCCTGGTGTGGAGGAACGGGATGGCGCAGTGGACGCAGGCCGACCAGGTCCCCGAGCTCGCTGCGCTGTTCTCCGCCACCCCGCCCCCGATGCCGCCCGCCTGACCTGTCTGCTCTCCCCCTCCCATGACAGTGAGAAGACCGAGATGACCGACCCGAATGCCCCCTCCCCCGCGTCAGCCCCGCGGATCTTCCCCTGCGGCGGATGTGGCGCGCGGTTGGAGTTCGCCCCCGGCACCGACCGAATGCGGTGTCCCTACTGCGGTCACGAGGACCGCGTGACCGCCCCCACCCGTGGGATCCGCGAGCACGCGGTGGAGACCCTCTTCGCCCGAAGCCCCGCGGCGCAGATCGCCCCCTACCACTTCGTGTGCCAGGGCTGCGGTGCGCACGTGCAGGGCGACCACTTGGCCCAGAGCTGCCAGTTCTGCGCCTCTCCCCTGGTCGCGGACCCCTCGAACGACGCACAGGTGCCGCCGGAGGCGGTACTGCCCTTCAGCGTGACCCAGGCCCTGGCGCGGGAGTCCCTCGCGGAGTGGGCCAAGAGCCGTTGGTTCGCCCCCAACAGCCTCAAGAGGGTCAACGAGGCCGAACGTCTCAAGAGCACCTATCTGCCGCACTGGACCTTCGACGCGGCCACGGATTCCACCTACGTCGGACAGCGCGGCGAGTACTACTGGGTGACCGAGACCTACACCGTGCAGGAGAACGGCGAGTCGGTGACCAAGACGCGGCAGGTGCGCAAGACCCATTGGTATCCGGCGCACGGGCGCGTGTCGCGCTTCTTCGACGACGTGCTGGTCAACGCCACCACCAAGCTGGACCCCAAGAAGGTGACCGCGCTGGAGCCCTGGCCGTTGGAGAAAGCGCAGCCCTACGCCCACGAGTACCTGGCCGGGCACGAGGCACTGCGTTATGACGTCGAGCCCGAGCAAGGCCTGGAGACCGCCAAGCAGATCATGGCCGGGGTCATCGACCAGGACTGCCGTCGCGACATCGGCGGCGACGAACAACGTGTGACGTCGGTGTCCACCTCCTACTCCGACGTGACCGGCAAGCTCATGCTGCTGCCGGTGTGGGCGGGCGCCTACCTGCACGGCGGCAAGAGCTGGCAGATCGTGGTGAACGGCTGCACGGGCGAAGTGCAGGGCGAGCGCCCGTACTCGGCGGTCAAGATCACCATCGCCGTACTGGTGGTCCTGGCGCTGCTCGTCCTCGTGGTGGTGTACTTCCTCAACTCCTCCTGAGAGCCCCGTCGGGGGTGGGCCGCGTGGTGGAGCCGGACCCACCCCCGACATGGCGTCATCCGTACGGCGACGGGACCCCGGGCACGGTCGAAGGAGTCACACACCGTCTCCGGGTCCTCCTCGACGGACAGCCCCGGCCTGAGCCGCCCGCGCTCACTCGGCGGGGCGGTGCAGGAGGAAGATCCCCGAGTAGAGGGGTCGGTCCGCACGCTGCTCCTCCGTGGCCACGTACTCGTCCAGGACCGCGACGATACGCCGGTCCAGTTCGGCGACGTCCTCCTCCGACAGGCGGAGTGCGAATCGGGAGAAGGTCCGCACCGACTCCGTGCCGGCCTCGCGCAGTTCCTGTTGGAAGGCCTCCACCGGAGCGGCGGCCTCGTCCGGGTCGGCGTCCCCGAGGGGGTTCTCCAGCCACCAGGTCTCGCCGGTGGCACGGTAGGGCTTCTCCAACGCGCCGCCGACCCCGGTGCGCACGGGGGCTGGCGTCAGCAGGCCCGCGTCCACGAGCCGACGCACGTGGTAGAGGACCGTGCCCGGGGTGGTGTCCAACCGGTCGGCCAGTTCCTTGTTGGTGAGCTCCCGCCTCAGGCACAGGCGCAGGATGCGCACCCGCATGGGGTGGCCGAGTGCCTTGGCCTCACGGACCGTGGCCGGACGCCGTGTGCGTGGGCGGGGGGAGCTCTCCGCCTGTTCCGATTCGCCCATGGAAGCCAGCCTAACAACGATCGACCTTCCTCTATCGATTGACACTTCTCGATCGATCCGTCATTCTCGATCCGTGACGAACGACACCCCCCTGCGCCCCGACCCCCCACGAGCGTTCCGCCCCGCCCCTCTGGGCGCGCGCTTTTGGAACCTGTGGACCTCCTCCACCCTGTCCAACCTCGCCGACGGCGTGCTGAAGGTGGCGCTTCCGCTGGCGGCGCTGCGCCTGACCGACTCCCCCCTCCTCATCGCGGGGCTGACGTTCGCGCTGACCCTGCCGTGGCTGCTGTTCTCGCTCCCCGCCGGAGCCCTCGCCGACCGGCTCGACCGGCGCCGCCTGATGCTCGGCGCCAACATCGCCCGCGCACTGCTTCTGGGAGGCACGGCCCTGGCCCTGGTACTGGAGCTGGGATCGATCTGGCCGCTGTACGCGGTGGCCCTGGGAATCGGGGTCTGCGAGACGCTCTACGACACCTCCGCACAGTCGATCCTGCCCCGGGTGGTCGGCCGCGACCGGCTCCCACGGGCCAACGGTCGGCTGCACGCGGCCGAGCTGACCGCCAATCAGTTCGTCGGACCTCCCCTGGGCGGGCTGCTGGTGGCTCTGGGTGCGGCGGCGGCCTTCGCCGCCCCGGCGGCTCTGTGGCTGGTCGCGGTGGGGGCATTGCTGTGCGTGCGCGGCCGTTTCGGGGCCGTCAGGTCCTCGCCCACCACCATGCGCGCCGACATCGCCGAGGGGCTGCGCTTCCTGTGGCGCCACCGGCTCCTGCGGTCCTTCGCGGTCATGGTGGGGGTGAGCAACTTCGGAAGCAACGCGGCCTTCACCGTCATGGTGCTCTTCGCGGTCGGCCCCGCCTCTCCCATGGGCCTGTCCGAGCCCGGTTACGGCGTGCTGATGACCGCCGTCGCCGCGGGCAGTCTCCTCGGCGCCCTGTTCGCGAGCCGGGTCGAGGGCCTGCTGGGGCGGGCCTGGGCCCTGCGGGCCAGTGTGCTCACCTTCGGGGTTCTCGTGGGACTGCCCGCGTTGACCGCCGACCCCTACATGATCGCGGGCGGCTTCTTCCTGGGAGGGGTGGGGATCGCGGTGTGGAACGTCATCACCGTGTCACTGCGCCAGCGGATCACCCCCGACTCCATGCTGGGTCGGGTCAACAGTGGATACCGGCTGCTGGCCTGGGGGACGATGCCGCTGGGCGCGGTGGCGGGCGGACTTCTCGCCGAGCTCTTCGGGCTGACGGCGGTGTTCGCCTCCATGGGGCTGCTGTCCCTGAGCCTGCTCGCCGGACTGGTCCGGCTCGACGACGCGACGCTGGAGGCGGCCGAGCGGGAGGCCGACGGCCACGGGTAGGGAACGGGTGGAAAAACGGTGGACTCCCGCGACCGTCCCGTGGAGCATCGAATGCCGTGCGAGAGCGAGAAGGACAAGAAGAAGAGGTGCTGGAAGGCGGCAACGTCGCCGACCGGGTCGTACGCGTGGGCCCGACCGTGCGCAAACCCTGGCTGCCCTCCTCCCCGTCGGTGATGTCCCTGCTCGGGTACCTGCGAGCACGCGGATACGACGCCTCGCCCACCGCGCTCGGCCGGGACGGGCGGGGACGCCAGGTGCTCGGATACGTCCCCGGCACGATGGCCGACCGGATGGCCCCGATGACCGAGGATGAACTGCGCCGGCTCGGCGGACTCGTCCGCCGTCTCCACGACCTGACCGCCGCCTACCGACCCGACGGGAAGTCGGTATGGGAGGTGGCGATCCCCCACGAGCGTGAGGAGATTCTCTGCCACAACGACCTGGCACCGTGGAACCTGGTGCGCGACGAGGAGGCCTGGACCTTCATCGACTGGGACGGTGCGGGGCCGGGCACGCGCATGGGCGACCTGGGATACGCGGCGCACGGGTTCGTGCCGCTGCACGAGGGCGGCGACCCCGAGCGTGACGCGCGGCGGCTTCGCGCCCTGGCCGACGGCTACGGGTGCGATGAGGGGCAGCGCCGCGAACTTCCCGACGCGGTCCTGCGACGGGTGCGCGGCATGTACGACCTGCTGGTGGAGGGGGCCCGCACCGGAGACCAGCCGTGGGCGCGACTGCACGCCGAGGGTCACGCCGACCACTGGGGGGCGGCTTCGAGGTACGTGGCGCGCAACCGGAAGGTGTGGTCGGCGGCGCTGGTGGGCTGAGAGGCGCCGGAGGGAGGAGTCCGTTCAGCGGGCGGCCCAGACGAAGGCGGCCGAGATCGGGTGCCCGCGGAACCTCTCCCACGTGGGTTTGGCCGCCACCCAGGTGTCGTCCACGGTGACCTCGGCCATCTCGGCCAGGGTCCACCCGGCGGCCGTGGCGGCGCGCCTCGGCGTAGAAAGGCGCCAGGTCGGGCAGGTGCTCGTCGATGAGCGAGGCGACGGCCAGGTCGTAGGAGGCGTCGGGCAGACCGGTCCGACGCACGTCCCCGCGGGTGAGGCGGTCGTGGGCACCGCGGCGCTGGGCCAGTGCCGGCATCCCGGGGCTGAGGTCGACCCCGTCGATGTGGCCGATCCCCTGACGACGCAGCCAGGTCCCGGTGCGCCCGGTCCCACACCCCAGGTCGACGGCGCGGTCGAGGGCCGACCAGTCGGGAACGGTGAGGCCGTCCAGAAGGGTCAGGTCCATGGCGTCCAGGACGGAGGCCTCGTAGGTGCTCGACCAGCCGTCGTAGCCGGTGGCCACGTCGACGGTCCGGTATCGGCGGGTGTCGAAGTCCGCGAAGTCGGGCATGGTGGCGAGCATGCCCGGGTCAAGGGTGTGGGGGCGAGCCGTTTTCCACGCTCGTCCGGCGGCGGGAAAACCCGTTGCCGGCGCACCCGCCACGCTCCTACATTGGGGGCATGTGCTGCTTCCAGGCGATCGTCGGTGGGGTGTCGGCCCGACCGGCGACGTCCCACCTTCTTCTTGTGGCCCGCCCCCGGTCCGTGCGCCTGGACCGGTAGTCGGCCCGGTGCCCTTCCCTCCCGTCACGCCCTCGTTCCGAGCGCCGTGTCGGTGACCATGGCGCTTTTCTCCGTGTGACCTCGCCGGTCCAGGCCCAGCCGCGTCCCTGTCTCTCCTGGGACGGGCCGCCCGGACCTTCCTTCTTCGCGTGCCGTACGGCGCGCCCGTTCGTGCCGCCCGTCCCCGTCGGCCGCCTCCGGCGGCTGGAACGGACTTCGCTGTGGCACGTACCGAACGTTCTCCCCGCATGGGCACCGGTGACGACCGGCGCCGCTTCTCACAGAACTTCCTGACCGACTCCGCGTGGGCCCGTCGAGTGGTGCGCACCTCCGGTGTCGGCCCCGCCGACCTGGTGGTGGAGGTCGGGCCGGGGGACGGCGCGATCACGCGCTTCCTGGTCCCGGTCGCCCGCCGGGTGGTCGCCTACGAGATCGACCCTCGTCTGGCCGAACGGCTCCGTGAGCGCTACCGCGACTCCGGCGGGGCCGTACGGGTGGTGCGGGCCGACTTCACCCGGGCGCGCCCGCCGGGTGGGCAGTTCCACGTGGTGGGCAACATCCCCTACTCCCGCACCGCCGACATCGTGCGGTGGTGTCTGAACGCGCCCGGCCTGGTGTCGGCCACGCTCGTCACCCAGTGGGAGTACGCGCGCAAGCGCACCGGCGGCTTCGGACGGTGGAGCCGCCTGACGGTACTGACCTGGCCCGAGTGGTCGTGGTCGTTGGCCGGCCGGATCGACAGGCGGCGGTTTCGGCCGGTTCCTCGGGTGGACTCCGGGGTCCTGGTGTTGCGCAGGCGCAGGACCGCCCTGGTGGACCCGGATCGGATGGGCGGCTACCGGCGCATGGTGGAACTGGGTTTCGGCGGTGTGGGCGGGTCGTTGGGCGCGTCGCTGCGACGTGTCCACCCCGCCCGGCGGGTGGAGCGGGCACTGGCCCGGGCGGGGATCGCTCCGGGCACCCCCGTGGGGCATGTGAGTCCTGACCAGTGGCTGGCGGTGTTCGACGTGTTGGACGACCGATCCCGATGAAGACCGGCGGGGGACGTTGCCGAGGACCTCAGGGGGTCCCGGGGCGGGGTTCGGAGCGTCTTACTGGACGCGCATGAGGGCGAAGCACTCCCCCGGCAGCGTGACGGTGGCACCCGTGGTCCGTGGACGGCCGTTGGCCAGCAGGAGTTCGCTGGGGGCGGCGTCCAGTTCCACTTCGGCGTCGACGGAGTCGAGGTTGCACACCACCCTCAGGTCGCCCCGGAACAGGAGGACCTGCCGACCGTCGCCGCCGGTCACGACCTTGAAACGGTCCAGACGTGGGTCGGCCAGTTCCGGTTCCACGCGGCGCAGGGCGATCAGCGCCCGGTAGGTCTCCAGAACCGACGCGTGGGGATCGCGTTCGGTCTGAGACCAGTCCAGAACGGCGCTGTCGCGGGTGGCGGGGGCCATGGGGTCGGGGATGTCCTCCTCGGCCCACCCCAGGGCGGCGAACTCGCGGCGGCGGCCGTTGCGCACGCCCTCGACCAGCTCGGGGTCGGTGAAGGAGGCGAAGAAGGGCCAGGGTGTGGTGGCCGCCCACTCCTCCCCCATGAAGATCATGGGGGTGTAGGGCGAGCACAGCACCAGTGCGGCCCCGCACTCCAGCAGGCCGGGCGGGACGTGTTCGCCCATGCGGTCGCCGCGGGCGCGGTTGCCGATCTGGTCGTGGGTGCTCAGGTAGGCCAGGAAGCGGCTGCCGGGTGTGCGCGCGGTGTCCACGGGCGCACCGTGGGTGCGGCCTCGGAAGGTGGAGTAGGTGCCCGCGTGCCAGAAGGCGCGGGTGAGGGTGATGGGCAGGGCCGCGGGATCGGCGAAGTCGGCGTAGTAGCCGTGTGTCTCACCGGTGAGGGCGACGTGCAGGGCGTGGTGCACGTCGTCCGACCACTGGGCCGTCATGCCCAGTCCTCCGGCCTCGCGGGGCAGGACCGTGCGGGGGTCGTTGCGGTCGGACTCGGCGATGAGGGACAGTGGCCGGCCCAGGGTCGCGGCCAGGGCGTCGACCTCCGCGGACAGTTCGGTGAGCATAGGGACGGCGCGGTCGTCACGCAGGGCGTGCACGGCGTCCAGGCGCAACCCGTCCAGGTGGTAGTGGCGCAGCCAGTCCAGGGCGTTGTCGATGACCATGCGACGTACGGGGTCGGAGTCGGGTCCGTCCAGGTTGAGGGAGGGTCCCCAGGCGTTCTCACCTCGGAAGTAGGGGCCGAAGCGGGGAAGATAGGCACCGGAGGGACCCAGGTGGTTGTAGACCACGTCCAGTAGGACGGCCAGTCCCCGGGCGTGACAGGCGTCGACGAGGGCCTTGAGCGCGTCGGGGCCTCCGTAGGGCTCGTGCACGGCCGCCCACAGGACACCGTCGTAACCCCATCCGTGGGTGCCGTCGAAGGCGTTGACCGGCATGAGTTCGACATGGGTGACGCCGAGGTCGACCAGGTGGTCGAGCCGATCGGCCACGGCGGCGAAGGTGCCCTGGGGGGTGAAGGTGCCCACGTGGAGCTCGTAGACGACCGCGCCGTCGAGGGGGCGACCGGTCCAGTCGGCGTCGGTCCAGGCGAAGGCGGTGTGGTCGTGGACGCGGCTCGGGCCGTGGACCCCGTGGGGTTGGTGGAGTGAACGCGGGTCGGGCAACGGTCGCGGGTCATCGTCCAGGAGGTAGGAGTATGCGGTGCCGGGTCCGGCGTCGTCGACCTGGGCACGCCACCAGCCGTCGTCGTCGCGTCGCATGGGAAGGTCCCGGTCCTCGCCTGCGTCCGCACCGTGCAGACGCAGGCGGACACGTTCCCGGTGAGGTGCCCATACGGCGAAGTCGCCGACGACGCCGACCCCCGGGACGACGGGTGTGGCGATGGTGTCCGATGTTGCCAGAATGGTCTCTTTGCTCACGGAGAGTGACCTACCCGGCCGTGGTGCCCGTCACCCCTGTGCGTCCAGACTCCTGTTCACGATCCCGACTCTCCGGGACCACGGAGGGAACGGGGCCGGTAGGTGTGCAGGCGTACCGACGCGGTCACGGCGGGGAGGCGGGGCAGGGAGGCGATCCGTGAGCGCAGTTCCTCCGGGGGGATGTGACGGGCGCTGGGCCCCATGCCGACCACGGTCGCGGTGTCGGTGCGGCCCAGTTCCATGGGGAAGCGCACCTCCTCGGTGCCGGCCGGGGCGAAGTGATCGTGCAGGGAGTCGGCGAGGCGCTCCTCCTTGTGCGGGTCCACCTTCAGCAGGCCCAGCGGCCCACGGAGTTCGGCGAGGTGGTCGGCGGCCGGGACGACCACCAGCAGCACGCCACCGGGCTTGAGGATCCTGTGGAACTCGGCGGCGTTGCGCGGCGCGAACACGTTGAGCAGGGCGTCGACGGAGCCCTCTTTCAGCGGTAGTCCCCGCCAGACGTCGGCCGTCACCGCTCCGCCGCGTTCGTGGGCACGGGCCGCCTTGCGTGCGGCGAACTTGGACACGTCGGCGGTCAGCCCCACGGCGTCGGGCAGCGCCGCCAGGACGGCGGCCAGATGGTGACCGGTTCCGCCTCCGATGTCGACGACCAACGGTGCCGGGGCGGTGAGCTCGCGGATCAGCGCGGCGGCCAACGCGTGGGAGATCGGGTCGTGGTGTCCCGCCTCCTGGAACCTGAGGCGGTCGGCGACCATCTCCCTGCTGTCACCGGTCCCCGGTGGCGTGGCCCCGGTGAGCAGGCTGGCGTACCCTTCACGGGCCACGTTGAAGCTGTGCCCCGTGGCGCAGGCCAGACCGCGCTCGCCCAGGGCCAGGCCGGCCCCGCAGGCCGGACAGGCCAGGGCGGCCGCGACGGACTCGGGCATCCGCAGTCCGGGGCCGGTGTGGTGTGTGGTGTTCGCGCGCGCCATGGTCGCGGCCAGCCTACCGCGCGCGTGCGCGCCTCAGTTCCGGGTCAGGACGGCCACGGGGTAGGCGTCGAGCACCTCCTCCAGGCGTGCCAGGGTCGGCCCGTCGCCGCGTTCGGGCGCCAGGACCCGTCCGGTGAGCCGGTCGGTCCATTCTCCGGGCCCCCAGGGCAGTGCCAGCACGGTCCGGTCCCATCCGCCCGAGTCGGCCAGGGTCAGCGGCAGCCTGGTGGCGATCACCACCAGGTCGGGATGGGCGGCGCGGGTGGAGGTGCGCGCGAAGGCCAGGGCGTGGCGGGCGGCCGGGCCCGAGGCCGTGAGCGGCAGGTATCCCCGCGGGCGCAGTTCCCGGCGTGCGCGCAGACACGTACGTACCAGGTGCAGCTTCGCCGCCCCGGTGGCGTCCACCGGCGGGCGCCATCCCCGTTCGATGCGCGACAGCAGGTCGATGCGCGCCTGGTGGTCCACGGGCCTGCGGTTGTCGGGGTCGACCAGGGACAGGTCCCATAGCTCGGTGCCCTGGTAGAGGTCCGGAACGCCCGGTCCCAGCAGCTGCACGGCCTTTTGTCCCAGGGAGTTGCTCCATCCGGCCTCGCGTACCGATTCCACCACGGAGACGACCTCTCCGCGCAGGGCGGTGTCGTTGAACACCCGTGCGGGCCAGGCCCGCACGCGCTCCTCGACGTCGGGATCGGGGTCGGTCCAGGAGGTGACCAGGCGCGCCTCCCGGGCGGCCTTGATCAGGTACCCGGCCAGACGCTCCTCACCGATGGGCCAGGCCCCGACCAGGGTCTGCCAGCCCAGGAGGTTGAGCGCGGGTTCGGGCAGGGCGCACCTTTCGGTCCAGCGACGCACGGCCTCGGTGAATCCCTCGGCGACCTCGCTCAGGGCGGCCAGGCGTGCGCGCACGTCCTCGGAACGCTTGGTGTCGTGGGTGGACAGCGTGGTCATGGTGTACGGTGCGGCCGCCTCGCGGCGTAGCGCGGCGTCGTGGAACTCCTCGGGCGTGACCGCGAAGTCGGCGGGGTCCCCGCCCACCTCGTTGAGCGCGACGAACCTGGTGGCGCGGTAGAACGCGGTGTTCTCGGTGCCCATCGCCACGACCATCCCGCTGGTCTGTTGGATGCGTCGCGCGGCCTCCCCGTGGGGGTCTTGACGCACCCTGCGGTCGATGGCCTCCAGGTCCAGGGCCAGGTCGGGCCGTCGCTCGGTGGCGGTCCGTACCGCACGGGCCCAATCTCGTTCGCCCTCGGGAAGGTAGGAGCGGTACACGTCGAAGGCGCACAGGAGTTCGGCGACGGCCTCCTGTCGTCGGCGCACCGACGCGGGTGCGGCTTCCCCGCCTCCCCGGGGCGGTCGGGGCGGCAGCAGGGCGGCGATGCGCAGCACCTCGGTGCGCAGCAGCTCGTGGGCGGCGTGGCGGCGTGCCCGTGCGTCGGTCTCGGCCACGTCCACCTCCACCCCGTGGTCCAGGGCCAGGGTGGTCATGTCGGCCTCCCCGGAGGGGTCGACGAACACCCCGCACACCTGGCGTAGGGCGTCGTAGCCGGTGGTCCCGGCCACGGGCCAGGAGGGAGGCAGGTCCTCTCGCGGGGCCAGGATCTTCTCCACCACGATCCAGCCGTCGAAGCGCTCGGCGAGCCTGCGCAGGTACCCCCCGGGGTCGGTGAGTCCGTCCACGTGGTCCACCCGCAACCCGTCGAGCCGGCCCTGGGCGGCCCAGCGCAGGATCTCGGCGTGGACGGCCTCGAAGACCTCGGGGTCCTCCACCCGCACCGCGGCCAGTTCACTGACGTCGAAGAACCTGCGATAGGTGAGCTCACCGTTCCCGCGTCGCCAGGACACCAGACGATAGTGCTGGCGCCCGTGCACCTGTGCGACCGTGTCGCCGGGGGCGTGGGTGCCCGGGGCGAGCGGGTAACCCTTGTCGTGGTAGAGGAGGCGGTCACCGTCGATGGTCAGTTCGGCCAGGGCGGCCTCACCGCCGTCTCCGTCGTCTCCCAGCACGGGGATCAGGATCGGGCCGGCGTCGAAGTCGACGTCGAAGTAGTGCGCGTACACCGACTTCCGTCCGTGGGCGAGGACGTCCCACCACCAGGGGTTGGCGTCCGCCCGCACCACGGACATGTGGTTGGGCACGATGTCCGCGACCACGCCCATGCCGAGTGCGTGCGCCTTGGCCGTCAGGGCCTCGCGGGCGGTGTCCCCGCCCAGTTCGGGCGAGACCCGGGTGGGATCGACCACGTCGTAGCCGTGTGAGGACCCCGGGGCCGCGGTGAGCATCGGGGACAGGTAGAGGGCGCCGACCCCGAGCCGGTCCAGGTAGTCGAGCAGTCCTGCGGCGTCGTCCAGGGTGAGGCCGGGCCCCAGTTGCAGGCGGTAGGTTGACGTCGGAGCGGATGTTGTGGATTTCTCGCTGGTCACGCGGGTATGCGTGCCCGCGCCGTCCGCGTGTCATGCACACCGGTCCGGATGAGCGCCATCCCATACGGGGCCGCTTTGGGGGTGGTGGTCCAGCGGTGGTTAAATTCTTCGGCGGTGCTCCATCACCGGCGACGTCTCCGTTCGGGGACGTGCGACGGTGAACTCAGGCCACCGACACCGACGAAGGGGATAGAAGCAGTCGTGCTCCCGTCCAACAAGCGCACCAGGACCGGTTCTTCGCGCCACCGCGGCGTCCGTCGGGGCACGGCCTCGGCCGCGCTGGCCGTCCTGCTCCTGGCCATCACCGCCTGCGGCAGCGACGACGCCGTTCGCGACGGTTCCGCACCGGAGGTCCCCGACGATCTGGAGTGCTTCTCCGGCAGCCTGTCCGGGGCCGGTTCCAGCGCCCAGGAGAACGCCATGACGGCGTGGATCGCCGGTTACCAGGGGGGCTGCGAGGAAGCGCGCGTCTACTACAACTCGATCGGTTCGGGCGGTGGTCGCAGCCAGTTCATCGACGGTGCGGTGACCTTCGCCGGAACCGACTCGGCGATGGACCCGGAGGAGAACGCCGACGCCCGGGAACGGTGCGGTGGTTCGGACACCATCAACCTGCCCGCCTACGTGGTGGCGATCGCGGTGGTGTTCAACCTGGAGGGCGTGGACTCGCTGAACCTGCGGCCGGAGACGGTGGCGGGGATCTTCAACCAGGACATCACCCGTTGGGACGACCCCGAGATCGCCGAGGACAACCCGGACGTGGACCTGCCGGACATGGCCATCACCCCGGTCAACCGCTCCGACGAGTCCGGCACGACCGAGAACTTCACCCATTACCTGGAACAGGCGGCGCCGGACGCCTGGCCGCATGAGGCCGACGGCCAGTGGCCGCTCACCCCCCGCGAGTCCGCCCAGGGCAACAGCGGGATCGCCGACACGGTCAAGCGGGCGGAAGGCTCCATCGGCTACGTGGAGATGTCGCACATGCACGGCATGTCCGCCGCCTCCATCGGTGTCGGCGACGAGTTCGTGGAGATCTCCCCGGAGGCCGCAGCCCAGGTGGTCGCGGGCTCCCCGCGACGCGAGGACAACCCCAGCGAGTACGACCTGGCGCTGGACCTGGACTACGGCACGACCGAGGCGGGCAGCTACCCGGTGGTCCTGGTCAGCTACGAGACGGTGTGCCTGGACTACCCCGACGACCAGGAGGCGGAGAGGGTCAAGGCGTTCCTGCGGTACGTGGTCAGCCCCGAGGGACAGGAGTTGGCCTCGCAGGAGACCGGTTCGGCCCCGGTCAACGACACCCTGCGCGAACAGCTGCTGGAGTCCATCGACGCCGTGAGCTGACCTCACACGCTCAGGCCCCTTCGAGAAACGGGACCTTCGGCGCCTTGAGGACTCATGGGCGCTGCGGAACAGCGGTCCGCAAGGGACTTCGACGGGCTCTAACTCCGCTCCCCCCGGAGGCGCTGCCGGGCGCGCTGCCATCCCGCGCGCAGCCATCCGCGCGTCTCCGCGACGTCGCCGAGGTCGTCCTCGTCCGTGTCGTACCCCTCGGGGTCGTTCGGAGGCGGCGGTGCGGGCACCTCCGTTCTGTCCGGCCGCAGGGGCGGCGCCGACCTGTACAGCGACAGGTCCACCAAGGTCTCCTCCCCGGCGTGGATGCGGTAGCGGCCGTGCAGCGCGGCGACCACGTCGCCGAGGTCCTCGCCCTCGTCGCACACCCGTATGGCCCTGGCCAAAGCGCGGGTGCGCCACAGTCGCACACCGGTGTCGCGTGTGGGCGAGGCCGCGGGGAAGAGTTCGGTGAGTCCGGCGTGGGCGCGCTCCGCGCTGGCCAGCAGTCTGGACAGGGCGAGCTGACCCAGACCCCACACGACCGGGACCTGGAGCATGAAGGGCGAGGGGAAACCGGTGCGGGGCGCCGAGGCGGCGAAGGAGATCCGGGGCTCGCGCAGGTAGTTGGCCTGGACCAGGCGTAGGTCCATCGAGGAGCCGCCCGGCCCCGCAGAGCCCTGTTGCGCTCCCTCCCAGTCCCCGACGAGGGTCAGGACCATGTCGTCCTCAGCGCTGACCAACAGTCGGTCCACGCAGCTGCGGACCAGGCCGTAGGGGGCACCGGAGACGTCGACGACCGCGTGCACCAGCGGTGTGCGGCGCCGATGGGCCGGCACCCTCTCACGGTAGGCGTGCGGGTGCGGCATGTACTCGGCCAGCACCTCGGTGCGAAAACGCTCGGAGGGCAGCCGGGTACGCGCGGTGCCCGCGCGACCCACGTGCCAGCCGATGGCGGCCTGTTCGGGCAGCATGACCGCGCCCGCCTGCCAGAGGCGGTAGCCGAACTCGGTGTCCTGGCCGAGGTCCAGGTCGGGGTCCACTCCTCCCGTGGCCTCGTACAGGCTGCGGCGCACGCCCGCCGCCGCGCCGACATAGGCGTGGAAGCCCAGGTGGTCGGCGTTGCACAGCCCGTCGCTTCCGGCCAGGAGGTGCTCGATCCACTCGTGGTGTCGTCCGGTCTCCAGGGTCTGACCGAGGGTTCCGGCGCGGGCCAGTGCCAGGACCTCGGCGGGACTGCCGGGGCCGGTGTCGGCGAAGCGGACCCTGCCGAGGGTGACCGTCTCGGCGTGCACGTGGTGCCAGCGCGCCTGGGCCTCGACGAACTCGGGACACACGATCATGTCGGCGTCCATCCACAGCAGGATGTCACCGGTGCTGGAGTGGGCGCCGTAGGCGCGGGCGTACCCGGCGCCCCAACCGCCTTCGGGCGCGGTGAGCACCCGGCACCGCGCGGGGCGCAACGCGGGCAGACGCAGGGGCGGGGAGGAGTGGTCGTCCACGACCACGACCTCCATCAGGTCCTCGGGATAGGTCTGTGCGGCGAGCGAGGCCAGGGCCAGGTCGAGGCGCCGCTGTCCGCCGCGCGCCGGGATGACGACGCTCACGCTCAGATCGGGAGTCCAACGTCCGATGTCGGGCGGCGTCAGCACACTCCAGTCGTTACAGAAGACACGGGTGAGGACGCGTTCCACCCGGCCACGGCGAGACACTCCGTCAACATGGGACCCTACGTGCTTATTACGTGACACAAAGTCACCATACCCCCGTTTGCCTGCTCCACGGAGTCCTTACCCCATGTGTCAGCAAACGGTCTTCGGCCACCCGTTTCGGAGAACATGACGGGAGACGCACCGCGACGCGGGGCGACGCCATCCCGACCACCATCGACCCCTTCCGCGGTGCGACGGGGACCTGAGCACCCACATGTCGCAAGGGCGACCCCGGCCACCGGTGCGGCCACGACGGCCCTGTCCAGCAGACCGACCAGTACCGACGACGACCGGAAGAGTCGATGACCATCGCGACGCCCACGGTGCCCTCGGGAAGAAGACGTCCCCTTCCGGAAAGGACACGCCGTACGCGCCGTCAGCGGCCCCCTCGCGCACGGTGACGGCCCGAGCGATCACGCGGAGCCGCTCGGGCCGTGCACATCGGACCCGCCTCTCAGGGCGCCCTGAGCACGGGGACCTTCGCCGTCTAACCGACGCGGACCGCCACGGTGAAGACGCTGTCCCAGTAGGCCGCCAGGGAGATCTCCTCCAGGGGTTTGGACGGGTTGGATCCGTGGATCATATTGCCGTTGCCGGAGTAGATGCCCACGTGGCTGGGGGCGGACTCGCTGTAGAAGAACAGCAGGTCCCCGGGCCGGACCTGGTCACGCGGGACGCGGGTGCCGGCGTTGACCTGGTCGTAGGTGGTGCGGGGCAGGTCGACACCGGCCTGGGCCCAGGCCGCCTGGACCAGTCCCGAGCAGTCGTAGCCGTTCGGCCCCGTACCGCCCCACACGTACGGCTTGCCGATCTGGGCACGGGCGAAGTCCAAGACGGCCTGGACCCCGCCGGACACCGCGGCCGTCTCCGTACCTCCGGAGGAGGCCTCTGCCGCGGTCGGATCCTCACCGCCCAGGCTCTCCAGGACCTCGGCCTGTTCCTCCAGGGCGGTCTCGCCCTCCTCCTGCGCGGTCTCGGCGTCGGCCAACGCCTCGGCCGCCTCGCTCTCGGCCTCGGCGGCCTGCTCGTGCAGCTCCTCGGCGCGCTCCACCTCGGCGACGTAGTCGGCCAGGACGGTGTCCTGACCCACCGACAGGAAGTTCAGATCGGCGATGTTCTGGAGGGAGTCGTCGGGGTCGCCCCCGAACAGGACCGTGAACAGGCTGTGCGTGGACCCGGTGTAGGCGGTCCGGGCGATTCCCGAGACCTTGCCGGACATGGCCTCCAGCTCCTCCTCGGCCTCCTCCAGCTGTTCCTCGATCTCCTCCAGCTCGGTTTCCGCGGCCTCGTGGTCCTCCTCGGCCTGGTTGTAGGTCTCGTTGAGACCGGAGAGCTCCTCTTGGAGTCGCTCGTAGCGCTCTCGCGCCTCCTCCTCAGTGGGTTCGGCCATGGCGACGCCCGAGGACAGGACGACCGCGCCCAGAGTGGCGCAGCCGATCGTCGCGATGCGACGCCTGGCGCGCGAACCGGGTTCGGGGTTGCGAGTCAAGGGACCGACTGCCTTTCTCCCACACCCGTCTACCGACGCATCCTGAGGGCACGCCTACGACAGGCGTGTGGGGATGTGGTGTCAGGGGGATCCCGGCGAGCGGCGTGTGACAAGGGCCGCGGGGGCGCGCCGGCTGCGACGGCCTCTACTCTTGGGAAGAGGACTGCTGATGAGCAGAGCGAGACGGGAACCGGACACTGTCACCCTTGTGGTGACTAACGGTGCGTTCCGGCCTGAGGGAACACTAAACGACCCCAAGGGGCGCACGCGACCCTTTCGTTACCTTCCCTTGGTCGACCTCGCGGCCTGCTCCTTCTCGATGGAGAGCACGAGAACCCGTACCAGCACGCGGAATCGGGGAATATCTCTGCCCGTTCCCCGCGCCTCGAAACAAGGAAGAACCACGTAGAAAAGTGATATGCATCATAGAAAACAGGACTGTGCCGTGGGGCGGGATTCCTCCCGCCCCACACCTCTCACAAGTAGCGCCGCCACCAGTCCAGGATGGCCTCGAAACGGGCGACCCGGTGGCTGGGCAGCCCCGAACGCGACAGTTCGTGCCCCTCACCGGGGAAGAGCAGCATCTCCGTCTCGTGTCCACGCAGTTTGAGCGCCACGAACAGTCGCTGCGCCTGCTCCACCGGACAGCGCCAGTCCTCCTCGGAGTGGATGATCAGCAGTGGGACGTCGATCTGGTCGGCGTAGGAGAGCGGGCTCTCCTTCGCCCAGGTCTGCGGCGGCCCGTACAACGGCCCCGGGAAGAACGCGCCGATGTCGGAGGAACCCTGGAAGCTGTCGATGGCGTTGACCGCGCGTTCGCTGATCGCGGCCCTGAAGCGCTCGCCGTGGTGGGCGCAGATCCAGGTGGTCATGAACCCACCGTGGGAGCCGCCCATGACGCCGACCTTCGAGGAGTCGAGCCTGGCGTCCTTGAGCGCCTCGTCCAGAAAGGCCAGGACGTCGGTGGCGGTGGTCCGTCCCACCGAGCCGATCACGGCCCGACCGTGCTCGTGCCCGTAGCCGGAGGAACCCCGCGGATTGCACATGACCACCGCGTACCCGGCCGCGGCGAGGACCTGGACCTCGTCGAAGAGCTGGTGACCGTACTGGGTGAACGGCCCTCCGTGGATCATGAGCACGACCGGGTGCGGGCCCTCCCCTTCGGGAAGGGTCACCCAGCCGTGAACGGGATGGCCCTCGTCGGTGTGCGCCGTCAACTCCGTCATCGGCAGCGGGTCCAGGGCGCCCGCGAGGTCCGTGAGCGCCCGCGTGCCCTCGTCGGTGACCACGAGCAGCTCACCACTGCTACGACCGTCGGCGACGACCGCGACGGTGACACCGCCCGCGACGGCGAAGGACTGCACCTGCACCCGGCCCCCGATGAGGGGCTCGGGCTCGCCCCCACCGAATGGGACCCGTACCAGCTCCACCGAGCCCTGGACCTCCGCCGACCCCCACAGCCCCTCGTCGGTGACCTCCGGCCCCTGGGCCATCCGGGGACCGTGATCGGGCGTGAGCCGGGTGGGCGCCGCCGAGGCGTCGGCCGGCACCGACCACAGGGCGGTGGTCTGCCCCACGAAGTCGTTCAGGTCCGGGCCGAGTTCATCGCCCAGGAAGTAGACGGTGGCGCCGTCCCGGGAGAAGACGCCGTGTCCGGCGTCCAGAGTCTGGGCGGTGACCCGACGCGGTTCGGCCCCCTCCTCCGGCGCGCACGCCCACAGGTCGCGGACCAGGTCGGTGTCGCGCGTGGCGTGACGTGCGGCGGAGAAGAGCAACTCGGAACCGTCCGGGCTCCAGGACACGGAGGAGTGGTCGAAGTCCCCGCGGGTCACCTGGACCGGCTCCCCCGCCTCATCGGAGGGGGTGATCGGCGCGGAGACGAACACGTGCGAGCGTCTGTCGTTGGTGAAGCCGAGACCGTCCAGCCTGTACTTGAGCCGCGTGATGCGCCGGGGCGGTTCCTTGCCCGGCTCGACGTCCACATAGCGACCCTCCTCGGGAACGCGGGCGGTGTAGGCGACCCGGGTGGAGTCGGGACTCCAGGCCGGGGTACCCGCGCCCAGTGGGTGCGAGGTGATCTTCCAGGGTTCGCCGCCGTCCGCGGGCAGGATGTGGATCTGGGGCCGCTTGTTCTCGTCGGGGCGTAGGAAGGCGATCCAGCGCCCGTCGGGTGAGAAGACCGGAGCGTTGTCCCGGTCCCCCCGGGTGAGCCGGGCGGGCGGGGCCGAACCGTCGGTGGGGACCGACCACAGGGAGCCGAGGTAGGCGTCCTCCTCCAGGTCCGGCCGGGTCACGGCGAAGACCGCACGGCTTCCGTCAGGGGACAGCGTCGGCGCGCTGAGGGTGTGCAGATGGACGATGTCAGCAGGTTTCATATACGCGGTGGCCGTCCCGGCGCGGGGAGCGCCGTGACCGCCCCTCCTTCTTCGTCTGCGGTGGATCCGTCGTTCGGGTCGACCGCGTACCGGGCACGGCGAAACCGCTTGGGGTCCCGTCGTTCGAACTCGGGTGCGCTCCGGTCAGGAGGCACCCAGAGGGACCCTATCCAGCCCTCTTACCGGAAATCCAGGCACTTTCCTGGCATGAGGGTAGGTGTGCACACACTTTCTCGGCGCGAGGACCGCGGCTCTTCTCCGTTGGAGGCTCCGGTCCCGCCGAGACGGCTCCGAAGGGAAGGGAGCGCCCTCCCTTCGGAGCCGCTTCGTCAACGCGTCGGGGCCGACGGTCCGTCGTGGCGGCGGCCGGATCCGTCGGTCTCCAGGTGGGTGCACACCCACCTGCCGGCCTCCCGCCTGGCACGGAAGGCGAAGGCCCGTGAACGCCGGTCACAGCGGATCACCGCGCTGGCCTCCACCCCGTCACGGCCCAACGGTTGATGGAAGACCCATGTCAACCGGGGCACGATCTCACAGGAGACCATGCCGCGCGCATGGCGCAACTCCTCCCTGACCGGGACCGTCACGTGGCCGTTCAGCACCTCGGGGGCACGACGACCCACCAGGACCTCCGCCATGCGTTGGGCCAGAAGACGGATGTCCCCGGGGGTCCGGTGCCCCGCCAACATCGGGGCTCCGCACCTGCCCGCGAGGGCGCCGCGCGCAACGATCGGGGTACGTGCGGGGGTGCGGACCGGACGATGACGGGCCAGGGCGCGGACGCACAGAGCACGGGGACAGGGGCGACTGTCGGGGGTGTAGGACATGAACGGATCCCTTCCGAAGGGTGACGTCTGCCTTCACCCGTGCACAGAGGCGGTGAACCCTCCCACGACCACCTGGCATTCCAGCTTTCCGGATATTCTCCGGTCCCACGGTGGTGGGCACGTCGTGCCACGCACACGGCATACTGCGAGGGTGACCCACGTCTACCTCTCCTCCCCCGTGCCCGTGGCCCTCGCTCACCGAGGCGGGTGGCTCACAGACGACCAGGGCCTACACCGCACCGAACTGGAGAACACGGCCGTGGCCTTCCAGCACGCCGTCGACCTCGGCTACACGTACCTGGAGACGGACGTGCACGCCACGAGCGACGGCGTCCTCATGGCCTTCCACGACCACACCCTCGACCGCGCCACCGACATGTCCGGAGCCATCGGCGACCTGCCCCACCGGGAGGTCTCCCGTGCCCGCGTGGCCGGACGCGAACCGGTGCCGGTGTTGGAGGACCTTCTCGGTTCCTGGCCCCAGGCGCGGTTCAACATCGACATGAAGGCCGACGCGGCCGTCCTGCCGCTGTTGGAGGTGCTGCGCCGGACCAACGCCTGGGACCGGGTGTGCGTCACCTCCTTCGACCAGCGCCGTCTGGACCGGGCACGCAGGCTCTTCGACCGCCCGGTCGCCACCTCCTGCGGCCCGCTGGACGTGGTCAGGCTACGGGTGGCCTCCCTGTCACCTCTGTTGCGCGCCCTGGCCGGCCGGGTCCCGGTGTGCGCACAGATCCCGCTGCGGCACGGCGCCTTCCCCGTGCTCAGTCGCGACCTGATCCGCACCGCGCACCGGCTCGGGATGCAGGTGCACGTGTGGACCGTCAACGATCCCCACGTGATGGAACGCCTGCTCGACGCGGGCGTGGACGGAATCGTCACCGACAACACCGCCGGACTCAAACGGCTGCTGATCCGGCGCGGCCAGTGGAGCGGCGCCACCGGACACGACCCCGGTCACGACATCCCCCTCAAGAACGGATAGCACCCCATGTCCACACAGACGGAGACCAACGCCCCCTCCCCCGACCCCGGTCAGCGCAGACGTGAGCAACGGGGGTGGTACGTCTACGACTGGGCCAACTCGGTGTTCATGACCTCGGTGGTGACCGTGCTCATCGGTCCCTACCTGAGCAACCTGGCGTGCGTCTCCGCGGGTGCGCCGGACTCCGCCGCGTGTTTGGACCGTTCACTGTCCCTCACCCCCTTCGGGCTGGACTTTCTGTCCCTGCACCCCAACGCGCTCTATCCGGCGCTGACCACGCTGGCGATCCTGTTGCAGATCGTGCTCCTGCCGGTGGTGGGCTCGATGGCCGACCACTCCCGGTACAAGAAGCGTTGGCTGTTCTGGCTGGCCTTCGGCGGCTCACTGTGCACCGTGGGACTGTACTTCGCCGGCGGCGGCTACATGGCGGCGTCGGTGCTGTTCGTCCTGGCCAACGTGCTGTACGGGCTCTCGATCGTGGTCTACAACGCGTTCCTGCCCGAGATCGCCACACCGGACGAACGCGACCGGGTCTCGGTGACCGGCTGGGGCATCGGTTACCTGGGCGGCGCCCTGTTGCTGGCGGTCCACCTGGGTCTGGTGACCGGCGCGGACTCCCTGGGCATCGGCACCGACGACGCCGCACGCCTCGCCTTCGTCTCCGTCGGCTTCTGGTGGGCGGGCTTCACCGTCATGGCGATCAGACCCCTGCGCAACCGCTACGGGGCGCTCGCCGCGCGCGGGCGCGGCCGTGCGGAGGTGGGCCGGTCCCTGCGCGAGTTCGGCAGAACGCTCAAGGACATGCGCAGGTATCCGAACACCATCCTGTTCCTCCTGGCTTTTATTTTTTTCAATGACGGTGTGCAGGCGGCCATCCGTTACGCGGCGCCCTTCGCCACCCAGGACCTGGGCCTCGCGCAGGACACCCTGATCGTCACGATCCTCATCATCCAGTTCGTGGCCTTCGGCGGCGCGCTGCTGACCGGCCGGGTGGCCCGTGCCATCGGTGCCAAGAACACCGTGATGGCCACGCTCGTGGTCTGGGGCGGCCTGGTGGCGGCGGCCTACTTCCTGCCCGCCGGGAACGTGCCCCTGTTCATCACCATGGGTGTGGGGATCGGTCTGGTGCTGGGCGGCACCCAGTCCCTGGCCCGGTCGCTGTACTCCCAGCTCATCCCCCGGGGGCGCGAGGCCGAGTACTTCAGCCTGTTCCAGATCTCCGACAAGGGGTCGACCTTCCTGGGGTCGCTGGCGGTGACCGTCGCCGTCTCCCTCACCGGCGGCTACCGGGTGGCGATCCTGTCGCTGCTGGCGTTCTTCGTCCTCGGCGGGGTCCTGCTGTGGCGTACCCGTATCCGCGAGGGCATCATCGCGGTGGGCAACAAGGTGCCCGACAGACTCTGAGCCGAGCCCCGACCAGGTCCGGCCACCGCACGGGTCCTCCTTGCAAGGGGCGTCCCTGTCGTGGGCCCTCGTCATACTCGAAGCGGCGAACAGCGAGAACACGGGAGGTGCGGTGCGGGTCGTGCACGGCGTGTGGACCGGGAGCGCGCTGACGGTATGGGCCGAGGACGGTCCCGGCGTCGAGTCCGAGGACGGGGGCGGGGGCGGCGTGCGCCCCCACCCGTTCGCGTTGGACGCGGAGGGCCTGCGCGCGATGTCGCGAAGGATGTGCGGGGACACGCCGCCCTCCGCGCGGGCCGGTCATCTGGAACTGACGCTACCCGGTCGGGTCCTTGGCCCGTTCTCCTCCACCGACGCACCCGGCTCGGCACCGGCCGCCTTCCACTCCTGGAGCGTGCCCGCGTTGCGCCTGGAGGGCGCGGACGCCGAACGGCTGTTGTCCGCACCGGGCCTGGCCGGGGTGGTGTCGGGCCCCTCCCTGGAACATCTGCGCGCGGTCCGCGACTTCGCCGAACGGCTCGTGGCCTCCGGGTGCGTACTGCCCGACCTGGTGGGCGACCCGCCCCGGGCGCGTTGGCGCCCCGCCCCCCTGGACTGGGCGGAGGAGCACCTGTCCGCGCTCACCGCCGCCCTGCCCGCCTCCGCCCGCGCCCACCTTCCCGCCGAGCCACCGGAGGTGGTGGCGCGCGCCTGCGTGCTCGCTCCCCTGGAACTGCTCACCGACGTCGTGGCCCGTCGCCTGGCCCGGCCCCGCCCCGGCGGTGCGGGCCGGGACGATGGCGGGGAGCCCACCCCCGGCCTACTGCTGGCCGACGCGCTCACCGGTGACCGCGCCCTGGTCGACGCCGACACCGCGGCCCGACTGCGCGGTCCCTTACGGGAGTGGCGCGCACGGGTCCGTGGGTCCGGACGCGCCGCGCTGTTGTTCCTGCTACGCGAACCCGACCGGGACGGCCCGTGGTCGGTGGAGTTCTGGGTGCGCTCGGTCACCGACCCCGGTCTGCGTCTGCCCCTGGAACAGGTATGGCGGGGCGAGGGCGCCGCCTGGTTGCCCTCCGATGTGGGCGTCACCGCCCTGGCCGACCTGCGCCGGGCCGCCCGCCACCACCCCCTGCTGCGCCGCGCACTGCGCGACCTGGCACCGGAACGCCTGTCGTTGAGCACCCGGGACGCCGAGGTGTTCATCGCCGAGGCGGCCCCCCGGTTGAGCGCGGCGGGGTTCGCCGTGGTCCTGCCCGAATGGAGGTCCAGACCGGCCCTGGGGCTGCGCGTGACGGTCGAGGAACCCGCGCGCGGGCGGCGGCGCACCGGGGGCATCGGTCCCTCGGCCCTGGTCGACGTGTCCTTCGAGGCCCTGTTGCACGGCGGGGAGGACGGGCAGACCACACCTCTCACCGAGGAGGAACTGGACGAACTCGCCGAACTGACCCGCCTCAAACGCTCCCTGGTACGTGTGCGGGGCCGGTGGATGGAGGTGGACCCCGACCGGCTCAGCGCTGCCCTGGAACTGCTCGAACGGCGCGGCGCCCACCGGATGCGCGCCGACCAGGCGCTGCGCACCGCCATCGGCGTACAGGACACCGCGCCCCTGCCCGTCTCCGACGTGGTCGCCTCCGGGCCACTAGGCGCCCTGTTGAACGGAAGCGCCAAGGCCGGACCACGCCCCATGGGGACTCCACCGGGTTTTCGGGCCACACTGCGCCCCTATCAGGACCGGGGCGCCGCCTGGTTGCGTTTCCTGGGGGAACTCGGCCTGGGCGCGGTGCTGGCCGACGACATGGGTCTGGGCAAGACCGTGCAGCTCCTGGCCCTGCTCGCCGACGAACGCGCCGAGGGCGCCACGCCCGGGCCGACCCTGTTGGTGTGTCCGGTGTCACTGGTGGGTAACTGGCGGCGCGAGGCGGAGCGCTTCGCGCCCTCCTTGAGGGTGCACGTCCAGCACGGGGCGGATCGGCCGGGCGGGAACGCGTTGGCCCGCCTGGTGGGAGCGTGCGACCTGGTGATCACCACCTACGGGGTGGTCGCCCGTGACGCCGAGGAGTTGGCGGGCATGCCCTGGCACCGGGTCGTGTGCGACGAGGCCCAGGCGCTCAAGAACCACGGCACGAGGCAGGCACGGGCGGTCCGGTCGCTCCCCGCGGCCACCCGGGTGGCGCTCACCGGCACACCGGTGGAGAACGACCTGTCGGAACTGTGGTCGATCATGGAGTTCGCCAACCCCGGGCTGCTCGGCAGCGCCTCCGCCTTCGAGCGGGCCGTCGGCGGCGCGGAGGAACCCGACACCACACTCGTACGCAGGATGACCGGGCCGTTCGTACTACGTCGCCTCAAGACCGACCGCTCGATCATCTCCGACCTGCCCGAGAAGTGGGAGACGCGTACCTGGTGCACGCTCACCCCCGAGCAGGCCTCGTTGTACAAGGCGGTGGTGGAGGACATGGGCGAGCGGATGGCCGAGGCGACGGAGAAGGAGCGCAAGGGTCTGGTGTTGGCGACGATGTCCCGGCTCAAGCAGATCTGCAACCATCCCGCCCAGTTCTTGGGGGACGGCTCGGCGCTGTCGGGACGCTCGGGCAAGCTGGAGCGGTTGGAGGCGATCCTGTCCGAGGTCGCCGCCGAGGGCGACAAGGCCCTGTGCTTCACCCAGTACGCGCGGTTCGGCGAACGCCTGGCCCCCTACCTTCGTTCGCGGTTGGGGGTTCCGGTGTTGTGGTTGCACGGAGGCACCTCCCGAGCGGAGCGGGAGGAGATGACCCGGCGCTTCCAGAGCATGGAGGGTCCGGCCGTGTTCCTGCTCTCGCTCAAGGCCGCGGGGACCGGACTGAACCTGACCGCGGCCAACCACGTGGTGCACGTGGACCGCTGGTGGAATCCGGCGGTGGAGGACCAGGCCACCGACCGGGCGTTCCGGATCGGTCAACGGCGTGACGTGCAGGTGCGCAAACTGGTGTGCGTGGGCACGGTCGAGGAGCGGGTGGACGAGATGATCGAGCGCAAGAGCGCTCTGGCCGACAGCGCCGTGGCCGGCGGAGAGGCGTGGTTGACCGGGCTGTCGGTGGAGGATCTACGCGAGGTCGTGCGTCTGTCCCCCGAGGCGGTGGCCGGGGAGTGAGCACCTGGTCGGCCCTGTTGGCCGAGACGTTGGGAGAGTCCACCTCAGGTGCCCGGGTCGAGCGGTTGTCGGTGGTCCCGGGCGAGGTCAGTGGGCTGGTACGCGGCCCCGGCTCGCACGAGGTGAGCCTGATCCGTACCGTGCCGTCGGACGCGGAGTGGGAGCGTCTGTGCGCGGCGTTGGCCTCCCAGCCGGTGTTCGCCGCCCGGCTGCTGGCCGGAGAACTACCGGTGGAGGCCGCACGGGTGTTCTCTCTCTTGGGTTGGGACCTGGTGCCGCGCGGATGGGGGGAGCTGGTGGCGACCTGTTCCTGTGAGCGGTGGGACTCAAGGTGCGCGCACCTGGCGGCGGCGGTGGCCGAACTCGGAACTCGCACCGATCGGGATCCGTTCACGCTGACCCGATGGCTGGGGCGGGAGCGGCGAACGCTCATGACGCAGGTCAGAGCACTTTCCTCGTCCGCCGTAAAAAGTTCTTCGGAAGCGGGATCGGCATTCACGGTAATGGGCGGAACGACATCGTGGGAAACTGCCGACCCCTCCTCCGCCGGCGCTTTTTGGTCCGCGCCCGCCCTGCCCTCGTCGCCGACCCCTCCCAAAGGTGCGGCAGGGCGGATCCGCGCCACGGCCCCGGGGATTGTGGCAGATGACCTGCCTGATTTCGGCTCTCCGGAAGCGGGGACCAGAACATGAGCACGCGGCGGTGGAATACACGCTCCGAAGTTTGTTATGGAAAACGCCGGTAGGGCGATGGGAACACGGTTACCATTCGGCCTGAGAAGGCTCCTCGCTACTTTGGACGGGCATCCCTTATGGCCGATCACTTTCCTCCCGACATCGACATGGAAACCCCCAGCATCGCACGCATGTACGATTATCTGCTGGGCGGCAAGGATAATTTCGAGGCCGACCGCAAGGCCTGTGAGACACTCGCGGACGGTATTCCCGAACTCGTGGCCTTCGCCAACGACAACCGGGCCTTCCTCTCCCGTGCGGTCGAGTACGTCGCCGCGCAGGGCGTGGAACAGTTCCTCGATCTGGGAGCCGGCCTGCCCACCGCCGAGAACACCCACCATGTGGCGCAACGGTCCCGTCCCCGCTCCCGGGTGGTCTACGTCGACAACGACCCCATCGTGCTGGCGCATGGACGCGCGCTGATCAGCGACAGTGAGGAGACCGCGTTCCTGCTGGCCGACATCCGCCGGACCGACGAGATCCTGGCGGCCCCCGAGACCCGCAGGCTCATCGACGTCGACCTGCCCGTGTGCGTGATGCTGGTCTCGCTGCTGCACTGTCTGCCCGATGCCGACGACCCCTTCGGCATGGTGCGCTCGCTCATGGAGCGTCTCGCCCCGGGTTCGTGCGTGGTCTTCTCCCACATCGTCTCCGAGGACCCGCGTGCCGGTGCCTGGATGACCGACCAGATCCTGTCCTTCGGTACACCGTGGGGGCGGGTGCGCAGTCCCCAGGAGGTCTTCGCGGTGTTCGACGGTCTGGAGCCGGCCAGCGCCTGGCCCGACGGGCGCGACGAGGAGCCTCGCGTCGTGGACTGCTCCACCTGGCGTCGGCCGGGCGTGGACCCCCTCTTCCGTCCCGCCGATCCCTCGGTGAGGCTGTGGGAGCTGGCCGGAGTCGCGTTCAAGCGCTGACCCGGCGGGGCCGCGGGCCCCGCCCCGGTGGTGCGAAGCCGATCGCCGCGACGACGGGGTGCGCCGGCCCGAGAACCCGACCGACCCACCCCGCGCACGCTCCCTCCTCGTCGGCGAAGACCTTCCGGCGATACCGAAGGCCTCGTTCGCGGCGGGCGACCCGCGGTAGACCGCGTCCCGCGGGCACACCCCACCGATCTGATCGGAACTCGGACCGCTGCGCGGAGCGGCGCGCACGTGCGTGGCCGGTTCCTCCCCGTGGCCCTGGGCGAGCAGGACCGCCGGCACCCCGCGGGCGCGCCGGTCCAGGCGCTGCCGGGTCCAGATCTCCTCCCGGGCGTAACGGGTGACGAGGTCCTGTGAGGGTTCGGTGAGCACGGTCGTGTCCGCCTCGACCCGGCCCACGTGCTAGCCGTGACTGTCGGCGGCGGTCAGGTGCCGGGTCAGCAGGGTGTTGACCTTCGCGCTCTGCTGCCAGGACAGAAGGTGCGCCGCCTCCTCCAACACCACCAGACGCGCGCCGCGAATCCGCTCGGCTATCGGTTCGGCGTGTTCGGCCGGCGGTGTCGACGGGTCGTCGGCCCCGGCGACCACCAGTGTGGGCGCCGTGATCCGGTGCAGCTCCTCTCTCAGGTCGTAGGTCTCGATGGCCCCACAGCAACCCGCGTACCCCTCGGGTGCGGTGGCCGCGATCTGGTCGCGCAGGCCACGGACCTCGTCGGGATGCTCCTTGGCGTAACCGGGGGTGAACCAGCGTTCCACCACCGAGGCGGCCAGGGCGCCCGTACCCTCGGCCCGCACCAGCGCGGCGCGGTCCCGCCAGTTCCGGGCCGGTCCCATGTAGGGGGAGGTGGCCAACAGGGCCAGGCCGTCGATGCGCTCGGGATGGTGGACCGCGAGCCACTGTCCGACCATGCCGCCGATCGACAGCCCGGCGTAGTGGGCGCGTTCGATGCCCAGGCGGTCCATCAGCGCGATGACGTCGCCGCCCAGGTCGGCCATGGTGTAGGGGCCCTCCGGAACGGGCGAGTTCCCATGCCCGCGGTGGTCGAAGCAGATCACCCGGAACAGGGTCGAGAGCGCCTCGACCTGCGGCCGCCACATGCGGGTCGTGGTCCCGAGGGAACCGCCGAGCAGCAGGGGCGGCGCGTCGGCCGGTCCGCTCTCGGTGTGGTGGAGGTCAACGCTCATTTTCGGTCCGTACTCCTTGTTCGCCGTGGGTGTGCTCGGCTCGACCCGTTCTCCCGTCGATGACGCGGTCGGTGAACACCGTGTCCAAGACCCCCGCTGCCCGCCGGGTCGAGCGGGTCGCGGGTCCGCTCGCGACCCGCGCACCTCCTCCAGTCTCTCAGTGAGGGGGACGGTCGGACTCCCGTCAAAGTGGCCCGTCGCCGTCGGGCACCGGCTTCCACGTGGGGTCTGGAGGAACGGCCGGGCGTGGAGGGGGTCGTGGTCACGAAGACGGCCGGACACGTACGGGCCGACGGCTCGCGTGCCGCGCCGGAAGGAGGGGCCGTGTCGTGCTCCTTCTTCCACGCGGTTCCCGCCCCGGTGGCCCGTGAGGTGCTCAGGCCTGGAGGACGACGGCCAGTCCCTGACCGACGCCGATGCACAGCGCGGCCAGCCCCCAGCCACCGCCCCTGCGGCGCAGTTCGTGGGCGAGCGAACCCAGGACGCGTGCGCCGGAGGCCCCCAACGGGTGGCCGATGGCGATGGCTCCGCCATGGGGGTTGACGATCTGGGGGTCCAGTTCCTTCCAGCTGCGGACGCAGGCCAGGGACTGGGCGGCGAAGGCCTCGTTGAGTTCGACGACCGACAGGTCACCCCAGCCGATGCCCGCGCGTTCGAGCGCGATCTCGGCGGCGCGAACGGGTCCGATACCGAACACGTCGGGGTCCACGCCGGCCGCGCCGCGGCCGGCGATGCGCGCCAGCGGCTCCGCGCCGACGGCCTGTACGGCGGTGCGGTCCCCGAGCAGGAGGGCGGCGGCCCCGTCGTTGAGAGAGGAGGCGTTGCCCGCGGTGATGGTGCCCTCGGCGTGGAAGGCCGGTTGGAGTGCGGCGAGCTTGTCGGCGGAGGTCTCCCGGATGGACTCGTCGCGCTCCAGGGGGGCGTCGGGCACCTGGACGATCTCGTCGTCGAAGACGCCCTCGGCCCAGGCCCTGGCGGCCTTGGTGTGGCTGGCCAGGGCGAAGCAGTCCTGGTCGAGGCGGGTGATGCCGTACTGTCGAGCCAGCCCCTCGGTGCCCTCCCCGAGGGAGACGGTCCACCGTCCGGGCATGCGAGGGTTGACCATCCGCCAGCCCAAGGTGGTGGAGTGCAAGGTGGCGTCGGTCGCGGGAAACCCCTTGGCCGGCTTGGGCAGCACCCAGGGGGCGCGACTCATGGACTCCACTCCCCCGGCCACGACCAGGGAGGCGTCGCCGACCTGGATGGCGCGACCGGCCTGGATGGCGGCCTCCATGCCCGAGCCGCACAACCGGTTGACGGTGACACCGGGGACGGAGGTCGGCAGTCCGGCCAGCAGGGCGGCCATGCGGGCGACGTTGCGGTTCTCCTCCCCCGCTCCGTTGGCGTTGCCGAGGACGACCTCGTCGATGGCGGCGGGGTCCAGGGCGGGTGTGCGTTCGAGGAGAGATCCGATGACGTGGGCGGCCAGGTCGTCGGGACGGACCCCGGACAGTCCGCCGCCGTACCTGCCGAAAGGCGTGCGTACGGCGTCGAGGACGTAGACGTCGGTCATGCGGATCTCCTGGTGCTGTGCGGCCGGGGGTTCCGGCCGCTGACGAACCTCTTCCTAACACTGTTAGGTAACTGTAGGGCCCCGTCGCTCCCCAGACCTCAGAGGGCTCCGGTCAGGGAGCGCAGCACCGAAAGTTCGGTGTCGGAGGGCTCGGGGGTGACCGTGAGGCCCTCGGCCACCTTCAGGTCCCATCCGGTCGCCTCCCGGACCGTGTCCACCTCCACCCCCGGGTGCACCGCGGTCAGGACGAGTTCGCGGGTGACGGGGTCGGGTTCGAGTACTCCCAGATCGGTGATCACCCGCACCGGACCGGCTCCGCGTAGACCCAGCCGCTCGCGGTCGCCGGGCCCCGAGCCGTGACCGACCGAGGTGACGAAGTCGACCCGCTCCACGAAGGCGCGGCGGCCGTGCCGCATGATCACGCTGACCTCACGGCAGGAGGCGGCGATCTCGGGCGCACCGCCGGCCCCGGGCAGACGCACCTTGGGGGCGGTGTAGTCGCCGATGACGGTGGTGTTGATGTTGGCGTACCGGTCGATCTGGGCCGCGCCGAGGAAGCCGACGTCGATGCGTCCGGCCTGTAGCCAGTAGTTGAAGACCTCGGGGACCGAGACCACGGTGTCGGCGGTCTCGGCGAGGATCCCGTCTCCGATGGACAGCGGGAGGTGGTCGGGGACGGTGCCCAGGGTGCCGGACTCGTAGATCATCCACAGCCCCGGCGCGTGGGTGCGGCGGGCCACGTTGGCGGCGGTGCTGGGCAGTCCGATGCCCACGAAACACGACATCCGGTCACGCAGTGAACGGGCCGCGGTCACGGTCATGATCTCGTCGGAGGTCCAGGGGGTGCCGGTCACAGGTTCCTCCCGGCGGATGTGGGAGCGATGGGGGCGTCCGCGCCGGTGAGCCCACGGAGCCAGGCGGAGAAGGCCTCACGGTCACGGCCGATGGCGTCCCAGGCGCGATAGGCCTCGTTGTCGCGCTCGTAGTAGCCGTGGGCGTAGGAGGGGGCCGCTCCTCCGGGCGCGACACTGATCCGGTCCACCACACGCGAGGGCAGGACGACCTGGCCGGGAACGGGTTCGAGCTCGTCCACGACCTCCTCCACGGTGACCAGGGCCCGGTCGGCGGCCAGGACAGCCTCCTTCTGGATGCCGGTGATGCCCCACAGCTGCACGTTGCCGCCGCGGTCGGCGCGCTGGGCGTGCACGATCGTGACATCGGGGTTGAGAGCGGACACCGCGGCCAGCTCCTGCCCGCTGAAGGGACAGGTGATGGTCTTGATGTCGGGATTGTGGGTGGCCAGGTCGGTTCCGCTGTAGCCGCGCAGGATGGCGAAGGGCAGTCCGGACGCGCCCGCGACGTAGCGGTTGGCCATTCCGGCGTGGCTGTGCTCCTCGATCTCCAGGGGTACGGGCCAGGACGCGGTGACGGCGTCGCGGAAACGGTGCAGCGACCCGACCCCGGGGTTGCCTCCCCAGGAGAAGACGAGCCTGCTCGCGCAACCGGCGCCGATGAGCTGGTCGTAGACGATGTCGGGCGTCATCCGCACCAGCGTGAGGTCGCGCAGACCCTGGCGGATGATCTCGTGCCCCGCCGCCACGGGGAT
Organism: Nocardiopsis sp. ATB16-24; assembly: GCF_030271535.1. Lineage (GTDB taxonomy): Bacteria > Actinomycetota > Actinomycetes > Streptosporangiales > Streptosporangiaceae > Nocardiopsis. Next base: position 227,485 of record NZ_JASCXJ010000005.1, on the reverse strand, counting down.
GAGATGGGTGAACCCTTCCAGGGCGACGGTGTCACCGTCGTGGACGAGCTCGCGTACCGCCTCACCCAGGGGCACGATCATGAGACACTCCCGTTCGAATAGCGAATATATGTTCTTATAACGAACAACTGGGTACGACGGTAGCGCCGGCACCGAGCGGGGTCAAGGAAGAGCGAGAACCGACCCTCCTGTTCGGCATGAGAACATTCCCTGGGGTCCTGGCTCTGCCCCCCGTATCCGAACCAGGAAGGCCATATGACCACCGAAGAAGAACCGGCCCGCGGCGCCCATTTCGTCCAGTCCCTGGAACGCGGACTGACGGTCATCCGCGCCTTCTCGGCCGAACGGCGCTCCATGACGCTCAGCGAGGTCGCGCGGGAGACCGACCTGACACGGGCCGCCGCCCGCCGCTTCCTGCTCACCCTGGCCGACCTGGGGTACGTGCGCACCGACGGCAGACTGTTCTCGCTCACGCCCCGCGTACTGGAACTGGGCTACGCCTACGTGGCCTCCGCCGGGCTGCCGGACGTGGCCCGGCCCCACCTGGAGGACCTGTCGGCCCGGGTGCGCGAATCCGCCTCCGTGTCGGTCCTGGAGGGCGACGACGCCCTGTACGTGGCGCGCGTGGCGACCTCACGGATCATGGCGGTGGACATCAGAGTGGGGACGCGTTTTCCGGCCTCGGCCACCTCGATGGGGCGCGTGCTGCTGGCCGGACAGGACGACGACCGTCTCGACGACTACCTGGAGCGGGTGGAGCTTCGGCCCCTGACCCGCTTCACCATCACCGACCCCGACGAACTGCGCGCCGAACTGGGACGGGTACGCGAACAGGGGTACGCCATCGTCGACCAGGAACTGGAGGAGGGCCTGCGCTCCTTGGCCGCGCCCATCCGCGACGAGTCGGGCCGGGTCATCGCGGCGGCGAACGTCTCCGCACACGCCAACCGTTCCTCGATCCAGGACGTACGCCGCGATCTGCTGCCGGCGCTGCTGGAGACCACCGCGCGCATCGAGACCGACCTGGCCTCGGTGGCACGTCGCGACACCGGCTCCGGATGAGGCACGAAAGGACGCGACCCGGGGCCCACGCCACCGGACCCGCTTCCTCCACGAAGTCCGGTCCGGCCCCGTGGCGCCTTGCGGGTGTCCCCACCTCCTGAGATCCTGCCCGCGACACCGCCGGGGACGCGCACGCGCGGCCCGCGTGCGCGTCCACCCGCACGTTCTGAGCACACGGCCCCAGCGCCGTTCGGAAGGGACACTGTGAGCGAGCACCCCACACCACAGATCGCCGAGCTGTCGGGGACCCTCCTCCTGGGCGGCGACCTGCCGGTCCACCGCCTGGGTTTCGGGGCGATGCGCATCGTCGGTGAGGGCGTCTGGGGCCCGCCTCGGGATCGGGACGAGGCGCTGGCGGTCCTGCGCCGCGCGGTCGAACTGGGCATCACCTTCATCGACACGGCCGACTCCTACGGTCCACAGATCAGCGAGCACCTGATCCGGGAGGCCCTCTACCCGTACCACGAGGACCTCGTCATCGGCACCAAGGCGGGCTTCGCTCGCACCGGGCCGGCCCAGTGGCACCGACTGGGTCGACCCGAGTACCTCAAACAGCAGGCGGAGCTGAGTCTGCGCAACCTGGGCCTGGAGCGGATCGACCTGTTCCAGCTGCACCGCATCGACCCCGAAGTGCCCCTGGCCGACCAGCTCGGCGCCCTGGTGGAGCTGCGCGAGGAGGGAAAGATCCGGCACATCGGGCTGAGTGAGGTGACGGTGGACGAGTTGTCGGCCGCACGCGCCATCACCCCGATCGCGTCGGTGCAGAACCAGTACGCGCCCTCCTTCCGCCAGGCCGAGGACGTCCTGGACCAGTGCGAGAGGGAGGGGATCGCGTTCCTGCCCTGGGCACCGGTCGGGAGGGGCGAACTGGCGGGGCCGGAGTCACCACTGGCCGCGATGGCCGCCGAGCACGGGGTCACCCCGGTGCAGTTGTCCCTCGCCTGGTTGCTGCACCGCTCGCCGGTGATGCTGCCGATTCCGGGAACGTCGCGGGTGGCGCACCTGGAGGAGAACACGGCCGCCGCCAAGGTACGTCTGTCGGAGGAGGAGACCGAGCGCATCGGCCAGTTCCTGGGGACCTGAGGGGCCGCACGTTCGCGGCCCACCGGTGGGCCGCGAACGTCCAGGGTCAGGCCGGTCGCATCCGGAACACCTGCAAAGGCATCCCGTAGTACTTCTCGGTCTCACCGACCCATTCCATGCCCAGCCTGCGCGCCACGGCGATCGCCCGCTCGTTGTCGGGGCGTGCGACCGCGAAAACCTCCTCGATCCCCTGCTTGAACGCCCAGGAGATGATGGCCCTGCTCGCCTCGGTGGCGTATCCCTGGCCCCACACGTCCGGGCGCAGTGCCCAGGACAGTTCGAAGTCCTCCTCAAAGGGTGGGAGCAGTTTGAGCGACAGTCCTCCCACCAGTTCTCCGTCCTCCTGCCTGACGATGGCCCAACGCCCCGCAGGAGGAATCAGGTTCGGTCCCGCCTCGACCCAGGCGTGCAACACCAGACGCATGGCGTCGGTGTCGTTCACCGGGCGCCATTCCGGTGTCAGCCACTCGGCGACATCGGCGGCCCCGTAGATCTCCAGAGCCGCCTCTGCGTCGTCCAGCCGCCATTCCCGGATGAGGAGTCGGTCGGTCGGCAACTCAAGGCTCATCTGTCCACCGTAACCCGGGACCCATCGCCACGACAGGGGTGGAGGGCGCCTCCTGGAGGAGGATGCCCCGAGAACGCGCGCCTCCGCGTGAATCCGAGGTCGTATCCCTTTACAGCGTGTGCCTGAGTGACTATGGTGTACGCCATACCTGGGAGCGCTCCCAATGCCCCGCTCACGAAGGAGTGACCCCCATGGTCCGCACGCCCGCGACCGCCCCACAGGTCTCACGGCGCCGCAGCCCCACCCCCTGAGCGGTGTTCCCCTCGGAGGAACCGACAGTCTCCCGGCCGTGGGAAGTCGACGGTGAGGACTCCCGACCTCCCGCCACCGGCTCCCCGCGGCCGGGGATCGACCAGGTCGGCGGAAAGGGCTCGCGGCGCCCGACTCCCGCCTGCGATGCCGACCGTCCTGGACGGGCCCCGCCCTCATGGCGGGGCCCGGTCGTGTACCGATGGCCGAAGGAGCTGTTGGGCGCAGTGGGGATGTCAGGGGAAACGCAGCCGACTTGTCGGTGCTCGGCGCAGTGAAGATGTCAGTAGCCCGCCATGTCCTTCTCCCCGTCTCCGGGCGGACGATCCTGACGAAGAACTCTGGCGGAACGGGGGCGCCCGAGGACACACTGCCGCCATGTACTCCGACGCCGATGCGGCCGCCCTCTACGACATCCTCAACCCTTGGGGTCCGAGCGATGACTTCTACCTTTCCCACATCATGGCTTCCTCGTCCGTCCTCGATGTCGGCTGCGGTACCGGCATGTTGCTGCACCGCGCCCGCGAAAGCGGGCACACCGGACGGCTCTGCGGGATCGATCCTGACAACGCCTCGCTCGACCGGGCGCGTACTCGCGACGACGTCATGTGGGTGGAGGGCCGCGCCAAGGACATGGCGTGGGAGCGAGAGTTCGAACTCACGATCATGGCCGGCAATGCCTTCCAGGTGTTCGTGACCGACGACGAACTCCGCTCCGCGCTGGCCGCGATCCGGAGGGCGCTCGCCCCCGGGGGAAGGCTGGTGTTCGGTACCCGCAACCCTTTGGTCCGCGCTTGGGAGGGCTGGACCCCGGAGCACGCCACCGATGTGGTCGATCACCGGGGACGTGCCCTGAGGGTGTCGCACCATGTGGAGTCCGTGAACGGCGACGTGGTCGCGCTCACCGAGACCACCGCCACCCGCGAAGGCGAGACCCTCCGGGTCGACACGGGCAGCCTGCGTTTCCTGGACGCGGAGGACATCGACGGGTTCCTGTACGAAGCCGGGCTGGAGGTGGAGGTTCGCTACGGCGACTGGTCACGGGCTTCTTTTACGGCCACGAGCGACGACATCGTCACAGTCGCCCGAACACGACCCGGGACGGTGCTCTGAAGCCGGCACGGCTTGCCCGAGGACTTCCTGAAGACCGACGTCTTGACCGCGCCGAGCACTGACACCTTCGCTGCGCTGAACAGGAGCGTCCTGGAGTTCGTCCGCGACCCCACCACGACGGCTCGCCCGACCACGTGGTCGCCGAGGGCGGCCGGGCCGGGGGCACCTACCGGGTGACACCGAGACCGTCCACACCCGTGTGGTGGAGGACGGTGAGGTCCTCGTGTTCGAGGCTCTGCCCGTGCGGACCGTCGTCGGGACGGCCCACTTCCAGGTGCCCCGAGCAGGCGGGGCGAGCCTGCGCACGGACGATCCCGGCCACGTCATCGCCGTCGACCCGTGAGCACCCGCTCCCCCTCACCGGACGCGGGTCAGGGCGGCGTCGACGTCCTGGACGATCCTGGCGGCCACGTCCGCCAGGCGGCCGACGAAGTAGAAGTGGTCGCCCGGCAGCAGGTGCCTGGCGACCGGTCCCTCGACGTACTCGCTCCAGGAGGTGAGCCGCCCGGGAGGAACTCCCGCATCGTCCAGGCCACCGAAGACCGACAGCGGAACGCGCAGTGGCGGGAGGGCCGGTGTGGAACGCCAGGTGTCGACCAGTTCGAGGTCGGCCCGGATCAGCGGCTCCACCTCCCGCCATTGATCGGGGTCGGAGAGCGCGCCCATGGCGACCCCGCCCGTGCGGGCGAGGCCCTGACGCAGCCGCTCCGACGGCAGCAGGTGGCGGGGCTCGTCCCGTGGGGGTCCCGGGTCCGGGCTCCAGGCCGAGACCCCGAGCCAGGCGGGCCGTGCGGGCCCCTCCGCGACCAGCAGGTGGGCCAGTTCGTAGGCCAACAGCGCGCCCATACTGTGGCCGAAGAGACCGAAGGGCCGGTCCAGTTCCGCGTCGAGGCCCTCACGCAGTCGGCGGACCAGCGCACGGGCGTCGCGGAGGGGTTCCTCCGCCGCCGAGCGACCGCGGCCGGGAGCCTCCAACAGGCACACCTCCCAGTCGGCAGGGAAGTGGCGCACCCAGGGACGGTAACCGGCCGAGGAACCACCGGCGTGGTGCAACAGGAAGATCCGGAAGCGTGGCCGGCACACGGGCCGGGGCCGGGTCAGGAAGCCCTCGTGCACTGCTCTTCTTCCTCGCTGGCCGGGTCCGGTGACGGGGCGGGCCCGTCGGAACACGACAAACTTACCAGTCGGTAGTACCGCCGGTAACACTAGGTTCCGCTCTTCCCACACCCGGTCGAGCAGGCACGACCCACCCGCCTGGGATCCACACGACTCTCCTCATGGTCGCGGGCGAACGGTCCCTCCCGGGCCTTCATCACCCGACCACCGCGCGCACCGCCGCCCGTGGGAAGCGGCGTGCGGTGGGTCGATCGAAGGGCCGTTCGCCGCGCACGGCGGGACCGGTCCCCCGGCGGGAGTGTTCACCCGTCCGTCGGTCCTGCCGGGCCTCACCGCGACCGTGCCCGTTCGGCCGCCGTCGGTCGGTCGCTCCGTGACCGGAGCGGGCTCCATACCCTTCGGCGTCCACCGGCGCACCGCAGCGTGCCGCTGATCAGGAACCGCTCGACGCGGTGGTCGGCGTCGAGCATGTGGGGGTTCGGGCCTCGAACCGGCCGGCCCCATGGTGGCCGGCGCCCAGACGGAGACGGTCGGTGCTCACACGGTGTCGGTCGGCGTGGCCGTGGCCGGACTCCTCAGTACGTCGGTGCCGTCGTCCGTCCCCGGTGTCGTCCGTCCGGCCGCGCGACGGCTCCCTGAGGTCCCTTCGCGGGGCGGCCTCCTCAGGCGGCGTCGAGGCGACCACGCAACCATCCCAGCGCGGCCGCCCCCGAACCCTGGAGCGCCTTGGCGGCTCCGTAGACCCGTCGGCGCCACGAGGGCACCACCACGTTCTCCTCCTCCGGCGGCGGGCCGGCCTCCGTGTCCTCGGCCAGGGCCACGCGTTCGCGCAGCCGTTCCCTGACCTGCTCGGGGGTGTAGGCGCGGCGTTGTCGCTCGTCGCGGGCGATCACGACACCGGTGGCCGCGACGCCCACGAAAGCGGCCACTCCAAGGGCTTTCCACCAACGCATGCGTCTAGGCTAGCGGTGTGGCGCACACGAGCATGTCCCTGAGTCAGGCGCTGGAACTCACTCGTACCGGTGATCTGTGGGTTTTTCGCGGCAGCAGCAGAGCGGACCGTGCCATCCAGATCACCACCAACAGTCCCGTCAACCATGTCGGCATGTCGATCGTGGTCGATGATCTGCCCCCGCTGATGTGGCACGCCGAACTCGGCCGCTCCCTGCCGGACATGTGGACCGGCAGACACCAGCGTGGTGTGCAGTTGCACGATCTGCGCGACGCGGTCCTTGTGTGGGGGCGCAAGTACGGTCAGCGTGCCTGGCTGCGTCAACTCGAACCGGAGGCGACCGCGCCCATGGAGGACGCCGCCCTACGCGCGGTGGCCAGGCTCGACGGCACCCCCTTCCCCTCCAGCACTCGGCTGGCCGCCCGCTGGCTGCGTGGACGTTTCCCCCTGCGGCGTCTGCCTCTGGGCGGCCGGTCTCGTGAACGCGCCCTGGAGAGCGCCTACTGCGCGGAGGTCATCGCCCTGACCTACGAGGAGATGGGTCTGCTCCCGGCGGGAAAGCACCCGGGGTACTACGACCCGGGACGTTTCTGGAGCGGCGACGACCTGCGGTTGGAGGGCGGTGCCTCTTTGGGCGGGGAGATCGGGGTGGACCTTCCCCAGGACTGACCCGGTGGCCGCCGGGCCGGTCCTTCTTCCGGTGGGGCGGAACGACCCACCGAGGAAGGGGATCGCAACGTTTCACCCCGGGAGTCAGTGTGGCCGCCGTTCACGAAGGGGCACGCCCACGAACGTGTGCCGTTCACCCCGGATTCGGTGGTGCGGGGTTCCACGGCGGCGTTCCGAAGCCGAGCCGGGTCGGCCCGGTCCGACGGTCCAGCTCCTGTGCTCGGGATCGAGCATCGAGGTGAGGTCGGGGACGAGGGCGCCGCTCGAAGGCCCCGCGTGGCACCGCGACCTACCGCTGTGCCTGCGGGCCGACCAGGAGCATTCCGGCCCCCGTGGCCCTGCCCGCACCGACACCATCCAGGCACAGTTCCTGGAGCGCCTCGCTGTCCCGCACCACGCCCTCCCCGGTGAAGTGGTACCGGGCCGGTCTACCGCCCACCCGCTTCCACTTCACCGCGATGACGTCCATCGCTCCCGCCAGCCTGTCGGCCGACCAGTTCTCGAACTCCTCCTCGGCGAGAGGGACCCGTTTGCCGCGAGGGCGCGGCGTCTGCTCGGTGGGTTCCGTCCGGTGCTGCGCCGTGGGCGCGCTGATGAGCTCCCAGCGGACGGTCTCGCCTTCGGAGAATCTGGGCAATGGGCGGATCTCGGCGGAGACGGCGCCGGGGACCTTGCCCCAGGCGGGGGCCGTGTCGGAACCGATGATCAGCGTGTTCGGTGAGGTGCGCGCCCACAGCACACGGGCGTCGGAGTCGGGGGCGGGGTCGACCGCTCTGCGTACCGCCCGCCCCATGAGCGACCACTGGTCCATGCCGGGACTGCGTCTGGGGTCGAGGTTGACGCGGGACAGGTACAAGAAGCCATCCTTACGCTGTGTCCCCGCTCGGTCGGGGCTCGTGTCGGTCCGCGGTCCGTCGCGGGCCGCCCGAAGGCGGGTCCTCACACTGTACGAGGTGTCGGCTCCTGGTCGCCCCTTCCCACCCGTGGGCGCCGGGGCGCCCCGAGCCCGCGCGGACTCCGGCGCGGGACCTGCCCGGCAGCAGGGCAGGTGAACGGTCGCACGCCCGGCTTCGTCGGGGTCTCGGCCCCCACGAAGTCGTGAGAGAACCGAGGTGGAACGGGCCACGGCACCGCCGGTCAAAGGACCTTCGGAGTCCACGACGGGTGGGTCCTGCCGGGCGTTGCGCATTCCAGGCCCCGCCCTCGTGCCCCAAGGGGGTCCGGGGTCGGCTCACCCCTCGCGCGGCGGAGCGCTGCTGCGGCGCACCACCAGGTCCGTGGCCAGGTCCAGGCGCAGGTTGGGAGGGGTACCGCCGCGCGCCAGGGTGAGCGCCATCCTGGTGGCCTCCTCGGCCATCTCGGTGAGCGGTTGACGCACGGTGGTCAGCGGCGGACCCATCCAGCGCGCCACCGGCAGGTCGTCGTAGCCGACCACGCTGAGTTCCTCGGGGATGCGTATGCCCAGTTCGCGGGCGGCCTCGTACAGGCCCATGGCCTGGAGGTCGTTGCCGGCGAAGACGGCCGTGGGCGGGTCCGGCAGTCGGAGCAGCTCCCGGCCCTGGTCGCGTCCGCTCTCGACGTGGAAGTCGCCGTAGCGGATCAGCTCGGGGTCGGGATCGAGGCCGGCGGAGTCCAGCGCCGAGGTGTAGCCGTCGATGCGGGCCTTGCTGCACAGGACGTGGCGCGGTCCGCCGATCACGCCGATGCGTCGGTGGCCGAGTTCGAGCAGGTGACGGGTGGCGACCAGGCCGCCGTTCCAGTTGGCCGAGCCCACCGAGGGCATGTTGGGGCCCGGGTCTCCCGTGGGGTCGACCACCACGAAGGGGATCCCGCGGGCGGTCAGACGGGTGCGCTGCTCGGGCGCCAGATCGGAGAAGACCAGGATCGCGGCGGTGGACTGTCGAGCGAGCACGGCCTCGACCCAGTCGTCACGAGGCGTCTGGGCACCGCCGGACTCGGTCAGCACGACGCTGAGCCCCTCGGAGCGCGCCACCCCCTCCACACCGCGGATGACCTCGATCGCCCAGGCGCTGTCGAGCTCGTGGAAGACCAGGTCGATCATGGAGGAGCGGCCCCCGCCCGGGCCCCGGCGCCGCCGGTAGCCGTGGCGACGAATCAGCTCCTCCACACGTGCCCGGGTCTCACTGGCCACGTCGGCCCGCCCGTTGAGCACCTTGGAGACCGTGGGCACCGAGACGCCTGCGGCTTCCGCAATTTTCGAGATCGTCACCGGCTCCGAGGAGGATGTCCGCGCGGAACCGGGGGTGGGGTCTGCACTCACGATGCCTGATCCTACGTGGTTATGAGGTTGTTGTGGAGTTTGGGGTGACTCAGCTCTCACCTGAGTATTGACGCTCCCCGTGTCGCAGCGTACATTCGGGCGCAAATATTTCGAAATACTCTCCGATAGTTTCGAAAGAGGAGTCACCATGAGAACCCCCCGCCTGAGCTCCCTCGCCGGAGCCGCGGCGCTCTGCCTGCTCGCCACCACCGCCTGTTCCGGCGGAGAGGGCGGTGGAGGAGGAGACGACCGCATGCACGTGTGGATGTACCAGGACTCGCTGGTCGTGGTGCAGGAAGGCGCGGTCGAACGGTTCAACGAGGCCTCCGAGACCGAGGCCGTCATCGACCAGGTGCCCGGCGACAACTACGAGGAGCGCCTGCGCACCGCGATGGGCTCCAGCGAGCAGCCGGACGTGTTCTTCAACTGGGGCGCGGGCAGCATCGAGCCCTACGTGGAACAGGACATGCTCCACCCGCTGGACGACCTGCTGGCCGAGGACCCCGAACTGGCGGAGGCCTTCATCCCCTCCATTCTGGAGTCGGGCAAGGTGGACGGTGTCCAGTACGGAATCCCCCTGCGCGGCACGCAGCCGGTCATGATCTTCTACAACAACGCCGTGTTCGAGGAGGTCGGCGTCGAGCCCCCCGAGACCTGGGAGGACATCCTGGACCTGATCGACGCCTTCACGGAGGAGGACGTCATCCCCTTCGCCCTGGCCGGAGGCGACCCCTGGACCGAACAGATGTGGTTGCAGTACCTGGTGGACCGCATCGGCGGTCCCGAGGTGTTCGCCCGTATCCACGGGGGCGACCCCGAGGGCTGGCGCGACCCGGCCGTGCTGGAGGCCGCCGAGATGGTCCAGGACCTGGTGGAGAGGGGCGCCTTCGGGGACGCCTACGCTTCGGTGAAGTACACCGAGGGCGGGGCCTCCACCCTGCTGTCCGAGGGCCGGGCCGCCATGCACCTGATGGGCTCGTGGGAGTACTCCACGCACCTGGACCAGGCGCGCGAGTTCGCCGAGAACGACCTGGGCTACGTGGAGTTCCCGCCCATCCCCGGCGGCACGGGCGATCCCGCCAACGTGGTCGGCAACCCGACCAACTACTTCTCGGTCACGGCCGAGAGCGAGCACGTGGAGGCGGCGCTGGAGTTCTTGAAGTACACGTCGCAGGAGGAGTACGTGGCCGACATGGTCGAGAACGGCGAGGTGCCCACCACCGCCAACGCCGAGGAGGCGGTGGCCGACAGCCCCAACCCCGAGTTCGCCGTCTTCCAGTACGAGATGGTGCGCGACGCTCCGCACTTCCAGTTGTCCTGGGACCAGGCGCTCCCGCCGAACGTGGCCACGCCGATGGTCACCGAGATCGAGTCCCTGTTCAACGGCCAGATCACACCCGAGCAGTTCGTCGACGCTCTGGCGGCCCTGTGACCAGCGGTACCAGCAGTCCGGTCACCGGTGGCGCCGCTCGCAGCGGTCCGGCCACCGGTGCCACCGGCACCGGGGACTCCGGCACCGGAGTCCCCGCCGGTGGCTCGCGCGGCAGGTCCGCGCGGGCCACCGGCCCCCGCACCGGACGGCCGAGTGCGGTGTGGGCGGTGCCCGGACTGCTGTACTTCGGGATCTTCGCCGCTCTGCCGATGGTGCTGGTGGCCTACCTGTCCCTGACGTCCTGGGGCGGACTGGGCTCACCGGAGTTCATCGGTCTACAGAACTGGACACGGCTCGCGAACGACCCGCTGATGCACCGGGCCGTCTGGCTGAGCCTGCTGCTGACCGTCCTGACCTGGGCGGTGCAGACGCCCATCAGCCTGCTGCTGGGCGTGTGGGCCGCCGGTCCGCAACGCAACAGGGCGGTGCTCTCGGCACTGTTCTTCCTGCCGCTGCTGTTGTCCTCCGCGGCGATCGCGATCATCTGGCGCGCCCTGCTCGACCCCAACTTCGGCCCGCTGGCCTGGCTGGGACCGGTGTTGGGGATGCCCACGGTCAACCTGCTGGGCGGCTCCCACAGCGCCTTCCTGGTGATCGTCTTCGTCAGCTCCTGGCAGTTCATCCCCCTGCACATGCTGCTCTACCAGGGCGGTGCGCGGCAGATCCCGGCATCGCTCTACCAGGCCGCGGAGATCGACGGCGCCGGACGACTTCGGGCGTTCTGGCACATCACGCTGCCGCAGTTGCGGCACACCATCACCACCTCTTCGGTGCTGATGGTGGTGGGCGCGCTGACCTACTTCGAAACGGTGCTGATCCTGACCAACGGCGGTCCCGGCACCGACACCACCATCGTCCCCTTCCTGATGTACCGGGCCGGTTTCCGCAGCTGGGAGCTGGGTTACGCCAGCGCCGTCGCGTTCACCCTGGTGGTGGTGGCGACACTGGTCGCCCTGCTGTTGGTGCGCTTCACCGGTTTCGGCTCCATGCGCAGCACCAAGGAGGGCTTGTGACCGTCCGTCTCGCCGAGAGCCCCTCCCGGCCTCCCGCCCGGCGACGCCCCGACCCTCCCCGCACCGGACCGTTCCGTAGAAGGTCCGGGCGCGACCGCCCCAACGTCCTGGCGGGGATGGGCGTCGCGCTGTGGCTGGTGATCGTGGCCCTGCCGCTGTACGCGCTGCTGATAGCCACGGTGCAGCGCGCCGAGAACTACACCTCCTCGGGGCCCTTCACCCCACCGACCGACCCGACCCTGGGCAACTACGGGAAGGCGATCGAGAACGGGCTGCTCGGCTTCGTCCTCAACACCGCGATCGTCACCGCCGCGGTGGTGGCGATCGTGGTGGCGCTGGCCTCCATGACGGGTTTCGCCATCGTGCGCTCGCGCACCCGATGGACCACGGGCGTGTTCCGCGTGTTCCTGCTGGGACTGGCGATCCCGTCGCAGGCGGTGATCGTGCCGGTGTACCTGATCATCGTGCAGCTGGGGTTGTACGACACGTTGACCGCGATCGTGCTGCCCACCGCGGCCTTCGCCCTGCCGGTGTGCGTGCTGATCCTGGTGGGGTCCATGCGTGACATCTCCGAGGAGCTGTACGAGGCCATGGCGTTGGACGGTGCGGGGTCGGTGCGCACCTTCCTACAGTTGGTGGTGCCGATGTCGCGTTCGGGGCTGAGCACCATCGCCGTGTACGCGGCGCTCCAGGCCTGGAACGGGTTCCTGTTCCCGCTGATCCTGACCCAGTCGCCGGACAAGCGGCTGATCACCATGGGACTGTTCGAGTTCCAGGGCCAGTACCGCATCGACATCCCCGGTCTGCTGGCGGCGGTGGTGCTCTCGACCGTGCCGCTGTTCCTGGTGTACCTTTTCGCGCGTCGTTCCCTGGTCCAGGGAATGATGGGGGTCGGAGGCAAGTAACTCCCCTCGTTCCTCCGGCGGTCGCCCCACTCCCCTCGTACCCGGCGGCCGCGACCGCGCACACTCCCTCGCGGTTCCCCCACGGCACTCGGTGCCCGCCCTCCGTCAGGGTTTCACTCCCCGGAAGGTGGGCACCGGGCGTGTGTGGCCGCCGTCACGCGGGAGGGGATGGATGAGCGAACAGAGCATGGACCCGGACGCCGTGGCCGAATCGGTGTTGGCGACCCGGCGTGGAACGTTCCGCATGGTCGCCTTCCGAGACCGGGGAGACGGCCAGGAACATGTGGCCCTGGTGTTCGGGGACGTCCACGAGGGCGAGGACGTACTGGTCCGCGCGCACTCGGAGTGCCTGACGGGGGACGCGTTCGCCGCCTTGCGCTGTGAGTGCGGGGACCAACTGGAGGCGGCCCTGGAGGCGGTCGTGCGTGAGGGCAGGGGCGTGCTGGTCTACCTGCGCGGCCACGAGGGGCGGGGGATCGGCCTGGTGGACAAGGTGCGCACGCTCGCCCTACAGGACCGGCTGGGTCTGGACACCGTGGACTCGGCGACCGAACTCGGCCTACCGGTGGACACGCGCGACTACGGCCCGGCGGCGCGGGCGCTGCTGTACCTGGGGGTGCGATCGGTACGACTGATGTCCAACAACCCCGACAAGCTGCGCGCGCTGGAGGAGCACGGGATCAAGGTCGTGAGCCGGGTTCCGCTGCTGATGCCCGCCCGGGCGGAGAACATCGCCTACCTGACCGCCAAACGCGACAGGCTGGGCCACGACCTGCCGCACCTGGACGGGTCACGTGGATGAGCGCCGGGTCCTGGTGGCCGGCGCGTGCGCGCAGGTCCTCGTCCTGGCCACGCTCGCGTCGACGGTGGGACTCGGTGTGGTGGGCTGGACCGCCGGCGTCCTCTACCTGGTGTCGGGGGTCACGGTGCTGGCGTGGACGGCGCGCCGAACGCGACCGCGCACGTGGGGGCCCGCCGATCTGGTGACGCTCTGTCGGGCCTTGCTCGTCGGCGCGGTGACCGCGCTGGTGGTCGACGGCGGACACGGATGGCCGGTGGTGGTACTGGCGTCGATCGCCCTGGTACTGGACCTGGTGGACGGACCGGTGGCCCGCTGCACCCGCACCGCCTCCCCCTTCGGGGCGCGCTTCGACATGGAGGTCGACGCCTTCCTGCTCCTGGTGTTGAGCGTGCACGCGGCCTCCCTCCTGGGCCCCTGGGTGATCGCGATCGGCGCGATGCGGTACGTGTTCGCACTCGCCGGTCGGGCGGCGCCATGGCTGCGGGCCCCGCTGCCGCCCAGCCGGGCTCGCAGGGTCGTGGCGGGGGCACAGGGGGCGGCCTTGGTGACGGCCTCCTCACAGGTGCTCGCCCCCTGGGGGTCGGTGGCCGTGACCGGTGGGGCGCTGGCCGCCCTGGTGTGGTCGTTCGGTCGCGACGCCGTGGGTCTGTGGCGCGCCCGCGGAGGCGTTCGGCTCCCCGCCGTCGGCGGCGGATGAGCGGGATCGGGAGAGAGGGGCCGAGCGCGCCACGTCGGAAAAGGACCTTCGTCACGCCGGCCGTCCCGTACACGGATAGGTCTTCGACGACGGCCGACGACGGTCACCGCAACATGGACGAGGGGGAGCATGAGCGGTACGGCACGCGCTTTCTGGGTGAGGTCCCCCGGTGTGGGCGAGATCCGCGAGAGCGAACTTCCCGCCCCGGAGGAGGGTCAGGTACTGGTGCGCGCCCTGTACTCGGGGGTCAGTCGGGCCACCGAGGCCCTGGTCTTCGGCGGGGGCGTACCGCCCGGCCAGCACCGGCTGATGCGGGCGCCTTTCCAAGAGGGGAGCTTCGACGGCGCGGTCAAGTACGGCTACCTCAATGTCGGCGTGGTGGAGCAGGGTCCGCCCGAGCTGGCCGGGCGCACGGTCTTCGCCCTGTATCCGCACCAGACCCGGTACGTGCTCCCCGCCGAAGCGGTGCGGTGCGTGCCCGAGGACGTCCCGGCCGAACGCGCTGTACTGGCCGGAACGGTGGAGACGGCGGTGAACGCCCTGTGGGACGCCCCTCCCCTGGTGGGCGACCGCCTGACGGTGGTCGGCGCGGGGATGGTGGGCTGCTGCGTGGCCCGGTTGGCCGCCGGGGTCCCGGGGGTCAGGGTGCAACTGGTGGACACCGATCCTGGACGGGCACGGGTGGCCGAACGGCTCGGAGTGGACTTCCGTCTCCCCGAGGAGGCCGACGAAGGGCGCGACCTCGTCTTGCACACCAGCGCCACCGGGGCCGGGTTGGAACGGGCACTGGAACTGGTCGCCGCCGAGGGCGAGGTGATCGAGCTGAGCTGGTACGGGGACCGTCGGGTCGACGTACCGCTGGGCGAGTACTTCCATTCGCGCCGCCTGACCGTGCGCTCCAGCCAGGTCGGCGCGGTCGCACCCCGAAGGAGAGGGTCGCGCACCCACGCCGACCGTCTCGACCTGGCCCTGGACCTGCTTGCCGACCCGGCCTTCGAGGTCCTCCTCACCGGCGAGAGCCCCTTCGAGGAACTGCCGTCGGTGATGCCGCGCCTGGCCGACGGCACGCTGTCCGCCCTGTGCCACCGGATCGTTTACGGGCAGGGGTGAGACACCGGGGCGCGCGGCGTCCCGTCCGCCGGGGCCCTCCTGAAGGCCCCGGCCCCATGGCACGACGACCAAGGAGCACACCCTTGTACAGTCTCACCGTCCGAGACCACATCATGATCGCCCACAGCTTCCAGGGCGAGGTGTTCGGCCCCGCCCAGCAGTTGCACGGGGCCACGTTCACCGTGGACGCCACCTTCCGCCGCCGCGAGTTGGACGAGGACAACCTCGTGGTGGACATCGGCCTGGCCACGCGGGAGCTCAAGGCCGTGCTCGCCGAACTGGACTACCGCAACCTGGACGAGGTGCCGGAGTTCGCGGGGGTCAACACCAGCACCGAGTTCCTGGCCGGCGTGATCACCGACCGGCTGGTGAAGCGGCTCGACGCGACGGCACGCGGTCTGGACGGGATCACGGTGACCCTGCACGAGTCGCACGTGGCCTGGGCCTCCCACGAACGCGACCTGTGAACACCCTCCTGCTCGTCCCGCCCGACACGGTGCCCAGTGGCGGCAACGTCTACGGCCGGCGCCTGGCCGAGGCGCTCACCGCGCTCGGTCGGCCGATGCACCGGACCACCGTGCCCGGACGGTGGCCCTGGGCCGACGCCGACGAGCGCGCCGGGCTCTCACGTGCGTTGGCGCGGGCGCCCGACGGCTCGGCGGTGATCCTGGACGGGCTCCTGTCCTGCGGTGTGCCCGAGGTGGTCCTGCCCCACGCCTCGCGCCTGCGGTTGGTGGTACTGGTGCACCTGCCCCTGGCCGAGGGCGCCGGCCTGTCCCCCACCCAGGCCCGGGACCTGGACGAGCGTGAGCGCCGGGTGCTGCACGCGGCCCGGAACGTGGTGGCCACCAGTCGGTGGTCGGCACGGCGGGTGGCCGGCCACCACGGCCTGGGCCGGGTCCACGTGGTGGAGCCGGGAGTGGACCCGGCGCCGCCCACCCCCGTCGGGGACGGCACGCGGATGCTGTGCCTGGCGGCGGTGACCCCGCACAAGGGCCACGACCTGCTGTTGTCGGCGCTGGCGGACCTGGGCGACCTGGCGTGGGAGTGCACGTGCGCGGGACCCCTGGGTGACCTGTCGGCCGGGGAGGGGGAGGCGGCCGCCTACGCCGAGCGTCTGCGGGCCCTGTGCCGCGAGTACGGACTGCGGGACCGGGTGTCCTTCCCCGGCCCGCTGCGGGGCCGGGCGTTGCGGGAGGCTTACTCCCGCGCCGACCTGCTGGTTCTGCCCTCGCGCAAGGAGACCTACGGCATGGTGGTGGCCGAGGCGTTGGCTCGCGGTGTTCCGGTGGTGGCCGGTGAGGTGGGCGGGGTCCCCGAGGCCTTGGGACACGACCCCCACGGACGAAGGCCGGGCCTGCTCGTCCCCCCGGAGGACCCCGCCGCGCTGGCCGAGGCGCTGCGCCGTTGGTTGACCGACGCGACTCTACGCGGACGGCTGCGGCGTTCGGCCCGCCTACGGCGGGAACGCTTGCGAGGATGGGAGTGCGCGGCCCGGGACATGGCCGCGATCCTGGACCGGAAGGAGCCGGGTTGAACACCACCGAAGCCGCGTCGTCCATGCCGGAGTGGCTGGCGCTGCGTGAGGAAGCGGACGCACGGGCCCGCGCCACGGAACCGCTCACGGAGCTGCGCGACCACGCTCGCGTGGTGGCCGACCTGGGGTGCGGAACGGGTTCCCTGGGACGTTGGCTCACCTCCCGCCTGCCCGGCGAGCGGAGCTGGCTGCTGCTGGACCGCGACCCGGAACTGTTGGAGCCGGCCCGGGCCTCGGTGCCCGGTGCCGAGGTGATCGCCCGACGGCTGGACCTGGAGTCGCTGCGGGCCACCGACCTGGAGGGGGTCACTCTGGTGACGGCCTCGGCACTGCTGGACGTGCTCACACGGGCGGAGGTGCGTGCCCTGACCGGAGCGGTCGCGACCCGGGGATGCCCGGCGCTGCTCTGCCTGTCGGTGGTGGGCAGGGTGGAGTTCCTGCCCGCCGACCCGCTCGACGGAGCCTTCGGGGCGGCCTTCGACGACCACCAGCGGCGGCGCGGCCGGCTGGGACCCGACGCGCCCGGTTTCGCCACGGCGGCCTTCACCCGCCTGGGCTATGAGGTGCGTTCCTATCCCAGTCCGTGGCGGTTGGGGCCCGGCGACGCGGAGCTGACCCGGGCCTGGCTGCGCGGTTGGGTGAGGGCGGCCGTGGAACAGGACGGTTCGCTACCCGGGGAGGAGTATCTGCAACACCGACTGTCGGTGTGCGCGGGAGGGAACTGGCGCGTCGTCGTCCACCACACGGACCTGCTGGCGCTGCCCCGGGCGGCCCGGTGAGCCGTACGGTGCTGAGTCGGTGCGCGCCACATGCGGGGCGCACCGACCGCGGCGCCTGGTCCCCTCCTCCGTGGGTGGGAGCGGCCCGCGAGGTCTTCGGGCGATGAAGACCGGAAGGAACGGGATCGACCGGGCCGAGAATCCCGTGCGCCGCGCGCCTTCCCGATGGTCGGCGTGGGCCAGGGCGCTGACCGGACTCGCCATCCTGGGCGTGGTCGTGTGGTGGTACCCCCGGGAGGCCTTCACCGACGCCGTCGCGGCCGTCGACGTCCGCGCGGTCCTGGCGGCGTCGGGCATCGGCGCGGTCACCACCGTGCTGTCCGCCGCCCGTTGGCGGACGGTGGCGCGCGGGGTGGGGCTGCGGTTGCCGTTACGGCGCGCGGTGGCCGACTACTACCTGGCCGTGTTCCTCAACTCGGTGCTCCCCGCCGGGGTCCTGGGAGACGTCCACCGCGCGTTCGGCCATGGCCGCTACTCCGGCGACATGGGCCGCGGGGTCCGTGCGGTGGTCCTGGAACGCACGGCCGGACAGGTGGTGTTGGCCGCCTGCGGCGTCGCGCTGCTGTTCGCCCTTCCCACCGCGCTGCCGGGTCCGGGGCTGCGCGCGGCCGGGGTGACGTTCGGAGCGGTCGCGGTGATCGCCTTGGTGTGCGCGGTGGCCCTGCGCGTGGGCGGGGCGCGCCGGTCGCGGTGGTGGCGGGCCCTACGTCGCGCCGGGGCCGAGGTCCGCGCGGGACTGCTCGCGCGCTGGCCCTCGGTGCTGTTGTTCTCGGTGGCCGCGTTGGCCGGGTACGTGACCCTGTTCCTGCTCGCCTCCCACCTGGCGGGGGTCACCGCGCCCGTGCTCCGACTGGTGCCGCCGGCGATCCTGGCGCTGTTGGTGATGAGTCTGCCGCTGAGCCTGGGCGGCTGGGGTCCGCGCGAGGCGGTCACCGCCCTGGCCTTCGGTGCGGCGGGGATGGGCGCGCAGACGGGTCTGACGGTGTCGGTGGTCTACGGCCTGCTGACCCTGGTGTCCTCCCTGCCCGGCGCGGTGGTCCTGGTGGTCCGCCTGGTGCGTGGGTGAGGAGCCAAGGCCACGGCCGGCGACGCTCCGGGCGGGAGGTGTCGGGTGGGGCCGAAAAGGTCCGGCGAGGTGGTGGAGGGGCGGGCCTTGCGGCCCGGCTCGCCACGACGCTGCTTCGGGGAGCACTTTCGCCCCTCGACGGTGCTCCCCGAAGCGGCGTCGTCGTAGGCGAGACCTCCCACACTCGCTCGCACCCTGGGCTGAACACCGACACCGCACCACGGCACTCCCCGTCCCCGGCGGGGCTCCCGATCCCTCTTCGTCCTGTCGCACGGGAGCCGACTCAAGCGGTTGCAGCCTTTGAGGTACTCGCTTCCACTTTCGACAACACACGCCTGCAAAGAGGCAGGTCAAAGGAGCAAGAAGCGGAGCGGAGATCTTTTCCGACTACAAACGTTTGCACTACCCCTCTTGACATGGAAAGCGCTTTCTCTACTCTCGGGAAGTGCAGTCCACGTTCACCTCCCAGTCAACTCTCATCCGTCATGAGGAAAGGCGAGCAGTGAGAAGATCCCTCACGCGGCGACTCGCGTCGACGCTGGCCGCCACGGCCGTGGTGGCGGCCGGCCTGGCCCTGCCGATGTCCCCGGCAGCGGCACAGACCGGCAGCGCCACGGGTTACGCGACCCAGAACGGCGGGACCACCGGCGGCGCGGGCGGGCAGACCGTACGCGCCACCACCGGAACCCAGATCCACCAGGCCCTGTGCGACCGCCCCAGCACCAGCACCCCGATCATCATCCAGGTGGAAGGGACCATCAACCACGGCAACACCTCCAAGGTGTCGGGCCCCGGTTGTGACACCGCCGACGACGTGATCGAACTCAAGAAGATCAGCAACGTCACGATCGTCGGCACCGGCAGGGGAGCCGTGTTCGACCAGCTCGGCATCCACATCCGCGAGTCCCGCAACATCATCATCCAGAACGTGACCGTCCGGAACGTCAAGAAGTCCGGCTCGCCCACGTCCAACGGTGGCGACGCCATCGGGATGGAGAAGGACGTCCGCAACGTCTGGGTCGACCACGTCACCCTGGAGGCGTCGGGTGGGGAGTCGGAGGGCTACGACGCCCTCTTCGACATGAAGAACAACACCCAGTACGTCACCCTCTCCTACAGCATCCTGCGCAACTCCGGCCGTGGCGGCCTGGTCGGGTCCAGCGAGAGCGACCGCTCCAACGGTTACGTCACCTACCACCACAACCTGTACGAGAACATCGACTCACGTGCCCCCCTGCTGCGCGGCGGCATCGGGCACATGTACAACAACCACTACTCGGGACTCTCCAAGTCCGGCATCAACTCCCGCGCCGGGGCCCGCGCGAAGGTGGAGAACAACTACTTCAAGAACTCCAGGGACGTCCTGGGCACCTTCTACACCAACGAGAGGGGCACCTGGGAGGTCCGGGGCAACGTCTTCGACAACGTGACCTGGTCCAGCCAAGGTGACAAGAACTACCCGGCCGGACCCGACCCGCGCTCCACCACGTCGGTGAGCATTCCGTACTCCTACAGCCTCGACGACGCCGGCTGCCTGGCACAGGTGCTGGGGCAGACCGCGGGCGCGAACAAGGGCAATCGGGTCTCCGACGGCAACTGCCGAGCGGACGACCCGGCCCCGGGCGACCCCGGCCCCGGTCCCGACCCGGAGCCCGGTGACCCCGGTGACCCTCCCAGCGGCACCAACCTCAGCATCGGGGCCGGCGCCGACGGCTCCAGCAAGGGCAGCGGGACCAGCTACGGCAACGTCATCGACGGCGACATGAACACCTACTGGTCGCCGAGCGGATCGACCGGTCGCATCTCGGTCAAGTGGGGTTCCAACACCACGGTGTCCACGATCAACATCCGTGAGGCGTCCGGAGCCCAGGGCAACATCGGTTCCTGGCGGGTCGTCGACAACGACAACGGCACCGTCCTGGCCACCGGCAGCGGAGCGGGGGTCATCACCTTCTCCCCGACGACACTGCGGAAGATCAACTTCGAGATCACCGGTTCGAACGGCACACCGCGCGTGGCCGAGTTCGAGACCTACGCCGGCACACCGTAGAGCGGCCGAGGTCGACACCGACCGCCCTCGGGTGACGGGTCCTTCGTGACCCGAGGGCGGTAGGGACACCACCCCCGGCACCGTGCGGGCTCGGGGAACTCGATCGTCGGTCCGATCGCCGATACCAGCCATGCCATCGTGAGAGGGCCGAGCGGTGCGGCGGTGGTATCACCAGGTCACGGAAAAAGCGGGACGGACGGGAGTGTCGTGGTCGGCGACCTCTCCTCCGCTGACGGCCGCGGGGCCGGATCCTGTCGGGTGCGCTTCAGGAGCCCGTTCCATAGGGGGCGGTGAGGACCTCGCGCGAGGTCCTCACCGCGTTCGGGCCCTGTGTGCCCCCGTGTGCTCCGGGGTGCACACACTCCTCCCCGGTCGCCCACCTCCAGAGCCCTTCTCCCTCACATGACTCCGCCGCCCACGTCAGGGACGGCGACCCTGGTGCCGTCCACGCACACGGGCCGGCGACGCCCACAGGCCGTTCAGATCCCCTCGACCCGCCCCTACGCTCGGGGACCGTTCATCGTCGGCGCTCGGCGATCGGCCGGCCGCCATCCGCAGGGTCCGGGAACGGACGATCGGGCACAGTGGCCCGGGAGTCCGAGGACACGGCCCCACGAGGCCCGTGACATGTCACAGGGGGAAGGGCCCTCAACGAGCCCCTTCCTCCTGTCCCTTCTCGGACACGCCCTCAAGGCCGGCCCGAGGTCCTCCCGTGTCCGGTCGGCTAGCGATGCACGCGAGTGCGACCACGGCGAGGGCGACGATGTAGAGGCTGATCGACCAGCCCGCCCCACCGGTGGCGGCCAGAAGCGCCGTCGCGATGAACGGGGCCAGACCACCGCCGAGGATCGAGGCGAGCTGGTAACCCACCGAGAAACCGCTGTAGCGGACCGACGGCGGGAACAGTTCGGAGAAGTAGGTCGCCATCGGTCCACCGATGGCTCCGACCAGTGTCCCGAGCCCGAGCACGCCGACGACCACCAGGGGGCGGTCTGCGGTGTCCATCAGCGCGAACAGGGGGTAGGTCGCGACGATGACGGTCACAAGGCCCACCACGATGACCCGGCGGCGACCGAACGAGTCCGCCGCACGCCCGGCTGCCACGGCCGAGACCACCGAGACGGCGAGCGCCAGGGTGACGACCCCCAACGCGAACCCCTGGGTGAGCCCCACCGTCGTGGAGAGGTAGTTGAGGACGAAGACGGCCAAGAGGAACGAGGCCGCCGAGAAGACCGTGGCGACCCCTAGGACGAAGAGCACGGAACGCATGTTGTGGCGAAGGACGGTCAGCAGCGGGAACCTCTCCGTCTCACCACGCTCGGCGACCTGCGCGAACTGGGTCGTCTCGTCCAGCCGGCTGCGCACGTAGGCGCCGACCCCGACCAGGACGATGCTGATGAGGAACGGAATCCTCCAGCCCCAGTCGTTGAACTGGTCGGTGGTCAATACCGACGAGACCAGGAAGAACACACCGGTCGCGAGGATCCCTCCGAGCGAGAGCGACGCGATGACCATCGAACCCGATGTCGCGCGCCTTTCCGGTCGGGTGTTCTCCACCACCATGACCACGGCGCCACCGATCTCACCACCGGCGGCGAAGCCCTGGGCCAGTCGCAGCAGGACCAGGAGAAGCGGGGCGAGCAGCCCGACCTGGGCGTAGGTGGGCAGCAGTCCGATGAGCGTCGTGGACAGGCCCATGAGCAGGAGCGTGATCTGCAATGTGCGCTTGCGACCGACGCGATCTCCGAAATGACCGAACACGAAACCGCCCAAGGGCCGGGCGACGAAACCGGCGGCGAACGTGGCGAACGCCGCCAGGGTACCGGCCACGGCGGAGGACTCGCTGAAGAACTGCGGGCCGAAGATCAGTGCCGCAGCCGTCCCGTAGATGGCGAAGTCGTAGAATTCGACCGTTGTTCCGATGACTCCGGCGACGACCGTTTTTCGTTGACGTTGTGTCGATGCCACGAAAACCTCTTCCTTTGCGACGGCCCTTCGTGGTTATGCGAAGGCGAACCTGGAAAGAAATTTCCATGGACTGTGAGAGGGGCGACACACAGGATTCCACTGTCCGGAACCGGTTGTCCCTATCGCAACTCAAAAGGGGCGGGATCTTTTCGCCACCGTGCGACGGCCGCCTCGATCGTCATGACCCGCTCCCCCGAGGCCGCCGGGGAGCGCTTCCCGGCGAACCTCGGAGCCGGCGCCGCCGTCACGTCCCCGTTATCGGCGTACAAGGATCCTCGCGCTCTGACGTGGGGGTCCAGGGGCGCCTCCTCGAAGGTCAGCACCGGTGTGACACATGCGTCGGTTCCCGTGAAGAGTTCGGTCCACTCCTCCCGCGACCGGGTGAGGAACCGTTCCTGGAAGATCTCCGTCAGGGCGCCCCAGTTCTTCTTCTCCGCCCGGTCGGGGAGTTCGGAGGGGACGAGGTCGAGCATGCGGACGAAAAGTTCGTAGAACCGCTCTTCGACGGCCCCTACCGCCATGAAACCACCGTCCTGACAACGATAGGTCCGGTAATACGGGGCGGCCCCGTCCGCCATGTTGTCGGCACGTTCGTCGGACCACAGTCCTTGGGACCGAAGTTCCAAGATGGGTTGCACGAGGGCGCTCACCCCATCGACGATCGATGCGTCGACGACCGTCCCCTCTTTCGTCCTCTCGCGTTGGTAAAGCGCGGACAGGACACCGAACACCAGGAACATCGAACCGCCCGCGTAATCCCCCACCAGGCTCAAGGGGGGAAGGGGTTGCTCTTTCGGTCCGATGGCGTTCAGGGCACCGGTCAGGGCCACGTAGTTGATGTCGTGGCCTGCGGTGCGCGCCAAAGGACCGTCCTGCCCCCAACCGGTCATGCGGGCGTAGACCAGGCGCCGGTTCCGTTCACGGACCACGTCCGGTCCGAGCCCGAGACGCTCCATCACTCCGGGGCGAAAACCTTCCAGCACCACGTCCGCTTCGGTGAGCAGGTCCAACGCCAGGGAGCGTGTCCGCTCGTCCTTGAGGTCGGCCGTCACGAACGTGCGTCCGCGGAGCACGTGCCCGGGCGAGCCGTAGTCCCCCAAGGGGGAGTCGTTGGCACCGCCGCGACCGATACGGACCGTGTCGGCACCAAGGTCGCTGAGCAGCATCGCGGCGTGGGGCACCGGTCCGATCGAACCGAACTCCACGATCTTCAGTCCCCTCAGGGGTGTGTCCGTCACGTCCTGCATCTCCTCGTTCTCACGTTCTCGGCGGGCGGCCGGTGCGTTCAGGCCGACGCGCCGCCGTCCACGGGAAGCACCACGCCGTTGATCATGTGGGCCTCGGCCGAGCCGAGGAACACGACGGCCTCGGCGACCTGTTCGGCCGTCGCCGGGCCGAACGACGTACGAAACCGCTTCGCGACCCGCTCCCATCCCCCTTCGGGGTACTCTCCCGCGGCCGGCATACCGGTGGAGACACCTCCGGGTGCGACCGCGTTGACGCGGACCCCCGTCTCCCACAGTTCGACGGACAGCGACTTCGTCAGCATCAACAGGCCGCCCTTCGAAGCCGAGTAGGCGACGCCGTAGGGCATGCCCTTGATGCCCGCCAGGCTGGCGACGTTGACGATGTTCCCCTTGGCGGCGACCAGGTACGGTAGCGCGGCTCTCGCCGCGGTGAAGGGTCCGACGAGGTTGACGTCGAGGACCCGCCTGAAATCGTTCGGCGAGATCTTCTCGACCTCACCCACATGCGCCATCGCTCCGACGACCGCGAGGAGGTCGATTCCCCCGGCCCACTCGGCGGCTCGGGTCACGGCCGTCTCGACACTGTCGACGTCGCCGAGGTCGCAGGACAGGGCGAGCGCCTCGCCTCCGCTCTCCCGGATCTGCTCGGCGGCCTCCTCGGCCCCGGCCTGGTCGAGGTCGAGGCAGGCGACCGACGCGCCACGGCTCGCCAGCATCCGCACCGTCGCTCGGCCGATGCCGCGGGCCGAGCCGATGACCACCGCACGCCTTCCCCGCATGGCCCGTTCCACCTTCACCGTCTCCTCATTCGCCATCGTGTCCGCCCTTTTCCTCGTTCTTCGGGACCGTTGAGCCACGGCCGGACATGAAACGTTCGACTTCGTCGATGTAACCCGAGTCCTGGACCCGTGTCCCCACGTCCATGCCCTCGTGCATGAGATGCTCGACCAGGCTCCGATCCGGCAGGGCGTTGACGGCCTTCTTGATCTGACCGGCCAGCCCTTGTGGCATCTTCGTGACACGCTCGGCGATCGACAGCGCGAAACCGTCGACCTCCTCCTCCGGTACCACCCAATTCACCAGACGGGCCCCCTCCTCGGAGTCCACGTCGATACGCTCGTCCAGCAGACATATCTGCTTGGTCCTGCGCATTCCCAGACTCCAGTGGAGTTGCATGGGGATACCGGCGTCGGGCATCGAACCGAGACTCACCGTGGCGACCTTGAACCACGCGCCGCGCCCCGCGACGATCAGGTCGGCGGCCAGAGCCAGGCCCATCCCGGCTCCGGCCGCCACACCGTTGACCGCGGCGATGATCGGTTTCGGCATGTTGGTCATCGACTCGATGACGGTACTCACCGTGCGCATGCGCTGAATCGTTCGGGAGGCGCGTCTTTCCGGTGCGTCGGCGACCTCTGTTCCGAGGTCGCCGATGTCCGTACC
Organism: Nocardiopsis sp. ATB16-24; assembly: GCF_030271535.1. GTDB lineage: Bacteria > Actinomycetota > Actinomycetes > Streptosporangiales > Streptosporangiaceae > Nocardiopsis. The sequence continues at coordinate 202,343 of NZ_JASCXJ010000005.1, read as the reverse complement.
GGAGCAGAAGGACCTTCCGTTCCCCTTGAGCAGGACAGCCCGGATCCCACGGTCGTACGTGATCTCACTGAGAACACGGGCGAGCTCGTCCCACATCGCGAACGAAATGGCGTTGTGCAGCTGTGGTCGATCCAGGGTGAGGATCAGGATCGGACCTTTGCGCTCGATGGCCAGGCCCTCGACCGTTCCTGGTCGTCTTTCCTCGGGGTGAACGTCGATCCGGTGTGTTCGCGCCGGCTTCCCGATCTCATTCGCTTCGGCCATGTACGGTTACGCCAAACGGGAGTAGACGCGACGCGCGTTGCCCTCGAAGATCGCGTTCTTGTCCTCTTGGGACAGGCTGGGGATCGCCTCGATCACCGGCTTGAGGTCGTCGAAGGGGTTGCCGCTACCGGGGCGTTCGGTTCCGAACAGAACGCGGTCCGCTCCGACCACCTTGACCAGAAGCTCGATGGCGTCCTGCGTGTAGAGGCACGTGTCGAACCAGAGACTGCGCAACGCCTCCTCGAACGGCGGGATGTCCGCCCCGGCCTCACGCGCCTTCATGTTCGCGGCCTTCCATCGTCCCAGCTGGTAGGGGATCGATCCGCCGCCGTGGGGCACGATGATCTTCAGGCCCGGGAACTGCTGCGGAATACGACCCCGGATCAGGGACAGGACCGCGAGGCTCTCCTCGCTGATGAAGTGCTCGCTGTAGGTCTCCCGGCCGTAACAGGCGGCGGGGTGGAGCAGGGCGGGAAGGTCGTGCTTTTGGAGCTTCTCATAGAGCGGGAACCAGTACTCGTCCTCCAGCAGCGGCGAGGTGCCGGCTCCCTCACTGGGGTCGGGGTTCAGCAGCACGCCCACGAAACCCAGTTCCAGGATGCGGTCGATCTCGTCGAAGGTGTCGGTGATCGGACGGCCGGCCGCTTGGGGCAGCGCCGCGACACCGTAGATCCGATCCGGCCGCTGTCGTGCCTGTACGGCGATGGAGTCGTTGTTCAACTCCGTCCACTGGTGGACGAGTTCCGCCGAGGGGTGCGAGTGCTTCAGAACGAACGGGCGAGGTGAGGTGAGCTGGATGTCGGTGCCCACCTGGTCCATGAGTTCGAGCTGGAAGGCCAACCCGTCGAGCAACTCCTCGCGGTCGGCGGGTGCAGGCTTGGCGCCGGCTCTCCCCGACGCCTCCATCACGGTCCACCGGGCCATCAGGCTGTTACCGGCGACCGCGGGTCCCTCGCCCCGGCCCGCGACCGAGTGGGCGTGACTGTCGATGATCATCAGGTTCTCCTTCGGTTCTTGCATGGTCGATTCACCAAGCCCGGGCCGGTGGGTTCGCCGGAGCGCCCGCCCACACCTGTTCGAGTTCGGCGAGCACCTGGTCCGAGAGCGGCCCTTGTTCGGCCGCGGCGACCGCTTGTTCCATCTGTTCGATGTCGGAGAATCCTCCGAGGACGGTGACCACACCCGGTGCCGACAGAGCGAAGCGGTAGGCCAGGTCCGTGATCGAGATCCCGGCACGTTCGGCGACGGGGACGAAGGCCGCGGCCCGGCGCAGTTCACGGCCGTAGTGGCCCTCGAAGGGGAAACGCGCCTCCCACTCGGAGACGGCGGGGGGCCGGGCCCCTGCCTGGGCCGCCGAGGTCAGTACACCGGCCGCCACCGGGCTGATGATCGACACGGCGCAGTCGTTGGCCTCGGCGAAGTGGAGGAAGTGGTCGTAGTCGACGAAGTTGGCTTCGACGTCGGCCAGAAAGCCCTCCCCCTCCCGACCGGTGACCGGTGTGGGGTTGAGCAGGTTCAACGGTTGGTTGACGATGTCGACCACACCGGCGCCGATGAGCGCTCTCATCAGATCGGCGTCGTTGTCCTGCCCGCTCAGCCCGAAGTTCTTGATCAGACCTTCGTCCTTCAACGCGGCGACGGCCTCCCAGACCCCGCCCTCCCCCATGATCTCGTCGAAGGTCAGGTGGGGAAGGTCCTGCATGGCGTGGTAGGGGCCCGAGGGGTCGGGGTCCAGCGGCGCCTCACGGGAGAAGTGCACGCCGTTGTGGACGAGCAGGACGTCGATCGCGTCGCGTCGTAGCCGTTCCAGACTGGCCGTCACCGACCTGCGGACGCAGTGTCCGATCGATCGGGTCAGAAGGTGTTCGGGGGTGATGGCGACCTTGGTGGTCACCACCGCGTCCTCGCCGATGCCTTCGAGAGCATGTCCGAGGTTGACCTCCGAGCAGCCCATGCCGTAGATCGGCGAGGTGTCGAAGGAGTTGATGCCCAGTTCCAGGGCCCGTTCCACCGCTGCCCGCTGTTTCGAGGGCGTCTCGTGGATCATGAGCCCGGCGGCCGTCCCCGCGCCGAAACTGATCTCGGAGAGCTTCAGTCCCGTACGCGGAATCCGAAGGTAACGCATGTGTGGTCCATTCCTGACCTATGTCGTCCAAAGCGTGCCTGTGGTGCCCCTATCGGCGGTCACACGGTTCTCACGTGACCTCCGAGGACACGCTCGCCCATGACTCCCCGGCGCGCCGATCCGCCTCTCGCAGGGCCTGCTCCGAGTGGTCGACGGCGGCGCCTCGGACACGGAACACCTCGACGGCTCCGCCCCGCAGGCCGTCCATGCCATGGCGCAGGCGCATCCGTGCGGCGCTGTGGAAGTGGTCCTCATAGGAGTCGAAGTCCCAGAACACCTGGTGGAGCCAGACCACGCTCGGGTCGGTCTCGTCCGGGACCACCGTCACCGTCCGGGCCAAGGGGTCGGGGTCGGCGCAGATCCGCCGGGAGTACTCCTCCAGGACCTCGATGACGCTGTCCCGTCCGCCTTCCACCACCGGTATGCGGTAGACGACGCCGATGTGCTCCACCGTCTCTCCTTCCTTGGCGGGGGCACCGCCCACGCCCTCGGGGTCGGTCATGACGGCACCTCCGTCGTGCGGCTCTGGAGCGAGTGGTAGGACACCTTCCGTCGTGCCTCGCTGAGCGGCTCGCCTGCCTGGACCGCCCGCCGGATCACGTCTTCCGCCTCTTCGATCCGCCGCACCGTCTCGATGACCTCGAACTCCACGGCGGAGGGGACCACGACGATGCCGTCCGCGTCCCCCAGCAGCACGTCCCCGGGGTGGACGAGGACCCCGCTCACGGAGACGGGGACATCGACCGCGGCCAGCATGACGCGGTCCTTGCCGGTGCGCATCGTCGTCCCACGGGAGAAGATCGGGTAGCCGACCTCCAGCGCACGGTCGCTGTCGCGACAGACACCGTCGATCACGGTCCCCGCGACGCCGCGCCGATGGGCGACCGCGGTGAGGATGTCGCCCCATACCGTGGCGTCCTGACGACCACCGTTGTCGAGGACGACGACGCTTCCGGGAGGAACGTCGTCGATGTAGTCGCCGACCGTTCCCCCGCCGACCCCGACCGGTTGGTAGAGGCCCGTGAACGCGCGGCCGACCAACCTGAAATCGCGTGAGAGCGGCTTGATGCCCAGGGCCTGGCCGTTGACGCCCAGCTTGTCGAGCGCGTCAGAGACCGCGGAGGTCGAATAACGGGACAGAATCGCCATGGTCGTAGGCGTGGTCATTTCGGCTCCTTCGGCAGATTGAGCAGGTCCACGGTGGTCTCTCCTCGACGCAACGCGGTCAGGATCCGGGCTTCTTCGGCCTCACGGGCCTCCCCGTCCACGACGATGTGCTCGGCACGATCCTGAGGAAGGATCACGACACCGTCGCCGTCCGCGACGACCAGGTCACCGGAGTGAACATCGACATCGCCGATCCGCAACGATCCGTGCACGGCGCCGTCGCCGTGGGGGTCCTTGTCGGTGCCACGGATGCACAGGCCTCGGGCGTGCACCGGAAAACCGAGGTCGCGCAGGGCGCTCACGTCCCTGACGCACCCGTCGATCACCAGTCCCACCAGGCCTCGGACCTGAGCGGCCACGGCCATGACCTCGCCCCAGTACCCGGCCTCGTGGTGCCCCTCGACCGTCACCACCATGACCTGGCCCGGTTCGGCTTGGAGCAGGCCACGGTGGAGCCACAGGTTGTCGGCGGCCGGTCCGCGCACGGTGAGTGCCGGCCCACCGAAGGCCGGGGCGTCCCAGACCGGCCCGATGGCCGAGGGGAGTGCGCCGATCTTGCCGGCGGCCTCGTGCAGGGTCGCCGTTCCCAGTCGAACGGCGCGTTCAACGGTGTCGCCCTTGGCGTCCGGTCTCATCGGTTCTCTTTCTGAAGCATCGATTCGTAAGGGGTACCGAGGACCTCGGTGACCGGGTCGCCCCGCTCCAGGAGGGTGATGAGCGCGGCCTCTCGTTCCACGAGTTCCCTGGCCACGCCCGCGACCCGCTCCGCGTCGACCGCCGGGACGAACACGACCCCGCTTCCGTCGGCGACCACCCAGTCGCCCGGGTTCACGGTGATCCCGCTCACCACGATCGGTCCGTTGGTCGACACCTCGTGGACCCGTCCCCGCGCGGTACGCGGCACACCCGCACGGCCGAAGACGGCGAAGCCCAACTCCCGGGCCTCGTCGACGTCGCGCACGGCGCCGTCGGTGACCACTCCGGCTCCCCCTGCCGCTCGCGCCGCCCGGCTCAACAGGCCTCCCCAGCTGCCCATGGAGACCCGCCCCTCGTTGGCGACCACGATCACCTCCCCTGGAGCCGAACTCTCGATCGCCCGGGCTCCCAGGTGTACGCCGGCCTTCTCCTCGGGGGGGTCGCCGGCCGCGAGTCGGACCGTGACCACCCGCCCGGCCAGTCGGGCTCCCTCCCACAGAGGACGCAGATCGTCCGCGACACCGCTGTCCAGGCCCAGGCGGTCCATGGCATCGGAGATGACGCACGTATCGAGCGCATCGAACAGGCCTTCGGTGGACATACACGGCTCCTCTGCCAGGGTCGACGTCCTCTCACGCCGAGAACGATGTCGAGGAAGCCACCGGTACGTCCATCGCCTGTTCCACGGTCCGGAATCACCTCACTTGGACCGGCACGGAAACGCATTCGAGCAGTCACTCTCGATACCGGTGTTCCGCCGATTGGAATGGGCGTTGACTGGCCAGGAAACACCGCTCACTATGATCTGCAACACATGACCTGCGACACACCAGTCCCCTCTTCGGTCATCCGCTCGTCCGACGTCGTGAGGAGACCGCTGGGCGGCACCGAGACACGACCGCCAAGAGCGCGGGTCTGTTGGGGCACACCGATGTCGCCTATGGCCCATGGGGCGCGGTGCGTCCCAGGAAGGAGACCGCATGAGCGGTTCATCGGACACACCAGTGGCGCGGCGCTATCTGTTGCCGGCGATCCAGGTCCCCGCGGTCATCGTGTTGGCGCTCATGATGACGCACGTCACGGCCAACGCCTTCATGCGTGCCTTCATGAACAGCCCGATCCAGAACACGACCGAGATCACGCAGTACATCTATCTCCCGATCATCGCGCTACTCGGCTTCTTGGCGGCACAGATACGCGGAGAGCACGTCGTCGCGGACCTTTTGAGCGGGGTCATGCACGGACTGGCACGCAGGGCCGTTCTCGCGTTCGGTCACCTCCTCGTCGCGCTCATCACGTTCGGGTTCGGTTTCTACGGTTGGGGTGAGGCACGCGACGCCCACGCCATCGGACAGACCGCGGGAGTATCCGATGTTCAGGCATGGCCCGTGTACTACCTGGTCCCCCTGGTCTTCCTCACCATGTCCGTACTGGCGTTGGCGAGTGCGGTCCGCTCCTTGCGTGACGTTCAAGGAATGACCCACTCCTCGTCTCCGACAAACCGGGAATCGGAAACCAAGACCCCATGACAGAACAACTCGGAGCGATCCGCTCCCCCCAGTCCCGCCGGCGACCGCATATCCCGGAAAAGGTCCGAGAGCACACGGTCGTACTCGGCGTTCTCGGTGTCGTGCTCTGTTCCGGCATCGCGATGTTCTTACCGTTGACCCCCATCGCCATCGGCGTCGTCGCGATCGTGCAGATGATCGCCTTGTTGCTGTTGCGGGTTCCGATCGCCATCGCGATGCTCGTGCCCTCGTTCATCGGCATGTACGTCCTGCGCGGCGAGCGGACCGTGACCAGCGCCTTCAGCGCGCTTCCCTACAACGAGATCTCCAGCTGGACCCTGAGCGTCATCCCGATGTTCGTGCTCATGGGCCTGCTGCTGTGGAAGTCCGGCTTCACCGGCAGCATCTTCAACGTCGCCCGGGTGTGGCTGTCCTGGATGCCCGGCGGTCTGGCCGTGGGGACGAACCTGGCGGGCGCGGGGTTGGCGGCGGTGAGCGGCTCGACCATCAGCACCACCCACGCCATCGGACGCATGTCCATCCCGGAGATGTTGCGTGCGGGATACGACAAGCGCCTGGCCATCGGGGCCGTCATCGCTTCGGGACTTCCCGGCCAGCTCATCCCACCGAGCATCCTGTTGGTCCTCTACGCGGGGATCGCCGAGGTCCCGGTCGGCGCACAGCTGCTCGCGGGGGTCCTGCCGGGGATCCTGGTCGCGATCCTGTTCAGCCTCATGATCGTGTTCCTGGCCAAGTTCGTGCCGTCGATGACCACCGCGTCCGACGACGCGGCCACGCCCCGGACTCTGTGGCGGGAACGCTTCGCCTCCTTGCTCTCGGTCTGGCCGCTGCCTCTCATCATCTTGATCATCGTCGGCGGCATGTTCAGCGGTTACTTCACCGCGACCGAGGCCGGTGCCGTCGCGGCGTTGTGCTCCGTGGCCGTGCTCCTGGTCTGGAAGCGCGGGTCGGGTGACACCCTGCGTTCGTTGGCCGACGGTTGCGTGACGGCCATCAGTTCGGCCGGGACCGTCTTCCTGCTGCTGGTCGGGGTCGCCGCGCTGTCACGCCTGATGACGCTGACCGGGATCAGTACCCGATTCGCCGACCTGATCACCGACCTGGGGCTCGATCGCATCCAGTTCCTGCTGATCATGCTCGTGCTCTATCTGGTCCTCGGTGCTTTCATGGACCCCCTGCCCATGATGCTGCTCACGGTCCCGGTATTGATCCCGACTCTGACCGCTTTGGACATCTCCCTGATCTGGTACGGGGTGTTCGTGGTGTTCATGGGCGAACTGGCGATGATCACTCCCCCCATCGGGGTTCTGTCGATGATCATCCATTCCATCTCCCGGGACCCCGAGGTCAACCTCGGCCGGCACATCGGTTTGAAGGACGTGTTCGTCGCCGTGGCCATCTTCATGCCGATGGCCATCATCATGGCCCTGCTCTTGATCTTCTTCCCCGATATCGCCACCTTCCTGGCTGATCGCTCCACAGGGGGTGGATGACCATTCCCCTCGATCGTGAAAAATCCGAATCAGAACGGAAGAGGTATCCATGACCACCAGTACGGAACAGGCGCACACCTTTCCGGTGTCCCGCGGTTCATGCCCCATGCACCCGCCGAGCGAATACGCCGACTGGCGTAGTGAGGAAGGGGGCATTCACCGTGTTCGTCTGTGGGACGGAAGACACGCCTGGGTCGTCACCGGCTGGAAGTACGCCCGAAAGCTGCTCAGGGACAACCGGTTGTGCGCCGACCGCATGGACCCGCGTTACCCCTCCGAAAGCCCCACGCACGCCGTCAAGGGGCCCTCACGGCGCGCGTTCCGGGCCATGGACGGCGAACAGCACACGTACTACCGTCGTCTGCTCGCCGATGAGTTCTCGGTGCGTACCGCGGATCGGTTGAGGCCGCGGATCCGTGAGGTCATCGCGGAGCTGTTGGCGAACATGAAGCGGAAGGGTCGTACGGCGGACCTGTTCGAGGACTTCGCTCTACCCCTGCCGATGCAGGTGACCTGCGAGATCATCGGGGTCCCCTTCGAGGACCAGGAGCACTTCGACACCCTCGTGAACCAGATGCTGGGACGCACGGACGATCCCTCGGTCTCGGAACAGGCCGGTCACGAACTCAGCGCGTACATCCTGGAGATGATCGACACGCGTACCAAGGAGCCCACCGACGACCTGATGGGTCGTCTGGTGTCGGGGCCCTTGGCACGTGGGGAGATCAGCCGGGACGACGTGTTGGTGACCACGATCATCCTTCTGCTGGGCGGGTACGAGTCCACGGCCTCCACCCTGGCCACCGGGCTCCTGGCGCTCATGCAGAACCCGGCACAGCTGGAGCGGGCCCGGGAGAACCTGCGCAACGGTGAGAAGCGGTCCGTGATCGAGGAGCTGCTCCGCTACACCTCGGTCACCGATGTCGGATTGAACCGGTTCGCGCTCGAAGACATCGAGATCGGTGGAAAGACCATCGCCGCGAACGAGGGCGTCATCATCCACCTTCCGAGTGTCAACCGGGACCCCGCCACCTTCACCGACCCCGACACCTTGGACGTCGACCGCGGCGGCCCCGCGCACGTGGCGTTCGGTTTCGGTCCGCACCAGTGCGTGGGACAGATGCTGGCGCGGGCCGAACTGGAGGAGGCGCTCCCCGCCCTCTTGGAGGCCCTGCCGAACCTGCGTCTGGCGGTCCCCGAGGAGGAGCTCTCCTACCGCACCGGAATGCTGGTCGTGGGGGTCAACAGCCTGCCCGTGGTCTGGGACGACTGAGAGCCCCCGGTCGTTCACCCGTGGCCGTGCGGCCCGCGCCCTTGCAGAAGGGCGCGGGCCGCACGCCATCGTTTCTCCTCCGAACGAAGAAGGACCTCTGGTGAGCGGGGTCTCCGCTTCACCAGAGGTCCGTTTCGCCACCACCGTTCCGATGGTCGCGCGCCTTACCGTGCGGGGTCCTCCACGACCGCGCACTGTTCGAAGACCCAGGTCGTGAGCCCCTCCCGTTGGACGGACCGCGCCAGGTCCAGGTCCCCGGCGGCGAACGCCTCATGGAGGGCCCGGACCGCCGCCTCCAGGTCACCCTCCACCTCGTACACGGCGAGGTGGTCACCGGGTGACTCGGCCCCCCTCTCGGCGGGTGAGGAGACGGCCCGGTGGAAGGAGGCGCGCACGAACCCCTCGATGGCGCAGACCTGGGGAAGGTGACGCTCCTGGTACCAGCGACGATAGTGCGCCTCCTGGCCGGGGACCGGCCGCGACAACGTCAGGATCAGGTGACGCCCGCCCTCTGTGGATTCGTCGTGTCTCATTGCACGGCCCCCGTCTCGTAGAGCTCTTCGATCCGCGCCGGCTCATAGCCGAGTTCGAGGAGGATCTGCCTGGTGTGCTCTCCCACTCGCGGCCCCTCCACCCGGACCCGCGACCCCTTGTCCACGCTCAGGTACGGCAGGCCGCCCAGATAGGTGGAGGTACCGGCGTCCGGGTCCTCGACGGTCACGACCGATCCGTCCGCGTGCGCCTGCGGATCCCGCGCCATCTCCCTCCATCCGTCCGTCACGCACGCGCTCGCCCACACGCCCGCCGTGTGGAGGACCTCCAGGGCCTTGTCGGTGGTGAGCGCGCTGATCCTCTCCGCGATCAGATCCCGCTCACGCTCGGCCCAGTCCCGACGAGGGCCGAGTTCGTCGGCCAGGTCCAGCGCCGTGGCGAGTGCCCTCGCCATGGAGTCGGTCGGAGCGACCAGGGCGATCCATCCGTCCTCCGTCTCGTAGAGCGACTCCCAGGGGTGGAATCCCCGCCGTGTGGAATCGAGGACCTTCGCACCGACGAACCGGCCGTCCTCGCCACGGACCAGCTCGGACATCATGAACATCGCGACGTTGTAGAGGCTCACCTCGAACTCGACCGAGCCGCCACCGTGTCGCTGTTCCAGGACGCCCAGGAGCATGGCGAGTGTGCCCATCACTCCCGCCCCGTAGTCGATGACGGGGTGGCGGTACGGTGCGGGAAGGTTCCCTCGTCCCGCGAAGTTGTGCTGAAAGCCGCAGATGGCCTGCATGACCGGATCGAAGGCGGGCGCCTTGACCTTGGGTCCGCGGGAGCCGTAACCGGGAGCCTCCAAGGTGACCAGTGATCCGTCGGGGCCGCGCAGGGACGCGGGATCGACCCCCAGGCGTTCGGCCACCCCCGCCCGGAAGTTCTGGTGCACGATGTCGGCCCGGTCGCACAGTCGACGGATGACCTCGAGCCCTTCGGGGGACTTGGCGTTGACGACGATGCTCCTCTTGCCGCGGTTGGCGGCGGCGAAGAAGTGCGGCGAACCGCGGTTGGGGTCACCACCCGGAGGTTCCACCTTGATGACGTCGGTGCCCAGGTCCGAGAGCAGCTTGGAGGCGAGCGGGCCCGCCACGTAGGCGCTCAGGTCGACCACGCGGAGCCGTTCGAGCCCCGCCGACTCCCCTCCCGACCGCTTGGACGCGGCCCCGCTCGGAGCGGGCACCCTTTTCTTCACACGGATGGGCGACCCGACGCGCTCCCACCCTCCGGGGGCGTCCTCGATGATCTCGTTGGCCTTGGTCTGTTCGTCGTCCCAGACCACGCCGGGCGGTTCCACTCGCTCCACGGCGATGCCCACCTCCCGCAGCACCTTCATCACGTGCCCGTGGGGAAGTTCGGCGATTCTCGTGGCCAGCCGGTCGAAGTCCGGGAAGAAGTAGTTCCGGACCCCGCGTGCGGCGTCGCCTTGGCCCACGCCCGTGTCGTCACCGTCCCAGGGAAGGTCCAGGGCCGCGCTCACCCGCGCGAACGCCCCCGGGACCCCCATCACCAGGTGCACGAACGCACCGTCCAGGCACTCGAAGACCAGGGGCTGGACACCGCGTGGCACCCGCTTGGTGATGCCGTAGGGGTCCTGGTCCACCGAGACCCAGTCCGAGACGCACCACAGCGCGGCGCCCTGGGACAGGCGGGCCCGGAGCACCGAGCCCCTACCGGTGCTCCGGCGCTCGATCAGCGAGGCGACGACGTCGACCAGGCCCAACATCGCGGCGCCATAGGTGGGCGCCGGGAAGGCCCACGGAACCGGGCGGTCATCGTACTGCTCGAAGCAGAGTCCGCTTCGCGCCTGGGCGAGGAGGTCGTGGGCGGGCAGCCCGTGGTCGAGGGCGTCCTGCTCGAAGTCCAGCACGATCGCCTTCGGGTTGGCCTTGACGACCTCGTCCGCGCTCACGAGCGGACGGACGTCGGGGTGGGACTCGCCCCCCAGCAGGCAGACGTCGGCACGCTCCAACCAGTGCGACAGCTCTGGGACGTCGGCTCTCTCCACGTCGGCGTACCAGGCCTCATAGGCCGGATGAGCAGACGTGAAGAGGTCGGTCGGGGCCGGTTCGATGCGTACGACGCGGGCTCCCAGCCCTCCCAGCACGCCACCGGCCAGCGCGGGCGCCATTCCGGATCCCAGGTCCAGGACCACCAATTCCGACACTGATTTCAAAGACACACTCATCACCTCGACCGATCGGGACGGGCCGTCACAGCACCGCCATGGGGTTCACCGGGGACCCCACCGCGTTCTCGAACGGCAAGGGGGGCGCGCTGAGCAGGAAGGTCGCCTGGTCCAGTCGAGCGCAGTCCTTCGCGAGCTCTTCGAGGTACCAGTACTCGCCCAGGTGCAGCCCCATGTCCCGCAGCGCCAGCATGTGGAACGGGCCTTTGAGCGCCGCCCCGGTTCCGAGGGCCTCGACGGCGGTGTTGTCGACCGCGATCGCCGCCACACCACGTTCGTGCAACCACTCGGCGCACCGGAAGTCCAGCCCCGGCTGTGGCCTGGCCAGCACGGCCTCCCACGAACCGGTCCGGGCCCACTCCGCGAACAGACCCGTGCGCACGACCAGGATGTCGCCCTCCTCCACGACGACGCCCGCCGCGTCACAGGCCCTTTGGAGGTCGTCCGCCGTCACCTTGTGGTCCGCGGGCAGTGTCGTGACACCGTACGAACGCGCGATGTCCAGAAGGACCCCACGGCTCACGAAGGAATCGGCCACCGCGTCGATCGCGTGGTAGCGGGCGCCGGCGGAGGTCACCGACGAGGCCGGGCGGCCGTTGTAGAGAAGGCCGTCGTAGTAGCAGTGGGACAACGCGTCCCACTGGGTGGCCGCCTGAAGGTGCATGACGATCATGTCGTCGGTGAAGTGCGCGCCACCGCCCAGACCATTGATCTCCTGCGGATCCGACCCGGTCGCCAGCATGGTGTGCACGGGGTTGCCGCGTGTCTGTGGAGGGCGCCACGCACCGGGGGCGGGCGGCGCAGGGATCTGCGGGCCGCTCGCCCCCAACGGCAGTGACAAGGAGTGCACGATCCCGTGCTCGACGCTTCGCGCCGCGGCGGCCCGCTTGTCGGGCGTGATCAGGTTCAGCGTGCCGCGCTCGTCGTCCTCGCCCCAGCGTCCCCAGTTGGAGACCCGGGAGGCGATGGCCTCCAGCTCCCGCCGTTCCTCTTCGAGGGTGCTCACGACCAGACTCCAAAGGCCAGACCCACACCGGTGCCCGCGGGGCTCCGGTAGGCGGGGACGTAGGACACCCACTGGGTGCTCAGGTGCTCCGAGGCACCGCCCACCGTGATCCAGTTGCGGATCTCCGAGGTGCCCGAGTCCAGGCGGTGTTCGGGCAGCGAACGCAACGCTTCGGCGTCCTGGGCCCGCATCGCCTCGATCACCTGGCGGTCGATCTCCTCATCGACCACGAAGTGCGACAGTCCACCCGAGCCGACGACGGCGACCCGGCGATCACCGGGAAGGTCGGCGACCGCGTTGGCCAGGGCCACTCCCAGGTCGTAGCAGCGGGCCGAGGTGGGCTGGTTGGGCGGGAAGTAGGTGTTGAGCATGATCGGCACGGAGGGCATCGTGGCCTCGGCCCAGGGGGTGCCGGTCAGCATCGGTCCGAGCGCCCAGCCGAACGCGTGCCCGAACTCCCGGTCACCCGGCAGCCCGTTCATGCTGGCCACGTCGAACCCCTGCTTGACCAGGCTCCGCACGATGTGCAGGCCCGCGTCGGGGTCCCCGGGGTGCGCCCGGCCGTCGCAGCCGAGCCAGGTGAGGAACTCGCGGATCTTGTCGGCCCGCTCCGGGGGGACGTCGTGCGGGACCTGGCCCGCGCTCATCTGGACCTTCTGTCCCATGAAGACGGCCAGCGCCGGTTGCAGGGTCTCGTAGAAGAGCTCGCGCTGGTCGTCTCCCACGATCAGCAACAGGTCCGGCTCCAGGGCGATGAGGTCATCGCGAATACGCTGGATCGCCGCCTGGGCCTCATCCCACTTGCTCTGCCACTGTTCGGCGCCCAGCTGGTCGTCGAAACGGCCATCGGCCTGGGCGAGCAGCTCGTCGTAGGTACGGGGCGTGCCTTGGGCATCGACCAGTCCGGTGTCGGTCTGGTCCTGTTCGGCCCTGGTGGCCCACAGTTCGTGGTGGCCGGGGGCCAGCATGATCGAGTGCGAGGTGCCGATTCCGGCGACAACGGATGACATGCCATTTCTCCTTTTTTAGGGTGACATCGCTGATGCTGTCGTGGGCCCGACTAGGTCGCGACGTGGTCCGACACCATGTCCCGCCAGTCCGTACCGGGAGGAAGATCGCCCGAAGCGGCGGTGATGGCGTGGGAGGGGGTCTTGCCGCTCTGCCACTGGGAAGAGGCGCCACCGGACAGGGCGGCCTTGGCCTCCTTGAGGAGCATGCGCCGGGTCCGGGAGATGACGATGTCGGAGGCGACCAGGTTCTCTCGGGAGCGGTCGAGGATGGGGCCCATGCCGACGGCCAACGCCGCGTCCTCGGCGGTGATCCCGGGAAGTCCGGTGAACGACTCCCCTGCCCGCATCGCGGCGCGGTCCTGCGGCCAGACGTTACGGCGGCCGATCTCGCCCACGGGCGGCATCACCGGGGCCATCCCGGTCATGTTCAGGATCTCCTCGGTCAGACCCCACATGTCGAGGCGGTGCTCGTGACCGGGGCCGGTGTCGAGGCGCTGTTCGGAGTCCCACCACAGGTTGTAGAACTTCGTGTGTGTGTCATCGATCGGCACCGGGATGAAGGCCATTCCACCGGAGGGGATGAAGGTGACGAACGGGGCCGCGTAGGCGGTGATCCGCACCTGGTCCATGTCCTCGGTGCTTCCCGCGTTGGCTCGAATGGCCGCGTAGTGCAGTCCGAAGTCGGTGCGCTCCATCTCCAACCGGGGCAGCAGTCCGCGCTTCATCGCATCGGCCTCGGCCCGCATCTTGGGCGGGAACTTCTTCAGGATGTCGGTGTGGAGGATGCCCGCGTGCGCGGAGTCGAGGAGGCCTTCCAGCACCTGGACCCAGTTGCAGTCCAGGTCCACGTCCACGACCAAAGTGTGCTCGGGCTTCTCGCTCTCCCAGGAGTAGACGGGGCGCGGGGGCGCCTCGGATTCGGGGCCCAGGTAGACCCAGACGAGCCCATGGCTTTCGACGGTGGGGTAGGCGTTGGCCTTCAGACCCTTGCGCAGAGAGGAGGCCTCGGCGTTCGGGGTCTCCAGGATGGTGCCGTCGGCGCCGATCTTCCATCCGTGGTAGAGGCAGCGGATCGCGCAGTCCTCTTGATTGCCGAGCACCAGGGGGGCGCCTCGATGCGGGCACGCCTCGTCGAGGAATCCGATGGTCCCGTCGGAACCGCGAAAGGCGACGTAGTTCTCACCGAACAGACGCACCCGGATCGGGTCCGAATCCTGCATCGGCAACCGCACAGAGGGAAAGGCCGGAACCCAGTAGCGGCGTACGACCTGTCCCATCGCGGTTCCGGGGCCGACGCGGCACAACAGCTCGTTGTCTTCGTGATTCATTACCGTATCTCCTGTCTTCTCCGAGAGCACCGATGCCTGTGGTCACAGGTCGAGTTCGAGTTCCTTGGTCAAAGCACGAGAGACGCAGATCATCATGGAGGTGTTCTCGGCCTTCTCTTCTTCGTCGAGGACATCGTCGCGATGGTCGGGGATTCCGCTGAGAACCGTGGTCTCACAGCTTCCGCAGATGCCTTGTTCGCATGATGTCGTTACCGGAACGCCCGCCTCTTCGACCTTTTCGAGAATGGAGGATTCGGGCGGCACCGTGAGTTTCATACCGCTCCGACTCAGCGTCACCTCGATCGTGGAATCGGGCTGGTCGCGCTCCGTCGTGCGTGCGACGAACCGTTCCACGTGCAGACGACTTCCTTGGGGAAGGCGACCGTCGCATCGTTGTTCGAGTGCGCTGAGCAGTGATTCGGGGCCGCAACAGTAGATCAGCCCTCCGGCCTGGACCGAATCGACCAGCGTCTCCAGGTCGAGCAGTCCCGTCTCGTCGGCCGGCCGCAGCTCGACGCGCTCGCCGTACCGTTCGGTGAGGTGGTCGGCGAAGGCCATCGACTCGCGATGACGACCGCCGTAGACCAACCGCCACGTGGCGCCCTCGGCCTCGGCCCGGCTCAGCATCGGAAGGATCGGCGTGATCCCGATGCCTCCCGCGATGAAGAGGTAGCTCGGGGCCGGGTGCAGCGCGAAGTTGTTGCGCGGACCTACGATCCGGACCCGGTCGCCGACGGACAGTCGGTCGTGGACGAAGACCGATCCCCCACGGCTCTCCGGTTCGCGCAGTACGGCGATCTTGTAGTGTCGACGGTCACTTGGAGCAGAGCACAGTGAGTACTGCCTGACGATCCCGCCCTCGAGAACAAGATCGATGTGGGCTCCGGGGGCCCATTCCGGCAGGAGACCCCCGTCGGGGTGGGTGAAGGTCAGGCCTACCACGTCTTTGGCGAGGTCCTCACGACCACCGACCACGAGTTCGAGCACATTCTCCGAAGACTCCATCCTCGATTCCACCCTCCCCGTATCCGTCATTTCAGCGGTCGAACGGTGCTGCCAACGACGCTACGGAGGATCGGTGCGTTACGCCCGCGAGTGTTCAGCAGGGCGGAATCGACCTTTCGGATGGGCCTCTCCGGCCTTGGCGGCGCACCCGCCGGCACGGGGAGGGCGGACAAGGAACAAGGTGCGCCCCTGGATGGAGCACACCTTGTTCGACGCCGTTCGATACCTTCCCTCGTCAGTCCCCGGCCGGTTCGAACCAGTAGTCCGCGGCCGTCCCCGTCGGCTCGTCGGCGAAGGCCACGACGACGCGTTCACCGATCGCCAGCCTGCGGACCGCCTCCTCGCGGTCGCTCAGATCCAGGCCCTTGACATAGCCGACCAGCGCGGTGTCCGCGCCGTCGAGCGTGACATAGGCCAGGGCGTAGGGCGGGTCGGGCAGGTTGCGGAACGGCTCGTAGACGACGGTGAACATCTCGATGACGCCCTCGTTGGCCACCTTGACCCAGTCCGTGGTCGGAGTGTGGTCACGGTCCGAGTACGAGCGCGGCGGTACCAGGACCCGGCCCGAGGCGGGGTCACGCCGCCCCCAGATCTCGCCCTTGGCCAGCCCGGCCAGGAAACGGGAGGTCGTCTCCCCCAGGGCGTGGCGATAGCTCAGGTCCCACGTCTGCTCGTAGAAGGCGGGGTCCGTCCCGGATTCGGCCTGCGCGGTCATGCGATCTCCTCAAGGTCAGAACTGAGCACCATGGTCGAATAGAACTGGTGGTCCCCACCGATCGCGCTCGCGACCGCCACACGGGCGTCGGAGACCTGGTGGGCACCTGCGCGGTTGAGAACCTGGTTGGCCGCCTCGGCCACCCGCACCGCTCCGGTCACCGCGATGGCGTTGGTGCACAGCACACCACCGGAGGGGTTGACGATCGTGCCGGGAGCGCCCAAGGCGAACTCGCCCTCGGCCAGGTGCTTGGGCGCCTGCCCCTTCTCGGCCAGGCCCGCGGCCTCGATGACGTGGAGTTCCACACTGGAGAAGGGGGCGTAGACCTCCGCGACGTCGATCTGCGAACGCGGATCGGTGATGCCAGCCTGCCGGTAAGCATGCCAGAACGCCTCTCCCAGGGCATCGGCGTCGGCGTGGTCGGAGACCACCTTGGGGCCGACCCGGTCGCCCATCCAGTAGGTCTCCGTGTTCTGTCCGAGCCCCCGGATCCACGCGGGCCGCAGACCGTGGGCCTTGGCGTAGCGCTCCGACACCAGGACCAGACCCGCCGCCCCGGTCGACGCCGGACACGCGTCGCCCAGCTTGATCGGCCAGGCCAGATCACGGCTCGCCAGGACCTCGTCGACCGTCACGGGCTTGCGCAGGTGGGCGTACGGGTTCAGCGCGGCGTGCGCGCGGTTCTTGACCGAGACCAGCGCCATGTCCCGTTCATCGCTGTCGTACAGGTGCATGTAACGAGCGGCCGACATGGCCAACATGGTGATGGTGTTCAGCGGAACGGGGCGCTCATAGCCCACGTCCCACATCTTGTTGAGCACCGACTGCGCCGAACCCGACTCCGACACCCGGTCCGCGCCGGCCACGAGCACGACGTCGAACATGCCCGAGGCGATGTGCGTCCAGGCCGTGATCACCGCGCTCATCCCGGTGGCACCACCGTTGTTGACCCGCATGAAGGGTTTGCCGGACGCCCCGACCGCCTCCACGCACCAACGCTCACCGTTGCCGACGCCGATCAGCGCGTCGGGGGCCAGGGGGAAGACGAACGCGTCGACTTCGTCGATCGGGATCCCGGCGTCGGCCAGGGCCAGATCGGAGCCCTCACGGACCAACTCGGGGAAGGTCACGTCGGTGCGGGTGGTGACGAATTTCGTCTGTCCCGAACCGAGTACGCCCACTGCTGGAATCTTCGACATCATCGCTCCTGCTCGCCGCTGAACACCATCACCGTCGCGCCCTGTCCCGCGAAACCGTGCAACCCCACGGCCGCGGCGTGGGAGGCCTCTCCCTTGCCGACCGCGTCGAGCGCGGCGAGCATCCGGCCCAGACCCGAGACGTGGGCGGGGGCCGGTCGTTCACGGAGGGAGCCCGAAGGGTTGACCCTGGCCGTGGCGGGCAGGTCCAAGGCCTCGGCCGCCCGCCGCACCGCCGGTTCACTGGCCGCCGCGATCTCGACCACGTCCCACGTCCGCGCTCGGGGTACACCCGAGATCTGTTCGATCTGAGCGAGTGCCTGTCGCAGCGGCGTGTTCTCGGTGAGGTCGCGGCTTCCCATGTCGTACTGGTCCGTCGACCAGCCCGCTCCCCTGATCCACGCGATCGGGCCCTCCGGGCCGACCTGGTCGGCCGTGGCCAGGACCGCCGCGTAGACGGCGTCCGCGTCGGCCGGCAGGTCCTCGGCGCCCAGAGGCCAACTCACCGGATCCTCCACCGGTGCGTCGGGGGTGTACCACCGCGATGCCTGGAGGGAGGCCGCGATGGTGTCGTTCATACCCACCGCGCGCAGGACGAAGGGCTCGGCGCTCACCGACTGCGAGTGCGCCAAGGACACGGACTCGCTCGGCTTGGACCAGCCGATGACCAGGACGTTCGATCCCTGGCCGGAGAGAAGACGCATCCAGCCGTAGACCAGGGCGTGGTCGCCCGAGGAGGCGATCATGGTGACGTCACGGCCCACTCCACCGGCCGGTCCGGCCGAGGGCATGCACGAGATCACCCGACCGTCGATCTGGTCCTGGCCCGACATCACCACGCCTTCGAGGGTGGAGTGGTCGAGCCCGGCCTTTTTCAGGACGGTGGAACTACAGGCGAAGATCATCTCCTCCAGACTCATGTGATCCTCGCGCGGTGCCACTAACTCGTGCGTGGCCAGGACGGCGATCGGGGCCGGTGCGGTTCTCGTGGTCATGGGGCATCACTTTTCGGGTCGATGGGCTGGTCGAGTAGGGCGTAGGCCCGCACGGGACTTCCCGAGGAGCCTTCGATGGGCAGGGGTGCGGCGCTGAAGAACGGCACGTCGAACGGCAGTGCGTCCAGGCCGCGAAGGTTCTCGATCACGTAGATCGGTGGGTCCGCCCGCAGGAAGTTCATGTGCGCGGGAGCACCGGGGACGTGGGGCGCGTCGATGCTCGGCGCGTCGATACCGACACAGCGCACGCCCTGGGCCCTCAGATAGGCGGCCGCGTCCTCGGACAGACCCATCGAATGGCCGTAGTAGCGCCGGGGGTCGGTGTCCAGCACATCGGACCAGCCGGTGTGCAACAGGACGATGTCGCGCAACGCCCGCCCCTGCGGTATCGCACCGACCAGGTCCTCCCGGTCCAACACCACGCGTGGACCGCGGTGGGTTCGAAGGTCCAGGCGACTGGCGGGGCCCACGCAGCGGGTCAGGTCCACACCCGCGGCGTCGGGGCGATCCCGGCCCGCGTGATAGGGCGCGTCGATGTGGGTCCCCGTGTGCCCGGAGATCACCACCTGTTCGTTGACGAACGACACGCGTCCGAAGTCCTCGTTGTCCCCCATCCATCGCTCGGTCATCCGGTGCGTCAACGTGCCGGACAGCACGAGAGGACTCCGCGGATGCATCGGATGATGGGACATCCCTTCCGACAGCGGCAGACTCAAATCGATGACATGTCTCATGCCGTCCCTCCCTCGAACAACGCGGTCAGATCGGAGCGACGCACTTTGCCGGTGCCGGTCCGGGGCAGCTCGTCTTCGGTGGTGGCGAAGAAGTCCACCGGGACCGCGTAGGAGGCGAGCCGCTCGCGGCAGTGGGCCCGCAGACCCTCGACATCGGCCTCGCCGTCCCAGACGATGACGGCGACCGGGAGCTCACCCCGTGAGGCGTCGGGTCTGCCCACCACGTGGGCGTGTCGAACGCCCTGGTATCCCAGGAGGACGTCCTCCACGCTCTGGGGTGAGACGTTGATGCCGCCGACCTTCAACATCTCCTTGAGCCGGCCGGCGTAGACGATCCTCCCGTCGGTCAGATGACCGAGATCCCCGGTGTCGAACCAGCCCTCGTCGGTGAACGCCGCGCGGGTCGCCGACTCGTCGCGGAAGTAGCCCGAGGTGACCCGGCCGCGGACCAGGATCGAGCCCACGGTCCCTGGTTCGACCTCCTCACCGGTCTCCGGTTCGACGATCCTGACCTCGAACCCCGGCAACAGCCCGCCCTGTGTCGTCGAACGCTCCTCCAGCGACGCGTGGGCGTCCGTCACGGCGCAGTTCCCGTAGGTCTCGGTCAGCCCGTACACGTTCGCGATCTGCGGTACGAGCTCCGCCGTCATACGGATGACCTCCGGGGGGCCGATGGTCAGTCCGGTGCGCAGACTGGGAAGCGAGGTCCCCAGACGCTCGCGCGCGTCGAGCAGGGCCCTGGTCATGTGGGCCATGCCGTAGTACACCGAGCACTGTTCGCGATCGATCAGCCGGACGGCCTCGGTCGGGTCGAAGCGCTCCTGGACGACCAGGGCCACCCCGTGCGTCAGCGCCGCCATGAGGGCGTTGGCCGAACCGAAGCTGAAGAACAGGGGGATGCCCAACCAGAGCCGGTCCTCGGGCGTCAGGTGTTGGCGCTCACCGATCTCCCAGCCGTTGTCGATGAGGTCACCGTGGTGCAACATGACGCCCTTGGGCGCGGCGGTGCTCCCGGACGTGTACAGGATCGCCGCGAGGTCGGAGGCACTCGGCCGCCGCTCCGACAGGTCCCGCACCGATGTGGCGGCCAGGTCCCGCCAGGCGACCTCGCCCTTGGCGGGCTCACCGATGACGACCACCTCGCGCACCGAGTCGACCTGTTCGGCCACCGCCCGAAGCACCGGTGCCAGTTCTTTGCCGAACAGGGTCTGGGCGACCACGATCACGCGCGCTTCGGAGTGCTTCAGGACGTAGGCGAAGTCCTGGGGCTTGTACCACGTGCTCAGACCCATGAACACGGCGCCGATGGAGGCGCAGGCCAGATCGGTGATGATCCACTCCGCGGAGTTCGCCCCGACCATCGCCACACGCTCACCATGGCCGACCCCCAGGTCCACCAGACCCGCCGCGACCGCGCGCACCCGCCGGTCGAGTTCGGACCAGGAGAAGCGTTGGTCGCCGCACACCAAAGCCTCTCCGTCGGGCCGCACGCGGGCCTGTTCCGCGACGAGATCCCCGATCGTGCGTGCCCGCGGACGTTCGACTCCGCCGATGTGCCCCTGTGACGTCGTGACGCCACCCTCGCCCGTGCTCATTCTGGCCTTTCTCCCCGCCTTCGAAAGCGATGGATCGATCGTCGCCGGTGCGGCGAGCGGCATCAACGCTTCGTTCCCGTCAGTGGAATCGTGCTCGTTCGGGTCGCACCCAGAAACCGCGATGCTCGACGTCGACCGCGGTTCCCGGCGTTCTACAGCGAACGTGCGATGGTCTCCTTCTGGATTTCGGTGGTCCCCGCGTACAGGCGGTGCAGCCTGCTTCCCTTGTAAAGCTGCGCGATCGGCATCTCGTCCATGAATCCCGAGCCTCCGAACAATTGCAGGGCGTCATCGATGACGCGTCCGGCCATCTCCGGGATCCACACCTTCAACATGGCGCCGTCGCTCATCGTGAAACGGTCGGCCCGGTACTTGCGGATTCCTTCATGAAGAAAGGCTCGACCGACCTCGATCTGGGTCTTCATGTCAGCGAGCACGAACTTCGTGTTCTGGAAGTCGAAGAGCGATTTTCCGAACATCTCGCGGGTCTTGGCGTGTTCGAGGGCCAATTCCATCGCCAGGTCCGCCTCGCCCAAGGCACGGGCCGCCATCTGCAACCGGTCCAGGGCGAAGGTGGACATCATCAGTTCCATCCCGCGCCCTTCGCCGAGCAGGAGGTTCTCGGCCGGCACCCGCACGTCGTCGAAGTACAGTTCGGCGAGGTCATAGGCGGGATAGCCCATCGTCTTCATCCGCACACGTGACAGTCCCGCGGGTTGTCCCTCCACCAGGAACATGCTCACGCCCGCGCCTCGCCGGGTGGGGTCGGTCTTGGCGGCCAGGTAGATCAGCTCGGCCTTGTTCCCGTTGCTGATGAAGGTCTTCGAACCGTTCAGGACGTACTCGTCGCCGTCACGTACCGCGTGCGTGCGCATGGCCAAGGCGTCACTACCGGCTTCCGGCTCGGTGACGGCGAACGCCGGGGTCAGGTCACCGGACATGATCCCCTTGGCCAGGCGGTGTTTGTGCTCCTCGGAGCCACCGCTCATCAACACGTGGGTCGCGCCGGGGTCGGCGGTGATCGAACTGCCGACGATCGCTCCGGCCGGGGACCTGCCCAGTTCGTAGGAGAGCACGACGCCGAACAGCGCCGACATCCCAGGGCCCCCGTACCGTTCGTCGATGTTGGCCCCGAGAACACCCGCCTCACCCGCGCGGCGCCAGAACTCACGCTCCCGGCTCGGATCGTCCACGAACAGGGACGCGACCGGTTCGAGTTCGCGTTGGAGGAAGGTACGGATCACCGCACGCGCGTCCTCCTCTTCTTCGGTGAAGGGTGAGTCCACCACCTCGTTCGACGACATCATGCGCCGCACTCCTTACGTGTCCATGGGGGTGCGGCGCACCGCACCCCCTGCTGTCCGTGGTCGTCCGATGTGGGACGACGGTGTCAGTCGTCCTTCTTCTCCGCGGCCAGGGCTTTCAGTTCCGCCTCTCGGGCCCGGTTGTGCGCGTCGAGCTTCTCCGCCGTGGTGTCACCGAAGATGTCGGTGTACTGCTTGAGCACGTCGGCGGTGGCGAACTCGATGTACTGACGCCCTTCGATCCACAGGCCCTGGAACTTGAACGGCCCATCGAAGTACGCGGTCGGCCAGCCCTCCCGGTCGGCGAGTTCGCGGATCCGCTCGAAGGAAACGGCGGCGCTGCACAGCGCGTGGTTGTAGGAGTACTGCTGCGTTGAGCCCGGAACCTCCTTGATGGTGGCCAGGCCACTCTCGTCCGGGTACTTGCAGGCGTCGATCGGGCCGACCTCGATCATCGTTCCGTGCTCGTCGAACAGGCAGACCCATCGCGCGCCCTCCTCATAGGGCGGGATCGGCGGAACGATGACGCTCCCACCCATGATCTCGGCGAGAACGGCCGCGACCTTGTCGGGATCTTCGGCGTTGAAGGACCAGTGGTGCAGCATGGCTCATTCCTTTCTCAACCGGTTATTCCGGCCTGCTCTCCAGGTGGATGGAGTCGAACATTTCACTGACGATCGGTTCGAGGTCGATCCGACCGGGCTCGAACCACTCACCGAATCCGTTGAAGTCGACCTCGTTCTCGTATCCGAGCTCGCTGACCTTCTCGTCCCATGCGGTGCTCAGGTCCGCGACCTGGGAGAGGAAGTCCTCAGGGTCGTCGAAGGCTTGGGAGGCCTCTTCGAGGAGTTCTTCGTTCACGCTCCCGATGGACTCACGCGCGTCCTCGTCCAGTCCGAAGAACTCTCCTCCGGCCTCCTGGATCTGCTTCGAGGCGTCGGCGGTGATCTCCCAGTTGACGTCGAGGTAGTCGGTCCAGAAGACGTCCATGCGGTCGATCAACAGTTGCTGGGCCACCAGTGGCAAAGACTCCCAGGTGTCGAGACTCATCGCCATGGCGCCCGCCATTCCCGCGAATCCGTTCTGGGGGTCGAGGGACACGTTGGGCGCCACTTCGGCGATCCCCGAGTTGGCGGCGGAGTTGAAACTGGCCAGTGCACAGTCCGCGACGCCGCGCTGAAGGCCTTCGTACAGCTCACTGAAGGCGATGGACACCGGAGAGGCACCGATCTGCTCCAGCTGGGCGACCTGCGAAGCGCCCCCCGCGGCCACGACCGTGTTCTCCAGGTCGCTCAAGGACGTCCTGGCCTCGGTGCAGTACAGGGCCGAGGCACCGGGGAAGTAGAACGGTGCGAGCGGTTTCATGCCGTTGTCCTCGAACTCCCCCAGGATCTGGTCGTTGGAGGCGGCCAGATCGAGGGGCCAGGCGTTCGCGGACAGCGCACCTTCGACGACGCTGGCGTCCGAGGCGACGATGGACTGGACCAGCGCGGTGTTGGCCGGGTACCTCTGGGGGGCGTAGGCGGGGTACACCTGGGCGATGTCCAAACGTCCGTCCGCCAGCGCGGCGTCGGTTTCGGTCGGCTCGGCCACACCGCTCGCGTAGACGACGTCGAAGGTGATCTTGCCTCCGGACCACTCCTCGACCGCCGCGTGGTAGGTCTCGATGTAGCGCCCGCTCAAGCTTCCCTGGGCATTGGGCGACTGAGCGTACAGAACGATGTCGTCCACGTTCTCGAACGCCGCCTGGTATTCCTCCATGCTCGCGCCAAGGGCGACGCCCTCACCCGAGCCTCCGGAACCATCCGCTGCGCTCTCGGCACAACCGGCCAGCAACACAAGGGCGGCCGTCGCGGCCGTGGCCCCCCTCAGTCTTCTTCCTGGTGCCATCGGACTTCCTTTCGGTAACACGTCTCACCGAAGTGCTGGAGCAGCCACTTCTTTCGAGAGTCATCAGGTGGTGAGGTACTTCTGTGGACCGCACCCTGACCACGTCCAAGGCCCCGTGTGCCGCGATCTCGGCGGGAGGAGGTGCGCCCGTCGAGAACCTTCTGCGCGAAATGGGAGGTCGAACGTGTCCTGCTTGGGGTCCAGGCTGCACCTTCGCGACGCGCCCCGAAACGGCGGGTTCCAGGGAGTGAAACGTCCTGGCCACAAGTGCCTTCTCACCTTGTGCCCCGGTGACGGAGCGTCAGCGAACCAGGCACCTACGCGACACCTCGAGCGGTGTGGGAGGCCTCCCGCCCTCGCTCGCACGCCGGTGCGTGAGACCGTCGTCCGGGCGTAGGTCGTGTTTTTTGCATCATTCCGGGCTCGCGTCCACCAGGCCGCCTCTCGCTACGCCTCTGCGCTCGTGAAGCACAACCAGGCTGAACTTCGCACATCGTCTTGCGAGAGATTGCCTGGACGGCCGCTCGCTGACCCGAAAGCCTTCTAAAAAACACTCCCTAGACCACTCCCCACCGGACCTTGTGCGCGAGCACGAACGGCGGGAGGCCCCCGGCGAAGCTCACGGAGCCGTCGACACCCCGCTGTTCACCGACCACGTCTGGCCGGTCACCGTCGAGCCGCCGTCTCCGAGGAGGAACTCGACCATTTTCGCCACATCGTCGGCCACGGACGGGAAGACCATCCTCTTCTGTAGCTTTTCGGCGAACTTGCCTCCCACCGCACCCGGGACCTCCTGCTTGTTCGTGACGATGTCGACCATGTCGAAGTCCGCCAACGGACCGACCGCGACCGTGTTCACGCGGACGCCGTAGCGTCCGACCTCGCGGGAGACGACGCGTGTCATCATCATGAGTCCGGCCGCGGCCCCGCCGAACACCGATTCGTGGGGTGTGGGGACCCGTCCTCCATCGGTGCTGATGTTGACGAAGCGCCCGTATCCGGCGGGAACCATGTGATCGAGGCAGGCCCTCAGCAGATACGCCTTGTTCAGCCAATGAGCGACCACGATGCCGACGAAGTCCTCGGTGGGCGTCTCGGTGAAGAGCTTGAAGGCCTGGCCTTCCTTGCTCCCGCCGGCTCCGCTGGAGACGACGTGATCGAGTCGACCGTGCTCCTCGACGATCCGTTGCGGCAGGGCGACGACCTGTTCGCGATCGAGCAGGTCCGCGACCTGCACGCTCGCGCTGCCCCCCGCCTGGCGAATCTGGTCCGCGACCACGCGTGCGCGTTCCTCCCGGTGGCTGCTCACCACCACGTGCGCGCCGGCCTCGGCAAGGCGGAGCGCGACGGCGCGACCCAGCCCCGAGCTCGCTCCCGTCACCAGTGTTACCGGCCTGTCCTCGGTCGCCATGATCCCGTCCTCATGTACAAGTCGGGCACCGTGACGGCATGCGGATCTCGCTCCACTCGGAACCTTCGATGACCGCGACCGGCTGTCTACGATGCCCTGCTTCGCGCCGCGAAAGGCGCTTTCCGTCAGGTATCAGCGTCCACGCACACCGACCGGCGTTCCAGGCCATGTTCCAGTATTCGGAAGGCTGCTTCCGTCTATGGCTGTTCTGTCCTCGGTCCAATGTCGCGGAGGCCTGATCCGGGCGCGGATCGGGGTAGTGGGCCGGTCTCCAGCGTCAGGGGCCGGATCGCTCCGGACGCCCTCGGCGTGGCCGTCGAGCCCGAGACATCGGCCGGCCACGACCGAGGAACTCCGCGCCCTCGTCCCGGTACCGCCGGTCGTCGAGCGCCGCGACGAGACCACGGGGGAAGATCTTCGACGGCCCTGAGCCGACAGGAAGCACAGGGCCCTACGGTCGAACCTGTCGCGGCACCTCATGAGCATGGGGGTCGTCTCGTTGGACGATCACCTCATCGGACCGAGGCGATCGCTTTCTCCCCGCCGAGTTCGAGCGACAGTCGTCGAGCCGCCGCACGTGCGCATTCGATAACGTGGTCCACGTTATCGGGCTCTTGGTTATTGATGACCGACACACTCAGTGCGGCGACCACTCTGGGACCATTGGCTCGAATCGGAACCGCTACCGATATGACACCCGGGTGGTTCTCCCGGTCGGTCATGGCCCAATCACGATGTCGCACCTCTTCGAGGCGCGACAGAAGAGCCTCAGGGGTGGTGATGGTGTGTTCCGTGTGCTTCGTCCACCGCAGGTTCGCCATCGTGTCCTCGCGCTCCTCAGGAGACATCATCGCGAGGAACAACTGACCTGCGGCAGTGGAGTGAAGATCCCGAGTGGAGCCGAGGCTGATGTCCAACCGCAGTCCACGTTCATGGCACACCCGATGGGCATAGTGCACTGCCCTTTCGTGACTGAATACCAGATAGACGTCTTCTCCGGTCTGCTCCATGAGTTCGGACATGATCGGTTCCGTGGCACCGATGAGCTGATTTTTCTCCACGATCCTGAAGGCCAGAGAAACCAGGGCGGGTCCGGGAGTGTAACGACGTTCCGGAGAAATCTGAACGAGTCCGACTCGGCACATTTCACCTAAGAGCAGGTGCACCGACGACGGCGGTGCGTCGATCTCTCGGGCCAGATCAACGAGACGTTGAGGTTCTTCGCTGTCCACCAAGGCCTCGATGATCCCCGAAATCCGACCTACCGCCCGGTAGTTCGTTCCGCTGGTCATGTCCATCTCCCGAAGATGATCGTCGCACAGGAGTTTTACGGCTACACGATACCCCTGATTCCGACTCCTCCGGCCACGGAATCAAACCGACCGCTGAAATCATTTATTCGACGTGTACCACACGCTTCCAGGAACTTCCTTCAGCTTTGCTTCCAGGACACGTGCCGCTCCACGCAGTGCGTTGATGAAATCGTCATGGCGGGCCGGAAAATCCGCGCAGCACAAGGATAGCGCGGCCACCGAGTAGCCTTCCCAACCCATTACGGGAACCGCGAGTGCCTGCAACTTGCTATCGACCCGCAGACGGGATACGCCCTCCGCCGCGACACGGTCCATTTCGGCTCGAAGACCTGGAGGGCAGTAGACGTTACGCAAGATCCGCTCCCGGACCTCAGGGGCCGCCATTGCCACCAAGGCCCGACCCGACGCGGTCTCCAGCGCACGACGCCTTCCCCCGGGCACCAACGCGTACCGCAACCCCGAACGCCCGGTCACCGCGTTGACGATGAACAGGTCATCGTCCTTGAGCACACTCAGGTGGGCCGCGCACTTGGTCACCGCGTGGAGTTCCGAGACCAGCGGCAGAGCGATATTCCTCAGGTCACGCGGCGAGGACGCGCGCATGCCGAGGTCGTACATCCGAAATCCCAGTCGATATCCGACGCCCACGCGCTCGACGACCCCTTGATCGATGAGCTGCGCGCAGAGCCGATGCAGGCTGCCCTTCGGGAGCCCCGTGCGTTCGGCCAGCCGCGCCAACGACACAGTCGTCGCGTCCTCACCGAGCGCGGCCAAGACCCGAAACGCACGACCGATCACGCTTCGGTCGTCAGGGGCTACCTCCCCGGCCTCACCCGCGGTCCTCTCCAGTGTGTCGAACTCGACCGACATGCCTCACCACTTTCTTCATAATGCTGAAGACACCTTCAGGATACCGAAAGGTGACTCGCCTCACAAGAGTTTGCCGAGGTCAGTGTCCGACAGGACGGGCTCCAGAGGGACGGTGGCCCCGGGAAGAGGGGCCGAGCGGGAAGGGACGAGGGGCCCAGAGGGGCGGTGGCCCCCGGGAGGAAGGGCGGGGGGAGAGACACAAGGAGCCTGGGAGGGAGACGGTGGACCCTGGGAAGAGCAGCCGGGCGGGAAGGGACGAGGGACCCAGAGGGGCGGTGGCCCCCGGGAGGAAGGGCGGGGGAGGAACGAGGGGTCCGGGAGGCGGCCAACGCCCGAGACTGACAGGCGGTTCGACTCCGCCGTACCGACACCGGCACCGAGGACGGAGAGTGCTCGGAGGAGGAGACGGGGGAACGCCGGCCCCGAGGACGAAGAGTGCTCGGGGCCGGTGCGGTGGTCATGGCGGTGCGGTGGTCATGTCCAGGCCATAGGGGATGACCGTAAAGGCGTGCTCCTTCCGCGCTCCCCCTCCTCGCCAGTGCTACTAAGAGCACTGCGAACCATTGAGGACGCTCCCAGCAACACCCTCACCCCGAACAGAACCCCATCCTTCACACCAGCACCACTTCCGGACACCTGA
This sequence comes from Nocardiopsis sp. ATB16-24, assembly GCF_030271535.1. Lineage (GTDB taxonomy): Bacteria > Actinomycetota > Actinomycetes > Streptosporangiales > Streptosporangiaceae > Nocardiopsis. The sequence goes on along the minus strand of NZ_JASCXJ010000005.1, from coordinate 174,056 downwards.
AGCAAGCCGCCACCACCGACGGCCCCTACCGCCCCCACACCCCACCCCTCCCCCGTGATCTTGCTCCCAGCGTCACCGAGAACGCCCGACAGTGACACCCCGAGCAAGATCACCGGGAAAAAGCGCGCCGCCCCGCTCACGGACGCAGCGAGCCGGAAGGAGGGCTCAGCCGGCCACGGAGACGGTGGGACCGCCCTCTCCGTCCACGGACTCGCCCATCTCCTCGGCGATGCGCATGGCCTCCTCGATGAGGGTCTCCACGATCTTGGACTCGGGCACGGTCTTGATGACCTCGCCCTTGACGAAGATCTGGCCCTTGCCGTTGCCCGAGGCCACACCCAGGTCCGCGTCGCGCGCCTCACCGGGGCCGTTGACGACACAGCCCATGACGGCCACGCGGAATCGGGGAGCAGGACTACCAACTCGCCGACGGCGGCCAGGCTCACCAGGCCGGCCGCCCCGGTCCATCCCCACGTGCGTGGGGCTCACCAGTCCTCGGTGTGGGGTTCATGCGCCCATCCCGGTCCATCCCCACGTGCGTGGGGCTCACGCCCACGTCGACGTCGGGGTCGGCAACGGCCACGGTCCATCCCCACGTGCGCGGGGCTCACGCCGTCCACCTCGACCAGGCCCGCCCACCTCGGGGTCCATCCCCACGTGCGTGGGGCTCACAGGTCCCCGGAGGAGAGTCCTTTATCAGGACGCGGTCCATCCCCACGTGCGTGGGGCTCACGCTTAACGACCTGCGGAAACATAGAGCGTTATCTTCCCGCAACTTTATTTTGAGCTTCCTTGCCAAGCCGCTTCACGAAGCAGATGTTACTTAACACCCGAACGTACAACCATGCTCACATCACCTTCGTGAGGAAGCTCTTCGCTCCCCCACCCTGGCCGTCCGCCCGTACTCCAAGACACGTCGTGGTCTGTGAGACGACCTGTTCGGCCGTCTCACAGACCACGGCCCCCGATGGGATGCGCTTCCCTGCCGAACCGGCAGGAGGAAACGCCTATGGTCTTGGTTCGCAGTCACCGCCCGGCACCCGCACCCTGGGCACCCGCGCCCGGGGAGCTTGGCTGTCGACGGCCGCCCCGTTCCCGTGACTCCGACCGGCGTCTCCACCTCCATCCACCAGGCCCCGTCCCAGCGGTGGTACCGGGTGCCCCGGCCCGGCCCACCACATGAGCCTTCAGCCTCCGACCACCGTCCCCCTACCTGCCCCCCGTAGACGGATCCCCCTGCGGTGTCACCGGTACGTGGCGGCGCAGGAAGTCGAGCTGATCGGTGACGACACGTTCGAAACCATCTCCGGCGTAGATGTCGAAGTGCCCGTCGGTGTAGACGGCCACCTCCCCGCGCGGGGCACGTGCGGCGAACCGTCGGGTGGGGACGGCGGGGGCGACCGAGTCGGGGGCGCAGATGGCGAACAGCACCGGGACTCGGATACGGCGGGTGTGGCGTCCGGGTCGGTAACCCAGAATGGCGAAGGCCGCGCGGGCGGCGACCTCGTTGCGAAAGTCGCTGTCGGGCGGGACCAGCCCGAGGTAGCCGGGTTCGGCGTCGGGTGCGGTCATGAGCGCGGCGCCACGAGGCGGCCCGGCGGTGGCGACCATGTACGGCTCCTTGCCCAGGCCGGAGCGCACCAGATCACGGACGGCGGCGGCCATCACCTTGGCGGTGCTGAGCGGGTGGAGGGCGAGCGCGGAGGCGACGCCGTCGGTGAAGGGCGACTGGGCGATCGCGGCGACCAGGCCCCGGGGGTGGTCGGCGGCGGTGGTGATGACGTGGCCGCCGGCGAAGGAGGTACCCCAGGCGATGATCCGGTCGCCGTCGACGTCCTCCATGCGGCGGACGTGGTCCAGGGCGGCGGCCCAGTCCTGAAGTTGCTCGGTCGGGGACAGCAGGTGTCGCGGGTGGCCCTGGCTGTCGCCGAAGTGCCGGTAGTCGAAGGTCAGGCAGGCGTAACCGGCGGCGGTGAAGCGTTCGGCGTAGGCGGCCAGTCCCATCTCCCGGACGGCGCCCAGGCCGTGGGCCATCACGATGACGGGCGGTCTGGGCGCGTCGGGACGCAGGTCGGGGAGGTACAGGGTGGCGGCGCAGCGCAGGCCGCCGCTGTCGAAGGTGATCTCGCGAGAGGTCATACGGCGGCTCCCGGTTCGGCGTTCTCCCTGGCCGCGCGGGCGGAGGCGCTGGCCACCGGGCGGTCCACGGGGGTGCGTCCGGCCGCGCGGCGTGCTCCCCGTCGACGCTCTACCCGTAGGGCGCGCATGTAGTCGTCGAAGTCGACCTGGATGGTGTGCCGTTTGGAGGCGACGTAGCGCTTGGCCTGGTGGCGGCGGTGCGCGTCGATCTCGCGTTCCATCTCCGAGGCGCTCGGCAGACGGTAGACGCCCTGTAGGTGGTCGGCGATCAGTTCGGCCTGGCGTTCGGCGATCGGCATGATCGCGCCCAGGGGTTGGATGAGGCCGACGAAGTACAGCCCCGGTGTGCTGGTGTGGAACATCCGCTTGTAGAGCCGGATCTCGTTGTCGCCGGAGGGGTCGAGGAAGTCGGGGTCGAAGAAGGGGAAGCTGATCTTGTAGCCGGTGCAGAAGACCACGAGGTCGGCTTCGACGCGGCTGCCGTCGGTGAACACCACCTCCTGGCCCTCGAAGCGGTCGATGTTGGGCTTGGGAGTGATCGCTCCGTGGGCCAACCGGTCCAGGATGCGGCTGGACATCGTCGGGTGGGCCTGGGCGAACTTGTGGTCGGGGCGGGGCAGGCCGTAGCGCTCCATCGGGCCGGTCACGGCGCCCATGAGCAGGCGGGCCAGCGGCCAGCGGATCCAGTGGGGCATCCGTTCGTGTCCGGCGATCTGGTCGTAGGGGCGTCCTCCCACGTACTTGGGGATCACGTGGACGCCGCGGCGCGCCGACAGGTAGGTGGCCTCGGCGTGGTAGGAGGCGTCGACCGCGATGTCCATGCCGGAGTTGCCCATGCCGACCACGACGACGCGTTTGCCGGTCAGTTGGGACTCCTCGGTGTAGGAGTGGGAGTGCATCAGTTCGCCGGTGAAGGAGTCCTGGCCGGGGAAGGCGGGTTCGGGCATGCGCGGGTCCCAGTGGTGTCCGTTGGCCACCAGGACCGCGTCGTACCACCGGGTCTCCCCGGTGGAGAGGGTGACCTCGAAGGTTCCGTCGTCCTTGGGGTCGACGTGGGTGACGCCGGTGCGGAACCGGATGCGGTCGGCGAACCCGAAGTGTTCGACGTAGTCGGCGAAGTACTGGGCGACCTGGTCGTGGCGGGCGAAGTCGGGCAGGTGGTCGGGCATGGGGAAGTCGCTGAACTCCATGCGCTGTCGTGAGGTGTTGATGTGCAGTGACCTGTACGCCGCCGACACCCCGTTGCTGTTGCCCCAGACCCAGTTACCGCCGACGCGGTCCGACAGTTCGTAGGCCTCGACGTCGATGCCGCGTTCGGCCAGGACCTTGATCGCCGCGATGCCCGCCGAGCCCGCTCCGATCACGCACACCTTGTATTTTCCGGTGTCCGCCAACACGTGCCTCCCAGAAAGTGACCACTGGTCATATGACCAGTGGTCACACCGTAGGATGTCGGTGGTCGACCGTCAATACCGGTCCGGTACACGAAGGGGAGCGCATGCCGACACCGACCTGGGATCGCCTGCCCGCAGCCAAACGTGACGCGGTGCTCGCGGCGGCCGAGGCCGAGTTCGGTGAGCGGGGGTTCAGCGGGGCCAGCCTCAACACCATCAGCAGGGAGGCCGGCATCTCCAAGGGCAGCCTCTTCCAGTACTTCGTCGACAAGGCGGACATGTACGCCCACCTGGCCGAACTGGCCAGCCTGCGCATCCGCGCGGCCATGGAGGCCGAGGTGGCGCGCCTTCCCGTGGACACCGACTTCTTCGGTTCCTTCGACGCCCTCCTCAAGGCCTGGGTCGGCTACTTCCACGACCATCCCCGGGACCGCGCCCTGACCGCCGCCACCAACCTCGAACCCGACGCGCTGGCCCGCGCGGCCGTGCGGGACACGGTCAACCGCCACTACCTGGAGGTGATCACCCCGCTGGTGGAACTGGCCCACGACTCGGGGCAGCTGCGCGCGGACACCGACCGCGACGCCCTGATCGCCCTCCTGCTGCTGCTCCTGCCGCACTTGGCCCTGGCCCCGCACGTGAACGGCCTCGACCCGGTCCTGGGCCTTCAGGAGGGGGACCGCGACCACGCGACCGTCCAGGCCCGCCGGATGCTGCGTCTCATCCTCGATCCGCACCGGCCGACCCCGAGGTCCCCCACCGCGGACACGACTTCCTGAGCCTCTTCGTCCACGGCCGGCGTCCCCCGAAAGGCCCCTGCCTCCTGCCGCCCCTGCTTCGCGTGCTCCCGAGCGGGGGCCTTCCCCTGACCACGGTCTCCGGGACTTCCACGGTCGTGCCCGGTGGGACCCCGAACACCGAAAGCGCGAAAGGCCCGTGAACCGCTTCGGGGCCCACCCCCCGGACCGTCACGGAAGGGAACCGGGTAACCTCGTCGGGCCAGTCGAACTCCACCTCGTGGAGCAGGGAACCCGGTGAGACTCCGGGACTGACGCGCAGCGGTGAGGGTGACGGGCGAGCACGTCCCGAGATCGTTTCCCGGGACAGCCACTGGAGCACCGCTCCGGGAAGGCGCTCCGCACCGATGGATCCCGAGTCCGAAGACCTGCTGGCACTGGCGGTGACGGGCCGCCAGGTCGTCCACGGGCCCCGCGAACGGGTCCTCGATCCGAAGGACACGCATGTCCCCCACCGGTCCCGCCCTTCCTGTGCGCACTCGACGTGACCGCTGCCCCGGAGTCCTGCGGCCCTGGCCCGCCGAGGACGGACTGTTGGTCCGCCTCCGGCTCGTCGGCGGCCGGCTTCCCGCCCGCTCACTGCGCGCCCTGGCCGCCGTCGCCGACGACCACGGCACCGGCCGCATACACCTCACCGGCCGGGCCAACCTCCAACTACGTTCCCTGCCCGGGTGCGGGGGACGGCTGGCCCCCGAGGTGCTCCACGCCCTCGAACGGACCGGTCTCCTACCCTCGCCCGCCCACGAGCTGGTCCGTAACGTGATGGTCTCCCCGCGTACGGGTCCGATGGGAGGGCGGACCGGAGCCCGGGGCGCCCCGACGCGGGTGGGAGGGCGGGCGAACCTACGACCCGTCGCCGCCGCCCTGGACGAGCTGTTGTGCGCCGATCCCCGCCTCGCCTCCCTCCCCGGACGTTTCCTGTTCGTCCTGGACGACGGACGCGGCGATCTGCTCCGACGCTCCTGCGATCTCGGCCTGGTCGCCCTCGACGAACGTGTCGCCCAGCTCAGAGTCGGAAAGGGATGGGGGCCGCTGATCTCGCTGGACCGCTCCCCTACCGCCCTCGTGGAATTGGCCGAGAAGTTCCTGGACGAGCGCGGCGACGGCCCCGCCGCACCGTGGCACGTCGCCGAACTCCCGTCGCCGCTGACCGACCCGGTACCGCCGGATCCACGGCTGCCGGCTCCCGCCCCGCCCCTGCCGTACGGTCCCCTGCCCGAAGGCGGACGGCACGTCCCCGTACCCGAGGAGGGCCTGGACCGACCGACCGCAGAGGCTCTGGCCGAAGAGGCGTTCGCGGCCGGGACCGGTGAACTGGTCGTCACGCCGTGGCGTGGTGTCCTCGTCCCGGGGGAGGCACGGTGACCGCTCCCCGCCGGCCGAACCGGCACTACGAGTACATCGACGACGGGCCCGCGATCTACGCCGACTCCTTCGCCACCATCCGGCGGGAGGCCCGGCTCGACCACCTGCCCGCCAACGCCGAGAGACTCGTCGTGCGGATGATCCACGGCACCGGCCAGGTCGACCTCGCCGACGACCTGGTGGTCCACCCCGAGCTGGTCCCCGCCGCACGCACCGCCCTCCGGGCCGGTGCGCCGATCCTGTGCGACGCCACCATGGTGGCCGTCGGTGTGACCGCCAGTCGCCTGCCGCGCGACAACCAGGTGCTCTGCCACCTCCGCGACGAGCGGGTGCCCGAGCTCGCCCGGGCATGGGGGACCACACGCACCGCGGCCGCGGTGTCCCTGTGGGAACCGCTGCTGGGCGGCGCGGTGGTCGCCGTCGGCAACGCGCCCACCGCCCTCTTCCACCTGTTGGAGATGCTGATCGACGGGGCTTCGCGCCCGGCCGCGATCATCGGCTGCCCGGTCGGCTTCATCGGCGCCGCCGAGTCCAAGCGGGCCTTGACCGAGCTCGCCGACCGGCACGGCATCGACGTCCCCTACGTGACCGCCCTCGGCCGCCGAGGTGGGTCCGCGATGACCTCCTCGGCGCTCAACGCACTGGCCAAGGAGGAGGAATGACCGGCCGTTTCCACGGCGTCGGCGTCGGCCCGGGCGACCCCGGACTGATCACCCTCAAGGCGGCCCGGCTCATCGCCGAAGCCGACGTCGTCGCCTACCACGCCGGTATCGGCAAAAGGTCCAACGCCCGCCGCATCGCCGCCGACCTGATCCCGGAGTCGGCGACCGAGGAACAGCTCACCTACCCGGTGACCACCGGCACGACCGACCACCCGGGCGGCTACCAGGGCGCCCTGGCCGACTTCTACGAGGAGTCGGCCGCACGGTTGGCCGCCCACCTGGACGCCGGCCGCGACGTGGTCCTGCTCTCCGAGGGCGATCCGCTGTTCTACGGGTCGTACATGTACATGCACGACCGGCTCTCCGGACGGTACCGGACGCAGATCGTCCCCGGGGTCCCGGCGTTCGGCGCCGCGGCGGCGGCCGTGGCGGATCCCCTGGCCCGGCAGACCGACGTGCTCACCGTGCTGCCCGGCACCCTGCCCGAACCGGAGTTGGCCCGTCGTCTGGCGGACACCGACGCGGCCGTGATCATGAAGCTGGGGCGGACCTTCCCGTCCGTGTACCGCGCCCTGGAGGCGGCCGGTCGGTTGGAGCACGCGGTGTACGTGGAACGCGCCTCCATGGAGGAGGAACGCCGGCTGCCGGTGTCGGAGGTCGACCCTCGGACGGTGCCCTACTTCTCCCTGGTGCTGGTCAACGGTGACAGCCGCAACGGCACACGGTCCCGACGGCGGGGCGAGACACAGCCGAAGGATCCGACTCCGGCCGAACCGGCGGCGGAACTGCTGGTGGTCGGCCTGGGACCGGGTCCCGACCGCTGGCTCACCTCCGAAGTCTCCACGGCGCTGTCGGAGGTGGACCACGTGGTGGGTTACGCCCCCTATCTGGCCCGGGTCGCGCAACGCCCCGGGCTCACCCGGCACACCTCCGGCAACACCGTCGAACTCGACCGTGCCCGGCACGCCCTGGACCTGGCCCTGCGGGGCGAGAGGGTGGCGGTGGTCTCCGGCGGGGACGCGGGTGTCTTCGGCATGGCCACCGCCGTGTTCGAGGCGGCCGAGGACCCCCGGTACCGGGACGTGCCGGTGCGGGTGTTGCCGGGTGTCAGCGCCGTCCAGGCGGTCGCGGCCCGGGCCGGTGCCCCCATCGGGGGCGACTTCGCGGTGATGAGTCTCTCCGACCGTCTCAAACCGTGGGAGGTGATCGAGCGGCGACTGCGCGCCGTCGCCGAGGCCGACATGGTGCTGGCCGTCTACAACCCGGCCTCCCGGACCCGCACCGAGCAGGTCGCCGCCGCCCGCCGGATCCTGCTGGAGCATCGTGACCCCGACACGGTGACCGTCCTCGGGCGGGACATCGGCCGAGAGGGGGAGTCCCTGACGGTCACCACCCTCGGTGAACTCGACCCCACGGCCGTCGACATGCGTTGCCTGCTGATCGTCGGCGCGTCCGGGACCCGCCTCTCCCCCACCGGTCGTGTCTGGACCCCGCGGTGGGTGAGACCGTGACCGTGCACTTCGTGGGAGCGGGACCCGGTGCCGCCGACCTACTGACGGTCCGCGCCACGCGGATGCTCGCCGAGGCCGACGTGGTGCTGTATCCGGGCACGTACCTGGACCCGGCGGTGCTCGCCCACTGCGCGGCCGACGCCGAACTGGTGGACACCCAGGGCCTGGACCTGGACCGCATCACCGCCCGCCTGGTGGCCGCGCACGCCGCGGGCCGGGACGTCGTACGGCTCACCTCGGGTGATCCGTCGCTGTACTCGGCGCTGACCGAGCAGACCCGCCGACTCGACGCACACGGCGTCCCGTGGGACGTCACACCCGGTGTGCCCGCGTACGCGGCCGCGTCGGCCCTGGTGGGGCGGGAGCTGACCGTTCCGTTGGTGGCCCAGTCCGTCGTGTTGACCCGGACCCGGGTCCGCTCGACCGCGATGCCCGAGACCGAGTCGTTGGAGGCGTTCGCCGCGACCCGGGCCACGTTGGTGCTGCATCTGGCGGTCACCCGGACACGGGAACTGATGGCGCGGATCGAACCCGAGTACGGTGCCCGGTGCCCGGTCGTGGTGGTCCACCGGGCCTCCCAGCCGGGGCAGGCGGTGCTGCGCGGCACGGTCTCCAGCATCGCCGACGCGGTGGAGGAGGCGGGTTTCCGGCAGGCCGCGGTGATCCTCGTGGGGTGGGCGCTGGCCCCGGAGTCGGGCGGTGAGTCCTACCTCTACGACCCGTCCCGTCCCCGGGTCAGTGGTCCACCCTCAGGAACCACTGGGTGACCGTGCGGGCGGGCGTCCAGCCGGTGAAGGTACCCAGAGGCGCGGCGGTCTCGACGGCGATGCGGGTCAGTTCGCCTCCATGGCGCCGGTAGGCGTCCGCGAGCAGGTGTTCGGTCTCCAGCGTCACTCCGTGCACCAGGAGTCGTCCGCCCGGCCCCAGTGCCTCCAGGCAGGCGTCGAGCACGCCCGGTCGGGTCGCGCCGCCACCGACGAACACCGCGTCGGGGGCGGGCAGCCCGGCCAGGGCGTCCGGTGCGCGGCCGGTGACCACGCGCAATCCGGGGACGCCGAGGCGGCCCGCGTTGCGGCCGATGCGTTCGGCCCGTTCGGCGTGCGCCTCCACCGCCGTGGCGGTGCAGGTGGGATGGGCCCGCATCCACTCGATGCCGACCGACCCCGAGCCGGCGCCCACGTCCCACAGGTGCCGCCCCGGCGAGGGGGCCAGACGGGCCAACGCCGAGGCGCGCAGGTCCCTCTTGGTCAACTGACCGTCGTGTTCGAAGGCGTCGTCGGCCAGCCCGGGGACCGCTCCGTTCCCTGGAGGACCGGACAGTTCCAGGGCCAGTACGTGCAGCGCGGGCACCTCCTGGGGAGGGGCCACAGGCCAGTCGTCCGCCGTGGTCTGCGACCTCGACTCGGAGTCCGAGCCCAGGTCGCCCAGCACGGTCATACGGCTGGCTCCGTAGCCGGCGCCGGCCAGCAGGGCCGCGACCGTCTGGGGCGTGTGCCTGTCCGAGGAGAGCACCAGGACGCGGTGACCGGGTGCCAGGTGCGGCAGGAGCAGGCGGGGGTCGCGTCCGACCAGACCCACCACCGTGCACCGTTCGGCGGGCCAGCCCATCCGTGCGCGGGCCAGGGCCACCGAGGAGACCGCCGGTTCCACCCGTACGGCGTCCGCGCCCAGCAGGTCGATCAGGGTGGTGCCGATCCCTGAGACGAGCGGGTCGCCGGAGGCCAGGGCCACCGTGGGAACGCCTTCGAGGGAGGCGAGCAGCGCCGGCAACCCCTCCCTCAAGGGTGAGGGCCAGGTCTGGCGGCGCTGCCCCGGCAGGTCCGGCAGCATGGTCAGGTGCCTGCGTCCGCCCACCACCGCGCCCGCGTCGAGGACGATCCGACGCAGTCGCTCCGACAGACCGGCCCAGCCGTCGGCACCGATGCCGACGACGGTGACCGTCGAGGGTGCCCCGACGCCCCGCGAAGCGGCCCCCGGGCGGTGGTGGGTGACGGAAACAGGAACCGCGCCGGAGGCGTCCGTTGAGGGTGCCCCGACGCCCCGCGAAGCGGCTCCCGGGCGGTGGTGGGTGACGGAAACAGGAACCGCGCCGGAGGCGTCCGTTGAGGGTGCCCCGACATCCCGCGAAGCGGCTCCCGGGCGGTGGTGGGTGACGGAAACAGGAACCGCGCCGGAGGCGTCCGTTGAGGGTGCCCCGACATCCCGCGAAGCGGCTCCCGGGCGGTGGTGGGTGGCGGGTGGGCGGTGGTCCTTCATGGCCTCGGCTGTGTCGTCCTCGGTGGGCGGGCCCCGGCGTGAGCCGTGGGCGGGGGTCCAAGCTATCGTGTCGGGCACAGGCACGAGGTGCCCCAACGGCCCAGCCATCGGAAACGGTGGGGACGGTCGGCGGGGAGAATCTGGGAAGCCCGGTGAGATTCCGGCACAGGCCCGCTGCGGTGAACCGAGCCTCCGTCAGGAGGACCCGGCAAGTCCGAAGACCGGCCTCGCGCCCGCCCCTTACGGATGGCGAAACGAGCGGGAGCCTCACATGCCATTGCGGTCATCGCACTATCCCTTCTCCGCGATCGTCGGTTGCGGTGTCGACGGACTCGACGACCTGGGTCTGTCCCTGGTCCTCGCCAGCGTCTCGCCGGAGATCGGCGGCGTCCTGGTGCGTGGGGAGAAGGGCACGGCCAAGTCCACCGCGGTCCGGGCCCTGGCCTCCCTCCTTCCCCCGGTCGACGTCTACCAGGGCGACCGGTTCTCCGTGGACCCGGCCGATGCGTCGCAGCGGTCACCGGACGGTCCCTTCGAGACCGGCGCCGTCGTGGAGAGTCGTCCCGTGCGGCTCGTCGAACTGCCCGTCGGCGCCACCGAGGACCGTGTCCTGGGTTCCCTGCACCTGGAGCAGGCGCTCGCACACGGCGAGGTCGCCTACGAACCGGGCCTGTTGGCCCGGGCCCACCGTGGGATCCTCTACGTCGACGAGGTCAACCTGCTCCACGACCACCTGGTCGACCTCCTTTTGGACGCCGCCGCGACCGGCCGGGCGACCGTGGAGCGTGACGGGTTCTCCGTGGAGCACGCGGCCCGCTTCCTGCTCATCGGCACGATGAACCCCGAGGAGGGCGAGTTGCGCCCTCAGCTCCTGGACCGGTTCGGGCTCACCGTGGAGGTCGCCGCGCCATCGGATCCGGCGCTGCGGGCCGAGGTGGTCCGCAGACGCATCGCCTACGACTCCGACTCCGCCGCGTTCACCGCGCGTTACCACGAGAGCGAGAAGGCCCTGGCCGCGCGTATCCTCGCGGCCCGGGACGCGCTCGGGCGGGTGCGGTTGTCGGAGGCCGCGCTGTTGAAGATCGCCCAGGTGTGCGCGGCCTACGAGGTGGACGGTCTGCGGGCCGACATCGTCACCGCGCGCACGGCGGTGGCGCACGCGGCCTGGGAGGGGCGCACCTCGGTCACCCGCGCCGACATCCGACGCGCCGCCATGCTCGCCCTGCCGCACCGGCGCCGACGTAACCCCTTCGACGCCCCGGGGCTCGACGAGGAGCTCTTGGACCGGATCCTGGGCGACGAGGAGTCTCCTCCCGACCCTCCGGAGCCACCGGGTCCGGGAGGGACCGACGCGCCCTCCGAACCCGACGGCCCCTCGGACACCGCGTCCCCTTCCGGGCCCGAGGTCCCCGTGGACGCCGACACCGCGCAGGAGGCCGCGCACGGTGGACCCGCGGAGGAGGAACGGCCCCTGGCCCACGCGTCCCCGGCTCCGGACGCCCCCGCGAACGGCGCTCCGGCGCCGGGCACCGCGGGGGATTCCACGGACAGGGCCGAGGTCCCCTACCGACCCCGTGTGTTCACGGTGCGGGGGGCCGGGGAGGGCGCCGACGGCAGGCGCAGTCGGGCCGTCGGCGCGCGAGGACGCCGAATCGGTGCCGTCCCGCCAGGGCGGGGGCCCGGCACCACGCTGCATCTGGTGGAGACCGTGCGGGCCGCCGCGCTGCGGCCGCGGGACGGCGGACGGCTGCGGCTGCGCCCCCGCGACCTGCGCGTGGCGGTCCGTGAGGGTCGGGAGACCAACCTGATCCTGTTCTGTGTCGACGCCTCCGGCTCCATGGCGGCGCGCAAGCGCATGAGCGAGGTCAAGACCGCGGTCCTCTCCCTCCTCCTGGACGCCTACCGGCGCCGTGACAAGGTCGGCCTGGTCACCTTCCGAGGACGGCACGCCGAACTCGCGCTGCCGCCGACCCGCTCCGTGGACATCGCCGCGGCACGTCTGGACGACCTGCCCGCGGGAGGACGCACACCCCTGGCCGAGGGCCTGTGGGAGGCGGCCCGTGTCCTTCGACGTGAGCGTCTGCGGGACCCGCGACTGCGTCCGCTCCTTCTGGTGGTCACCGACGGCCGGGCCACCGGCGGGCGTGGCGCCGTCGACCGTGCGATGAGGGCCGCCGACCACGTCGCCGGGCTGGGAGTGACCACCGTCGTGGTGGACAGCGAGTCCGGTCCGCTGCGTCTGGGCCTGGCCGCCACCCTCGCCACCCGCATGGGCGCCGACCACCTGCCCGTGGGCGGGGTCAGCGCGGACGCGCTGAGCGGCGCCGTACGAGAAAGGGCCGCCTGATGCCTCAGGGCAAACCGCTCGTCGTCCCCGACGACGGACTCACCACACGACAGCGCCGTCACCAGCCGTTGCTGGCCGTCCACACCGGTGACGGCAAGGGCAAGTCGACCGCGGCGTTCGGGCTCGCCCTACGCGGCTGGAACCAGGGGTGGCGGATCGGGGTGTTCCAGTTCGTCAAGTCGGCGAAGTGGCGCATCGGTGAGCAGACCGTGTTGGAACGCCTGGGACGTCTCCATGAAGAGACCGGTGAGGGCGGTCCGGTGGAGTGGCACAAGATGGGGTCGGGCTGGTCGTGGATCCGTAAGCAGAGCGACACCGAGGATCACGCGGCGGCCGCCCGGGAAGGCTGGGAGGAGGTCAAGCGGCGTCTGGTAGACCAGACGCACGACCTGCTCATCCTGGACGAGTTCACCTATCCGATCGCCTGGGGTTGGATCGACGTCGACGACGTCCTGTCCGCCCTTGGCGACCGGCCCGGCCGCCAGCACGTGGTGATCACCGGTCGCCGCGCCGATCCGCGTTTGTTGGAGGCCGCCGACCTCGTCACCGAGATGACGAAGGTCAAGCACCCCATGGACGCCAGCCGCAAGGGTCAGAGGGGGATCGAGTGGTGACCGTCCCGCCCGGGGTGGGGTCGACGCACCTGCCCCGGTTGATGATCGCCGCCCCCATGACCGGGCAGGGCAAGACCACCATCGCGACCGGGCTGATGGCCGCGCTCCGCGACGCCGGACACGTGGTGAGCGGTCACAAGGTGGGACCCGACTACATCGATCCCGGCTACCACTCCCTGGCCACCGGGCGTGCGGGTCGTAACCTCGATCCGCACCTGGTGGGCGAGGAACGGGTCGCCTCGCTGCTCCTGCACGGGGCCCGCGGAGCCGACGTCGCCGTCGTCGAGGGGGTGATGGGCCTGTACGACGGTCGGCTCGGCACCGACGGTTTCGCCTCGTCCGCGCACGTGGCGGCCCTGACCCGGACTCCGGTGGTGCTGGTCGTGGACGTGTCAGGGGTGTCCCGTTCGGTGGGCGCCCTGGTGGCGGGCATGGCCTCCTACGACCCGGCCGTGGAGGTGGCCGGGGTGATCCTCAACCAGGCCGGATCGACGCGCAACGTCACCGAGATCGTCCGGTCGATACGGTCTCCCGTCCTCGGTGTGGTCCGACGTGACGAGCGGCTGGCCGTCCCCTCCCGTCACCTGGGGCTCGTTCCGGTGTCCGAACGGCGGGAGGCGGCGCGGGCGGTCGAACGGCTCGGAGAGCACGTCGCCGACCAGGTGGACGTGGACGCGCTGCTCGCGCTGGCCCGCCGCGCACCCGCCCTTGACGTGCGTCCCTGGGATCCGGCACGTGAGGTGGCCGCACCCTCCACGTCCAGGCCGGTGGTCGCGGTGGCGGACGGCCGGGCCTTCGGTCTGCGTTATGCGGAGACCGAGGAACTGCTCACCGCCGCCGGGTGCGAGGTCGTCGGTTTCGACCCGCTCCGCGACACCGCGTTGCCCTCGGGTGCACGGGGCGTCTACCTCGGTGGGGGCTTTCCCGAGGCGCACGCCGACCGGCTCGCCGCCAACCGGGGCCTGCTGGCCGAGTTGCGCGACGCGGTGCGGGGCGGGATGCCGACCGTCGCCGAAGGCGCGGGACTGCTCTACCTCTCCGAGTCGCTCGACGGCAGGGCGATGGTCGGGGCCGTCCCGGCACATGCTCGGATGTCGGAGCGGCTCACCCTGCGCTACCCCGAGATGCTCTCGCCCGAGGACACGTTGCTGACCCGGGCCGGGGAGAGAGCCACCGGGCACGAGTTCCACCGCACCCGCCTGGTCCCCGGCTTCTCCGCCGACGGACCGGCGTGGGAGGTCGACGGCGCGGCGGAGGGCTTCGCCTCCGCGACCCTGCACGCCTCCTTCCTCCACGTCCACTGGGCCGGCCACCCCCGCTTCGCCGCCCGCTTCGCCGAGGCCGTACGCGCCGCCACGGCCCCCGGAACGGTCGGCACCGCCGTCGACGGGCGCCTTCGGGACGGTGCCGGCCCTCCGTCGCCCGCCACGACCGACACGGCCGCCACGGTGGTCGACCCTCTGCGGCACCACGGCGACGCCGAGACACGCGAAGGGCTGCTGGACCTGGCCGTCAACGTCTACGCGGGCGAGCGTCCCTCCTGGCTCGACCGGGCCCTGCGCGAGAGTCTGGACCACGTCTCCTCCTATCCCGATCCGGGGCCGGCACGGACGGCGATCGCGCGAAGGCACGCACGGCCGGAGGCCGAGGTCCTGCCGACCGCGGGCGCGGCGGAGGCGTTCACGCTGGTCGCACGCCTGCGTCCGTGGCGGCGTCCGGTGGTGGTGCACCCCCAGTTCACCGAGCCCCACGCCGCCCTGGAACAGGCCGGGCACACCGTCACCACGGTGCTCTGTGCGGCCGAGGACGGTTTCGCGTTGGATCCGGCGTCGGTCCCCGACGACGCGGACCTGGTGGTGGTCGGCAACCCCACCAACCCCACCGGTGTCCTGCACCCGCGCCGGGTCCTGCGCCGGTTGTGCCGACCCGGACGGCTGGTCGTCGTCGACGAGGCGTTCATGGACGCCGTGCCGGGGGAACCGGAGTCCCTGGCAGATGAGCGTGTCGAGGGACTGGTGGTGCTGCGCAGTCTGACCAAACACTGGTCGATCCCGGGCGTGCGGGCCGGCTACGTCGTCGGGGAGGAGGGCGTGGTGCGTGAGCTGGGTCGGTCGCAGACTCCGTGGTCGGTGTCCACGTCCGCGATCGCCGCCACCGTCGCCTGTATGGGCGAGGCCGCCGTCCCCGAGGCGCTGGAACGGGCGCGAACACTGGACCGTTGGCGTGGGTTCCTCGAAGCCGGGTTGCGGGAGGCGGGTCTGGAGTTCGTGCCCTCCCGTGCGCCGTTCGTCCTGGTGCGGGTGGGCGTGGGCGTCCACGCGCTTTTGCGTGAACGGGGTGTCGCGGTGCGGCGGGCCGACACCTTCCCCGGCCTGGACACCTCCTGGGTGCGTGTGGCCGTACGGCCCCCGGAGACCACCCGGTATCTGCTCGCCGCCCTGGCCACGGCACGTGGAGCGAGGGAGGGTTCGTGAGGCGTCCGTGGTGGGATCCCCGGGCGGCCGGGCTTCTGCTGGGGTACGCCGCCGATCGGTGGTGGGGTGATCCCCGCCGGTTCCATCCGGTGGCCGGTTTCGGCGCCGCCGCGTCGGCGTTGGAGGAACGCCTGTACGCGGACTCCCGGCCACGCGGTGTCGCCCACACGGCTCTGTTGGTGGGCGCCGCCGCGGGTGTGGGGATCGTCCTGGAGAAGGCCACCGCCTCTCACCCGGTGATGCGGACGGCCGTCACTGCGCTGGCCACGTGGACCGTGCTCGGCGGGCGTTCGCTGGAACGGGAGGCGACTGCCGTGGGGGATCTGTTGGCCGCGGGAGATCTTCCCGGGGCCCGTGGGCGGCTCACGTCCCTGGTGGGCCGTGACACCAGCGTGCTGGACGCCTCCCAAGTGGCACGGGCGGTCGTGGAGTCGGTGGCGGAGAACACCTCCGACGCGGTGGTCGCCCCCCTGGTGTGGGGGGCCGTGGCGGGAACGCCCGGGCTCCTGGTCCACCGCGCGGTGAACACGCTGGACGCCATGGTCGGCCACCGCGACACCAGGTATCTGCGGTTCGGCTGGGCCTCGGCCCGTCTCGACGATCTGCTCAACCTGCCCGGCGCCCGCCTCACGGGGGTGTTGGCGGCCTTCGCCCTTCCCGGGCGGACGGGGGCGGCCCTGCGGGCGTGGTCGCGTGACGCCGGGTCCCACCCCAGTCCCAACGCGGGTGTGGTGGAGTCCTCCTTCGCCGGGGCCCTGGGCGTCCGCCTCGGTGGGACCAACCGGTACGGGACCCGGATCGAACACCGGCCGACCATGGGCGAGGGGCGGCCGGCCGGACCGTCCGACATCCCGCGTGCCACGGCCCTGGCCCGCCGTGTGGGTCTGGGCGCGGTCCTGGTCGCGGCGGGTGCCGCCGCCGCTGCCGCGGTGATCGGCCGGTCCGACGGGCGATGAACCCGCGGCCGGGACCTCACCTCAGGGCGCCCACCCAGGCGAAGGCGGCCTCCACGTCGTGGACGACGGGGACCCCGGTGGGTCCGGGCGGGCGCCGCACCACCACGACGGGGACGCCCAGTGACCGGGCGGCCTCCATCTTCGGCCAGGTGTAGGTGCCGCCGGAGTCCTTGGTGACCAGGACGTCCGCACGGTGTTCTTTCAACAGTTCCCGTTCACCGTCGAGGTGGTACGGTCCCCGGCTGGTCACGATCCGCCAGGAGGCGGGCGGCTGGAGTTCGGGGACGTCCACCACCCGGGCCAGGACCGACCGCCGACGCAGCGCCGGGACGAAGCGGGCCAGTTCCTGGCGGCCCACCGTGAGGAAGGGACGTGTACCGAGTCGCGCGGCCTGCTCGGCCGCCTCCTCGTGGGTGTCCACGTAGTGCCAGGCCGGGTCGGGGTCCCAACCCGGTCGTTCCAGCCGCAGCAGGGGGACATCGGTGCAGGCGGCCACCGCGTTGGTGGTCATGCCCAGGGCGAAGGGGTGCGTGGCGTCCACCACCGCGTCGTAGTCGGTGAGCGCCGCGCGCAGGCCGTCCACTCCCCCGAAACCGCCGACGCGGACCTTGCCCACCGGCAGGCGGGGTCTGGCCACCCGACCGGCCAGGGACGTGGTCACGTCGACACCCGCCTCGACCAGGAGGGAGGCGAGTTCGCGGGCCTCGGAGGTGCCACCGAGAAGCAGCAACCTCAGGGGGGCGGGACCGCGGCGGCGGCCCTCGTCGTGGGCGGCGGGCGAGGGGGCGGTGGCGGCGGGGGCCAGGTCGGGCAGAGCCGCCGGGGGTCCCTGACGGGCCAGGTCCAGGAGCGCGTCGACGTCCAGGTGGCGCTCGGCGAGGTCGGCGAGCAGGTCCAGGCGTCGTTCGCGGGCGTGCCCGAAACGTGTACCGGACGGTTCGCGACCCAGCGTCTGGGCGAGGAAGGCGGCGCGGAAGGCGTCACCTTCCAGACTGCCGTGCCACATGGTGCCGAAGACGTTCCCCGCACGGGCTCCGCCCAGGAACTCCTCCGCGCCGTCGCCCACCGTGACCTGGCCGTGGTGGATCTGGTAGCCGTGCGCGGGTGCGCCGAGCGCCCTGCCATGGGGCAGGGCCAGGGTTTTCTCGGCGGTGAAGTCGGTGTGTACGTCGAGCAGTCCGAGGCCGTCCGCGCGTGCGCCCGGTTCGGCCTCGACCCCGGTCGGGTCGGTGATGGTCCGGCCGAGCATCTGGAATCCGCCGCCGACGCCGAGCAGCGGCCGGCCACGGCGGACATGGTCGATGATCGCCCGGTCGAGTCCGCGTGAGCGCAGCCACGCCAGGTCGGCGAGGGTGGAGCGGGTACCGGGCAGGACGACCAGGTCGGCGTCGGACAGGTCGCGCGGGGCGGAGACGAAGACGACGTCGAGTCCGGGTTCCAGGCCCAGGGCGTCTACGTCGGTGAAGGCGCCGATCCGGGGCAGGCGCACCACCGCCACGCGTCGGACCGTCCGCGGATCATGTCCTTCGGCTCCGCGCGCCCCCAGGTCGAGGGCGTCCTCGGAGTCCAGCCACAGTCCGGGGTCCCAGGGCAGGGTGCCGTACACACGGCGTCCGGTGAGGCGTTCGATCCGGTCCAGGCCCGGTTCGAGCAGGGCGAGGTCTCCACGGAACTTGTTGATCACAAAGCCCGCGACCAGCTTCTGGTCGGCGGGTTCCAGCAGCCCCACGGTGCCGTACAACGCGGCGAAGACGCCGCCCCGGTCGATGTCCCCGACCACCACCACGGGCAGGTCCGCGTGCCGGGCCAGACCCATGTTCACGTAATCCCCCGCCCTCAGGTTGATCTCGGCGGGACTGCCCGCGCCCTCGGCGACGACGACGTCGTAACGGCGGGTCAGGTCGTCGTAGGCGGCGTGCGCGGCCTCGGCCAGGTGGCGGCGGCCCGTCTCCCAGTCGACCGAGGACACCTCCCCCGCGGGGCGGCCGAGCAGGACGACGTGGCTGCGCCGGTCGGTGCCCGGTTGGAGGAGCACGGGGTTCATGGCGGGCTCGGGTTCGGCGCGGGCGGCCAGCGCCTGGACCCACTGTGCGCGACCGATCTCGGCCGGGAGGCCGTCGGGGTCGTGGCAGACCATGGAGTTGTTGGCCATGTTCTGCGCCTTGTACGGGGCGACCCGCACCCCGCGTCGCGCGAAGGCCCGGCACAGGGCGGTGGTGACCACGCTCTTTCCCGCGTCGGAGGTGGTTCCCGCGACCAGCAGCCCTCTCGCTCGTCGTGCGCCATATTCGACGGACCTCTTGTGTCCGGTCACGCTCATGCCGGTCTCCGAAGCAGTGCGGTGTCCATCACCCAGCCGGCCCGGGAACGGGCCCGTTCCCGGGCCGTGCGGATCGCGGGCAGCACGTCGCCGACCCGCCCGGCGACCAGTTCCTCGGTGTCGGTCCCCATGTTGGCGCCCCACCAGACCGACCATCGTTCCAGGCCCTCGAAGCGGGGTTCGGAGCCCAGCATGACGACGATGTCGTCGTGTGGGGCGGTGACGGCCTCGTGCAACCGTCGTGCCGGTGTGACGTGGACCGGCCGACCCACCTCGTGCAGCACGATCCGGTGACGTGCGGCCAGGAGTTGGGGGGCGCTGACGCCGGGGAGCACGTCGTAGGTCAGGGGGACGACCCCTCGTTCGGCGATGCGCTCCACGATCCGCAGGGTGGAGTCGTACAGGGCCGGGTCGCCCCAGACCAGGAACGCCGCGGTGCCGCCACGCTCGCCGAGCACCCGCTCGTAGGCGGCCGTCCTGGCCAGGTGCCAGTCGGCTACCGCCGCCGGGTAGTCGGCGGGGTCGTCACGGTCGCGTTCGGGGTCGGGCACGGCGACCAGGGGGAGGCCGTGCGCGTCGCAGACGGCCCGGCGCAGGGCGAACAGGTCGTCGTTTGCGCGTTTGCGGGCGGCCACCGCGTAGTCGCAGCCGTGCAGGGCGTCGGCGACCTCCCGGGTGAGGTGCCGCGGCCCCATGCCGATGCCCAGGATCCGTACTCTCATTCCGACCGGTCCTCCAGCTCGCCCTCGACCTCCAGGTAGACCTCCGTCAGTGCCTCCATCGTCACCGGGTCCGGTTCGACCCACAGGCCCCGCCGGGCGGCCTCGTGCAGCCGCTCGACGATGCCGTGCAGCGCCCACGGGTTGGAGCGGCGCAGGAACTCCTGGGTGTCGGTGTCCAGCACGTACTCGGCCGCGAGTCTTTCGTACATCCAGTCGTGGACGACGCCGGCCGTGGCGTCGAAGCCGAAGAGGTAGTCGACGGTGGCGGCCAACTCGAAGGCGCCCTTGTAGCCGTGGCGTCGCATGGCGGAGATCCAACGCGGGTTGACCACCCGGGCCCGGAAGACGCGGGCGGTCTCCTCGGCGAGGGTGCGGGTGCGGACCGCGTCGGGTGTGGTGGAGTCACCGACGTAGGCCTTGGGGTCGGCTCCGGTGAGCGCCCGGACGGTGGCGATCATGCCTCCGTGGTACTGGAAGTAGTCGTCGGAGTCGGCGATGTCGTGTTCGGCGCTGTCGACGTTCTTCGCCGCGACCTTGATCCGACGGTAGTTGGTGCGCATGTCGTCGGCCGCGGGGACCCCGTCGAGGCCGCGCCCGTAGGCGAAACCGCCCCAGGCCGTGTAGACCTCGGCGAGGTCGCGGTCGTCGCGCCAGTTGCCCGACTCCACGAGTTGGAGGATCCCCGCCCCGTAGGAACCGGGCGCGGAACCGAAGATCCGTGTGGTGGCGCGGCGCCGGTCGCCGTGCTCCTCCAGGTCGGCACGGGTGTGGGCGCGCACGAAGTTGCGCTCCTCGGGTTCGTCGAGGTCGGCGACCATTCTCACCGCGTCGTCCAGCATGGCGACCACGTGGGGGAAGGCGTCGCGGAAGAAGCCGGAGATGCGCACCGTGACGTCGATGCGCGGGCGGCCCAGTTCCTCCAGTGGCACCACGTCCAACCGTGACACCCGACGGGAGGCCTCGTCCCACTCGGGGCGGACTCCGAGCAGGGCCAGTACCTCGGCCACGTCGTCGCCGGAGGTGCGCATGGCGGAGGTGCCCCACACCGACAGGCCCACCGATGCGGGGTAGGAGCCGGTCTCCTCCTTGTGGCGGCGCAGCAGGGAGTCGGCCATCGCCTGTCCGGTCTGCCAGGCGAGCCGGGAGGGGATCGCGCAGGGGTCGACGGTGTAGAAGTTGCGACCGGTCGGCAGCACGTTGACCAGGCCGCGCAGCGGGGATCCGGAGGGGCCCGCCGGGACGAAGCCGCCCTTCAGGGCGTGGACGACGTGGTCGAGTTCGTCGGTGGTCCGGGCCAGGCGGGGCACCACCTGTGCGGCGGCGAACTCCAGGACACGGTGGACGTCGGGGTCGGCGTGCAGGTCGGGCACGGCGGCCGGGTCCCAGTCCGCGGCCTCCATGCGTTCGACCAGGTCGCGAGCTCGGGACTCCGCCCGGTCGACCTCCTCGGTGGGCGCCCCCTCCTTCAGACCGAGGGCGGAGCGCAGGCCGGGCACGGCATTGCCCGTTCCGCTCCACACCTGGGCGGCGCGCAGGATGGACAGGGTCAGGTTCACCCGGACCTCCCCGTCCGGTGCCTGGCCGAGTACGTGCAGGCCGTCGCGGATCCGGGTGTCCTTGATCTCGCACAGCCAACCGTCGACGTGGAGCAGGAAGTCGTCGAACTCCTCGTCGTCGGGTCTTGCCTCCAGGCCGAGGTCGCGGTGCAGTTCGGCCGCACGCATCAGGGACCAGATCTCGCCTCGGACCGCGGGCAGCTTGGCCGGGTCCATGGCCGCGATGTTGGCGTGCTCGTCCATGAGCTGTTCCAGGCGGGCGATGTCGCCGTAGGTCTCCGCGCGGGCCATCGGCGGAACGAGGTGGTCGATGATCGTGGCGTGGGCGCGGCGTTTGGCCTGGGCCCCCTCCCCGGGGTCGTTGACCAGGAACGGGTAGACCAGCGGCAGGTTCCCCAGCGCCGCGTCGGTGGCGCAGGCGGCGGACAGCGCGGCGTTCTTGCCTGGCAGCCACTCCAGGGAGCCGTGTTTGCCCAGGTGGACGATGGCGTGGGCGCCGAAGCCGTGCTCCAGCCAACGGTAGGCGCCCAGGTAGTGGTGGCTGGGGGGCAGCTCGGGGTCGTGGTAGACGGCGATCGGGTTCTCACCGAAGCCGCGCGGCGGCTGGACCAGGACGACCACGTTGCCCGCGCGCAGCGCCGCCAGGACGAGTTCGCCCGCGTCGTTGACGTACAGTTCGCCGGGGGCGGCCCCCCATGTCCGGGTCATCGCCTCCTTCAGGGGCGCGGGCAGGTCCCGGGTCCAGGCGTCGTACTCCTGGGATGTGATGCGCACCTGGGCGTCGGTCATCTGTCCGGAGGTCAGCCAGTCCTCGTCTTGACCGCCCGCCGCGATCAGGGCGTGCATCAGCGCGTCGCCGGCCTCCGTGTCGTCGGTCAGGTCCAGTCCGGGAAGGTCGCCGGGTTTCCCCAGGTCGTAGCCCTCCTCGCGCAGTCGACGCAACAGGCGGACCAGGGAGCGGGGTGTGTCGAGTCCGACGGCGTTGCCGATGCGGGAGTGCTTGGTGGGGTAGGCCGACAGCACGACCGCGATCCGTTTGTGTGCCGGGGGCAGGTGTCGCAGGCGGGCGTGGGCGACCGCGATCCCGGCCAGGCGGGCGCAGCGCTCGGGGTCGGCGACGTAGCGGGGCAGCCCGTCGTCGTCGATCTCCTTGAAGGAGAAGGGCACGGTGATGACGCGGCCGTCGAACTCGGGGATGGCGATCTGGCTCGCCGAGTCCAGCGGGGTGACGCCGTCGTCGGAGGCCTCCCAGTCTGCGCGGGAGGTGGTCAGGCACAGCCCTTGGAGGACGGGGACGTCCAGGGCCGCCATCCGCTTCACGTCCCACGCCTCGTCGTCCCCTCCGGCGCTCACGGACGCGGGAACGCTGCCGCCGGCCGCCAGGACGGTGACGATCAGCGCGTCGAAACCGCCGAGCGCCTCGTAGAGTTCGTCGGGCGCCGAACGCAGAGAACCGGTGAACACGGGGACGCCCACGGCCCGCCCGGTCGCGTCGACGGCGTCTGCCAGGGCGTGCGCGAAGGCGGTGTTGCCGCTGGTCTCGTGGGCCCGGTAGTAGAGGATGCCCACGCGCGGTAGTGCGGGATCCCGTGGCCGGTCGCGTTCGGCCAAGCCCCACAGGGGGACGGGAACCGGTGGATCGAACCCCTCGCCGGTGAGCAGCAGGGTGTCCGACAGGAAGGCGTGCAGGCGTTCGAGGTTGGCCGGGCCGCCTTCGGCGAGGTAGCGGTGGGCGTCGGTCGCCACTCCGGCCGGGACGGTGGAGTGTTCCATCAGTTCGGCGTTGGGCTGTTGTTCTCCGCTGAGGACGACCAGCGGGGTGCCTCGTTCCCGGACCGCGGCCAGGCCCGGC
Organism: Nocardiopsis sp. ATB16-24; assembly: GCF_030271535.1. Classification (GTDB taxonomy): domain Bacteria; phylum Actinomycetota; class Actinomycetes; order Streptosporangiales; family Streptosporangiaceae; genus Nocardiopsis. The sequence goes on along the minus strand of NZ_JASCXJ010000005.1, from coordinate 151,091 downwards.
CACAGGTCGTGCGGGGAGCCGAGCAGTCGCACCACGACGATGTCGGCGTCTTCGACGGCGTCGGTGAGCTCCGGATCAAAGGCGCGGGACGGGTTGGCCCACGCGTACGCGGCGCCGCTGGCCCGTGCAGAGAGCAGGTCGGTGTCGGACGTGGACAGCAGCGCGATCCGTGCCGTCATGGCCGGATTCCTCCCTCGGGGTTCTCGCCCCATCGGCGGTCGGACTGCCCGAGGCCAGTGTCTGGCTGAACTCCCATGACGGGGGTCTCACAGTGGCGGAACCGCCCCGGAATCGCACCGGGTTCCTGCAACCACGAGCAAAGGATTCCTACTCTAACCGGCCGTCCGTGCGCCCCTTCCCGCGGGGCGGAGGTCCTCGGGCCGTTCCCCGCCGCCCCGTGGTCGTGGGTCGGCCGTGGAGGGCACCACGTTCGCCGTCGCCCTTCGGGGGCCGCCTCCCGCGTGCGGTCGCCCCCGTGGCTGGAGGAGCGTGACCTGCGCTTCCACCTCGCCCCTGGGCGCGAAGCGGGAGCGGGCCTGGTGGGGGGAAGTCCCGTGTACTACCGTGAACCCGTTCATTGTCGACATCAGTTCCATGTCGTCGACGTCGCAGTGCTCGGGAAGCCGGTGGGAATCCGGCGCGGTCCTCGCCACTGTGACCGGAGGGCGCCTTCCGTATGCCACTGGGCCGACACGGCCTGGGAAGGAGGGGGGCGCGGGGCCAGAGCCCGGCTCCGGGAGCCAGGAGACCGGCTGCGATCGTCCACGTCACCAAACCACGAAGGATGGTTTGTTCGATGAAGCCCACCGCCGCTCGGGCGGCCCTGCGTCCTGCCCGTTTCGCCGCCCTCCTCGCCCTGGCCTTGGCCGCCACCGCCTGCGGGGGCGGTGCCGCCTCCCCCGCCCCCGCCGAAACCGCCGGTGAGACGATCCGCAACTGCGACGTCGACGTGGCCGCGGAGAATCCGCCGGAGCGGGTGTTCGCCGCCTACCAGCCCGGCATCGAGATGGCCCACGCGTTGGGCATCGGCGACCGTCTGGTGGGAACGGCGTTCCTGGACGCCGAGGTCCTGGAACCCTACGTCCAGGCCCAGGCCGAGCAGGAGTACCACCCGAACCTGCCCAGCCGCGAGGAACTGCTCGGCCACGCCCCCGACTTCGTCCTGGCCGGGTTCAACGGAGTGTTCACCGACGAGGGCTTCGGAACGCGGGCCTCCCTGCGTGAACTGGGCATCGAGAGTTGGATCCTGTCCCCGCTGTGCCCGAGCGAGGACGGCCGCAGCGACGAGACCATCGACCCCGCCACGGTGACGATGGACAACGTCTACTCCGACCTGCGGGACCTGGGGACCCTGTTCGACGAGCGGGAGCGGGCCGAGGAGGTCATCGCCGACATGGAGAGCACCATCGAGGAGGTCTCCCGGGCCCTGGACGGTCACGTGTCGGAGGAGGACCGGCCCACCGTGATGATCGGTCGTCCCGGTGACCAGGGGTTTCGGGTCGCCGGCGGACCGGACTTCTCCACCGAGATCCTCGGACTGGCCGGCGCGGTCAACGCCTTCGCCGACCTGGAGGGAAGACGTAACCACGAGGTCTCCACCGAGGACGTGATCGCACGCGACCCCGACTTCGTCCTGGTCGACGTGTGCTGCGACGCGCAGATGACCTCCGCCGACGCCGCCCCCCAGGTCGAACAGATCATGTCCGACCCGGCCCTGGCCAACCTCACCGCGGTCACCGAAGGCCAGGTCAGGGGGTTCACCTTCGCCGACCGCTCCGCGGGCGTGCGCAGTGCGTACGCGGTGGAGAAGATCGCCCGGATCATCCACCCCGACCTGTTCGCGTAGGCCGACCGATGGCCGAACACGTGGCCGGAAGGCCCGCTTCAGTGGTGCTCGCCAAGACCCGCCGACGGTTGCGGACCGCGGCTCGGGGCGCGGGGCTGCTCAGCGGTCCGGGAACCCGCGGCCTCGGGTTGTTGACGGCGCTGGTGGTGCTGGCCGGAGCGTTGTTGGCGTCGGTGTTGATCGGTTACCAACGGCTGTCCGTGGCCGAGGTGTACGCCGCCTACGCCGGTTTCACCGGTTCCGACACCGACCTGGTCGTGCGGCACCTGCGGGTGCCGCGCACGCTCGCCGGACTGGCCGTCGGGGTGGCCCTGGGCGTGTCCGGGGTCCTGGTACAGGGGATCACCCGTAATCCCCTCGGTGATCCGGGCATCCTCGGTATCAACGCGGGCGCGGCCCTGGCCGCGGTCGTCGCGATCAGCGTGCTCGGGGTGACCGCCCTGCTGGGCTACGTCGTCTTCGCCTTCGTGGGCGCGGCGGTGGCCGCCTGCGCGGTCTACGCCGTGGGGTCGCTGGGACCGGGCGGGGCCGCCCCGGTCAAGCTCGCGCTCGCCGGTGCCGCGCTCTCGGCCCTGCTGGGTTCGGTGACCTCGGCGATCGTTCTGCGTGACCGGGCGAGCCTGGAGGAGTACCGGTTCTGGATCGTGGGTTCCCTGGCGGGCGTCGACGGCACGGCACTGCTCCAGGCGCTGCCGTTCCTGGCCGCCGGCCTGGTGTTGGCGGTGGCGTCGGCGCGCCCGTTGAACGTGGTGGCGCTCGGTGACGAGCTGGCCCGCTCTTTGGGGACCCGGTTGTGGCTGGTACGCGGGACCGGTGCCCTGGCCGTGGTGTTGCTGGCCGGAACGGCGACCGCCGTGGCGGGCCCGATCGGTTTCGTGGGGGTCGCCGTGCCGCACGTCGCGCGTGCCCTCGTCGGCCCCGACCACCGCTGGGTGCTGGCCTGGTCGGCGGTCCTCGCGCCCCTCCTGTTGTTGGTGGCCGACATGCTGGGCCGTGTGGTGGCGCGTCCCGAGGAACTACAGGTCGGCATCGTCACCGCTCTGGTCGGCGCGCCGCTGTTCATCCTCATCGTGCGGCGTCGGAAGGTGGCGGGGCCGTGACGAGGCGCTCCGGAGTGCCGGGGCCGGGCACCGGGGTGGTCCGTCACGGCGGCCTGTCGGTGCTGGTGTACGTGCCCGCGGTGCTGCTCGGTGCCCTGTTGAGCGCCGTGGCCCTGGTGGTCGCGCTGTCGTCGTTGGCCGTGGGCGACTTCACGATGGGCCTGGGCGAGGTGGTGGGCGTGTTCACCGGACGTGCCGATCCGATGATGACGCACGTGGTCGTGGAGATGCGGCTGCCGCGTGCCCTCACCGCGCTGGGGGTGGGGGCCGCGCTGGCGCTCTCGGGTGCCCTGCTGCAACGGTTGGCGCGTAACCCGCTGGTCAGTCCGGACGTCATCGGGGTCAGCGCCGGCGCCGCGACCGCGGCGGTGTTCGCCGTCGTCGCCCTCGGCGGGACGGCCCCGACCATCGCGGTCAGTGCGTTGGTCGGGGCCGTGGTCACCGCGCTGTCGCTGTACCTGCTGGCCTATCGGCGTGGTGTCGACGGGTACCGGTTGGTCCTGGTGGGGATCGCGCTCACCGCGATATTGAGCGCGGTGACGTCGTACCTGTTGACCCGCACCGAACTCACCACGGCGCAGCGCGCCATGCTCTGGCTCACCGGCAGTCTGGCCAACCGGGACTGGCCGCACGTGGTGACGATCGCGTCGGCGCTCGCCGTGTTGATGCCGATCGCGTTCCTTCTGGCCCGTCCTTTGGCACTGTTGCAACTGGGGGAGGACACCGCGACGGCCTTGGGCGGCCGGGTCCGGCTCTGGCGGGCCGTTCTGCTGTTCACCTCGGCCGCGCTCGCGGCCATGGCCACCGCGGTGGCCGGCCCCATCGCCTTCGTCGCGTTGGTGGCCCCACAGATCGTGCGGCGGTTGCTGCGGGAGCGCGCCGCCGGGCTGGTGGCCTCCGCGGCCTGTGGCGGGTTGCTGGTGACCGGAGCGGACCTGATCGCGCGCACCGCCTTCGGAGGGAGTGAGGTACCGGTCGGAGTGGTCACCGGGATCCTGGGAGCCCCGTACCTGCTGTATCTGCTGGTGCGCGGTAACAGTGCGGGACGGGGCGGGTGAGCTGAGAAAAGGGTCGGGAACCCGCCTGTTCTCGCCGGGGAGGCGCGAGATCGATCCTCCCCGGCGGAAACGGACACCGCAGCGTCGCCTCCAGACCTCACCCGAGGCCGGTGGGGGACGGTCCCGTCCGGACACCGGCCCTGGCGTCGCCACGGCATGTCGTGGCGCATGCGGCGGCCGGGGCGGTCCCGGTCTTGGATCGGGACCGCCCCGGCCTCGACATCGTGGAGCGGCGCGTCGAGCCACTGGGCAGAACCGGGCTGCGGCGGACCGGTCGGCGTACGGCCCACCGCATCCGGACCGTTCCCTCGGTCTCGGTCCGGGGAGGCTCGAGAACAGTTCTCAGTCCGTATGTCCATCCAGGCTCGGGGCGGCGTCGGCCCCCTGCCAGTCCTTGCTGGTGGGGGATATCCCAGCGAAGCGCCTGTCGAGCAGCCGATCGGGAAGGATCCGGGACAGGATGTCCGCGCTTCGGGCATCGGGGCCGACCCGATAGCGGGTCCGGGGAGCGGGATCGGTCAGGGCCCGGGCCACCGCGGCGGCGAACTGCTGAGGAGTCGTGGCACTGTTCGCGGCCGCGTCCGCGTTCGCCTTGAGGAAGGAGGAGAAGGAACTCCGGTAGACCGCCGCAACCGCCGGTGGAGCCGAGCTCAGGGCCTCGTCGGCGAGGGAGGATATCTTGTCCCAGATGGGTGTCATGATCGCCCCGGGCTGTACCACCGATACCCGCACGCCGCTGTCGGCCAGCTCCCGCCTCAACGCATCGCTCAGAGCCTCCTTCGCGAACTGGGCCGCCGAGTAGGCCCCAAGGTAGGGAACCGCCACCCGGCCCAGACCGGAGGTGATGTTGACGATGCGCCCACGCGACCGCCGCAAGTGCGGAAGGTGGGCGCGGATCATCGCAAGCTGTCCCACGACGTTGGTCTCCAATTGGCGCCGCAGGGTTGCGCTGTCGACACACTCCAGCGGGGCGGACACTGCGATCCCCGCGTTGTTGACCAAGCCCCGCAGTCCCGGGTATTGGGATCGGACGAGCTCGGCGGACGCCGCGACGGACTCCTCATCGGTCACGTCGACGAGCGTGTACTCCAACCTCCTGTGTGAGGATCGCGCGACCAGCTTCTCCCCGTCTTCGACCCGGCGCACACCGGCGAGAACCTCGAACCCTCGCTGTTCCAGATCCAGGACGCATTCCTGTCCGAGTCCCGATGAGGCGCCTGTGACCAGCACCGGTCCCCCTGACGTGTCCGTGGCGTCCCCGCCCCTCGGGTTCCACCATGCTCTCCTGCTCAACGGTGCTCCTCTCCATAACCTACGTGGATGGTGCCTTCCAGCCCGGGGCCCGGGAAAGTGAGGGCGGGTTCGAGACGGCCGACCAGCCCCGCGTGCGACATGTACCGGAAGTAGGCGTCCCGAAGCCGACGCCGGACGGGTCCCTCGGACTGCTCGAAATCGCTGATGGCACGTGTGGCCTCCACGATGCCGCGAGTGCGTTCCCGGCGGGCGTCCTCATAGGCCCGCAGCGCGAGTGGGCCGTTCGGCTGCGCTCTCAGGTGGTGGGCGAGGACGACCGCGTCCTCGATGGCCATGGCCGACCCCTGTCCCAGACTGGTGAGCATGGGATGGGCCGCGTCGCCGAGCAGGGTGACCGGGCCCGTCCCCCATTCCTCCAGGAAGGGACGGTCACGGGAGGTCACCGCCAGGAGGTTCTCCTCCGGCGTCACCCTGATGGCGCTACGAACCTCGTCGGGCCACGCGGCGTACGCGTCCAAGACCTCGGCCTTGCCGCCGCTCCAGGCAGCGGACCGTTTTGCGGGCATGTTCTTCGTAGCCCACCAGTACAGCCGCCCATGGCCGATGTCGACCAGTCCGAACCGCATTCCGTCGCCCCAGAAATGGATCACCGAGCCAGGGGCGAAGCGGGGATGGGAGTACTCGGTGATACCCAGCCAGACGATGTAACCACTGTCGTGGGCCGGCTCGCCGGGGCCGGCGATCTGTCGCCGAACAGCCGAGTTGAAGCCGTCCGCGCCGATCAACAGGTCGGCCTCCTCGTCACCGTCCGCGAAGTGGACGCGGACGCGGTCGCCGTCCACCGTGAAGCCCTTCGCCTCTCTTGCCAGCGTGGTGGGGATCCCGGCGGCCTCTTCCTGGAGAGCGGTGAACAGGTCGGGGCGTCCGATACAGACGCAGGGCACTCCCAACCGCTCGACGATCTCCGGAAAGGGGAACTCCCTGATGAGACGTCCCGTACTCGATTTCACCAGATAGCGGTCAAGGGTGCTGCCGCGCTTGTCCAGCCCTAGGTCGATACCGAGCGAGTCCAGGGCGGCGATGGCGTTGCTCATCACCGACAGTCCGAAACCCTGCGCCCTGATCCGCGGTGCTCGCTCGTATATCCGCACGTCCACACCGATCCGGCGCAGGGCGATGGCCGCGGTGAGGCCCCCGATACCGGCCCCGACGACGATGGCTCTTCTCGTGGTGGCCATGCCCTTCACTCCTTCTCCCCACCGGTTCGTCCAACGGCCTCCAGCACCGCGGCCACGACATCCGACACGTACGGCTCCTCCATGATGGTGAGGTGGTCTCCCTCGACCTCGACCACCGAGAGGCGGCCCGAGGTGCGCTCTCGCCACCCGTTGACGGTGTCGGCGTGCATGCTGCCGATCGCCGTGTGCATCGACATCAGCACGTCCGGAAGCGGTTGCCGGGCGAGCACCAGGACCATGTCCTGGTCGACGACCTCGGGCCAGTACTCGAACGCCGAGCGCCAGTTCGCCTCGTAGAGGCGGAAGAGACGGCGCACGATGATGTCCGTACTGCCCGGGGGCAGGACGCCTTCGGCCACGGCCAGGCGGGTGATGTACTCGAACTTCTCATCGAGGGTCCGAGCCGAGTCGGGGATGACCGCCTCGGGGGAGTCACCCCCGCGTTCCAGCCAGAGCAGCTCCCAGAAGAACCACGCGATGAGGGCGTCGTCGTCGACCCAGCCGCTACGGTCGTCTCCCAGGGCGGTGGTGTCCAGCACCACGAGAGAGCCGACCTCTTGGCCTGCCGCGCGGAGCTGGCGGGCCATCTCGAAGGCCACGAAGCCGCCGAAGGACCAGCCCCCGATGTGGTAGGGGCCTTCGGGCTGCACCCGTCGCATGGCCTCGATGTAGCGGCGAGCGATCTCCTCCATACCGCGCACCGGTTCCGTTCCCGCGTCCGCGCCGAAGGCTTGGAACGCGTAGAGCGGCTGGTCGTCAGGCAGGTGCTTGGCGAACTGCACGTAGCACAGCACGTTGCCTCCCATCGGGTGAACGTAGAACAGCGGTGCAGCGTCTCCGTCCCCGCGAATCGGCACCAACGGGTCGAAGTCGCCCTCGCCCCGTCCCTCACCCGCCTGGACCGATGGCAGCTCACGCGCCAGTTCGGCGATGGTGGGCGCCGCGACGAGCCGGGACAGTGGCATCGGCGCGCCGAAGCGTTGCTCGATGAGGACCGCCAAGCGCATCGCCGTGATCGAACTGGCACCTGCGTCGAACAGATTCTCGTGGACTCCGATATCCCGACGGCCGAGCAGCTCGGCCAGCATCACGGCGAGAACGCGCTCCTCGGCTGTGCGCGGCGGAGTAACGGGACCACGCGCAAACGTTGTGAGTGGGCGACGGACGAGCGCCGCGTCATCGCGCTTGCCGCTGGGTGTCATCGGCATCTCGGAGATCCACTCGAAGTGAGCGGGGACCATGTACTCGGGCAGGATCGACCTGAGCCGTCGCCTGAGTCCCTCGATGTCGGGCTCCTCATCCCCGGAGACCAGGTAGGTGGCGAGGAACGTCTCGCCCGAGTCCCGGCCGCGGGCCACAACCGCGACCTCGGCCACGTCGGTGCCGATCCGGGCCGCCACCTCGGCGATGGCGATCTCGATCTCCGCCGGCTCCACCCGGTACCCGCGTACCTTCACCTGGCGGTCTGAGCGGCCCAGGCACACGACCTCTCCGCCGGGCATCACCATGCCGACGTCGCCGGTGCGGTAGAGGCGTTCGCCCTCCCTGACCGGGTCGGCGACGAACCGCTCCCCGGTCAGGTCCGGCCGTCCCACGTACCCCGAGGCAAGGCAGACTCCGCCGAGGTATATCTCGCCCTTACCGCCGACGGGGGAAGGACGCCCTTCGGAGTCGAGGACCACCACCCGGGCACCGTTGATCGGACGGCCGATGGGCGGCAGGGCCGGAAAGAGGCCGGGGTCGCCCGTCAGCGTATGCGCCGTGACGACATGGCTTTCCGTCGGACCGTATTGGTTCTCCAGGATCGCGTCGTTCCCCAGGGAGCGGCAGAGGTCACGGATCTCCTCGGTGATCCTCAGCTGTTCTCCCGAGGAGATGATCACCTTGAGCGTGCGAGGCGCGGCGTTCAGGGCCGTCGCGGCTTCCGCGAACCGCTGCAGGGCGACGTAAGGCATGTGAACACGCTCGACGCCCACCTCCTCGATCCTGTTGAGCAGACGGGGCATGTCACGACGCAGCTCCTCGGAGATCACCACCAGGGTGCCACCGCCGCACAGGGTGGTGTACAGCTCCTGAAAGAAGACGTCGAAACTGAGCGGGGCGTACTGCAGCGTGCGTCCCCCGACAGCCCCGCTGGGCACGCTGTTCTGCCAGGCGACGAGGTTGGCCAAAGAGCGGTGCGGCATGGACACGCCCTTGGGCTCGCCGGTGGAACCCGAGGTGAACAACAAGTAGGCCTCGTCCCCCGGGGACACGTCCAACGGCAGAGCGAGGGTACCCCGCCGCTGGGACGCGGTCCCGTCGAAAAGCGACTCGGCTGGAAGCACCACACTCCCGTCATCGATCAGGTGTTCATGCTCCTCCCCGACGATCACGCGCTCAGGGGAGCCCTGCTCGACCATGGCCCGGATCCTTTCTGCCGGATAGGAGACGTCCAGCGGCACAGCCGAGCAGCCGGCGCGCGCAACCCCGAGCAGAACGGCGATGGCATGGGGTCCGCGCTCCATTGCGATACCGACCCGGTCTCCAGGGCTCACCCCCACCGAGAGCAGGGTGCGTGCGATGCGCTCGGAGAGGTCGGCGAGTTCCGCGTAGGCCCACGAACCACCGTCGAAGACCACGGCCGTGGCCCGGGGCGTGGCCCTCGCCCTCTCCTCGAAGACACGCACCACACTCATGGGCTCGGCCGACCGCGACGGTGGGGATGAGAGCTCCGGTGCGAGGAACGACAGATCGACGCTCTTCAGCGGTGTGCTCACGATCCGACGCAGGATGGCGGTGTAGGTCACCGCGAAGAGGTCGGCCTGGTCCGCTGTGAAACTCTGGCCGGCGAAGTCCATCCGTAGTCGGACGCGGCCGTCCACGGGGTCGGTCATGGCGTTGACCAGCAGGGAGAAGTTGGTCTCCTCCCAAGCGGTGAAACCACGGTCTTGCACCCCGGAGGTTCGGAAGACCGCGCTCAGCTGACGGAAATGGATGTAGTTGAAGGCCGTGTCCACCAGGGTGTTCCCGCCGAGGTCCTGCTGGATCACCTCCAGCGGCACCCGGCGGTGGGGGTAGGCCTCGCGTTCGGCCTCTGCGGTATGGAGCACCGCTTCCAACCAGGTCCTCCGCCCGGGAGCGAACCGCAGGGGGAGCGTGTTGAGGAAGAGCCCGCAAACGTGTTCCCCGTCCTCGACATCCGGACGCCCATGGGAGACCAGCCCGGTGCAGAGGTCGTCCTGGCCGGCCATCGCCGACAGGGTGAGCGCATGCGCCGTGAAGAGCACGGACTTGACCGGGATACGGTGCTCCGCGACCAGCGCGCCGAGCGCGTCGGTGAGGTTCTCCGGAAGCGTCACCTCCCGTACGATCAGCGCCTCGTCTCCGACGGGCTCGTGGGCCCGGAAGCCCTCCAGGCTCGGTGGAGCCGCTCCACTGAGTCGCTCCCGCCAGAAGGCGCGGCTCTCCTCGGAGGCGATTGCCGCGCGCTCGTCCGCCGCGTGCAGGGCCGGACTCGGCGGGATCGTGTCGTCGACCGGTTCGATGTCCAGCCCACAGGCGTGCAGGTGGTCCCGGAGCAGCTCGCTCACGAGGTTGGCGACGCTGCCGCCGTCGAGAAGTGCGTGGTGGAACGAGAGCACCAGTTCGACCGTCTCGTCCCTGACGAAGACGTGGAAGAGGTACAGGGGCGGCTGGTCGAACGCGTAGTCGTGCAGGCGTCGTTCATGCATGTGCGCGAGAACGCGCTCCTCGGCGTCCTTCCCAGGGGCACCTCTCAGGTCCGTGATCTCCAGACCGCCGGAGGGCATCTCATGGTCGATGATCTGGAGTGGCTCGGAATAGGTGGTGAGGTCGAAGGACGATCGCAGGACACAGTGGCGGACGCCCAAGCGGGCGAAGGCCGTGCGGAAGTGCCGCTCGTCCCACGGCATCTCAATGCTGTACCGGAAGACGTCCTTGTAGACAGCCGACTCCCGACTCCTCCGACTGTGGAACAGCAGACCGAGCTGCAATCGGGTGAGAGGGAAGGCGTCGGCGCGCCCTTCCAGCCGAGCCCGGTCGATGTGGGAGACGAGCGCGAAGGGCTCCTGTTCCTCTCTGTCGTGGGTGGAGACGCCGCCGCGTCGGTCGATCACCTCCGCCAGCCCGCGGACCGTGGGGGAGCGCACCAGGTCGGAGAGGTCGAATCCGATACCGGCACGTTCGGCGAGGGCACGGATCCTGAGCATGGTGATGGAGTCCCCGCCCAGTGCGTAGTAGTCATCCTCCACCCCCACTCGCTCCAGGCCGAGGACCTCACCGATCACCGCCGCGAGCGCGACCTCAGTGGGTGTTCTGGCCGATTCTCCTCCGGAGGGGGCGGTGGTCGGCCGGGGCAGCGCCCGCCGGTCGGCCTTGCCGTTGGGGGTGAGGGGAATCCGGTCGAGCCGGACGTAGTGGGCCGGGATCATATAGTCCGGCAGGGAACCGCCCAGCCGGGCAGAGATCTCGGCCGGGGCCAGCTCGGTGTCGGCCACGTAGTAGGCCGCCAGAGAGGTTCCCCGCCCGGGCGGGGTGTGGTCGATGACCACTGCGTCACGCACTTCGTCCAGGGCGACCAGAGCGTTCTGGACCTCCCCGAGCTCAACGCGGTTGCCGCGGATCTTCACCTGGTCGTCGATGCGGCCGAGGTACTCGATGTTCCCGTCGGACAGCAGCCGGGCCAGGTCTCCGGTGCGGTAGAGTCGGCCTCCCGGGGAATAGGGGTCCTTGACGAACTTCTCCTCTGTGAGCTGGGGTCGGCCGAGGTAACCGCGGGCCACCTGTACTCCGCCGATGCACAGCTCCCCGGGGACACCGACGGGCTGGAGTCCGCCGTGTGCCCCGAACACGTACAGGCTGGTGTTCTGCACCGGACTGCCGATGGGCACCCGGTCCAGCGGCCCGGCGTCGGCTGGGGGGCAGTCGTAGCGGGTGACATCGACCGCGGCTTCGGTGGGGCCGTACAGATTGACCAGGAGCGGACCGTCTCCCCTTCGTTGCGCTTCGGCGAAGACGCCGTTGAACCGGTTGACGCGGTCGGCCGGCAGTGCCTCGCCACTACAGAAGACCCAACGCAGGCCCTCCGCCCTCGCAGCGGCCTCAGGGTCGTTCTCCAACAGATCCAGGAACGGGCCGAGCATGGAGGGGACGAAGTGGAGGGCGGTCACGCCACGGCCGCTCACAGCGTCGAGGATACGTCTGGGGTCCTTCTCCCCTCCGGGCGGCAGCAGGGACAACCCCGCGCCCTCGACAGCCCACCAGAAAAGTTCCCACACCGACACATCGAAGCTGGTGGGCGTCTTTTGAAGAAGGGTGTCGCCTCTTCCGATCGGATAATGGCGCTGCATCCAAGCGAGCCGGTTGACCACCGAGTGGTGCTCGACCATCACACCCTTGGGACGTCCGGTGGATCCGGAGGTGTAGATGACGTAGGCGATGTCGGTGGACTCCGTTGTGGGCTCTAGCGGCCGGTCGGAGCCGTGGTACATGTCGGCGACGCGGTGGGCCGGACTGTCCTCGGGAATGCGTTCGGGATCGGTTCCTTCACCGAGGAGTACGGCTACGGGGGCACAGTCCTCCAGGAGCAGGCTGATCCGAGCCTCGGGATAACCCGGGTCGACAGGCACGTAGGCGCCCCCGGCCTTGAGGACACCGAGAAGTCCGGGCAACAGGTCGGGGCCACGCTCAGCCATGATCGCCACCCGAGTCCCGGGGCCCACGCCTTGCTCGCGCAGGTGCCGGGCGACCTGATTGGATCGCCGGTCCAGTTCGGCGAAGGTGAGCGTGGTCCCGGTGGCGATGTCGTGGACAGCCGTACGGTCGGGAGTACGCGCCGTCTGTTCCTGGAAGAGGCCGTGGAGCGTCTTCTCGCACGGGTAGCGGACGTGCTCTCCCTGCCGACTGCGCAGCAGATCCTCGTACTCCTCGGCGGTCAGCATGGACAGCGCCGAAGTGGGAAGCTCGGCCAGCTCCAGGCCCTTGACGACGAGTTCGGCGATGTGCCCGGCGAACGCCTCCGCCGTGAGCTCGCCGTCGAAGACGTCGCGTGCGTAGTCGAGGTCGACGCGTAGGTCGTCCTCGTCCTCGAAGGCGTGGACCATGACCGACAGGGCGTTGTCCTCGTGGACGGGGGCCATGACGGTGGTCGTCCGCTCGATTCCGTTCCCGAGCACCGAATGCGGGTAGCGCATGTAGGAGAGGGTCACGTCGAAAGGCCGGCGCGCGCCGGCAGAGGTCGGCGGCATCTCCTTCACGATCTCACCGAGCGGAAGCCGCTCGTGGTCGCGCATCTTCCTGAGACGCCGACGAGTGTGGTCCGCGGCCTCCAGGAGCGACTGGCCCTCGTCCAGTTCCAGGCGGAGCGGCAGGTTGTTGGCGAACTGGCCGACGACCTCGCGTTCGGTATCGGTTCTCCGGTTGAGGAAAGGAACGCCCAACACCACGTCGGAGGTGCGCAGCACTCGGCCGAGCCAGATCCCTACAACGGTGGCCAGGTAGGCGAACGGCGAACTGCCCGCCTCCAGGATCCGTTGCACGGTCTTGCCGTCGATGACGAAGGAGTGCCGTCCACGCCGTGTTCGGCCCGTACCGCCACGGGGGAATAAGGCGGGGGTGAAACCCGCGAGGTTGTCCCGGTGGAACCTGCGGTCGCTCTCATAAGAGGACGACCGCAGGTAGTCCCGGGATCGGGCCACCTCGCCGGCGAACGACGGCGGTCCGGGTTCGGGGACCGATCCGCCTTCGAGACGCCGTTGGTAGTCGGCCAGGATCCTCGCGGAGAGCCGGTTGAGAGCCCACGCGTCAGCGACGATATGGTGCGCCTTCACGTGCGCGTGGACGGTCGATGCACTCTCGACGAGCAGGACCGCGCGGAGGAGAGGACCACCGCGTAGGTCCAAAGGCCGGTACAGGTCCCGCTCCTGCCATGCTCGTACCGCCTCTGCTGGGTCGTCTTCCGCGGAGAGATCCACGATCTCCACCGTGTCACCCGGGTCCCCGGGGGCCTCCACTCTGAGGAACGGGACCCCGCCCTCCTCGTGAAACCTCATGCGAAACGCATCGCATTCGCGCAGTGCGTGCTCCATGGACGCTTTCAACAGCGCGAAGTCGATCCCGCCGGCCAACCGCTCGTGCAGGACCACGTTGAACTGGGGGCCGCCGGGGGTGCGTTCCTCTGAGGCCCAGATGTCCTCCTGGTACATGGTAGGCCGAACCTTGTCGAACGGGCGTTCAGGAAAGTCATGCTGTGTACGAAAGCGGTTCACCGAGCATCCCACCTGGTTTCGGATGTTTTTCCTGGCTCTTCGGCCTCTCCCTGGGAGCGCCCTTCTGATTCAGCGCCGGCAAGACCTTGAAAAGAAGTTAGGGGCAGCTCCACCGGCCTTACCACTGCGCAATCAAGTAGGCACCCGAAAGACTCGGACAAGTTCACTGGCCAGCGAACACACCACCACCAACCCATGAGGATTTCAGGTTTTTTCTCATGTTCACTATTGACCAGCGCAAATCACAGGAGCACCCCGCCGACCATTGGCCCCACCTGAATGCATGCATGAAGAAAGGAACCGAATATCCAATGTGACACAGATCACATTACGCCACCCCGCCCCATGCTGCACAATAAAAGAAGTGGGACGTTCGTACAGGTTTCATGCCCGAGACACTGAAGTCACCACTCGGACTCCAACAGGGAATTTCCTACTCGACCAGGCCACGGGCACCGACGCCACAAGACTGCGCGAACAGGACCTCGTCATACCTGAAAAGGAGATAGAAAATGCTGGCTTCCATCGAACTTTCGAAAGCCAGGGATATTTCTTCCAGGGAAGAGAATCCCTGTGGCGATCCCCTCACGACAACAAAGGAACATCCTGTGCCCGTCGCCAGAGGAGAGGAATTGGAAGACATTCTCTGTGTGCTTCGGGATACACGCGCCTCCGGCCTGGCCGTCCAGATCTCCATCGAGGGTCCGCCGGGCTCGGGGCGCGGCGTGTTCGCGGCCGAGTGCCTGCGAGCGGCTCGTGAGCTCGGCCTTCGGACCCAAGGACCGGTGCGCTGCCCCGGCCGGGAGCATCGTCTTCCCTCCCCGGCAGGCCTGTGCCCAATCTGCCGGGGCGGCGGACCGTGGACGCGCGTCAGCGTTGACACTGCTCTCGACCTTGCTCTCCACACCTCCCCTGACGTGGGGTTATGCCCCGCTTCGGGGCGAGTATGGCTGCGAGCCTCCTCCGAGGGAGCGGCGTCGTCTCGCGCCCACCCCGGGGAGCGGGTCCACCGAGTCCTCCTGAGGCCTCTTCCTCACGCGGCCGTTCTGCGAGCGGCCGAGGAGATCATCGGGGCGCCGCCGGGCGAGTCCCTGTCCGCGTGCCTGGCACGGGCCGGCGGCCACCCCACCCTGGTCCGGGAACTCTTGCTCGGCCTACAGGAGGAGAGTTCGTTCATGCACCGGGAAGGAGCAGTCGATATCCGCGTTGACTACCTTCCGAGGCGAGTACATGTCTGGGTGGACGACGTCCTTCGTTCAGTACGGATCCCGGTTGACAAGTTCCTTGTCACGTGCGCATCGATGGGCGATGAGTTCGAATCCCTAGAACCGGTCCAAAGAACGATGGAGATCACCAGGAGCCAGGCTGAGGAAATGAGTCGTGCCTCAGCCGAACTCGGGTTCCTCCAGATAGACGGCTCTTTTCGATTCCAAAGTCCGATGGTGCACGAGATCTTCTGGTCGAAGATACCAAGACGCTTCCCGTCACTCATCCGTCTCGCTTCCCTGTCTATCCCCTCCCTCGACACGTATGTCTCCAGCGAAACCAAATCCGACCTCACCGCGCAGGAAAAACGTCTGATCCTGTTGGCTTCGGAAGGTTTCACGAACCGGCAAATAGCACGTCGCTTGAAAATCTCCCAGCACACCGTTAACTATCACCTCAAGAAGCTTTTCAAAAAATACGGCGTGAACTCGCGTGTCCGATTGGTCCGCACCGCACTCAAGGACACCATGATCGTCCGTATGAATGAAGGTTCTCGTTGATGGCGATACCGATACACGGCACCGGATGTCTTCGATCTGCTGGAGGAAATGTGCACCGCCCACTCAGCCCTCTGGAACGCTGGTATTGGATCGCCGACCGCCTTTCCCCGCTCAACGTCGTCGGCAGGATGACCGTCAAAGGACACCTGGATCGGACCGCTGTGCGGACCGCCCTTGGCCTTCTCCAACAGCGCCATGCGGCATTGAGGACCGCCATCGCCGAGGACACGGAGAGCGGACCGGCGTTCATCCGGTCCAGTCACCCGATCCCGCTGACCCACCGGGAGGAGTCACCCGAGCGACTTGCCTCGAGTGCCCGGTGGGCCGATGACGCCGACCACCGTCATCTGGCAGAAGGCGTCGACTCGCGTACCGGTCCACTCGCCCGCGCAGAGGCCGTCAGTGCGATCGATGGCGGCGGCCGAGAAATCCACGAACTCGTCCTCGTCCTCCATCACGCCATCGCCGACGGAACGACGGCGATCTCGCTCGTTCGCCAATGGGCCGAATACGCCGCGACGATCGGTTCTGCGAATCAAGCCGACGAGTCGCAGGTGACCGAGGAGCACACCCTCCCCCCAGCCACAGAGGACCTCTTCCCCCACGATCATCGCTCCGGCCGAGGCGACACGGCCACCGCGGAGAAACGCCGGCGCGACGCCGAGGAGGTCTCCCGATCGGCACCGGTGCGGGTCCCGCGCCAGAAAAAGGTCCCCTTCGGGGAACGCAGGACGCGTCTGGTGCACCGGCGACTGGACACCGCGACCACCCGCGCCCTCGTCTCGGCCTGCCGAGCGCACGGCGTCACCGTGCACGGCGCCCTCGCCGCAGGGTTGGTGGAGGCCGTGCACCAGGACGCGGGTACCCCCCCGGGCACGAGATTCGCGATCGGCTCGCCGGTCGACTTCCGCGCGGAACTCGATCCCCCCGTCGGCACGGAGAGGGCCGGGACGTTCGTCGCGACCCTTCCCACCATCGTCGAGGGCGGGGCCGACTTGTGGGACACGGCCCGGGCCGTCAATACCGACCTCGCCCGGCGACGGGCCCGCGGCGAACACTTCTCCATGATCAACGACCTCGCCTCACGTGTCGGTCTCGATATCGGGCAGAGCATCGGGCTCATCGAGTACATGGATCACGAAGGACCCATCAACCTCTGCCTCACCAACGTCGGTGTCATACCGCTGCCCGAGTGGATCGGCTCTCTGCGCGTCATCGATGCCGACTTCGCCGCCGGCATCTCTGTGACGGGTGTGCTGGTCGCCGCCGCCACGACCGTCCACGGCCGCCTGAGCTGGAACCTCACCTATGTCGACGGTCTGGTCTCCCGAGATCGCGCAGACCGTTTGGCCTCCGCGTCGCTGGACCGCTTGGTCGAACTGCTCCATTGAGCCACAGCTCCTCCGACGTACCGCAGGGTCCTCATGACCGCTCCGACGCCACGACGCCGGATCCACCGCATGCCGAACAGGAAGTGGGAAATGACGAACAAGCACGAGACGGCCGACCAGATCCGTGAGAGGGCCGTCAGGGACGGGGCCGAACAGGTGATCCGCGACTATTTGGTGAGGCTCCACACGCTGGAACCCCGTATCAACGCGATCGCGAGCCTGCGTGAGGAGGCGGCTCTGGAGGACGCACGCCGGATCGACACCGATCCCGATCTTCGGAAAGGGCCCCTTGCGGGCGTTCCCGTCCTTGTCAAGGACGTCCACGAAGTCGCGGGCCTGACGATGTCCAACGGCTCTCGTGCCTTCGCCTCCTACACCCCTGACTTCGACAGCGAGGCCGTCAGCAGGCTGAAGCGTGCGGGGGCCGTCATCCTCGGCAGCACGGTGATGCCCGAGTTCGGATTACGGGCCACCACCGACAACCTGCTCCACGGTGCCACCCGCAACCCGTGGAAGCCCGAGTTCGGCCCGGCCGGCTCCAGCGGCGGAGCGGCCGCCGCCGTTGCCGCGGGACTGGCTCCACTGGCACTGACCGGGGACGGGGCGGGATCCGGACGTGTCCCCGCTGCTGCCTGCGGCATCGTCGGGCTCAAGCCCACCCGCGGGCGCATCCCCTGGGGACCCGGCACCCATGAGCACTGGGCCGGTCTGGCGATCAGCAGTCCGATGGCGCGCACCGTACGCGACACCGCGCGCCTGCTCGACGTCGTGTCCGGCCCGATGACCGGTGATCCCTACGGTCTACCTGCAACGCCACCGAACCACTTCCTAGAAGCGTGCGACCGCCGGTCGGGGCCGCTGCGCGTCGCCTGGACGCTGACGCCCCCGCACGGCCAAGTCGACGAAGGGATCGCCGCCGCAGTCCAGAGCACCTTGGAGGTCTTCGATGATCTGCCGCACTCCCTTGTCGAGGACTCCCCCGACCTCACAGGGATGAGGGATCCGCTACTGACTATCATGGCGGGCAACGTGGGAGCTCTGGTACAGCTGGTCGGGCCCACCGGACTGGGCGCCGTGGAGGCCCCGTCCCTCGAGATCGCCCGTCAGGGAGAGCGGATGACGGCGTCGGACTACGTCGCCGCGGTCAACGCCTGCCGTGCCCTGGCCGCCCGGGTCCTAGAGTTCTGGAAGGAGCACGACGTGTTGGTCACCCCCACGTCGACCCGCCCTCCGCTCCGCGTCGGGGAGGCTCCCAAAGGGGATTCCTTCGTCGAGCGGTGGTCCTTCTACGCGGACGTCTTCGCATTCGGTTATCCCTTCAACATGACCGGCCAGCCCGCCATCACCGTTCCCTGCGGATTCGACGGAAACGGGATCCCGGTGGGCCTGCAGCTCGTGGGCCGCCCGGGCGCAGAAGACGTGCTGCTGGACCTGGCCGCGCAGATCGAGGAACTGCGTCCGCTGGAGCGGGTACCGGAGCAGGTTCTCTCAGATCGAGCGTAGAAAGCGCACCGAACCTCCCCGGGAGCAGGGAGGATACACGGCACCCCGTTCAACGGGGTGTCTGCGGCCCGCCACCGGACGGTGGCGGGCCCGTCCTCGCCTAGAGCTCCTGGTGCGGCAGCAGGATCTGCTCGATCCGCTCCAAGACGTCGCGCGTCCGCAGCCTCTCCGATCCGATCACCGCACGTAACCGGAGCCCTTCGATCTCATCGGTGGCCCGCATCACGGCCAAGGGCTCCTCCGTCATATCCCGCACCGTACGGGCCAGAAGCCTCGGCCAACCGAGGTCCGGTTCCACCAGGTGCATACCCCGAGCAGCCAGCAGCGCCAGTTCGTACTCCACCAGGACGCGACGCCTGCTCGCGCCCGATGCGTCCGCGATCACCGCCGCCAACATCTCCAGACGGTCCGCCACCCCCGCCGTGACCTCACTGACCCTGGCTTCGAACTGGGCCGCCGTATAGCGCGACAGGGAGTCCAAGAGCACGGCCCGGTCGGAGAAGTGGTACCCCACCAGGGAGGGGGCGGCACTGCTCTCCCTGGCGACGGAACGCAGCCCGACCTCGGCCACCCCCGAGTTCTCCGCCACCCTCAGGGCCGCCGAGAGCAGGGCCGCCCTGCGCTTGACCCCCCGAGAGCACCGACCATCCTCCCGGTTCACGGAGTCTCTCGTCATGACCGCCTCCCATGGCCTTTTCCCGGGTCGGGACCGGGAAAAGAGTCCGGTCCCTCATCTCGCAGAGTCGTCGACGGGGTCTGACCGGATCCCGTCTTTCCCCACCGTTTCGTCTCCGGATTCTTCGGCCTCCGCCACACCGATGTGCCGAAGCATCATCGCGGTCGTCACGGCCAAGGCGAGGATGACCACGGCACCTGTCCACCCCGCGATGTTCAGGCCCGCGATGAACGCCTCCTTCGCCTGGTCCAACACCCGCTCGGGAATCTCTCCGGCGACGGAGGAAGCCCCGGACAGGCTGTTCTCCACGATCCGCGCCGTGTCGTCCGGAAGGTCGGTGAGCGCCTCCTCCCGCATCCTGCCGGTGTAGACGGCGGCGGACAGACTTCCCACCACGGCGATGCCGACCGCCAAGCCGAGTTCCTGCACGGTCTCCGACATCGCCGAGGCCGAACCGGCCTTCTCCTGCGGCGCGGCCCCCACCACCAGGTCGGTACCCAGCGCCGCGATCGCGCCGAGCCCCAGATAGACCAAGGAGAAGGCGGTGATCACCAGGAACAGCCCGCCGGACATCCCCACCAGGCCCATCAGCACATAGCCCACGGACGACAACGCCAGCACCCCCGCCACCACGTATCCGGGGCGGATCCACCGGGTCAGGACCGGCGCCAGAATCGAGGAGAGCATCATCATCAACGCGGGCGGACCGAACCACAGGCCGGCGACCAGAGGCGAGAGCTGTTCGATCAGCTGCAGGTACTGCGTGGTCAAGAACATGGTCCCGCCGACACCCACCAGACCGATGAGCATCATCCCCAGGGCGACGCTGAAAGCGCGGTTTGCGAACAGGGTCACATCGAGCAGAGGGCTGTCGAGGACGAGCTGGCGCCGCACGAAAACGACAAGGAAGACCACACCGACCGCTGTGGCGGCGAACACACCGGCGCCCGGTCCCGTCTTGGCGAACTCCTTGAGCGCGTAAACGACCGGCAGGATGGCAGCCAGCGACAGGAACACGCTCGGCAAGTCGAAACGGCCGCTCTGTGGGGCGCGGTACTCGGGCAGCAGCAACGGCGCCAGAACGAGCATGACACCGATCATCGGGACCGCGAGCAGGAACGCCGCACCCCACCAGAAGTGCTGCAGCAACACGCCGCCGACCAGTGGACCGGCCGCCATACCGCCGGCGAAGAACGTGGCCCACAGACCGATGGCGAGCGCACGCTGCCGTGCGTCGTGGAACATGTTGCTGATCAGCGCCAGCGTGGAGGGCATCAGCGTTGCTCCGGCCACACCCAACGCGGCTCGGGAGGCGATCAGCACCTCGGGTGTGGGCGCGTAGGCGGCCGCGAGCGAGGCGACGACGAAGGCGACACCGCCGATCATCAAAAGCCGCCGTCGCCCGATCCGGTCCCCGAGCGTTCCCATGGTGATGAGGAAGCCGGCGATCAGGAAGCCGTAGGCGTCCACGATCCACAGCTCCTGGGTGGCACTGGGCCGCAGGTCCGCGGCCAGTGAGGGTAGGGCCAGGTGCAGCACGGTGAGGTCCAGCCCCAGGAGGACGGTCGGCAGGGCGAGGACGGCCAGGCCCGCCCACTCCGCCGGGCCTGCCCTGCCATTGCTCGGGCGAGTCATGTCACGACTCCTTTCATCATCGGAACGGCTCCAGC
The DNA here is from genome assembly GCF_030271535.1 of Nocardiopsis sp. ATB16-24. Lineage (GTDB taxonomy): Bacteria > Actinomycetota > Actinomycetes > Streptosporangiales > Streptosporangiaceae > Nocardiopsis. The sequence continues at coordinate 130,321 of NZ_JASCXJ010000005.1, read as the reverse complement.
TTTGGACAGAGCACGCACGCCGCACGCACGCCGCACGCACGAGAGCCGGGGCGCTGACTTGTATGCTGGGGACATGCGTTTTGGGGTGCTCGGCTCGCTCACCGTGTGGGACTCCAACGGAAGCCAGGTCCCGATCACCGAAACGAAGGTCCGGGCGATCCTGGCCAATCTGTTGGTGCACCACGGCCACCCCGTATCCGCCGACCAGCTCATCGAGGACCTGTGGGAGGGGCACCCACCCGGTCGGCCCCTGAACACCCTGCAGACCAAGATCTCCCAGCTCCGCAGAGCCCTAGGGGCCGAACGTGTCCTCCGTTCCTCGGCCGGCTACCGGATCCGTCTCGACGACGGCGAACTCGACGCGGCCCGGTTCCGCCGGGACGTCGAGGCGGCCAGCCGGACCGAAGACCCCGACACCCGCGGTCGCCTGCTCGCGGGGGCGTTGGGGCTGTGGCGAGGACCGGCCTTCTCCGACTTCGCCGACGCGGCTTTTGTCCGCGCCGAGGCCGTACGACTGGAGGAGTTGAGGGTCGAGGCGACGGAACGCCTGGCCGAGGCGCGTATCGCGACCGGTGAGGGGGCCGAGGCAGTCGCCGGACTACGAGAAGTGGTCGAGGAGCACCCGCTACGGGAACGGCTGCACGGCCTGTACATGCTGGCCCTGTTCCGGGCCGGCAGGCAGGGGGACGCCCTGCGGACCTTCCATGACCTGCGTACCAGGCTCCGCGATCAGCTGGGAGTCGAGCCCGATCCGGCGATCAGCGGACTGTACACTTCGATCCTGCGCCAGGAGCCGGAGTCGGCCGTGCTTCCCCACGTTGCGGCCCGTCCAAGGAACAACCTGCCCAGCCCTCCGACCACGCTCATCGGCCGCGAGTCCGAGAGCTCGCACGTCCGCGAGGTGCTCTCCGCGCCCCGCGGCGACCGCCTGGTGACCCTGACCGGCCCGGGGGGCGTGGGCAAGACCCGCCTGGCGATCGCCGTCGCGCGGTCGCTGGCCGAGGACTTCCCCGACGGCGCGTGGATCGTGGAGCTGGCGGGGATGGACCGCGGTGTGACGGCCTCTGACCTCGCCGAGCGGGTCATTGCAGCGCTGGGCCTTTGTGAGGGGGTCGCGGACTCTGCGTTCGACCTGTTGGAATGGCTCTGCGGAGCCCTGGAGGGCCGGCGAACCCTCCTCGTCCTGGACAACTGCGAGCACGTGGTGGCGCAGGTCGCCGACCTGGTGACAGAGCTACTGACCGTTGACGGGGTCCGCATCGTGGTGACCACCCAGGAGGCGCTCAACGTCCCCGGAGAGACCGTCTTCCCACTGGCGCCGCTCACACTCCCCGAGCAGGACCACGACCCGGAAGGGATGATCGCCTCCTCCAGTGCGGTACGGCTCTTCGTCGAGCGGGCTCAGGCCGCCTCTCCCGGCTTCGCGCTGACCGTGGAGAACGCCCCCGCCGTCGCTGCCATCTGCCGCCGTCTGGACGGTGTACCCCTGGCAGTCGAACTGGTCACGGCCCGGATACGCGCCCTCACGACCAAGCAGATCGCCGCGGGCCTGGACGACCGCTTCGCCCTGCCGACAGGGCCGGAACGCGGTCGCCCGGTCCGCCAGCAGACCCTGCGGTCGATGATCGACTGGAGCTGGCACCTGTTGAGCGCCAGGGAACGCAGGGTTCTGCGTCGTCTGGCGGTCAACAGGGACGGGTGCACACTCGAAGGGGCCCGAGCCGTCTGCGCCGACGCGCACGACCTGATCGATGTGCTCGACGTGCTGTCCCGCTTGGTCGACCGTTCGCTCGTGGTACGCAAGGGCGAGCGGTACAGGCTGTTGGAGTCTGTCGCGGCGTACTGCGTCGAGCGGCTGGCGGAGGCCGAGGAGCTGGAAGGGACCCGCCGCAGGTTCATCGCCTTCCACGTCCAGGAGGCCGAGCGCAGGGATCCGCTCCTGCGGGGCGCCCGGCAGCGCGAGGCCCTGGCATGGCTCGACACCGAGACGGTCAACCTGCGCCACGCGCTGGAATTGGCGATCCGTGGGAAGGACGCCGATTCGGCGCTGCGACTGGTCAACGCCTTGGCGTGGTACTGGCGGCTGCGCAACCGAGGGGCCGAGGCGCGGCGCTCGTTCGAAGCCGCGTTGCGGCTCCCCGGCGGCTCATCGCCTGTACGGTGCGTTGCCGAGAGCTGGCTCGCGGCCTTCGAGGGGCGCCCGCAGCACAAGGACGGCGTCACGGAGGACGCGGCGCTTCGACTGCTCTGGTCCGCGGGAGCGGTTCTCTACCACGGCGGTGACCGGGAGGCCGGACGTGCCCTCGTCGAGGAGGCCCTGGCCCGGGCGAGGGAGGTCGGCGACCGCTGGGTGGAGGCCGCGGCCCTGATGGAGCGCGCAGGGCACCGCCTCGACGATGGGGACGTGTCCACCGCCCGCACCGATGCCCGTCACAGCGCCGACATCTTCCGGCACCTGACGGATCGTTGGGGGGTGCTGCGTGCGAACGCGACGCTGGCACGGGCGGCGGAGACCGACCTCGACCACCTCGGTGTCACCGACCTCCTGGAAGAGGATTTGTTGGTCGCCGAGGAGTTGGGCCTGTGGATCGATGTCGTCGAGACCCTGTTCCGCCTCGGTCGCCTCGCAGCCGCACGTGGCGAGCGCTCCCGCGCACGCCACTTCCACGAGCGGGCGCGCCGGGTCGCCGACGAACGCTCCTACACCTCCGGTGTGGTGGAGGCCGACACCTGGCTGGCCCGGGCGGAACACGTTCCGGTGGAGGGGCGGGCCGACCGGCGACCCGCCTCCCTCACCGGCGAGGGCTCCGGCACCGGCCGGCCCTGAGGGCCGCGGATGTCGGTGGCGTCCATCTGAGACGGCACGGACGCAGGACCCTCGACAGCGGTGTCGACGTCTACACGGTGTCCTGCCACCACACTCCGAAAACGGCGGAAACGGAGCCCGGTCCGGCCGTTTCGGATGCCCAGGGCCGACAGCCGAGACCGTCCCGCGGTCGGGCCCACGCCGAACGGCGTGGAGGGTGGGGCCCGGCCCCACCCTCCACGCGCCCGGTTCCGCGCCGTGTCAGTCCGAGGGCGGACCGTCCACAGGCTGAAGGGCCGCGGTCTGCGCCCTCGACTCCGGAGTGGAGTCCCAGATCGGATGAGTGGCGAAGGCGATCCAGGTCTTCTCCCGGCCGGCCCGGAAGGTCACGGGGATGCTCGCCTTCACCCAGACCAGCTCACCAGGACCAGCGGTGGTGCTACCGGACTCGGAATCGACCGTGAACTCCCCCGATTGCACGACGATGACCTCGTCATAGCTCGGGGTCCACGTCATGGCGGACTGGGGCAGGAAGCAGGCGAAGCCCCCGCCCATCGACGTCGAGTTCTTCTCGTGCAGCACGTTGCCGATGTAGACCCCGGCGTCACCGAACCGGATCCACGTCGCGTCGTCAGGGGTGAATTTGCTGATGGACATCATTGCCTCGTTCCTTGGGGGGAGGGGTTACGGGCCGCTCAGACCATCGGTGAGATCCTCTCATCCACGCCGAGCAGCGCCTTGCCATAGATCTCTTTTCCGATGGACGGTTGGACCACGGCGTGCCGGGCGGCCACGTGGGCGTCACGCCACACACGCTGGAGCGGATCGGTTTCGGCGAAGCCCCCCGAGCCGTGAACGTACATGAGACCGTCGATCGCCGCCGTCGTGTTCTCGACGACGTGACCGAGGTCCGCGCGGACCTGTGCCCGAGTGAGGAGGTCCGGATAACCCCCTTGAGAGGCGGCCCGGTCGACGGCTTCGGCCACGCGGTAGGCGTGCAAGTGGGCGGTGTCGATCTGCAGAGCGGCCTCGGCCACGGCGATCTGGTACGCCACCGAATCGGTCTGCTTCTCGAAGAAGGTGAAGGCGATGGCCTTGTCTTGGGCCCTGCTGGTGACCGTCTCCAACGCGGCCCGGCCGAGGCCGAGCAGCGGCCCGACGATCACCGTCGAGACGAAAGGCGCGAAGGCCGATCGGTACAGGGATGTCTCCCCCTCCTCGACCTTGTGTGTGCCGGCGAACAAGGGTGGGACCGAGAGAACACGGTGGTCCGGCACGAAGACGTCCTCCGCCACGAGAGTGTTGCTGCCCGTCGCGCGCAGGCCCGCGGTGAACCACGTGTCCTCGATCGTGTAGTCAGAGGCGGGTATCAGGACCAGACCCTGGTCGATCACCTCACCCTCGACGTCAGTGAGCGGGACGCCCAACACCGCCCAATCGGCGTGCCAGGACCCGGAGTTGTAGTTCCAGCGCCCGGTCACGACGAAACCGCCATCGACGCGGCGCGTCTTCGAGGTCGGGGCGACGACGCCCGAGACTATCGGGCTGTCGCCGGAACCGAACACCTCGTCCCGGGCCCGCTCGGGGAACAGGCTCGCCATCCACGTGCAGGAGTTGCACACCGCCGCCAGCCACCCGCTCGCACCGTCACCCTCCGAGAGCGTCGAGGTCACGTCGAGGAAGGTCCGCAGAGAGGTCTCGTACCCTCCGTAACGCCGTGGGAGGAGAAGCTTGAACATGCCCTCCTCATTGAGCGCCTTGGCTGCCTCGTCCGTGAGCCTACGGTCCCGCTCCCCCTGGGCCGCGTTGGCCCGGAGAACCGGGATCAGGGCTCGGGCCCGGTCCACCGGGGTGGCGGAAGGAGCAGGAGTCGGCTGTTCGGTGTCCATATATGCCCCAATCGATGACGAGCGCCTCAGCGGCGCGTGAAGGCCGAGATGTGGTCGGTGAGGACACGCGGCATGCGGGCGTACTCGGAGTGGGTTCCGAATTCCCGGTTGCCGTAGACCAGCGGGGCGGCGCCGGTGCTGCCTGCATGCACCACCAACCCCATGAGCAGGACGTGGTCGCCGCCGGGGACCGCGCGTTCGAGTTCGCACACGGCCCATCCCGCGACGCCGTTCAGGCGCGGGAGCCCGTGGTCGGAGTGCCACGGGGTGCGGAGGAAGCGCTCCTCCCGTCTTCCGACGAATACCCGGGCGACCTCCGCGTCCCCGGCTCCCAGAACATTGACTCCGAAGCGGCGCGTCCTCAGAATCCATTCGAGAAGCCGGGATTCACGGCCCAGCGCCGTGGTGACCATCGGTGGCCGAAGTGAGAGAGAACTGAAAGAGCTGACGGTCGAGCCGTGAGGTATTCCTTTGTCCATCGCCGTCACCACCGTGACAGGGGCGCAGACACCGGCCATCAGATCTCGAAACGCGTCTTCGGTCAGCATGGGCGCTCCCTGAGTCGTCCTGGGAACCACGGGCGGGATCTGCCTCGCCCCGGTCGGTGATCTGCGGTACGGCGCCGTGGCCGCTGGACTGCGACTGTGGCCCCGTCCGTCGGATCGTCTTGGTTTCCGAACGTAATCGGCCGGTGCGGTCCGGGGCCAGAGAAGCCTCTCGTCACTACTCGAACACGCAGCGGCCGACCGACCGTGGGAGAGCCGTGCTCGCGACCCAGAACCGCCATGGGCGCGGCCACGGGCACGGTGGTCGGGCCGCTGCACCGCCGCCACCGCGCCGAGGAGTTCAGGAAGTCCTCGAACAAGCTCGACCGCGAGGTGTCCGAAGGTCTGGAGGTGCACCTGATCTGCGACAACCACGCCACCCACAAAACCCCCGCGATCAAGCGGTGGCTGCTGACCCACCCCAGGTTCCACATACACTCCACTCCGACCAGTGCTTCCTGGTTGAACCTGGGTCGAGCGGTGGTTCGCCGAGCTGACCTCCAAGCGGCTGCGGCGCGGGGTGCACAAGTCGGTGCAGGCTCTGGAGAAGGACATCCGTTCCTGATTCAGACGTGGAACGAGGACCCCCGGCCGTTCGTGTGGCGCAAGACGGCCGAGGAGATCCTCGGCTCCCTCGCCCCGTACTGCCGACGAATTAAAGACTCAGGACACTAGGGGTCTGGAAGGAGATCCTTGAGGAACCCCTCGAACTCGTCTGCGCTCGGCTTCTGGTCGGTCAGCAGGCTGTGCAGGAGCAGCCCGTCGATCGCTCCTGCGACGACGCGGGCCCGAACAGGGTCGTCGGTGTAGCGATGGGCGAAAGCCCTGACCGCCGCCAGCCATCCGTCGGTGGCCTCGCGCAAGTGCGGACGGCGAGCGGCAAGGAGGAAGAGTTCGTACTCGGCCAGGAGTCGGCCTGGCTCCTTGACCACTTCGGAGAGAAGGACGGCGAGGTCACGCCGACGATCGCCTCCGGAGGAGAGACAGCGCATTCGCTGGGAATCCTCCTCCATGACGCTGGTCAGGGCTGCGGTGAGCAGGTCACCCAGGCTGGAGAAGTAGTACGTGGTGGCCGAGGTCGGCAATCCTGCTTCCTGGGAGACGATCCGGTGGCTGACCCCCGCCACACCGTCTCGCTCGATCACGCGAAGGGTCGCCTCGATGAGTGCGTGCCGACGGCGTAGACCCTTGAGCCTGCGCCCGTCCGTGATGGGTTCGTTCAGTACTCCTCCTCAGGTCGAGTGGGCCCCTGCACGCGTACGGCCGCGTGTGCGGGGATGGGAGTGCCGCGGTCTAGTCCTGCATCACGCTGGAGCCTCACTCCACGGGCCGCTCCACCTCCGGAGACATCTTCACACATTCGAGCCATTTGAAAGCGCCGCCTCCTTCTTGCCGAAACCTTCGACAAAGCAGGGTTTTCTCTGCCCGCAGGGGACCGCCCCGAAAAATGGTGTGGAGGACACCCGCAGTGGGCTCCGGGCTCCGTCGAAGGAACCCATCACTCGCGCGGCATCGGGAGCACGGGATACGGGAAACTCTGGCGGACGGCCTCGGGCCTGAGGGGCGCCCCGAACACGCACGGCGCGGAAGGGGCCATCGTAATTCCGACGCCCCCTGATGCCGTGTTCCACAGGAGTGCGAGCCGCGATCCCCTCTTGCGTTCTTTTCCCTCGGCCCCTCACAGGCGAAAAGCGAGGATCATGAAAACCCTTGTGTCCGGATCTGAACAGCCTTCTCCCCTCGACCCTGCCTAGTTGTACTGACCACCGCCCCTCCGCCAGGCACTTCTCGATGAACGCGCCGACGCACGTCGACCACCCTCCGCGGTCCGCGACGACGGACGGTCCCCCGAACGCCGGCCCAAGGGCCGGCACACTCGGGAACGCCGGATCGTGTACAGGAGGCCAAGAAGCCCTTTCCAGGGCGTGGGAGATTCCTGGAGGGCGCGCATCCCGCCCACCCTCTCCCACGGCCGCGCGGGTCCCGGCAGGATCACCGGATACCGCGCGGACGCGGGTCCGAGCCGGTCATGACGGTGTGGGGACAGGGGAACGGCCCATCTTCCGGGCGGTGAGCGCGAGCCCGGTGATGAGCGCGATCTCGCCCAGGTTCCCGACCGCCAGCGGCGCGTCGGGCACGGCCGAGGCCGCGAGCATGAGCGCCGCCCCCAGCAGCATCCATCCGGTGCGCGCCCGTACGAGCAGGGCCGCTCCGACCACGAGCAGCACCACGATGGTCACCACCGACGGGATCGGTGCGACCGACTCGGCGGCCGTGTAGCGCAGCGCGTCGCCCTCGCGCTCGGGCACCAGGGTGAGGCCGACGAGGTCGGCCACGACACCGTAGACGATCAGCGCGGCCGTGAGCAGCCAGAACCCGGCCTGGACCATGCGGCGACGCGCCCAGGTCAGGCCGAGGTCACGGGCCGCCCCGAGCGCGAAGACGATCAGGAGCGGGGTGGCCAGGGCGTGCACGACGAAGCGCGGCAGGCTCAACGCGAGCAGCGGTTCGCCTGGGCCCAGGGTGGACCCCAGAGCCACGACCCCGTTGTCGTAGACGAGCCCGGCGGCCACGGCCACCACCGGCCAGATGAAGGCGGAGCGTCGGACCAGGGCCAGACGCACGAGCCAGACGGTCAGACACAGGTGCAGCAGGCTGAACACGGCGAAGACGAGGGAGACCATCGGCACCTTCCAGTGCGTCGACCGAAGGGCGCCCCGTCAGACGCCCCTGCCTTCGCAGCTGCCCCGCCCGGCACTCGGCATGCGCGGGCGTGGCCCGGCACTACCGGGCGTCGGTGCGGTGCGGTCCGTCCAGTGCCGTCAGGTAGCCGGTGAAGGAGTCGACGAGCGCGGCGAGCAGGGCACGCCCCTTGGCGGGCGTGGCCTGGGAGGGGAGGCCGACCACTCCCGAGGGCGCGTAGGGGGCCAGGCCCACGGTGAGCATGTGGTCGCGGGCGCCGGTGGTGTGGTCGGCCTGCTCGTACCCGGGCCGCACCAGCGACGGGTGGGTGTGCAGCAGGACGGAGGTCTCCAACTCTCCGGCGTGCATGTCACGGTCGTTGTCGGTGGTCATTTTGGCGGTGAGCCGTGCCGCCTCCCAGTCGTGGGGGCCGGGGAAGAGCGCCATGCGCCCGCCCGACTCCTGGACGAGGTTGGCCAGCACGTGGTTGCCTCCGTGCCCGTTGACCAGCACCAGCCTGGTGTCGCCGAGGGAGGTGGCGATGTCCTTGACCATCGCGTACAGCGTGGGGGCGGAGACGCTCACGGTCCCGGGCCAGGCCGCGTGCTCGTGTGAGCAGCCGAAGGTGATCGGTGGAAGCAGGCGTAGGGGGTGGGCGTCGGCCAGGGCCCGGGCCAGGTCGCAGGCGATGACGGTGTCGGTGATCAGGGGAAGGTGGGGACCGTGCTGTTCGAGGCTGCCCACGGGCAGCAGCGCCACCCGGGCGGCCCGCTCTCCTTCCTGGGCGCTGGTGGTCAGGGGCAGCAGGGACAAGGTGAGGTCGTCGTCCATGGGGCCCAGTATCCCCACAGCGGCCGTGAGCGGCCCTCAGCCGCCGAAGGGGGTCTCGACCTCGTCCATGATCTCCTCGACCACTTCCAGCAGGTCACGTGTCTCCTCCTCGTCGATCCACGTGTTCAGGCCCACACGCAGAGCGGACAGGAAGACGTCGACCAGCAGGCCGGACCGCACCCCTCCGGGGTTGTGTCTTCCGGCCACGGCCCGCTCCAGGTCGCGGGCGAACGCGGCGTGGTTGGCCAGCTGCTGGGCCATGAGCGAGGGGTGCTCGCGGGCCAGGCGTGTGCGCAGCGCCCACTCCCGGTCGGGCTGGGTGTCCCAGGAGGAGTAGAGGCCCCGCACGGAGGAGCGAAGAGCGGTCCAGGCCGACTCCGCGTCGGGCCGCTCCCGCAGGGCCCGTAGCAGACCTTGGTGGTGGAGCTGCTCACCGTGCAGGACCGCGTCCTCCTTGCAGGCGAAGTAGTTGGAGAAGGTGCGGCGGGAGATGTTGGCGGCCTGGGCGATGGCGTCGATGGTGACCCGGTCGAAGCCGTGCTCCACGGTCAGACGCATGGCGGCGGAGTGAACCGCTCGCCGAGTGTCGTCTTTCTTACGCTCTCGGAGGCCCTGAATCGCGTTCACAATGTTATTCTACATGGAGTGCAAAAATGCCTGAGATGCATTTTTGCCTGGCAAGCACACTTCCACGGCAGTCCCCGCGGCCCGTCGAGGCCGCGTCGTCCTTTCTCCAGAGGTCAGTCCTTGAGCACTTCGCGTCCCCTTCCGGCCACCGAGCGACCATCACTTCTTCGCTCCCTGAGCGGTCTGCTCACGGTGTTGGGTGTGACCATGCTCAGCAGCACGATCGTGTCGGTCGCCCTTCCGCAGATCGTCGGCGCCCTGGAGGGCACCCAGTCGCAGTACACCTGGGTGGTGACGGCGACGCTGCTGGCCTCCACCGCCTCCACGCCGATCTGGGGCAAGCTCGCCGACCTGTTCGACAAGAAGAAACTGCTCCAGCTGTCGATCCTGCTGTTCGTCCTCTCCTCGCTGCTGTGCGGTCTCGCGCAGAGCACCGGCCAGCTGATCGCGTTCCGCGCCGTCCAGGGCCTGGGCATGGGCGCCTCGCAGGTCCTGGTGCAGGTGATCATCGCCTCGCTGGTCAGCCCCAAGGAACGCGGACGCCTCAACGGCTACATCGGCGCGGTGATGGCCGTGGCCACCGTCGGCGGACCGCTGATGGGCGGTCTCCTGGCCGGTCTTCCGTTGCTGGGCTGGCGTTGGTGCTTCCTGGTCGGCGTTCCCTTCATGCTCGTGGCCCTGGTGGTGCTCAGCCGCACCCTGAAGCTGATCGACGTGCGCCGCCCCGAGACCAAGGTGGACTACGCGGGCGCCGCGCTCATCGCCTCGGGTGTCAGCCTCCTGTTGTTGTGGGTGACCTTCGTGGGCGGTGAGTTCGCGTGGATCTCCTGGCAGTCGGGGGCCATGGTCGGCGGAAGCCTCGTCCTGCTCGCCCTCGCCGTGTGGGTGGAGGCGCGCGTGTCCCAGCCGGTCGTGCCCCTGCACCTGCTGCTGCGCCGTGAGACGGTCATCGCCATCCTGGCCAGCTCCGCGGTCGGCATGGCGATGTTCGGCGGCGCGGTCTTCCTCGGCCAGTACTTCCAGCTGGCGCGCGGCTACTCCCCGGCCGAGGCCGGGCTGCTGACCGCCCCGCTCATGCTGGGCACGATGGTCTCCTCGACCGTCGCTGGGCGCATGGTCTCCCGCTCGGGTCGGGTGAAGTCCTACGTGGTCACCGGCATGGTGACCCTGACGCTGGGTTTCCTGGTGCTGTCCACCATCGACAAGAACACCTCCCTGTTCATCGTCTGCTCGGGCATGCTGCTGATGGGCCTGGGGGTGGGCATGTCCATGCAGAACCTGGTCCTGGTGGTGCAGAACTCCGTCCCACTGCGCGAGCTCGGCGCGGCCAGCGGGACCGTGACCTTCTTCCGCACCCTGGGCGGCACGATCGGCGTGTCCGTGCTGGGCGCCTTCCTGGCCAACCGGGTCTCCTCCAAGATCGCCGACGGCGTGGCGGCGGCGGGCACCAGCCCGACCGCCGGCGGTGGGGACGCCGGCACCCTGGACCTGGCGGGCATGCCGCCGTTGCTGCGCTCGATCGTGGAGGACTCCTACGGTTCGGCCACCGGTGAGTTGTTCCTTGTGGCCACCGGGATCGCCGTCTTCGGTCTCCTGCTGTCGCTGTTCCTGCCCAGGGTCCGCCTGCGGGACACCCTCGACCTCCCCGGAGAGGACGAGCGGGCCGAGGAGGCGTCAACGGCTCCCGAAGCCGCGCCGAACACCCCCGAGGAGCCCGTGAAGGCGTCGAGCGGCGAGAAGAGGTCCTTCACAGGCTGAGCCCGTCCCCCCGCGAAGTGGGGCCCTCCCCGGCGGTCACCCCGGGGAGGGCCTTGTCGTTGCCTCGACCGGCCCGGTGAGACTCCTCCGACCGGGTACGTCCCGGGCCCCTCACTGGAACGGACGGTGCGCGACCACGGACCCTTGGAACCACCGGCTCTCCATGCCCTGGCGGCGGGGCTCGCCGAGGGGCTGGAAGCCATCCACTCCTGCGGGCTCACCCACCGCGACCTCAAGCCCGACAACATCATTCTGGGCGCGGACGGACCGCGCATCATCGATTTCGGTATCGCCCGTGCCCCCGACGCGATGAGGGTGACACGCACCGGTACGCCGGTGGGGACCCCGTCCTACATGTCCCCCGAGCAGACCGAGGGCGTCCCCGTCGGTCCCGCCTCCGACATGTTCTCGTTGGGGACGGTGCTCGCCTACGCCGCCACCGGCGCCAATCCGTTCGCCGGCCCCTCGTTGGCCTCGGTCGTGCGACGCCTGATCGGTCCGATGCCCGACCTCGAAGGCGTCCCCACGGAAGAACTGCGGTCCCTGGTCCTCTCCTGTTGGCACCACGATCCCGACCGACGGCCGAGCCCCACCGAGGTGCTCTCCCGCTTCGCGGACACCGACCTCAGCGACGCCTGGCCACCGGCCCCGCCGGCTGCCTTCGCCGTGGGAGCGACGAAGCCCATGGCCACCGAGGTGCTCGCGCCGCTACCTCCGACCCTGGTCGTCACCGCCGTTCCCGGTACCGGTTCCACGACGGCCCTCGCCGCTCTGGCGCGAAAGGCGCGAAGAGCGGACGAGGCGGAGGAACCCAGGGCCGCACTGCTCGCTCACCGTGCCCTCGCCGCCGACAACGCCCGCGTCCTGGGGCCCCACCACCCCGACACCCTGCTCTGCCGACAGAGCACCGCTTTCTGGCTGGGCAGGGCCGGAGACCTCCGGGGCGCGGTCGACGCCCTCCGCGACCTGGAGGAAGAGTGCTCCCGCGTCCTCGGATCCGACCACGAGAGCACCCTCAAGGCGCGAGAGGATCTGGCCTACTGGAAACAGGCGGCGTTGGAGACCCCGCCGTTGTGAACCCTCAAGCGGGTTTGAGGACCCCCTCCGGGATCGGCACACGATGGGAGGGCGCGCGCCGTACCGTCATCATCGTCGACAACGGGTCCACCACCCGCAAGACTACGTGGAGTGATCGATTCCTCGCGGAGGGAAGGTGTCTCACGGTGCCATGGTCCACGATGCGCCGAGCCCGACCCGCGGCACTGGCCTCCGTCGCCCTGGTCGCGTTCGTCGGCTGCTCGTCTCCCCAAGCCCCCGCCGTCTCTCCCCCGCCGGCGGAGGACGTCACGACCGCCCCTTCCACGCAGCCCTCCGAGCCGATCCGCAAGAACGCCGAGTTCGCCGGTCTGGAGGAGGAGTTCGACGCCCGCCTCGGCGTCCACGCCGTCGACACCGGCACGGGACGAACCGTGGAGTTCCAGGCCGACGAGCGGTTCGCCTACTGCTCCACCTTCAAGGTCCTGGCCTTCGGCGCGGTGCTCGCCCGCACACCGGTCGACGAACTCGACCGGATCGTCACCTTCTCCGAGGAGGACCTGGTCTTCCACTCCCCCATCGCCCAGGAGCACGTGTCCACCGGTATGACGCTGCGCGAGATCGGCGACGCCGCGCTGCGCCACAGCGACAACACCGCCTCCAACCTGCTCCTCGCCGAACTCGGCGGGCCCCAGGGGTTGAACGAGGCTTTGCGGGAGATCGGCGACGACGTCACCAGCGTGGACCGGCTCGCCCCGGAGATGGCGGAGGCGGTGCCGGGCGACGTCCGCGACACCAGTACCCCGCGCGCGATGGCCACCGGCCTGCGTCGGTTCGTGCTGGGCGACGTCCTGTCCGAGGACAAACGCGACATCCTCGTCGACATGATGCGCACCAACACCACCGGCGACGACCTGATCCGAGCCGGGGTCCCCGAGGGCTGGGAGGTCGGTGACAAGACGGGTGCGTGCGGTCACGGCACCCGGCACGACATCGGTGTGCTGTGGCCACCGAAGGGCGCCCCCATCGTCCTGGCCGTCATGTCCGGCCGAGACGAGGCGGGCGCGGAGTACGACGACGCCCTCATCGCGCGGGCCACCGAGACGGCGGTCGACGCCCTCTTCTGAGCCCCGCCGTGGAGCCGACTCACCCCCGGGGAGTCGGAGGGCACGCGTACGGCTCGCCGAGCGTGGCCGCACACACGCGCCTTCCCGGCCGGGGGAACGGGGCCCGGGAACGGGGCCCGCCCGCGCAAGGAACCGACCGGCGCCCTCCAGCGAACACCGACGACGCCCAGACCGGACACGGGCCGCGGGGTGGACTCCCGTCGGGCCGCGCCCGGTCCGGGCGTCGTATCCGTGCCGTCCTTGCGTCCTCCTCCTCGGGACGGACCGCGTACCGCCTGGAGGCCCCCTATCCGATGCGGACGATCGGTTTGACCACGGCACCGGACTCGGTGTCGGCGGCGGCCTGCTCGATCTGATCGAAGTCGTAGAAGCGAACCAGCCGGTCGAAGGGGAAACGGCCCTGCATGTACAGGTCGAGGATCTGGGGGACCAGTACGTCGGGCACGCTGTCACCCTCCACGATCCCCATGAGGCTCTTGCAGCTCTGCATGAACGTGTTGGCCGGGAGTCGGATCATCGCGTCCGGCTTCGAGGCCCCCAGGATCGCCGCGCTCCCCTTCTGCCGCAGCCCTTCGACACATTGCTCGATGAGGGCGGGTACCCCCGTGGTGTCGAGCGCGTAGTCCACGCCGCCGCCGGTGACGCGCCGGATCTCGGCCACGGTGTCGGTCTCCTTGCCGTTGATCACGTGGGTGGCGCCCAGTTCCCGGGCGAGCTCCAGGCGGGCGGGGACCACGTCGACCGCGATGATGGTGGTCGCGCCGGCCACCCTGGCCGCCATGACCGCGCTGAGGCCGACCGCTCCGGCCCCGGTGACCGCGAAGCTCGCTCCCGCTCCCACGCCCAGCCCACGCCACACCGTGCCCGCACCGGTCTGGACACCGCAGCCCAGCGGTCCGAGGAGTTCCAAGGGGGCGTCCTGTCGGACCTTGACGGTGTTGTCCTCGTGGGCGATCGCGAAGGTGGCGAAGGAGGACTGTCCGAAGAAACGGTCGTGGAGGACGGTGTCCTGGTCGGGCAGGGAGAGCGCGTGAGAGCCGTCCTGGCGCTGTCCGGCGAAGTTGAGGTCGTTGAAGTGGGCGCAGGCGGCCGGGGAGCCGTCGAAGCACGGTCGGCACTGGCCACAGTTGAGGAAGCTCAGGGCCACGTGGTCGCCGGGTTCGACCTTGGTGACCGCGCTTCCCACCTCCTCCACGACCCCTGCCCCCTCGTGCCCGAGGACGACGGGAAGCGGTACCGGATAGACCTGGTCGCGGACCACGAGGTCGGTGTGGCACAGGCCCGTCGCCACGACGCGTACCAGGACCTCGTCCGGGCGCGGGGGTCGCAGGGACACGGGGCCGAGTTCGAAGGAACCCTTCTCCCGAACGACTGCTGCGGTGATCTCGCGGGTGGCCGTCGACTGGGCGGACATCGCCGTCTCCTCTGTTCGCACATCGTCATCCGTTACTTCGGCACTACCCCGAGACCTCCCGCGTCACCATCGTCACGGCGAAGACGACGGTCCGCCTTCGCCTCACGACGCACGCACCGGCGGCGGCCGGCGGGAGAGGGTCTCGCACGCCCTCTCCCGCCGTATCCGGCGCCGACCGTCTCAGCCCAGTGCCATGCGTACGCCCAGGGTGAGCATGAGGCCGGCGATGAGGGCGTCCAGGACACGCCAGACACCCGGCCTGGCGAAGACGGGGCGCAGCGACCGCGCGCCGAAACCGAGAGCGAGGAACCAGGTGAGACTGCCCGTGACGGCGCCCGCCGCCCACCACCAGCGGGCGTCGCCGTCCTGCTGATTGGCCAGGGAGCCCAACACGAGCACCGTGTCCAGGTACACGTGCGGGTTCAGCCAGGTGAGCACCAGCGCGGTGGCCACGGCCGCCCGACGTCCCCCGGTCGAGGCCCCGCCGACCACGAGCGTGCCCGGACGCAGGACCCGGCGTACCGCGAACAGGCCGTAGGCGATGAGGAATCCGGCCCCGAGCAGGCGGACCACGTGGAGCGTGAGGGGAGCGGACTCGACGACCACGCCGACCCCCAGGACCCCGGCCGTGATGAGCACGACGTCGGACAGGGCGCACACCATGACGACGGGCAGGACGGTACCCGCCCGTCCTTCGATACCGATGCGCAGAACATGGGCGTTCTGGGCTCCGATGGCCACGATGAGGGCGAGTCCGGCGCCGAGTCCGGCCAGGGCGGGAAGAAGGGTCGTGTTCACCTTCCGTACGTTAGGGCCGCCCCCGCATGCAGTAAAACTAATCTTTCTTACGAACCCGAAGAGAGGCTCATGATGCCCTTCCAGTTCGACCATCTGCGCACCCTGACCGCCCTTGTGGACGAGGGCACCTTCGAGGCCGCCGCGCGGAGACTGCACGTGACCCCCTCGGCGGTGTCCCAGCGGGTCAGGGCGATGGAGCAGACCGCGGGAAAGGTACTGGTGCAGCGCACGCATCCGGTGCGCACCACCGAGGCCGGGGACGTCGTGCTGCGCTACGCCCGCCAGGTGCTGTTGTTGGACGAGGACACCATCGCCGAACTCCGCTCGGACGAGCGGGAGCGGGGACGGGTGTCGGTGCCGTTGGCCGTCAACGCCGACAGCCTGTCCACCTGGTTCCTGGAGGCGTTGGCCACGCGGTCCGACCTGGGAGCGGTGTTCGAGATCCACCGTGAGGACGAGGAGCACACCACCTCTCTGCTGCGCTCGGGAAGGGTGATGGCCGCCGTGACCTCCACCCCCGAGGCGGTCCAGGGGTGCACCGTGACCGGGCTCGGCACGATGCGCTACCGCGCCGTGTGCAGCCCGGAGTTCAACGAACGACACCTCGGGGGCCGGGCGGACCCGGACCTGCTCCGGCAGGCCCCCGTGGTCGACTTCGATCGCAGGGACGAGTTGCAGAACCGCTTTCTTCGCCGGTTCGTCGGAAGCGAGCCCTCCGGCCCTCGTCACCACGTTCCGGCCTCGGAGGACTTCGCCCGCGCGGTGACGCTCGGATTCGGCTGGGGGGTGCTCCCCGAAGCCCACTGTTCGGCGCGGATCGGCTCCGGGGAGCTGGTGGAACTGGCCCCGGGGCATCCTGTGGACGTACGCCTGTACTGGCAACGGTGGAACCTGCGCTCACCCGTACTGGACCGGGTCTCCGAGGCCGTGCGCGCGGGGGCCGCGACCCACCTCCACCGGCTCTGACCGTTTCCGCCGTGGTCGCCCCAACGGGAAACATCACCCTAGGGCACTGGCGAATCACCCCTGGTGAGGATCGTTCGCGCGAGGGTAGGACACCCTTGGTGTCCGTCCCACGGACCACTGCGATGATCTCCGCGAGAAAGGCCTTCTGTGAGCGCGCACGCCACCCCCGTCGATCTGGGGACCTACGGGGTCTGGATCTCCAGGTCCGACCTGACCGCCGACGTGGCCGCCGAGATCGAACGTCTGGGTTACGGCGCCATCTGGATCGGCGGTTCCCCCGGGGCCGAACTGGAGGAGGTGTCCACGGCCCTGGCCGCGACGTCGCGGATCGCGGTCGCGACCGGCGTCGTCAACATCTGGGGAGCCGACGCCTCCTCTGTGGCCGACTCCTTCCACCGGATCGAGTCTCGGCACCCCGGCCGGTTCCTGCTCGGCATCGGCGCCGGACACCGCGAGGCGAACGGCCCCCAGGCCGCCCGTCCCTTCCGGGCCGTGGTGGACTACCTGGACGTCCTCGACACGAGAGGCGTCCCCCGGGACCGACGTGTGATCGCCGCTCTGGGGCCGCGCATGCTCCGACTGTCCGCCGAACGCGCCGCCGGCAGCCACCCCTATCTGGTCACTCCGGCGTTCGCGCGCACCGCCAGGGAGGACTTCGGCGATCGGCCGCTCCTGGCCCCCGAACACAAGGTCGCCCTGGGACCGGACCCCGAGCGGACCAGGGAGACGGGCAGGCGAGGACTGCGTCCCTACCTCGACGCGGGGCTGGTCAACTACCTGTCCAGCCTCCGCCGCCTCGGCTTCACCGACGCCGACTTCGAGGGGGGTGGAAGCGACGCGCTGGTCGACGCCTTGGTGGCGCAGGGCGACCCGGAGTCGGCCGCGGCCGGGCTGCGCGCGTACCTGGAGGCGGGCGCGGACCACGTCCCCGTCCAGCCCCTCTCCGAGGACGGAGAGCCCCTGCCGACCCTGACACGGCTCGCCCCCGCACTGGGTCTGACCCCTCGGGGCTGAGCCGGGGACGCTACGTGCCGCGCAGGTGGTCGCGCAGGCTCCGCGCCACCCACGCCATGAGCGCCTCGGCCCCCGGCTGGTGGAAGGCGGGCACACGCGACTCGGTGAGCACGGCGACCGCGAAGGTCTGGCCGTCGTCGTGTTCGACCACCCCCACCTCGTGGCGCAGGTTGAGCAGGGTCCCGGTCTTGGACGACCACCGGGAGGCGTCGGAGGTGAAGTCGGGAGCCAGGCGCTGGCGCAGCATGTTGGCCCCCATCAGCTCGCGCACCCTGGAGGCCACCTCCGGGTCGATCCGCGAAGGCCGCCACAGTGCCTCCAGCAGGTTGGTGAAGGACCTCGCCGACCCCGAGCTGGCGCGGGTGACGTCGAGTTGGGCGATGGGGTGCCCGCGTCCGGCGGTGACCGCCGCGATGGCCAGGGAGTGGGCGAGGTGGGCGTCCGCCGGGTCGAACCGGTCGACCGGGAGTTCGCTGAGCTCACGGATCCTGTGCCGGACCGTGATCCCCGACACCCCGGCCGTGCGCAACGACTCGGCGATCCGCGCGGGCGGGGTCAGGTCGAACAGGATCTCCGCGGCCGTGTTGTCGCTCATGCAGGTGCTGAGGTAGAGCAGGTCCTCGACACTGATCCCGACCGGGTGGCGGAACATGCTCAGGCCGAGGGGGCCGGGGACGGTGCCCTCGCCCGGCCGCACGGTGATCTGCCGCGCGCCGTCGAGTTCACCGGTCCGTATCCGTTCGAGTGTGGCGACGGCGAGCGGGACCTTGACCAGGGAGGCCGTCGTGAACTCCAGGTCCGGCTCGATACCCAGTTCCTCACCGGTGTCCAGGTCCCGCACCAGGAACGAGCCCCGTAGGCCACCCGCCTCCAGTTCCGCGCGTAGTTCCCGCAGCAGGGCCGTGGTGCTCATCTGACCGTCTCCACCCCGTCCCTCGCGCCCAGACAGCGGGCGATGGCGCTCGCCATGAGCGTGCGCAGACGTTCTGCCTCGTCTCCGGTGTCGGCGACCACGTCGTAGCCACGGGCCAGGCGGAGCCCGCCCAGCGTCCGCCAGTACAGCCCCAGTTCCTCGGCCTGTCGGGAGGAGCAGAGCAGGAGGTCGTCGGAGACCAGGACCTCCGCGGCGGCCGAGGCCAGGGTGGCCGCGACGGTGACCTGTGTCGGGCGCAGGCCCACGGAGTCGCGCAGTCGGGTCAGGCGGTCGCGCACGTGCGGGACGTCGTCCTCGGGTTGGAGCCAGACACGACGGCCCCGGGCGGCGGGCCTGTCGCGGGGCGGACGCAACGTCTCCAGGTGGATGACCTCGGTTCCCGGCTCCCCTGCTCCGGCCAGCCCCAACGGAACCGACCAGGCCGCCTCGTCCGGCGGTACGCACGCCAGGGCGGCGCGGACCTCCCGCGTGCCCAGGAGTTCGGCGCGCGCGGAGGGCGAGGCCGTGCGCGTCTCCAGGTGCATCCCCTCCTGGCGGGCCTGGGCGCTCAACAGGGCGAGGTCGCGTGTGGAGCAGGTGTCGGGCACCGCCAGCCGCAGGGGTCTGAGCATCGCCCGTTCCGCGTCGTGCTCCACCTCCTCGGCCAGCCGGACCAGGCGCCGGGCCGAGGGCAGCATGTCGCGACCGAACTGGGTCAGGGTCGCCCTGCGGGTGGAACGGTCGAACAGGCGCGCGCCCAGGTGTTTCTCCAATGCGGCGATGCGTCTGCTCGCGACGGGCTGGGGTATGCGAGCCGCCGCGGCGCCGAGGGTGAAACTGCCCCGATCACTGACGTTGACGAACGCCTTGCAGGCGCCGACCAGATCCATGACCCGAGATTATGTCGTTTCCGCATGGAAGTGACTGTTTCCGTCTTGGACAGCATCGATTCTCGTGGTCAGACTGCTACGCGAAGCCACCCGCGAAGGTGGCACCGCGCGGGGCGCCACGCGCGGCGATCCGCCCGGAGCACGGTTCCCTGGGCCCGGCCGTGCTCCGGGACGACCAGGTGCACACCCAGGTGCACACCGCACCCAGAACAGGAAAGAGCAGACAGATGTTGCTGTCATCCACCCGGCGCACCGGGCTCGCGGCCCTCGCCGCCCTCGTCATCGTCCCCGCCACCGGCTGCGCGACGTCCGGAGAGGCGACTCCCGGGTCGACCCGGTCGGCCGAACCCGTCGCCTCCGCCGCCCCCCAGGGAGAGTTCGAGCGGTTGGAGGAGGAGTTCGACGCCAGGCTGGGCGTATACGCGGTGGACACCGGCACGGGGGAACAGATCGCGCACCGACCCGACGAGCGGTTCGCCTACGCCTCCACCCACAAGGCCTTCACCGCCGCGCTGACGCTCCGGCAGAACACCCCCGAGGAGATGGAGGAGGTCATCACCTACACCGCCGACGACCTGGTCGAGTGGTCGCCGATCACCGAGGAGCACGTCGGCACCGGCCTGACGTTGCTGGAGGTGGCCGACGCCGCCGTTCGCTACAGCGACAACACCGCCGCCAACCTGCTGTTCGACGAACTCGGCGGCCCCGACGGGGTGGAGGAGGCGATGCGGGAACTCGGTGACGACGTGATCGAGGTGGACCGCATCGAGCCCGAACTGAACGAGGCCGCGCCCGGGGACGAGCGCGACACGAGCACCCCCCGGGCCATGGCCGAGAGCCTGCGCAAGTTCAGTCTCGAGGACGTCCTGTCCGAGGACCGGCGTGGGGTGTTCAACGACATGCTCATCGGCAACACGACCGGTGACGACCTGATCCGCGCCGGTGTCCCCGACGGTTGGGAGGTCGGCGACAAGACCGGAAGCGGCGGTTACGGAACACGCAACGACATCGCCGTCCTGTGGCCCCTGGAGGGCGAGCCCATCGTGATCGCGGTCATGTCCAGCCGTGACGAACAGGACGCCGAGCGCGACGACGCCCTGATCGCCGGGGCCGCCGAGGTCGTGGTGGAGGCCTTGGCGTAGGTGGCCCGCCCTCGGGGACGAGCGACCCCGGAGGTGGCCTAGCCTGAGAACCGGTCCGGGGCCCGAGCGGCCCCGGACCGGTCCCGTCCGATCGCGGCGAATCCGAGGAACAGCGTGAGCATCAGTCCCCGAGTCACGGCCATCGTCTTTCGTGTCGTGGCGATCCTGGAGGCCCTGACCTGGATCGGGCTGTTGGGCGGTATGTACGTCAAGTACCTGGGCGGCGGCAGCGAGCTGGGGGTCCAGGTCTTCGGCCCCCTGCACGGCGGCGCGTTCGTGGCCTACGTGGCCGTCACCGTCGCCGCCGCGCTGCACTTGCGCTGGAGCCTGTGGCCGACCCTGCTGACCCTCGCCGCCTCCGTGCCCCCGCTGGGAACGTTGCTGGCGGACTGGTGGCTGCACCGCACCGGGCGCCTGACACCTCCCGCCGAAGAAGGCGAGCGCACGCCCGAGACCGTGGCCTGACCTCGCGGCACCCGAGGGGCACACGCGTTCCCTCGGGTCCTTACATCTTTCTCCTTCGCCCTTTGCGCTCACGCGGTGACCTGTGGTTGGTTGACGACCAGTCGGTACCCCCGCGCGAAAGGCCCCATGCCCCCCGCCCGCACCACCGCGGCCGCCTGCGCCGCGTTCACCCTCACCCTGGCCCTGCTCACCTCCCCCGCCCAGGCCTCGGTCACGGAGGATCCACTCTCGCGGACCACGTCCGTGGGCGTGCACAACGCCTACGAGAAAGGGACCTTCCCCTACTTCGCCGACGCCCTCGACTCGGGGGCGGGACTGCTGGAACTGGACGTGTGGACCGACGAGTGGTTCGGCGTCTGGAGGGTCGACCACGAACTGCTCGGACAGAGCAACAACTGCGCCGGCGCCACGGCCCCCGAGGAGCTGGGGGAGGCGACGGCGACCTCGCCGACTGCCTGCGCGACGTGCGCGTCTGGCACGAGACCGACCTCGGACACCGGCCGCTGCTGCTCAAGGTCGAACTGAAGAAGGGCTACCACGCCGTGGCGGGGCTGGGCCCCGCCGAGTTCGACGCGCTCGCCGACCGGATCCTGGGGGACGCCCTGTTCCGTCCGGCGGACCTGCTCGCGGGCGAGCACGACACCCTGGACGAGGCGGTGCGCGCCGATGGTCGGCCCTCATGTGAGGCCCTCGCCGGGAAGGCGATCGTCTACCTGATCCCCGGCACCTTCGAACAACGCAACCCCTTCGACCGTCTGTGGACCGATCAGGAGCAGGCCACGTACCTGCGCGACCTGGCGGACGAGGGCTCCCTGGACCGGGCCGTCACGTTCCCCGCCGTGCTGGGCGCCCGCAGTGGTGACCCCCGTGAGCGCTACGCCGAGGATCTGCGTGCCTGGTTCGTGATCTTCGACGGAAGCGCCCCGTCCTACCTCGGAGGGATCGACACCTCCTGGTACGACCGCAACGGCTATCTACTGGTGATGACCGACGCCCACGCGGTCTCCCCCGCCATCGACGCGCGCAACCCCGGCGGGGAGGAGGCGACCGCCCGTGTCCGGGAACTGGCGGAGGCGGGGGCGACCACCGTCACCAGTGACTGGTCGGGTCTGCCCGAGGTCCTCTCCATGGTCGCCTCCCGAGGCTCCTTCGCGGGTTGACCCCGCACCACGGGCTTGTGCGCGTGGGGGCCTCGGTCCCCACGCGCATCTTGTGGGGACTCCGGCAAAAGGCCTGGCCAAGACCTCGGCAAAGGAGCGCCAGAAGGGCAGGGAAATACAGCGTGGGTCCGGCCTTCCCCGCTTATCGTTTCTTCGCTGCCGCTACACCGCCACCCGGTACCTGCCCATGGGGCAAAGGGTTGACGTTCCAACCGGAAACAGCCGCGGAAATCCACCATGCAACCCTTCGCGCACCGTGAGTGGTCCGCGTTCTCTCAGGAACCGGCAAGTACCCACACCAGCCACGAAGGACTGCCCATGACCGATGCCCACTGGTCGGATCCGACCAGACGCGCGCTCCTGCGCGGAGCCGTAGTGACATCCGGAGCCATCGCCCTCGGCGGGACCCTCGGTACGGTCGGCGCAGCGAGTGCCTCAGCCCGGACCACCGAGCCTCATCTGTACGCGCGAGCCGACTGGGGCGCCCGCCCACCGAAGAACCGCATCCAGGTCCTGACCAACCCACCGCGCCACATCGTGGTCCACCACACCGCGACGGCCAACAGCACCGACTACTCGCTCCGCCACGCCCTGGCCCTGTCCAGGTCGATCCAGAACTACCACATGAACAACAACGGCTGGTCCGACACCGGCCAGCAGCTGACCATCAGCCGCGGCGGTCACATCATGGAGGGGCGCGACCGCACCTTGCCCGCCATTCGCGCGGGCCACCACGTGGTGGGCGCCCACGTGGCCAACAACAACAGCACCTGCATCGGCATCGAGAACGAGGGGCTCTACACCTCGGTGAGGCCGCCCCAGGCCTTGACCGACTCCCTGGTGAAGACCTTGGCCTGGCTGTGCGGGGCCTACGGTCTCAACCCGCACAACGCGATCCTGGGTCACCGGGACTTCAACGTCACGGCCTGTCCCGGCGACGTACTGTACGCGATGCTCCCCGAGCTGCGCGACCAGGTCGACCGGGCCCTACAGTCCCACGACGTCGAGCTCGACGCCCGCCTGGGACCGTTCGAGTACGGTCCCACCTACCCGCCCGTGCCGAAGAACGAACTCGTCCGCGAGTTCTACCACGGACCCGCCCGAGGACCGGACGACTTCACCCGTTAGGCGGTGTCGGTCGGAGTCCTCCGTCTCTTCGAGCGACTCCAAGGCGGGGAACCCGCGGTGTGTCGACTCGCCTTCGTGAGTCCGCCTACGGCACCTCCGGCGCTTCGTCGACACCGGCACGCCCAGGGCGCTTCCCGCTCAGCGTCCTCTTCCCACCGTCCCATCGCGGTGTCCGTCGCATCCTGACGGGCACCGCGACCCTTGTCCTTCACACGGTCCAGGTCCCCTCACCGTCGGGCGATCAGGGCGATCCGCAGCCCTTCTCCCTGGCGCCGAGCGGTCTCCTCCAGATCGCCGCGCGCCTCCGCGATCTGGGCCAGGACGTGGGAGGCGTGGAGGATCCCCCAACGGTCGCCCAGTACGCGCAGGACTCTCTCGGCCTCGTGCTCCTGATCCCGTGCCCTGTCCAACCCGCCCTGCACCAGCTCCGTCCGGGCCAGGCTCACCAGGGCGACCGCCGTCCCCCATGTGTCGCCGCCCCGCCGGAGGACGTCGCGGACACGCTCCAGCCGGGTGAGCGCGCCGTGGGAGTCACCGAGCCACCAACGGGACAGTTCGAGGAACCAGGCCAGGCGGGCACGTGCCACGGGGTCTGCCACCGCTCCAGATCCTCGTGGACGGTGGCGCTTCGGACGCGGCCGTGCTCGGCTTCAGCCGGGTTCTGGCCTCCGAATTGCTGCCGCGGGGCGTCCGGGTGAACACGGTGGCCCCGGGTTTCATCGACACCCCCACCATGGGCGTCGCCGAGCTCACCGATGCCGAACGTGAGGAGTTCAGGAGGGTGGGCGACGAGGCCACCCCGATGGGCCGCCACGGCACGGTCGAAGAGGTGGCGCGCGCCGTGCTCTTCCTCGGCTTCGAGGCGACCTTCACCTCAGGCGCGGAGTTCCCCGTGGACGGCGGTCTGGGACTGGGGCTGAGCGCGGACTGACACAGGCCCGTACCGGCGCGGTCCACACGGTCCCGGCTGTGAGGGATAGGCGCGTGGCCGGTGGGGCATGGTGACGGGGACGGCGCGGTACCCGTGCCGTCTCCGGCCACGTGTGGGGGTCAAGGATGTCTCAGCGCGTACAAGGGGTGGTCTCCCGTTCCAAGGGAGCTCCCGTCGAACTGACGACGGTCGTCGTTCCCGATCCGGGTCCGGGGGAGGCCGTGGTCAGGGTGCAGGCCTGTGGGGTGTGCCATACCGACCTGCACTATCGCGAGGGCGGTATCAACGACGAGTTCCCGTTCCTGCTCGGACACGAGGCCGCCGGCGTGGTCGAGTCGGTGGGAGCGGGGGTGACCAACGTCGAGCCCGGCGACTACGTGATCCTCAACTGGCGGGCGGTGTGCGGCGACTGCCGCGCCTGCCGTCGGGGAAGACACCAGTACTGCTTCGACACGCACAACGCCGAGCAGAAGATGACTTTGGAGGACGGCACCGAACTGTCTCCCGCCCTGGGCATCGGCGCGTTCGTGGAGAAGACCCTGGTGGCGTCGGGACAGTGCACGAAGGTCGATCCGCAGGCCTCGCCCGCCGCGGCCGGCCTGCTCGGCTGCGGGATCATGGCGGGGATCGGCGCGGCCATCAACACCGGGGGCGTGGGCCTGGGCGACTCGGTCGCCGTCATCGGCTGCGGTGGAGTGGGCAGCGCGGCCGTCGCCGGTGCGCGGGTGGCCGGGGCGAACCGGATCATCGCGGTGGACCTGGAGGACCGCAAGCTCGAATGGGCTCTGGGCTTCGGCGCCACGCACACCGTCAACGCCTCCTACACCGACCCCGTGGAGAGCATCCGCGATCTCACCGACGGTTTCGGCGCCGACGTGGTCATCGACGCGGTGGGCCTGCCCAAGACCTACGAACAGGCCTTCTACGCCCGTGACCTGGCAGGCACCGTGGTTCTGGTGGGGGTGCCCACCCCCGAGATGCGCCTGGAACTGCCCCTGTTGGACGTGTTCGGTCGCGGTGGGGCGCTGAAGTCCTCCTGGTACGGCGACTGCCTGCCTTCGCGGGACTTTCCCATGCTCATCGACCTGTACCTTCAGGGGCGTTTGGACCTGGACGGCTTCGTCAGCGAGGAGATCGGTTTGAGTGACATCGAGGACGCCTTCGCCAGCATGGAACGCGGCGACGTACTGCGATCGGTGGTGATCCTGTGAGCGACGCAAAGGTGGAACACCTGACCACCTCGGGGACCTTCGCCCTGGACGGCGGGGAGTGGGAGGTCGACAACAACGTCTGGATCGTGGGCAACCGCGAACAGGCCCTGGTGATCGACGCGGCGCACGACGCGAACGCGATCCTGGGCGCGGTGGGGGACCGTGAACTGGTGGCGGTGGTGTGCACGCACGGCCACAACGACCACGTCAACGCCGCTCCGGCGCT
This sequence comes from Nocardiopsis sp. ATB16-24, assembly GCF_030271535.1. Classification (GTDB taxonomy): domain Bacteria; phylum Actinomycetota; class Actinomycetes; order Streptosporangiales; family Streptosporangiaceae; genus Nocardiopsis. Next base: position 104,763 of record NZ_JASCXJ010000005.1, on the reverse strand, counting down.
GGCCGAGGCCACCGGCGCACCCATCCTGCTGCACCCGGCCGACCGGGTGCTGTGGGACATGACGCATCCGGAGCGGGCCCCGGACGCCGAACTGTCCCACGGCCAGACGCTCCAGATCGCGGGGACCGAACTGACCGTGCTGCACACCCCGGGTCACGCCCCGGGAGCGGTGTGCCTGTACGCGGCCGATCTGGGCGTGTTGTTCAGTGGGGACACCCTGTTCCAGGGCGGCCCCGGGGCGACGGGGCGGTCCTATTCGGACTTCCCGACGATCGTGGAGTCCATCCGTGACCGGTTGCTGACCCTGCCTTCGGAGACGGTGGTCAACACCGGGCACGGTGAGTCCACCACCATCGGTGCCGAGGCTCCCCACCTACAGGAGTGGATCGACCGGGGCTACTGAAACCGGAGCCGTGGGGTGTCCCGGCCGGGACACCCCACGGCGTGACAGGGGCCGCACGGGGAAGGATCCGCGGATCCGCCCCTGCGCCGCCCCGTCCCACGGGGGCGTGTTCCCCGAGGTCTTCGCCGCAGCGGCCCCCGTTCCGCCCGGACATCGGGGTACGGGGGCGCTTCGAGGCCCGGGCGAGGAACCTAGCCGAGCAGCAACTCCCCGACCTTCTCACCTCCCAACACCCTTCCGGTGGGACGGAAGCCAAGGGCCAGGTAGAAGTCCTCCGGTCCTTCCTCCCCCGGTACCCACATCACGGTGACGCGGTCGTTGCCACGGCGCCGGGCCTCCTCGCACACGGCCCGGACCGCGAACCCGCCGTAGCCCCTGCCCTGTCTGCCCTCGGCGATGTTGAGTCGCCAGATCCCGCAGCGGAAGTCCGGTTCGCTCTCGTGGGGTGCGAAGTTGGCCATGACGAAGCCGACGGCCTCGTCACCGTCCATGATCAGGCGCGGCCAGGCGCTCTCCCGGGCGGCGTAGGCCTCGGCCAGGGAACGTTCCACGGGTGCGACGAACCGGTTCTGGTCCTGGCGCACCTTCACTTCGCACGCGGTGAGGACGTTGTCAGGGGTGATCTCGACAAGACGGGGGGAGGAGGGTGCGTTCATCCCCGTACCCTATGTTTCCGAGAGCGGGCGGCGCCATGGATCCTCCTCGCCTTGACGGTCCGGAGGCAGCGAGTCCGCTCCCGTGCTCCATCGCGGTGAGCAGAGCGGGAACGAGCTCGGCGGAGCGCTCCGAGAGTGCGTCGGGGTCCAGCAGCACACGCAGGGCTCCGGGGGCGAAGGTGCCCAAGGCGCGTTGGAGGAGGGGCTCGTCCAGACGTGTGCGCAACCGACCCACGGTTCCCGGCCAGTGCCGTTCCTGGACCGCGCCCAGCGCCACGGCGGTGAGCCAGAGTTCGAACAACGGTCCCGTGTCCTCCCCGAGGTGGTCGGCGCAGTCTCTGCGTAGTTCTTCGGGTCGCGCACCCCACTCCGTGAGCACCCGCAGTGTGGGGCGGTGCGCCTCGGGGAAGTCGTTGCCGGTGTCGATGACCACGGATTCGCCTGTGCTCCACCTCAGGAACGGCAGCAGCGAAGGCAGGGGAAGGTCGGGGCCGTCGAATCGGGCCCCCTCGGGCGCGAAGCAGACCGAGCGCCGAATGCCGTGGTCATCGTTGCCTTTGAGGCTGGGCAGTTCCTCGTGTTCGACCAGGTTGGGCACGGCGGCCAGGGTGGGGACGTCCCGCTCTCTCAGGAAGCGCAGGGCGACGCGGTCGTCGGAACGACCTGGGGCGGTGTCCATGAAGCGGGCCATGTCGATGGCCGTGGCGCGTGGCAGCACCAGCGCGAGCGTCGGCATGTAGGGGTTGACGACCGGGACGATGCCGGAGCCGGTGATGACGGCCCACCGGGCCAGGTAGGCGGTCCGCGACCCCCATTCCACGAAGAAGGAGATCGCCGCCTCCGGGTGCCTCTCCACGGCCCTGCGGACGGAGGCGGCGAAGTCGAAGGACACGCGCACGTCGTCCTGGAGGACCAGATGATGGGTGGAGTCGGCGTCCGTCGCATGGGAGAAGGCGACCTGGGAGGCGCGCAGGGAGCTGGGCGGACCGTCGGGGCGGGGATCCAGGGCCATCCTGGCATCGAGGACGTCCAGGGAGTCCAGGACCCTGGAGGCCGCGTCGACCCTGCGGGGGTGGGCCATGACGGACGCGGAAAGAAGAACGGGAGAAGGGGGGTTCTGCATATTCTCAGAGTAACCGAGAAACCAAGGAGGGAAGAATCCTGAAGAACAATTCCCCTGCCTGGCGCCCCCCTTACTCAAAAAGGGTAACACGCCCATGAAGAGGAATTCAAGAATGCTTTTTTCGTCTCGGTTTGGGGAACCGAGGGCTTCGAGGACGATGCGCTCGGTCCGTCCTCAGGGCCCGCGGGGCCGGCGCCCTGGGCAGCGGGGCCGACCGGCACCGCCGGGCCTCCTCCGGCCGTGATGAGGCCGGTCCCGGAGGTCTCCCGTCTCGGGCTCCCGGGGCCGGCCGCTCCTCGGCGGGTCGGGCCGCGAAACGCCGTGCGGGGGTCCACCCCCGTGCTCCCCGCCGTTTCCCGGCGGCGGCCACGACCCGCCGGGCGGTTCAGCCCTGGTCGATGGAGATGCGCCGGGCCTTGCCCCGGTCGCTCTTGGGAACGGTGATGCTCAGAATTCCCTTGTCGAGTGAGGCCGAGACCCGTTCGCCGTCGATGTCACCGGGGAGGATCGTCCGGTACTCGAACCGGCCGTAGCGGCGCGTCCGGCGATGCGTGCGCTCCCCGCTCTCCTGCGCCTCCCCGGTCTCGCCGGTGATGACGAGCTCGTTGTCGCTCATCTGGAGGTCGATGTCATCCTTGGACATGCCGGGGACCTCGACCTCCACCTTGTAGGAGTCCTCGGTCTCCATGACATCGGCCAAGGGGACCCACGCGTCACCCTGTGAGGTCTCCCCCATCGCCGAGCCCAGGAGCTTTCCCATGCGCTCGTAGAGCTCCTCGAATTCGGAGAACGGGCCCCACTGGGCGGGGATCGTCCGCTGTCTGCGCATGCTGGGCAGCATCATCGTGCTCACTCTTTCCATGCCGGGTCGGAGAATGGTTTTCAGGCATCCCCTACCTCGATGATCCTGGGATATGCCCGGCGAGATGGAAAGTACGGGATATATGCTCGGAATTTACCTCCTGAGAAGAAGGCGTCGAGCCGTCCGTGTCCTCTTCCCCGGGAGCTGGCCCTCAACGCGCCCCGTACACCCTCCGCCCCTCGCCTGAGACACGGAAGAACGTCCTGGAGCCCTCATCCTCCTTCGACCCGGACCACGAGGAGGGCGTGTGGGGGCGCGGTGTCCTTCACACGGACCTCGGCGATCTCGGTGCCCTCGGGAACGTCGACCACGGCGGTACCCGAGGCACGGTCCCCGGGGTCGAGCTGTTCGAGGAACAGGGCGTCGTCCTCGATCGTGGTGCTGGACTCGTGGATGTTCCCCTCGTCATCGACGAGACTGATCGCCGAACTGTCGAAGTATCCGGGCTCGTTCCCGGTGTTCTCCACCGTCACGTCGACCAGCGCGAACTCGCCGTGCGCCCTTTCCTCGGTGAACTCGTTGGTGTAGGTGGAGGCCGTGCCGATCCCGTCGACCGTGGTCCGCCACTGTCCGATCGTCCCGGGCTCACCGAGATCCACGACCTCCCTCGGGCCGTCGTCCCCCGGTCGGTCCGCGGTACCCGTCCCGGTGCCGTCGTCGATGAACACGGTCGCCGCGTAGGCGATGACCACGGCCAGGACCAGCACCACCACGACGCCGCCGCCCAGCAGGATCCAGGAAGGGCTCCTCCTTCCCCGCCGGGATCGCCGAGGCCTCTTCGGTGGATGCTCGTGCATGTCGGCCCCTTTCCGGAGGCGGACCCCACAGAGAGGGTCCCCCGTCGTCTCCCTTCCAAGGTTCGCTCATTCCCCTCGGACCGGTCGGTCGCACACGGCCGGAACCTCATGAACGCCCCGCCGGGATCCCCCGGTCCTGGGGGAGGTCTCCTTCGCAGGACGCCCCGGAGGCCTCCAGGGCGTGTCCCGGCGGCCCTCTCGGACCGCAGGACCGGCCGGTACACGCTTCGGGTGAGCCGACCGAAGAGGCCCCTGGGGCGGCCGTGGAACCTCGATCCGGCGACGGTGCCGGGTAGGCGCCCCCATCCCGCACGGAGGTGCCGACGGTCTTCGCGTTCACGGGCTTCGAGGTCCGCCGAAGATCGTCGAGCGCGGGCGTGGTCTTCCGGTAAGGCGTCGCCCGGGGCCGGTCACGCGGTCGTGCGGGCCCTCGCGGGCCCAAGGGGCCGCCTCGCCGGGGACGGGGGCGGTGAGGTCGCTTTCCAGACCGGGACCGGACGCGAGCACGCCCTTCGCCGCGTGCGCCACACACGATCGCTCCGACACGTCCTCTCCGTGGAGACGGGATACCAGCACCCGGAGAGCACGGAGGTCCTCCGGCCGCATGGGCGGCGTCACAAAGAGACCGAACCCCCTGCCGTCTGGGCTTTCGCGCACCGTAATTCGGATCACGCGAGGAATCGGGTCAAGGCGGGATTGCCCACTCCTAGCCTTGTGTTGGAGGCGGAAGTGATCCCACAGATCACGTGATCCCCACTTGGGACTTCTGCCGGCGCCCCGCCCGAAGGCGGTTCACGGCGCCCCACGCACCTCCCTGTTCGTACCTCTCCTTGCGTTGGAGCCTTAGGTGACCCTTGTTTCCGCACGCCCGGATCGTCGTGCCCTGATCACCAAGGACGTCCAGAACGTCCCGTCCGCCCACACCCCCCGGATCGACGATGCGCCGCACCAGGGCGGCGCACCCGAGCACCGTCGCACGACCCGCCGTACGGACGCGTCCCGGACGCACCGCCGCACGCTGCTGCTCGTGTTCGTGCTCGGCGTACTGTCCGCGATCGGTCCGCTCGCCACGGACCTGTACCTGCCCGCGCTGCCCCAGATCGCCACCGACCTGGGCACCAGCGAGGCCAGCGTCAAGCTCACCCTGACCTCGGTCATGGCCGGACTGGCCTTGGGCCAGCTCGTCATCGGCCCGCTCAGCGACCGTTGGGGACGCCGTCCGCCGCTGCTGGTGGGGATCGGGGTGTTCACCGTCAGCACCCTGGCCATCGCGGCGGTGACCAGCGTGGAGATGTTCAGCCTGCTGCGCTTCGTGCAGGGACTGTCCGCCGCCGCGGGACTGGTCGTCTCCCGCGCCATCGTGCGGGACGTGTTCGACGGCGACGCCGCGGCCACGTTCTTCTCCCGACTGGTGCTGCTGGCCGGGCTGGCGCCCATGCTCGGTCCGATCCTGGGCGGCCAGCTGCTGTTCCTGGGGCCTTGGCAGCTGCTCTTCGCCGTGCTCGGCGCGATGGGCCTGGCGACCTTCGCCCTGGTGCTGTTCGGTCTGCCCGAGAGCCTTCCCACCGAGCAGCGCGGACGCACCGGCCTGGGGGCGCAGATGCGGGTATTCGGCGGTCTGCTGCGTGACCTTCGCTTCCTCGGTCCCACGCTCACGCTCGCGCTGAGCTTCGGCATGAGCTTCACCTACATCTCGACGTTCTCCTTCGTGGCCCAGTCCCGCTTCGACAGCAGCGCCCAGGAGTTCAGCCTGGTGTTCGCGGTGACCACGCTCGGCATGATCCTGGGCAACCAGGTGAACGCCTTCCTCATCGGCCGGGTGGAGATCCACCGTCGCCTGTTCCTGGGACTGATCGGGTCGATCGTGTCCGTGGCCTCTTTGACGGCCCTTGGCGCCCTCGGGGGCGCGAGCCTGGTGACGGTGACGATCGCGCTGTTCGTGATGATGGTGTTCACCGGTCTGGTGTCGCCGAACGCGACGGCGCTGGCCCTGGACGGGCAGTCTCCGAAGGTCGCCGGCAGCGGTTCCGCCCTTCTGGGCACGATGCAGTTCGGTATCGGCTCCGCTCTGGCCTCGACCGCCGGTCTGGCCGGCCCGGTGACACTGTCCAGCATGACCACGGTCATGCTCGCCACGGCCGTCGGCGCGGCGGTGGTGTTCACGGGGTTCTCCCTTCGCGTGCGGCGCGCCCCGCTGGTCGCCGCGTGAGCGCCCCCACGGGCGTACCCACGTCCACGTGCCCGGCCATGGTCGGCGAAGCGGGTGGGCGATCGGCCCCAGGGGCGTCGGTCCCCGGCTTGGCCGGGGAGATCACCGCCTCCCGCGCCCGACGTCACGAGGGTTTCCGGCCGGCCCGTGCCTTCCGGAGAAGGTCCTTTGGGGCCGGGCGGGTACGACCTGACCAGGGGACACCTCCCGGAACGGACGGGGAACGATGCAGACCTTCTTGCCGTGTTCGACGTTCGGCGAGTGCGCGCGGACGCTGGACGACCGCCGTCTGGGCAAACAGCGGGTGGAGACGATGCAGATCCTGCGGGCGCTGGTGTGGCCGCGTTACGGGTGGAAACGCCACCCCGCCGTGGCGATGTGGCGGGGCTTCGTACCGGCCCTGGTCGGTTACGGGGTGGCGGTGTGCCGTGAGTGGCGTTCCCGTGGACACTCCGACTCGGTCCTGCCCTCACTGTTGGACTTCAGCGGGGGCGTGGTGCCCGAGGAGGAGGCCTTGTGGGAGGCCGACCTGTTGCCGCCGTGGCTGGGGTCGGGGGACCTGCACCTTTCCCACCGTTCCGCACTGGTGTCCAAGGACGAGGCGCACTACCGCCCCCTGTTCCCCGACACCCCCGACGGCCTGCCCTACGTCTGGCCCCGACCGGCCTTTCCTCATTGGCCCCTGCGGCGGGACCGCTCCGAGCCGATGACACCCGCCGAGGCCTCCCGTCTGCTGGGGTCCTCCGACACCACACCCGAGCGGACGGCGTTGGTCGACCGGTTGGTCGACGGTCACGACGTGTGCCTGCGACTCACCGAGGCTCCCGACACCACGCCCGGACTGCTGGCCGGTCTGTGCACGCCCGGGGAGACGCTGTGGTTGGTTCCGGGGGATCCACCGCCCAGACCGGCCGTGGTCTTCGCCCCCGGGCCCCTGGGCGTCGTCGGCCGACCCTCCCGGTCCGCCGCCCGGCGGGCCGGACCCGAGGACGAGGTCGCGATGCGCGCGGAGGGAGGTGAGCCCGAGTTCCGCTTCCGCAGAGTCGACCCCACGGCCGGAACGCGAGTGGCCGTTCCGCCCGGCGTCGGACTGGTCGTCGTCGAGGGTTCCGAGCTGCCCCGGCCCCCCTGCTCCGCGCCCGTGTTGCGCCTGGTGGCGCCGCCTGCGGTCACCAATCCTCTCCCAGGGGTCTGACCGTCTCCCCGCGGACCGGGCAAGAGGCGGTTCAAAGAACCCTTCCGTCCCTTGCCAAGAGTTTCCATGCGAAGGTCCTCGACTACCCCGCGAACGTCTTCCCCGGGATATCCGCGGTCGAAGAGGTATCAATGCCGAGCGCCGGGGTAGCACTCCCCCAGAGGTAAAAGTTCCCTATTCGTAATGTTTACGCCATCTCGCAAGGCCGGCTTCGGACCGGTCACGATGACGAGAGGAGAACCGAGATGAGGAACCCTCTGAGGACCATGAAGCGCCGCCTGACCCCGGCGGGGGGCACCGCCTCGGGCAGGGGCGCCGGAACGCGTGATCCCCTGGCCCGCGTGAAGAGGACGGCCCGGTCCGCCGCGAGGTCGCCGAAGGGGCGTGACCTGCTGAGCCGCTCGACTCGGCGCACCTCCCCCTCCGGTCGACGCCCCTCGACCCGCAGGGGCCCCATGGGCTGGTTGGACTCCCTGTCCAGGGGCAGGAAGCCACGCCTGTGACCGGACCCGTTCCCTCCGGTTCCGTGGAAGATCGCGGAACCGGAGACGCGGGCTTTCGTGCGGACGCCCCGGCACGGACCGCCTCGCGGCCGTATCGACAGAGGAGTCTCAGCGCAGCAGCCTGCCGGTTTCGATCCGGCGCCCGCTCACCTTCGTCGGTGTGATGCGCACATAGGTGTCCCGTCGTCCCCCCGCCCACGGTCGGAGCGGGACCGAGTTCTCCAGTGAGGCGTTCTCCTCCGGATCGGTCACGATGCGTCCCTGCCCGGCGATGAGCACGCTCCACCCCTCACTCATGGTGTCGTCGAGGCGGTCCACCTCGAAACCGAGCGGACCCGAGGCCCGTCTGGCGATCTCCCCGTCGGTCTCGGTCATGAAGACGACGTCGCCCCTGACGACCATGTAGTTCACCGGGAGGACGACCGGAGGGCGGCCCTCGTCGGCGAAGGCCACGCGCCCCACACCGCCGGGTCGGATGAGTTCCATGCACTCGTCCGGGTCCAGCACGCGCATCCGCGGATGGAGTTCGGCCGTGGACGCGGCTCCGGGCGGCGTGTCGATGTCGGCTCCCAGAAGACGGTCGGGGGTGGTGTGCAGGGCCCGGGAGAGTCGGTAGAGCGCACTTCGGCTGAGGGAGGGCGGATGTTCCTCCATGTAGGCCACGTATCCGGCCGCCATCCCGGCACGTTGGGCGAGTTCCTCACGGGTGAGTCCCAGTTCCTCCCTGCGTCGGGCCACCCTGCGGCCGATGTCCCCACTGGCGTGTCCGCCCTCACTGGTTCCCACGATCGATGCCTCCCGGCGCGCTCGGCGTACGGCGGGGGCGGCGCACCCCTCCTCCAGTATCGACCCGCGTCGGGGAACTGACCAGAAGGGTGCGGTGGTGTCGACCCGTTCGGGACGTCGGCTGTCGAAGGCGATGGTGCTCGGGGCATGATGGCGGGCATCACCGAGCACGAAGGGACGGGATCTCCATGCAAGGACCGGTCGTCGTCGGAGTGGACGACTCCGACGCAAGCCTGAGAGCCGTGGAGTGGGCCGCCGAGGAGGCGCGGCGGCGCGGCCTGCGCCTGTCCATGGTGATGGCGTTCCCCGCGCCGTCGCCCGACTCGGCCTTCATCTGGCCCCAGGAGGAGATCGACAGGAACACCCGTGCCGCCCTGGACAGGGCCGAGGAGAGGGCGACCTCTCTCGCCCCCGGTCTCGACGTGGACAGGACGGTGGTCACCAAGAGCGCGCCCCTGGCGTTGCTCCAGCACGCGGAGAAGGCCGCCATGCTGGTCGTGGGCTTGCGTGGACGTGGCGGCTTTCCGGGGTTGAGGGTGGGCTCGGTCGCCTACCGCGTGGCGGCGCGTGCACCGGTACCGGTGGTCGTGGTCGGCCCCGAGCCCGTGAGCGGCGATCGGCGCGAGGTCGTGGTGGGCGAGGACGGTTCGTCCCACGCCGAGCGGGCGGTCGCCGAGGCGTTCGCGGCCGCCGCCGTCGGGTCGGGGACGGTACGGGTGGTACGGGCGTGGAACCCGCCGGTGTTGCCCGTGTCCACCAGAGGCTTCTCCTCCGGTGAGCGTGAGGCGATCGGCGTGGCCGAGGAAGGATCCCTGGAGCGAAGGCTCGCTCCCTGGCGGGACAGGTACCCCTCGGTGGAGGTGCGCACAGAGGTGGTCGAGTCACGCCCGGTCGCCGCACTGGTGCGCGCCGCGCAGGACGCCCGGCTCCTCGTGGTGGGGGCCTCCGGTCGACACGCCCTGTCACCCCTGGCCCTGGGGTCCACGGCACACGCCATGCTGCACCGCTCCCCCTGCCCGGTCATGGTCGCCCACGCCCCATGACCGGCCCTCCCTCGGAAGGAGGAGAGGTGGGCGGGGTCGTGGGAGTCACGGCCCTGTCCGACCCCTTGTCTACCTTGAGGCGAGGAGGTGTCGATGCGACCGAACGAGGAGCGCAACCGCAGGCTGCTGCGTGCACGGGACGCGATGGACCGCGACTTCGCCGAGCCGCTCGACGTACCGGGACTGGCCCGGGTGGCCCTGATGTCGCCCGCCCACTTCTCCCGTTCCTTCCGCGAGGTGTTCGGCGAGACCCCGCACCGCTACCTCCAACGCCGCAGGATCGAACGAGCGATGGCGCTGCTGCGCGAGAGCGACCGCAGTGTCACCGACATCGCCCTCGCCGTGGGTTTCGACAGCCTCGGCACCTTCAGCCGCACCTTCCACAAGGTGGTGGGGCTGCCGCCCTCGCGCTACCGGGAGAGGAGCACACCCTCACCGGCGGCGGTGTGCTTCGTCAAGGCCTGGACGAGACCGAGCAGTTTCGGATAAGCACATCAGAACCGCCCACCACTAGCGTGAACACATGTTCACGCTCATGTCCTCTTAGCGACTGTTGGGTATGCGTTCAGCTACGCAGGGCGATGGCCGGGGCCGCCGGTGAGAAAGCAAGACATCCCCGCCAGAATTGCGCTGTGTGTGCAGATGCAAATCCGGCGGGGATGCCCGCCCATGCTACCCCTCCAACCTTTCCGACCCGGTCTGGGCGGTGATCGAACCGCTCATGCCCACCCGCAACCCGCGCACGGGCGGAGCACCCCGCAAGTACGACGACCGGCTGGCCCTGGACGCGATCTTCTTCGTGCTGCGCTCGGGCTGCCGGTGGCGGATGATCCCCCGTGACCTGTCGCCCTGGGACGCCGCCTACCGCTGGTACCGCACCTGGGCCGCCGACGGCACCATCGACCGCGTCCACCAGGGCCCTGCGCGCTCGGGTGCGCACCGCCGCAGGCCGCGCCCCAGAACCCTCGGCCGCGGTGCTGGACGCCCAGTCGATCAAGTCCAGCGAGGGCGGCCAGGCCCGCGGCTACGACGCGGGCAAGCGCACCACCGGACGCAAACGCCACCTGATCACCGACACCCTGGGCCTGGTGCTGGTGGTCGCGGTCACCTCCGCCTCCGTGCAGGACCGACCCGGCGGCAGGCGTGTGCTTGGGGCACTGGCCGCCCGGTTTCCCTCGGTGGGTCTGGTCTGGGCCGATGCCGGCTACGCCAACAAGATCGACAACAGCCTGTTCACCTGGGCCCGGGAGAAGTTGCGACCGGTGGTCCAGATCATCAGGCGCAGCGACGACGTCAAGGGCTTCCAGGTATTACCGCGCCGGTGGGTGGTCGAGCGCACCTTCGGATGGCTGGTGCGCAACCGCCGCCTGGCCCGCGACTACGAGCGCCTTACCGCCAACTCCGAGACCATGATCAAGATCGCGATGATCCGGTTGATGGCCACACGGCTCGCGGGCGAGAGCGTGCGCTGGAGCAACCGCCCTGCCGGTCAAGCCGTGTAGCCACCCGCATACCCAACAGTCACTGAGGGCGACAGCGTTGACGGCGGCCCAACACACCGTGGTCTCTGCGTCGTCGATCGCCGCAGGACAGGGGTGTTCGGGCGGTCGACGGTAGTTCACGGAGAGTACGGCAACTCCACAGGCCTGGGACAGGATGCGAGCGGCTGGGCCATAGGACTCGACGTCGCTCATGACCCATCCGCTGCCGTGGAAGCAGCAGGACCGGCAGGACTGCGGCTGTGTCGGGCAGATCCAGCCGTGCGGGCAGACCGGCGAAGGTCAGGTCACGTACCCGCGCCAGCGCTGTCCGGGGCAGCCGGGCCATCTCTTCCGGTTGGGCCTGACGAACTTGGCGGGCTCAAGAGTCTGCCGAGGGCATGTACGTCCTATCTGGAGGCGGAAGGCAGGTGGTGGATACGACCAAGGTCAAGAAGTGGAGCAGTCTTCGCCGTCAGCGCGGGGCACGGTGCCGAATGCGGTTTCCTCGATCGGGCTTCGCCGCTCGAGCAGGACGGTGTCGCGCCAGACCCCGTGGTGGCGGGCGACGCGCTCGCGCACACCGACCGTGCGGTAGCCCGCCTGGTGGTGCAGGGAGAGACTGGCGCGGTTCTCGGGGAAGATCGAGGTCTGCAGCGTCCACAGTCCGGCGGCGTCGGCCTCGGTGACCTGCCGGTACAGCAGGGCCTTGCCCACGCCCCGGCCGCGCGCGTCCTCGGCGACGTACACGGACGTCTCGGCCACCCCGGCGTAGACCTCGCGGTCGGAGACGGGTGAGGCGGCGGCCCAGCCTACGACGCGGCCGTCGGCCTCGGCGACCCATCGGTGCCCGGCCTTCCACTTGCCCTTCAACGCCTCCACGTCGGGGACCTCGGTCTCGAAGGTGGCGTGGCCGGTGGCGATGCCCTGGGCGTAGATTTTCCGAACTGCCTCTAAGTCGGCGTCGGCCATGGCGCGGGTGGTGACGTCGGCAGGCAGGTCAGTGGGGCAGCAAGGGCGGGTGTTGAGCATGCCCATCACCGCGTCGGCGGCGTGTGGCAGGCCCGTGCAGCAGGTCGGGTTGATCGCCACCCGGGTGGAGGTGCCCACCTTGGCGAGGGTCACGAACCCGGCGTCGGCGAGTTTACGCAGGTGGTGGGAGACCGTGGGTTGGCGGACGCCCACCATCTCGGCGAGCTGGCCCACGCTGACCGATCCCGGGGTGGTGGCGATGGCGTGCAGTAGCCGCACCCGCATGGGTTCGGCTAGGCAGGCGAACCAGGCAGCGTAGGTCTCGGCGTCGGATTGAGGGAGTGCGGGAATAGTGCGCTCAGGCTGTATCACGGTCATACTTCCCATTATCGACCATGATCTATAGTTGCATCTATCGATAGAGATCGATAGAGTTTTTCTCCATAGACAGCAGTCAATGAAACAGGAGAAGCGTCATGGCCGACAAGCCTCCCGTCGTGGTGATCGGAGCCGGACCCACAGGCCTGGCAGCAGCAGCAGAGCTGGTCGCGCGCGACCTGCCGGTCCTGGTTTTGGAGAAGGGGGACTCCGCCGGAGCGGCGGTGATCGAGTGGGGGCACGTGCGCCTGTTCTCGATGTGGCGCGACCTGGTCGCCCCCGCAGCGGAGAAGTTGCTCGCCGCCACCGACTGGCAGCGACCCGACGACGCGGGCTACCCGACCGGCCGCGAGTGGGTCGAGGCCTACCTCGCTCCTCTGGCCAGGGCCCTGGGCGAGCGGGTCCGTTTCGGCGCCGAGGTGACCGGTGTGAGCCGCCAGGGCCGTGACCGGGTCGTGGACGCCGAACGTGAGAAGCAGCCCTTCACCGTGCGGGTGCGTACCGACCGTGGTGAAGAGCGCCTCCTGGCCCGCGCGGTCGTCGACGCCTCCGGCACATGGGGCTCACCCAACCCCGTGGGCGGTGACGGCTTGCCCGCGCTGGGCGAGATCGCTGCGGCCGCGCACCTGACCTACCGCGTCCCGGACCTGACCGACCCCGACGCCCGGGCGCGGTACGCGGGCCGCACCACGGCCGTGGTCGGGCGCGGGCACTCGGCGCTGACCGCACTGGTCGCCCTGGCCTCTCTGGCTCAGGAGAGCCCCGGTACCCGGGCGGTGTGGGTACTGCGGCGCGGGGAGGTCGGTGACGCCTTCGGTGGGGGCGCGGCCGACCAGCTGGCCGCGCGCGGCGCCCTGGGTCAGCGGGCCCGCAAGGCCGTTGAGACCGGACATGTCGAGGTGGTGACCGGGTTCCGCACGGCTGAGATCCGCACGGAACGAGACGGGCTTCTCGTGCTGGTCGACGACGACGGCCGGGAGCTGGAGCCGGCGCACGAGGTGATCGCCCTCACCGGGTTTCGCCCCGACTTGTCCTTGCTGTCCGAGGTCCGCCTCGGTCTGGACCCCACCCTCCAAGCGCCGGTGGAGCTGGCCCCACTCATCGACCCCAACCAGCACTCGTGCGGTACCGTCTACCCGCACGGTGCCGCCGAGCTCTCCCACCCCGAGGAGGGGTTCTTCCTGGCCGGGATGAAGTCCTACGGTCGCGCCCCGACCTTCCTGACCCTGACCGGCTACGAGCAGGTGCGCAGCATCGCCGCCCACTTGGCCGGGGATCACGAGGCAGCCGCCCGGGTGGAGCTGGTCTTGCCGGAGACGGGAATCTGCAATGGCGGAGGCCTGTCCGATGAGCCGGATGCGGCGGCTGAGAGCGATGGCTGCTGTGGCCCCGCGCCCAAGCCGACGAAGGAGCCCACAGCTGAGCAGGGTGACTGCTGCGGCAGCCCGGCCGGCTCCGAGGCTCCGGTGATCTCCCTCGGCGACAACCACGCCGTGTCCTCCGAGAGGACGGCCCCGTCCACCGGGAACAACTGCTGCTCCAGCTCTGCGCAGCAGGTCGAGCTGGGCGAACCGCACCGAGTCTCGTGACACCTGTGTCCGGTCGGGTCTTCGGCGCACCCGCCTCCGCGATGGTCGGGGCGCGCCGGGGCCTGGCGGTCCTGTGCGTCACCGTCACCGCCAGCTACGGGGCTTTGTTCTACGCCTTCCCTGTCCTGGCTCCGAGCATCACCGCCGACACCGGGTGGTCCTTGACGACGGTGACCGCGCTGTTCTCCGCCTCCCAGGTCGTGGCGGGATTGGCGGGCATTCCGGTGGGGCGCTGGGTGCAGGCCCGGGGCCCACGCCCGGTGATGACGGTGGCGGCTCTGCTCGCGGCTCCCGCTGTGGTTGCCATCGCCTTGGCCCCGAACCTGTGGGGCTTCGCCGTCGCCTGGCTGGTGTCCGGAGCTGCGATGGCCGGACTGTTCTACCCTCCGGCCTTCGCCGCCCTGACCCACTGGTACGGGCAGGACAAAGTGCGAGCTCTGACCGCGCTGACCCTGGTCACCGGGCTGACCAGTACCATCTTCGCTCCCCTAACCGCGCTGCTGGAGGGGATGTGGGGCTGGCGAGGAGCCTATCTGGTGCTCGCGGCCGTCCTGCTCCTCGTGGTGGTGCCCTTGCACGCTTTCGCCCTACCGGGAGGCCGATCTTCCGAAAACGATGCCCATCCGAGCGGCCAGAAGAAGGATGTGCGCTCTGTGGTGCGCAGCCGCGCCTTCTGGGCTCTCACAGCGGCTCTGCTCCTAGGGTGCTTCACCATGAACGCGGTCGTGATCAACATCGTCCCCCTGCTGAAGGAACAGGGCTTCGGCACAGCAGAAGCGGCCTGGGCCCTGGGGGTGGGCGGTGTGGGACAGGTGCTCGGCCGCCTGGTCTACGCACCCCTGGAACGACGGACCGGCCCCGTGGTGCGCGCCGCGGCCGTCCTGGGAGCCTGCTCGGCGGCCACTCTCCTTCTGGCTCTGACCCCTGGCCCCCTGGGAGTGGTCTTGGTCGTCGCGGCCCTGGCCGGCATGGCACGGGGCATCCTCACCCTCCTCCAAGCCACCGCCGTATCCGACCGATGGGGAACGAAGCACTACGCCACCCTCAACGGCGTCATGCACACCCCGCTCATGCTGGCCATCGCGCTCGCGCCGTGGGCGGGCGCGGCGCTGGCCGGTTCGCTGGGCGGCTACCCGGCGGCGTTCGCGGCGTTGGGAGCCTTGGCGGCGTTGGGCGCACTGGCCGCCCTAGCCACCCGCGCCAGGGACGAGCGAATTCCCTCCGGCGTTCCTGCTTGACCACCCCGGCGTACTCCCCTGTGCAACGACCCCTCCACACCAACGAAGGAACCCCCGTCATGGAAGACTTCTCCCTCGCCGTGATCGGCGCCGGCCAGGCGGGCCTGGCCGCCATCGGGGCCGCCAACCGCCAGGGTGTGCGCCCCCTGGTGCTGGAGGCCGCCGACCAGCCCGGCGGCTCCTGGCCGCACTACTACGACAGCCCGACCCTGTTCTCCCCCCGACCGCTTCTCCTCCCTCCCGGCACACGCGATGCCCGGCGACCCAGACCGCTACCCGCACCGGGATGAGGTGGTGGCCTACCTGCGCGAGTACGCCTCACACCTGGACGCCGACCTGCGCTGCGGCCAACTGGTGGAGCGGACCGAGCGCGACGGGGACGGTTTCGTTCTCACCACCGCCGACGGCTCACAGGTGCGGACCCCGGCCGTGGTCTCCGCCACCGGCGGCTTCACCCGACCGCACCGCCCCACCCTCCCCGGGCTGGCGGACTTCACCGGGACCGTGCTGCACGCCGCCGGGTACCGCTCCCCCGAGCCCTTCGCCGGACAGCGCGTCGTGGTGGTCGGCGGCGGCAACTCCGGGGTCCAGATCGCCACGGAGCTCGCCGACATGGCCAGGGGCAGCCTGGCCACCCGGACTCCGGTGGCCTGGGCGAACCAGCGGCCCCTGGGCCGGGACGTGCACTGGTGGTTCGTGCGCAGCGGTCTGGACGCCGCCCCACTGCGCCGGATCTGGGAGAGGGGCCCGGTACTGGTCAACGACGACGGTCGCTACCGTGCGGCCTTCGCCTCGGGCAATCCCGACCAACGCGAGATGTTCACTCGACTGGAGGGTGAGAAAGTGGTGTGGGCCGACGGCACGGTGGAGAAGATGGACACCGTCCTGCTGGCCACCGGGTACCGGCCCACCCTGGACCATCTGGCCGCCACGGGTGCGCTGGATTCCCACGGAAGTCCGCTGCACCGGGGCGGGGTCTCCACCACGGCCCCCGGACTGGGGTACGTGGGGCTGGAGTTCCAGCGCAGCTTCTCCTCGGCCACTCTGCGTGGAGTCGGCCGGGACGCCCGCCACGTCGTGCAACGACTTCTCGCCCACGTGCGCCGATGACGAAAACGTTCACCTCCGCCCGGGGAACGCACGTTGAGAAGACCCGCCCGAACCGGATCACACACTTGGGAAAGAAGAAGACCATGCAGCAGGCAGCGGCAACCACTGCGTCGGAAGCGGCCAACTCAGAGGAGGAGAAGGCGATCTCTCTTCGCCACCTCACCCTGTTCCGGCCCCTGTCTCGGCTTTGAGAGCTCGCGTGATCTGCGCGACGGTCGCCTTGGCGGTGCGCGCCGCACCGATGAGGGTGGCCGAGGCAGGGCCTGTCCAATCGCCGTAGCCCAGCAGATGCAGGCGGGGCTGGGCCACCACTCGGGTTCCCTCCACAACGACCCTGCCCTGTTCGTTGACGAGCCCCAGGGAGTTGAGGTGGCCCAACACCGGGTGGAACCCCGTGCACCACACGATCACGTCGCAGTCCACTGTGCTGCCGTCGGCCCAGGCCACGCCGGTGCGGGTGAGGCGGTCGAACATCGGCTCGGCTTTGGTGTCTCCGCGTTTACGTGCCTCGCGCACGCTCGGCACTACCACGATGTCTCCCAACTCCGCGATTCCTTCAGGGCGGTTTTCTCCCTGTTCGGCCGCTTTCTGTGAGCCGGTGGCGAGGGCGAAGAGCGCCCTGCCGTCGACGTCGTCGGGCAAAAACCGGGGCGGGCGCGAAGTGACCCAGGTGGTCTGCGCGACCGTGGATATCTCAGCCAGGATCTGGGCCGCCGAGTTACCACCGCCTACCACCGCGACGCGCCGCCCGACGAACTCTTCGAGGTGGCGGTAGTCCACCGTGTGGAGCTGCTCGCCCTCGAAGGCGTCACGTCCTGGGATGGCGGGGATGTGGGGCGCCCGCCAGGTACCGGTGGCACTGATGACGTACCGGGCCGACCAGGTGTCCCCATCGGTGACCAGTCTCAGTCGGCTTCCCGCCCGCTTGACCCGACGCACGTGTACCGAGCGCCGGATCGGGAGAGCATAGCGGCGCTCGTACTCGGTCAGATACCAGGCTACGTGCCGTGCGCTCGGGTACTCCTGCCCCTCCTCCGCGGGCATCCACCAGCCGGGCAGCATACTGTGCGCGGCCGGGGAGAACAGCCGCAAGGAGTCCCAGTACTCGGGCCAGGACCCTCCCGCCTCCTCACGGTCGTCCAGGATGATGAAGTCAACCTTGGCCCGGCGCAGAAAATAACCGGCCGCCAGCCCAGCCTGCCCACCACCGATGACCGCGACGTCGACCAGGTGTTCCATCCATCCTCCGATGATCACGTGAACGGGCCCGTGTCCCCACGGGACCCATGGATTCGCCGTCCTATCGGCGCTCCGGTACGAAGCGCCTGCGCCAGGCCAGCGAAGCGTAGATCAACGCGATCAGGACCGGCACCTCGATCAGCGGCCCCACCACCCCGGCCAGCGCCTGCCCGGAGGTGATGCCGAAGGTGGCGATCGCCACGGCGATGGCCAGCTCGAAGTTGTTGCCCGCTGCGGTGAAGGCCAGCGTGGTGGTGCGGTCGTAGTCCATCCCGATCGCCTTGCCGAAGGCGAAGGTGCCGAACCACATCAGGGTGAAGTAGATCAGCAGCGGCACGGCGATACGGGCCACGTCCAGGGGCCGGCTGGTGATCCGTTCGCCCTGCAGGGCGAACAGCAGCACGATGGTGAACAGCAGCCCGTACAGCGCCCAGGGGCCGATCTTGGGCAGGAAGGCCGTCTCGTAGCGTTCGCGGCCCATCCTCTTCTCCCCGAGCGTGCGGGTGAGGAAGCCGGCGGCCAGCGGGATGCCGAGGAAGATCACCACGTTCAGGGCGATCAGCCACGCCGACACGTCCAGTCCGTCGGTGTCCAGGCCCAGCCAGCCGGGCAGCAGGTCCAGGTAGAACCAGCCCAGGGCGCCGAACAGCAGCACCTGCAGGACCGAGTTCAAAGCGACCAGCACGGCGGTGGCCTCGCGGTGGCCGCCGGCCAGGTCGTTCCAGATGACGACCATGGCGATGCAGCGGGCCAGCCCGACGATGATCAGACCGGTGCGGTACTCGGGCAGGTCGGCCAGGAAGATCCAGGCCAGCGCGAACATCACCGCCGGTCCGATGAGCCAGTTGATCACCAGGGAGGACAGGAGCAGGCGGGTGTCGCGGGTGACGGTGTCCAGGCGGTCGTAGCGGACCTTGGCCAGCACCGGGTACATCATGACCAGCAGGCCCAGGGCGATGGGCAGGGAGATCCCGCCGATCTCCATCGCGGACAGGAGTTGGTTCAGGCCTGGGACCAGGCGGCCCAGTCCCAGGCCGGCGGCCATGGCGAACAGGATCCACACCGCCAGGAACCGGTCCAGGGTGGGCATCCGTGCGGCCACGGGGGCCGTGGTGTCGGTGCGGGTCATGGGCAGGCTCTCTTGGTGTCGGCGGCGATGGTGCGGCGGGCGGTGGCGGCGAGGTCGTTCAGGTCTTGGGCCAGTCCCTCCAAGGCCTGGGGGCGCAGCCGGTAGTAGGTGTAGCGGCCGCACGGCTCGGTCTCCACCACCCCGGCCTCGCGCAGCACACGCAGGTGGTTGGACAGGTTGGTCTGCTTCGCGCCGGTCTCGGTGACCAGGTGCGTGGTGCACAGGGTCTCGTGGGCGAGGAGGGAGACGATGCGCAGGCGCAGCGGGTCCCCCAGCGCCCTGATCAGATCAATTTCGACTGATGTCAGCATGTGCTGATGATGTCATATCATTCGACACTGATGCGAATTGATCATCGGTCTGGGCCGCGCCCGGTCGGATCCGAAAGAAGAAGGTGGGACCCTATGGCCGACATCCCGTCCGTGCTGTTCGTGTGCGTGCACAACGCGGGCCGCTCCCAGATGGCGGCCGCCTGGCTGGCCCACCTGGCCGGCGAGCAGGTGGAGGTGCGCTCGGCGGGTTCGGCCCCGGCCGAGTCGGTCAACCCCGCCGTGGTGGAGGCCATGGCCGAGGTGGGCATCGACATCACCGACCAAAAGCCCAAGATCCTCACCTCCGAAGCCGTCGAGGCCTCCGACGTGTGCATCACCATGGGCTGCGGGGACGTGTGCCCGGTCTTCCCCGGCAAGCGCTACCTGGACTGGGAGCTACCCGACCCGGCCGGGCAGGGCGTGGACGCGGTCCGCCCGATCCGCGACGAGATCAAAAAGCGTGTCGAGAAACTTATCGCGGAGCTCTCCACTCAGGGGTGAACAGCACAGCTGGCACGACACAAAGCGGGCCCTCGGATCATCCCGCCGTCCCGCGCCACCAAGGCGGAACTTCGAGCCTCGCTCGGACTCGGAAGAACTTGTGGCCAACAGCGGTAGGGACAGGCCATGGTGGCGGCGTGGGGATCCCTTGAACTCCTTCTCCAGGCCACGTGAGGCGATGTTCAAGGTGTACTGCTGGTCGACGGTAAACCGGCGGGGATGGCCGGTCACGATCTCTTCTGATGTCGGACAGCGGGCGCGAGCCGCTCGATATGACCGCTGATCTGAGTGAAAGCATCCTCGAAGGCGGTGGCGGTGTCCGCCCGTATCGGGTCGGGAATCGACCAGTGCAGACGATCGCGGGCGGGAGGGAGTTCCTCGTGGGCGCTATCGCAGACCGCCACGATCAGGTCGCCCTCGCGCAGCACGTCGTCCACGTGGGCGGGGCTTCGGGATCCGATCCGCAGACCGTGACTGCGGGCTGTGACCAGCGCGCCTTCGTGGATGCGAGGGCCGGGATGGGTACCGGCCGAGGCCGCAGGGACCGGGCTGTGGTGTTCCCACAACGCGGCGGCCAGTTGAGAGCGGGCCGTGTTGCGGGTGCACACGAACACCACGCGGGGCGTGTTCAGGAGAGAGGTCGGTGTCAGGGCTGTGAGCGCTTCGGGGCGAAGGCGAATGTAGACCCGGCGCTGGTCCGCTTCGGAACGGACACGGGTGATGACGTCCGCCTCCTCCAGGATACGTAGGTGGTAGGCGACGAGGTTGGAACGCATGCTCAACAGTTCGCCCAGTTCGGTGGGAGAGGCATCACCCATTCGCAGGACGTCGGTGACAGCCAGGCGGGCACTGTCCGCCAGCACCGCGTGTAACCTGGCCCGCTGTTCCAAAGCAAACTCAGCGTTCATCGGACCAACATTCGCAGGGTGAATATACGGGGACAATCCTTCTCTCCTTCTCTTCGTTCGAAGCCCGGCCTGGGCTTCGATGCCCGCCCTGGAGTGCGCCATGCCTGTTGCTCGGGAACCACGACGCTTCCGATCCGCTCGCTCATCGCCATCCGCCCTTGTTCCGGCCTTTCCAAGTTCGGTCTGAGCACCCCGCTGTCTTCGAGCAACAGGGGGTCCCACTTCTGGGTGAACCTGGCCAGGTGCACCGTGCGACGGTGCGATCCGGCACGCCGGCGCTCGTTCTCCGGGGCTGTCGGGCCAGGAGGATGAGCGACGGCAGGGAGCTCCGGACTCAGAACGGGACCGAGGTGGAGTCCGCGAACATCTTCCTTTCGACAACTCTGGTGGCGCCACACGAGACCGTCTGCTGAACCTGACCTGGGACCGGCCCCAGTCGGTTTCCAGCGAGACGGCTCAGTCAACGGTTGGCGACCCCGCGTCCCGGAACATGGTGAATTCACTGTTGCCGTGGAGGAAGGACGCCGACGGTTCGAGACCGTCGCAGGAGAGCATCCGCCCGAGGATGCTCTGGTGGTCACCGACCTCGAAGCACGACACCAGGCAGCAGTCGAAATAAGCCACTCCTTCGACCGCTATAAGAAGGCCCGTGACCGGGGCCGGACGTAACGGGATCCCTTTCCAACCCTGAGAACCTCTAGGCAGCCCGGGAGCGGAGAAGCGTAAAGCAACAGAATCCTGGTGCGCGGCCAGGACCGTCACAGCGAACTCGCCGCCGTCACGGACCGCATGCAGGGACCTCGACACCCTTTTCAGGTAGAACACCACCAGTGGCGGTTCCAGCGAGGCGGTCGTTAACGAGCTCACCGTGACCGTGTACAGGTCCCCGTCAGCACTGATCGTACTCACGATCGAGACACCGGAGGGAATAGCCCAAGAGGTCCCTCGGAGATTAGTCTTCGGGATGCCCAGAAGGGTCCTGGAGGAAAGGGGCATAGGTTACTCCGTTGAGATGAGGACGGATGCCATGTGCCGAAAGCTCTGGCGAGGCCGTGGAACACTGCTCTTGGGGCCCAGGCATGCGGATGAGAATATTTACCCATGAAATCATGGGGTCGTGGTCGATACAGGTCGTGGATACGTGCGTCTTCAAGGCTCAGGACCTGCGGCCCGTGGGAAGTCCGCGTACTGTCCGTCGCCCACACCGATATCCTAATCCGCCGACACGGCAGAGGAAAAGATGGGAGACATTGCCGTGCGTCGCAGCTACTACGGCGAACGCACTCCGCGCCCTTGCGTTCACTGTTGAGGCGGGGAGACCAAGGCGCCATGACATTCGGTTCAGAGCAGAGCGACCCAAAACCCCTCCGTTTCGGTGGTTCTTCCTGATCTGAGGAGAAGGATAGATTCTTTTCCTGGCTACTCGAAATAGAACAGTCGATACTCACCTCTCGCGGAATATCCTTTCCGGGAGTCGTGGAGATGTCTCTGGCTCTGCGCCAGAGGACCTTCGAACCTCAGAAAACCCCGGAGGCAGCAGAGGTCGGGAAGCCGGATCTGCCCGTCCCGAAATTTCCTCATCCCTTTTCCTCGACCGACAGGGATTCATCAGAGGAAGAAATAGGCAACAGCAGACGATCTGATTCGTCAGCGGCGCGATATGAGAACCATGCCATGTAAAAATTCAGCAACTTCCGCACCCCGTGCTTGGCAAAGCCACCTCGATGCATATTGAACACAATCGTGCTTCTGGTTTCGTCCTCGCTGTTCAGGCATGGCTCTTCCCGATCCCGAGAAGCCTTCCATGGCGGGAATCAGTTGCTGAAAATAGCTTCGCACCAGGGACGGAAAAGCCCGGCCAAGTTCTCTTGTCCGGGCTCCAATCCATGTACACCGGCCGTCAGGTGATGGCACTCGCATGAGTCGGTTGATCCCCGCGGCGCTCCAGTAGGGACGCGATGACATTCCAGTTCACGGCACAGGCACGCGCAACGGCCGCGATCCTGGCGGCCTGGTGTGAGGGGATACGTTCGACAAGCTCGGCCTCATCGTGGCGTATGACACGGGTCTCGAGCCAGCGGATCATCGTACGACCTTCGTCGTTGTACCGAAGAGTAGGGTCCTTCTTAAGCGAGTCGAGCACGACCCCGAGGTCGATAGGACGGACCTCGGCGGAACGCTGCCTCGTGTTTTTCGCCCTTGCACGAAGTTGTTCGTTCAGTTCGATCGAAGGCGGATGGCCAGCGGCGGTCAACACGTCTTCGCCTACCGGGGACGCAGAGGTGTCCTCGCTGGGTGGGGGGCTGTCCTCGCTTTTCAGTCGGTCACGGATGCCTCGTACCGTCTCCACGGAGACGCAAGCCAACCTAGAGATTTCTCGAAGCGATGCTCCCGGGTTTTGCGCCAGGAGGTCGGCAGCCCTTTGGCGTCTCTCGCCGTGGTCGACGGCTCGGACGCGGCCGTCGAGTCCGACTCGGACCGCGGACCGGACCGCGGGGTCGGTCGAGGTACGGCGCAGGGCACCGACCGTCTTTCCGGACAACCCGACCCTGGCAGCGATCGCCCGGTCCGACCATTGGGGGTGACTGGCCAGAATCTTCTTCGCGGACTCCCTACGGTCAGCCAGAGTCAGAGGAAGCCCATGGCGGATGTTCGCCTCGACCGCAGCGAGAAAACAGTCGGGAACCGATCCGTCGAAGTAGACCACCTCGATGGTTGTGCGGCCACTCATACGTGTCGCGTGCAGGCGGTGCATACCGTCGATAATCCGCATCGTCGACCGGTGGACGAGGATCGGAGGTAATTCGTCAATCCGCTCGGCCAGGCGTGCTACATGATCACGGTCGATCCCTTCCACCCGGGGGGAATCGGCGTCCAACAGGACGTTGATCGGGACTCGCTCCGAAGTGGTCGCCATCTCAGCTCCTTTGACGAAGAATGCCATCCATGGTCAGGGTGACGGATTCAGTACGGCCGCCAACGGTGCGCCGAATTCCTTCGCCATGACAGAGCCAGGGACGGATTCGGTGCGGAGCGCGTGGATGTGGAGGCCGTGGTCGAGCCGGGCAGGGGAAAAGCACGAGGACGTGCCGACATGCATGGGGCGTCGGGCCAGTGCTGAGGTGAGTACTCACGGAGACTAAGAATAAAGAGTATTCTCTCTGTTTTCAATCGGCAACAGATAACTTGCTCTGTTTTTCTGGGATGTCTGGCACCGTACGTTCCTGAGGATGGTACCGAGGCAGATGCGAATAGTCGCGCCAGTGGTCCTTGACGCAGGTAGTGGACACGTGTGCCCACTGATCATGATCAATATCGATCTCGGAAGGCAGGATCATGGCGAGGCAGGAGCGGTCGGAGCGGACGCGGGTTCTTCTCATACAGGCCGCGGGCGTGGAGTTAGTTCGTTCCGGGTACGCTGGCACAACTCTGAATCGGGTCAGTAGCCGGGCTGGCGTGACTATAGGAGCGCTGACCTTCCACTTTCCGTCCAAGGCAGCGTTAGCCGAAGCCGTATGCGAATGGGGGGCCGGCGTCACGCGATGTGCGGTGCAGCACGCGACACAGAGCGTCGATTCCCCCTGGAGTGGGCTCGATGCCGTCCTACGGATCCTTACCGAACTCCTACGTGAGGAGGCCGTGGTACGGGCGGCGGCGCGGCTCTCTCGCGAGTGGACAGAGGCCCGGCCACGATGGCGAAGCTCCTGGATCCCAACAGTGGAGTCCCTAGTGGACGAGGCGTGGCGGCGCGGCTCGCTTGCTGCGGGAACCGACCCCGAGGCCGTCATGGAACTGGTGGAGCTCCTGACCACCGGTGCCGAGGCGGTGATGGTACGGGAGCTTCTCGAGCAGTCGGAAACCGGCGCGGATGATGTTCGCAGCGGGCTTCCTGAGATCTGGCGGATGGTTCTCCCTGCCCTGGCCCGAGTACCAAGAGGCGGTAAGGATGGACCGGGGACTACGGTCGCTCCAGGAAGTTGATTGTCCCGTTGGGCAGACCTGAACCGAAGGTGCCCGATACTCCGCGCTCCTGGTACGAAACACCATGCCTCTCGAGCGCTGGACCCGATTTCCTCCTCCTGGTGTCCTCCCTTGGCCCGCTTTCCTTCGAGGTCGACTCGACGCCCGACTACTGGCTGTTCGGGCAGGGACCGAGGCCCGTGGGCGTTTACCCGGCAGAACGGGTTCGCTGATGGCAACAGTTCTCGCTGATGAGATCATGGGTGATGCCGCAACGGCGCCCTGACCAGGGAGATGTCGGTGCTTTTCTCCCCGCTGGCAAGGCGCCACCGAAGGTCGCAACAGCGAAAGCTGTTGACATGGATAATTACTGTTGATAGGAGTAGGGTCATGTCGAAGGAACTGGACATCCGGTTGCTCGAAAACGAAGAGCTGTCGAACTGGGAGCGGGCGCGTCTGCTCGTTCCCAAACTGAAGGCGCTGGCAGACGAGAACCGCACGATTCTGTGCCTTCTCCTCGCCGAGCGTCCTCACACCGTCAAGGAGCTCCAGGAAGCCACCGGACTCAGCCAGACCCTCATCAGTCACCACCTGCGCCCCCTGCGTGAGCAGGAACTCGTCAAGGTCATGCCCCGTGGCCGGTCCAACGTGTATGCGCTCTGCTGCGAAGAGTTGGGAATGCCGGTCCGCTGGCTTGCCTCGCTCGCGGCGCTGACCCCCGAAGGCGCCAAGGCCTGCTGCCTCAGCGAAAAAGACGACGAAGCGACTAACCCCCCAGAGGAACCAACAGATGTCTGAAAACTGGATCGAGACGATCAAGACGTTCGGAACGATCGCGATTGAGCTGGTCCTGCTCTTCTTCGCGGTTGCCTTTATCGTCGCCCTTTTACAGCGTCGGTTGGGTGAGGAGAGGCTGCAGCGCTGGCTGGCGGGAGGAAAGCTGATGGCCCCTCTGAAAGGGGCCGTTCTCGGTGCGCTCACCCCCTTCTGCTCGTGCTCCACGCTTCCGATGCTTATGGGCCTGCTGAAGGTCGGGGCACCCTTCCGAGGGGCGGCTGCGTTCCTGCTCGCATCTCCCCTGTTGAATCCGATTATTCTCGGCATCACCTGGATCCTCTTCAGCTGGCAGATCATGATCGGCTACTTCCTGGTGGTCTTCGTCGGCACGATCGTGCTCTCTCTCCTCCTGGAGGTGTTGGGGATGGAGAAGTACGTTCGTCGGGTCAAGGTCACTGCGGAGGGACACAGCGATACTCCCTGGCAGGGCCTCAAGGCCGAGGCCCGTCCCGCCTGGAATCAGGCAGTGTCGTTCTTCAAACCGCTGGCGATTCCGATGCTGATCGGTGTGTCGATCGGTGCCTTCATCTACGGTGTGGTCCCCCAGACCTTCCTTGCCTCCGTCGCGGGTCCCGACAACCTGTTCGCCGTGCCGGTCGCCGCACTCATCGGCATCCCCCTCTACGTTCGCACCGAGGCTGCCCTCCCCATCGGCCTCGCCCTGCAGGCGGCCGGAATGGGGTTGGGCCCGGTGTTCGCCCTCATCATCGGCGGAGCCGGAGCTAGCGTCCCCGAACTGGCCATGCTGGCCGCGATCTTCAAACCGCGGTTGGTCGGCGCCTACGTTGCCTGCATTCTGGCGGTCGCTATCGCCGGTGGTCTTCTCATCCCCCTCCTGGTCTGATTCGCTCCGTTCCCACACCTGCGGTTCCTCTCCGGTCGACGACCGTGGGAGGAGCCGTAATCGTCGTTCCGAGGGTCGGACAGTGATCGGTTCCCTGCAACGGGAGGTCATCGGTGCGCTGTTCCTGTCGGTACGGAGGCGGTGCGCGGTGGGTTCGACCGCGGGGAGAGCAAAGAGCCGGTGGCCCCGTCGCGGGACGGGACCACCGGGCCGGAGTCCGATCCGTGGAGGATCAGAAGTTGACCGAGACGACCTTGGCCGGGCCGGAGCCCTTGGTCGCGGTCAGGGTGTGGGGGACGTTCGGGGCGATGTAGAAGCTGCCGCCCTGCGGGATCGTCGCCTCCTTGGGGTTGGCCGGGTCACCCCACTTGAGGTGGATGTCACCTTCCATGCAGAAGATGACCTCGTGGGCGTCGTGGCCGCTGTTGAACGCCGCCTTGTCCGGGTCGTCGACGTTGACCTCGAGAAGGAGCGGGACGAGCTTGGGCAGGGTCCGGGTACGCACCAGGCAGTTGTAGGTGTAGTACTCGGTACCGGCCCGCATGCCCTCGACCACCGGGTTGTCACTCGGCATCTGAACGCGGACGCCCTCGTCGAGGTCGGTGACGAACTCGGGGGTGAGCTCTGAAGTGGAGGTCCCCAGGATGCCGGCGATCTGGGTCAGCTTCTCGAGGGTCAGCTCGCCGCTGTCCTTCTCCTCCATGGCGACGACGTCGTCGACGCTCAGACCCAGCATCTTCGCGAAGGACCCTCGGTCCATCTTGATGTGCTCGCGGCGGTCCTTGATCTTCTGACCGTAGGTTTCTTCAAGGGCAGGAGTTGCTGCCATTTCTCTTTCTCCTTCGGTGATTCGGTAGTGGCGAAGCGGCAAAGGAAACTGAGCGGTGATTCGGCTGACACACCTGGTGGCGGGTCTGCCGGGTGGGACCGGGTGGCACTGGCACCTCCTTCTCCCCTTCGCGGTTCACGGTGCGGGTTCGCACCGTGAGGTCGTGAGGGCTCCGCGCCGTACAACGGCTCAGGTCGTGGCCGAGAGGGACGAGATACGCGTGCACGAGACGCCGTCTGGCCAGTCGCTGAAGGGCCTGAACAGGTGGTCGTAGTCCGTGTCCTGCGCCGATCCGCGCATGATGAAGCATTCGGCTCCAGCCGAAGCGCAGGCCAAAAGCGCGTCGAGTTTCGTCTTGAGCGCCCCGGTCGAGTCCCACGGGCTCTTCGCCCACAGCGCTGAGTAGGCGCGCTCGGGGAAGGCCGGATCGACATGGGGCAGAACGTTCTTGCCGTTGGGGCCGTCCAACAGGATCCCGGGGACATCCGTCAGGCTGACCACCCGCAAGTCGGCTCCCAGTGCCCGGATGAGAAACTCCGGCACTCGGTCGCTGGAGAGGCCGTGGAGCCGGCCGTCCATGTCCAGGACGCTGTCGCCGGACAGGACCGGAAGAGCACCGGAGTCGAGCACCTTAGCCAGGACGTCGCCACGCGCAGAGAACGATCCGTCGTCCTCCAGAACCGACATCGCGCCGAGTTGGAGAGGAAGCGCCCGGACACCCTGGCGCCGCAGGGCTTCCGTCCACGCCCAGCGGACATCCGCGAGCGCTTTGGTGAGAGGGATGCATCCGAACGGGTCAGCGTCGTCGTTTCCGCGGAGTGCTCCGTGCCCCACGGCCCCACCACCGGTGATGAAGACGAGACGTCCGCGATGCTCGTGGAAGAGCCCGGAAATCATTCGAGCGTAATCCGCTATCGCTGACATGTCGAGACTGTTCTCAACGCTCTTGTCGGAGAAGAGGCTTCCGCCGATCTTGAGGGCGAGGAGGGTTGTCTTCTGCGAGCCCTCATGGGGAGCTGGACGTTCTCTGCCGAGTCGCTTGTCGATCGCGGGGATGACGCTCACTGTGATCGTTCTCCACTTTCCTGCAGGGTAGACAGGTTCGCGTCTGCAGTAGGGCGGCCCTGCGCCCTGCTGAGTGAAGTGCGAACATGAACTCCGAATGCACGTCTCCTGAAATATCTACGACGTGCTCTCGGCCGACGGGGAGGACGGCGGGGTGTCGGTTCTCAGATCGCCCTTCGGTGGCGATCCTACGATTTCGAAACAGCAACTGTTCGACTGAGATGAACCCTAGAGGCAACATGTCAGACATGTCCAGAGGGTGTGACACATGCTTTCCTCTGATGTGTGCCGATCAGCCCTTTCAATACGATCAAGGAAGAGTTTCTGCACGTGGGAGCACCCATAGGCAAGCACCTGGGGTTGATGACGTCAGCACCGAAATGGTTTGTGCGTCGCATCTGGCAAAAAACAGCCTGTACCGATCTTTTGATCGATACAGGCTGTTTTTCTGTTGGTCGATATTGTTTCCGGGGAAACCTTGATACGAGTCCCCGGGGAGCTCTTTGGGATTGTCGACCTAGCGGGAGGAGGTTTCCTCAGCCCTCACGTCGACCTTCGCCGGGGTCTCCGCCTGAGGCGTCTCGTCTTCTTCCTCGGTGACGCTCACTGCGCCGCAGCAGCTGTTCAGCTCTTGCTGGGAGCCACCACCGATGAGCTTCTTGAAGAGTCCTCCGGCCATGTTTGGCCTCCAATCTGTTTTCGTTCTGACGAACCGCTGGTGTTCGCAGATGGAAATCGATGCCCCGCTCTTCGGGTGGCCGTTGGGACAGGAGCCCGGGAAGGACCCCGGCACACGGAAGTCCACGTCAGGATGGTTCCTGGATGGATTCCCTCCGGCCTACGAGGCGTCGTGATGGACCTCTGGGACAGGAAACGTCTTTCTCCCCTCCATTAATAACAACAGCCAAAGCTGGTGTCAACCACGAGAGTTGGTCAATCTTTGGTGGCCTCAGCGGACCAAACGCCTCAGGAGCATGCTGACCAGTTCAAGAGCGAAGACCACCGTGAATGTCATGAGCGTGATCAAGGTGATGACCTCGTATTCACGCGTCTGCGTTGCCTGCAGGAGGTAGAAGCCCACCCCGCCGGCTCCGACGAGCCCGAGCAGGGTCGCGGACCGGATGTTCACGTCGAGTTGGTACAAGAGCCCGCCGATGAGCGCGGGGGCCGCTTGGGGAAGGACCGCTGTGAAGTAGCGCTGGGTCCTGGAGGAGCCGAGCGCGGACATCGCTTCCAGTGGTCCGGCGTCAACCTCTTCAAGAGAATCGGCGACGAGTTTTCCGAGGAGACCGACCGACCCCAGCGCCAGCGCGAGCACCCCTGCCACCGGCCCCAGTCCGATCACCACGACGAACACAATGGCCACGATCAGTTCCGGCAGTCCGCGGACCACGAGGACGAATCCTCGGAAAGCCCCGTGCACTGCCCGATTTCCCGAGATGTTCCGGGCGGCAAGTGTTCCGACAGGTACCGCCAGCAGTGCCCCCAGGAAAGTAGCAGCCAGGCCGATCTGGACGGTCTCCACAAGGGCGAGCAGCAGCCGGTCCAACATGCCCGCGTCCCCGGGCGGCCAGAACAGCCCCAAGGTCGTGAAGAAGCCCGCCCAACCGGCCGAGACCCTGGCCTCCAGTGCACCGCCACCGAACAGGGACGCCCCCACGGCGGCGGCGACGATGACGGTGTACACCCAACGGCGCGCCCGGGCGAAGCTGAAGGGGGGAGAGACCCGTCGTGCCGTTCCCAACGGTGAGGCCGTGAGGGGTGGTGTCAGCGGCACGTCCGTGCCAGAGGGGCGGCGTCCACGGAACAACCGGGTGCGAAAGCGATGAGCACCGGATTCGCCCTCCCCGGATCCGCGCAGGAGGACCCTGCGGATCGAAGCGGACACCATCTCGGTCAGCAGGCACAGCAGCAACAGGATCAGTGCCCAGGAGATCCCGAGCCCGAAGTCAAGGCGTGCGAACGCGTTCGTCATCTCGAAACCGATGCCCGCCACGCCCACGACTCCGAGGACGGCCGACACCCGCAGGTTGATGTCGAAGCGGTGAAGCCCGATAGCGATGAACGCCGGCAGGACCTGGGGAACGACCGCGGTGAGGAGCCGCTGGGTGCGGGTGGCACCGATACTGTTCAGGGCTTCCCGAGGACCAGGCGATGTCTGTTCGATCGCGTCGGCGTAAAGCTTGCCCACCATTCCAATCGAGTGCAGACCCATGGCGAGGATGCCCGGGAGCACCCCCAGGCCGAACAGTCGAACGAAGAGGATGGCGAGGACGACATCGGGAACGGCGCGGGCGGCCACGATCACTCCGCGTGACGTGAACCGGTGCAGCTTACTCGGGGTCGTCACAGATGACGCCCACACCGCCAACGGAAGGCTGAGCGCGATAGAGAGCAGTGTGGCCAGGAGGACAGTGCTCAGTGTGATGCCGGTCTGCTGAAGTACTTCCTCGGCGCTGGGGAGGGACAAGGGCCAAGTCCGCCGTATGAATATTTCGGCGTTGGAGACCCCCTGGACCAGGGCCGCGATGTTCACTCCAAGGGAGCTCAGCGACCAGATTCCGGCACCGACGAACAGGCAGAGGAATCCGACGACCACCCCGGTACTCCTCGGAGGACGCTGCGGGGCCCTCGGGAGAGACCGACGAACGGGTGGGCGTACCGGCGGCGGTGCGATCATCCTGTGACGTCCAATGCCACCGGTTCCGTCCCAGGCACGGTGTTGTAGACACTCATCGCGGTCGTGGTGTCCAGGATGGTGGTAGAAGCGTCCAGCATGACCTCGCCATCGCGGAGCCCGATGACCCGGTCCGCCCACCCCAGGGCCAGCTCGACCTGGTGCAGACTACCGATGACCGTCAGCGATCTTTCCCGCGCGATCTCGCGCAGCAGCCGCATGACCGTGTCGGCGCTGTCCGGATCCAACGAGGCGACGGGTTCGTCGGCGAGGAGAATGACCGGGTGCTGCATCAGCGCTCGTGCGATGGCCACACGCTGCTGCTGGCCCCCCGAGAGGGTACTGGTGCGCTGGAACGCATGACCGGCCATACCGACCCGGTCGAGGTGCTCCAGCGCTTCCAGACGCAGGGCGCGTGAGTAGGAGAACAGGCCGAGTCGAGGGCCCACCAGTCGCCCGAGCGCGCCACTACAGACGTTCTCCAACACGCTCAACTGTCCGACAAGGTTGAATTGTTGGAAAACGAAACCGGTTCTGCGGCGGATCTGACGCAGCTGAGACCGACGTGCTCGCGCCACATCGGTGCCCAGCACTCGCAGGCTTCCACTGGTCGGCCTGTGCAGACAGCAGATATGCCTGAGCAGGGTGGACTTCCCCGAACCGGAACGGCCTAACAACGCCAGGATCTGCCCTCTTGGGACATCGAACTCGACTCCGCGTAACGCGGTCACTCCCCCGTCGAACTCCTTCGTCACCTGTGTCAGTGAGACGACTGGCCCACGACCGACATCGTCGAACACCGCTTGATCTACCATGTGAACCTCGAATCGTCCGTGGGGGTGGATGAAGATGCGGGTGCGCATGTGCGCTATCCCGCCTCGCAGGCTTCGGCCTCGGTGATCTGGCAGATCTCGCGGATGGGGTCATAGAGTGAGTCGTCGGCCTCCGTGAACCCCCAGTAGCCAGCGATGTCATCGACTCCGAGTGCGTCGGCGTTCCCCCGCTCCAGCACCGCTTCAGTGATCGCGTCGCGAAGTTCGGGATCCAGGGAGTTGAGGATGGCCAGAGGGGAATTGACGACCGGTTCGGACGTCCAGATGACGGTGTAGTCGTCGTGATCGATGCCTTCCTGCTCCGGCAGGACTTCGTTGTACAGCAGGTCACGGATGGCTCCCGCGTCGCATTCTCCGTCTCGGACCGCCAGGAGGGAGGCGTCGTGCCCGCCAGAGAACCTCTCGGTGTAGTCACCCTCGCTCAGACCAGCCTTCATCAGTCCGGCCAGCGGGTAGAGGCGACCAGAGGTGGAGTTGGGATCGACGAAGCAGACCGTCTTTTCCCGCAGATCGGCGAGTTCGCTGATTCCGCTATCGGCTCGGGTGACCATGTAGGAGTGGTAGCTGGGGCTACCGTCCTTCTCGTAGAGTTCGGCCGCGATCGGGGAGATGTCGACCCCCGAGTCCCTCGCCAGGACGTAACTGAACGGTCCGTACATGGCGATGTGAACGGTGCCCGCGCGTTGGGCCTCGATGAGCGCGGCATAGTTCGTCATGACCTGTAGATCGACCTCCTTACCGGAGGCGCCGGCGATCAGGTCTACGAGCGGCTCGTATGAGGCGTTCAAGGAAGCGGCGTTCTCGTTCGGGATCAAACCCATGACGAGTGTGTCGGGTTCGGAGGCGCTTTCGTCACTTGAGGCGCCGCCACAAGCGGTCACCAGCGCGATGGTGACGGCCACAGCGCAGAGCACGGTCGTTCTGGAGAGCTTTCCAGGCATAGTGCAAGCCCTTCCGGTCAGAGGGGGAGTTTTCTGGGGGATGGGCTGTGTCAGTCGTACACAGCGTTCGAGGAGGATCTACGCGTCGCGGCCGTGAAACGACCCCGCATGACCTCAGGGGGGTGAGTACTGGTCGCGCGCGGAGGCATGGGACCGCGGCGCGCACGGGTCGGCACGACGAGCATGTGCGGTCCCGGCGAGGACAGCGCGGCGGTGACACCCGTGTGGAGTTGCTCAGGGGTGGCGCATCGCCTGGCGTCGGCGTATCCAGCCGCCGCAGCCACCTTTTCCAGACCGGTGGTGTTTGATGTCGTGCCCTGGCCGCCGGTCGATTCGTGGATACCGTTGTCCAGCACAATATGGACGAGGTTGGGCGGTGCCTGGGCACCGATCACCGACAGCGCCCCCAGGTGCATGAGCGCGGCGCCGTCGCCGTCGAGAACTACGACGGGGCGGTCGGGCCGGTTGAGGGCGATGCCCAAAGCGATCGAGGACGCGTGCCCCATGGAGCCCTGCATGTAGAAGTTGGCCGGCCGGTCCTCGACTCCGAACAGCTCGCGTCCGGTGTAGCCGGTGGTCGCGACCACCGGGGCGTCACCGAGGAGCTTGGTGATCAGGCGGACGGCGTCGACGCTGTCCATCCGGTCGGTGCCCGCATGTTCGCGTGCGACCCCACGGACCGGTGCCGCAGCATCAACCGCGTGCTTCTCTACGAGTACGAACGGCGCATGCCCTTCGTCCAGTGTCGTTGTCACGGCTTCCAGGACCTCCTGGAAACGCGCTTCATCGGCGTCCGCGCGCAGTATCCAGTACGGCAGGCCCAGGAGATCCAGGTAAGGGGTGGTGGTCGGTCCCATGACGGCGTGCTGGGGCTCGTCGCCGGCTGGGTCAGGCCAGCCCCGCAGGCTGACGAAGGTGAGCACCGGGATCCGGTAGGTCATGATCAGCGAGGTCAGGGGGTTGATGAGGTTACCGAGTCCCGAATTCTGCAACATGATGTAGGCACGCTCACCGGCCAACGCGGCGCCGGCGGCCGTGGCAAGCGCATTACCCTCGTTGGCCGCGGCGACGTAGCGGCCCGGCGTGCGACTCAGCAGAGAGATCGGTCCACCGAAGTACGAGCAGGGGACGCCGCTGGCGAAGCCGAAACCGTGCCGCTCCAGTTCGTCGCAGAAGAATGCGGCGGAAATCATCGCTGTCCTTCCTGGGCGGCTCCGGTCAGGCCCGGCGTCGCCGGGTCGAGGGTGGGCTCTCGCAGAAGCGAGGGAGCGGTCATCGACGAAGGGACGGGGAGTCCGAGTAGGCCAAGGACGGTCGGGGCAATGCTGGTGATCGCCGCCGGAGCCGTGGATAAGGCGGCATCGCCGCGTGTGCCCGCCGGGACCAAGACGCAGTGCACGGGATTGTGCGTGTGTCCCCCGTAGGGGACGGCCTCGTCCTTGTTTCCGGAGGACCGCAGCATCTGCTCGGCGTTACCGTGGTCGCCGACGATCAGCATCCACCGGTCTGCGGCTCGTGCTGCTGCGTGGATACGCGACACCGCTGTGTCGACGGCCTCGGCCGCGCGCCGGGTCGCGTCGAAATTTCCGGTGTGGCCGACCACGTCGATGTTGGCGAGGTTGGCCACGATGAGGTCGATGTCGTCGCGTCCGCACGCTTCGGCGATGGCGTTGGCCACGCCCGCAGCATTCATCTCCGGGTGTTCGTGGACCGGTCCGTCTGGGGCGCCGGTGATCTTGAGATGCTCCTCTCCTTTCCTTGGCCGGGAATCCCGCCCGTTGAGGAAGAAAGTGACGTGCTCGAACTTCTCCGGCTCCGCGACGCGCAGCGACCGTGCGCCGGCCTCTTCGAGCACATCGCCAAGCCCTCCTGAGGCGTCCGCCCGGGAGACGAGTGCGGGGATCGCGGTGCGGGTGTCGTACTGGGCCAGGCTCAGCAAACGCACCTGGTCCCGGCCGCTCGCGGCGAGGAGGTCCACGACCATGTCTGCCAGCGGCGCCGTGCGGTCGCTGCGGAAGTTGGTGAACAGGATGCCGTCGCCGTCCTCAACGCGTGCGCGGTGCCCCGAGAGGCCGGTGATGGCCGTAGGTGGGATCGCTCCATCGCCACCGGAAGGATGTACCGCTTCCTGGGGGGTAGCGACGGTGTGCTCCGCCTCACCATCCAGAAGGAGCCGAGCAGCCGCGGACGTCAGATGCTCCTTTCCGCTCTTGTCCATCGCGTAGTCGCGTCCGACCACTCCGGAGATCGAACCGATCCCCCGTTCCTCGGTCATGGCGGCGAGCCGGGACAGGTACTGCGCGGCTGTGCCGTCGGCCACGTCACGACCATCGGTGATCACCCAGATCTGGACCCGGTACAGCGCGGCCTCCCAGGCCGCCCGCAGGATCTCCGGAAGGTGGGCGATGTCGGAGTGGATCCGCCCGTCGGAGCACAGCCCCACCAGGTGGAGGGTTCTCCCGCTCCGTGCCAGCGCAGCACATGTGTCACGCACCAACGGGTGGGATCGCAGATCGCCTGAGCGCACATCCCGCTCAACGCGCAGACTGTCGTACTCCACGGCACGGCCCGCACCCATGACCAGGTGGCCGGTCTCCGAATTGCCCACGGTTCCCTCGGGAAGGCCGACCGAGTTCCCCGAGGCGTCGAGAAGTCGTCCGTTGGGTCCGGCGGAGA
This sequence comes from Nocardiopsis sp. ATB16-24, assembly GCF_030271535.1. GTDB lineage: Bacteria > Actinomycetota > Actinomycetes > Streptosporangiales > Streptosporangiaceae > Nocardiopsis. Next base: position 69,671 of record NZ_JASCXJ010000005.1, on the reverse strand, counting down.
GGGTGTCGAGGAGCGGAGTGCGAGCTGCGGTGAGGGCGTTCGCGGGGCTGGGAGGTGCGTGCCCCCAGCCGTCGAGGACCAGGAGGACGCCCGGTGCGAGGGTGGTCACCGGTCGCCTCGCAGGGCCTCGAAGCGGTCCCAGAAGTCGGGGAAAGACTTGGTCACGCACGCGGGGTCGCGAATGACGACGCCCGGAGTGCGTAGGCCGGCGATGGCGAAGGCCATGGCGATCCGGTGGTCGTCGTAGGTGTCGATAACCGCCCCCTGAGGTTCCTTGCCGCCGTGGATCGTCATCGTGTCCTCGGTGGTGTCGACGGAGACGCCCATCTTGCGGAGTTCGGTACTGACCGCGTCGATCCGGTCGCACTCCTTGACGCGCAGGTTGCCGATTCCGGTGATGTGGGTCGTTCCGCGGGCGTAGGCGGCGACGACGGCCAGGGTCGGGGCGACGTCGGGCATGTTTGACATGTCGATGTCGATCCCGGTGAGCGGTCCGCCCGTCAGCGTGATACCGGTGGTGTCGGAGAGATCGGCGCACCCCATGTCGGCGAAGGCGGTGACCAGGCCGACGTCTCCCTGTGCGGAGTCCAGACTGATCCCTGGGATGGTGACCCTCCCGCCGGTGATCGCGGCCGCGGCGAGGAAGTAGGACATGCCGGAGGCGTCGGACTCCACCGTGATGTCGCCCCCGCGGTAGCGCGCGGCACCTGGCACGGCGTAGCGCTCGTACCCTGACCGCCAGAGGGGGACCCCAGCGGTGGCCATCGCGGCGATCGTCATGTCGACGTAGGGCTTGGAGACGGGATCCCCGTCCACAGCGAGTTCGAGGCCCAGTTCCGTTCCGACCGAGCCGATGAGCAGGCTACTGGTGAACTGGCTGCTCACGGTGCCGTCGACGCGGGTGGAGCCGCCGCGTAGGGTACCGCCGCTAACCTCGATCGGCGGAGAACCGTTGCCCGCCGTGCTCTGGGCCTCGACGCCGAGTTTGTCGAGCGCTTCGAGGAGATGTCCCATGGGCCGTTCGCACATGCGCTTGTTCCCGGTCAGGACCGTGCGGCCTTCCGCCAGGGCCGCCATGGTGATCAGGAAGCGGATCGGCGTACCCGCGTTTCCCATGTCGATGGCGGTGTCGGGTGCGCGCATGGGACGGCCGTTGGGGACCACGAAGAACGTCTCGTTATCCGCGTCGGCTTCGACGTCCACGTGTCCGAAAGCACGCAGGGCCTCGGCCAGGAGCAGGGTGTCCTGGGAGTGCAGCGCATGACGAAGGATGGTCGGCTCCGAGGCCAGTCCCGCGATCGCCAGGAACCGATTGGTGTAGCTCTTGGAACCGACGACGGTGACCGTGGCGTCGAGGTCTTTGAGGGGGGTTATGCCGACCTCGGGGAGGTCCATGATCGGATTGTGGGTCGAACGTGCCACAGCGGTGTCCATCCTTGAGTCGGGGTGAGGTTGATGCTTGGTACGGGTTGGCGGGGTGTCAGTTCCGCCGGTGAACCTTGTGCTGCGCGGCTTGGGCTCGGGGTCGCACGACGAGGAAGTCGACGTTCACATGTGCGGGACGGGTGACTGTCCAGGCCACGGCGTCAGCGATGTCCTCGGCTTTGAGGGGTTGGTCGACTCCCGCGTAGACGGCTGCCGCGCGGTCTTTGTCGCCTCGGTAGCGGTTGAGGGAGAACTCTTCTGTGTGCACCATGCCGGGGGCGATCTCGACGACGCGCACGGGTTGGCCGCACAACTCCAGGCGCAGGGTTCCGGCCAGGGCGTGTTCGGCGTGTTTGGCGGCGCTGTATCCCCCGCCGCCTTCGTAGACGGTGAAGGCGGCGGTCGAGGAGACGAGAACGATGGTCCCGTTCCCACTCTTGATGAGGAGCGGGAGCAGGGCCTGCGTGGTTGCGAGCGCTCCCATGACGTTCGTCTCGAACATGGTGCGCCAGTCGGCGGGGGCGGCGTCCGCGACCTCTTCGGTTCCGATGGCGCCGCCAGCGTTGTTGACGAGTACGTCGCAGCGGGTCAGTCCGTTGACGACGGCCTCGATGGCCAATGGGTCGGTGACGTCCATGGGCTGGACGTCGGCCGCTTTCCCGTTCGCTGCGATGCGTTTGGCGACCTGTTCCAGGGCACTGACCCGTCGGCCGGTCAGGACGACACGGTAGCCCTCATCGGCCAGTCGGTAAGCGGTGGCCGCACCGATTCCGCTTCCGGCGCCGGTGACAAGAGCGGTCGGTTGAGTCTTTTGCGGAGAAGGGCTCATCGGTACGCGCCCTTCTGCGGAACAGAAGTGGTGGAGAAGAGCGATTCCTCAGTCAGTAGCGTGGTCTGGGTCAACCAGACGTGAGCTCCTGGTTGGAGGAGAAGACGGAGGTCCGCTCTACTCTGCCCGGACGTGTCGACCGAACCGCCGAGGAAGGCCAAATGGGCCTTGCCCGCGGCGACGTCGGGAAAGCACGAGATAACGGTGAACGTTGCCTGAGCCGCGGTGGGGTTGTGCACCCCCAACAAGCTGATCAGCGTACTCGGGGTGCGCTCGAGGCCGTTCGGCGATACGCGGAAAGCGCTTCGCAGTCCGCTTCCCAGAACCGGGATCGACACGGAGGCCGCAGGGGAGAGAACGTGGGAAAGATCCAGATCATTTCCCGCACAGGTGGACGGATAACCGACCCCAAGTAATCCGCAGACCATTTCTTGACGGCGCAGGCCGGTTTCATTCTGGACACTCGTCATTGATTACCGAATTTCATATTTATTTTTGCGGAGGTCATTTGATCCAATGACCATAATGACTGTCAAGGGACCTTTGGGGTCGAAATTCAGCGGGCGAAGGAAGATGCGATAGAGAAGGTATAAATCGGCAGAAGCATTGTCAATGAGCTGGCCGCGGAGGCATGAAGAGAAAGTGTCGTCTGTGTCTCATGTGAAAACAGAGAACAAGAGGGCAACAAAGTTACGCAATGTCACCTTGATGGTGATTCATGGAGCCTTTTTCATCCTGCTTCTCGGAGCTGAAGCACCAGCACAGCGCGGGTGATCTGGCCGGCCTGCTGTGGGCAGCAGCGTGGGCGGCGCAGGATGCCCCATTGCTTGAGCTGGGCGATCGCGCGCTCACCCGGTGAGCGGAGCTTGGCGTGCTCGGCGTTGGCGTCCTTCTTCCACCGCGGCTTGCCGCGACCCTTGAACAGGCAGAACACCACGTCCGCCAGCCCGATGTAGCCCTTGTCGCCCAGACCGAGCAGCCCTGCGGTCTTGAGGCGCTCGGCGATCTTCCACAGCCGGGCGGCCTTGGTGTCGTGCACCGAACCGGGAAGCGACCACGAGGTCCACAGCGGTTGTCCATCGGGGGCGGACACCACCTGGATGTTCATGCCGTGCCGTTTGTGCTTGCCGGAATAGAAGGGGCGGTCGGCTTTGAGGCGGTCGCAGGCGATGAGGGTGCCGTCCACGATCACGTACGCCCAGCCTTTGCGGCGGGCGCGGCGCAGCCCCTGTTCCAGGGTGGGCGCCTGCTCGGCCAGGAGCCGGATGGTTTCTCGTACGTACCGCCAGGCGGTCGTGGTATCGACGCCGAAACCGGCCGCGAGGTGGGTGAACGGCTCGCCCTTGTACAGGTGGACCAGCACCAGCAGGGCCTGGGCGGCCGGGTCCAGGCGGCGCCACCGGGAGCCGGTCCGGGCGCAATGGGCGCGGATGGTGCGGGCGGTCAGGTTGAGGGTACGGCGTGACAACGGCAGCGCGGAGCGGTGGAACTGCATGCAGAGCCCCTTGGTGCGGCAGGTTTTCGTGGTTGTTAACCCACCTACCAGGGGCTTCTTGCTGTTCAGAAGAGGCTCGGGGAGACCGGTACGAGGCTGTGACCTGCACCTTCAGGATGAAAAAGGCTCATGGTGGAGTGTCGTCCATCATTGCGTCACGAAATCTTGCCTGCCAGGGAAGCTGAGCAAGGAGGCGCCTGCCGCGAGGGTTTTTCCAATACAGAGCGCTTCCAGGGCTGGGGGCGGGACCTTGAGCCACATAGCTCGGTCGCACCCCCAGCCTCCTCAACACGCGATTGCACAGGTCGCCACCGATGCGTCCGATCGCTGTCCGACTGAGGAATTCCTCAGTCGTTCTTGAGTCACTCCTTCGTGAGTGAACTTCGAAAGTCCAGGAGGAAAGCCCTTGACCTGGTCCGATCACATGTGAGTGATGGTGCCTGAAGGGCGTGGTGCGGTCAGCCGGGATTCGCTGCCTCGCCATCACAAAGGCCGGCCATCCCCAGGAACCAGGGAGCGGTGTCAGCCACCATGCGTCCGCGGATCGAGTGGCTCTCGGAAGAGGGCGATGGCTTGTGAGGTCGCAGAATCAAGCCCTTTGAGCGGGAGGAGTCCCGGCTCAGAACTACTTATTACGTGACAACAGGTGCTTTCTCGTTCACACCTTGGTGACGCGGCAGGCGAAGCACTTGTAAGCCTGCTGTCCCGAGACATTGTCAAAGTAGCGGTCGTCGGTCAGCAGATTGGCGGACTCGTAACGATCCGCACCTGAGACGTCACCGACCACCTGCGAGGGGCCGAAGGTACTGGGTACGAAGATCGTGTCCTCGCGGATGCCCTCCCAGAGAAGAGCAGTCCCAGTGACCGCTCCGCGGGGACTCTCCACGCGGACTTCGTCCCCTTCGGCGATACCGTTCCTTTGGGCTGTTCGAGGATGGATCTGGATCAGGCGCACCCCGTTGAGCTGTTTGCCCATGGGGGTCCACTGAGTGACCGAGGCAAAGTGCACGACACTGGGTCTGCCGGTCATACCCATCAGTGGGTAGTCCTTGTGCACGTCACCTCGGGCCTGAACACCCAGCCGAACCTTCACGGTGTTGGCGTGGGGGTAGAGGGGATTGGTGACGAAAGCACTGGTGTACTCGATGGTCGGGTGCCCGCCGGTTACCTCAGGATGGGTGTAGAAGATCGGCAGAGCGGAGTGGCCGACCCCTGCTAGGGCCTCTTCCAGTGCCTCGGTGTAGATCTCAACCTTGCCTGAAGGGGTGAGGAAACGTTTTCCCTTGTTTTCCTCTCCCAAGGACTCAGCCGCTTCGTACCAGCTCGAGTGATCCATGTAGAGGGTGCTCACCCCAGGGTGCTCGGAACTGGGGCAGGGCCAGCGCAGGGGTTCTCTTCTAGCGCTCATCCGTTCGGCGTCCATGCCCTTCATCCCAGGGGTATGCGCCACGAACTGCGACCACAGGGTTCGGTAGTCCTTCCACTCAGCAGGAAAGGCGTTTGCCCAGTAACCTCTGGGGCTGCTGGCGTCCACCTCTTCCAGGGTATGGGCGAGGTCGATCCAGATTTCCCAATCCGGACGTGACTCGCCAACCCGCGGTACAGCCTGGTTCTGCCATCGGATCGCGCGGTCGTCCCGACGCATGTAGACGCCCTCCATCTCCATACCACTGCACACCGGCAGGATAATGTCGGCGAAGTAAGCGGCTTCTTCCATGAACAGGCCGGTATAGACATAGAAGTCGAGCTTTTCAAACGCCTTGCGCACCTTCGCGGTATTTGCTGATGACAGGAGTGGGTTGCCCTGGGTGATGACGGCCCTGAGTTGGTAGGGATTTTTTTCCAGAATGGATTCGGCGAAGTAATCAGGGCCTACCGGCAGCGCCTCTGCTGTCTCGGGAACGGTCGACTCAAGCGGAGGCAGGTACATTTTTCCCGGCCACGTGTTGTGCATGAAGTTGCAACCACCGCCAGGTAGACCGATATTGCCGGTGATCGCAGCGAGGAAGGCCAGGCAGCGATAGGTGTCGAAAGCTCCGAGTTGATGGGAGATGCCAGCGTTACAGACGATGGCGGCAGGAGATGCACCGGCATACTCCTCAGCGATCTGTTTGATGGTCTGGGCGGGCACACCGGTGACATCGGCGGCCCATTCGGGTGTGTAGGTGTGTTCAAGCAGATGCCGGCGCAGTTCCTCAAATCCCACTACCCATTGGTCGATGAAATTCTTGTCATACAAATTCTGCGCCACGACATGGTGCAGGATCGCCAGAAGCAGAGCCTGGTCCGTGTGGGGTTTCGAGGACACCCACAGGTCGGCTTGGGCTCCGGTAGGCGTGAGTCTGGGATCGACCACGACCAGCTTCGCTCCCGTCCTGGCGCGCTCACGCAGCAGATACTCGAAGGTGACCGGATGGGTTTCAGCCTGGTTGGTTCCGAGGAACAGAAAATACTCGGCCGAGCCGAGATCGTGCTTCCCTGTGGCCTCGTCCACGCCATAGCCGTTAGTGAAGTACCCCAGCCCGAAAGTGCTGGATAGAGCATTGGCCCCGGCATCGTTACAGACCGGTCCCACGTCGGTGTTGTTAGGGCTACCGAGCAGTGAGAACAGACGTGCGATCAGGTCTGCGGAACCCCGGGGCATACGCCCGGTGGTGCGGTTGGCGATGGCGCGGGCTTCTCCTGCATCACGTAGTCCCACTATTTTCTCAGCGATGGCGCGTAGCGCCTTCTCCCACGAGACGGGTTCGAAACGCGAGTCCTTGCTGCCCTTCTGCCCTGAGACCCGACGTAGGGGCGTGGTGATCCGGTGATGGTTGTAGACCAATTCGGGCATCATCTTCGCTTTAACGCAAAGGTTTCCATCCTGAACATGGTCCTCTTCTTCACCACTAATACCAATAACACGTCCGGATTTCAGGGATACCTTCATACCGCAATGAGAATTACAGAACTGACATGCGGTATCGACGATCTTTTCCGGAGATAGTGCCGCAGATTCCTGGGTGAAATCGAAGTCGTCTCCACTCACCACGTAATTGCTTGCCTTTGCGTCATGATTGAAATTTGAATCCGAAGAGAGAGATGCTGGAGACGGGGAGGACGAAGTTTGCAACCCCAATGCCACACCACCCCCGACCAGGCCGCTCTGAAGAAAGAACGAACGGCGACTTGATCCCGGATTTTCAAATGACATCTGGATTCTCCTTTTGCCACGCCTGGCACATGGGCGGTAGGCACGAGGACAGACTTCAAGTTCTCTCCCAGAAGAACTGATCGCGCCCAAATCTTTATAGGACACACTCGTACTCCAAAAACCTGCCCGACATCTGCCTTGGAAAGACGGAGGTCCTGGAGCCGCACCAGGCTGTCACCCTACAGTTCAGAGGGCAACCCTTTCGTGGCGCGCGGTTATTTCTCACACCTACCTTGTTCCTTGTTGTTTGACATTGGAATAATCCCCGTGGATCATGAGGCGTTCGCCATCCCGCGTCGGATGAAGTAAGGTCGATCACCGTGCCACTTCGCGGATGCTCGAGCGCAGGTCACAGCCAGAGCGAAGGTGCGTCACCCAAGGTGAGACGGCTGCCCCGAAGGAAGGCGAAGAGCAACACGGGGACCAAAGTAGTGGCCGGATCCGGCCACAGTGGAGCTTTCTGCTCGCAAGGGAGGTCAGGTCTTCTGGTGCTGACTCTGGTCCATCGTCACATCCTGCAACGAGAAGACGACATTAAAAGGATGCATCTTCTGGGAATCCTGAGATGGGTTCTATTCGCGGCAACCCAGGGGCCTGCTATCGCAGAGGCTCAGAGGATGGTATGTGGTCGGTTCCGTGGAGCGGGGGGAAGGAGAGCTCGACACGGATCCATACGGTGTGACTTCTCGCCAGAACGTCGACACTCAAAGCCAACCAGTTGGGTGCAGCGCAACGCCAGATACCACAACCCTGGTCTCAGGGTTGAGGCGCCTCAAGGTCCCGAACAGAGACTAATAGCATGGTCCCGGAAAAATAGGAAGGGTGAAGGAGCAGACGTCCTGTACTCCAATCGAAATGCCGGGGCTGGGTTGGGAGTCGGCTTCCTCCTCGAACACTTCTGACGGATACTGGTGCCCATGGCGATCATTCACAAAGCTACTGTCACCCCGAGCAAACTAACGTTGATTAGTGCCTGGCTGGACAGCCAACCGTGGGCGGGGCGGGGGTCTGATGAGGTCCTGGGCAAGTACAGATTCGACGACCCAAACGGAGAGGTCGGTGTGGAGGCCTTTCTACTCCGCCGCGGGGCACGATTGCTCCATGTGCCGCTGACCTACCGGGGCGAGCCCCTACACGGTCACGAAGACCACCTCGTCGGCACGATGGAGCACTCTACTCTGGGGACACGCTGGGTCTACAACGGCACCAAGGACGAGGTCGCCGTCGCCTGTTTCCAGCGTGCCCTCACTGGAGAACAGGAACAGGCGGAACTGGAGGTCTGGAAGGAAGGCCGCCTCCTGGAACGAAGGCCCCAGCAGGTTCTCGTCTTCAGTGAGCCTGGGACCGCCAATGACGGCAACCGACCGGCTCCGAACGGGAAGATACTGCTCCCGCATGTCTTGGACGTCGCCCCCGAGGGAAAGCGACGGCTCCGTGCCCAGTGGGGCGACGAGCAAGCGGTGCTCGCGGCGTTGGTCTAAGCGCCTACTTAGAAGTTTTGCGCGTAACCCCAGGCCAGGACGCGGCAGCGAGCGCGTGTTGACAAGGACCCCGCCAGGGGTTGGATCGAAGTTGCACCATCGTCTGACCACCCGGCGAGGTCGTGATCAGTATGCGCCCGCCCACCGTGTTCGCCCAAGCCCCCACCAGCGACATCACCCACCTGCACCACCAACTCAAAGGCCCCTGGAGAGTGGCCCTGCGCGCGGTGATGGTTCTGCTGTCCCTGCACGGCCTCACCCCCGCCCAGATCGCCGCGCTGCTGGACTACCACCCCGCCACCGTGCGCCGCTGGATCACCCGCTACAACCACCAAGGCCTGCCCGGACTGGCCGACCGGCCCCGCACCGGCCGTCCCCGCCTAGGCGGCCCACGGCTGTACGCGCGGATCACCGCGCTGCTCCAGCGCCCCGGACCGTGGACCCTCACCCACATCCGGCGTCACCTGGGCCGACCCCGCATGAGCGCGCGCACCCTGTATCGCCGGGTGCGCCAGGTCGCCGTGTGGCGCCGCCCCAAAGCCGTGGCCCGCGGCGACCCCGCACACGATGCCGTCGTGGCCGCGCTCGCCGCCCGGATGCGCCTGCTGCCTGCCGGGGCGGTCGTCTGGGTCGAGGACGAGACGCACCTGCACCTGTTGCCCACCCTGCGCGCGACCTGGACACTGCGCGGACACCGCCCGCACATCCCCACCCCCGGCCGCAACCGGCAGATCACCGTGCTGGGGGCGCTGGAGGTGACCACCGGGCGATGGGTGTACCGGTTGGGCAGGCGACGCGCGGCTGACTTCGTGGCCCTGCTGGAGCAGGTGGTGGCCGCTTTCCCGGCCGCTCCGGCGGTCGTGGTGGTCTGCGACAACGACAGCATCCACCATGCCCGTCTGGTGCGGGCGTTCGTGGCCGCCCACCCGGGCCTGCACGTGTGGTTCGGGGCGCGCTACAGCCCGCACGACAACCCGGCCGAACGCGTCTGGGCGGCGTTGAAGGCGTATGTGGCCAACACCGCGGTGAGCCGGCCCGGGCGACGACGGCAGGTGCACGCCTTCTTCCGCGCTCGTTCGCCCGACCAGCTACTTGCTACCGCCGCGCCCTGGACCAGCCCATGGTTCCCCGCTGGTTACGTGCAGGACTTCAGGAAAGGCGCTTAGCATGACAGTCGTAGATCGTTGTGTCTTCGCTTGTGGTGGAAGTATCGTGCGCGTGTTTGGTGGCGGCGGCGCCAGGAAGAAGCGGTCAAAGCACGCTGCAGGGTGCGAGCGGGGTGCAGGGTCAACGCCAAGAGACGGCGGATCTCGGCGACTGTGAGGCGACCCAGCCCGCGTGGGCTTTTGGGTCCATGGCAGCGGTCACAGCCAGGAAGGCATGGGCTGCCATGGCCATGGTGATGTGCCGATACCACGGCTCCCACTTGCGAACCTGGTAGTGGTCCAGGCCGGTCTCGTTCTTGGCCGCTTGGAAGCACTCTTCGATCGCCCACCGGGCCCCGACCACCCGCACGACCTCCTCCCGCCCAAGGGAGTCGGGATGAAAGCACAGGTAGTAGGCGATGTCGGTGGGATCGTCGACCGAGCGCCGGGCCAACAAAGTGCGCACGAACCCGGCCGGAACCTCCTCCACGGCGGGCAGAGTGGCCCAGGCCCAGTCGTAGACGCGCTCACCGCGCACCCCCTCACCGGCCGAGACACGGTGCCACGCCTCAGCGGGAGCACGGCCGATGAGGGTGTCCACGCGGCGGCGCCCATCCAGGTCGGCGACGGTCTGCTTGACCGGGACCTCCACCACGTAGGGCATCCGACGTGCTTCGCAGAAGGCGCGGAACCTCCCATCACGGCCGTAGGCGGAATCAGCGACCACCCACCCGGCCTGGACCCCAGCCTCCAGTGCACGACCGATCATGGCCTCGGCCAGGCGCGGCTTGGTCAGCACCCCTTGGGCGCGGCGCTCGTCGGGGATCCCTGCTTGTGCGCACCGGTGCGGATCATCAATCCAGGACCTGGGCAGGTACAGCTCACGATCGATCAACGCCCGCCCCTGGGGTGCGGCGTAGGCCAGGAACACACCGAGCTGGCAGTTCTCCACCCTCCCGGCGGTGCCCGAATACTGGCGCTGGACCCCGACGGAAAGTCGTCCCTTCTTGACGAAGCCGGTCTCATCCACCACGAGTACTCCCTGGGGCCCGGCCAGGGCCTGGGCGACGTAGGATCGCACCGCATCGCGCACGGCATCGGCGTCCCAGCGGGAACGGTCCACGAAGTGCTGGATCCCCGTCGGATCGTCCGCACCAGCGGCCTCGGCCAGCTGCCAGCCGTTCTTGCGTTCCACCGGTGCCAGCAACCCGGTCAGATACGCCCTGGCCCACCTGCGCGACTCCACCCGACCAAAGCACCCGGCCAAGCGGTCGAACAGCTCATCCAACCCGGCCCGCCAGGCCGCGACATCCTGTGTCGAGACATCATCCACCACGACCACAGGATAGAACACAACGATCTACGACTGTCGTGCTAACACTCCAGTTGTAGATCCGGTTTGTCATAGTTCTCGGATGGCCTGTCCGCGGTAGTGGTACTGGCGTGCGGTGGCTTGGTGCGAGCGTCTGAACAGCGACCAGCCCAGCACATGCTCGATGTCGGGTTCCGTGGTGAACAGGGCATTGAGCAGGTGAGCGATCTCGTTGCAGGTCAACGCGATCAAAGCGCCCGTAGGTGGGTTCTGGTGGCCCTCGATGGCGGCCGTAGCCGCCAGGAACGCATAAGCCAGCATCGAAAACAGACTCCGCCGCTGCCAGGACGTCCACGTCCTGACCTGGTGTTCGTCCAGCCCGGCCAAGCCCTTGCCCTGCTGGAATCCTTCCTCGACCGCCCACCGGCGTCCGGCAACGGCCACCAAGCGTTGAAGAGGCACCTTTTGAGGTGCGTAGCACCGGTAGAACGCCAGCTCACCGCTGCTGCGGTGGCGTCGCATCAGCACCCACCGGTATCCCTCAGGGATGAGTTCGGCATCGATCAGCATCCAGTCGTAGAAGCGTTCTCCTTTAGCGCCGCCGGCGGCCGAACGGCGTTGCCAGGCGGAGGCGGGCGCGAGCACCGCCAGTTCGGCGACGGTAGCTGGTCTGCGCGGCAGCAAAACGCGCTCGGTGCGTGGCACGGCCATCACGTAACCGATCTGGTGTTCCTCCAAGGCCTGGCGCAGCCCTTGGTGCTGGCCGTAGACTTCGTCGGCCGTCACCCAGGGGGCGGGTGTACCCGCGGCCACAGCGGCAGTGACCATCTGCTGGGCCAGTTCGGGTTTGGTGGCGAAGACGGTGCTGGCAGGAACGCCGGCGGCTTGGAGGCGCCCAGATTCATCGGTCCAGGAGCGGGGCAGGTAGAGGCGGCGGTCGATGAGGGCGTGCCCGGCGGGGGTCGCGTAGGCCAGGTAGACCGCGACCTGGGCGTTCTCGATGCGCCCGGCGGTACCGGTGTATTGACGTTGGACACCGACGGTCGCGGTGCCTTTCTTCAGGTCGCCGGTCTCGTCCACGACCAGGACCGCGTCCTGGTCTCCCAGGTGGGTGCGGGTGTAGGCGTGCAAGTCGGCGATCAGGCCTTCTGTGTCTACCGCAGCCCGGCTCAGCAGGTGCTGGAAGCGGTAGGGGCTGGGCTGGCCGACGTGTTCGGCCAAAGTCCAGCAGTTCTTGCGTGCCAGCGGCGCGAGCAGGCCGCGCAGGAGGTCGCCGGCGGTGTGCCGGGTCTCAGGGCGGGCCAAGCGGGGGCAGATGGTGTGGATCAGTTCGTTCAGCCGGTGCGGCCGGCGCTGGGCCGCTACGCTGAGTTCAGCGGCCACCGCGGGGCTCTTCGTTGTCTTCACAACCACCGATGATCACGCGGTGGCCGTCCGTGTGTCCGGCGAATCCCCAAATCAACGGCTTGCCGTGCTGCCATCTTCGGCAAATGGTTCCAGGTCACAACAAACCGGATCTACAACTGGAGTACTTTTCCCGCGGGGTGTCCTCACGCTCGATGGGGCCGGTGTGAGGACATCCGGCACCTCCCAACCTCATGGAAAACACGATGTTCCTTGATGCTCGTGCTGCCTGCCGTGACACCGACCCTGACGAGTTGTTCGTCTCTGGTGCGGAGCAGCACCGCGCCAAGCGCATATGCCGAGGCTGTCCGGTGCGCCTGCCCTGCCTGCGAGAAGCACTGGAGAACCGGATCCAGTTCGGTGTGTGGGGCGGCATGACCGAACGTGAACGTCGTGCTCTGCTACGCCGCCACCCCACCACCTGAGACCAGGTGCTCACCACCAACGTGATGACGGCAGGAAGCCGATGACCCGAACGCACGAGTTGCCCCTGGCCTTGGTCAACCTCAAGGACAGGCTCGCCAGCGGCACGAACCTGCACCTGCTCAACTCCATCATGGAGCCGGTCCGCGGTATCCGGCCCGCCATCATCGCGATCAACGAGGCCCGGTGGCGAATGCCCCGCGGCCGCCCGGAGAGACAAGCCGCCGCTTTGCTGTCGCAGCTGTGCAACGTCCGGTACGAGATCAGCGTCGGGCAGATCGAACGCTCCGACCACCCGCCCGCCTTGCTGTGGAACACCCAGCACTTGGACCTGGTGGAGTACTCCCTCGCCGACACCGACCCCAGTCGGTGGAAGCGCAACACCTGGACCGTGGCGGTGCGCGACTCACCCTCCTGTGCGGTGCGGGTGATCGTGCCGCACTTCGACTACGCCTCCGGTACCCGAAGGCTGATGGAGGCCGAGACACTGGCCTCCCAGGTCGGCGCCGCCCTCCCGGTCGTGGTCGCCGGCGACCTCAACTCCACCGTCTCGGGCCCTCACCTGCCGGATCGTGACTACACCCGGGTGCCTGCGCACAAACGCCGTCAGAAGGGCCGGTTGACCCCCGACGGGTGAGTGACCGACACCCGTGCCCTGGACACACCGATCGGACCGTGGGACCCGACCACGAACACCCGACGCCACCAGGACGGCGCCGGCCTGGTGGCGTTGGCCGAACGCGACTGGCAGCAACGCGACCGCCAGGGGGTTGGCGTCGACCACCGATATCGCCATCACCTCCGTCATGGTCCTGGACCAGGACGAGGCACTCGACTTCTACGTCGGCAAACTCGGCTTCCAGGTCACCAACGACGTCGACATGGGTTTCATGCGCTGGTTGACCGTGGCCCTGCCGGGGGACCCTCAACGCCAACTGCTGTTGGAGGTTCCAGGCCCGCCCTCGCTCAGCGAGCAGACCGCGGCGCAGGTCCGCGACCTGGTGACCAAGGGCGCGTTGGGAGCGGCCTGCATACTGAACACGGACGACTGCCGGGCCACCTACGACAAGCTCAGGGCCAGGGGTGTGGAGTTCACCCAGGACGTGGTCGAACAGCCCTACGGCATCGACTGCGCGCTACGCGACCCGTTCGGTAACCACATCCGCATCACCCAGCCCCTCGGCGGTGAGGTACGCGTCACCGACCAGGACCGGGAACGTTGGACGTGCGAGGCCGAGGACGAGCGGGTGTAGGGCCTCGCGTGCCGCCGTCTTCCGCCACGTCCGACACGAGGGGAGGCGGCGGCACGCCGTACCGGCTCTCATGCACGCTCCTGCTCGCCTTCGGCCGAGAGCTCCCCCTCCACCGCCCCCACGCCGGAAGTCCGTTCTCGACGCAGCGAGAGCAGTCCGCCCAGAGCGAGCGTGATGGACGTGCCGATGGCCGTGTACCAGGTGAACCCGACGAGCCCGGGTTGGAAGAGGAAGAGCCAGGACATGGTCGCCACCGCGACGCCGAAGGCGATGATCGCGTCCCGCTGACGCGCCCGGCGTACCCACAGTCCCAGGAAGAACGCGCCGAGCAGTCCACCGTAGGTCAGACTCGCCACCGACAGGCCGAGCTCGACCACAGGGTCGTCGGTGCCGGTGAACATCACGGCCGCCCCGATGAACACCAGTCCCCAGCCGAGGGTGAACAGTCGACCCAGCCGCAGCCCCTGGGCGTCGGTGAGGGGACGGGAGACGAACCGCTCGTACAGGTCCGCCATCGTCGAGGACGACAGCGCGGCCAACGACGAGGACAGGGTGCTCATGGCGCTGGCCATGATCCCGGCCAGAAGCAGGCCCGACAGTCCGGCGGGCAGCCCCTCGACGATGAACACCGGGAAGAGCTCGTCGGGGCCGGCCAGTCCCAGCTGCTCGATCGTGGCGGCCTCGAAGTAGGAGTACAGCGCCAGGCCGACGGTGAGGAAGAGGGCGAACTGCAAGAACACCACGGCGCCGCTGACGATCACCGCCTTCTGCGCGTCACGCAGGCTGCGACAACCCAACAGCCGCTGCACGATGATCTGGTCGGCGCCGTGGGAGGCCGTGGACAGCAGCGCACCGCCCAGCACCGCGGTCACCGTCGCGTACGGGGCCGAGATCGGATCGGACGTGAAGTCCACGAACCGGGTCTTGCCCTCCGCCGCCGCGACCTCCAGGAAGTTCACGTCCAGGCTGCTCACGATCAGACTCAGCGCGATCACGCCGCCGACCACGTACAGCGCCATCTGGACCACGTCGACCCAGACCACGGCTCGGATACCGCCGATGAAGGTGTACAGGACCGTCACCACGCCGAGCACGGCGATGATGCCGAAGTAGGACATTTCCAGCCCGTAGGCGTCCAGGACGATCTTCATCGGGATGGCCGCCGCGAACAGGCGCACCCCGTCGGCGAGCAGCCGGGTGAACAGGAACGTGACCGCGGCCGTGCTCTGCATACCGCGACCGAAGCGCAGCCCGAGGTAGGCGTAGGCCGTGGTCATCTCGCCCCGGTAGTACCGGGGCAGCAGCACGAAGGCGACGACCACGCGACCGATCATGTAGCCGACCGCGACCTGTAGGAAGGTGACGTCGCCGAGGTAGGCCACGCCGGGGATGCTGATCACGGTCAGGGCGCTGGTCTCGGTGGCCACCACCGACAGGCACACCGCCCACCAGGGCAGTCGCCGGTCACCGATGAAATAGTCCTTGGTGTCGCGTTGGCGGCCGGACAGCCGCAGCCCGAGCCATGCCGAGCACAGCAGGTACGCCGCGATGACCACGAGGTCGATGGGTTGCACTGTGGGCCTCTCTGGAACGGGGTGGGCGGAGGGTCAGGTCTCCGGAGCCTCCACGCGCAGGCGTCGTGGGAGGACGTCCACCGGTGCGGGGAGTCGCAGGGGTCTGATTCCGGGGGTGATGCGTCCTGCCGGCGACGCCCGGCGGGCTCCGGTGCACGCGGGCACGGAACCGGGGATCCCGTGCCAGGTCAGGAAGCCGATCAGGGCGAACAAATAGGCCTCCTTCGCCTCACCGTCCAGGCCAAGGGCGTCGAAGGTGTCCAGGCGCGCGGGGCGAAGACGTGCGGCGAGGCGCTCCATGAGGAAGAGGTTGCGGACGCCCCCGCCCGAGGCGAACACCTCGGCCACCCCGTGGGGGCGCAACGCGTCCGCGACGGAGACCGCGGTGAGTTCGACCAGGGTGGCCAACAGGTCGGCGGCGTCGGGTGTACCGGCCCGCCTCAACGCCGTGTCGAGGTGACCGGGACCGAACAGCTCCGGTCCGGTGCTCTTCGGCGGGGGCAGCCGGTAGTACGGCTCGGCGAGCAGGTGTTCCAAGAGCGTGGGGTCGATCCTGCCCGACCGGGCGAGCGTCCCGGCCGCGTCGAAGTCGGCGCGGCCGTTGGTCACCCGGCGCACCGCGGCGTCGATCAGTGCGTTGCCGGGTCCTGTGTCGAAGGCCTGCGGCGGGGCTCCGTCCCGCACGATGGTGGCGTTGGCCATGCCCCCGAGATTCAGCGCGGCGGCCGGTTCCGCCCGCCCATCGAGCAGGAGGGTGTCGAAAAGAGCGGCCAGGGGTGCACCGTGCCCGCCCGCGGCCACGTCGGCCGCCCTCAGGTCCGAGACGACGGGCAGGCCGGTGGCCTCGGCGATCCACGCGGGCTGTCCCATCTGTAGGGTGCCGTGCACCGTCGTGCCGTCGACCCAGTGGAACAGGGTCTGGCCGTGGGAGGCGACCAGGTCGGCCCTCCCTCCAGTGAGTTCCTCGTTCGCGGTCCGCGCCGCGTCGGCGAACTCACGGCCGATGCCGGTGTCGAGGCGGCACACTGCCTCCATCGTGACCGACCCGGGCGGCAGTGCGTCGCGGATCGCCCGCCGCAGTCGTGTCGAGTAGGGCACGGTGCGGTGTCCCAGCGGGGTCAGGAGCACCAGGGGGCCGTCCAGGTCGATGCGCGCGGCGGCGACGTCGATCCCGTCCACGGAGGTGCCGGAGGACAGACCGAGGACGATCACGTGGTCCCCGTCCCAGGCCGGTGAGGACGGTCGCCCGGAGGGCAGGGCGAGGACCGGCCCTTCGTTTCCCTCCGCGGTCTCCACAAGCGCGTGCGAACATACATGGACACCATGCACACCCCAGGTAGTCGACTCACTACCAGACGTACATCGCGCACGACGCCCCGCGCAATCCCCCTTTCCTTCGGGGTCGGTGATTCGTTGGCGTACGCACCCATCGGAGCGCCTTGAACCGGGGGCCGTTCCATGGAGAGAACACGCCAGCGGTCGGACAGGCGCCCAGGCGCCGCGGTCGGGCCCTCCGAGCACTGCCCCGAGGGCGTCGCGCCCCGGACGGGGGTGCGGGCATCGGCACGGTGACGTCGCCCGCCGCGGTGGACATGCGAAGAGCCCCTCGAATTGCATGCTCATTCATAGTGGCGCATACTTATTGCCATGTCCAAGGTACTCACTTCCCTTCCCGTCGGCGAGCGCGTCGGAATCGCCTTCTCCGGTGGCCTCGACACCTCGGTGGCGGTCGCGTGGATGCGCGACAAGGGCGCCGTTCCGTGCGCCTACACCGCCGACATCGGCCAGTACGACGAGCCCGACATCGCCTCGGTGCCCGGCCGCGCCGCCGCCTACGGCGCGGAGGTCGCCCGGCTCGTCGACTGCCGGGAGGCCCTGGTGGAGGAGGGGCTCGCGGCCCTGGCCTGTGGAGCGTTCCACATCCGCTCCGGTGGCCGCACCTACTTCAACACCACCCCCCTGGGGCGCGCCGTCACCGGGACCCTGCTGGTACGCGCCATGCTCGAGGACGGCGTGCAGATCTGGGGAGACGGGTCCACCTACAAGGGCAACGACATCGAGCGGTTCTACCGCTATGGCCTCCTCGCCAACCCCGCCCTGCGCATCTACAAGCCGTGGTTGGACGCCGAGTTCGTCAACGAGCTCGGCGGCCGCAAGGAGATGTCGGAGTGGCTGCTCGCCCACGACCTGCCCTACCGGGACAGCACGGAGAAGGCCTACTCCACCGACGCCAACATCTGGGGCGCCACGCACGAGGCCAAGGCGCTCGAACACCTCGACGTCGGCATCGAACTCGTCGAGCCCATCATGGGCGTACGGTTCTGGGACCCCGAGGTGGAGATCACCCCCGAGGACGTCACGATCGGCTTCGAGCAGGGCCGGCCGGTCACCATCAACGGCAAGACCTTCCCCTCCGCCGTGGACCTGGTGATGGAGGCCAACGCCATCGGCGGCCGTCACGGCATGGGCATGTCGGACCAGATCGAGAACCGGGTCATCGAGGCCAAGAGCCGGGGCATCTACGAGGCACCGGGCATGGCGCTGCTGCACGCGGCCTACGAGCGACTGGTCAACGCCATCCACAACGAGGACACCCTCGCCAATTACCACGACGACGGCCGGCGGCTCGGCAGGTTGATGTACGAGGGCCGGTGGTTGGAACCGCAGGCGTTGATGATGCGCGAGGCCCTACAGCGCTGGGTGGGCACGGCGATCACCGGCGAGGTGACCCTGCGACTGCGGCGCGGTGACGACTACTCCATCATGGACACCTCCGGACCGGCGTTCAGCTACCACCCGGACAAGCTGTCCATGGAGCGCACGGAGGACTCCGCGTTCGGGCCGAACGACCGCATCGGCCAGCTGACCATGCGCAACCTCGACATCGCCGACTCCCGGTCCAAGCTGGAGGAGTACTCCAGGCTCGGCATGGTCGGCAGCGACCGGCAGATCACGACCGGCGCCGCACAGGCGGCCTCGACCGGCCTGATCGGCTCGATGCCCGAGGGCGGAGCCGAGACGATCGCCTCCCGTGGCCAGGCCGCGGAGAGCGACCTGCTCGACCAGGCCGCCATCGAGTCCGGCAACGACTGAGCGGGCTCGGGGCGGCCGCGCCGACCGGGACCGCCCCCGTCCGTCTCGCTCCGCATCACGCACGACCGTCTCCGGGGGCACACCTTCCGGAGGCGGTCGTGGCCGTCAGTGTGACTTCCCCGGCTCCGAGGCGGTACGCACACGGGACTCGACGCCGTCCAGCAGCCACTCCAGCCCCTGGGCGAAGACCTCCTCGGGGTCGGGGCCGTCCGTGTCCAGACGTTCGATGGCTTGGTAACGGCCCGCCTCGCCCGCACGTGTGACCAGGAAGGCCTCCTGGACCGTGTTCCACGTCCGACCGTCGGGGGTCGTCCGTTCCCGGGACCGGTCGGCCCGGACCACCTTGGCGGCGTGCCCTCGGATGTACCCCTCCACGGTCTCCACGACGGTGAGCGCCTCGTGAGCGGTCAATCCGGTGTCCTCGAAGATCCTGAGCGCGGAGTCGGTCCAGGCGAAGGCGTGGGGCCCGACCGGCTGCCCGGTGGCGGTGAGCTCGATCAACCAGGGGTGTTCGCGGTAGGAACGCAGGTCCTCGTGCGCCCAGGACCGGACCTTCTCCCGCCAGGTCCCCGGACGGGTGTGCGGCAGGGGTGCCCGACCGATCATCGTGTCCACCATCAGCGCCAGCAACGCGGCCTTGCCGGGGACGTAAGTGTAAAGGGTGGCCGCGCCCACGCCGAGCAGGGAGGCGACCCCGCGCATGGACAGCGCACCGACCCCCTCCTCCTCCGCGACACGGGTGGCCGCGTCCACGATCTCCTCCACGGTGAGGTTGTGCCGTGGGCCGCGTCGAGGCCGTGTCGGCCCGTCCCACAGCAGAGCGAGCGTGGCCTCGGGGTCGTGCGCGCGGACCACCGTCGTCCCCTCCCTAGAACTCCGTACGTTGTTCGAAGTAAGATCGAACGCCGTACGGAGTTTACGTCGGAAAAAGGCCCATGCCCGATCGCCCGCCCGACCACCCGCCCGCTCCTGGCATGTCCCACCTCGGCCGTGCCCTGCTTATGGCCGCGTCCGTCACTCTCGTGGGCCTGCTCGCCTCCCTCGCCACCGGCTCACCGCCCGATGCGGCCGAAGCCCCCGGTTCACCCTGGGCCTTGTTGACGCGGGGCCTGCTCACCTTGGGGCCGGTGACGGCTCTGCTCTGGGCGGCGTGCCGTTTCCTGGACCGCCGACCGATGCGCACCCTCGTGCTCACCACCGCCTCTCCGGCCTGGGCGGGTCCGCTGACCGCCGCGCTCGCCGTCACGCTCGGCTCCTCCCTGGCCCTGGGCGGGGCCGACGTCGACAAGGACGTGCTCGCACAGGCCATGGCGACCGCCGCCGTCATGGTGCCGTTGCTGTTGGTGGCCCATGTGCTCCCCGAGGAACTGGTCTTTCGGGGTTATGTGCTCCACCTCCTGGGACGGAGTCTTTCCCGGTGGACGCTCGTCCTGGCCCAAGCCGCCCTGTTCACGGTCTCGGCCGCCCTGGTCGGCCGCTCCTCCGAAGACATGGCCGGACTGTTCCTCCTGGGCGTCTTCGCCGGCGTTCTGCGGACCACCACCGGCGAGGTCTGGACGGCCGTCGCAGCCCGCGCCGCCCTGACCGCCGTGGGCCTCCTGAGCGAGGGAATCGACCTCGGGTCGACCGGCGCACCCGGGCCGTGGGAGGCCCTGCTGTCCTTCGCGCCGGTGCCGGTCGTGCTCTGGGCCGTGCACCTCCTCGGCCCCCGCCTCCCCGGCACCGGCTCCGACCTGTCCGCCCACCCCGCGCCCAGGCCTCGCCGCGAACTCGTCCAGAAGGGGATCCTGTACGACGTCGGTTCCACGTACGCGCCCGGCCAGCACACCCGTGAGCGGTGGCGGACCGAGGTGGTGGACGAGGAGATGAGGGTGATCGGTGAGGACCTGCACTGCACCGCGGTGACCGTGTTCGGCCAGGACCCGGCGAGGTTGACGGAAGCGGCCCGTCTGGCCCTGGAGCGGGGACTGTTCGTGTGGTTGCAACCCCGGTCGGTCGACGCGGCCCCCACGGAACTCGTGTCCCTCCTGGACCGGACCGCCCAGGCGGCCGAACGGTTACGCCGGGAACACCCCGAACGGGTCGGCCTCAACGTCGGGTGCGAGCTCAGCCTCTTCGTCAGCGGAATCCTGCCCGGCCGCGACTTCTCACGGCGCACCCGGGCCCTGGGACTGCTCTTTCCTCTGCTCCCCCTGTTCAACGCACGCCTCGACCGACTGCTACGGAAACTGACGGGCACCGCCCGTGCCCGCTTCCACGGCCCGCTCACCTACGGTTCGGGTACCTGGGAGACCGTGGACTGGGAGCCGTTCGACGTCGTCGGCGTCGACTACTACCTGGACGCCTCCACCCGTGGCCGCTACCGCCAAGGGCTGCGTGGGCTCCGCGCCCACGGCAGGCCGATCGTGGTCACCGAGTTCGGCTGCTGCTCCTACCAGGGCGCCCGCGAAAAGGGCGGCGCGGGGGCGGACGTCCTGGACTGGAGCGACCTGGACGACCGACGCGTCAGGGGCGGGTACGTGCGCGACGAGCGTGTGCAGGCCGACTACATCGACGAGCTTTTGGACGTGTTCGAGACCGAGGACGTGCACGGGGCGTTCGTGTGCATGTTCATCGAGGGTGACTGCCGTTACTCCCCCGACCCCACCCGGGACTGTGACATGGCCTCCTTCGGGATCGTGCGTCCGCCCTCGCTGGAGTCGGGGCTCTCCCCCGACGACGGCCACTGGGAGCCCAAGGCGGCCTTCCACACCCTGGCCGAACGCTACGCCCGAACGTTCCCCGTCGAACCGGCTCCGAAGGATCGCCCCTCCTGAGACCGCCATCCGAGCCCACCGTCCACCGTGGTGGGCGACCGCGGGATCACGGAGCCTCATGGCGCGGTCGAGCCCGCGGGCATGCCGCGAACGCGCCCGAGCCCTCCACCCCGCTCGGGGAACGGGATGGCCGGAACCGACGAAGACCTCAGAGCGCCTCCCCCTCATCGGACGCGAACGCACATGTGCGGAGGGATCTCGCCATCGTTCCCCCGAAGGAACGGGGGTGAAACCCTGAAGGCAGATGCTCCGCCCACCCCAGCAGGACGAACAGAGCCGGAAGGAAGAACAGAAAATGATCGACGTCGCGTCAGCCGCATCCGACACCCCCGGATGTCAGGGGGACCACATCTTCCTGGACAGCGCGGGTTCGTCTCTTCCACCCAGGCAGGTGGTCGACACCGTCGTCGACCACCTTCGCCGAGAGGCGAAGGTCGGGGGATACCGGGCCGCCCAGGAGAAGGCCGAGGAGGTGGAGAGCGGCTACTCCGTCTTCGCCGACCTGTTGGGATGCGCCCCCGAGGAGATCGCGTTCAGCGACAGCGCCACGAGGTCCTGGCTCTCCGTGTTCCAGGCCATCCCGCTGACCGAGGGCGACCGCATCCTGATCACCGAGGTCGAGTACGCGGGTAACGCCATCCCGATCCTGCGCAGGGCGGAGTCCGTCGGGGCGAGCGTGGACATCGTTCCCTCACTCCCTTCGGGTGACGTCTCCCTGCCGGCTCTCGACCGCTTGCTCGACGAACGCGTCAGACTCGTCTCCCTCGTGCACGCACCGACCAACGGCGGTCTGCTCACCTCGGCACGGGAGGTGGCCAGGGCGGCACACGAGGTCGGCGCCTACGTCCTTTTGGACGCCTGTCAGTCCGTCGGCCAGGTCCCCTGTCGAGCGGACGACCTGGAGGTCGACTTCATGACGGGGACCGGCCGCAAATGGGTGCGCGGCCCTCGCGGAACCGGTTTCCTCTACGCCAAAAGGTCCACCCTGCACAACCTGATCAGGGACAACGTCGACCTCAGGGGCGGATCGTGGATCACCCAGGACCGCGTGGCCCTGCGCGACGACGCCAGGTCGTTCGAACTCTGGGAGCACAGTGTCGCGGACCGGCTGGGCCTCGTGGCGGCCGGACGATACATCCAGGAACTGGGGATGCGCGAGATCCACTCGGCCGTCCAGAACATCAGCGGTCGGCTCCGCGACGGTCTCTCGCAGATCCGGGGCGTACAGGTGCACGACCTGGGGGAACGGCATTCGGGGATCGTCTCCTTCAGTGTGGAGGGGACCCCGGCTTCCGAGGTGATGAGTCTCCTGCGACGAAGAAACGTCACGGTGACCGTGAGCCGGGCCCCGTCGACGCTGATCGACATGTCGCGCCGCGGGCTGGAAGAGGTCGTCCGAGCCTCCCCTCACTACTTCGTCGCGCCCGAGCAGGTGGACACCACAGTGGAGTTCGTCCAGGACATCCTGGACGGAAAGACACCCGCCGGATGACGGGACGAGCCGTGTTCTCCTCGCCGGAGCCGGAAAGTCGGTCCCACCGTGAGCGCGTCGTACCGCGCCGGATCGTCCGCCCCGGCGCTCCTGGTGAATGCGCGCCCCGCCCCCAGAGGCGGGGCGCGCTCGTGGAGGTCGCGCGACGTCCGAAGACCGAAGAGGTCATGACCTGGGGTGAACTCCATGTTCCGACACCGGGACAGGCCCTCTGAGAACCCCGCTCCGCCCCGGTGTGGACACCGAGGCCCCGCCCCGGGCCGGGACGATGCGCCCCTACGGGCGGGGACGCAAAGAGCACGGAGCGCCCTGGCGGGCCACCTCCAAGGCGACGTGGCGCCCTACGAGCCCGACCCGGGACGTGCGAACCCACACCCGATACGTCCTCGTGGTGACAGGGGCACCCGGGGCGACGGCCCCGCGGCGCCCTTGTCACCACAGATCCCATGGCCCTACCTTGTGCACTGTTCACGCACTACCGAGTGGGAGAGACATGAAGATCCTCGTCGTGGGAGCCGGAGCCGTCGGCGGCTATTTCGGCGCACACCTGGCCCGGGCCGGCCTCAACGTCGACTTCCTCGTGCGTCCCGCCCGCGCCGAATCGCTGCGTGAGCGCGGTCTGGTCGTCCGCGACGTGGACGGACGCTCCCATGCGGTACCGGTGTCGGCCCTCACCGCCGACCAGTTGGAGGCAGGCTACGACCTGATCCTCGTCACCGTGAAGTCGTACGGGTTCGACGCCGCGCTGAAGGACCTGACCCCGGCCGTGGGTCCGCGCACCGTGGTACTGCCCTTCCTCAACGGCATGCGCCACATCGATCTCCTGGTCGACCGCTTCGGCGCCGAACGGGTCTACGGCGGGGTCGCCATGGTGATGACACGGTTGGGCGCCGAGGGTGAGATCGTCGAGATCGGCACGATGGGCGAGCTGATCTTCGGCCCGGTGGGCGAGAGTCCCGTCCTCGCCCTGGAGGACGTGCGCGCCGCACTGGACACCGGGACCTACCAGGCCACGGCGGTCACCGACATCCGGCAGCAGCTGTGGAACAAGTGGGTGTTCCTGGCGACCTTGGGAGCGTGCACCTGCCTGATGCGCGCCCCCATCGGACGCGTCAACAGCGCCCCCGGAGGACAGGAGTTCACCTCCGGGATGTTCGAGGAGGCCATCGCCGTGGCGACCGCCTCGGGGTTTCCCCCCGACCAGGAGGCTCGGGAGCGGGCCAACGCCCTCGTCGCCACCACCACGGCCGCGACCACCACGTCCCTGTACTGGGACCTGACCCATGGCAACCCCGTGGAGGCCGAGCACGTCATCGGCGACCTCGTCGCCCGGGGTCGAGAACTGGGCGTGCCCACACCCCTGTTCTCCCTGGCCTACACCCACCTGTGCGTGTACGAGGCCGGGCGCGACTAGATGAGTGATTCCAAGGGGTGCGTGGTCTGAGCATGAAGCGAAGTGGGTGGCGTGGCAGGTGTCCCCTGACCCTGCGTGACGACAGTGGCCCCAGCGTCACTATGGGCCGTGGAAAGTGACGCTGGGAGCAAGATCATCGCCCCCACCGCATCCTGGCGCCGAGAGAGCGCACACCTGCGACCGGTGGGCCCGCGGGCCCGTCCTCGGTGCTCCGGTGTCCGTGGACACGGTGGTAGCTGGTGGATATCGTCCTGGCATCCGGGTAATGGCGAAGAGGCGGCCGAGCCCTGCGGGTACGCGGAGACCGAGCCCGCACCACCGACGGGTGGCGCACGGCCCCGCCGCCTCCGCAGCGTGCCCGGAACCGATGCCGAGAAAGGTGGGAACACATGGCCGACCAGCAGATCCCCTCCCCCAAGGTGGTGGTGGGCGTCGACGGTTCGGAGTCGGCGCACCGCGCCTTGGAGTGGGGCGCCACGGAGGCGGCGCGTACGGGCCTGCCTCTGTACATCGTGCACGCCCTGTCCATGCCACTGGTGATGTCGAGGTACGCCGGTGCCACCCGCTTCCCCCCGACCGAGGAGATGTCCGCCCAGGGGCGCGAACTCCTGGACGACGCCACCCGACACGTGCGCTCCTCCCACCCCGAACTGGAGGTGGAGACGGAACTGGCCTTGGAGGAACCTCCTTCGGCCCTGCTGCGCCGCATAGACCACGGGGACATGGTGGTCGTCGGTTCGCGCGGACTGGGACCGGTACGTTCGGCGCTGGCCGGCTCGGCGGGGACGCGCCTGGCCTCCAAGGCGATCTGCCCGGTCGTGGTCGTCCCCCACCGACAGGAAGGACCGATCTCGCACACGGGCCCGGAACGGATCGTGGTGGGTGTGGACGGTTCGGTGGACTCCCGGCGTGCACTGCGTTTCGCCCTGAGCCGGGCCGCCTCCCGCGGGGGCTCCTCGGTCGTGGCGGTGCACAGTTGGCGGACCCCTCCGACCTTCGCCGCCCGGTCGACGACCGCCGAGGGCTGGGCGTCGCCGCCCGACGACCTGCTGGACCGTCACTCCGAGGAGATGGTGTCGGGGATCCTCGCCGAGCTCATGGACGACACCGTCGAGGACGTGGACATCACCGTCGTGCGTACCGGGAACGATCCGGTGGACGCCTTGGTGGAGGCGGGCGGTCAAGCCGACCTGATCGTGGTCGGGTCGCGTGGCCGGGGCGGTGTCAGCGGCCTGCTGTTGGGGTCGGTCACCCAGGGTCTGCTGCACACCGCGACCATCCCCGTCGCGGTTCTGCCCCGGGGCTCGGAGGAGGACTGAGCACGGCGAGACCGTCCCCGCCGACATCGCGGTCACCGCGCCGTCGACCGCGCACCTTCCGAAAGGAGATCCGTGGACTCCGCAGACGAACGCCTCTCGCCGAGAGCGTCGGGGAGGACGCCCCGTCCGAGCAGGGAGGAGCTGGAGGCGGCGCGGGACAAGGTGGTCCCCGACATCCTGGCGGAAGGCCTCGACGTCCTCTTCTGCGGGATCAACCCCGGCCTGATCTCGGGAGCCGTCGGACACCACTTCGCCAATCCGGGCACCCGTTTTTGGCCCGCGCTGCACAGGTCCGGCTTCACCCCGCACCGACTGCGCCCCGAGCAGGAGGACGTACTCCTCGGTCTCGGCCTGGGGATCACCAACGTCGTCGCCCGGACCACCGCGCAGGCGAGCGGGCTGAGTCGGCCGGAGATCGTGGAGGGCGGCCGGGAACTGCGTCGTAAGGTACTGCGGTGGCGTCCTCGTTGGCTGGCGGTCCTGGGCGTCACCGTCTACCGGGAGGCCTTCGACGACCGCGGTGCGGCCGTGGGGCCTCAGACCATGCGGATCGGGGGCACACGGGTGTGGTTGTTGCCCAACCCCAGCGGTAGGAACGCGCACTGGCAGATGGGGCCCATGGCCGAGGAGTTCGCGCGCCTCCGACGGGCCGCCGGACTCCCCGACCGTTCCTCGACCCCGTGAACCCCTCCGGGAGGGGCCGGGGCGGACGAAGGGAGACCGCGACGTGGAGCACGTGCACGACGTGGTGGTGATCGGCGGCGGTCAGGCCGGTCTGGCCGCCGGGTACTACCTTCGACGGGCCGGTCTCGACTTCGTGATCCTGGACGGCAGGGAAGGGCCGGGCGGGTCGTGGGCGGAGTACTGGGACTCGCTGCGGCTGTTCTCTCCCGCCGAGCACAGCATGCTGCCCGGCTGGTGGATGCCCGCTGAGGAAGGGCACGAGTACCCCGGCGCACGGCACGTGACCTGGTACCTGAGCCAGTACGAGCGCCGTTACGGACTACCGGTGCGCCGCCCCGTCCACGTCGACCGAGTCGAACGCGCCGACGAAACGCTACGGGTGCTCTCACGGAAGGGCACCTGGACGGCCGGATACGTCATCAGCGCCACCGGAACCTGGCGTGCCCCCCACGTGCCCGACGTCCCCGGCCGCGACCTGTTCCAGGGCGGGCAACTGCACACCGTGGACTACCGCTCTCCGGAGGAGTTCGCCGGGCAGCGGGTGGTGGTCGTGGGCGGAGGGAACTCCGCGGCCCAGATCCTCGCCGAGCTCTCCAAGGTCGCCCAGACCACCTGGGCCGTTCGACGTCCTCCCCGGTTCCTCCCCGACCACCTGGACGGCCGCGCCCTGTTCGACATCGCCACCCGCCGTCAACGGGCCGAACAGAGCGGTGCCCGCGTCCCACCGGGTATCGGCGACCTGGGCGACATCGCGGTGGTGCCGCCCGTGCGCGAGGCCCGCGAACGAGGCGCGCTCAAGACCGAACCGATGTTCGAGCGGCTCACACGCACCGGTGTGGCCTGGGCGGACGGCTCCCGCATGGACTGCGACACGATCCTGTGGTGCACCGGCTTCCGTCCCGCCCTGGACCACCTCGCCCCGCTGGAACTCCGGGACGATCATGGTCGGATCGCGTTGGAGGGCACCCGGGCGGTCGACGAACCACGCCTGTTCCTGCTGGGCTACGGCGACTGGACCGGCCTGGCCTCGGCCACCCTCATCGGCGTCGGACGCACGGCCAAGGCCACGGTCGCCCAGATCACCGACTCCCTCGCCCACCGAAGGTAGGGCCCGTGGTACACCGTGGTCTTCGGCACGCCACGAAGCCGGTCCGTTCCCCGCGCCTTCTCCCGGCACCCCTCAGGTCTTCTCCGACCCGTCCTCCACGGCCGCCTCGGCCAGGGCGTCACGCCGGGTGGCCGGGGAGATCGGAGTACCCGCGAGGTAGCCCGCCCGGGCCATCGCGTTACCTCCCACGGCGGCCGTACCCAACTGCACGAGCAGGGCCAGACCGATCTTCAGGGCGTTCTCCCACGAGGGAAACCGCAACAACAGCCCCAGGAGGACCAAGGCCGTCCCCAGTCCCCCCGCGAGGGTGATCGCGCTCATGCGCGCGTAGAAGTCACGCAGCCGCAGCAGGCCGAAGGCCCCGGTGGCGAAGACGAACGCTCCCGCGATCACGCAGACCACACTGAGCGTCTCCAACACTGTGCTCATCGCTTTCCTCCGGCGACCAGACGGGCCAGGGACAGGGCGGACATGAAACCGACCAGCGTGCATACGAGCACGATGTCGACCACCAGTTCCGTGGTCAGCCGCAGACCGAGGACGCTGACGAAACTGACGAAACCGAAGAAGACCAGATCGGCGCCAGCCCCTCGGTCGGCCTTGGCCGGACCGGCGAGGATCCGATAGGTGGCCACGACCATCGACACCACGATGAGCGCCAAGGCCACATCGATGGGATTCATCGCGTCTCCCCCTCCCCGACATCGGGCCGCGGCGGAGGCCCCTTCCGTCGGGTCACGCCCAACAGACGGTCCTCCATCGCGTAGACGGTGTCACGGAAGGCCTCGTCGGTGGGGGCGTACATGCCGTGCACCCACAAGGTGGGCGGATCCATCCGGGTGGCGACGGTCACCGACCCGGGGGCCAAGGAGACCATGTTGGCGATCGTCGTGACCTCGAACGCGGTCCTGCAACGCAGCGGCACCTCGACGAAGGCCGGGGTGGAAGCGCTGCCCGGCGTGAGAACGTCCCAGGACATGCGAACCGAGGCGCTCACCACGTGCCCCGCGTAGGCGAAGGGGAACCACAGGGTGCGCGCTCCCCTGAGCAGAAGGGAGGTCATCGTCCCGTCACCGCCTCGACGTAGGCGGAGGTGTCCAACAGGTGAGCGGCGGCCTGCGCGCTCAGGGCCAACAGCACCTCGGCGCCCAACCCCACGCACAACGTCACGCCGGCCAGCACCACGGCCGGTAGCAGCACCGCCGTGGGCACCCTCGTTCGCACCGGGGACCCGGTGGTCAACGTCGTGGAGGCACCGGTACCCGACACGGGTTCCGGTTCGGGTTCGGGGGGCCGGCTCCAGAAGGCGCCACCCCAGATCTTGAGCATCGACATGAGCGTGATGAGGCTGACCGCGACGGCCACCGCCGCCACGAGCCACTGTCCGGCCTCGAACGCCGCCGCCACCAGGGTGAGCTTGGCGACGAACCCCGAGAACGGCGGCATCCCGGCCAGGGACAGCGCCGCCACCAGGAACGCCAGGGCGACGAGCGGCTCGCGCCGTGCTAGCTCGCCCAACCGGTCCAGCTCACCGGTACCGTACGTGTACTCCACGGCACCGGTGGACAGGAACAACGACGCCTTCACCACCATGTGGTGGACGAGGTAGAAGATCCCCGCCATGAGGCCCGCTTCGGTGAACAGGGCGACCCCGAGCAGGATGTAGCCGATCTGGCTGATCATGTGGAACACCAGGATCGAACGGGTGTCGTTCTCCCCCACCGCGCCCAGGACTCCGATCAGCATCGTCACGGTGAACGCCACCAGCCCCATCCACAGCAGCGAGGCGTCGCCGTCGAAGACCACCGCGTACAGGCGGTAGATCGCGTAGATCGCGACCTTGGTGTGCAGGCCCGAGAGCAGCGCCGTCACCGCGGGCGAGGGCGCCGTGTAGGCACGCGCCAGCCAACCGTGCATCGGGACCACGGCCGTCTTGATCGACAGCGCCAGCAGTACCACGCCCATGCCCACGGCCACCAGCGGCGACTGCCGGGCCGCCCCGGCCAACTCACCCACCTGCACCGTGCCGGCCACACCGTAGACCAACGCCACACCGGCCAGGAAGATCGTCGAGGTCAGCAGGTTGACCGTGACGTAGACCCGTCCGCCCAGCAGGCCCCGCACCGTGCCCGCGATCGCCAACAACCCGTAGGCGGGCAACAGCATGACCTCCACGAACACGAACAGGTTGAACAGGTCTCCGGTGAGCAGAGCCCCGTACACCCCTGCCGACAGCACCAGGACCAACGGCGGGAAGAGGCGTCGCGTGGTCTCGCCCGTGGCCACGGCGAAGAGCGAGCACACCAGCAACAGCAGGGCGGTGGTGGTCACCATCAGCGCGCTGAAGGTGTCGGCCACGAAGGGGATGGCCACCCCGTCCCGCCACAGTCCGAGATTGTGCGCGTGGACGCGGCCCCCACGGGTGAGCCAGGTCAGGAACACGCCCGCGGCCAGGGCACCGATGTTGGGACCCAGCAGCACGGCCCGGCCCAGCCACCGAGGCCGATCCACGACGATGAGCAGGGCGGCCCCCAGAAGCGGAACCGCGATCAACAGCGGTAGGAGCGCGGTGTTCACGGGGACCCCCCGGTGTCGTCGTCCTTGCCGGTGGCCGCGAGGGTGAGCATGTAGATGGTGATGGAGAAGGCGATGACGATGGCGGTCAACGCAAGGGCCTGCGGCAGGGGGTCCGCCGCCGACTCGGGCGAGACCACGCCCAGGAGCGGCTGTTCGCGCCGGAACGCGCCACCCGCCGACAGCAACAACAGGTTCACGCCATGGCTCAACAGCACGAACCCCAGGACCACACGGACCATGCCGCGTTGCAGGATCAGGTACACGGCTCCCGCGATCAGGACACCGATCGTGATGGCGAGGGTCATCGGGCGCCTCCCGCGGACGAACTGTCGTGGGTGGGTTCTCGGGGCTCGTCCTCCCTCCCCAGGTGCTCCCCCGAACTCTGGCCGGGAGGTTCCAGTCCCAACTGGTTGAGGGCGCTCAACAGCACACCGACCACCGCCAGGTACACGCCCACGTCGAAGACCAGGGCGGTGGTGAAGTGGAAGTGACCGCCCCAGGGCAGCGGGACGTCGGCGTGCAGCGGACGCAGGAACGAGCCGTCGACGTAACCGAGCAGCCCCGCCCCCACCGCCACGGCCACGCCCGCGGCGAGGGTGATCGTGTAGGACACCTGGATCCGAGCGACCGACGCGCTGGGCGCGGTGAGGTAGGCCAGGGCGAAGGCCGAACCTCCCACCAGTCCGGCGATGAACCCGCCTCCCGCCGCGTTGTGCCCCCGCAACAACAGGTAGGCCGACCACAGCACCAACAGCGGGATCAGCCAGCGTGCCACGGTGCGCATGATCACGGTGTTGTCGTCGGTGTCCCAGACCGGGTTCGTCCTTCGCACGCTCAGGCGTGCACCGCCCTTGGCGGTGAGTCCGGCGGAGTTCAGGACGGCGACGATGATCAGCCCGGCCGCGCCCAGGACCGTGAGCTCGCCCAGCGTGTCCATGGCCCGGTAGTCGACCAGGATGGTGTTGACCACGTTGGTCCCACCGGTGTCCTCTTGGGCGTTGGACAGGAAGTACTCGGAGACCGAGGACAGCTCCCTGCGGCCGGTGAACAGGTACGCGGCCGACCCCGCCGCGCAACCGGCCGCGACCGCGACCACGGCGGACGCCACCGTGCGCGAACGTCGGACCCGGTGGAACCCCCGGGGCAGGCGGCGCAGCACCAGCACCGCCACGACCACCGTCAACACCTCCACCAGGAACTGCGTCAGGGCCACGTCGAACGCACCGAGCAGAACGAACCACAGCGCGGTGGTGAAACCCGCGACCCCGACCAGGGCCAGGGCGGCCATGCGCGAGAGGGTCGTCACCGCGGCGACCACGGAGGCCGCCACCAACGCCACCAGGACCCAGTCCAGGGAGAGCGAGGCGGGCGCGGGTCGAGCCCCGTACTCCAGGCCGGAGAAGGACACCACCACGGACAGCAGGACGACCATCACCAGGGGTACGGCCAGATGGCGGGTGGGAGAGTCAGTACGCGTCAGGTCCCCCGTACGTACACCGAGGGCGACCACACCCGCGTGCAGCCTCTCGAAGACCGTGGTGCCCGGTACGGGGAAGAGCCGCCTGCCGGCCCATGTCCCACCCGCACGGGTACGCCAGGCCAGCAGGGCCCCGAGCAGGATCGTCATGGCCGACATCCCCAGCGCCGGATTGAGCCCGTGCCACAGCGCCAGGTGCGGCTCCGCCTCCACATGGGTGGCATCGGTCCCCACCCGTCCGGCCACCGGGTTCAGCGTGGTCACGAACAGACCCAGCACCAGTCCCGCGACGGAGGAGATCATCGGTGCGGCCAGGAAGGCCCACCCCGCCTCCTCCACGGGCGACTCACCGGTCCCGGCTCCCCCGTCGGGCCGGCCACCGAAGGTCAGATGGACGAAACGGAACGCGTAGGCGAAGGTCAGGGCGGCCGCGGCCACCGCGACCGCCCCCGCCACGGGCCCGGACCAGGCAGGCCCCGGGGTCTCCAGCATGGCTTCGAAGAGGTTCTCCTTCGTGACGAAACCCAACAGCGGCGGCACTCCGGCCATGGACAACGCGGCGAGCGCGCTCACCGCCGCGGTGACCGGCATGGCCCGGCGCAGACCGCCCAACTCACGTAGGTCACGGCTACCCGTCTGGTGTTCGACGACACCCACCACCATGAACAGCGCCGACTTGAACAGTGCGTGGGCCAAGGTGTGCACACCCGCGGCGATGAGCGCCTGCGGAGTACCCACGCCGATCACCGCCACCAACAGGCCCAACTGGCCGACGGTGGAGTAGGCGGTCAGTTCCTTCAGGTCGTGTTTTTGCAGGGCGAACACCGCGCCGAGCACGGCCGTGACCAGCCCCAGGCAGACCAGGACCGTGTTCCACACCGCCAGTTCGCCGAAGGCCGGCGAGAACCGCATCGCCAGGTACACACCCGCCTTGACCATCGCCGCGGCGTGCAGGTAGGCGCTCACCGGTGTGCTGGCGGCCATGGCGTCGGGCAGCCAGTAGTGGAAGGGGAACTGCGCCGACTTGGTCAGGACCGCGACGATGACCAGCAGCGCCACCACGGTGGTGAACCCCCCGTCCTGCGTCCAGGAGGTGTCGTCCAGCACCTCACTGACCCGGGTGGTTCCGGTACGCGTCCACAACAGCACCACGGCCGCGAGCAACGCCAGGCCGCCCATCGCGGTCAGCAGGTACGTACGTATCGCCGGTCTGCTCGCGTCGGGGCCCGACAGGCCGATCAGGTAGAAGGAGCAGATCGTGGTGAGCTCCCAGAAGACGAAGAGCAGGACGAGGTCGTCCGCCAGGACCAGCCCCGTCATCGTCATGGTGAAGAGGCTCATCAGGAAGAAGAACCCGGTACGACGCCCCGGCGGGAAGTAACGCGCGGAGTAGGCCATGACCAACGCCCCCACGCCGAGGACGATCACGCAGAACAACCAGGCCAGACCGTCCATGCGCAGGTACAGGCCCACCCCGATCGTGGGCATCCAGGGCAGGGCGCTCTCCAGGGTCTGCCCTTGGGCGAACAGTCGGTGTCCCTGTGACAGGACCAGTCCGGTCGACAGGGCGAACACGGCCGCCACCGGCCATCCGGTCGCGCGACCCAGCACCCGGTCCAGGAACGGGGTCGAGAGCGCGACCACGGTGAGTACGGCAAGGAGGGACAACAACACACCGCCGTCCTTTCGAGGTCCTGTCCGCCCCGCCCCGAACACGCGGGTGGGTCGAGGACGACCACGTCCGCCGTGACGGTGCGGTCGACGGCCGTCGGGTGGGGAGGAGAACGGGCACGATGCCCATGTTCCGGCCACCAAGGGCCGCTCGTCGGTCGGACACACCGCTGCGAGGGCGAGAACTCGAAGTTCCCGTACCCCAAGGCGCGACCGAGATGGGTTCGGCCGTCAAGGAACGGAGAGGGGTTCCCTGCCGAGGGGGTGGTCGGCCTGTCCGGGCGGGTGCCCGCCCGCCGTGAGCGTCGGCGCCCGTGGGAGGAGGACGCGGCACGGGAGTCCGTGGGCGCCCACGAAACGAGAACGGTCCATGACCGAGGGCGCGGGCCGGAAGAAGGAAGACCCGTCAGGGGCGTTCGAGGGAGGGTGCGTCGAAAGCGGGGCGGGACACGATCACGGCGGCTCCTCCGCACACGCGATCATAGAGGGGCCCGAGAACATCGATCGGTCACCGGGGCGGTCGCGGAGGGCGCCTTCCGGCCACGGCCGGGTGGCCCCTCGGCCACGCCCGTGCGAACCCCGCCGAGCCGCCGATATTCCAGTCGTCGCGCCTGAGGTCGTCACCCCTAGGAGAGGAGTCCGCCCTCAGGGACGACCGGTGGTCATCGCTCGGCCCAGACCCCCAACTCGTTGCCGTCGGGGTCGGCGAAGTGGAAACGGCGCCCGCCCGGAAAGGCGTAGGGCCCACGGACCACACGCCCTCCGGCGCGCTCCACGGCCTCGACCGAACGATCCAGGTCGGTCGAGTACAACAGCACGAAGGGACCACCGGGCCGGGGGTCCTCCTCCCCCAGGGCCAGACCTCCCACCTCCGGAGCGTCCGCTCCCCGCGGATTCTGGATCCCCGCGTACTGGGGCCCGTAGTCGTTGAACCGCCACCCGAAGGCCTCGGAGTAGAAGTTCCGCGCCCGGTCCAGGTCGGTGACGGTCAGTTCCAGGTAGTCGATGGCGTGGTGCTCGTGCGAGGTGTGGCTCATGTGTCGATGTTAGGGAGGGCACACGACATTCCGTCGACGTCGGCGAGGTGCTTCGGGAACTCGCGCGGAAGAGTTTCCTCGTGATCCTCTCGTCGCACCACAAGAGCACCTTTACGACGTAGATTTACTTTTACGGCAGAACGGACACGCGGATCACGGCCCCGCCCGGCCTCCGCCGAGGAACACCTCCCATGAAGGGGTGCCGCAGCGCCGCATCTCCCCTCCTGCAAGCGCTTGCGACGCCCCCGCCGAGCGGGGTGGCCAGTGGGGCGAGGGTGGCCGCCATCCGGACCGCGTGACCCTGCCCCACCCCTCAAAGCTCGTCCGACCCTGTTCTGGGTTACCGAGACAGCGGCGGGACAGCGGAGCGCGAGCGGACACGGGACCGGTTTCGCGGCACCGGCCTCCTCCGGGACCGTGCTCGGCCCGCGCACCGCAAGCGCTGGCGGAAACGTGCCGTCGATTCGGGAACAGGCACATTTCCACCCCCGCCCTCCTGTCGCCCGAAGGCGAGGTTGGTTAGGCTAACCTCAGATATCTCCCCCGCCCACGATCCACGGAGGAAGGGCTCCCTTGCGCGTCGAACAGCCCGGCCACCGCGCCATGATCCGCACCCGGGTGCTGCGGACCGAGCGCCTGACCAAGCACTTCGTCCTGGTGACCCTGGGCGGAGCCGAACTGACCGACTTCGAGTTCCTCGGCCGCGACCAGTTCGTGCGCCTCTTCCTGCCCCGCAGAGGACAGGACCGGTTGTACATGCCCGAGGCCGCGGACAGGCGGTGGGTGGAGCAGTTGTACGCGATGCCGCCGAGTCGTCAGCCGCACGTTCGCAACTACTCGGTCCGCCGTTTCGACCCCGAGGCGTTGGAGATGGACCTGGAGTTCGTGGACCACGGCGACGCCGGCCCGGCCTCGGCCTGGGCGAGCGCCGCCTGCCCCGGCGACGAGGTGGGGGTGCTCGCCGACGGCGTGTACTACCAGCCTCCCGAGGGCGTGGACCGGCATCTGCTGGTGGGCGACGAGAGCGCCGTGCCCGCGCTGCTGTCCATCCTGGAACAGGCCCCCGAGAACCTGCGCGGGCACGCCTACCTGGAGGTGCCCTCCGTCGACGACGTCCGCCCGGTCATCGCCCCGTCCGGTGTCCGGGTGCACTGGCTGCCCCGCGCCGACCCCCACACCGTCCCCGGACGGCTGGCCCTGGAGACCGTGAGCGCGGCACCTCTCCCCCAGGGACGCCCCTACTGTTTCGTCGCGGGGGAGAACGCCCTTCCCACCGGCCTGCGTCGGGTTCTCGTACGTGAACACGGCGTGCCCAAGGACGACATCACCTTCGTCGGCTACTGGCGCCACGGCAAGGCCGCCATGGACTGAACACGCCCGCCCCCACCTTCGAGGACCGGCGGGGCGCGGCCGTCCCGTTCCTCTCGGGGACGGCCGCGCCCGGTCAGCGGGCCAGGAGTTCTCCCTCCTCGTCGGGGCTGCCCCGCCAGTTGCGCCACAGGTCGGCGTAGCGTCCCCCGGCACCGACCAGGTCGGCGTGTGCACCCTGCTCGACGATCCGGCCCCCTTCCATGACCACCACCCGGTCGGCGGTCTGGGCCTGGGTGAGCCGATGCGCCACCACCAGGGTCGTGCGCCCGGCGGTGGCCGCGGCGGCGGCCTTCTCCAGCCTCCGGGCACCCGAGCTGCCCGCCTCGGCGGTGGCCTCGTCCAGGACGGCCACGTCGGGGTCGGCCAGCACCAGGCGGGCCAAGGCCAGGTGTTGGGCCTGTTCGGCCGTCAGGGCGTGCCCTCCCTCGCCGACCACCGTGTCCAGCCCCTCGGGCAGGGCTCGCACCCATTCCAGTGCGTCGACGGCCTCCAGGGCCGCTTCGACCTCTTCCTCCGTGGCTGCGGCCCGTGCCAGGCGCAGGTCCTCCACCAGCGTTCCGGCGAAGACGTGGGTCTCCTGGCTGATGAGGAAGACGTGTTCGCGCACCCGCCGCTCCCCCAGTTCGTCGAGGGGGATCCCGCCCAGGCGAACGGTCCCCGAGGTCGGCGTGCGCAGCCCGCTGATCAAGGAGGCCAGTGTGGTCTTGCCCGCTCCGCTGGCACCGACCAGGGCCACGCGCTCGCCCGGGGCGATGCTCAGCGAGACCCCGTCCAGGGCCGGCGGAGCGCCCGCGCCGTAGGAGTGGCTGACCGACTCCACCCGCACCGAGGGTCCCGCGGGGCCCTCCACGGCTCCCGGTTCCCGTTCCGTCGGCAGGTCGATCACCCCCGCCAGACGGGCCAGGCTGGCTCCCGCCGACTGGACCTCGTTGAAGTTCACGACCAGGAACATCATCGGTCCGAAGAGACGGTGGAAGTACAAGGCCGCGGCGGTGACCATGCCGACGGTCGCCAGGTCACCGCGTACCAACCAGAAACCGACCACCAGCACGGCGGTCAGTCCCACGCACTCGGCGCCGTTCAGGCGCGCGCCGAACCGGGTGAACAGGCGGAACACCGTGATCGTGATGTCCATGGCGGCGCGGGAGCGTTCCGAGACGCGCTTTTCGTGTTCGTCCTCCAGCCGGTAGGCGCGCACGGTGTCGCGTCCGCGCAGGGCGCCCATCATCGCGTGCGAGCGCTCGCCCATGGCCACCCGCTCGCGTGCGTAGTAGGGGCCCGAGCGCGGCAGGTACCAGCGCA
The DNA here is from genome assembly GCF_030271535.1 of Nocardiopsis sp. ATB16-24. Classification (GTDB taxonomy): domain Bacteria; phylum Actinomycetota; class Actinomycetes; order Streptosporangiales; family Streptosporangiaceae; genus Nocardiopsis. Next base: position 32,773 of record NZ_JASCXJ010000005.1, on the reverse strand, counting down.
CCGCCAGCACGTAGACCGGCAGGGCCGCCATCCCGGCCAGGCCCAGGCGCCAGTCCAGGGCGGTCATGCCCGCGGCGGTGAGCAGCACGGTGGCCATGGCGACGACCACGTCGGGGCCGTTGCGGGCGATGCTCGTGGTGACCACCGCGACGTCGTCTCCCACGCGGGAGAGCAGGTCGCCGATACGGACCCGTTCCAGGCGTTCGGCGGGCATGCGCAGCACACGGTCCATGACGCGTTCGCGCAGGCCGGCCAGAATGGTCTCGCCGACCCTGCTGACCGACCAGCCGCCCAGGCCCACCAGCAGGCCGCCGATCACTCCCGAAGCGGCGATGAGCAGGGCGGAGGACAGGACCGCGTCCAGGCCTTTGCCCTGTGAGATGTCGTCGACCATCCGGCCCAACACCCACGGGGCGACCAGTCCGGCGGCGCTGCCCGCGAGCACGATGGCAAGGGCCAGCGGGGTGTTCCATCCGGTGCGGCGCACCCCTTCGCCGAGCACGGCCCAGGTGCGGCGCGCCGAGGCGGTGGGGAGCAGTTCGCCGTGCGCCCGCGCGGGCGCCTCGGCCTCCTCTGTTCGGTGTGGGGAAGTCACCGCAGAACCACCTCCCGGTAGTGCCGGTCCTGTTCGGTCAGCGTCGTGTGCGTGCCCGTGCGGTGGACCCGTCCCTCGACGATGACCACCACCCGGTCGGCTCGGGCCAGCAGCGCCGGGCTGCCGGCGATGACCAGGGTGGCCCGCGCCGGGTCACGGCCGGTACGGGCCGCGCGCACACCTTGGGCGATGGCCTCCTCGGTCACCGCGTCCACGGCCGTCGTGGGGTCGTGCAGCACCAGCACGGGCGGGTCGGCCAGCAGGGCGCGGGCCAGAGCCAGGCGTTGGCGCTGGCCTCCCGAGAGGTTGGCGGCGCGGTCGGCGACGGGCCGGTCCAGCCCGTCGTGGTGACCGCTCACCAGGTCCTGTGCGGCGGCGGACCGGAGCGCCTCCATGAGCCGCTCATCGTCCGCCTCCGCGCCGGTGACCAGGTTGGAGCGCAAAGTCCCCTCGAACAACGCCGAACCGTGGTCCTCCACCAGGACGGTGCCGCGCAGGGCCTCCAGGTCGAGCTCGTGCATGGGCACTCCGCCCAGGGTGAGGGTGCCGCTCATCCGTCCGGGTTCGGCGCGGCCGGAGAGCAGCTCCAGCAGGGCCTCGGCGTCGCGCGGGTCGGTGGTCAGGACTCCCACGAGCTCTCCGGGCCTGAGTTCGAGGTCCACCTCGCGCAGGGTGCGGTAACCCACCTCGGACAGGGTGAGGACCGGTTCGCCCTCGCAGGAGCGTTCGCCCGGGGTGAGGGCGTCGGGTGCGTTGAGCAGTCGCACCAGCCGCTGGGCCGAGGCCTTCGCGGTGGCGAACATCTGACCGACCATGCCCAGGCCCTGGACCGGTTCGGCGAGGAACTGGGCCAGTCCGATGACGATGACGAGTTCGCCCACGGTGAGGCGGCCGTTGAGCGCCATCCATCCGGCCACGCCCGCCACGCCGGCGAGGAAGACGGCACTGGCCGCGGTGACCAGACCCCGGTAGAGGCCGTTGCTGGCTGCCGCGCCGACCGACGCGTCCAGGGCGTCGGCGCTGGCCAGGCGGTAACGGTCGGCGGCGTCGGCCCGCGCCCCGATGCCCATCAGGACGCGCAGGCCGCCCACCAGGTCGCTCGCCAGGGCCGTGGCCCTGGCCGCCGTGGCCTGTTTGGCCTCGCTGCGTCGGGTGATGCGGGCCGCGGGGAAGCGCAGCAGGAACATGAGCAGGGGGACGCCGACGAGCACGCCGACGCCGAGGGGCACGTCGACGGCCAGGAGGGCGACGGTGGTGACGACGATGGCGGTCACCACCGCGATCGCCACGGACCATGCGCGTACGTACTGCGCCGCCTGTTCGGCGTCGGAGGTGGCCACCGTCAATACCTCGCCCACACGCAGACCGCTGCGCTCCCCTCGTGGGTCCAGGGCGCGTCGGGTGGCCTCCACCCGCAGGAGGTGAGCCTCGTTCTCCATGGCCCGCAGGGTGAAGCGGGCACCGGTGCGGTAAGCCAGGGCCAGGACGGTGAAGAGCAACCCCATGCCCACGACGCACACGGTCAAGGCCCGGGCGTCGCCGGGGACGACGGCCCAGTCGATGGTCAGGCCGATGGCCACCGGGACGAGGGCCTCGGCGACCTGGTGCAGGGAGAGCAGCGCGACACCGGCGGCCACGTGCGCGCGGTTGCGGCGCAAGGTGCGCCCTCGCAGGTCACGCACGGTGGTGGGGGTGTCGGAGAGCGGTCGGGGCCGCTCGGTGGGGGGAGCGCTCACGGCGAGGGTGCTCACTCGGCGCGTCCTCTCGCTGGGGGGCGCCCGGCCCCGTGTGGACGTGTACTCACCCGGTCTCCTCTCCCTGTCGTGCCCTGAGCCAGGACAGGGCACCGGTTAGGTTAGCCTTTCCTGCTCCGATGGGCACACCTTGGTCGGGGAAAGGCCGGTCCGAAAGCCGGCGAGCGCCCCGTTCCGGCCACCGAGCATCGGACTCCGTTCGGGGCTCCGGATCCGGGGGCCGGCCGCAGGGTGCGGGTGCGCGCAGTGGTGCGGCGCGGTGTCTCCCGCCGACCAGGACGGGTCCGCCGGCTGTCGGGAGAACGCACGGGAAGATGTGACTTCTGACACGGAAGATGCGGACATGGACCCAAAAAGCCCCGCAACGCCCGCCCCTTGACCTTTCGGCATTCCCCTGGACGCCTCTCCCCTGGCCAGAGCCGGGCTTGCGTGGAGGGGACGACTCCTCCACCATGTCCCTTGCTTAGGCAAGGCTAAGCTCAGTTCTCCCGATCGAATGAGGCTCCATGAATTCCGGTTCGCTGATCCCCGGCGGCTCGATCGCCGCCGCGGCGTCCCTGCTGCTGCTCACCGCCTGCGGTGGACCCGCCGGTTCCGAACCGGGGACCGCCGACCAGGAGAGCGCCGAGGGCTTCCCGGTCACCGTCCAGACGTTGTTCGGTGACGTGGAGATCCCCGACAGGCCGACCGAGGTCATCGCTCTGGGTTGGTCCGACGCCGAGACCGCTCTCGCTCTGGGTGTACAGCCGGTCGGTGTGTCCGACTGGCAGGGTTACGGCGGCACGGGAGTGGGCCCGTGGGCCTCCGACCTGTTCGACGAGGAGCCGACGCAGGTCGGCACCATGGAGCCCAACCTGGAGGCGATCGCCTCCCTGGACCCCGACGTCATCCTCGACACCCGCTCCGACAACAGCCGGGACCGCCACGACATGCTCGCTCCGCTGGCCCCCGTGGTGGGCCCGCCTCCCGGCGTGGACGTCACCTACGGCACCACGTGGCAGGAGCAGACCCGCCAGGTCGCCCAGGTGTTCGGCGAGGAGGAGCGCGGCGAGGAGATCATCGATGAGCTGGAGGAGCGTTTCGCCCGGATTCGCGAGGACAATCCCGAGTTCGCCGGGACGACCATGACCGTGGGCGCCTACTTCGACGGCCAGTACGGCGCCTACGTGCCCGGCGACGCCCGGGTGGACCTGCTCGGGGAGCTGGGCTTCGAGTACAAGGCCGAGGTTCGAAAGATGGCCGACGGCACCTTCTACACCGACCTGAGCCCGGAGCGGCTGGAGGTCATGGACGCGGACCTGACGGTCATGTTCCCCCTCGGTGACACCGCGGAGTTCCTGCACGGGGACCCGGTGCTCCAGGGCATCCCCTCGGCCGAGGACGGCCGCCTGATCATCGTGGACGACCTGGAACTGGCCAACGCCTTCTCCAGTGGTTCGGCACTGGGCATCTCCCACGCCCTTGACGAGCTCGTTCCCCTGATCCAGGAGACGCTGAAGGACTGACGCCCCTCCGGTCGCCTTCTCCCGGGCCTCGCGGAACCACCGCGGGGCCCGATCCCGTCCCGCCTGCTGGACCTCGCGCTCCTCCGCGCCGCCCCGATCTCGTGGGAGCGATCCCGAATTTCCCCCTCCACCCCTTGTCCGCACACGTCCGGGTACGTACAGTAACTTAACGCTTGTTCAGTCAGCGGGTGGGCCCCGCCCGCCCGAACCGTCCAGCCGTGGCCCGTGCGGAACCCGCTGATCCGCACACGTCACGGCGCCGGACACCCCTACCCCCGACTTCCGGAGCAGTCCATGACCAGCAGGAAGAACACCCGTCGCGGTACCGTCATCGCCACGTCGGTCATCGCTTCCGCCACCCTGGCCGCGGTCCTGACCGCGCCACAGTGGAGCGGAGGAGCCGTGAACGAGGCCAACGCCGACCTGAGCGCCGCGCCCGGAGACCTCGTCTGGTCCGACGAGTTCGACGGCGCCGCGGGCCAGGCCCCCGACCCCGCCCACTGGAACCACGAGACCGGCGACCACGGGTGGGGCAACAACGAACTACAGAACTACACCGACAGCAGGACCAACTCGGCCCTGGACGGTCGGGGCAACCTCGTCATCACGGCCCGTCAGGAGGCCGACGGTTCCTACACCTCGGCACGCATCACCACCCAGAACAAGGTCGAGCACGCCTTCGGCCGCATCGAGGCACGGATCAAGATCCCGACCGGACAAGGCGTGTGGCCCGCGTTCTGGATGCTGGGCGCGGACTTCCCCCGGACGCCCTGGCCCGAATCCGGCGAGATCGACGTCATGGAGAACGTCGGCCACGAGCCGGGCACCGTGCACGGCACCGTCCACGGTCCCGGTTACTCCGGAGGCGGCGGCATCGGCGCCTCCTACGACCACCCGACGGGTGGGGCCTTCACCGACGACTTCCACGTCTACGCGGTCGACTGGTCGCCCGGCTCCCTCACCTGGTCGGTGGACGGCGTTGCCTTCAACACCCTCACCGCCGCCGACGTGGGCGGCAACCCCTGGGTCTACGACCAGTCCTTCTTCATGATCCTCAACGTCGCGGTGGGAGGCGAGTGGCCCGGCCACCCCGACGGATCCACGCGCTTCCCCCAGGAGATGGTCGTCGACTACGTCCGCGTCTACGAGAACTAGGAGGTGGTCCGTCCCCGGCGACCGCGCCGGGGACGGTCGTCCGTGTCAGGGGGTGAAGACCACCTTGAACACCCCGTCCTGCTTCTTCTGGAACCTCTTGTAGGCCTGCGGTGCCAGGTCCAAGGGCACGTGGTGGGTGGCGAAGTCCTCCACACCCAGGCGGTCGTCCTCGTCCAACAGCGGCATGATCTCGGGGACCCAGCGGCGGACGTTGGCCTGCCCCATCCGCAGCTGGATCTGCTTGTCGAAGAGCTTCAGCATCGGCATCGGGTCGACCATGCCTCCGTACACACCGCTCAGCGACACGGTCCCGCCGCGCCGCACCAGGTCGATGGCGGTGTACAGCGCGGCCAGCCGGTCCACCCCCGCGGTCTCCATCATCTTGGCCGCGGCGCCCTTGGGCAGAAAGTTGACCATCCGCTGCGCGGCCTTGGCCGATACGTGTCCGGAGGCCTCCATCCCGACCGCGTCGATGACCGCGTCCGGGCCGCGCCCGTCGGTGCGGTCACGGATCGCCTCGACCAGCGCGTCGGTGCCCTGGGAGGAGTCGAACACCTCCGCTCCCCTGGCAGAGGCACGACCACGCCGCTCGGGCACCGGGTCCACCCCGAACACCTTCTCCGCCCCCAGGTGCCGGGCGACCCGGCAGCACATGTCACCGATCGGTCCCAGACCCAGGACGGCGACCGATCCGCCCTCGGGCACGTCGGCGTAGCGCACGGCCTGCCAGGCGGTCGCCAACACGTCCGACAGGTACAGGTAACGGTCGTCGGGTCCCTCGGAGGGCACGGGGATCGCCGTACCGTCGGCGTAGGGAACCCGCAGGTACTCCGCCTGCGCGCCGGGCACCCCACCGTAGAGGCGGCTGTAGCCGAACAGGGCGGCGCCCGTTCCCTCCTCCCGTACCTGGGTGGTCTCGCACTGGGTCTGCAAGCCACTCCGGCACATGGCGCACTCGCCGCAGGAGATCTGGAAGGGGACGACGACTCGCTGGCCGGGAACGAGGGAGGTCACCCCGTCCCCCACCTCCTCGACCACGCCCATGGGCTCGTGGCCCATGATGTCCCCCGGGGTCATGAAGGGTCCGAGCACCTCGTACAGATGCAGGTCGGAGCCGCACAGCCCCGAACTGGTGACCCGGATGACCGCGTCACGGGGCTGTTCGATCCGGGGATCGGGGACCTCCACGGTGCTGACGTCCCTCGTACCGTTCCACACCACTGCCTTCATGCTTCCCCCTGGTGTCACTCCGGTCGTGGCCGGTCCCCTCGGGCGCGACCGCCCTCCGGGACTGCCCCGCCCACTACCCGGCCCGCCGCCCTGAAAACGGACATATGCCACTATCGGGAAAGACCGGCCGGTTTTCGCTAACGTGGGTAGCGGATGCCTTGCGACCTTGCCGGCCCCGTTCCTTCAGGCCGGTTCCGCCGTCTTCCAGGGATGGGGGCATCGTGAACGCGAGGACCTTGGTCGGCGCCCTGCCGGCCTGTCTGGCGGCGCTGCTGCTCCTGAGCGGGTGCGTCGTCCCCACGGACCACACCGAGTCGGAGCAGCGCTCCTTCACCCCGCTCTCGGACCTGCTCACGATCGACGTGGACCACGGTGATCTGGAGGTCAGCCCGGCGAACGTGAACGAGATCCGCGTGGAGCGGTGGGTGTCGGGCCGTTCGGCCTTGGGTCGCCCCGGTGCCACCTGGGAGCTCAACGGGGAGATCCTGTCCCTGTCGTTCCGGTGCGACCAGCCCGAGTCCTGCCACATCCGTCACAAGGTGATCGTTCCCCAGGCCGTCTCTCTCACGGTGCAGAGCGTCGACGGCCACACCGAGGCCAAGGCCTTCGACAGGCCCCTGTCGATCAGCACCACCGAAGGATCGGTGTCGGTGAGCAGGATCTCCGGTCCGCTCATCCTCAACAGCGTGCACGGCGACATCCACGGTCGAGGGTTGCGTTCGAACGACTTCAAGGCCGGCACCCGTAGCGGGACGATCGACGTGTCCTTCGTCGAGCCCCCCAACGAGGCGCGCGTGAACACACAGAGCGGACTGGCGACCCTGGAGCTGCCCGAGGAGTTCTACGACGTGCACTCCTCCCAGAACACGGGCCGGATCGTCACCGAGGTGGACACCGACGACGACAGTCCCTACAAGATCTCCGCCCAGACCGACGGTGGGCTGATCCGGGTGGTCTCCCCCGAATGATCCCCGGTGTGGGAGCCTGGTCCGCATTCGGAACCGAACAAGAGAGCAGGGAGAACACGTGGAAGGCACGAGTCTGCCCGAACGGAGCCGCAGGGTGGCTGAGGCGCTGGAGGCCTTCGGCGCCCGGAACCGGGTGAGGGAACTCCCCGCCTCCACCCGTACCGCCGCGGAGGCGGCCCGGGCACTGGGCTGTGAGGTGGGCGCGATCGCCAACAGCCTGGTGTTCATGGCCGACGACGGCCCGCTGCTGGTGATGACCAGCGGCCGACATCGGGTGGACGTCGCACTGCTGGCCGAACGCCTGGGCAGGCGTCGGATCCGGCGGGCCGAGCCGGAGGAGGTGCGCGCCGCCACCGGCCAGGTCATCGGAGGAGTGGCCCCCGTCGGACATCCCGCGCCCGTGGAGACGGTGGTGGACACCGCCCTGGAGGAGTATCCGAGGCTGTGGGCCGCGGGCGGCACCCCCCACACCGTCTTTCCGACCGACTACGCCGAACTGCTGAAGATGACGGACGGCGTTCCCCTGGCGGTGAACTGAGCCGCGCACGGGGTCGGGAGTGCCGTGCGAGGGGGCGGGTCCGGCGCGGGGGTGTGCTTCGCCCCGCCGGGGTCTTGGTAGGAGGAACCCGCCCCCTCGTGGAGGCCGCGTACTCGCCCTGAAGGGGTTCTCCCAGACCAGGGAGTGTTCAGCGTGGAGGGAAGGTGTCAGAATGCCGTTGTGAGACAGCAGAACCCGGACGAACCGGACCCAGTGCAGGACTCCCCCACGATCGGCCCGCCCAAGAGCAGCGCCGCCGGACTTCCCGCGGTACTCAACAGCGTCCGCCATCTGGGCGAGCACACCGGTGTTCGCCGCGGCCTGCCCGCCATGCTCGCGATCAACCAGAAACGCGGATTCGACTGCCCTGGCTGCGCCTGGCCCGAAGGCGACGAGCGTCACCGCGCCGAGTTCTGTGAGAACGGCGCCAAGGCCATCGCGGAGGAGGCCACGGCCAAGGCCCTGACCGCGGAGTTCTTCGCCCGTCATTCCGTCGCCGACCTGGCCGAGCGCTCCGGTTACTGGCTGGGTCGACAGGGGCGTCTCACCGAGCCGATGTACCTGGCCGAGGGCGCCACCCACTATGAGCCGATCGGCTGGGACCGTGCCTTGGACCTGGTCGCGGAGGATCTGAAGGCCCTGGACTCCCCCGACGAGGCGGTCTTCTACACCTCCGGCCGCACCAGCAACGAGGCGGCGTTCTGCTACCAGTTGTTCGCCCGTGTCCTGGGGACGAACAACATGCCCGACTGCTCCAACCTCTGCCACGAGTCGTCCGGCTCCGCCCTGACCGAGACGCTGGGGGTCGGCAAGGGCAGTGTCTCCCTGGAGGACCTGGGCAAGGCCGACCTCATCATCGTCGCCGGACAGAACCCCGGTACCAACCACCCCCGTATGCTCACCGCCCTGGAGAGGGCCAAGAGGGGCGGAACGCGCATCGTCACCGTCAACCCGCTGCCCGAGGCGGGCATGCGCGAGTTCCGCAACCCCCAGCGCGCGAGCGGCCTGCTGGGGCGCGGCACCGAGTTGACCGACCTGTTCGCGCAGATCCGGCTGGGCGGCGACCTCGCGCTGTTCTCCGCCCTGAACCGGCTGCTCCTCCAGGCCGACGCGCGCGGTGAGAAGGTCCTGGACCGGGAGTTCGTCGCCACGCACACCCACGGCTTCGAGGAGTTCGCCAAGGCCCTGCTCGCCGAACCGGAGGAGGAGTTCTGGGCCCGGACCGAGCGTGACACCGGCCTGGAGCGGGCACTCGTCGAGCGGATCGCGGCGATGGTCACCGAGTCACGGAGCATCGTGGTGTGCTGGGCGATGGGTCTGACCCAGCACAAGCACTCGGTCCCCACCATCCGCGAGATCGTCAACTTCCTGCTCCTGCGCGGCAACGTGGGCCGCCCCGGCGCGGGCGTGTGTCCGGTACGCGGCCACTCCAACGTCCAGGGCGACCGCACGATGGGCATCGTCGAACGCCCCTCCGAGGGATTCCTCGACGCCTTGGGGACCGAGTTCGGTTTCGCGCCGCCGCGAGAACACGGATATGACACCGTCAACGCCATCCGGGCCATGGCGCGCGGTGAGGTACGGGTGTTCTTCGCGATGGGCGGCAACTTCGTGGCGGCCACCCCCGACACCCTGGTCACCGAGGAGGCCATGCGTCGGGTGGGGCTGACCGTGCACGTGTCCACCAAACTCAACCGCTCACACGTGGTCACCGGGGCCCGCGCGCTGATCCTGCCGGCCCTGGCCCGCAGCGACCGGGACCTGCTCGACGGCCGGGCCCGCTGGGTGACCGTCGAGGACTCCATGGGCAAGGTGCACGCCTCCCACGGGGTGCTGCCGCCACTGTCGCAGGGCATGCGTTCGGAGGTGGACATCATCTGCGACCTGGCCGGACGCGTCCTGGGTCAGAGCCCGGTGGACTGGTCGGAACTGACCGACTACGACCGGGTGCGCGACCACGTGGCGGCGGTCGTGCCGGGCTTCTTCGACTTCAACGCCCGTGTCCGCGAGCCCGGAGGGTTCACCCTGCCCCACGCGCCTCGCGACGAGCGACGCTTCCCCACCGCGACCGGGCTGGCCAACTTCACGGTGAACGGCACCTACGCACCGCAGATCCCGCCGGGACGGCTGCTGTTGCAGACCCTGCGCTCCCACGACCAGTACAACACCACGGTGTACGGCCTCGACGACCGCTACCGCGGTGTCACCGGCGGCCGCAGGGTCGTGCTGGTCAACCCCGAGGACGCCCGCGAACTCGGGCTGGTGGACGGCTCCCACACCGACATCGTGAGCGAGTGGCCGGACGGCCGGGAGCGGCGCGCCACGCGCTTTCGCGTGGTGCACTACCCGACCGCGCGGGGGTGCGCCGCCTCCTACTTCCCCGAGACGAACGTGCTGGTGCCGTTGGACTCCACGGCCGAGGTGAGCAACACCCCCACGTCGAAGTCGGTGGTGGTGCGCTTCGAGCCGAGCACGGAGCCCTGACCGGGCGCGGCCCCTCTGCGCGGGGCCGCGCCGCCGCCCGCCGACCGGGGGCCGTCCCCGCCCCGGTGCCCGGGTGCGCGTGGACCCACCCGTACGCTGATGCGATGCCGACCATCTATCTCATCCGCCACGGCAAGGCTTCTCCGGAGGCGGAGGACTACGACGAGTTGAGCCCCACCGGCTACGAACAGTCCCGACTGTTGGGCGTCGAACTCAAGCGACGCGACCTGCGGGTCGAACGTGTGGTGGCGGGAGCGCTGCGCCGTCAGCGCCAGACGGCCGCGGCGACCCTCGCCGCCGCGGGCCTGGACCTGGAAGCGGACACCGACGAGAGGTGGAACGAGTACGACCATCTCGGCCTGTTGAGTTCGGGGCCCGTACGGCAGGGCACGCTCCAGGAACGCCTCGACGCCTCCCTGGGCTCGTGGATCGAGGCGGGCGGCGAGGGCCCCGGCACCTGGGAGGGTTTCCGCACCGGGGTGCGGGGGGCGTTGGAGGACCTGGTCACCGGGTCGGGGAGGGGAGGGACGACCCTGGTGTTCACCTCCGCGGGGGTGATCGCGACGGTGTGCTCGACCCTGCTGGGTACGGGCCCCACCGGGTTCCTGGCCATGAACCGCGTGGTCGTCAACGGGTCGGTGACCAAGCTGGTGCACGGCCGCGGCGGCACGCGTCTGCTGTCCTTCAACGACCACGCCCACCTGGAACAAGGAGGTCCGGCGTTGATGACCTACCGCTGATCCGCCGTCGCGACGAACACGCGCCTCGGTCAAACCGACCGGTCGGTACCCTCCCTGGGGGTCCCGACCGGTCCCGTCATCCCGCCCGGGTGCCGTCCGAGACCTCCTCGCGCTCGGCGTCGCGCCGCAGCACCGCGCGCAGCGCCAGTTCGTAGCCGAAGACCCCGCACCCGGCGACGTAGCCCGCGGCCACCGGCGCGGTCACCGACGTGTGCCGGAAGCGCTCACGGGCGTACACGTTGGAGATGTGCACCTCCACCACGGGGACCTCGACCGCCTCGATGGCGTCGCGCAGCGCGATGCTGTAATGGGCGTAGGCGCCGGGGTTGAGCACCACACCGGCCCAACCGCGCGCGCCGTGGATCCGGTCCACCATCTCGCCCTCGCTGTTGCTCTGCGCGCACACCACCCGCACCCCCAACTCCCCGCCCAGGTCGGTCACGCGCCGTTCGACCTCCTCCAGGGTGGTGGTGCCGTACTGGGCGGGGTCACGGGTGCCCAACAGGTTGAGGTTGGGGCCGTTGAGCAACAGGACGGTGCGGGACCGGTCGGGCATCGAGGTCATACGGGTCAACGCTCCTTCTCGGGTCGGTGGCAGCAAGCTTAGAGGCCCCCACCCGAGCGGGCGCCGACCCGAGCCCGACCTTCGTCGGCGAGGACGACGGCCCGACCGCGTGCCCCTTTCCCGAAGCCGGTAGCATACCGACCAGTCGGTCCACGATTCCTAGGAGGCGACCCGTGGCGTCCACCCTGTTGTCCACGCGCGACCTGCACTTCCTGCTCTATGAGTGGCTCGACACCGAGGCGCTCACCGACCGTCCCCGCTACGCGGACCACTCCCGGGAGACCTTCGACGCCGCGCTGGAGCTGGCCGAACGCGTGGCCACCGACCACTTCGCGCCGCACAACAAGGCCAACGACGCCAACGAGCCCCGCTTCGACGGCGAACGCGTCCACGTGATCCCCGAGGTGAAGAAGGCCCTCCAGGTCTACGCCGAGACCGGCCTGAGCGCGGCGGCGATGCCCGCCTCGGTGGGCGGTGCCCAGATCCCCCACGTGCTCTCCAGTGCGTGCGGCGCCTTCTTCCAGGCCGCCAACCTGGGCACCTCCGCCTATCCCTTCCTCACCGCGGGCAACGCGCGCCTACTGCTGGCGCACGGCAGCCCCGAGCAGGTCGACACCTGGGTGCGTCCCATGGTGGAGGGCCGTTTCACCGGCACCATGTGCCTGTCCGAACCCCAGGCGGGAAGTTCCCTGGCCGACATCACCACCCGCGCCGAGGCCCAGCCGGACGGTACCTACCGACTGTTCGGCAACAAGATGTGGATCTCGGGCGGCGACCACGAACTGACCGAGAACATCGTGCACCTGGTGCTGGCCAAGATCCCCGGCGGCCCGCCCGGGGTCAAGGGCATCTCCCTGTTCGTCGTGCCCAAACACCTGGTGGAGGCCGACGGGTCGATCGGGGAGCGCAACGACGTCGTCCCCGCCGGGCTCAACCACAAGATGGGCTACCGCGGCACCGTCAACGCCCTGCTCAACTTCGGTGAGGGGCGCCACACCCCCGGCGGCAGGGCGGGCGCGGTCGGCTACCTGGTCGGCGAGCCGCACCAGGGCCTGAAGTACATGTTCCACATGATGAACAGCGCCCGGATCGGGGTGGGCGCGGGAGCCACCGCCGTCGGCTACACCGGCTACCTCAAGTCCCTGGCCTACGCCCGGGAACGCCTCCAGGGCCGGCCCCTGGGGGACAAGGACCCCACCCGGCCGCAGGTGCCCATCACCGAGCACACCGATGTGCGCCGGATGCTGCTCGCGCAGAAGAGCTACGTCGAGGGAGCCCTCGCCCTGGTGCTGTACTGCGCCCGTCTGGTGGACGAGACCGCCAGCGCAGAGGACGAGGAGTCCCGCCGTCGCGCCCACCTGCTGCTGGACGTGCTCACCCCCATCGTCAAGAGCTGGCCCTCCCAGTGGTGCGTGGAGGCCAACAGTCTGGCCATCCAGGTGCACGGCGGATACGGCTACACGCGTGAGTACGACGTGGAACAGCACTACCGGGACAACCGGCTCAACCCGATCCACGAGGGCACCCACGGCATCCAGGCCCTGGACCTGCTCGGACGCAAGGCCGTGATCGACGACGGCGTCCGGTTGAGGCTGCTGCTGGAGACGGCGCGTGGAACCGTGTCCCGTGCCCGCGAGCTGGGCGGCGCGGAGGCCGAGTACGCCGAGCTGCTCTCGGCGTCCCTGGACCGGACCGCGGAGACGGCCGCGGCGGCCTGGGCCGAGGGCGACCCGGCCGTGGCGCTGGCCAACGCCACCCCCTACCTGGAGGCGGTGGGGCACGTGGTGGTGGCCTGGCTGTGGTTGGAGCAGCTGGTGACCGCGCACGGCCGTGAGGGCGGTTTCTACGAGGGCAAGCGCGCCGCCGCGGCCTACTTCTTCCGGCACGAACTGCCGCGCACCGGCCCGCAGTTCGCCCTGGTGGCCTCACGCGACCGCACCGTCCTGGACGTCTCACCCGACGTCCTTTGACCCACCGGGGGCGGCGCCGTGGGACGCCGCCCCCGGTGTCGCGGTCGCGGCGAAAACCGCTACCGGGGAGGGTGCGGAGCGTGTCATGGTGTCCTCATGTCCGCATCCGTATCCCGTCGTGAACTGCTGCGATGGCAGTTCGACCTCACGTGGTCCCTGTGCGAGTACCACCTGGAACGTCTACGTCCCGAGGACCTGATGTGGGAACCGGGGCCCCTGTGCTGGACGGTGCGTCGGGACGGTGAGGGGCGCTGGGTCCCGGACTGGGCCGACACCGAACCCGACCCCGTGCCCGTTCCGACCGGCGCCTGGTCGACGTGGCACATGGACTGGTGGTGGTCGGTGGCCCTGGACCACCTGCGGGGACGTGCCCCACGCGACCGTCAGGAGGTGGTCTGGCCCGGACCGGAGAGGATCGTCGACCGGCTGCGTGATCTCAGGGCCCACTGGTCTCAGGTCCTGGAACGGCTCACGGAGGAGGACCTGGAGGCCCCCGCCCCGTTCCCGTGGCCGCCCGACTCGGGGATGACCGTCGCCCACACGGTGGCCTGGGTCAACGCCGAGCTGATGAAGAACGTCTCCGAGGTCGGGCAGCTGAGGTTGCTGCGCGCCTCACGGGACCCCGTGGACCGCGACCCCTCTCAGCCCACGTAGCGGCGGGCCTTGGACCGGCGTCGGGGACCTTCCAGGGCGCGCAGCCCCCGCTCCACCCGCGGCGGGACCGGCGCGCGTTCCCGAAGGACCCACGGCAGTCCGGCCAGGGCGTCGGCGAGGGCCAGCGCGCTGGTGCCGTCCTTTGGCACCGACCCCAGGACCGACCAGGTGTGCCGCCAGGCGCCGTCCAGCGGTCGGCGCAGCCAGGCGGTCCACAGGGTGTTGCGGATGCCCAGACGCCTGCGGCGGGACGGGTCGCGCACCGGGGAGGCCGCGTGGTGGGCCACGGTCCGCTCGTCCCAGCACATCCACCATCCCGCCGCCGCCAGGTCCAGGGCGAGCAGTTCCTCCTCCCCTCCCATCCACAGGCGTCCGGAGAAACCGCCGACCTGTGTGAAGGCCCGGACACGGAAGACCGTGACTCCGGCCAGCACCCCCAACAGGGCGGGACCGGGCAGCCAGTCCGGCGCGGGGACGGGTGAGTGGCGTAGCTCCGGCGTGAGCGGGTCCTCCTCTCCTCCGGGCTCCACGAGCAGGCGCGCCGTCACCGATCCCAGTCCGGGATGGTCGTCCAACAGGTCGGCGGCCCGCTCCAGGGAGCCCTCCTCCCACCAGGTGTCGTCGTCGCAGAAGGCGACGTAGGGGGTGTCCAGGGCCTCCACTCCGATGTTGCGGCCCACCGCGCCCAGGTTGGTCCCCGCCCGGATCAGCCGCACCCACGGGTGGTGTTCGGCCACGGCCTCGGCGGTTCCGTCACCGGAGGCGTTGTCCACCACGACGGTCGGCGGCGGTCCGGGCAGCCCTTCCAGACGGTCCAGGGTGCGCAACAGCTCCTGTCTGCGGTCACGGGTGATGACGACGATCCCGACACGCGCGTCCTGACTCATGCCTCCTCCAACAGGGACAGGTCCCGCTCCACCCGTGCGGGCACCGGGCGACGCCCGGCCACCACCGCGGGCAGTACCCGCAAAGCGCCGGTCAGCGCCCCGCGCGAGACCGGGTCACGCAGTGAGCGCCCGGCCACACGCGCGGTGCGCGCCAGGGCCAGGCCGGGGCGACGGCGCAGCCACACGGTCAGCAGCGCGTTGCGCTCCTCCAGCGTCCGTCGCCACCTCCCCGGCGGACGTGTCGAGGAGGGGTGGTGGTGCACGTGTACGTGGTCCAGATGGCACAGCTCCCATCCCGACGCCGCCAGGTCCTGGGCCAGGAGCGCCTCCTCACCGGCGAAGAACAGCAGCGGGCTGAAACCGCCCGCCTCCTCGAAGGCCTCGCGCCTGACCACGGCCGCGCACGCCAGGAAACCGAGGATCCGCGGTCCGGGCAGACCGTCGCCGTCGGGCAGCGGGCTGTGCGCCAGCGCCCTGTTGAGCGGGTCCGGCCGCTCCTCCTCACCGACGAACACGGACGCGGCCACCAGCCCCAGGCGAGGGTGGGCGTCCAGGGCGTCCGCCGCCGTCTCCAGGGCCCCAGGGGCCCACCAGGAGTCGTCGTCGCAGAAGGCGACGTAGGGCGTCCTGGCGCGTGCCGCCCCGATGTTGCGTGCGGCGCAACCGATGTTGTGCCGTTCGCGCAGCAGGAGCACTCCGGGGAACTCCGAGCGCACGGCCTCGGCGGTGCCGTCGGTGGAGGCGTTGTCCACGACCACCACGGGCGGCGCGGGTCGCAGCGCCTCAAGGCGCCGCAACGTGCGCAGCAGTTCCTCCCGGCGGTTCCGGGTCGCCACCACCACGGTGACCCGTGCGTGCTCCCGATCGCCCATCGCGATTCCTCCTTCGCCTCTCCTGGGCGCGAGGGCGCCCGCGCGGGATCGCCGAGACGTCCTCGCCCGTGACGACAGGGGACGCCGTTCGTCCCCCCGAAGACGTGGCCTCCTTGGTCCCAGACGGTCCGCGTCGAGGCCCCCGGTGCATTAGTTGGCCGGTGTGGCCCCCTCGGGAAGGCCGTCGTAGCGGGAGCGCTGCTCCACGAAGTAGGCGAGTGTTCGGCGCAGCCCCTCCTCCAGGCGTATGCGCGGACGCCAGTCCAGGGCCTCCTCGGCCAACCGGATGTCGGGCCTGCGGTAGCGCGGGTCGTCCTGCGGGCGTTCGATGAACGTGATCCCGCCGCGGGCCCCGGTCACGCTCAGTACGATACGGGCCAGGCTCAGCACGGACAGTTCCTCGTCGCTGCCGATGTTGACCGGTCCCGTCACGGCGCTGTCGGCCAGGGCGAGCAGGCCCCGCACGGTGTCCTCCACGTAGCACAGCGACCTGGTCTGGTGGCCGTCCCCGGCCACCGTCAGGGGTCGGCCCTCCAGGGCCTGGTTGAGGAAGGTGGGCACCATCCGGCCGTCGTCGGCGCGCATGCGCGGCCCGTAGCAGTTGAAGATCCTGGCGATGCCCACGCTGGTCCCCCGCGCACGGTGGTGGGCCATCGTCAACGACTCGGCGTAGCGTTTGGCCTCGTCGTAGACGCTGCGCGGCCCGATCGGGTTGACGTTGCCCCAGTAGGTCTCGCGTTGCGGGTACTCCAGTGGATCCCCGTAGATCTCACTGGTGGAGGCCAGGACCACGCGCGCACCGTGCTCACCCGCCAGTTCCAGGACGTTGCGGGTGCCCAGGCTGCCCACCTCCAACGTCTCCACCGGCAGGCGCAGGTAGTCCGGCGGTGACGCGGCCGAGGCCAGGTGGAAGACCGTGGTCACGGGTTCGTCCATCGTGAACGGCTCGGTGAGATCGGCCTCCCTCAGCTCGAACGAGGGGTGTCCGGCCAGGTGTCCCACGTTCTCCGCGCGGCCGGTCGCGAAGTTGTCCAGGCACACCACGCGTGCGCCCCTCTCCAGCAGCCGTTCGCACAGATGGGAGCCGATGAATCCGGCGCCACCGGTGACCAGGACAGTACCTCTCGGCGCGGGTTCCCTCATATCGCCCACCTCCAGGTCTCGCCGTCTTCCCAGGCAGTGTTCTTCCGGGGCTCCTGCTCTTCGAGGGTCCCGGGGGCGGTCTCCTTCGGAGCCGGGGGCGCCTCCGGAGCCCCGCCGACCCCCCGGCCGTGTGCTCCCCCGGCCTTCCGTCGCGTCGCGGCCCGTGTCGGGGCGGCGCGACTCCTCACCGGACGGTCCTCAGGGCCAGGAGGTCTCTTGGGAGGGGCAGACGACCATCTCCCGTACCTCGCAACCGGGTGGCTGACGCAGCGCGAAGAGCACCGTGCGGGCCACGTCCTCGGGCGCGTTGAGCTTGGCGTCCGGGCCGGGTTTGTACTGTTCCGGGCGGCCGTCGAAGAAGGACGTGCTCATGCCTCCGGGGATCAGGAGCGTCACCCCGACCTGGCCGGCGAGTTCGGCGGCCAGAGCCCGGGTGAAGCCCACGACCCCGAACTTGGAGGCGCAGTAGGCGGTGGCGTCGCTCAGAGCGCGCAGTCCGAGGGTGGAGGCGCAGTTGACGACCGTGCCCTGGGACGCGCGCAGGTGTGGAAGGGCCGCGCGGGTCACCGAGACGGTGCCGAGCAGGTTGACCTGGACGACCCGTTCCCAGTCCTCGGCGGACACGTCGGTGAGGGTGCCACAGGCGTCGGTCCCGGCCGCGTTGACCAGGGCGTCGATCCTTCCGTGCTCGACGCCGACCCGCCGCACGGCCCGTTCGACCGCCTCCCGGTCGGCCAGGTCGACCTGTTCGAAGGGCATGTCGTTACCGGGGTGCCGCCTGTCCAGGATGATCGGCCTTCCCCCTTCGGCGGCCACGGCCAGGGCCGTGGCCGCCCCCAGTCCCGAAGCGCCTCCGGTGATCAGCGTGTTTCCGAGTGGACGCATCTCTTCCCCCGTTCCTCAGATGGATGTCGGTGGCCGGCATTCGGCCTGCGGTCTGTCGGCGTCCGGTGCGGACGCGGCGGTCCTCACAGGACGGACACCCCGTCGCGTCCTCGGCCGCGGATCCGGGTGAGCAGCCCGGTCGTGGAGTGGCCCGGTACCAACGGCACGGTGACGACCTCTCCTCCGTTGCTTCTCACCACGGGTGTCTCGGGTAGGTCCTCCACGTCGTAGTCGCCGCCCTTGACCCACACGTCGGGCCGCAGCCGCGACAGGGCGCGTACGGGCGTGGTCTCGTCGAACACGATGACCTCGTCCACGCAGTCGAGCGCGGAGAGCACGCGGGCCCGGTCCTGCTCGCCCACGACCGGCCTGCCGCCGCCCTTGAGCGAGCGCACGGAGGAGTCGCTGTTGAGCAGCACCACGAGGCGGTCCCCCAGGGCCCGGGCCCGGCGCAGCAGGTCGACGTGCCCGGGATGCAGGACGTCGAAGCATCCGCCCGTGGCCACGACCCTCCGCCGTCTCTCCTTGCCCGCGACGCCGTCGATGGGTCGGGACTCCGCCGGTGTGTCCGGACGCGGGCGTGTGTGGGCCGAGGCTCCGCCCCGGGCCACGAAATCCGACGCCGTGGAGACCGCGTGGTGGACGGCCCGACGTACGTGCGTTCCGTCGGCCAGCGCCACGGCGCACGCGGCGGCGAAGGCGTCCCCCGCACCGCAGGTGTCCGTCGGTGTCTCCACGGGCTCCCCGGGCACCAGGACGGCCCGCCCGGAGGCGTCGGCCCACGCCGCGCCCCGGGCGCCGAGGGTGAGCGCCACGGAACGCGCGCCCCACGTCCTGGCCAGGGCGCTCGCCCGACGCAGGACGCGTTCGCCCCCGTCTTCGGCCACGCGCGCCTCGGTCGCGTTGGGTGTGACCAGCCACGCCCCCGGCAGGGGCGCCGCACCGCGCGGGTGCGGATCCCACACGAGCGGGACACCGGGGGCGTGTGCGGCCAGGGCCTCGCGTACGGTGTTCTGGCGGAGGAGTCCGTGTCCGTAGTCGGCGACCAGCACGGCCGAGGCCTCGGCCAGGGCCTCGCGTACGGCCTCACGGGAGGCGGTCCGCTCCACGCCGTCGCACCCCTGGTCCAGGCGGGCCACGGTGCGCCCGTTGGCCTGGAGTCGGGTCTTGGTGGGTGTGCGCTCCATCAGCGGCAGGCCCACCAGCGCGACCCTTCCCTCCAGGAGCCGGGCGAGGTCGTCCGCGGCCTCGTCGCGGCCGACAGCGGTCACCAGGACCACCTCGCGTCCGCCTTCTCCGGCACACAGGGCCGCCAGGGCGGCGCCGCCGGGGCGGTACCAGGCCTCGGTCTCCTCCAGTACGGGCGCGGGCGCGTCGGGGCAGTCGCGGTGGGACACCCCGCGCAGGTCCACGTCCAGCAGGGCGTCGCCGACCACCACCACGGGTCCGGCGCTCATGTGGCCGCCCTCCGCGCGGGCACGAACACTCCGGGCCCTTCCGCGGCCAACTCCCGGTCCACCGCCGCGCAGAACACGTGGACCAGCGCCAGGTGCACCTCCTGCACGGTCGAGGTGTGCGGCGCGGGAACCGTGACCGTCTCGTCGCTGAGCGACTCCAGGGCGTTGGGGCCGGGCCCGGTCATCGCCCAGCACAGGACCCCGAGTTCGTGCGCGGCCTTGGCCGCGGCGACGACGTTCTCGCTGCCACCGCTGGTGGACATGCACACCAGGAGGTCGCCCGGGCGGGCGTGTGCGCGTAGTTGACGCGCGTAGACCTGGTGGTAGCCGTAGTCGTTGGCGATGGCGGTGAGGCTGGAGGTGTCCGTGTGCAGCGCGATCGCCGACAGGGGCGCGCGTTCGCCCTCGAAGCGTCCCGTCAGTTCCGCGGTCAGGTGCTGGGCCTCGGCCGCGCTGCCGCCGTTGCCGCAGGCGAAGAGGCGCTGCCCCCGGCGCAGCTCCCGGGCGGCGCGGGCTCCCCACCGCTCGACGCGGGCCGCGTCCGTGCCCTCCAGGGCGGAGTTGAGCCTTCTCAGGTGCGTGTGCATCATTCCTCGCCCCCCATGGCCGTGGTGCCCACCGGCGTGCTGTGGTCCGCGCGCTGGGCCGGGATCCGTGCGCCGGCGACGCGGCTCAGGAAGCACTCCTCGGTACGTCGGGCCACCTCCGCCCAGGAGTAGTGTTCTCGGGCGCGCTCGGCCGCCGCCTCGGCGAAGGAGGTCCTGGTCGCCTCGTCCGAGAGCAGCCAGCGCACGGCCCGGCCCAGCCTCTCGGGGGAGCGTGGTGGTACGAGCAGCCCGGTCCGACCGTGGACGACGGTGTCCAGGTGGCCGCCCACACGCGAGGCCACCACCGGGACACCGCAGGCCATCGCCTCGACGGTGGAGATGCCGAACGGCTCGTACCAGGGCACGTTGACGGCGACGTCGACCGACCTGAGCAGCGCGGGGACCTCGTGGCGGTCGACGCATCCCAGGAAGTGGACCCGGTCGATCACGCCCATGCGCTCGGCGACCATGCGCAGCCGTACCGCCTCGGGCTGGGTCCACAGGCGTTCCCGGTCGGCTCCGCCGGCGATGACCAGTTCGGCCTCGGGCACCTCGGCCAGCGCGCGGATCACCGTGTCCACACCCTTGCGTTTGACCAGGCGACCCAGGCTGAGCAGGCGCGGCCGGTCGCCTCTGGAGGCGCGCGGCCCTTGGGGGGTGAAGCGTCCGGTGTCCACACCGCAGGGCACGACCGCGACACGGTCGGGCGGGACGCCCCACTCCCCCAGTTCTCGTCCTTCGTCCGTGGAGGTGGCCACGACCATGTCGCACTGGCGGGCCACCGCGCGCTCGGTCGGGATGCGCTCGATGGGGCTGGTGTCCTCCGTGCCCTGGTGTCGGCGCTTGACTGTGCCCAGAGCGTGGAAGGTCTGCAACACCGGCAGATCCAGGGTGTTGGCCGCGCGCAGCGAGGCGAAGCCGCTCATCCAGAAGTGGGCGTGGACGACGTCGGGCCTGTGGACGCGCCAGGCGGCCCGTAGCCGCTGCGCGAACTCGGGCATGTACCGGGGCAGTTCGTCCTTGCTGATCGTCGCGGCCGGACCTGCGCGCACGTGTTCCACGCGCACCCCCCGCCCCAGGGGCACGGTGTCGGGAAGCTCGGCGTCGGTGCGGCGCGTGTAGACGACGACCTCGTGTCCCCTGGCCGCCAACGCCGCGGCCAGTTCGGCCACGTGCACGTTCTGGCCGCCGGCGTCCTCCCCGCTGATCGCCGCCAGCGGGCTGGCGTGTTCGGAGACCATGGCGATCCTCATGACGTCACCTCCTGTAGCACCCGGTCCCACTCATCGAGGAACCTGGTGAGCCCGTAGCGGCGCAGCGCCGCCGCCCGTGCGGCCGTGCCGGTGCGCGAGGCCAGGGCGCCGTCCTGGTGGAAGGCGTGCAGCGCCTCGGCGAGTACTCGTGGGTCGGTCGAGACGACACCCGCCTCGGGCGGTACCGCCTCGTGGGCCTCGGTGGTCCCCAGGACGGCGACGGGAAGTCCGAGCATCATGGCCTCGATGAGGGACAGGCCGAGCGACGTCCAACGCAGGGGGTGGACGTAGGAGCGGCGGCGGGCGAGCTGCTCGTGCATGGCGCCCTGGGGCAGGTCCTCGTGGGCGCGCAGTCGGGCGGGGGGCAGTGCGAGGTGGTCGGGGACCCCCGCCACGTCCATCCCGAACAGGTCCAGCGGCACCCGACGGGCGAGCCCGGGCAGCAGGTCGGTTCCGGTGAAGCGCCAGCGCCGCAGGGGTTCGTTGAGCACCACGCCCGCGCGGGCGATCTCACCCGTGTAGCGGTGTCCGGGGTCGGGGACCCCGTGCTCGATCACGTGGGTGGGGGCGCGCCCGCAGTCCCAGAACAGATCGTTGAAGTAGGTGACGTGCACGACCGGGATGTCGGCGCGGTCCGCCACGGGGTGACGGGTGAGCGGAACGTCGCCGCGGGGGGTGTTGTGCTCGACGTAGAGGGCGGGCACGTCCCGGCCCAGGGTGCGGCCCAGGAGCCGCTCGGCCAGAGCGATCTCGTGCGGACGTTGGAGGATCACCAGGTCGGGCCCGCTTCCTCGCATCCGGTCCCACGGAAGTTCCACGGCGTTGGCCGGCCAGTCCCAGGTGCGCGCGCGGCCCCGCCCGTCCGGTCCGCGGTCGGGGGTCACCGGCAGCATGCAGGTGTGTCCCCCGTGGACGAACGCGGTCGTCCACGATCCGTGCACGTGCCATAGCAGGATCCTCAGGACGCGCGCGGGTGTGCGTGCCCGGCCCTGGGCCATGTCGGTCGGGGCGGTCGGCGCCGGGTTCTGGACGGTCATCGTTCCCCCAGGAGTTCGTCGACTGCGGTCAGGACGTCGTCGGAGGACACCGAGGCCAGACACGGGTGGCCCGGCACCGGACAGGTGCGGGCCCGCGTGTCGGCGCAGGGCGCCCGCTGGTCTCCCAGGACCCGGACCGGGGTTCCGTAGGGGGCCCAGGCCGAGGCGGGCACGACCGGGGAGAAGAGGGAGACCACGGGTGTGCCGACCGCGGCGGCCAGGTGGGCGGGACCGGTGTTGCCCGCGACCAGGACGGCGGCGCGGTCGAGCACGTCGGCCAACGCCGCGACGGTGGTACGCCCGGCCAGGTCCGTGCCACCGTGCGCGGCCACCTCGGCCGCCAGGTCCGCCTCGTCCGCCGAGCCGGTGACCAGGACCCGATGTCCGCGTTCGGTGAGCGCGGCGACGGTCTTGGCGGCCAGGTCGGGCGGCAGTTCCCTGGAGGGGGCGTCGGCGCCCACGTGGACCACCGCGTACCCGTCCGGTCCGGTCAACCAGCGGGTGTCGGGCAGGGGTCGGCGCACGGCCAGGCGTCCCGTCTCTCCCGGAGGTGGCGGGTACCCGGCCGCCTCCGCCAGGGAGAGCATCCGTTCGGACTCGGGGATGCCATGGGCCACGTGGTGGCGTACGTCGAGCAGACTGCCCGGGTAGTCCTCACTGACGGCGGAGATCCGGGGCACCCCCGCCATGCGCAGGAGCAGGGCCAGGGGCAGGGGCGACTGGTGGAAGGAGGTCAGCAGCACCGCGGCGTCCAGGCCGAGACCGGACAGGCGCCCGACCAGGTCGGTGACCTCCCTCCGGTCCACCGGCGGGGGGTCCGCGGCGATCCAGGGGGCGCACCAGGTCAGGATCCTGTCCACGCCGGGAAGCAGCGCGGCGGCCTCCGCTCCCCGAGGGCCCGCCAGGTAGACCACCCGGTCGGCCCCGTGGGCGACGGCGCGTACCGCGGGGCCGGACAGCAGGACGTCTCCCATGCTGTCCAGGCGTGCGATGAGCACGGTGCCACCGTTCACCGGGTGCCCCCTCCCAGGAGGCGTAGGACGGCCGCCTCCAGGTCGGGGGCGGTCTCGGGCGCGGCGCGGACCTCGACGTCCAGGGTCGCGGCGGTGGGGACGAGCACTCCCCGCGCGCCCGCCGCGCGCGCCGCCTCGACGTCGGAGCCGATGTCGCCGATCAGGGCGCACTGACAGGCGAGCACACCCAGTTCCTCGGCGGCGGAGTCGATCATGCCGGGCTCCGGTTTGCGGCAGGCACAGCCGTCCTCGTCCCCATGCGGGCACATCCGCCAGACGTCGAAGGGGCCGAGCAGCTCCTCCACCCGCCGATTGACCGCGTGGACCTGGGCCGGGGTGAGCAGCCCACGGGCGATGCCCGACTGGTTGGTGACCACGCCCACGGCGAGTCCGGAGCGGCGTGCCAGGTCCAGCGCCCGGGCGGCGGCGGGTGTGGGACGTACCTTGTCGGGGTCTCCGTTGTAGGGGACGTCCTCGACCAGGGTGCCGTCCCTGTCGAACAGGATCGCCCGTACGGCGGGGGCCGGTCGCGCCCGCAGGTGGCGGATCTCTCCGCGTACGCGCTGCCAGCAGGCCAGGGGCGGGATGAGCGCGCTGCTGACCGCCATGTCGGTGATCTCGGCGGCGGTCGCCGCTCCCCCCGCGATCCGTTCTCCGGCCAAACGGGCGGTGCGCACCGCCCACAGGGCGCCCAGAGCCGCCGATGCCGTCCGGTATCCGCCCAGTGCGGCCCCCGCGGCGCCCAGGAGCGCGGCCGTGGTCACGACGTGTCCGCGTAGTCCTCCGGGTCCTTCCCCGACCCGGCGGCGCCAGCCGCGCCCGTGCAGACGGTCCATCAGCGCGTTGTCGACGTTGCCTCGCTGGGCGGAGAGGCTGGCCAGACGGCCGCCCGAACGCAGGGGGTGCACGCACTCGCGTTCGCCTCCGACCAGGGTGTACCCGGCGTCCTCCACACGCAGTGCCAGGTCGGTGTCCTCCCTGTAGGCCCGTGGGAAGCGGGTGTCGAATCCGCCCACCTCCTCCAGGACGCTGCGGCGGTAGGCCATGTCGGCGGTGATCCAGGGGGCGCCCTGTAACGCCAGGACGACGCGCTCGGCGTCGGTCGGGCCGCGCCCTTGGGGCGGGGGCACCGTGATGCGGCCCTGGCTCGCCGCCACCTCGGCGGGCAGGGAGGCGAGGTCGGCGCACAGTTTCCGGGGCCAGTCCTCGGGTGGGGCGACGTCGTCGTCCAGGAAGGCGATCCACTCGCTACGACAGGAGTGCCATCCGGCCTGGCGTGCGGCGGCGGGTCCGCCGCCGCCGGTGCGCAGCACGCGTATCCGGGCGTGGTCCGTGCCGGGCAGGGGTTCCGTGCGGTCCGGGGGTCGGTCGTCGGCGACGACGATCTCCTCGGGGGCCGCTTCGGGCGGTGCGTTGATCAGGGGCCGGAGCACGCGGGGCAGGGTGTGGCGCCCCACGGTCGGCACGACGACCGCGTAGCGGGGCGCGTTCACCGCAGGGCCCCCTGACGCGAGTGGCGTCGGACGATGAACGGTCCCAGCGCCAGCAGGTCCACGGGCGCCGAGCCGAAACATTCCAGGGCGTCGCGCGGTGAGTCGACCATGGGGCGTCCCGCGGTGTTCAGGCTGGTGTTGACCAGCACGGGCGTGCCGCTGTGCTCCTCGAAGCGGTCCAGCAGGCGCGCGGTGAGGGGGTCGTCCTCGGCGGAGACGGTCTGTACTCGCGCGGTACCGTCCACATGGACCACGGCGGGCACGCGTTCGCGCCAGGCGGGGTGCACGTCGTGGACGAAGAGCATGTAGGGGCTGGGCAGGGGGCCTCCGGAGAAGATCTCCGCCGCCCTGCGCTCGGAGACCATCGGAGCGACGGGCCGGAACCGTTCGCGGCCCTTGACCCGGTTGAGTCGTTCGAGGTTGTCCGGATAGGCGGGGTTGGCGAGCAGGGAGCGGTGTCCCAGGGCGCGGGGCCCGTACTCCGAGGCGCCCTGGAACCAGGCCACCAGGGCGTTGTCGTTCAGCGCCCGGGCCACGGTGTCGGCCAGGTCCTCGGGGCGCTCGAACTCCACGTCCGCCTCGCGCAGCAGCTCCCACAGGTCGTCCTCGTCCCACGAACGGCCCAGGTCCGCACCGGGCATGGGAGCGACGCCGTCCTCCACCAGCGAGGCCAGGTGCAGGGCGCCGCCCAGGGCCGTGCCGGCGTCGCCGGAGGCCGGTTGCACCCAGACGTGTTCGAAGGGGCCCTCACGTACGATGCGGCTGTTGGCCACGCAGTTGAGCGCCACTCCCCCGGCCATCGTCAGGTGTGCGCGTCCCGTTCGCCGGTGCAGCCAGCCGAGCACGCCCAGCAGGGCCTCCTCCATCGCGGTCTGCACACTGGCGGCGAGGTCGGCGTGTTCCTTGGAGGGTTCCTGCCCGGGCGGGCACGGTGCGGCGAGGGACTTCCAGTCCACACCCGAGGCCCGGAGCAGGCCGTCCCCCTCGTAGCGGACGTGCTCACGGATCCGGTCGAGCATGGTGGGCTCACCGTAGGAGGCCAGGGCCATCACCTTGTACTCGTCGCTGGAGCGGTGGAAACCCACGTGCTCGGTGAGCTCCTCATAGACCAGACCGAGGGACTCGGGCAGTGGTTGGCGGGCCAGTACCTCCAGCTGCCCACCGGTGTAGACGCCCGCCAGGTGCG
The DNA here is from genome assembly GCF_030271535.1 of Nocardiopsis sp. ATB16-24. GTDB lineage: Bacteria > Actinomycetota > Actinomycetes > Streptosporangiales > Streptosporangiaceae > Nocardiopsis. Next base: position 6,802 of record NZ_JASCXJ010000005.1, on the reverse strand, counting down.
AGGTGCTCTCCCCCCGTCCGTCGGCCACGAACACCGCGCACTCGCCGCCTCCGGCCTCGGGTGGGGCGGCGAGTCCGGCGGAGGCCGCGTGTGCGACGTGGTGAGGTACGTAGCTGACCTTGGCCGGGTCCAGGCCCGGCAGGGCGGTGGCCAGGAAGTACGGTGCGCGTTCGACGTAGAACAGGCGCAGCCGCTCCCAGCCGCGGTCCTGTCCGGGTCCCTCGGGGTCGGCCAGCGATGGATCGTAGGAGTAGGTGACGGCGTCCAGGTCGGCGGGGCGCAGCCCAGCGTGCTCCAGGCACCAGCGCATCGACTGTACCGGTAGTTCCCAGGCCGAGAAGGGGACCGCCTCCTTGCCGTGCTTGCGTCGCGAGAAGCGTTCCTCCTCCGCGGCCGCGACCGTTCGCCCGTCCACGACGAGTGCCGCGGCTGGGTCATGGAAGACGGCGTTGACACCGAGGATGCGCATGTGACCGCTCCCTCCTGGTCGAGGTCTGGGCACTCAGACGCCGAGCGCACTCACTCGACTACCAGCCGCAGCGGGCGCTAAACATGGGCCCTGGGCGGTCACCGGCCGTCTACCTGGCCCGACTCGGGTGTGGGGGCGACCCCCTTCGCATGCGCGCCGGAACTTCCGGTGACGTCCCACAACGCCCCAAAGGCCATGTTTGCCACATGGGATGTGGGCTATGGGACGGGTGAGAGCGGGCGGTGTCCGCCCCCGTCCCGTGCCGGGATCGCCGGCTCCGCGGTCAGGGGCGCACGGCCCGGGCACGATCCGGGACGAAAGGAGCAGGACCATGGTGCGAAGCATCGACGAGGTGATGAGCAGCCCGGTCCGCACGGTCTCACCGGACACGTCACTGCACGAGGCTGCGGAGATCATGCGCGACGCGGACGTGGGCGACGTGGTCGTGACCCGCGACAACAGGATCATGGGCATCCTGACCGACCGCGACATCGTGGTGCGCTGTGTCGCCGAGGGCGGCGATCCCCGCGAGCACACCGCCGAGGAGGTCTGTAGCTCCGAGGTGGCCACCATCCCGCCCCAGAGCGGGATCCGCGACGCGGTGGACATGATGCGCACCAACGCCCTGCGTCGCCTTCCCGTCGTGGACGGCGACCGCGTCGTGGGCATGGTGACCATGGGAGACCTGGCCCAGGCGATCGACGACAAGTCGGCTCTGTCCGATGTCAGCTCGGCCGACCCCAACCGCTGAGCGCCTCGGCGCGCACGTGCGCCCCCTTCCACCCGAGCTGGAGGACCCGGGTGGAAGGGGGCCGTCCTTGCTGGTGGCACGCGCCCTGGGGCTCGGCGACTTCGCCACGGCCGTCCCCGCGCTGCGTGCGTTGGAGAGGGCGCTGCCCTCCTGGCACCGCGTCCTGGCGGGCCCCTCCTGGTACCGGCACCTGGTGTCCCTGGCCGGGCTGCGCTGGGAGGTGGTGCCGACCGAGCCCCTGTGCGCACCGGACGGTGTCCCCACCCCCGCGTTGGCGGTCAACCTGCACGGCCGCGGGCCGCAGAGCACGGCGGCGTTGGCCTCCTTGGCACCGAAGCGGTTGTGGACCCACGAGCACCCTGGCGCACCACGGTGGCCGGGGCCCGCCTGGCCTGGGCAGATGCACGACGTCGAGATCTGGTGTCGCCTGTTGCGCCTGCACGGCGTGGCCGCGGATCCCGACGACATCAGGTGGCCTTCTCCGGTCCGGGGCGGGAGGCAGGGCGGAACCGACATCGCGGGGACCGCGATCGTCCACCCCGGTGCCGCCTCGGAGTCACGCCGCTGGCCCGCCGAACGCTTCGCCCGGGTGGCCGCCCACCTGGCCTCGCGCGGGCTCCGGGTGCTGGTGACCGGTACGGAGGGCGAGACCGTTCTGGCCGCACGGGTGGCCGACACCGCCGGACTCGCCCCGGGGTCGGTCCTGGCCGGACGCACCTCCCTGCACCTGCTGGCACGCCTGGTGGCCGGGGCCCGTCTGGTGGTGTGCGGGGACACCGGAATCGGCCACCTGGCCACCGCCTACGGCACACCGTCGGTACGCCTGTTCGGTCCCGTCTCGCCCCGGCTGTGGGGGCCTCGGGTGGACCGGGAGATCCACCTGTGCCTGTGGGCGGGACTCCTCGGCGACCCCCACGCCTCGACCTTGGACCCGGGGTTGGAGGCGATCGGGGTCGAGGAGGCGCTCTTCGCGTGTGAGGAGCTGCTGGCGGCGACCTCCGTTCGGGAACGCGACGCCGTCGAACACGCCGACGGCCCCTGATTCCACACCCTCCCCATCGGCCACGGGATCGGTCCGGGCCGCTCTTGCCCCGAAAGCGGCGCACCGTACGGGTCGGCGATCTCCCACCCCAGGATGCACGACCGTCCCCCCCGGGGGGGGACGGTCGTCGACGCCCTGCCCGCGCTCGTTCCGCCGCCGGTCCGGGTCAGATCAACTCGCGACGCTGGAGGTGACTGAAGGCCGCCCAGCCCGGCAGGACCGGAAGCCAGAAGGTCAACAGGCGAAACAGCAGGACCGCGGGCAGCGCGACGGCCGCGGACACCCCCACGACGGCGGTCAGTCCGCCGATCAGTGCGGCCTCCACCGCTCCCAGACCGCCCGGTGTGGGCGCCGCCGAGCCGATCGCGTTGCCGGCCAGGAAGACCACCGCGACCGCGGCCAGACTCACCTCCGTCTCGGGGGTGGCGAAGGCCAGCACCGAAAAATGCAGACACAGCACGAACGCCACGGTCAACAGGAGCGTCCCCCCGAAACCGAGCACCAGGCTGGAGGGGCTCTGGAGCGTGTCCAACAACCGGGGCAGCACTCCGCGCAGGTAGGGGCGCACCCTGGCGGCGATGGCGTGCCTGAGTCGGGGCAGCAGCAGAACGACGCCCACCGCGACCGTTCCGGCGATACTGATCACCACGACGGTGGGGGACGGCGTGAACCTCGTCCAGTAGGAGGTGCCCGTCAGGTAGGCGCACACCAGCAACAGCGGCACGTGCACCAGGAAGCCGACCAGTTGGCTGAGGCCCACCGCAGACAGGGCCAGGGAGGTGGACACCCCGGCCCTGGTGACGAACCGGGTGTTGACCGCGATCGACCCCAGTCCCGCGGGCGCGGCGATGCGCACGAAGGACCCGGCGTACTGGACCATCAGGGTCCGCCACCACGGCAGTGGTACGGGAACGAAACCGATGAGGACCATCGCGGCGGAGACCGTGCACACCACGGACGCGGCGACCGCCGCCACCGCCCAGCCCGGTTCGGCCTGGCCGATCGTGCTGAAGTCCACCCCGGTGAGCTGGTACAGCAGGATCAGACCGACGGCGGTGGCGACGATGACGCTGACGATGGTGCGGGGCCGCATCCGTTCCAGGCGGGCCGGTTCCGAGGGCGCCTCCGGGGCGATGCCTCCCACGCTCTCCCGTAGTCGTCCCAGGAGCGAACGGTCCGCGCGCAGGCTCACGCGCAGCGTGTAGGGCAGCCCCGCGGGCTGGAGGAAGGGCAGGACCGCGGCCGTGGCCGGCACTCCCAGGGCGCGCACCGCCGAGTCCACCGCCCGTTCCGCCCCCACCCTCATCGCCAGGAGGGTGAGCATCGCGGCCTGGTCCAGGGCCGTCTGGAGCTGGGGTGCGGCCACGGCGCCTCGGTCCAGCCCGGTGAGCGCGGCGCGCTGCGGGGGGACGGCGCGTTCCCTGCCCAGGACCCCGACGGTGGCGCCGTCGAGGTTGCCGTGCGCCAGGCGGCGGCGGTGCAGCAGCCCCAGTTCCCTCCAGCACAGGTCGAGGAGGTCGTCGGTGAGTTCCTCGTCGTCCAGTTCGTCGAGGGAGCGTGAGTCCGGCAGTTCGCGGGCCAGGAGCACGGTGCCGGGTCCGAGTTCACCGACGGCCAACACGCGCGGGACCGCGGCTCCCGCCTGGTGCGCGGAGAAGCTCATCAGGGCGGCGTGCTCGGCGCGGCGGCGCACACCGTAGAGCATCCGGGGCGCGACGGGTCCTCGGAGGAACAATAGGTCGCGCAGGCGCCGCCAGAACCCGGCGGTGTTCTCCGAACTGAGCACGATGATCTCCGCCCGGCCTCCGTCGTCGAGTTCGGCCAGGTAGCGGGGGTTTCCGTCCTCGTCCTCCTCGGCACGGACCATGCCGGTGACGGTGAGTCCGAACCTGCGGAGCTCCTCGTGGAGGCGCCCGTCGGGCCGGATCGGTGCTCTGGCGCCGAGCGCGTACCGGACCAGTGCCGCGCAGGTCAGTCCGATCAGAACGGTGAGCAGGAGCCCCAGGAGGCTGGTGACCCCGGCCAGCAGGGCGCAGACGGCGACGGTGGTGTTGCCCGCCCACAGGATCGAGCGGATCCGGGGCAGGCCGGGGGGCATGGTGCGTACGAAGGCCAGGACGGCGGCCACGTAACCGAGGGCTGCGCTGGTGAAGACCTCGTCGGGGGCGAACGCGTTGGGCGGGCGCTCGGGTCCGATCAGGGTGATGAGGGCGGCGTTGATCAGTGAGGCGAGGGTGTAGGCGGCGATCCCCGCGGTGAGCGGGCGGACGAGGGAGCGCGGCCCCGACGCGAACAGCGTGCGCAGCACGACGTAGCTGAGCAGGACGATGAGCAGCAGGTTGGCGCCGACCGCGACGAGCAGGAGCGGTCCGACGGGCAACAGGACACGCAGTCGGTCCGGGTCGGTGACCTCCACTCCGTCGGTGACCATGCGGACGATGATCATGGTCGCCGCCACCACGAACAGGCCGGCGGTGCCCGCGAGGAGGTCCACGGGTCTGCGTGGGGCACGCTCGGGACGGGAGGAGAGGGTGGGATCGATTCCGGTTGTCACGCTCTCAGACTGCCCGACCCCTGGGAATTCAGACACCAGGGGTACGGGTGTTTCGTACGACCGGTTCTCGGCCTCGGTCGGGGACGGCGTGCGACCGTTCCTGCGGCGAACGGCCGTGTCCCACTGCGGGCGCGGAGGCCCGGTCGTGGGAGCGGTGGGAAGGGCCGGCCGGTGCGTACGGACCGGGTTCCGCGGTCGGCGGTGGAGGACACGCCCACCGTCCGACCCGCGTCGACCGGTTCTCTCAGTCCTTGCGCCGGTAACGACGCTGGAAGCGCTCCACACGACCCGCGGTGTCCACCACACGGCTCTGTCCCGTGTAGAAGGGGTGGCTCGCGCTGGAGATCTCCACGTCGATCAGCGGATAGGTGCGGCCGTCGCTCCACTCGATGGTCCTGTCGCTGGTGGCCGTGGACCTGGTGAGGAAGGCGAAGTCGGCGGCGCGGTCGCGGAAGACGACCGGGTGGTAGTCGGGGTGGATTCCGGGTTTCATGTGTCCCCCTCATGGAAGTCGGTCGGCGGTGACGGCCCGTCAGCGCTCTTCGCGGAAGTCGACGTGCCGGCGGACGCTCGGATCGTATTTGCGCAGTGTGAGCCTGTCAGGAGTGTTGCGCCGGTTCTTGCGGGTGACGTAGGTGTGACCGGTACGCGCGGTGGACCGGAGTCTGACGACCGGTCGGTTCTCGGTACGTGCCATGGATACCTCCTCCGGTTTCCATGCACTACAAGCCGACGACAACAGTTTTCATTCCCGACCGAGGGAGGGACATTCCCCCGGCCTTTCGCCTGGGGGCGGTGTCATGGGTTCCGAGTCCGGGAAACGACGGCGCCGGTGCCGCCGCGATGTCGCGGCGGCACCGGCGCACGCGCACGGGGGAGGCCGGGCCGGGGGCTAGACGGTGGCCTCGTCACGGGCGCGTCGGCGTTGGGCGCGTAGGTGTCGGGCCTGGTCCGGATCCAACACCGGCGCGGCCGTCAACAACCCCCGCGTGTACTCACTACGCGGATTCTCATACACCGCGTCGCTATCGCCCATCTCCACGATCTGCCCCTGACGCATCACCGCCACCCGATCACTGACCTGCCGCACCACCGCCAGATCATGCGCCACGAAGATATAGGTCAACCCGAAATCGTCCTGCAACTCCGACAACAACCGCAACACCTGATCCTGCGTCGACACATCCAACGCCGACACCGGCTCATCACAAATGATCAACTTCGGCTTGAGGATCAACGCCCGCGCGATCGCGATCCGCTGCCGCTGACCCCCCGAGAACGCGTGCGGGAACCGGTTGTAATGCCGCGGCTCCAACCCCACCCGCTCCAACAACTCCTGCACCCGCAACCGGATCTTGGCGGCATCGCGTTCCCCCTGCACCCGCAACGCCGTCCCGATCGCCTCCCCCACCGTCACCCGCGGATTCAACGACGAATACGGATTCTGAAACACCATCTGCACATCCCGCCGCAACGGCCGCAACCGCCGCTCGGGCAGATGCGTGATATCGCGCCCCTGGAACACCACCCGCCCCCGAGTGGGCTCCAACAACCGCATCACCATCCGCGACAACGTGCTCTTACCCGACCCCGACTCGCCCACGATGCCCAGCGTCTCTCCCCGGTACAGATCGAAGGAGACCCCCTTGACCGCCCAAAAATCGGTGGAGCGCCCCCACAACCCCCCACGCACCCCAAAACGCTGCGCCACATCCTCCACCCGCAACAGGGGGGTCTCCTCCGTGGAGCCCTCGGAAGGGGTGGACGGGGTGAAGGCGGCGAACTCGCCCGCCTCGGTGACCTTGCCCTGACGCTTCTCCCGCTCGATACGGTCGGCCCGGTCCCGAGCCCGCCTTTGGGCGCGGGAGACCTCCACCCGCGGCACCGCCGCCAACAACCCCCGGGTGTAGGGGTGCTCGGGCGCCGACAGGACCGTGCGCACCTCACCCCGCTCCACCGCCACACCGTGGCGCATCACCACGACCT
>NZ_JASCXJ010000004.1 GCF_030271535.1 Nocardiopsis sp. ATB16-24 | reverse complement strand
CTGCCTTGCTCGAACAACGCTATCGCTTCATAGCGTTGGTCCGGGGTGAGTGAGCTGTTCGCTCTCATGGGACTGCTCCCTGGTCGATGGAACTGGATTTCCAGTCCAACTTCCAGGGAGCAGTTCATGACGCGCGGGCCCTTCTTCGGTACGGAGAGCCGGGTCGGGGCCCTTCAGCCTCGGACCAGGTGCAGGGCCCTGGCGACGATCTCCTCACCGACCCCCGCGGTGAGGATCGACTCGGGATGGAACTGCACGGCGTACCACCGCGCCGCCACGTCCTCGATCGCCATCACGACAGGTGTCCCGCCCTCCAGCACGGCGGTGACCTCGAAGTTCTTGACCAGCTCGGGAACGGTGTAGGTGGAGTGGTAGCGGGCCGCGGGGAAGGATCCGCCCTCCCCCAACCCGCGCAGGAGCCGCCCTCCGTCGACCCTCACGCGTCCGGACTTGCCGTGTACCGGCTCGTCCAGGGTGCGCAGCTCGCCCCCGGCGTGCTCCACCATCCCCTGGAGTCCCAGACACACCCCGAACACCGGCAGGTTCCGGGCCGCCAGTTCGTCCAGCAGAGCCGACATGGCGAAGTCCTCGGGCATCCCGGGGCCCGGTGAGAGCACCACCAGGTCGGGGGCCAGACGGTCCAGCAAAGAGGGGGCGAACCCGTAACGGACGGTGGTGACCTCGGCCCCCTGACGGCGCACGTAGTCGGCCAGGGTGTTGACGAAGGAGTCCTCGTGATCCACCAGCAGCACCCTCATGCCCTGCCCCGGCCGCTCCACCGCCTCCGCCGCGTTCCGCTCGGGCTCCTTGGCGGGCTCCTCCTCCCGCTCGCCTTGGGCGAGGGTCTCCACCAGGGCCCGCGCCTTGAGGAAGGTCTCCTTCTCCTCGGCCTCGGGGTCGGAGTCGTAGAGCAGGGTGGCGCCCACCCGTACGGCGGCCACACCGTCACGGATGTGCGCGGTGCGCAGGGTCAGACCGGTGTTCATGGAGCCGTCGAAGTTCAGGACGCCGACGGCGCCTCCGTACCAGCGCCGAGGGCTGGTCTCGTTCTGCTCGATGAACCGCATCGCCCAGGTCTTGGGCGCCCCGGTGACGGTGACCGCCCACATGTGGGTGAGGAAGGCGTCCAAGGCGTCGAACTCCCGACGCAGGGTGCCCTCGATGTGGTCGACGGTGTGGATCAGGCGCGAGTACATCTCGATCTGGCGGCGGCCGATCACGCGGACGCTGCCCGGCTCGCACACCCGGGACTTGTCGTTGCGGTCCACGTCGGTGCACATGGTCAGCTCCGACTTCTCCTTGGGCGAGGCCAGGAGCTCCTCGATGTTCTCGGCGTCCTCCAGGGCGTCGCCGCCCCGACGGATGGTGCCCGAGATGGGACAGGTCTCCACCCTCTGCCCGGTGCCCGGTTCGCCGGTGACCCGGACGAACATCTCCGGGGAGGCGCCGACCAGGTACTCGCCCTCACCGAGGTTGAAGAAGAACTCGTAGGGGGCGGGGTTGCGCTCGCGCAGCCGTTCGTAGAAACGGGCGGGTGAGGAGCAACGCGCGAAGAGACGGTGTCCCGGCACGACCTCGAACAGGTCGCCGCGGCGGAACCTCTCCTTGGCCTCGGCCACGATCCGGGCGTAGGAACCGGGCTCGGGGCCCTCGGGCACCTCGGTGGCGACCACGGGCGGGGTGGGCTCGGTCCGGCGCGGCAACCCTCGGGTGCCGGCCTCGGCGCGCGTGCCCGCGGCCGGGACGGTGAAGTCGTAGGTGTAGCGCACGCACGTCTCGCGTTTGCGGTCGCGCACGATGATCGCGTCGGGCAGGTGCAGGACCAGGTCCCGGTCCTCGGGGTCACGGTCGATGTGCTGCTCGATGGGTTCGAACTGGAAGGCCAGGTCGTAACCGAAGGCCCCGTACAGGCCCAGGTTGGCGTCCTCGGGGCTGTACAGGGCCGCCATCACCGCGCGCAGGGCGGTGAAGACGCTGGGGCGGCGACTGCGCTCCTCCTCGGTGAAGAACTCGCCAGGGTCGGGTTCGGGGACGGTGATGGCGACGCTGCCGGCCTCGATGTCGTCCAGGGTTCCGTCGGGATCGGGCGCACCGACCGAGTACAGGGCCTCGGCCAGGACGGGCAGCAAGACCCTCCCGCGCTCGTTGAGCGCGGTGGCGGTGACGCGACGCCCGCGCGTGGTGATCTCCAGGCAGGGGTCGACGTAGCCCAGGTGCCAACGGTCGTATCGGCCCGGATACTCCATGCCGGAGGAGAGGACTCCGCCCCGGTGGTACTCCACCGCTTCGACGAGCTCGCTGAGGACCTCGGGGTCGCAGGCGGAGGCGGTGCGGTGGACGGTGACGCCGCACCGGGTGCGGTAGGTGGTGGTCTGTACGTCGCTGGAGTTCACGGCCGGTCCTTTGGCGTTCGGTATGGGCTACGCCGGCCGGGGCCGTGAGAACACGAAACGACCGCCGGTCCGGGGCGGTCGCTGCACGGGTATGCGAAATCGGAGCACCGCCTACAAGCGGCGCCACCACTGAACCGGGGTGCAGGAGTTTCGCATGCCCCGAGTGTAGCGCGTGCGAGGGGTGCTTGGGGAGGACCGACGCACTGGAAGGCGCTGTCGGTGCCGCCAAGGGAACTGACAACGTTTTCCCGTGCTAAGGAGAGCACCACCAGCGCGGCGGACCCCGCTCACGTAGGCATGCGACCGATGAATCGTCGCGGGTCCAGGGTCGGCCGCCTGGACTTGTGAAGACGAGCGCGCAGGCGCTCGTCGATACCGCCCACGTACAACCAGCCCATCAGGTGCTCGGTCTCGGCCAGTCCGTGCACGGCCCTGACCTCGGGGGCGTTGGCGTACAGTCCCGTGCGCCACATCACGCCCCAGCCGCACCGCCACAACGCGAGTTCCAGGAGGTGTCCGACACCGGCGGCGGTGGCGTGCTGCTCCCACTCGGGCACCTTGGGGTGCGGCTTCGGACTGGCGACGACCGCGATGAGGAGTTCGGCGCGAAAGGGCTTGGTGTTGATCTCGCCGGGCTCGCGCACCACGCCCGCCGCCGCGTCGAGCGCCTCGCCGAGCCTGGCGCGGTCGTCTCCGCGCAGGGTGATCAGCCGCCACGGACGCAACGCCTTGTGGTCGGCCACGGAGGAGACGGCCGGCAGCAGGCGCGCCAGTTCCTCGTCGTCGGGGGTCTGCGGCCCGACCTTCGACAGCGAACGCCGGGTGGCCATCGCCTCAAGAACCGGATCGGAGAAGAACTGCAATGTACCCCTCTTTCTCGCCGGGTCCGCGCCCCGTCCCGGTTCTCGGCCCTGGCCGCCGTGCGACGTGACGGTGCCCTACCATCGCCCTCCACCATAGGAGGCGCTCCGACCGACTCCGTACAGACGTCCGCCTAGATCGAGGGCGCTCGTCCGCGGCACACCGCCGTTCGATCGCGGTCGCCGGCGGCTCCCGTACCCGTGTACGCCCGACTCCGCGCACGCCTGAGTCCGCTCACACTGGGAAAGAGGAGGAGGGACCGAGACGGCGAGGTGCGCCCCCACGGGCCGTCACCGCCGCCTCACTATACGATCGGAGCGTTCGCACGGAAGGAATCGTCGCGTGTGACCGCGACCCCGAGGCGCGACAGGAGAAGCATGACCGGCATGAAGGACCACGGCCCGCATCCCTACGTCGTCGACATCGAGAAGGCGACCCTGGCCAACGACGACTACCGCTCCACCCTGTGGACGGGAAAGAACATCCAGATGACCCTGATGTCGATCCCCGTCGGTGGGGATATCGGCCTGGAGGTCCACCCGGACAACGACCAGTTCCTACGTCTGGAACAGGGCCGCGCCCGTGTGCAGATGGGCCCCTCCAAGGACGATCTCACCTTCGACGAGGAGGTCTCCGACGACTGGGTGATCCTCGTACCGGCGGGCTCCTGGCACAACGTCACCAACATCGGCGACGAGCCGCTGAAGATCTACGCCATCTACGGTCCCGCGCACCATCCGCACGGCACCGTGCACCCGACCAAGCAGGACCAGGAGGAGGATCCGCACGAGCACTGAGCGGACTCCGATCGTCCAGGGGTCGGAGACCGTCACGGTCCCGGCCCCCGGCGCGTCCACCAGGGACACCGGAACCACTCCGGTGGGTGTTTCTCCTTCGTCCGTCTTCCCACCGCTCATACGCTGGCCTCTCGGGGAACCTCCAGGGGGAAGAGGAGACAGGATGAACACGACGATTCCCGGTTACGCCTACGGCAGTGACGAGGCGGCCAGATCACCGGTCGGGCTGGAAGAACTGGACAGGCTCAAGGCCACGGTGATGTTCACCGAGGAGGACGAGCGGGCGCTGCGGATGGCCGGCGACGTCCTGGAGGACCAGACCCAGGACGTGCTCGAGGTGTGGTACGGGTTCGTCTCCTCCCACCCTCATCTGGTGGCCTACTTCTCCACCCCCGACGGGGAGCCGATCCAGGAGTACCTGGACCGGGTGCGGTCGCGGTTCGCCCAGTGGATCCTCGACGCCTGCCGGCGCCCGTACGACCAGACCTGGCTGGACTACCAGGAGGAGATCGCCCTACGCCACACCCACGAGAAGAAGAACACCGCCGACGGCGCGGACTCGGTGGACAACATCTCCCTGCGCTACATCATCGCCTTCATCTACCCCATCACCGCCACCATGCGGGAGTTCCTGGGCAAGAAGGGGCACAGCGCCGAGCAGGTGGAGGCGATGCACCAGGCGTGGTTCAAGGCGGTGACCCTGCACGTGGCACTATGGTCCCGACCGTATGTTCGCGACGACGACTGGTGACCATGCCCGATTCTCGGACCCGCGCCCGGATCGTGTCGGTACACGTCGGTCCTGCCCGTCGCTTCGACGGGCAGGACACCGGCCGATCGTGGGTCAGCGCGATCGACAAGAACGCCGTCACCGGCCCCGTCCGGGTCACCTGGGAGAATCTCGCCGGTGACGAACAGGCCGACCGGCGCCACCATGGCGGGGTGGACAAGGCGGTGTTCGTCTATCCGGCCGACCACTACCCCGCCTGGCGCAGGGAGCTGTCCCTGCCCTCGGTGGGGCCGGGGTCCTTCGGGGAGAACCTCGCGGTGGAGGGCCTGACCGAGGACGACGTCTGCCTCGGCGACGTCTGGGACGTGGGCGAGGTGCGCCTACAGGTCAGCCAACCCCGCCGACCGTGCTGGAAACCCGCCCGCCGCTGGGGAGTGGACGACCTCGTCCCGCGCATCCGCGCCAGTGGGCGCACCGGCTGGTACCTGCGGGTGCTCACACGCGGGTCCCTGCGGGCGGGTGAGTCGATAGTGCTGCACGAACGTCCGTACCCGCAGTGGCCGCTCACCCGCGTCGACCGTACGATGCACGCCCCCACGGACGACCCCGCCACCGCCAGGGAACTGGCCCAATGTCCCGCCCTGCCCGACCGCTGGCGCGAGGAGATCATCCGCCGCCTCGACCGGGCCCGCCGCCCCGAAGACGGGGACGGCGACGCGGACAGGCTTCGACGGGCGGGGTGAGCGGAGCGGGTCGTGGTTCGGGGCGCGGCGCCGGGGCGTGGTACCCCCGCTCAGGGCCACCTCCGTCCGCTTTCGTGGCCCTGGCGTGGGGTCCCGATGTCATGTGAAGCCGGATGAGCCTCTGCGGCGAGGGCAGAACACATCCTCCGAGACCCTGGCCGGCCCCGTCCTTGCTCACTCTTCGGCGGGTGTGACCGGTTTACCCATCGCCTCCGACACCAGGTCGAGCAAGAGCACGGCTCTGGCCTGGTAGAACGCCTCGAAGTCGTCCGCGCGCAGGTGCACGGGATCGATCAGGTGCCGCTCCAGGTAGGTGTCCATCTCGGTGCCGGCGATCTTGGTGACCGATTCCAGTTTCTCCAGGTAGGCGCTGGGGGCCTGCCCACCGATGCTTCGGTTGGTCTTGGCCGACAGGGGCGTCTTGTTGACGATGCTGTCGTACCGCGCCCTGGCGATCCCCCGCTGCTCGCACCACCTCTGAGGGAAGACGTGATGGATGTCGACGGCGTGGTCGAAGTAAGTGTTCTCTTTGATGTTCTCCCCGGTCCGCAGGTCGGTGACGTCGCGCCTGAGCAGGAGGGCGTAAATACCCTTGTACGCGGCGCTGTTGCGGGTGCGCAGGGTGTCCAGGCGTCCGGCGGAGAACTGGGCCTCCTCCACGGTGCGCGGCTGTGTGTCCCCTCCTCTCGCCCAGGAGACGACATCGGGCAGGTCCCTGGCGAAGCGCGACTCGGTGCTGCCGCCGTACATCTCACCGAGAATGCCGCACCAGAACCACCGCGAGATCGCCTTGCGCGCGACGCGGTTCTCCGCTTCCTCACCAAGAGTGGCGAAGATGGCCGCCAAGGGGATGATCTGTGTGCCGTAGGGTAGGAACTTCGTGTCGTACACGCATTGTCCGTACAGGAACTCGGCCGTGGTCAGCAGAGCTTCGACCGCCTTGTCGGCCCACTCCAGATAGTCCTCCAGCGAAAGCCGGAGCATCTCGGCACGTCGACAGCCGATCCGAGGAGCTCTGTCGGCCTCACGCCCCTGCGCGAGCCAGCGGTGATACCTGGCCTGGGTCGCCAACAGAGTGACGATCTGCAGGAAGTCGGTATCGCGCACCTCCCACAGCACTCGGTACAGGGGGTTGCCACTCCATGCCTTCTGACGCTCGGCCCAGTCCGTACGCAGTTCGAACTCGTCTGCGGCGAAGGTGGCGGTGAGCAGTTCAAAGACGGTGAGCGGCTCGCCCCCGGTGTTGACCTTCTCGAAGACCTGGCACACTGCCTCCCGCGGGGTGGCCTTGTCCAGTTCGATGATGGGGAACTGGTACTTTTCGAAGCGGTCCAGGACCTCCTTGTCGAAGCGCTTCCACAACTCCAGCTTCGGCCGAGCGTAGTCGTGGTGCTCACGGAAGCCGTCCGCCCAGTCCCTGGAGTCCATGACTTGGGCGAGAGGGAAGAGGCCGACCTCGTACTCCTTCTCTGGCGTGGAGCAGTCCAGCGTCACTTCCCTGCGGAAGTTACGGACGACCCGGTCCTCGGGCAGGAACCTGATCGCCTGTTCACGGTCCATGTCAGGGTCCACCGCAGCCTCGATGTCCAGGTAGAACCATCCGGACACCTTCCGGCCCCGCTCGTCATGGGTGCGTACCGGTGCGTCCAGACAGATCGCCTGGTACAGCGAGGTCATACGCTGTTGACCGTCGAGGATGAGCGTCTCCGCGTTCTTCCTCGCCTCCCCCACTCCCTCGATCGTGCGTTCCCGGAACCGGGTCTCGCCACCGGTCCCCAGAAACATGAGGGTGCCCACAGGATAGCCCTGGGAGATCGAGGCGAGCAGGCTGGCGATGCCTTCCTTCGACCACACCCATCCCCGTTGGAAGTCGGGGAGTTGGATGCGCCCGTCATGGACTCTGCGCAGCAACTCGGTGAGGAATTCCTTGGTGCTGTTGAAGGTGTCTACCGCCATAGGGGGTCCTTTGGTCGTAGGTACCGGGATGGATGAGGCTCACATCTGCACGAAACGGGTGGGTTCCTCCAGGAGGGTTCGGGCACCCTCCACGTCGGCCAGCCTCGCCGACAGGGTGCGTTCGGCCAGGTGTCGGGGCAGGGCGGCGGTGAACTTGAGCCCGTCCAGTGCGCGCACGGACACCTCGGGCAGAACGACCCGCTCCCGGGCCGCCTCCTTGGCCGCCTTCCAGGTACGCGGGTCCAGTTCGGTGTTCAGGCGCAGGCTCGCGTCGTTCGGCTGCTGTTTGGGGTCGGCCGCCCGGCCCAGGGTGGCGGCCAGGGTGAGGTTGGCCCTGGCCCCCGCCCAGGTCCACCACCGCAGGTCGCCGCCCGTACCACGCACGATGACCGACCCTCCGGGGTGGACCAGGTCGGTGTGCTCGTCCCTGGCCTTGGCCAGCGCCGCCACCGCGCGCCGGGTGAGCCTTACTTTCGGGTCGGTGCCCAGCAACACCTCGCGCACGGCCCTGGTGAGGTGGTAGGAAGAGCCCAGGTGGCCGCCCGAGTCCCACTTGGCCTTGCCCCCACCGCCTTCGACCGGCTCGACGAAGCACCGCTGCCTGCGCCAGTCCACCCAGGTCACCGCCCAGGTGCGCCCGGCCAGCAGCAGGCGGCGCGGTCCCGCCTCCTTGTCGTCGGCGGCCAGCAGGGCGGGGTCCACCCGTCCGATCTCGGTCCTGCCGTGCAGGGCGGTGAACTGCGGCGGTGCGGTGAAGACACTGGTCAGTTCCATGAAGTGGCGGTGGCCGAAGCGTTTCTCGGCCTCGGGGCCGATCATCATCAACCCACCGTCCAGGTCGATGAACCCCTCCCGGATCAGGTGGGCGGCGATGGGTGCGCCCTGGGCGAAGGGTTCCAGGCCGTTCCACCACTCACCCCACAGTCTCTCCCCCACCTCGGGTTCCTGCAGGCACAGGGCCAACAGTTGTTGGGCGACGATGTGCCGGGGTTCGGGGGTGGGCTCGACGGCTTCCACCCAATGTTCGCCCCACAGGTGCAGCAGCCCGGCCGCGGCCAACAGTCCGGCCTGGTCGATGGCCAGGAACAGGCAGTTGCGGGTACTTCCCGCCCTGCGCCCGGTGCGGCCGATGCGCTGGAGGAAGGAGGCGACCGTGCCGGGCGCGTTGATCTGGATGACCCGGTCCAGGTCACCGACGTCGATGCCCAGTTCCAGGGTGGAGGTGGCGACGATGACGCAGTCGCGGGCCTCGGCAAAGGCGGCCTCGGCGCGGCGGCGCTCGTCCAGGGCCAGGGAGGCGTGGGACAGGAAGGTGGTCACACCCAGTGCGCGCAGGGCGTGGCCGAGTTCCTCCACGTACTTGCGCGAGTCGCAGAAGACCAGGCGTTTCTCTCCCCGGTGCAGGGCCGCGATGACCTTGGCGGCGTTGTGCAGAGAGCCCACGTAGTCGAGTTCGACGTCTCCGGGCGGCGGATCCTCAAGGGTTCGTCCCGGCCGGGGCAAGTGCACGCCGGGGGCGATCACTCTGCCGGGGCGCGTGCCGGCCTGTGATCCCTGGAGCCAGGTGAGCAGGTCGTCGGGGTTGCCGACGGTGGCCGACAGTCCCACACGTTGGATCGACCGCCCGGCCACCCTGCCGAGGCGTTCCAGGACGGCGAGCAGGTGCCAGCCCCGGTCGTCTCCGGCGAAGGCGTGCACCTCGTCCACGACGATGCCGTGCAGGTTCGTGAAGAAGGTCCGGTGGTCGACCTTGGTGCTCACCAGCATCGCTTCGAGGGACTCGGGGGTGGTGAGCAGGATGTCGGGTCGGTTGCGCAGGATCCGTTGGCGCCCGGCCGTGGTGACGTCGCCGTGCCAGAGCTCGGCGGTGCGTCCCATCCATCCGGCGTAGGCCTGCACGCGGGGCAGCAGGTTGTTGAGCAGGGCCTTGATGGGGCACACGTACAGCAGCGACAGCCCGTCCCCCGTCCGCGCGGCCATCGCGGTGAGCAGGGGGAACAGTGCGGCCTCGGTCTTGCCCCCGGCGGTGGGGGCGAGCAGGACGGCGTCGTCGCCGTCGATGAGCGGCGCCAGTGCCTCGCGTTGCAGCGGGCGCAGCCCCGGCCACCCCAGGGTGTTGACGACGTGGTGGGCCAGGGTGGGATGGAGCAGGTCGAGGCTGCTGGGCGCCGACCCCTCCTCGCCTTCCCGTGTCCTGCTCACAGGTCGAGATCCACCTCGTCGGCGCTGGTGGCGCGCTGCACGTGGGCGCCGCGTTCCACCTCGGTGAGCTCGCCGACTCCCACGGTGAGGCCGTAGTGTCGGCGGGGGTCGAAGTCGGGGTTCTGGTCCACCCGGTCCATGACGTCCACGAGCTTGCGCAGGAACAGCCGTGGCGCGATTCCGACCCGGCCGCCCAGCTCCCCCGCCACGGCCTCGGCGAAACCGAGCAGGTAGCCGTCGTCGACCCGTTCTCGCACCCGCTGGGGGTCGTCGGCTCCGCCTGCGTACAGCTCCCGCACGGCCAGACCCAGTTCGTGCAGCTTGTCCAGGTCGAAGCCGGAGAGGCGGATCTGGGCGGCGTACAGGTTGTCGTGGGCGGGGTCGGACAGGAAGTCGGTGTGCAGGCGCTGGGCCAGAGGCGCCAGGCGTTGGACTCCCTGGGGCCCGTCGAAGAAGGCGGGGGTGCCGGTGATCACCAGGTACAGCCCCGGGAACTGCCGGTTGGCGATCTCGTCCAGGAGCTGCCGCAGGGCGTTGAGCGCCTTCTCCCGGGTGTCGGTGCGTGCCCGTTGGAGGGTCTCCAGTTCGTCCAGGACCACGAGCAGACCGGGATGGCCGCAGTCACGCAGCAGGACGAGGAGTCCCCTGAGCGCGGCCAGGGCTCCGAAGTGGTCGAGGTCGCCCTTGATCCCGGCGTAACGCTTGGCCGCGGCGGCGACGTTGGGCTGCCCGCCCAGCCAGGCGATGAGCGCCTCGGCGATGGCGGGCTCGTCCTCGGCCTGGGCCCGGTGGTAGCCGCGCAGGGCCGCGGCGAACCCGGGGTTGGCGCTGGCGACCTCGCTCAGACGGCGCTCCATCAGGTCGGTGACAGCGGTGTTGAGCGCCTCCTCGTCCGCGTCGTCCACCTTCCCGTCGGCCAGGACGTCCTCCTCCAGGGAGTAGAACCAGTTGTCGACGATCTCGCGCAGTGCGCTGGGCGGTTGTGTGGCGGTGGCGAGGCGCTCGGTCAGACGCCTGTAGACGGTCTCCAGCCGGTGCAGCGGGGTCTCGGTCTCGGAGATCTGGATCTCGGTGACGGCGAAGTTGGCGCGTTTGGCGCGCTCGCCCAGCCAACGGACGAAGAAGGTCTTGCCGGAGCCGTACTCGCCGCGCACCGCCTTGAACTCGGCGCCTCCGGTGGCGACGTTGCCGAGTTCCTTGTCCAGGGCACTCTCGAAGCGTTCGAGCCCGACGGCGAACAGGTCCAGGCCGCTGTGCGGGACTGTTCCCCTGCGCAGGGCGCCCACGACCTCCTCACGGCGGGCCTCACTGACGGGTTTCAGGGTCAGCTCCCTTCGGGAAACTGCTGCTGGAGCAGGGCGGTGTTGAGTTCGACGCTGCGGTCGCCGTCGGTCAGGGTCAGGATCGGATAGGCCTCCACGTTGAGGACCTTGCCGACCATCTTGAGGAACCGCACGGCGCGCGGGTGGCTCTCGGGGCCGCCCGCGGCGCGGGAGGCGGCGCTGACGGGTAGGCGCGGGTGGGTGCCGCCCACGGCGACGAGCGCGTCGATGAGTGCGGCGAACTCCTCTGGAGCGGGTGCCCTGGGCACACGGGCCCGGCCGGCCTGGAAGCCCGAGGTGGCGGTCACCTTGGCACCCAGCGTGCGGGGAGCCAGGGCATCGTCACCGAACAGGGCGGGCGTCTGCTCGGGCGGGGACGCCTTCGCGCCTCTGCCTCGCTTCCTGCCGGTGCCCTTCTCGTTCAGAGGGTCCCGGATCACCATCACGGGCTCGGTCCACACGAACCTGTCGGCACGGTCGGGATCCGATGCCGGGGTGTTCTCCAGCTGCTGCGACCACCAGACGGGCTCGACCTCCGCGGGGGAAAGACGCTGCCACCCGCGTGGGGTGGAGTCACGGGTGCTCCCTCCCCGTCCCCGACGCGTGGTGTCCAGGGCGGGCACGAACACCAGCACCGGGACGACCATCTCCGCGGCGGAGAAGCCGCCGTGGTAGCCGTCCTTGCGGTCGGTGTAGCGGATGTCCTCCCGGTAGGGGACGACGAGGGTGCCGTCGCCGAGCAGGACCCGGTCCCCGGTCGCCAGGATCTCTCCCTCGCCTGGTTCGCCGGTGCGGTAGCGGGCCGACTCCCCCGACCAGGTCTTGACGGCCTCGCCCCGGTCCCACACGTGCCCGTGATCGGAGGTGAGCAGGACGGGACGGCCGGCCCGAGCTGCGGCGTCGAGCAGGGAGCCGAGCTTACCGACCTGCTTGACCGTCCAGGTGGACTCGTCGCCCTCCCTGCCGCGACCGAGCGCGTCGTCGATGGTGTTGAGCACGACGCCGACGACCGTTTCGGTGTCGTCGATGTTCTCCTGGACGGCGGGGGGCAGGTGGAATCCGGCTCCCGTCTCCAGGTCGCGCTGGTGGTAGAGGACCGCCTTACGGTGGCCGAAGGAGACGGTGGCCCACAGGGCCGCGAATCCGGCGCGTTCGGCGTCCTGTTTGCCGACGGTGAGGGAACCGGTGAGCAGGGAGGCCCTAGAGCAGGTGGTGGTGGAGGGCACGGTGGCCAGGGCGCCCTCGCGCACACCGGACGAGCCGGCCTTCCCGGGCCGTCCGACCTCGACCAGCCTCCCTCCCGCCTGGATGTCCTCGGCGAGTTGGACGGCCACCTCCACGCTCATCCCGTCCAGGACCACGATGAGCGGCGCCTGGTCCTGCGCCAGGGGTCGGGCGACCTTGCCGAGGAGGTTCTCCACGCGCAGTTGGGTGTCGGTGGGCGCGTGTCCGCTGTTCCACCGGTTGACGGCGGTGGCGAACTCGGCGTCGACCGCCGCACGCCAGGCGCGCACCCGTTCGTAGAGGACGCCCAGCGCCTGGTCGAAGGCGGGGACGTCACCACGGTGGTGCCAGATAGCGGAGGCCGCGCGGTCGACCCACCCGGTCTGCTGGACGTGGGCCTGGATCCACCCGTGGGCGGTGGTGGGGGTGTCCGCGCCCAACGGCCGGTCCGCGGAGCTCAGCGCCAGGCGGCGCAGCAGCCGCACCGCGTTGGTGGCGGCCTGCGCCTGGTCCTGTTTGCGCCGGGTGGTGTGTCGGCGGTGATCACGCAGCCGCAGCAGCGACCCCTCCACCTCCCGCAGGTCCTGCGGCTGGGGCGGCCCCGCCGAACCGTCCTCGCCCAAGGCGAGGGTGATCTGTCGGCCCAGGTCGGCCAGGCGGGTGTGCAGGCCGGCGTCGAGCAGGTTGCTGCTCTGTGCGACGGGGGAGGCGTCGAGCTGGAAGAGGAGTTCCTCGGTGCGGCGGATGGTCTCGTCGGCCTGGTCGTCCTCGGAGCCGTCGATCAGCCTCATCAGGGAGGCGGTGCAGGCGTTGCCGAAGTCCCGTAGCTCCTCGGCCCTGGGCGGGTTGGCCCCGAAGTAGCGTTCCTGGGCACGGATGAGGGCGTACTGGGCTGCGCGGGCGGCCTCCTGCCCCGAGTCGGACCGTTCCTGCGTCGCGGCCTCGTGCAGTTCGGCCAGGGCCAGGCCGATGGGCACCGCGTCCAGGGCGTGGCCGCGGTCCAGGAGTTTGAACAGCACCCGGGGTACGGCGCCCAGGGTTCGTTCCACCTCCCGCCGCAGGTCGTCGCGCTCGTCCTCGTGCAGATGGGTGAAGGCGGCCACGGAGGCCGGGTCACGGGTCCACTCCAGCAGGGCGGCGCTGTCGACCTGTTCGCCAGGTCGGCGGCCGAAGCGCACGGACACGGCGATGGACAGCGCCTGTTCGAGTTTGAGGACGCCGGTGCCCAGCTTGATCTGGTGGGTGGCCCGGATGCCGCGCAGGGTGTCGGCCAGCCAGCTCAACCGGCCCGTGTACAGTCGGGGGTCGATGCGGGTGACCTTGAGTTCGGTGCGCAGCAGTTCCCAGTTGTTGAGCCGGACGACCTCCTCGCCGAGGAAGCGTCCCAGCAGGGTCTCACCGAGGTCGGCCGCGTCCAGCGGGGTGAGCACGACCACGTGGTCGACGTCCTCGTCGCCGCCGCTGAGTGCGTGCACCAGGGAGATCACGCTGTCGGCGCCCACCACGCGCACCGACCGCTGTTCGGTCCGGCCCTCGCCTGTGTGGATGTGGACGGTCAGGCGTTCGGGCCCCTCCCAGTGCGGATCCGCGGACAGGGCCAGGGCGGTGGCGGCGGAGCGCGGATGTCCCTTCTCCACCCGGCGGGCCTCGGCGTCCAAGGCGCGTTCCAGGGCGCCCGCCACGGCCTCGGCGTTCACCCTGCCCAGAGCGGGTCGAGCGGGAGGGGTGACGGCGTCGTGGTCGGCGGTGTTGTTCACTCGGCCTCCCGGATGGTGATCTGGATCTTGGCGTCCTCGGAGATGCCCAGACCGATCCTCAGGTCGGCGACCACGGTGTCCAGGTCGACGCCGGGGGTGAGCGTCACCCAGGGCTGATCGGAGGTGCCCTCCGAGTCCGACCGCTCCAGGTCGTCCTTGACCTTCACTCCGATGTTCGACGGCGTGTTGTCATCGTCCTTCCGGGTCTTGTCCTGGTCGTTCTCGTTCCCCGCCGCGAGTTCGCGGACGATCTGGTTGTTGAGCGCGCTGGCATCGCTGTTGGCCTTGCTGAGCTCCGTGGCCAGACGCAAGGCGTGCTCGTTGTGTCGGGCGGCCTCCCGCAGCCTGGTCAGAATCCGTTCGGCCGCACCGGAGTGCTTACCACCCGACTGGATGACGGTCTCCAGTGACTCCAGCAGGTCCCACCGCGCGGCGGCCAAGGCCTGGGCGAGGTTGCCCGCCCCGGCGATACCGGTGCGGTAGACCCCGCCCTCCTCGGGCAGGTCGGCCTGCCCGAGCGCGTTGACCAGGGCGGTGTCGTCGGTCAGTCCGCTGAGACGGCCGAGGAGTTCGTCGGCGGCGCGGGCGGTGCGCAGGCGCGGGGCCTCCTCGTCCAACCCGAGCAGCCGCGCGTGCTTCGTGAGTTCACGCACCAGGTGTTCGCTGCTCGCCTGGAACCGGTGGGCCTGTTCCTTGAGCTGTTCGGCCAGCCTTTGCACGGAGCGGCTGTTGAGCAGCGGCTGGGCGGGGAGGCCGAAGATGCTCTGGGCGCGTTCGTTGGCCCGTGCGAAGTCCTCCTCGGAGGGCAGCTCCTGGCGGCGCAGCACGATCTCGTCGGAGAGCCTGCCTATCTCCGCACCGGTGTAGCGTTTGCCCGCCCGGATCCAGGCCCGGTCACTCTGGACGGCGTAGACCATGACGAGCAGGTCGACGATGTCCTCGGGCAGTCCCCGGCCGTCCTCTCGGCCACGGATCCACTTCTTCAGGTCACCGACCCGTACGTCTGTGCTGGTGGGCATGTTCGCCTTGACGAAGCGGTCGATGTCCAGCCGCCAGTCCTCACGCAGTACGAAGACTTCTCCCACGGTGGCGATCCGCAGGGGTTCGGCCACACGCTTGAGGACCGGCAGGTCGCTCTTGGGCGCGTCCTCGTACCGGTTGAGCTTGTCGGCCTTGGCCTCCTCCACCGCCTTGAGCACGGTGCTCAGGTCCGGGCGCCGCACCGGCGTCTTCCTGGTGGAGCTGGTCAGGTCGGGGTGTTCGGGGTAGAGGTGGTCCAGGAGTCTGGTGGTGATCCGCTCCAGGGCGGCGGGGAACTGGCTGCCGGCCTCCAGTGGGATGCTCAGCCCTTGGGGCAGCGGTTCGATGTGGGGGTCGGCGGGAGCCCCGTAGTCGGTGCTGTCCCGGTCCACCTCCACCAGGCCGTAGGCGCCGCGCAGCAGGCCGGAGATCTGGGTGCTCAACTGGTTGCGCTGGTTGTCGAGCTGGGCTCGGGCCTCTCGGCGGTCGTCGCTGCTCCAGTCGGGGGCCTTCTCCTCGATGACGTTGGGCTGCAGGAGGTATTCCATCATCAGGATGCGCCGGGCGTCCTCCAGCTTGCCCGGTGACAGGAAGGTGGGCAGCCACACCAGGGTGGCGACCGCCTCGTTGAACTCCTCACGCAGTTCCTGGACCCGTCGGCGGTCTCCGGCGGGGTTGTGGTCGGCCTCGTCGAAGGGGTAGTCGATGACCACCCGTACGGCGTTGGCGGCGGCAGGGCGGAACTCCTCTCGGCCCAGGTCGTCGCTGGAGCGCACGTTGCCGAAGGCCAGTTCCACGGTGCGCTGGGTGCCGCGCCAGACCACACTGCTGCGCTCGGCCCCGGTCTCCAGTCCCAACTGCTCCCACAGCAGGCGCTTGAACAAGCGGCGCAGGGCGTGGTCGTTGGCGGCGGAGTAGGCGCTGCGCATGAGGGACTCGGTGTCCACCCTCAGCAGGTTGAGGGACAGGGTCGGGTTGTCGCTCTGCGCACCGACCCGCACCTCACCGAACTGGGCCGCCATGTCCTGGAAGAACGTGGTGGCCGCCTTGACGTCCTGTCCGGGGCGCCGGGCCTTGACGATGCCCTGGTTGAGCGCCATGGCCCGGCCGACGGTGAGGTCCTTGAGCGCGGGCACGTGGGGGGTCAGGGCGCTCAGCAGCAGGGTCTTGACCAGCAGGTCGTCGCGACGGAAGGGCGAGCGCACGTCGAGCGCGGTCACGTCGGCATCGGCGACCTCGTGCTTGTCCAGCAGCCAGGGGCGGACCTTGTTGCGGTAGAAGTTGCTGATCTTGGCGTACTCGGCGCTGAGGTGGTCCTTGAAGGGTTTGGCCTCGCCCTCGATGAGCACGTCGAAGACGGCGCCGAGCGGCACCACCTGTCCGACGGGGAGGGTGGTGCGGTACTTGACCAGTAGTTCCAGGAGGAGCTTGATGGCGCTGCGCTGGCGTTGCAGGGCGTAGGACATCTCCACCAGGACGTGCAGCACGGCGGGGCTGAACGGGTAGAGGCTGCGGAAGTCCTCCCAAGTGCTGGTGTCGGCCCCACCTCCGCTGTCCAGGAGGGTGTCGCGCACCTCGGCCCGGCTGCCGCGCATCCGCTCGAAGGCCGCGTCGATCTCCGCGGCGGCCTCGTCGTTGCGGGGCTTGATGAGGCGGTGGCGGGCGATCTCGGTGAGGTTGGCGTCGGCGAGCTTGATGTGCCCGAAGCGGCCGTCCCAGTAGCTGATGGTCTGGGAGATGCCCTCGGTGCCGCCGCCGAGTCCGACCAGTTCGCGCAGGTCGCGCTGGCGGGGCACGAAGCTGATGATGGGCGCGGGCCGGTGGCTGTGCGAGGACTCCACCAGCTTGGCGATCTTCTGCACCTCGCTGCTGATGCGGCCCTCGTCGCCGATGAAGGCGGTGAAGCGCAGGATCAGCTCGTCCAGGAGCAGGACGACGGCGTCACAGCCCAGGTGTTCCTTGGCGTGGCGGCTGATGACGGACAGGCCCTCGTCGATGCTGACGTAGGCGCCACTGGAGTCCCCCACCGCTTCGGTGTAGCGCTTGAAGGGTCCTCCGAGCAGTGCGCTGACCAGTTCCTCGCGCAGGCCCCGTTCAGCGAGGTTCTCGGTCTCGGGGTGAACGGCGAAGGCCTCGTCGAGGGTCTGGCTGTCCCAGCTGGAGGGGCCGGCGAGTTTCCCCCAGACACCGTTGTCGAGCTCACCACTGGTTTGACCATCGCCGGAGTCCGTCCGGTCCGGCAACAGGGCGATGAACGCCTCGTCCCCCATACGGGAGCGCTGCTCCTGGGCGTCGGCCAGAAGGCCGTCGGCACGGTAAACCGCCGGGACGGGGGCATCCGGGTATTCCCGCTGCACTTGGCGCACGTAACCACCGAGGATGTTGGCCTCGATGGACACCTCCTCCTCCACGAGGTGGGCTTTGACCTCGATGAACTTCTTTCCCGAGAGCCAGCTGTCGTGCTTGGCGAGCAAGTCGGCCAGACCGGGCTTGGCGCGGGCGTCGGGATGGTGGTTCAAGATCGCGGAGAGAACTGCCAGGAAGTGGCTCTTACCCGCACCGAAGGATCCGTGCAGATAGGCGGCCTGGGACTTGTTGTCCACCAACGAGGAGCGGATGGTCTCCAGGGCCTGGTCGAAGTTCTCGGCCAGTTGAGGGGTGACCACGTACTCGTCCAGGGCCTGGGCCTGGCGGGTGGAGGTGCTCTCAGTGAGCTTGACGACCAGGTCGCCGTCGTGGACGGCTAGGGGGATGTCGATCAGGTCGCTGATCACTCGGCCGGTGCCGCTCGAACCAGAGGAAGGGGTGGTCATCTCCGGATGCGCCTTTCTGCGGTCTGCTCGGGTACGGCGACCGTGTGCACGACCGGTCCGGACACGGCGGGGCGCTGGAGCGGGCATCCGGCGGGGGCACACGGTTTTCGTCGGTGTAGCGGGGCTTCCAGCCTAAGCCTCAAAGGCGACAGCGGCACCAGGTACGCCCGGACCGGAGTGCGATGGACGCCGTCTCCGGCCCGGGTGTGCGAGGGCTGTGAGCCTCAGGCCTTCTTCCTACGACCACGGGTGGGCGCGGGGGGACGCCAATCGGTCATCTCCGACTCGGTGATACCGGTGGTGTCGCGCAACTCGGCCAAGTCCTCCCGGAGGTGGTCGGCCGGGGTGTCCCCGTACTCGTCGGCCTGGGTGTGCCACTGCCGCACCCACGGCAGGAGTTCGAGCATCCCCGCCAGGAAGGGGACCATCTTGTCGCGGGTCTCGGCGTCCTTGCCCCAGCCGAGTTCGTCCATGCGCTCGTGGGCCAGGGTGCCCAAGGCGTCGGCCTGCTGTGCGTGGTCCCAGCCCGCCCAACCGAGCAGGAGCGTGGGGTCGGTGTCGGTCTCGGCACCGGGGTAGGAGATGAAGCGCTCCTTGGGAACGTCGAGCTTGCCCCGGTTGGACCAGTACTCGTTCCTGCGGAAATCGGCGGAGGTGTACTTGGGCGGTACGGGGATGTCCAGGCGGCGCTCCTCCTCGCCCTCCTCCAGGTCGGCGTTGAGCCGGTCCTCTTCCCGCTGGAGTTCCCACACGTGTTCCCAGTCGGCGCGCTTGCGCATACCGGATTCCTTGTAGCGCAGGGCCGCGAGGTAGGGCACGTGTTCGGTCTTGACGATCTCCTCGACGACCTCGCCGAAGTCCTTGGAGGAGTCGTAGAGCGCGGCGACCTCGGCGGCCTCGGGGAACAGGTCACGCACCCGGTTGGCCAGCACCCGAACCGAGAGGGGACGTGCGCGATCCTCGCCGTGGTCGTCGGTGGTGAACCACAGACGCCGGTCCTCGCACTTGTCCAGCAGCCAGGACTTGAGCGCGGCCTGCTGCTTCTTCTCCCAGGGCTCGGACTGCCAACGGCGCTTGTACTCGGGACGTTCCAGAAGGTTGATGTTCTTGTCGGACTCAATGAGTTCGATGCGCTTGGCGACGACCTTCTTGTAGGCGTCCGGCCAGTGAGAGGGGATCTCTGTGATGGGGGTGGAACCGTGGCGGTTGAACCACTCGGTGGAGGCTTCGCCGGCGGCCATCTTGCGTGCCAGCACGATCTCGAAGGCCCGCTCCCCCAAGTCGATGGAGGGGGCATCGGCGGTGTCGGGGAGGGTCAGCTCGGCGAGCTGGGCGTCGGAGATGAGGGCGTAGCGGTGGTAGACGTCCCAGTCGAGTTCCTCTTGGAGCGCGATCATGCGGCGGCGGGTGGCGGTGTACTCGGCGTGGGCCTCCCGGAGGGCCTCGGCCGTGGGGGCGGTTGACTCGGCTAGGGCTTCAGGCTCAAAAGTGGCCAGCTTCTGGGCGAGGAAGTCGATCTCCTTCGAGCGGGCCAAGGGCAGCCTTGAAGGGAGCGGAAATTCCTTGAGTTTAGTACCGGTGAACTCGTAAGTATCGAAATAAGAAACACCAGTAGTCCTAGCACCTCGACTATCCGTACTATTACCCTTATTGTGACTCACTTGTTTGAGCCAGAAGCACGCCGTCGAGGAGTTCAGAACCCCCAACAACTCCAGGTGCTGATCTTCCGTCGCACCCTCCGGCAGCTTGATCACCGGCGCTGACTGCTTGAAGACCTTCCCACCCCGGTCCAGCACAAAGTGGTTATGCGTCGCCACGAAAGAAAAAGGCACAAGGAAAGGCGAAGTCAGCCTTTCGGGCATAGAAAACGCATATTCATACCACTCCATGCCTCGCTCGGATTTACTCTTGCCAAAGTAGACATTGGATCGCAAGTTAGAGCGCCAGCACCAAAAATAATTTTTAATTATAGCAGCATCCAACCCAGTCAATCCGAAGGGGAATACGGAAAGTGAACTTCGGGAAGTAAACCAGTCTCGAAGTTCGTCACCAACAACAAAACGGCGAGTTACTTTACCAACCCCCTTCCTTGAAGCAACATCGGAATTCATGACAAAAACGTCGTCTTCGCCAGTGATTGCCGAGAAACCAATGGAATCGATTCGACCAGCCAACTCATAAGCAGATGACTCAATATCCCTAAGAAGTTTCAGGGCAACTCCACCCGAAAGGCTCCAAGGATGCCCAGAAAGAGAACCCTTATCAAGGTCAGCTGAGCTCACCCACTCATTTTCCACACCGGGCGAGGAAGCCAGTTTCACAATCGAGCTCCATACCAACCCCTCCGACGGAATCTTGGGCTGGGAAGGCTCGCCACGAATCCCGAGAATAGCTCGAACCTTGCTCCCCTGCCGCCACATCTGGTTACGGCCAAAGAGAATTACTGTCGGCGTTCCGTGCCCCGGGATGTACGCTCCCGAAGCGTCGATGACGTGGGTCAGGTCAATCTTGGCGTGGAAGTAGTCTTCAATCAGCTTCTTACCGAACTCGCGCTTCATGAAGGAGTTAGCGGTGATTTGACCGACGTACCCGGACCTCTGACCGGAACCAGCGCCAAGCTTGGCCAAGTCAAAGAAGCGCTGCGCAAAAGGAACGGAGAGCGCGTACTTTCCAGAGCAAACCTGACTATAGGCTTGTCGATAGTTCTGGTTTTCCTGCTTGTCCTTGACCGTAATGTACGGTGGGTTTCCCACGACCGTATGGTAACTATTCATCCCCAAGAGGTCATGCTCGGACACGTAGTCACGCACGTCTTCGGTCGAGTAGTAATGCGTGCCCCCACCGAAAAGTGTCCGTTGCTCGCCCGGCGCTCCCCTCCCGTGTAGCAGCGAATCACCTGTCGCTACAACGATGGGCCACTCCGGACTGTTTTCACTCAGAGTAGTGATTCCGCCTTCCTTCATCGCAGCAATGAGGAGACGGAACCTGGCGATCGCCACCGCATACGGGTTCTTATCCACACCATGGACACTGCGCAGACTGCGATTGATCAAGTCCCAATCCGAGGCCCCCGGCTCGGCCTCGCGCCACTTGTTGAGCAGCCGGCGAAAAGCGCCCAGCAGGAAGTGCCCTGACCCGCAGGTCGGATCGATGAGGCGGAACCCCTTGCTGTCCTCCTGGTAGATCCGGTTGCCGTCGAGTCCGAATTCTTCGATCGCGGGTTCCAAGGTGTAGTCAAGGATGAACTCCTCGACGAACTCCGGGGTCTGGAGAAGCGCGTACTTCTTCCGAGTGGCCTCGGACAGATCCTGGTACAGGTCACCGAGGAACCGGGTGTTCCAGTCCGGGTCGGTGAAGTCGTGGACGAGATGGCCGTCCTCCCCCACTTGACGCCAGAAGTCGATGAGCTGCTTGGCAGCCTGATGGGACGGGGTGATGGTCCACATCGGGTTGTGCTGCTTGTCGAAAAGCCCCGCCATGACTGAGGAGACGCTCATCTGCTCGAAAGCATGCTCCAGCCACTCACGGTCGGTCAGCTCCGGAGCGCCCGGGTTCTCACGACGCCCTTGGAGAACCCACGCTTCCTTCAGCTCTTGGGCGATGCCGTACCGGTCGCGTTCGTCCTTGGGGCCGGCGATGAAAGGCTGTTCAAGGAGCCCGTTGTCCTCGCAGAAGCGCACGAAGACCGTGGATAGCACCCACGCCACCGCAGCCTGAGTGATCTGGCCTTCCCGCCACTCCCCCTCGGCGATTCCCACCCGCTCCGCGTCCCGGGCCTTCTGGTACTCGCGCTTGAGGTAGGCGTCGAAGCTCTCAGAATCTCCCTCCTTGGTAAGCCCCTTGATCGCGGTCGGATCCTGACCACGTTCACGCAGGTCGTCCTCCAACAGCTTGACCTGCTTCTGCAAGTCCTTGAGCAGCATCTCCTGATCGACCACAGGGGCTCCAACCACAACGAGAGGTACAGGGGTGTCCCTTCATTCTCTCGCCTAAAACCGTCTGCCGTGCCCGGTACCGCAACCTTGCCGTGGGTACGCGCCCTGTCGCTCACCGGCCACAAGGTGGTGGCCGTCCCGTCCAGACGACCACCACCGTTCACCGTCAGCAGCGGGCCGGAACTCCGTTCAGGAGTCGTTGAAGAGTTGCGGCGTCGGGGACCTCGGCCAATCCGGTGGAGGAAGCCACCCAGTACGAGCCGGTCCGCTCCCCGTACCAGACGATCAGGTGCCGATTGCGGGCCTGGACGGCGGCGGCGAAGGCGTGTTCGTCACGGTACTCGGCCTTGTGGCCTCCCAGAATGGGCAGCTTCTCAGCGCGAATCCTGCGGCAGGAGGGGTGCGCACAGCGAGAGCAGACCGGTCCGGTCGGCAGGGGGCGCATGCGCAGGGGCAGCACAGGGTAGTACAGCGGGCCGCGTGCGGTTCGGGGAGCGGGGATAGGATGCGTCATCGATCCTGCTTTCTGAACATGTGGAAGTGTCTGGATTTCGGGATTGGAGGGCCCGGGAGGCGTTGGCGCGCTCTCCTGGGCCCGTTTCGCGTCTACGACACGAGGTGGACGACGTTCTCCGCGTCGGCGTTCCAGCGGCTGCCAGCCAGGTCGTAGGCCAGGAAGAACCACACCTGCCGGTAGTCGGGGATGCCGTTGTCGCCCCAGGAGGTGGCCAGGGCGTCGACCAGTGCCAGACCGCGTCCGGACTCGGCGGCCAGGTCCAGCGCGCTCGGGTCGGCGCTCAGGTACGAGTGCTCGCCGAGAGCGGCCGTCCTGCCGTCCCGCGCTCCCTGGTCCCGGCAGGTGAGGCGCAGTCCTGCGCGGTGGCGCTGGCAGGTGAGGGTGTAGACCCCGAAGGGCTCTCCCGAGCGCGAGTGCTTCAGGGCGTTGTTTGCGAGTTCGGAGCCGAGCAGGGTGAACAGGTAGCGGTAGTCGCGGTCGCGTTCGGCGGCGCAGGTGTCCAGGAAGGCCCGTACGAGCGGCATGTACTGGGCGGATCCGCCGAAGTCGTAGCGGCGGGTGCGGTAGGGGGCGCGGTCAGCCCGGCCGGTGAAGTAGTGGCGGACTCGGGGCGGGACCAGCGCGCCGAGCGGGACGGTCACTTCGGGCAGGGCTGCCAAGGGCACGGTTGCGGGCATGACGAACAGGCTCCTTACACATAGGAGTGGAACAGGGGTTCGGTGTGCCCGCAGGTAGGGACCTTCGCGTTTCCCGCGCAGCGGGAAGGGGCACGGCGTAGCCTGACCAGCAGGGACTCTGTGTGAGACGTCGGTCACTGGCTACACCCATGACTTTAGAACTTGAAGCTCAGGAAAGTCAACCTGAGAACATGAACTTCAAAAAACTTGAGTTACACTGGAATCATGCAACGTCCTCACAGTCCAACTCTGCGTCGCCGCCGCCTGTCTGCCGAGCTCAAGCGCGCTCGGGAAGAAGCCAAGGTCACCTCGGCTAACGCAGCCAAGTCCCTTGGCTGGGCGGCCGGCAAACTCAGCATGATCGAGAACGCTGAGACCCAGAAGGTCAAGGCCGACGATCTCGACAAGATGTTGGATCTGTACCAGGTCACCGATCCCGGCAAGCGCGAAGCTCTTCATGCCCTGGCTAGAGACGCCAAGGTCCGAGGGTGGTGGTCGAAGTACAAGGAGGTGTTCGGACCCCAGTCGCTCCCTGACTTCGAGGCGGAAGCGTCCGCTATCCGCACCTTCGAGGGGCTGGTGATCCCTGGGCTTCTCCAAACGCCCGACTACGCCCGAGCTGTCATCCAAGGTGGGCGCTACACCAGCGAGGAGGAGATCGAACGCCGAGTCAAAGCCCGCCTGGAGCGACGCGACATCCTGACACGGTTCAAACCCGCAAGCCTACGCGTGACCCTGGACGAGGCGGTGCTGCACCGTGTGGTTGGTAGCTCTGAGGTCATGGCTGAGCAATTGCGTCACCTGCTCCACATGGCCAAACTTCCCAACATCGACCTTCAGGTAGTGCCCTTCGACGCAGGTGCGCATGCCGCATTTGTCGCCCCATTTAGCATCTTGAACTTCCCCGACCCCCTTGATGCACCAATCGTGTTTGTGGACACTGCCTCAGGCGGCCTCTTCCTGGAAGAATCGGACGAAGTGGAGGCGCACAGCGTCACCTTCGGTGACGTCCAAGGCTCTGCGATGAGCGCGGCACAGTCCGCCAGACTCATCACAGAAGTTCTAGAAACCCTAGAGAGCAAACCATGAACGACGAGCTGATTTTCAAGAAGAGTAGCTACAGTAGCGCTCAAAGCCAGAACTGTGTAGAGGTCGCCCACATCCCTGCCACCTTCCGCAAGAGCAGCTACAGCGGTGTCAACAACAACTGCATCGAAGTCGCCGACCTCCCCTGTGGCGCGGCCGTCCGGGACTCCAAGCACCCCGACCACGGCCACCTTCCCTTCCCCGCCGCCGAGTGGGACGCCTTCCTCGCTTCCGCCCGCGCCTTCCAGGCGTAGAACCTCGTCCCACGTCCGGCCACCCGCTGGACGTGGGGCTTTGGCCGATCCTGGACACGAACAGCAGTTGCCAGAGCGCCCACGGTGGTCAAGCATGGTGCTGTCACTCGCACCCGCGACCAGCTACGCGCCAACCCGAGAGGCTTGTGCCATGCGCTTGGAATTCCTGGGTACCGATAGCCGGGATGGCGAATGCCCCACCTTGTACCGAACCGACCGGGGAACGATCGTCGTGCAGGGATACAAGGTCACCGACCCCGAAGCGCTTGCCGACCTGCGCGACCTGGCCGACGACGAAACCGTGGTGGAGATCCCCGAGAAGCTCCTCCGCTTCGCGAGCAAGGAGAGGCCCTCGTGACCAGGCTCCTCACCAAGGAGGAGTTCAGCCGGCAATTCCTCGACTTCGAACACACCACCTGGAAGCTGGAGATCCGCGACCGGTACAACATCTCGGGTGAACAGGAGGAGTTCGAGTACTGGTTGCGCACCGGAGACACCTCCCTCGAAGAAAAGTACGCGAGTACCTCCGCATGGCACCGCAACGTTCGCGAGGCCCGCGAGGCAGGGAAGCTGTGGCAGCGGGTCCGCGTGGTCAGTGAGCCGTTGAGCGACTACATCCGTTGGGAGCACGCCGCCACCCGGTTCAACGAAGAAGCCGGTGAGGACATCCGGTGGCTCCCCCGCCACCACCCGGCGGTCGGGGAACTGCCGCAGCACGACTTCTGGCTCTTCGACAGCCGGTGGGTCTGCGTCCTGCACTTCGATGACGACGACGTCCCCTACCGATATGAGGTCATCGACGACCCGGCGGCGGTCGCCCGGCACTGTCAGTGGCGTGACATCGCCTGGCACTACGCCATCCCCCACCGCGAATACGACCCCGACGCACCGAATCGGTTCAGCACGTAGGTGTCTTACTCCTTGGAACGCGCCCGTCAAGAGATCGGACGCCACCTCCGAGAGCTGCGAACCGGATCGGGTCTGACCGGTTCGCAGCTCGCCGCGCTGCTCGGCTGGAGCCAGCCCAAGGTCTCCCGGCTGGAAACCGGTCGCCAGTCCCCGAGCAGTGCCGATATCCGGGCATGGGCCAAGGCGTGTGGTGAGGAAGAGACCGCCGAGGAGATCGTCGGACGGCTCGGCATCCTGGAATCGATGTACGTCGAGTGGCGGGTTCAGGAACGATCGGGCATGCAGGGTCCTCAGGCCGAAGCGCACACCAGGGACATGGCGGCACGGAGTCGTCGTGTCTACGAGTGCACCGTCGTTCCAGGGCTTCTGCAAACGGAGCCCTACATTCGCTCCGTCATCACGAAATACGCGCATTTTCGTGGGGTGTCCACCGGCACGGAAGAAGCGGTGACGAAGCGTCTCCAGCGCCAGGAAATCCTCTACGACAGGCGCAAGAAATTCCGCTTCCTCATCTTGGAGTCGGTTCTCCGCACCCGCTACACCGACCAGGAATCGATGGTGGAACAACTCGACCGGATCGCGATGGTCTCCACACTGGCCAACGTGTCGCTGGGCATCATCCCCTTCGACCAGTGCGTGGTGTTCGAGCCCGGACACGGTTTCTGCGTCCACGACGACAGGCTCGTCACCGTCGAGACCCTGTCGGCGGAACTGCGCCTGACCCACCCCACCGAGGTGGCACAATACGCCCGAGCTTTCGACCTGGGCTCCCGGGCCGCCCGGTTCGGCCGCGAAGCCCGCGCTCTGCTGCTGCGCGCCATCGACTCCCTCCCACCGGACTAGCCGAATTATTCACAGATATCCATCTGGGTCGACCATGTCCTGAGGGAAAGCGCATCGACGCACATAAAGCTTTCCACCAAGGTGATCCCTCCCTAATCTCTTGCGAAGTACAGCGGAAAGGGGAGTGAAGACATGGCCGCATGTTCAGGATGTGACGGCGGAAAATACGTCTTCGTGGGCGGAGACGGATCGGGGCCGTGGTCGGACAAGGAGATGGTCCCCTGCCCCGACTGCAACGGGACGGGAGAAGCGTGAACCACGGGATCGAGACGCTGGAGGCACGGCGGACCAGGCTCGCCGCCGGACTGAAGACCGAGGAGCACATTCGTGCGGTGTTCGCGAAAGTCCCACGCCACCTGTTCCTCCCTGACCAGGTCTGGCCCAAGGTCGTCGGAGAACCCCTGGACCGACGCACCGACCCGGAAGGCTGGGCCGACCACGCCTATGACGACACTCCCGTCATCACCCAGGTCAACGGGGGATCGAACAGATCCGTGAACGTTCCGACCTCCTCCTCGTCCGCTCCCTCGGTCATGGCGGCGATGTTGGAGGCCGCCGAGGTGAAGACAGGCCACCGCGTCCTGGAGGTCGGTACCGGGACCGGTTTCAACGCTGCCCTGTTGTGCGAACTCGTCGGCGCACAGGGGCACGTCGTCACCGTGGAGGTGGACCCCGCCGTCATCGCGTGGGCCCGCCGCGCTCTGGAGGCCAACGGCTACGCACCGACCGTCCTACATGCCGACGGCCACACCGGGCACCCGGCCGCGGCCCCCTACGATTCGGTCATCGCCACATGCGCTGTGGTGCAGGTGCCCCGAGCATGGACCGAACAGACTCGGGCGGGCGGAGTCATCGTGCTTCCGTGGTCCCCCGGCGTCACCCTCCCCGGCGGGATGATGGCGAGGCTGGTCGTCGATCCGCGCGCCGGCCGGGCACAGGGGAGGTTCATCGGGGAGGCCGATTTCATGAGCCTGCGCCGGCAGCGGGCCCGACGCGGTGCACCGCCCGACCGCGACGCCGCCGCCGACCGGACATGGCGGATCGCGGGTGACGCCCGAGACCTGGTCCTGGGCGGCGCCGGTCCACAATTGGCGCTGATGAACCCCGGTACCGCCATGGGTTTTCAGACGCAGCCCGCCCAGGAGTCCGGCTGTGTGTGGCTCGCGGCCACGGATTCACCTTCATGGGTACGCCTGCACTCGGACGGGCGAGTGGAGCAGGGCGGCCCCGACCACCTCGGTGAGCGGGTTCTGGCCTCCCACGAGTTCTGGCAGGCCCAGGGGAGCCCGGCCCTGACCGAGTACGGGCTCACCGTCGACGCCTCGGGCGAGCACCGGGTGTGGCTGCGAGACCCCTCCGGCCCCAACTGGGTCCAGGTACCGGGCACAGGTGACGGCCTCCCTGAACCCGCATGAGCGGAACCACGTCCCGTCGCACATGACGGGCGGCTCCGGCCGTCCGTGGCCGAGACACCACGAACGGCCGGTTACTCATCAGCCACCCCGGAAGGGCAACACCGTGGCCGTCACCACCCAGGTACGCATCTACACCGTCAAAGAAGGCCTGCTCGACGCATGGGTACGGCGATGGAAGGAGGAGATCGTCCCACTGCGCCTGGAGTTCGGTTTCTCCCTCGGCGGCGCTTGGATCGACCGGGAACGCCACCACTTCATTTGGGAGATCTCTTACGACGGCCCCCAGAGTTTCGCCGAACGCAACCGCCGGTACTGGGACTCCCCCGAACGCCAGGCGATGGACCTGGACTCCAAGGACTACCTGGTCTCCACCGACGTCCGCGAGGTCACCCGGGTCCACTGACCCGGCCTTTCCTCCTCGCCGACCGCGAGCATGTGCGCCCGACGTCTCGAGGGGTCGCGTATTCCCGATTCCAAGGGGCGCGCGTGCCCCTGGTGAGACCACGGTGACGGGCAGTCGGGGCGAAGCCGCTGTCCCCTTCCGGCCACCCGCGAATCCCTTACGGTGCAGGCTTTGCGTGCGCGCCCGCCAACGATCCCCGCCGGAGGGGCCCTCCGCCCCCTTCAACGTTCCTCCGCTTCGCGAGCAACTTCGAGCAAGGGCATTGGTCGGTCACCGGGCGCGGGCTTTGATGGATGTGGGGCGATCACCCGGCACCTCGGACCGCCCTGTTCCACACGATCCCCACCCCTGCTGTGAGGAGGCGGCCATGAACGACGACGGCAACAACTGACATCCACCAATACCTTCGGGGCGGGGCGGACCAGGTCCGCCCCGCCCCTTCAGCATGGTCGCTCCCCTGACGCGCGTCGCGTCAGGTCGCTGCTTCGGCCCGCACGCGCTCGGCGACGCGCGCGAGCCAGGCGTCGTCCGCGCGGACGTGGTCGTGGGAGGACAGGTAACCCTGGTAGCGGTCGAAGTAGCCGGTGATGGGCGAGGACACCTCACGCCAGTTCTCGCCCTGGTTACCCGCGGTGTGGTGCATGGGAAAGAGCTTGGCGTGAGCGTGGTCGACCCCGTAACCCTCGTACATGATCCCGGTGCGGGCCACGTCCTCGAACGCCTGGTCCAGCAGACGGGCCACCTGTCGGGCGGCCAGATGCAGCGCGGTGTACTCCTCGGGTTCCATCTCCACGACGTAGCTGGGTCGGTGGGCCTTGGGGATCACGACCGAGAAGCCTTCGGTGTTGGGGAAGATCGACAGGAACGCCAGGTGGTCGGCGTCCTCCCAGATCCGATGGGCGGGCGCGTCACCGGCTGCGATCCGGCAGAAGATGCACTCGGGGGCGTGGGACTCGCTACTCACAGGGCTCCTCGGTGTCTTGGCGTCGCGGGACGGACGTCGGCGCAGGTGGAACAGTACGGGTCACGGTCGGCGGGCTGTGCCTGGACCGACATGTCGTGCGACCACACGCCCATACGCCGGTTCAAGGACGCCGGCACTCCGAACCCTCCCAGATGGCGCAGGACGTCCAGGGCGGCCAGGGAGGAGGCGAGCATGTTGACCGGGCCGTTGGACGGCGCCTGGTAGCGGGCGTTGATCCGTCCGATGAGCACCGCCAGCTCGGGTTCGTCGGCGGGGGCGCTTGCCGTGAGCGGCCAGCAGTCCCAGCATCCGGTGATCCCGGGGAGCACCAACGGCCCCCACACCGCGATGTCGTTGACGTAGCAGGCGTTCAGCCACGCCCGGCCGGAGTCGACGCAGTGAGCATTCACCAGACCGGTCAGTCCCGGAGCGTCGGCGGAGACCAGCAGCAGGTCCGCCTCCGGAAGGGCTCTCAGGTCTTCGGTGTCGGTCGGCGCGCCGACGATGGGGCGGATACGGCATCCGGGGTTGCGGCGGCGCAGTTCCCGAGCCAGGACCTGACTCTTGGGCGAACCGACGTCGGCCTCGGTGAACAGGAACTGGCGGGTCAGGTTGCTCGGCTCCACATGATCGGCGTCCACTAGGGTCAACGCGCCGATCCCCGCGGTGGCCAGGGTGACCGCGACCAGGTTGCCGATCCCCCCGCAGCCCAGCAGGAGCACGTGGGCGGAGGCCAGCCGTCGCTGCACGCGCTCTGCGTCCGCGCCGGACAACTCGTAGAACAGGGCGTGCCTGCTGTAGCGGTCCTGTGGGTCGTAGGCGGAGAGGGGAAGCAAGCAGTTCCCGCGTTCCAGGGTCGACATCGCCGCCTCTGCACGGGCGGCCTCCACCCGACAAGGACCGAGCAGGAAGTCCAAGGCCTCGGCCCGGGTTCGGGGCTCGCGGAAGTGATCGGCGAGGTGGATCAGCGGGCGCCACAGTCCTCGGTCCCGGATGTTCTGCCGAATGGAGCCGAAGCCGAGGAAGAGTGTGCCGTCCT
The DNA here is from genome assembly GCF_030271535.1 of Nocardiopsis sp. ATB16-24. Taxonomy (GTDB): domain Bacteria; phylum Actinomycetota; class Actinomycetes; order Streptosporangiales; family Streptosporangiaceae; genus Nocardiopsis. Next base: position 289,679 of record NZ_JASCXJ010000004.1, on the reverse strand, counting down.
GCACCCCGATACGGACATAGGGGGCGAGTACTCGCGGGGTTTCGATGCCGGGAGGGTGCATCAGGGGACCGCCTTTCGGTCGGGCCGCGAAGGCCGGAACCAGGTCACCGCCGACCGTAGAACCGGAGCGGTGTCCCGCCCCGGAAAGTTGCTCGGAATTGCTCCCGTAGGCCCTGTCGAAGCCTGGAAACGTGCGGTGGCGGTCGGCGAGACTGGTCTTCTCGACCCCCTGGAAGAGGAAGCCTGCCCATGAAGCTGCGCAAGATAGGAACCACCTCGCAGGACGGCGGATGTCCGACGCTGTACGAGACCGACACCGGTGACATCGTGGTCCAGGGCGATCGGCTGACCGATCCCGAAGCGTTGGCCCAGCTGAATGACGTCCTTGCGGGTGAAGAGTTCGTCGTCGTCCCCCGTGCCCTGCTGACGCGATTCGCCCCCAAGGAGTGAGATGCCCCCGATCCTCAGCGGAGAGGACTTCACCGACCTCTTCCGCCGCTACCGCCACACGGCCTGGCGGCTCGAAACCCGCTCCCACTACGGAAAGCTCAACGAGGACCAACCCTTTCAGGACTGGTTGGCGGGCAAGGACCCCGGCCTGGAGTGGTTCAAGCCCTGGCTGCGCATGGTGCGCGAGGAGCTCGCCACCGGGAAACGGATGGAACGGGTACGCCTCATCGACGATCCGCCCTCGGACTATCTGCGTTGGGAGCTGTGGGGGACTCCCTACAACCTCGGCGTGGGCGAGGACATCCGCTACCTGCCCCGCGACCACCCGATCGTCGCCGAACTCCCCGACCACGACTTCTGGGTCTTCGACAGCCGTACGGTGGCCCGCCTGGAGTTCGACGGGGACCGGTTCCTGGGGGCGACCCTCAGCGAAGACCCCGGGTATGTGTTGACCGCTCTCCAAGCACGCGACGCGGCGTGGCATCATGCTCTGACGTTCACGGAGTACATGGCGACAAGGGCACGATGACCGACTACCAGACAGCTCGGGTCTCGCTCGGTGTCCGCTTGCGCGAACTTCGGAGCGAGGCCGGGCTGTCCGGCAGGGAACTCGCGGCACGCTTGGACTGGCACCCCTCCAAGGTGTCGAAATTGGAGCACGGCAGGCAGACCGCGAGTGTGGAGGATCTGCGTTCGTGGGCACGGGTGTGCGGACGTCCACAGGCGGCAGAAGGGCTGCTGGCCCAGCTCCGCTCCTTGGAGACCCACTACGCGAGCTGGCGCCGGCAACTCGCCGGTGGACATGGACCACGTCAACGCTCGTACTCACCTCTGGACGCACGCACCCGATGTTTCCGGATCTTCGAGGCGGCGTGCGTTCCCGGGATCCTCCAGACTCAGGACTACGCGAAATTCATGTTCCGTCGGGGCGTGCGACGACACCACACGATCGATGACGTGGACGAGGCGGTACGTGCCCGAATGGAGCGGCAGGACATCCTCGATCTGCCCGACAAGACCTTCCGTTTCCTGCTCTGGGAGCCCGCTCTACGGATCCGGCTGGGTCCGGACACGGTCATGGTCGAACAGCTCTCCCGCCTCATCTCGGAGATCGCTCGGGGAAGGGTGGAGATCGGGGTGATCCCCCTGGCCGTGAGCATGGACGTGGTGCCCTCGCATGGGTTTTGGATCTTCGACGATGACCGGGTGTTGGTGGAGACGATCGGGGCCGAACTCTGCCTGACAGAGGAGGTGGCGGTAACGCCCTACGTGCGTGTGTTCGAGGAGCTGTCCCGCTCGGCGCTACGAGGTCTGTCCGCCATCCGCCTGGTGGAGTCGGTGCGCCGCGATCTGTGCCGGGGTGCCCAGACCTTGCCCGACAGGAAGTGAACACACCGTTTCTCTTCGGTCGGGGCCGCTGTTTCCAGCCCCGCCTCTCCAACGCTCCCCCGTTGGGCGCCACCCTCGCCCTCCCCGACGGCCCGGGAGGGGGCGCGCCCTCGTCTCTCCCGCGCGTTCCACACGCGGATACTCCGGTCTTGGGCTCCGGTGGCGACGCGGTCGCCGTCCGGAGACCAGGCCACCGACTCCACGATGGCGCCCTCGTGGTCCAGTTCGGCCAGGACCTCGCCCACCTCCAGGTTCCACAGCAGGGCGCGCCGGTCGATGCCGCCCGAGACGAGGACCTTGCCGTCCGGGGACAGTGCGGCGTCGCACACCGTGCCGTTGTGGCCGCGCAGGTGTACGGGTCGTGCGGCGCCCCGCTCCCATACACGGACGTCTCCGTCCTCGCCCGCAGCGGCCGAGGGTGCCGTCCCGGCTGTCCAAGGCGTTGACCGCCGTTCCCTCGGCATCGTGGACGGCGTGTTCGGCCGTCCTGGGCTCCACCTCCCTGAGGTGCGCCGTCGTGTCCTCCGATTCCTTGGCCAGGCGGGTGCCGTCGGGGGACCACGCCACTCCCCAGACGGCGTCGGTGTGCCCGGTCAAGACGGCGGAGCAGTGGGCTGTGGGCAAGGGCCGACAGCAGGGCACCGCGTACGACCGGAGCAGGATCGCACTCCTCCAGGGAGACCAGGGTGAGCAGGACGGCCAGCCCGGGGTGTTCCTCCACCCCGGCCAGGACGTATTCGGCGATGGAGAGCGACACGCGGCGCAGGAACCGGTGGTCGCGGCGCCGGGAGGCGTCGACGAAGGCGGTGAGCGCCGGGGGTCCTGTCCTCCCTCTCGCAGGGCTTCCAGCCAGCGTTCGGCGGTGGTCAGGCGAGTACCGGTGAGCAGGTAGTCGGGATCGCGGCCCGAGCTCTCCCCGTCGCCCGCCCAGCGTTCCAGTTCGGCGCGCCGGCGCAGGCGTTCGGTGTGCGCCTCCACCTGTTGGCGCAGTGGGGCCCACTGACGGAAGAGTGCCTCGTGTGCGACCTGGGCCACGGGGCCGCCGTCGTGGACCTCGCTGACCAGCAGACGCGCATCGACGAAGGCGTCCACGACGTGGCGGTCGCGTTGGTCGAGCCGTCTCAGACGAACCCGGCCACACGGTCGTGGAAACCACCGCGCGTGTACTCCAGCAGCAGCACCCCGCCGGGCACGGCCTGGAAAGCCCCCGGTCCCGTGACCTCCTCCGCACGCCAGATACTGGGAAGGTCGGCGGTGTCCACACGCACGGGAGAGGCGATCCTCGCCGAGGGTTCCCCCTCACCCCACGGAAAGACCACCACCTCCGGGGCCTGCCCCGACTCCCGCCACTCCAGATGGACGAGGCTCCCCTTCAACGGCAGCAACGAGTCGAGCCGAGCATTGCCGATCGGCACCGTCTTGAGCACCTCACCGGAGAAATCACGCAATTCGTACCAGGCCCGGACGCCCTCACCGGTACCCTCGGCACATCTGACGACGTAACCGTCAGAAAGCACGCGTACGGTGTCGGCCTCGCTCTCGCTCGGCAACGAGTCCGACAACACCCGTCCGGTGCGGGTGTCGATCACGACGCTGCCCCGCTCACGGGCAAGGTTCTGCAGGACCGCCACCCGTCCGACCACGGCGAACGTACCCGCATCCGAGCCCCCGTTCTCACTGAGATCGTCGGCGTAGTCCTCCTCCGGGATCAACCGCCACTGCTCCTCACCCGAGGAGGAATCCAGGCTCACCATGGCCGAGGAACCACCCGAACACCCGAAGATCACCACCACACCCGTGGGGGTGAGGAAACCGTCCTCGACACCGGTCCCCGCCGAACCGTCGCCACACAGCAGAGGACCCGCCGTCCAACCCCCACCCCCCTCACTCCAAGGACGCAGTGCCACCTCCAGGCCGGAACCGGCGTCCTCGGTGGCCGTCACCATGCCGGCGTCGGCCACCAGGCCCGCCCCCGACAGCTCCAGCCCTCCGCCACCGTCCGGGCCGTACTCTTCCCCAGTCGACTTCTCGCCCGTGGCCGAGTCCAGCAGCACCAGAGCCCCGTCCGCGCTCACCGCGACCACGGACCCGTCAGGGGAGACCGCCGCGTCGGTTTCCACCCCCGGAAGACGGAACGTCCACACCTCTTCGCCCGTCACCGGATCCAGGGCCACCACGCCATCGGTCAGACGCAGGACCGCACCCGTGGGAACGGGGAGGATCTCCTCCACCTCCACCATTCGCGGACTTTCCCATGTCCAGGCGGCCTCGGAAACGGTGTCCGGGACGGCACGCTCCTCCAGAGGGTGCTCGGCGACCTCGTGGGGCACCTCCGACTCCGGAAAGAGCCCGTCCCCCGTTCCGCTCCCTGACACGGAAGCACACCCGCTCACCACGGCGGTGAGAACAACAGCAACGGCAACGGCCGGAAGGGGCCTGCTGGTCACCGCAAACCACATCTTCACGGTTGGGACCGGAAAAAAACGCTCAGGCATCAGTCTTCCGAACCGGAAGCATCGTAGTTCTCGTCCATTCTTCCACGCTCGGTGTTGTAAGGCTCGGTGTCGGCGATGATGCCCGCCAGATGCCCGTCCAGGGTGGCGGGGCCTTGAGGTCCGCGCATGGGGCACAGCAGCCAAAGTCCGTGCGGGACACGGTCGGCCTCCCTCGCCTCTTGGACGAGACGGCCGAGCAGGGTACGGCCCGGTTCGTAACGGCCCAGAGGGTCGCCCGGTAGAGCACCACCACACCTTGACCGGTGAGTGAGTCCGCGCCGACGGCGCGTACCCGCTCGCCCAGGCGCTGGAAAGCCTCCTGGAGCATGGCCTCGAAGTGGCGGGGCCGGGGCCGGCTGTTGTCGGCCTTGGCCAGGTGGTCCCAGGTCGCCCCCCGCCCCTTGGCCGCCATGACCTCGTCCACGACCCGGACGAACTCCGTGGAGACGTCGAAGGGCACCGTGCCCGGCATACGGGTGAGCATCCGGGCCGAGCATTCGGTGCCGGGGCCGGGCAGGGCGTCGGAGTCGCCGAGATCGACCAGTGTGTCGGCCCGTTCACCGAGGAGTTCGTCGTAGTCGAAGAGGTCGCCTTCGACTGGGACGAGGGGGCGCGTGTGCCCCCGGTGAGCCTACGGTGACGGACAGGCGGGGTAAAGCCGTTGTGAAGGAAGCCTCCCACGTCCGGGTGGCGCGGTTTCAGGAAACTGATAAGGATCACGTATGGAAATCTCATCACTGCAGGCTGCGCTCGCCGCCTTCGCTGAAGAGCGGGACTGGCAACAGTTCCACACACCCAAGAACCTGGTCATGGCGTTGTCGGGCGAGGTCGGCGAGTTGGCTGCCGAGTTCCAGTGGCTGACCCCGGAACAGGCCGCCCAGGTCATGGACGATCCTGAGCGGGCGGAGGCGGTGCGCCATGAGCTGGCCGACGTGTTCTCCTACCTTCTGCGGCTGGCCGATGTCCTGGACGTGGACCTGGACGAGGCTCTGAGGGACAAGGTCCGCCTCAACCAGGAGCGCTACCCGGTGGCCAAGGCACGAGGAAACGCGCTGAAGTACACGGCACACCACGATGGGGTTTGAGGGAGGCCCATGCAAGAACCGGTGCCGGTATCAATACCCCGCGCCCCTTCCCTGTCCGACCCCGGGACCACCCCCGCCCGGGGCCACCTTCACCCGGTCCCGGTGGCCCCGGGTGGGGGAGCCTCACCGTCCTTCCTCGTCACCCCTCCCCACGTCCTCCCCCGGCCACCAGCGCCAGGATGTAGCCCGGCCTCCTCAGGTCCGCCCAGGTGAACCGGACGATGCGCACGTCCGGGTACAGCATCTGCAGGGCGTTTTGCCGCTCCCGGTCCCGGGTCAGGGCGCGCGGGGTACTGTGCGGTCCGAGCCCGTCCGCCTCTCCGATGAGCCGGGCCCCCTCCCACCAGAAGTCCACCACCGCCACGGTCCTGCCCTCCCGGTCGGTGAAGCGGCGCTGGAGTTCATCGGGAGGCAGACCCCCATCCCGGCAGATCAAACGGATCCGTGTCTCCAGCGGGCTCTGCGCCCGCCCGTCGGCCAGCTTCCACCACCGGCGCATGTCCACGCACCCCGCCCGCCCCCGCATCACACGGTTCATGGTCTCGATGTCCCGCTCTTTGAGCAGCCCCTGATTGAGGGCTGAATCCATCAGGCACACGGCGCTCTCGCGGTCCAGACCCGGGACGGTGTCGCGCAGGGTCCGTCCCGGGTCGGTGACCCTCAGCCCGCCGCCGAGCACGGCGACCTCCTCGGGGCGCACGTTCCAGCCGTGCAGGGCGACCCCGGCCAGTTTCCGTGGCCTCTTCAGGGCGGGGACGACAATGTGGACCCGGCGGCCGTCCCACCGCTCCAGGCCCCGCATGCCCCACAGCCTCGCCGCGGTCGCCCCGGCCGCGCACGCTCGCGGCCCCAACGCGAGCTGGGCGGCCATGACCAGGCAGCGCAACCGTTCGGGGGTGTCGGCCCCGGGCATGAGGCGGCGCACCACATAGACCTGAAGATGGGGGTGCAGCCACTCCCCGCGTCGGACCATCCGCCGAAGGTCGTACCTGTTCAACCCGCACTCGCGCGCCTGCGGCCAGGAGAGGACCCCGTACTGGCCGGCCGCGATCGCGACGGCCGCTTCCATGGGAGCCGGGCCGGGAGGGCTTGGCGGGCAGGAAGGCGGGAGGGCGGGACGTTGGGTGGGGCTCATTCCCCCACTATCCGCACGCCCCGCCCCTCACGCCATGGCCGGTTCGGCGCCTGTGGACAAGCCGCCCTTCGCCCCGTCTCCTCGGCCTCCCCCGTGTCTCGAACGGGCAGGGCCTCAGCCCACCAGGGACGCCTCCGGGGCGGTGAAGCCCCGGGGCAGCAGTACCTGTTCGGCGTCGGCGATGATGCCCGCCGGGCGCCCGTCCAGGGTGGCCGGACCCTGGGGTCCGCGCATGGGGCACAGCAGCCACAGCCCGTACGGGACGCGGTCGGCCTCCCTCGCCTCCTGGACGAGGCGGCCGAGCAGGGCGCGGCCCGGCTCGTAACGGGCCAGGGGGGTAGCCCGGTAGAGCACCACCACTCCCTGTCCGGTGGGCGAGTCCGCGCCGGCTGCGCGCACCCGATCGCCCAGGCGCTGGAACGCCTCCTGGAGCAGGGCCTCGAAGGGGCGGGGACGGGGCCGGCTGTTGTCGGCCTTGGCCAGGTGTTCCCAGGTCAAGCCCCGTCCCTTGGCCGCCATGACCTCGTCCACGACCCGGACGAACTCAGTGGAGACGTCGAAGGGCACGGTGCCCGGCATGCGGGTGAGCATCCGGGCGGAGCGCTCGGTGTCGGGCAGCCACGTCTTGAGTGCTCGGTATCCACCCCTTTGCACCGCCTGTTCCAGGCGTCGCCAGACCTGGAGGGAGGAGGCGTCCACCTGCTCGGACTCGGGGTGGTGTCCGGTGTGGGTAGAGGGCTGGTAGGTGGTGAGCTCCGGTTCCAGGTACCAGCAGACGGTGTCTGCGACCCGCTCCTCGCGGAGCTTGGGGTGGCGCTTCTTGAGCAGGTCGTGCAGCTGCTTGCGGCTGGGCTGCGCCAGCGCGGGGAAGCGTGAGCGGATCCTGTCCTGGATCTGTTCCGGGGTGATGCCGGGCCTGCCCAGGTAACCGATGGCCTGGGTGATGCGCAGGGCCCGCTCCAGGTCCAGGTCCAGGGGGTACAGCTCCAGGCGCGGGGTCGCCTCGGCCCGCGTCGAGGCGGCCGCGGCGATCTGCACCAGGGCGGTGTCGGAGAACGGTTCCATCCCCTCGGGCGCGGCCACACCGCGCAGTGCCTCGCGCACCGGGCCGGGGCCGGGCAGGGCGTCGGAGTCGCCGAGGTCGACCAGTGCGTCGGCCCGCTCACCGAGCAGTTCGGCGTAGTCGAAGAGGTCGCCCTCGACGGGGACGAGGGGGTCGTTGTCGATGACCTGGGCGACGATCACCTTGCGGGGGTAGCGGCGCGTGACGAACCGCTGTTCGGTGCGCTGTTCCTCGTACTCCACGACCGCGCGCACCGCGGCCAGGGCGTACACCGAGCGTTCCTCCGACTCCAGGGTGGAGCCGCGCAACGCGAGGAGCTCGGAGGCGATCTGGCGGACCTCGCGCACACGGCTGTTGCGCGCCAGGATGTCCACCACGTCCGCGCGGACCGAGCCGAGCAGGGAGGCCTTCTTGCTCCAGTGGGTGAAGGCCTCCTGTAGGGCTTGTTCCACCCGCTCCAGGGGCAGTTCCAGGCGCCGGGCCACCTCGCGGCGGGTGGGCCACCAGTCCAGGAGGCCCTTCCGGTCCTCGGGCAGGCCGAGGAGTTCGCGCACGACCCGGATCCACCAACGGTTGGCATCGGTGGTGTTGGGCAGGAACTGGCGGACCACCTGGTCGACGAGGGCGTTGCGCTTGGCCTCCTCGTCGGCTCCGCTGGGGAGCTGGGCCTTGGCGGGGACCGCGTACTCGGCCACGTCCAGGTGCTTGCGCCAGTAGGCGGTGGCGCTGCTCAGCTCGTTGCGGATGCTGCGAGTGCTGCCCCGCATGTGCGTGATGTCGCGGATCGGTGTGCGCAGCAGTTCCCCCACCGTCTCGCAGCGCAGGATCCGCTGGGCGGTGTCCACGGCCAGCGGGGTGAGCCCGGCCAGGTGGAGGGGGGTGTCCACCGTGGCGCTCTCCTGGTTGCGACGGCGGGTCTGCTCGTCCTCCACCGGGCTCTCGGCCGCCGGCCTGACGTGGAACGAGGCCTCCCAGGAGGTGCGCATGTCCGCCAGGGTGGCGAAGCGCTCCTCCACGCGCCGGTGCAGGGCCCGGTGGAAGAACTCCACCAGGGCCTCGCGGCTCTGCTTGGGAAAGGCCTCCTCGGCCAGGCGGGGCACGACCACGTCCTCAGCGAGGAACTCCGGGTCGACGCCCTCCTCGTCCCAGACCGGGAGTTCACCGGTGACCATCTCGTGCAGGGTGACGGCCAGCGCGTAGCGTTCGGCGAAGGCGTCGTAGGGGCGGTGCTCCCCCAGGAAGGGGTCCAGGTAGCCGCGGGTGCCCGCCGAGGTGTGGGTGAGCGGCGCCCTGGACAGGGAGAAGTCGAAGAGCATCAGGCTCCGGGCCTGCTTGGGGACCTCCCGCACACCCAGGTTGGCCGGTTTGATGTCCCGGTGCAGGACCTGCTTCTCCTCCAGGTACTCCAAGGCCTCGAACAGGTGCCGTCCGAAGGTGTTGAGTTCTCCGCTTGTGAGCGCGCCCTCCTCCCCGAGGAAGTCGGCGAGGGTCTTTTCTCCGGCCCGTTCCAGGACCAGGACGGTGCGGTCGCCGATCTCCTCGATCCCGGGGGCGGCGCCCTCCTCGGAGGAGGTCAGGGAGACGATACGCGGGTGCGCGCCCACTTCACGCAGGGTCTGGGCCTCACCTCGCAGGGCGGTGGCCGCCGAGTCGGTGTTCAGCGCCACCTTGTAGACGACCTCCCGACCGGTGCGGCTGTCGCGCATCAGCAGCGCCCGGGAGGTGGCGCCCTTGCCCAGGACCTTGCCGACCTTCCACCCCGAGGTGATCTCGTCCCCGGCACGGGCCTCGAGCGGGTCGGTGGTGACGTCGGGCAGGGTCAGGCGTTCCTCGACCTCGTCGAGCATGCGCAGGAACTCCCGCACCGTCGCCAACCGCTCACCCGGGGAACGCTGGGTGGCCTCGCGCACCAGCGTGTCCAACTGCGGCACGATGTCGTCGCTGACCGCGGCGGGGGTGAGGCAATCGTGTTCCTGGATGACCTGGCCCAGTTCGGCGCGGTCCTTGGCCGGCGGGCGTCCGGTGAAGATGAGGTAGGTGAGCGCGCCCAGCCCGAACAGGTCCTGGGCGGCGGCCCGACCGGTGTAGTCGGGGAACTCCGGGGCCAGGTAGGGCGCGGCGGCCTTCTCCACGTGGGCGGCCAGGGCGCGTCCGCCCAGGACGGCTTCCAGGTGTTCGGTGGCCCCGCTGCCGGAGGTGGTGTGGGAGGTGCGGTTGCCGCGCAGGCGCAGGCTCTCCCGGGAGGCCACCTGCCAGTCGGCGATGTACAGGCGGGGGTAGTTGCCGTCCATCTCCACCCACACGCTGCGGGCGGCCAGGGCCCGGTGGTAGAGCCGGTTGCGGTGGGCGTGGTTGACCGCCTCCGCCAGCTGGCGGACCATCTCCATCCGGGTGTCGACGTCCAGGCCCTCGCCGTGTTCGGCCATGAAGTGGTCCAGGCGCTTCCAGGACTTGTGGTGGCGGAAGGCGATGGCCGGGCCGAGGTCGGTTCCGCCCTCGTCGATAAGCCCGAAGTACTCGGCCTTGACGATGCCCTCGTGGGAGATCCCCTCCAGGGACATGTACTCGCGTTTGGCGGCTCGCTCCACCGAGCGGCGCTCGTCCTCGGTGGGTTTCTCGCCGTAGTGGTACAGGCGCACTCGGCTGACGCCGCCCAGCCGCCGATGCTCGGCCTCGAAGTCGGTCCAGGTGGGACCGCTGTCAAGGGAGCGCTTGTTCAGGGTGTACTCGCCCAGGTTCAGCGCCCGGTCCATGGGCGTGATGCCGATGGCCTCCATCAGGCGGCCGACGTGCCTGAGAAAGCCCGGGTCGATCCTGCTGTGCGGGGCGCCGAGCAGACCGTCCCACACCCCGGGAAGGCCGGTCTGCTTCTCCAGGCCGTCGCGACCGTAGACGTTGGCCTTCTGGACCTCGTCGAACCCGCACCGCAGGTCGGGGTCGGAGAGGAAGACGCCGGCCTCGATGAAGGGCACCCGAACATCGCGCAGGCCGAGGTGCTTGACCGCCCACTCCAGACGGTTCCTGAGTTCCTTGGCCTTGAGGTCGGTCAGGTGCAGGGGGTTGCTGATGGTCCTGCGTTGTCCGTGCCGGTCCGTGAAGGTCCAGTCGGATCCGCGGTTGGTGGCCTTCCCCGGATGGCTCTTGATCTCCACCAGGTAGGCGCCCGTGGGGGTGACGGCGAACAGGTCGCACTCGCGGATGCGCCGGCTGCGAGCGGTGAAGGTGAACCCGGCCCAGGCTCGGTAGTTGCCGGTCCTCGGGAACCGTTCCCGGATGTGTTCGAGGGCGGCTTGCTCCCAGGGGAATTCCGAGGGTCTTCCCCACCACCGGTTCGACATCCGATCCGCTCCCTGTCCAGCTTTGGCACCACACGGCTGCCCGCCCAGCATAGGACTTGTCCGCGACGAACGTGATGGCCCCGGAGGGACCGCCGGAACGCCGTGCGGTTTCAACCCACCAGGCCATACCCGGGGGGCCGCTGAGGTTCCAGATCATCGATCCCATGGACGTTCGCGGCAGGGAAGGGACTGTCCTTCCTCAGTGTCTCCAGCGCCTTCCGTGTGTCCTTGGTGAAGAGCACGACGGCGAGTGAACGCTCGGCACGTGAACAGGCCACGTAGAACAGCCTGCGGGTCCGTTCGAGTATGGTGTCCTCCCCCCGTTCCAGGTTCTCGATTTCCCTCTTGGTGGGCTCTTTGAGTCCGAAGAGCCTCTCGTAGGAGAACTGGTAGTGCTTGCTCCGGTCGTCCTCCAAGAGCACCAGGACCCTTTCGAATTCGGCCCCCTTGACCCCCTGGTGTGTCTGATAAGGCGTCCGGCCCGCGATGTAGTCCCGATAAGCCAGTACCTGTACCGCTGGACAGTCCAGATAGGCGACCATCGCCGCTTTCAGGTCTTCACCACTCCCCTCAGCCGGTTGTCCCGATCGCTCGTGTCCCATGTCGTCCTCCAGCACCTGCTCCACCTCAGGCCTTGCGACGACCGCACCCGCAGGGCCACGTCGTAGGTGGGAGGCGAGTCTCCTGTCGAAGCGGAGCAGACGACACTTCGTCACGTGTTCGAATACCTCACGTACGGTAGCCCGGCTCTCCTTCACCAACATGCCCGCCAGTTCCTCTGTGTCCTCCTTGAGACGAGGTAGGACCTCAGCGGACTCCGTTCCTCGTAGGAAGGGCTCCAGGCGCGGAGAGAACTCTCGCAAGAGTGCGAGTGCGGCGATGCCCTTCTTCTCATGGACCGCCTCGGCCAACGGGATGATCCTGGTCAGGAAGGATCTGAGACTCCAGTGATCACCCTCGACGAATCGCTCTGCCAGCCTGCGGTCCTTGCCGAACGCCTCGTGCAGTTCCTCGAAACCGAGCCTTCGAGCCGCGAGCCTGTGTTCCAGGACGAGCATCTTGACGTCCTGTTCTCCCACGCCGAGCCACGCGGGGTCGTTCTGTTCTCGGGAGAGGTGACCACGTACTCGCGCCAACTGCTCCTCTTCTTTTCCTTCCACGTCGAGAACGAAGAGGTCGGCGTTCCCGGAGATGTCCGGGGCTCCCGGGCCGCGCTCCTGCCGGGGTCCCCTGTCTCTGGGAGAACCGTCACGAATGTTGTTGACGACGTCCAGGACCCGCTGTGGACAGCGCCAGTTCTGTGGTTTGGGGATCTCCGACCAGGTGGGCTCCTTGTCGATGATCCCGACACCCGTGCCGTAGATCTGCTGCATGGGGTCGCCGAAGAAGCCGAGGCAGAACCGGCCGCGTTCGTGACGTTCGATGCTGGTGAGCGCTTCCACCACACGTGGAGCGGTGTCCTGGCTCTCGTCGACCAGCACGTAGGGGAAGGCCTGGGCCGTGATCACGGCGAGGTTGGGGTAACGCTCGATGAGGTCGGGGAACATCGCCACGACGTCGCTGTGGCCGAGGACCCCTTGGCCGTAGTCTTGAGCGGCTCCGTAGCGAAGACGGACGTCCGGCTCCTGCAGCTTCTCCAGGGCTTTCGTCAATTTGGCGACGGCACGCTCGTTCTCCACTCGCGTGGAATCATGGGTGCGTGGTTTGGCGTTGTGCTCCCGTTTCTCCTTCATCAGCTTTTCGATACGGCCCTGGGTCCACTGTCGCATCGCGTTCTGGAAGGGTTTGACCACCTCCCAGAGGAAACTGTGGATCGTGGAGACGTGAAAGAGATCGTCCCCACCGATGTCCTGTCGGATCTCTTCCACCGCGTTGTGCGTGTAGGTGATACAGGCGACCCGACGTCCCTCTCTCCGCAGACGGGCCCCGTGCCTGCGACCGATGTGGGCGAGGGCTTTGACGAGCGAGGTGGTTTTTCCCGACCCGGCACCGGCGATGACGACGAACCCTGATTTGATCGGGTGATCGAGCAACTCGCCGATTCGTTCGTCGGCCTCGGTGTTCTTCTGCTGAAGACGGTGACTCACAGGTTCGTCTCCTCCATCAGCTGGTCGTTGAGCCAGCGCAGCCCTCGTTTGATGTAACCGGGGGTTTCCCACGTGTCCAGGTCCAGCAACGTCAGGGCGAGATTCGTCTTTCCGCCTTTGGGTGAACGAACGAATTCATGGATCTGCCCCACCACCTCCTCATGGGTGGCGTCCGGATCAAGACTCAGAGCGATTTTTTCTCCGTGCTCTTTCACCCAGTCGAGGTTCTCCAACAGGAGGGCGTCTTCGAAGGTACGCCCTGCGACCTTGAGCTCATCATCGTTCCACACCGACCGCTCCCGAGCCTGATAGGCCACCCGCACGCGAGAGCGGGTCTCCCCTGATCCATAGACCTTCGTCTTGGCGTCCTCGGAAAGAGCGAGAAGTTTCTTGATCCTCTCTTCGCCCGGCAACCACTTCTTGAGCGTTTGGTTGCAAGTACGAGCCACGTCAACATCAGTTCTACATGCCCTCCACACCCTTTTCCCGCTTCTGTCCTCATCGGGACCCACACTGTCCAGGTCGGTGATGATCAGCGTGGGAAGGCCCAAGAACTCCACCAGCGGCCGGAAACGGAAGGCGTGGGAACCGCCGACCTCCAGGATCGAGACATGAGCGCGCTGGAGGTCTGTCAACCGAGGCATGTCCCGCTCGATCATCATCGGCAACAGTACCCGTTCGGCGTCCCCTTCCGCGAGCACCACCGCCTCGGAGAAGAAGAGGTGACAGTTCGTCAGTTTCAGGAACCGCCGCAGGAAACCACTGTTCCCACCCGTCTGGAGGTGAGACAGGTCCTTGATCTCAGTTGCTGGGACGCCGGACAGTCCCCCCAAGCGCCGGAAGTACCGGATGGGATTGAAGGAGGTGTTGTGGATGATGTGGGGCGAATGTGTGGTGACGACGAGTTGGGTGTGGAACCCGACCTCGGCCTTCTTCTCCACGTGCGAGCTCACCGCGTCGAGGAACGCCTGTTGAAGCTGGGGATGCATGTGCGCCTCCGGCTCCTCGATCATCACCAGGTGCAGCGCCGGACGTTCTGCCTCTTTCTTGGACCACTGCTCGTACATGTCGATGATCTCGATGAGCATGTAGAGCAGGTTCTTGTATCCCAGTCCGTTGTAGCGTTCGGGGAGTTCCCTCGGAATTCCGCTTTCCCCGGTCTCGGAGAATTCATAGTGAACGGAGGCACTGTCGGTGAGCAGCCCTTCGTTGTCGAAGCGGCTCCGCACGACCAATCTGGGCATGCTCTTCAGCCCCGGATAGGGAATGTCATGCACAGAGTCGAAGGTGTCCTTGAACGTCCGGTCCAAGTACTTCTCATAGCTGCGTTCTGACTCGTGCAACGCTTGCAGGGCATCGTGGTCGACCTCATCGGTATCGATGTTGCGCTGGTAGAACCGACGTAGGTGTCGAGACAGATCTCGTCCGTTCGATGTGGAGTCGTCGGACAGGAAGCGCTGAGCGTCCACCATGTCCACCCGAATCAATCGCTTGAGGAGGTTCTGTGCGGCGGTAGGTGAGTTCTCCAGCGGACCCACCACAACGCCGGGCTCCTCGTGGTGGAGCGAGCGGGGATCCAAAACGTGGTAACTCAACGCGTAGGATTCCTTGAGCATCTTGTCGAGGTAGTCCCACATGTTCTCGGGCCAGGGACTGTAAGGGCTCTTCTCCTTCGACCTGTCCAGGCCGGACTGCAAGGCCCGCCCACGCGCCTCCGCATACCTGGCCACAAGGGTGTCGTGATCCTCACGAGGGCCGAACTCCACACGTAGGGCGACTTCACCGATCTCCCGGTCCAGGTCTTGCAAAGTCATCAGTTGCACGACCCGATACCAGTCCTGCCGGTCAACTTCCAACAGAAGATCCAAGCGGATGACGGGAAAGGGGCACCCCTCACCCACCTGTTCGAACTCTTCCCAGCAGCCAGAGTTGAAGTCGTACAGCGTCAGGTCACTTCCCTTGTGCAGGAAGAAGGAGCGAAAGATATGCGTGATGGAGGTCTTACCGCTGTTGTTGGCACCAACACAGACGGTAGCTTTTTTGTCCAGGTCGATCTTGACCGAACGCAACCTGCGGAAGTTCTCGACGCGAACGGTCTTGATGCGCATGCACACCTCTGGGGGAAGGCCGCGCCCCGGGCACGGCGAAAGGGGACACCCGGATGAGTCACTCGGCTCCGGGCCGACACGAGTCGGATGAACGTTATACCGAGATCGGAGCCCGCACTCTGGTTTTGGAGAAAAAGGTCGTGGTAATCAGCGCCCTCTTCTGGCAACACGAGCCCCGCCCAGGATGAGCGGCGGGGCACCACGTACACCCCGGAGGGATCGCACTTCTCCAGGACGGCCGGGGTGCGGGGGTGATCGGGAACTCGGCCCGAGTTCTCTCAGGCGCTCGCCCAGCGTTCCGGACGGTGATGGGCAGGCGGGGTGAAGCCGCTGTCTCCTTCCGGTCACCCGCAACCCCGTACTCGGGATCCTCGTCACCGTGAAGGGACGGATCCCATCGGTGGTTCCTCGCGGGGATGTCTCAGGGCCGGCGCGGCTTCAGGAAACTGATAAGGATCACGTATGGAAATCTCATCACTGCAGGCTGCGCTCGCCGCCTTCGCTGAAGAGCGGGACTGGCAACAGTTCCACACACCCAAGAACCTGGTCATGGCGTTGTCGGGCGAGGTCGGCGAGTTGGCTGCCGAGTTCCAGTGGCTGACCCCGGAACAGGCCGCCCAGGTCATGGACGATCCTGAGCGGGCGGAGGCGGTGCGCCATGAGCTGGCCGACGTGTTCTCCTACCTTCTGCGGCTGGCCGATGTCCTGGACGTGGACCTGGACGAGGCTCTGAGGGACAAGGCCCGCCTCAATGAAGAGCGCTACCCGGTGGCCAAAGCACGAGGAAACGCACTGAAGTACACAGCACACCAAGACGGGACTTGAGGGCGAGCCGCGCGGAAACCGGTTCCGGTTCCCGGTCCGGCGAACACGCGCTGTTCCGCCGTTCCCCGGGACCACCCCCGCCCGGGGCCACTTTCACCTGCCTTCCGCGACCCCGGGCGGGGACCGTGACCGTCTTACGCGCAGGACGGTGGATCAGGTCGTCATCGCCTGGTCGGCGCGGAACGTAGTGGAACCCCACCTGGTCAGGAGCCTTGCGCACGATGCGCAACGTCGTGGCCACGAACCTCTCGGCCCCCAGGTGCCCAGGCCCCCAGGCGGGTGTCCGGGGAGGTGTGCCGGGCCAGTGCCTTGGCCGTGGCCTCCAGTGCCCGGCGTGCCTCCTCGCTGTCGGTGACGCTGCCTTCGCGGGCCATGTGTTCCATGAGTTCCTGGTAGACGATCATCGTTCCCCCTCGAATCGACTCCCCTCCTTTCCCTCACCTGCGGCTTTGCCACCAAGCCTCGGCCGGGACGGTGTTCGCGGATCGAGTACCACACGAAACCTCGACCCCCTTTTCATGAAAAATGGCACCTCTCCCCCACGGTCTTGTGAACACCGACCACCTCGTGTGCGTCTCCCTTGCGGGGGTTCACACGCTTTCAGGGAAATTACGCCCTCCAAAAAAGGAAACGTGAATGGGGCATGACGCGCACGCTCACCGCACACGACCCGGAAGGACACACCTCCTCGCGGCCGTGATGGCCGGGGTGGTGGGCATCTCCGGGGTGGCCTGCGCCGCCACCCCGGCCGTCCCGTCCGCCCCCGCCACCCCCACGCACACACGAACCACGTGGGACCGTCTGCGCGGCACGGAGCTGGAGGACGGTTTCCCCACTGCGGTCACGGCCACGGCCGCCGATGAGGTGTGGGTGTTCCACGGCTCCAGGTCCCAGGTCGGCTCGTCCTCGTGGCTCGTGCTCTGGGACGGCCGGGAATGGCGGCGGGAATCACTCCCGGACGCCCTGCGCTCGGCCCCCGTCCTCGCCGTCTCCGACGCCGACGGACGAGTCTGGGCCCTGGCCCACACCGTCAAGGAGGGCGCTTCGGCGATACACCACGACGGTGCGTCCTGGCGGATGTCCGAGATCGACCCCACCTGGGAGCCCACGGCGTTGGCCCCGGTGGGGGACGGCGGCGCCTGGATGCTGGGCCGCACCTCCTCCTTCGACACCTACGCGGCCCACTTCGACGGCCACGCGTGGAACCCCCGGCCGGCCCCGACCGTCACCTCGGGCCTGGATTCCTCCGAGGACGGGGAGGTCTTCGCCGTCGGTGACCGCAGCGGAGAACTGACCGTGGAACGCTGGGACGGTTCCGGCTGGGCCCCCGAGGAGATCCCCGAGGTGGACATCCCCGGGGGCGAACCCGGTGCGAGCTTCAACGACATACTCGTGCGCGCGTCCGACGACGTGTGGGCCGTGGGCGACATCAGTTGGAAGGACCCCGACGAACATAACCACCAGCGCCCGGTTCTGGCCCACTACGACGGCACCGAGTGGACCATCGAGGTCGGTGACGAAGAGGGGTCCTATGAGGCGGTCGCCGATGACGGTAGAGGCGGCCTGTACCTGGTCGACGGTCACTGGAACACGGTGATGGAACACCGCACGGCCGACGGAGAACGCACACGCCAGGAACTCGTCGCCACCGACCACGACATCGTCTTTCGCGGCTTGGCCGGTGTCCCCGACGGCGCGGGCGCGATCTTGGCGACCGTGGCCATGGACAAGGGCGACCCCGACGAACCGACCAGCCACGGCCGTGTGTACGGCACTGGAAGCTGGTACTGAACACCCCCGCGACCCCGGGCCCCGATGACCTCCCGGCCGGAAGAACCCTTCGGCCGGTTTCCTCGCCTCGGTTCACGCTCTGGCGAACCGGCACGAGGCACGCCCCGACAAGAGCGCCGGCACCAGTACGAGGGCCACGCGGGAGAGGAGACCCCGTTCGGCCGCGTCGGGCAAGCCGGCCGCGGGTGTGGGGGAAGGGTGCGGTTGTGGGCGTCCTCGTAGATCTCCCTCAAGCGGGGTCAGGCCTTGCCCCCTTCCGGGGCGGGTGGGGCGAACACCGACGGCAAGGGGCCGAACGGGCCGCGCGGCTACGACGAGACCGGCTTGCGTGCGCTCTGTCACGAACACCACTCCCAGCGCACCGTCACAGATCAGCAGGGAGGGTGGCACGCTGAGCAGCGTCACGGCGGAGCATGACAAGACCCCGGCCACACGCGGGGGCGTGGTCGAGGCCGGTGTCGGTTCTACTGCCGGCGGTTCTTCTCCGCCTGCTCGATCATGTGCGTTCGCTCCAGGGTGGCCCGGTGGATCCGTTCGACGGCGGAGCAGGAGTACAACCGTTCCCGGACCAGTTCCTCCAGCATCGGGTCGTACTCATCGCTCAATACCACGTCCTCCTTTGCGGGAAAGCAGCGGAAGAAGGTCATGTGTGACACACCGGCCTCCCGGGCGATCTGGACGACCGTGGTCGCCTCGTAGCCCTGTTGTTCGAAGAGCCGAAGTGCTGCCCGCTGGATGGCGGTCCTGTTGAGCCCTCTCCTCCGCGTTCGCCGATCCACCACGCCGACGCCCTCCCGGTTCCGCAGAGAAGAAGTGCCACTCGCTCACAGATGTGCGTCAACACCCTTTCCCCAGCGAGGAATCCCGCGAAGCCCCGCCGCTCCCGGGTCCGTCGGGAAGGCCCCCGCTGGGTGACGGGCGTTTGACGCAATGGGGTGAACAAGTGTTTACTCACAGGGATGAACACCTGTTCACCCCTTTTCTCATGGGCACACCCACCCTCGTTCGTCGCACTGGAGCTCAAAATATGTCCGTCCTGCGTGTGCCCTCCTGGGTCACCATGGGGATCCTCACCTTCTGCGGCATGGTCGTCTCACTGCAGCAGACACTCGTCATTCCCTTGCTGCCGGACCTTCCGAAGATCCTCGACGTGTCCGCCGACGACGCCTCCTGGTTGGTCACCGCGACCCTGCTCACCGCAGCCGTGGCCACCCCAATCGTCTCCCGCATGGCCGACATGTACGGCAAACGCCGCATGCTGCTGGTTTCCCTGGCGGTCATGACGGTGGGCTCGCTCATCGCCGCGATCGGCGGAACCTTCCTGTTCATGCTCGTCGGCCGCGCCATGCAGGGCTTCGGCGCCTCCCTGATCCCCGTGGGCATGGGCATCATGCGTGACCAACTGCCCCGGGAGAAACTCGCCGGGGGCATCGCCCTGATGAGCGCCACCCTCGGTATCGGCGGAGCCCTGGGGCTGCCGCTGTCCGGCGTGCTCTACAGCGCTTTCGGATGGACCTCGCTGTTCTGGACCACCGCGCTGGTCGGCACGTTCTTCCTCGTCGCCATCCCCCTGACCCTGAACGAGTCCACCGAGCGCTTCCCCGGACGCTTCGACATCGTCGGTGCGCTGCTGTTCACCGTCGTCCTGGTTTCCCTCCTGCTCCCTCTGTCCAAGGGGGCCACGTGGGGGTGGAGCAGCGGACAGGTCATCGGCCTGACCGTGCTCTCCCTCGTCTGCCTGGCGATCTGGATCCCCCTCCAACTGCGCGTGCGCGAACCCATGGTGAACCTGCGCACCGCGGTCCGCCGGCCCATCCTGTTCACCAACGTCTCCTCGTACTTCGTCGGCGTCGGCATGTTCCTGAACGGTCTGGTCACCACCCAGGAACTCCAGGTCCCCACCACGACCGGGTACGGCCTGGGCCTGACCGTGGCCGTGGCCGGGTTGGCGATGGTGCCCGGCGGCCTGATGATGCTCGCCTTCTCCCCCTTCTCCGCCCGCATGCTCAACCGCTGGGGCGGAAGGACCGTGCTGCTGATCGGTGGTGCGGTCATGGCCCTGACCTACCTGTGGCGGATGCTCAACAGCACCGCCCTGTGGGAGGTCGTGCTGGGCAACATGCTCGTCAGCGTCGGCAGCGCCATCGCGTTCGCCGCCATGCCCGCCCTGGTCATGGCGTCCTCGCCCCGCAACGAGACCGCGTCGGCCAACGGGATCAACGCCCTGGTCCGTTCGATGGGCACCTCCAGCGGCAGTGCCGTGGTGGCGCTGATCTTCGCCTCCCTGACCGTGACCGTGAACGGCGTGGTGCTCCCCTCCGCGCAGGCCATGTTCACCGCCCACCTCCTCGGCGCGGCCGTGTGCGTGGCCAGTGTGTTGTTCGCGCTCCTGGTCCCGGCACGGGGACGCGACGAGGAGGAAGGAATCGTCCCCGAACCCGCCCCCGCCACCAGGGCCACCCAAGATCAGGAGAAGATGAAGCCGTGAGCAGACCCGACAGTCGCAGCACCATCCTCGACGCGGCCCGAGAACTCTTCTCCGAACACGGGTATCAGGCGGTGACCATCCGCGACATCGCCACCTCGGCGGGGGTCTCCCCAGCCCTGGTGATGAAGCACTACCGGAGCAAGGCCGAACTGTTCAACGAGATGGGCCCCAACGACATCCCGTTGGCGGAACTGGACCTGCCCCGTTCCCAGCTGGGGCGCGCGTTGGTGCAGAAGATCCTCACCCGGAGGGAACACGGAGTTCCCGACCCCTTGCTGGTCGCCCTCTCCCACTCGCGCGAGTCGCCCGACCCCCAACGCACCCGCGAAGAGATTCGGGAACGACTTCTGCTCCGTGTCAGCGACCTGATCGGGGACACCACCCCCGACCGTCGGCACGCCAGTGCCGTGGCCTGTCAGATTCTCGGCCTGGCCGAAGGAGTCCGAGGCCTGGGCCTGTTTCCCGCAGAGTCGATCTCCCGCGACGAACTCCTGGACCTGTACGGTCCACTCGTCCAGCAGCAGATCGACGCCTGCCCACCCCCGGAGGAACCGCACCCCACGGACTGAGTGCCCTGCCCTTCCTCGGGGGAACAGGGCATGATCAGAGCATGGAACGCTGTGATTTCTGTGAACTCCCCATCGAGGGCGGCTGCGCGTGCTCACTCGTGAGCCGAGACCGCGGCCGATCCGGGCAAGGGCCCGAGACCACCTCCGAGGAGTCCCGTTTCCCTCGCGGCGCCATCCTCATCTCACCGAGGGGTATCGCCCACCGCCCGGGGTGCATGCACCAGTCCGACTCCGAGATCGCGGCACCGGCATGGGGCTGGATCAACGATCCCGACCCACTCCTGTGGCGCCGACTCAACGAGAGCTCCCCCGCCCGGGCCACGAAGGGCAACACCAAGCGGGTCGCCACCCGGCGTTGTCAAAGCTGCGACACCTGAGACACCGGTTCGCGGGCCCTCGTGAAGGGCCCGCGAACCACGGCGGGCTCGGTGGCCCACGAGCTGGGGGCGGCTCGTTCGCCCGGCGCCACGGTCCGAGTTATGCGGGGTTCCTCGCACGCTCCCCCACCCTCCCGCGCACGGCGTCGCCCCCGTGCGCACCGTCGCGGCCAGGCCCCGGCGGCCACGTCCGGTCGACCCGCCTCGGGCGAGCCCGCGACCGAGGGCTCCACGAGTGTGGGGGCGGCGTGCTCCTGGCCCGTCCCGGTATGGAGTCCCCACCCACGGCTGGAACGGCCCCGATCCCAGGTCACAACCCCGATCACCCAGCCGTGTTCTTACCCCTGGTAGCAAGCCCAGGACGGATGGCCGGTGGGCCGAGCCTCGCGGATCCTCTCGACGTACTCAGGAACCGACTCGGCCGGGACACCGCGGCCACCATCGCCGACAGGAGCCGAAGAGTGCCCAGCGCACCAACGTTCCTGCATTGCTCCACCTGGCCACAGCGACCCACCCGAAGACCGCAGCGAGAGTCATGGGGCATCGAAACCGGTGACGCTCAGCGCCTTGTCCCACCGAGCGGCGGCCAGGTCGTCGTGACGAATCATGAACTTCGTGTAGTGCTCCGCGTACACCCGTCCCTCATTGACGAGCGGTATCCAGTCGCAGGCCGACCGGAGCGCGTCCTCCTCCGGTAAAAAGGAAAACCGCCCTCCCCCGCCGAGGCTCTTCGCCGTGACGCCGTCCATCGTCACCTCGTCATCGGCGTACCCGCCGATGACGAGGTGGGCGCCGGACGACCAGAGGTCGTAGGCCAAAGACCGAAGTTCGTCCAGGTGCGGCAGTTCACGTTCCCTGTACCGGGCCAGCTGCTGTTGGAAGGAGGACATGTCGTCCCACTCGAGGTCCTCCCAGAATTCGTGCCAGTCCTCGTCACCCTCGTCCAACCACAGGGGGAGGTCGGCCCTGAGGTCGGCGTAGGCGTCGATCCGCCTGGTGACACACCCGGGGTCGGGTGGTTCCGCGATCGCGGTTTCGGTGCCGTCCGACACATACACGACTCGTGCGTACTGTCCCGAAGCGGCCCGGAATTCGTCGAAGTCCCTCTCTTTGTGAACAAAGAAGAGCAGCGTCCCGTCCGCTGGGAGATCGAATCCGTCGACCCTCGGCAGGGCCCCACAATTGACGGAGAGGAGCAACGGCAACGCGATGTCCCCGACGGAGGGCCACTTCATGCCCACCGGAAGTCGGGGCAGGCCACCGATATGCCCGACCGGAGGACCATCACCACGACCGGACAATCCGATCGCCAAACGAAGATACCGGCTGAACCTATTGATCTCGTCGTCCGGAATACCCGACTCAAGCGCTGCCCGACGAAACTTTCCTTGATGATCCATGCCCGAGAAGGTATCCCCTTTTCCACTTCGGCTGCGCCAACGGGGTGGTGGGTAGGGGCCGTACGTGGTGGATGCCAAGGGTCGATCAT
The DNA here is from genome assembly GCF_030271535.1 of Nocardiopsis sp. ATB16-24. GTDB lineage: Bacteria > Actinomycetota > Actinomycetes > Streptosporangiales > Streptosporangiaceae > Nocardiopsis. Next base: position 266,990 of record NZ_JASCXJ010000004.1, on the reverse strand, counting down.
CGTGGCGCCTCCCAACGCTCCGTTACCGGGGAGTCGCGCATCTCCAGGGAAGGAGCGTTCGTCCTCTCCTGACACACGATCGGTTCTGCGTTCGAAGGGTCACCCATCGCGGGGGAAGGAATGGTGCGTCCCATGTCCGCTGGGCGCGGATCCCCCACGCTTGTCCGGGACCGTCACATACCTTTCCCAAAAGCGCCGGGTTCAGGCACCGTTCATCCACGGAAGCCCTTCACGAACTCCGTCAAAGAAACATCGCATTCGTCACCGCACCAACCGCGACCCGGGCTCGGTCGCATGCCTGCGGGGGAGATCTCGTGGGTGTGCGGCTGTTCCCGCCCACCGTCGAGGGTGCCCTCCGCGAGCACGCCGTGGCGACGCTCGTAGCCGCTCCTCGCACCCAGGTCACCGTGATCGCGCAGACGCAGGACCCCCCGGGGAAGCAGCCGTCACCGGCATCGCGTCCGCTGCACGAACAGCGATCTGGCGGATCGCCCACCCTTCGTCGTCGGCTTCGAGGAGAGCAGCGGACCCTCCTCGTCGTGGCCCCGGAACCAGCCGGTCATGCCGCCCTTCCCTCATGGCCGATCACTCGCCCCCTCCCCACGTCGCTCTTCCGTTCCTGGTTCACCACGACGCCTGGTGCCGTGTCAGCTCCCTCCGAGCTTCCTGGGCCCGCTCCCAGGCTTCAGGGGGCGGTTCGACGGTGACCCCCACATCCGTCAGCATGCTCAGGTCCAGTTCCCACACCACCCGCGACCGCCGCTCCCACAACGCGAACGCCTCATCGACGTGCTGCTGGGCCTGCGCGTGCGACGCTCCGGTGACCGCCACGAGATGGGCCATTGCCTCACTCGCCAGCCCGCGCACCTGGGCCAGACCGAAGTGGGTCACGGTGTGGCAGAGCGTGCAGACGCAGATCAACCGCCGCAGGATCTGGGTCCTGGTGTGCTCGTCGAAGACCCACCTCTCGTGCACCTCCAGCCAACGCCCGGCCTCACGGTCGGCGCTCGCCCCGCAGATCTCGCACACCTGGCCGGCCCGGTTCACGACCATGCGGCGCAACCGTTCCCAGTCCTGCTGGGACACGCACGAGCGCACGTTGGTGAACCAGCATGTCGTGGGGACCAGGTCGACGAACAACCCCGAGCCGAGCAAGCGGTCCTCCCCCGGCAGCGAGGTGGGGATGTCCGGCCGGGCCGCCCAGCGCTCCAGTCCCGCCATGCCTGGTCTGGGCGCGTACCACCGACGCGCTCGGGGGTCCCATCTCGCCCCTTCGGCCTTCGCCAGGTCCTTTTCCGCATAGGGGACGTCCAGCCAGATGCGTTCGGCAGGCACTGCACTCCTCGAGTAGGGGTGTGATGGCGCAGTGACTCTAGCGAGGGAAGCGACGGGAAGTCAGCCCGTGACGTGACCGGAAACGGCCACCCGCAAGGATTCCTCGAGGCCGCACGAGAGTCACCGCCTCCCCACGGCCTGGAGGGTCGGGGTTTCCCGGTGAGAACCCCGCCCACGGTCAGAATCCACCACTTTTTTGACCGTGGGAGGGGGTCTCGTCCGCCCTTGGAGCGGTCTCGCTCCCCACCGTGACGGCGTCGCCGGTTGCCGGGAACCGCTCCCGGATGTGTTCGAGGACGGTCCGCCCCAGTTCCGGGGACCCCGGCCACCGGCCCGACATGCGATCCGCCCCCGTCCAGTTCTTCGCGTGTCTCCCGTACCCCTACGCCTCACCGCCCAGCAGAGGACTCCAGTGAGAGGGGAGGGGCGGCAGTGGCTTATCAATCCGACTGCAGGAACTCAAAGCAGTGCCAAGGCGTCATAAGACCTGATTCAGGTTTTTGTCATGACATGACGCGTGAGAGATCCCTCAGGAGTCCTGCTTGTTCGCCCTTCGCCTGTCAGCCCACGAACTGTCTTCCCTCTCCGCCAACGAGATCGAGGAAAAGGTGTTCGAGGGTGTAAAACGAATGATTCTCCGGTCAACGGGACTTTCGGAGCGCAGGTCATGGGCGAACAGCCTCCCCGTGCTCGCCAACGATCTGATCCGAGCAGGGCTCGGTCAGGTCGAGGTGTTGATCGAGTACTCCATCCCTGGAAACAGTGAACGTGCCGACGCGGTCCTGGCGGGAGTCCATCCCGGTTCCGGCGAAGACAGCTTCTTGGTCGTGGAGTTGAAGCAGTGGCGCGAGGTACGACTCTTGCCCGACCGACCAAGGAAGGTCGATGTCACAGGTGTGCCAGGCAGAAAACGTGACCACCCCGGCCCCCAGGTGGAGAAATATTGCAAGAACATGAGAAAGAAGCTGGCTTGCTTGCACGAGGATCCAGAAAAACTACGCGGAATCCTCTATCTCCACAATGCCCCTCGTGAACAGATCGAGGATCTCTACAAGGAGGCCGACCAGCGGTACGGCATGGTCTTCAGTTCGAGCGAACGCGACCAGCTGACCGGCTACCTTCGCTCACGCTTCGCCTCCGTCTCGGGTGCGGCGAGCGCTGACAGGCTCCTCGGTTCCATGATCCGCCCCACACGGTCGACCACACAGCTCAGCGCACGCCAACTCGCCCGGAGAGGCCAGTTCGATCTGCTCCAAGAACAAGAGGAGGCCTATCTCCTTGCGTTGCGAACGGTCGAGGAGGCACGCGCCGACGACCATAAACGCATCGTGGTGGTCACCGGGGGCCCCGGCAGCGGCAAGAGCGCCGTAGCCTTGGAACTTCTGGGGGCCTTCATGCGCCGGGGGTACAACGTCCGACACGCGACCGGATCCTCCGCCTTCACCGAAACTCTCCGGACCGTGGTCGCGGGAGGCCCCGAGCAGAAGAGTCTCCGAGGGGTGTTCGACTACTTCTCAGGATACACCCGAGCACGCCGTAACGATATCGACGTACTCATCTGCGACGAGGCTCATCGTCTTCGGAAGACCTCTCATTCCTGGCGGACACGTAAGGACCTGCGTTCCGAACGCCCACAGATCGAGGAACTGGTGAACGCCGCCAGGGTTCCTGTGTTCCTTCTGGACGACCACCAGGTGATCCGCCCTACAGAAGTCGGTTCCTTGACCGAAATCCGGCGGTACGCGGACGAACGGGGTATCGAGGTACGTCATGTCCAGCTCAACGGTCTTTTCCGGTGTGGTGGGAGCATGGTCTACGACGAGTGGGTGAGGCGAACTCTTGGCATATCCCAAGATGAGTCGTTCAGGTGGGAGGACGACGGAGCCTTCATCCTTCGACTCGCCGAGTCACCGGCAGAGATGGAAGAGGTCCTCAGAGAACTCACCGAAAAGAGTCGGTCCGCACGTCTGACCGCGGGCTATTGCTGGCCATGGAGCGAGCCCGATGAGGACGGCACCCTACCCGACGACGTCCGCATCGGTGATTGGTCCATGCCCTGGAACAACAAACGGGACACGGTCCTCGGAGGCGCGCCACCGCGAACGCTTTGGGCCACCGACCCACGCGGGCTGGACCAAGTCGGGTGTATCTACACGGCACAGGGTTTCGAGTACGACTGGGCCGGGGTCATTCTCGGCCCCGACCTGAAGTTCCGTGACGGTGTGCTCACCACGGACAACCGGGAGAACAAGGACAGGAACCTTCCTCAGAGACTTCCCGCGGAGGAGGCGGGCACCTACATCCGCAACATCTACAAGGTGCTCCTGACCCGAGCGATGGAGGGCGCCGTCGTCTACGCCGTCGATCCCGAACTCCAAGAACATCTGAGACACCTGGTCCCCTCACTGTCGGACAGCCCCATCAAGGTCCCCGACAGGGCACGGAGTTGACACAGCGGACGTATCTGCGAAAGGAGACATCCGCCTTCCGTGGCCTTGGTCGGACACCTGAGATACCGGCCGATGGCCTCTCGGAAGGAGGAGAGGTGCGCACGGGACCGTGCTCGGGGAGGGCCGCCTCCTCCCCCGGGGAGGTACTTTCACCTTCACTCCCCACTACTCAGGAGTGCATGGAAGAACATGCGAAGGGTTCTGTTCCGCCTCAGGAGCCCGGGTTCCGACTCCAAGATCCCGTGGGGAACACCGAGACCACACGAGCAGCTGTAGTTGCTCACGTCAGCCTGTCGCGATGTGACCCTGCCACGTAGGCCTCAACCGCGCCCCATGGCTGTGCTCACTCGGGCAGCGACCCCTGCGCTCTTCCTCCCCAGAGGGAACCGCGCGGCCCACAGCGGTTCACCACGGTCCCTGAAAAGACCGGGGGCTTTCCACCACTATGTGTGCCTTCGTCGTGACTTTGGATCGAGTGACACACATCTATCCGAAAAGAAATATCATCCGACACCGCACTGCTGGTAGTCATATAAGCAAGAAGCTCGGCGGAGCCTCGAAAGCGAATCACTTATTGCGAATAATTACTTGCCATCGAAAAATCGAGGAGAACTAGAGCCCCACCTACGAAGTTGTCAGCCCCTGAAGCCGCTGACCTGACCGCATCGAGCAGGACCCTTCAGAAGAAGAACACCCTTGAATGAGGAGGCCGGTTGTCGGACGCACCTTTCACACCTCCCCGGCACAACGCAGCGTGCGAAACAGCTGAACAGGCGGACTGCCATTGTCACTGCCGTGGCGCCGGGCATCAGAGAGACCTCATCATACGAGCATCCAGTTGTTCCGACTCCGAGAAATACAGAACCCTTCGCGAATCTCTACAGAAAGTGTTCGGCGGGTTCCATGAGAACACGCGAGACACCATCACCAAAACACGATCCGCTCGCAACGTTCCCGACCGGAATGAGATAGAGTTCCTCTCTCTCAACAAAAAGAAAGGAGCCACCTGGTACGAGACACTCCTTGTCGACGAGGCACTTCATGCCGTCTTCATCAGGCAGGCGAAAGCGAGTATTTCCGGAACCACAGCACTGAGAGAAGAGCAGGAATGTTTTGTCGACAGAGTCACCCTGGGCGCCCGCGAGATAATTGAGTCCAAAGTCACCATAAAGAACGTTGTCGAGGCGCACGTCTGGTGCAGCATCGTCTCAGAATTTCTGGCCGGCTTGAGTCCGCACACGGCTTCGTCTCCAATCTCACCTGACTTCGCAGCCATCTGCTATCCACGAAAGACCAAGGCCAGGACTCCCACCTCCTTGGCAGAGGTGCGGGAACGAGGGCTCCAACACCTTTCCGTCACGTTCAGCACTACCCGGGACATCCCAGATACCGAGAAGCTCGCCCTCCTACGCCTCGTCGGGGCCGCCACCTGCCCCGACCTGTGGCGCCACGCCGCCGCTGTCCGTTACTGCCTCGCGCCCTTCGTCCAAGAGGAATCCTGGCCACCGGAGAACACCACGAAGGTCGCCGTACTACCGGATTTTCGTCAACTCCAGCTCAGGTGGAGCCGCAGGGGCCATTGGTGACAGAAGCAGAGCGCAGGCTCATGGAGTGGTTCGAGCTCACTTCTGCCGAAGGCGTCACGAGACGGATCTCGGGAGGAACTCTTTCCATGAGAGGAGGTCGCTCTCGTGCTCTGAGACGGGTGGTGGGCACATACGCCCACCACCCGGAGATCACCTTGAGGCCGACGGAACGAGGGAGGTCAGGAACTCCTGGGTCTCCTCGTCCGTGGAGTAGAGGCGACACGATCTCATACCCCGGGTCATGAGTACCCGGTAGATGTTCTTTGCGAGTGAGAGATACTCCCTGCTCTCCACCCCCCGCATCCCCCGATCCCGACTCTCCTCTGGGTGGGCCTCCCAACGGTCATCACGACGAACGAGGTCAGGGCCGAGGATGACGCCCGCGTCGTGGTACTCGAGCCCTTGAGCCGTGTAGACGCAGCCGATCTGGCGTTCACCTCCGGGGCCTGTGGCCCACAGCCAGCTCTCCGGTCCGACGAACTCCCCGTCAGCGGCGATCGTCTGGTCCTTGTGCAGGTTCCACGGGCGTTCCCACTTCCGGGTCTCTCCGTGAGACCCGTCCTCCCACTCGATGCTGACTCCGGGTAGTTTCTCGCCCAGTCGGACCTCCTCCCACCCCCAACAGAACCCGGCGCTGATCCGGGCGGTTCGCTCCTGTTCCAGAGACTCCTCCAACCACTGCTCCATCTCCGAGGGATCGAGGCTGACAGCCAGGTCGTAGTCGGTCCCGGTCCATGGTCGGGGCTGTTCGTAGAGGAGGTCGTCGACCCAGGAGTTGAACTCGCGAGAGCCGTTACAGCGGAAGTTTCCGTTGAGGTTGTGCGTGACGACGTTGATGGGCGGTGTGGCGTTCTGGGCGAAACCGCGGATCTCCCGTTCGGTCACGCCCTCCCTGGGACGGACTCTCTGGCGTTCGTCGAGGAAGAGCACCACTACCGGTACCTCGGCCAGGTTCTTGAGTACGTAGGTTCCTAGACCACCTCCGCCGCGGTGGTAGCGGTGGACCTCGTCGATGATCAGCAACCGTGAGTCCCTCACCTTGTTCTTGGGAAGCTGGAACAAGGGGTTCGAACCGGGGACCTCCAGGATCTCCCGCAGGTTACGTGTCAGTGCTCCGGAGGGGGTTCCGTAACGGGCACGAACAGCCGGGTTGTTCACGTACTCACCGAGCAGCCGCATGGCCAGCACGGTTTTTCCACTACCCGGTCCACCTTGGACGACGATGACGGTGCGTCGGCCACTGTCCAGCGCTTCCTGCACGCGGGCCCTGATGTCCAGCAATGCCGTCTGCTGATCTCCGACGAGCTTGAACGAGGGGGCTCCGTTCACCGCTGCGGCCACACTGTCCAGAAGCGGCTCACTCCCCCGCCACCTGGCCTCGGTGAAACTCGCGAGGTCACGCTCGTCGGGTCCTTGGAGGTCACCGCACTGGAAGAGTCCACGCAGTTCGGCCGGTCCCGAAGAGGCACGTGTGTCCTCACCGCTGACCACCGGTACCCGGTATCCGTGAGGGAGCACCCCGCTCTCCTGGACCCTGGCCGCTTGCGAGCGGGTCGCATTGTGGAGGAAGACGACACCGCGCGTCTCGAGGTCGACGGCGTCCGACTCGAACCATTGGTCCAGGAAGGCCATGTACCCGACGGTCTGAGCCAGCGGGTGCGTCCACAGCCGTTCGTCGCCCGGCAAACGCACCAGGTTCTTGGCCACGGGAACCGCCTCGGTCCACTGCTTCAACTCCACCACGGTGGCGGCGAGTTCACCGGAGCCACGTCGGCCGATAAGCAGGGCGTCGATACGGCTTTCGGTATCCAGGGTCGCGAACTCAAGGTAGATGTACAGATCCTCCAGTCCCGCGCTGACCAGCGCGTCGAGGAGTGGCGGCCAACTGTTCCGCCAGCTACGGATCTCGGACTCTTCGGGTTCACCGAACCCGGCCTCGCCGTACGCCAGGACGCAGCGCTCGACGAAGTCCGGCTTTCTCACGTCTTCGTCCGCGTCGCCGACCCGGCCGGCGTGGACGTACCGGAGTGGGTTGGGGGGTGTTTGCGGCATCATCTCTTTTTCACGTTGGCGATGTTCTCGCGGTGCCAGGCGAAGTAGTGGGCGTTCTTCTGCGAAAAGGCCGAGCAGCTGCCGCCCAGGCGCTCGACGGCCGTGGTGAGGGCATCGGTTCTGACCTGCTCCGAGGCGTGGATGTAACCGTCGACATCCACATACACGAAGCCGTGTTCGAAGAGGGAGTCGCAACCGAGCACGCAGGCGTTCATGACGTTGCCCAGGTCACCGCGCTCTTGAGGGGAGCTCGCGCTGCGGCGCTTGATGTGCGCGGTGTGCACCAGCCTCGTGGGCAGGACCATCTGGCACAGGTCGCAGGGCACCTCGGTCCTGCCTTCGAGCTTCTCGGCTCGCAGCCTTTTCTGCTCGGCTCTGGCGTAGACGTAGGCGGGACGGTCCAGGACCGGGGGAAGGTCGAGGTTCCTCTGGTCCGCGGGGTCCTCGGGATCCAGGAGGGTGGTGCCCTTGTGTGCCTCGATCGCTTCGTTCAGCAGCTGTTCCAGGACGGACTCGCGGTTCTCGGGGAGCTTGGGCCCGCCCTTGCCGCTGGCGGACTTGCGGAGAGCCTCGATCGCTTCGGGGCCGATGTCGTCTTTGGTGACGTCGTACCGGGTGCCCTCGACGGTGAGGGGCACCCGGTAGGGGTACACCTCGTCGTCCCAGACGTGTGATCCGTCTTCGTACAGGCCCCCGGTCAGCCGGGTGGTCACGAGCCTGGCCACGGTCCGGCTCTGGGCCTCCGGGCCGGGGATCCTGCCCAGTCCCAGGTGACCGAGGTGGAGAAGATCCCCTTTCTTCAGGGACGTGAGCACCTCATGGTGTTCTCTCTCCTCCGCTGTTTCGGTTTTCCACCCCCAGACCGACTTCTCGATCCCCCGGTCCAGATTCACCGCTCCCGCCTTGCCGACGTAGACGTAGACCTCGGTGGTGTCCTTCTTCCCCGCCGCGCCCTGCACAGCCCTCCCTCTGTTTTCCCCGTCTCCTCACGGGAACCTTCTTCCCGACCGCTGACTCTCGAGTGTCAGGCGTCCTTATGCTACGTAGAGTCGACGACATTCGGCGTATTTCTCGCAAACCTCCTGAGTACAGTCATTTCGGAGTGTGAATTGACGGCCTATCGCCGATCCGCAGCGTCCCTGTCCACGTACGGCTCCTCCTTGGAGGCAGAGCTCGGAAAACTCATCTCCGAACATGTGCGCCACACCTTCAAGTACACCCCCGGCCCCGCTGAGGTCCGCTCCTGGGAACGGAGCATCCCTACCCTCGCCAACGACCTGGTCGACGCCGGCCTGGGCGAGGTCGAGATGCTGATCGAGTACAAGCTGCCGATGTGCAGCAAGCGCGCGGACGTGGTTCTGGCCGGGCAGCACCCCGAGACCGACGAGCCCAGCTACGTCGTGGTCGAACTCAAGCAGTGGAGCGAGGCCGAGTCCTGGGAGGACGACCCCGCCATGGTGCTGGTCCCCAACCAGCCTGGAGGCCCCAAGCTCCACCCGCTACTGCAGGTCCGTGGCTACTGTGACCAGATCGGGGACTTCGTGGCCTCGATCGAGGATCCGGCGAAACAGCTGCGGGGTGCGGCCTACCTGCACAACGCCCACGAACCCGCCGTGCGCGACTTGTTCGACCTGCCCCCGGACGACCAGGGCAGGCTCTTCACCGCTCAACGCCGTGGAGACTTCCTGGACTTCCTCCGCAGCAGGTTGGCGCCCAGATCCGGTGCGGAGGCGGCGGACCGTCTGCTGTCCGGAAGAATCAGACCCAGTCGACAGCTGATGAAGGTGGCCGCGGCCGAGGTCAGGGAGCGTTCCCAGTTCACGCTGTTGGATGACCAAAAGGCGGCCTTCCAGACCGTCATGCACGCCGTCCAGCGCGCCCACGAGGACGACCGGAAGACCGCGGTGATCATCAGCGGAGGTCCTGGCAGCGGCAAGAGCGTCATCGCGCTGTCCCTGCTCGGTGAGCTGTCTCGCAACGGCACCAGCGCCCTGCACGCGACCGGTTCGAAGGCGTTCACCACGACGATGCGCCGGGTCGCGGGACACCGGCAGCCACGCGTCAAGAAGATGTTCCTGTACTTCAACAGCTTCATGACGAGCTCCCCGAACCAGTTCGATGTGCTGATCTGTGACGAGGCCCACCGGATCCGGGAAACCTCCGTGAACCGGTACACTAGGCGCGAACTACGCACGGACCGGCCACAGGTCGACGAGCTTCTCGCCGCAGCGAGGGTGCCGGTCTTCCTGCTGGACGAGCACCAGGTGGTGCGCCCCGGGGAGATGGGCACCGTGGAGACCATCCGCGAGCACGCCAGAGCCCGCGGGATGGAGGTACACGAGATCAGTCTGGCCGGACAGTTCCGCTGCGGTGGCAGCGCCCGCTACGAGGACTGGGTACTCCGGTTGTTGGGCTTGGCCCCTGACGGGCCCGTCCCCTGGGAGGGTGACGAGGCCTTCGAGTTGGGTGTGGCCTCCTCCCCCTCCGAGATGGAGGACCTCCTCCGTCCGGCCTTGGACCGGGGCGAGTCCGCCCGGCTGAGCGCCGGTTACTGCTGGCCGTGGAGCAAGGCCGACAAGAACGGACCGTTGGCCGACGACGTCCGTATCGGTGACTGGGCGCGCCCGTGGAACAGCCGCCTGGACACTTGGTTGCCCGACGCCCCTCCGAGCGCTCTGTGGGCCACCGAGGAGGGCGGATTCAATCAGGTCGGGTGCGTGTACACCGCCCAGGGGTTCGAGTACGACTGGTCCGGGGTGATCCTCGGCCCGGACCTGGTGTTCCGGGAGGGCCGTCTGGTGGTGGACCGCAAGGCCAGCCGCGACCCCGAACTCCTCAGGAAACCGACTGATCAGGAGGCCGACTCCCTGATCCGCAACACGTACAAGGTCCTGCTCACCCGGGGCATGCGCGGCACCCTTCTGTACTCCACCGATCCCGAGACCCAGGGGTTCCTCACCTCCCTCGTCCACGGAACAGGCTGAAAGTCTTCGCGCGGGCCGGGAGACGGAGGCCCACAACGCTCGCAGCGTCGTGAGCGCCCGTTGGCGACCCCTCCATGCCTTCGGGGACGGTCGGCATACACGGGTGCCCCTGCGGAGCGAAGGAACCAAGGCGCGATCGACAGGAGCCAGGGGCCGGCCCCGCTTGCCCCTGGTCCAGACGGCGATGCTTCTCGATAAGACTCTCTCCTGTGGACGGAATCGAGGGTGGGAGAAGGTCTCACCTGCTCCAGCGGGTGCCTTGTTCACCACAGCCACACGTTTCCACGGACGGAACCACATGGCTGCACATGGGCGACCACACCTTCCCTGTCCACGGTTCCGACGCCAACGTGATCCTCGCTCCTCAGGAGCGAGGGCTCCATCGGTAAGGAGACCGTCCGACAATCCGGAAAGAGCAGTCCACACTCCGGTTTCATCGACGCCGATCTTGTCCTTGTGATCACTGTCGGCGGAGTGCTGCCAACCGGTGAGTGCAAGTACAAGATCACAGAGAAAAGCGCGCGACCCCTACGCTTCTCTCGAAGCCGCTGATCTGAGCGAAACGGTCCCCCGCAACACCCCCAGGCGATAGGAAGTGAGTGCGCACACCACGACGGGAAGCAGGGAACGAAGATGGCACCCCGAGGTCTGGCACACCGGGCCCACCGGATCAGGATCGCTTTGGAAGGCACCCGGCCACAGGTCTGGCGCCGGGTCGAGGTGCCCGCCGTCACCCGGTTGGGCGATCTGCACACGCTCATCCAGGCCGTGATGGGGTGGGAGGACGCGCACCTGCACTCCTTCGAGTTCTCCGGACGGCGGTACAGCGAGAACGAGGGGCTCGGCCTCGGCCCTCCCGACCACGACGAGCACGGGACCAGGATCGGCGACGTCCTACGCCGCAGGAACGCCACTGGTACCTACACCTACGACTTCGGCGACGACTGGTCCCACACACTCACCGTGGAGGAGATCTTCGACGCCGAGCCCGGCGCCGTCTACCCCCGGCTTTCGGACGGTCACGGCTGCCCTCCTCCCGAGGGCTGCGGGGGCGTAGCGGGGTTCGAGCACCTGCGCCGCCTGCGCGACCACCCGGAGGAGATCACCGGCGGGTACTTCGGGGGCGCTGAGGAGGAGCGGTCCTGGGTGAAGCTTCTCGGCCCCGACAACCTCGACTTGGAGGAAGAGCGGCGGCGTCTGAGGAAGGTGTTCGGGCCGCTGCCCTGGGAGGAGAAGCCCGCCCCTCCGGAAGAATCCCTCACCCCGGCCCGCCCGGTGTCACTGCCCCCGGAGGAGGAGCTGGCGCGCACGGCCGTGGAGACCGCGCCGCTGCGCGACCTGCTGCGGTTGGCCCGGTGGTTCGGGCCGGGGAGGAAGCTGACCGGGACACGGGTGCCCCGCCCCGCCGACGTGCGCATCGCGGTCGAGGAACTCGGCCTGCTACCGCCCGCCTCCGGAAAGAAGGCCGCCGAACGGGCCGAGAGGTTGAGGCGGCTCCGTGCCGCCCGGGATCTGCCGGGCTTCCTCCCCCTGTGGAACTCGGCCGTGGGCCTGGGGCTGATCGAGGTCGGTCCCGGCGGAGCGCGCCTCGCTCCTGATGTCGTCGAGGGGCCGGCGCCGACGAGGATCCTGGAGTTGTGGACGGAACTGTTCGATGACGCGGTCAACGACGACTCGCTCGAAGGTGGGACGTCCGGTTTGGGCCGCCTTGAATCGGACCTGCTCCCACCGGCCCTGCGCATGCTCTATGAGGTGCCCGACGACACCGAGCCCTCCCTGGAGGACCTGGTGTCGGCACTGCTCGACCACGTCACCTTTGTGAGCGCCTCGGTCCCCGAGGAGTCCGCACAGTTTCGCGGATACCTCACCGCGGCCCTTTACCGGGTCCTATACCGCCTGGCGGGGACTGGTGGTGTCCACCTGGTGGACAACACCCCCGAGGAGGTCTCCGCGAAATATCGGGATGACCGCTTCGGGGCGCGGCTCCTGTTCGGGCTGGACCTCGACCTCGACCGGTTGGGGGCGGACATCGACTGTTCGGTCGCCCTCACCCCGCTGGGCCGGTACGGGGTCCGCCAGACCCTGCTCGGGGAAGGTGTGCCGGCTCCGCTCAGCGGACACCTGGCCGGTGTCGACGCCGCCGAACTCCTCGACGCGCTGGCGGTGACGCCTGCCGAGAACCACCTCGCCGAGATCACACCGTGGCTGGCCGGGCGCACGGCGAGCGAAGCGGTCAGGGAGGTCGTCGAGGTCGCCTCCTCGCCCACCGGGACCGGTGCCGTGCGGCGTGCCGTCGGCACGGCGATCCTGCACGAGGTGGGCGAGCAGGCACTGCCGGAACTGCGTGTGCTGCTCGGCTCGGACCGCCCCGAGGTGGCCGGCCTGGCCGCCGGTGTGCTGCTCTCCTCCAGGTCGCTCTCGGAGGAGGAGCACGGGCGGCTGCTCACCGAGTACGGCCCCTGGCTGGCCATCGATATGGTTGCCGGGCCGCTGGAACTGGGCGGAGACGAGCACCTCTCGTTCCTGCTCACGCTCGACGCCGACGAAGGCGCGGGCCGCATCGGACGGCTCGTGCTCGACAGCACCGACCGGCTGTGGAAGACCGGTCATCCCGCGACCCTGCCGGCCCTGGAGGCCCTAGGACGGCTGCACCCGGACAAGAAGGTCGCCAAGGCGGCTCGGCGGGCGGCCCACAAGGCGCGCAACCAGGGCTGACCAGCACGCGGCCGACCAGGACCGGGTCCCGTCTCCGATGCGCCAATCGGCCGGGTACTCCCCGGCGAGACCCCCTACCTACGGTCACCGTCGACCGCTTTTTCGACCATAGGAGGGGGTCTCGTCTGCTCGGGAGGTCCTGTCCCGACCGCCGGTGTCATGGCCGACCCGGCGGTCGACTCGGTTCACCGCAGCACGAAGGCTCTGCCGCTCACAACCAATGGACGTGCCTCAATGTCGGTACCACGCGGGTGACGGCGTACAGCGCGACGGGAGCCACATGACGATTCGGGTCGAACAGCGCCCGAAGTCCGTTCTTGGTGCGGTCGTTGTCCTCAGCACCCAGGAGTTCCGCTTTGGTCCCAAGGGAAACGATCCCTTGGGCGATCGCGGCTTCGACACGTTCCTTGCCGCAGATCTCGTGGAGACCCTCCAGCGACGGCGAGGTCCGTGACGGCCACTCGTCCTTTCCCGGCCGGACGGTGTCCACGGTCATCCAGGAAAGCTCCTGCCGATGAGAGACCTTGTAGATTCCGGCACGGCGCTTTCCGTGCAGGAGAGCAAGAGCGAGCGGGATATCGGCGGATCCGGGTTCCGGCATCATGGGGCGTAGATCTCGTTCCCCGTTTTCCCAGTGGGTGTCTCTGATGGTGAGACTCGCGTGACCCTCGATACCGAGGGTCCAGTCATGGGCCGACCCTGCCGAAAGTTTTTTCTGAGAGGTTTGGCCTTCCACCCGCACGGCCCGAGCGGGAGGGGCGAGGGTGAGGCCTTCACCGAGAACGACGGACAACAGCGGACCACTCTTTCCAAGAGATCTGTCAGGTCTTCGAAGATCCGGAGAAAGGGAAAGGAAACGGTATCCGGATCACGTCTCGAAACGGCATCGCTTCGAGCACGGCGAAAGGGCGTACATGTCGTTACCCGGTCTCAGCCGGCCGCGCTCCCCTGAAGAGAGCCGAGGGCATCACCCCGCCAGGTGCCCTCCTCCGGCCAGATGACCGCCACCCCGAGGGCCCCGGCGAGCGCCGCGGCCGCCCATTCCTCCTTCGGGGCGGCCGACAGGACCAGACACACCCGGTCGGCGTCCAGGCCCTGGGACCAACGCCTCTCCAACGCCTCCGTCGCGGCTTCGCGCAAGCGCCCGTAACCGGTGTCCGCGTCGGGCAGGATCCGGTACAGCACCGACCCGTCGGTCGAGACGCGGAGCACGTCGCCACCCTCCGGTTCGATCGGGAGGAATCCCGCCTTGTACAGGTCCGCCATGAGACTGTGGCGCAGGAAACCGGCCGCGCTCTGGTCGTGCGGCTCTCTTCGCTGTTCGATCTCGGACAGGAACGACGCCAGGTGTTCGGCGGCGGGGTCTTGAGGACCGCCTTGTGCTGGAACCGGTGGGGTGTGCGCGCTCATCCGCTGTTCTTCCGTTCCCTCGTCGGTGATTCTCGCGCGGGCGCCTGAGGAGGCCCTTGGGGCGACCCCGGCCTGGTGTTGAAGCCAACTGCGTTCGGCGTGCACGGTGTGGTAGTCGAGCACGCGAGTCGCTGCGCGGTCCAGGGTCAGCCGGTAACCCTCCTGGTCCACACACCAGAGGCCGTCCACGCGCCGTGTCTGACGTCCTTGGGCGAGGAAGTCCGTGAGCATGGCGCGGATCTCGGCTTGGGCGTCCCACGCGTCCGCCCTGTGCAGGACCGCGAAGCGGGCACGTGCCGAGGCGTCGACGGTGATCTGCTCCGCTCGCACGCCTTCCTCCAGACGGGCGGTGGTGTCCGCTCCGGGGGGCGTCTCCAAGGCGGAGGACGACGGTTGCGGAAGCGGGGGCCGTTCGGTGCGATAGCCGTCGCATCCCGGTTCCCCGCACCATCCGTCCAGGGAGTTCGTGCGGTTGCCGCACCGCCTGCCGTCGGCGTGGTGACGTGTGCAGGCCCGTTCTCCGTATCCGTCCGGGGCGTCGGGGTCGAACAGGCTCTCGGGCAGCGTCTCGGCGTACAGGACCGACAGTGTCTGGGTGCATCGGGTCAGCGCCACGTAGAGCCGCCCGTGCCCTCCGGGCCCTGAGCGGGTGATCTGGCGAGGTTCCACCAGCACCACGTGGTCGAACTCCAGACCGCTGACGGCGGACGCGCCGAGGACACGGACGTGGTCACCGGTGAGCGTGGGGTCGGCGTCCAATGCGCGGGCGATCGTTTCCCGGTGGGGAGAGGCGTCGTCGACGATGACGGCCACGGAACGCTCTCGCGCCTGGGCCGACAGCTCGTGTACGCGCCTTCGTACACGATCGACCAGGTCCTCCCGCCCCACCCGGGTCATGGTCACTTCCCCGTCCCGGGGTGCGCGAAGGGTGGTGGGGAAGGTCGTCAGGTCGGAGGCGGCCACGGCGGCGGGGACGGCGGTGTGCATCACCTGGCTGGGAATCCGGTATCCGAGGGTGAGTTCCTGCTGTTCCCAACCGTTGGGCAGGTCCAGGTGTTCGGTCAGTGTCGACCAGTCCGGATAGCGGTGTGCTCCGGTGGACTGCGCCAGGTCGCCCAGGAGGGTGAAGGAGCCGTTCGGGCAGCGACGGGCCAGGGCGCGCAACTGCATGGGGGTGAGGTTCTGCGCTTCGTCGACGACGATGTGTCGATAGCGTTCGGGGGTCTGCCCGCTGAGCAGGATGCGTAGCTCTTCCAGGCAGGGTAGGTCCGCGCGGGTCCAGGACTCCTGACTGGCCGGTCCGACCGCACGTCGGTGCAGGGCCGAGCGCTCGCGGTCGGTGAGAAGGCCTTCGGACACCCGGGCCAGCAGTTCGGTGTCGTCCAGGAGGCGGCGGTACAGGCGGCTCTCGGAGATCTTGGGCCAGGTGGCGTTGACGGGGCCCGCCAGCGAGGCCGTGATGCGCTGACGCAGTATCCGGCCTTGTCCGCGAGGGCGGTAAGGGAGCTGGTCGATCATGTGGTCGGCGAGCAGGTCGGTGAAGCGCTCGCGGCGGACGTCCAAGGGCTCGTCCAGGTCCCGCGCCTGCTCGAAGAACCGCTGGACCTGAGAGGTGTCCGCGGCCAGGGTGTCCCCATCGATCCGGACCACGAGCCGACCCTGGTCGAGGAACTTGGTCCAGGCTCCCTCGTTCACCGTGTCGTGGACGGCCCGGCGCAGGACCTGCGCCATGCGGATGTCGGACTTGATCCGATCCTGTTCGGTGGTGTCGTGGCCGCCGATCCGTCCCGGACACAGGTCGTCCACGCGCAGCGAGCTCACGCCGCGGGTGCCCAGGGAGGGCAGCACTTCGCTGACGTAGTCGAGAAAGTGCCTGGTGGGTCCGACGACGAGCATGTGCTGCGGCGTGAAGTGGTCGTTGTCCAGTAGCCAGGTGACGCGGTGGAGGCCGATGGCGGTCTTGCCCGTACCGGGTCCACCCTGAACCACCAGTGCGCCCGGCCTGTCGTGGCAGACCAGGTCGAGTTGGTCGCGGTGGATGGTCTCGACGATGTCGCGCATCAGTCCGTCGCGAGAGCGGTCGAGCTCCTCGTGGAGGAAGGGGTCCTCGGGCATGCCCGATTCCTGTTCCCTCCGGGCCTTGACGATGGCGGCCACTCGTGCGGGAGAAGGCCTGCCGTCGGCCGCGCCACCGACGTCGCGGACGAGTTCGTCGTGGTAGTCGACCACCCGTTCCCCGCGGCAACGCAGGCGTCGGCGCAAGGTCACCACGCCCTGGTCGCTTCCACGTTCGCGCCGCCAGCGCACGGCCGCGGGGTTGGTCCACTTGACGACGAAGACGTCCCCGTTCTCGTCGCGCACGGTCTTGCGTCCGATGTAGAAGGTCTCGGCCTCGCCCTTCTCGCTCAGATCGACCCGTTGGACGACGAGTTGGCGGCCGTCGAGCCGATACTGTTCCGCCCAGCGGGTGAACTCCGTGTGCTGAGCCACTCCGTCCTTGGCACTGGCCGCGGCGTTCGACTCGGCGAGCCGTTCGGTCTGCGCGCGTTGCCTCTCCAGGCATCGGTGGGCCCGATCCACCGATGCCTGCTCTTGTTCGATGATCCGCGCTCGGGCCGTACTCCCCATGCTGGCCTCCTTCGGCGAGGAAGATGCGCCGTGCGGCGCCACTGGGGGTCGGCGCCGTGCGGGGTCGAGGACCAGGGAACACGCCGGTGGTGTCACGTGCGTCCACTGATCACAGGATTCCTTGTCCACACTACAGCATGTCGAGTGTGAATATTGCCAACCATGATAAGTGTTCCTGGCGAGACCCCCTCCTGCGGTCACCATCAGCCGCTTTCTTGACCACAAGAGAGGGTCTCGCCCGCCTGGGAGATCTCTTCGGTCACCGTGGCCCCACTTTTCCCCCGGCCGGAACCACATGGCCGTGTGCGGGCGTCGGTTCTTCAGAGGAGGCATCGTCGTCCTCGTCCGCTCCCCCACCTTCGGGAGCGCAGACATCACCACGTCCCCCACGACACAAGCGAGGTCTTCATCCGATGTCACCCCAGGAATCCGCTCCGACCTCTCACCACATCCTCCCGACCACGGTTCGGGGGCCGACGTGTGCGGCGCTCGTCAGGAGAGCACGAAGGAGGACAGCGGCCACGACGCTCATGGCGGTCGCGGTGGGCGCCGCCACCACCGCGTGCTCCGTGCCCGGCCCGGGGACCGGCGAGGTCGCCGTCGTCGGGGAGGATCCCCGCATCATCGTCCACGATTTCTCCGCGGGGCCGGACATGGCACTGACCCTGGAACTGGAGTACCTGCCGGACGAGGGCTGCCTTGTGGCCCACTCCGGTGACGAGGACGCCGAAGAGGGCGTCATGACGATGGCTCCACTGTGGCCCAAGGAGGTCTCACCGCTGAACGAGGGCGGCATGGTCGGGGTCACCGTCGCCTCGGTCGGTCCCATCGTCAGCGGGGACACCTTCACCGCGGGTGGTGCGCCCTGGGACCTTCCCGATGGTGGACAGGAGATCGACCTGCCGCGGGCGTGTCTGCCGGAAGGCGGATTCGTCCTGGTGAACGAGGACTCCCTCAGCAGGGACACCGCCTGACGTGTGGCCCGCCCCTGAGAACCTCCCGGAGACGTGGGTCCTGTCCTCCTGACGCTGTCGGCACCACCTGGGGTCGCTCGGACGGAGCCGTAGGCGCGATGCCTGTCGACGGCAGTGATCACGGGACAAGACCCGGCCGGGCCCTCGCAACGGGCCCGGCCGGGTGCGCCACGGAAACCCTTCCGCGCGCAAGGCCTTACACGGACGCCTCTATCCGGCCGAGCGCAGACGGCCGATGATGCCGTCGAGGTCGCGCAGGAAGAGGTCGTGGCGGACGAAGTGGCCGCCTTCGGGCTCGTGCGCCTCGTAGGGGATGCCGGCGTGGTCCAGGGCGGCGCGGAACTCGCGCTGGCCGGCGAGCACCTCTCCCTCGTTGATGCTGTCGAACCAGTTGATCGGGTCGGGACTCCTGCCCGCCACCATGAAGATGCGCTTGCCGCGGTAACGCTCGATGTTCTCCACCGGGTTGTCGGCGCTCACCCGAGCCTCGGCCCACGGCACGCCGTAGACCGTGCCGCCGCCGAGCTCGAAGAGCGCGGAGGTGGCGTTGGCCCAGTGGGTGACCGCGCCGAAGTTGCGGCGTATGCTGGCCGGCCCCGAGTGGGAGCTCACCGAGGCGAAGTGGCCGTAGTACTTGGCCGTGTACTTGAGCGCGCCGAAACCGCCCATGGAGAAGCCGGACACGGCGCGGCCGTCGAACTCGGCGTACGTCCGGAAGTTGGCATCGACCCAGGGGATGAGCTGGTTCAGGTGGAAGTTCTCCCAGTTGCGGGGGCCGACGTTGGTGCTGACCGGGTTGCTGTACCACCCACAGGGTCCTCCGTCTGGCATGACGATGATGATCTGTTTGCCCGCGGAGAGATGGCGGATGCCCTCCCGGTCCCAACTGATGAAGTCCTGGCCGGGGCCACCGCCGTGGAGCAGGTACAGGACGGGGTAGGTACGCCCGTCGTTGCGGTAGCCCTCGGGGACCAGGACGTTGACGCCGGGGTTCCAGGCGATCTCGTCGGTCGCGAAACGGTAGTACCACATACGGGGGTCGTGCTCGTTGCGCTCCACGATGTCCAGCCCGAACCGGGTGGGGGCCGCGGAGTCGGGGGAGAGCTCGTCGGCGTGGGCCGGGGAGGTGGCGGCGAGGAGGCCGCCGGAGGCGGCGGCCAGGCCGAGGGAGAGACCGCCGACGCTCTTGAGGAGGGATCGTCGGCTGGGGGGGTACGAACTCACGTTGTCTCCTGGAGGAAGCGGGGGTATCACTCGCCAGACGCCGGGTCGCTCTCGTACCCGGGATCCAGGCCGCGGAGACAGAACACGGCTTTTCTCGCAAGTGTGGTCACTCCGTCGTGATCACCGGCCTAGTGAAACAGAAAATTACCGACTTCGAAACCCCCGTGATCGCACATAACCAACATAGGGCCCCGGACCTCGGAAGAACGGGCCTACCGGAGCGCGGGGAGGAAAGGAGAACCTTCCACCGGTGACGCCTCCGGCCGCCCCGCCTCTGCTCGCTAACCGGTGAAGCCCGAGATACGCGTCTGCGGACGCCCGTGCCGGTACTCGCGCAGCAGCACCGCGCCGGGTACCGCCACGAACGTCCCCGCGGGCCCCACCTCCATTTCCGCCTGCGTTCGTCCGGTCACCTCTCTGGTCTCCACCTTCACCTCGGTCGGGATGCGCGCGGTGGGTTCGCCCGTCCCGTCCCAGTCCAGGACCACCAGGTGGGGGTCGTCGGGGTCGGTCCAGTCCAGGCGGACGAGCGCGTCCTCCAAGGGCAGCAGCCCGTCGGCCTGGACGATCTTCGCGGGCACGGCCGCGCGCGCCCGTCCCGAGAAGTCGCGGAGCTCGTACCGGCCCCACTGTTCACCGTGCCTGGACAGTCCCGCTCCCGCGAGTGCCACGTATCCGTCGGACAGCACCCGCACGACGAAGTCGCTCTCCGTCGTGGCCATGAGGTGGGGAAGTTCGTCGGAGATCACCTCTCCGGCCACCGTGTCGATGACCAGGGTCCCCCTGTGCGGGGCGAGGTTCTGCCGCACGGCCACGCCGTCGAGCACCGCGAAGTGTCCGCCGTTGCCGGGGTTGTTCTCGTGGTGCTCGACCGTGAAGTCCTCCCCCGTCCTCAGACGCCAGAGCTCCTCGCCGTCGTTGGCGTCCAGGGCGACCAACTCCGACACCCCCGCGTCCTCGGCGGGATCGTCGGAACCCTTCGGCTCACCGCAGCCGTGCAGGAGCACCACGCCTCCAGGGAAGGCGAATCCGCCCTCGATCCTCGGCGGACTGATGCCCTCGTCGCACGCCCGGACCTCGGTGTGCCACCCCCGATCGTCGCCGTCGAACGCCCATGGGTCGAGGGTGACGTCGATGGCACCGATCTCCTGGGGTCGCGCGGACACCAGTCCGGCGTCCACCACCAGTCCCGCGGGGCCGTCGATCGCCAGGCGCGTGGGGCCGATCGTCCGCGGTCCGGGCTCGTACTCGTACACTCCGATCTCGGCTCCTGTAGCGGAGTCCAGCAGCACCACCGCTTCGTCGGCCACCACCGCCACCCTCCGCCGGTCCGGGGTGGGGGCGACGTCGGTGCGGATCCCGTGCTCCTGGAAGCGGAAGCTCCACACGGTCTCCCCGGTGGCGGTGTCCAGGCCGGCCACCCCGTCGTCCATGTGCACCACCGCGCCCGTGGGCACGGGGAGGATCCGCTGGATGTCGGAGCCTCCGGGAGACTTCCAGACCCAGGCGTGCGCGTCGACGGTCGTGGGAACGGCGGCTTCTTCGAGGGTCCGGTCCGCCGTCATGTGGAGGACCGGAAGACCGGCGACCTCGCGACGCTCTCCTTGGGCGAAGGGCCACGTGCATCCGGACACCAAGGCGAGGGCGAGCACGGCGGCGACCGCGCCGCCGTGGCGGACGGGCGGCATGGAACCGGTGAGGGGGACAGTACTGGACAAGGGGAACCTCCTGGGGTGTGAGACCCCTGAAGCGCCCGTCCTGTTCCACCTGATGCGGGGAAACGGCCTCAGCGTCCGAGCCGGTGGGGCACCGACGGCGACGTCGCTCCCCTGAAGCGGCCACGACCGAGGATCACGCGCACCTTCGTCCGAGCCTGGACCAGGGGCGTCAGGAGGGGGAGCCGCCCGGCCCGATCCGGCCCCTCCCCTCCTCCCCGCTCTCCGGCAGGGGTCGGTCGTCCTGTGCGGGACCTTCGGAGGTCAGCATCCACCGTGCGGCGTCGGCACGGAATCGGTCCCGCAGTCCGGGATCCTCGACCGTGTCGATGAAGGTGGTCACCTTCTTCCACCGGGCGTCCTCGTCGATCTGCTGCTCGATGCGGTCGATACGCGCTTCGAGGGCGGCGTCGGTCTGACGCACGTGCCCCTTCAGCCACCATCCGATCACCGCGAACGGTGCGCCGAACAGACTCACCAGCAGGGGCATCGCCTCCGCCCTCACCAACGCCACGATCAGGCCGGCGGCGACGATGGCGACCCCGATCACGATGAAGAGGATGCTGACCCAGAAGTTCACCTCGACATGTCTGGACTTCTGGTTCAGGACACGGAGATAGATGTCCTCCCGTTGCGAGCCCAGGTTTTCGCTCCTTCCCGGAGCGACCTGGGGCCTTGCGGTGACAGGCTCCTGTTTCGGGGACCCGACGAAGAAGGTCACGTTTCCGGAGGCGTTGCCGACATTGATGGCGCCTCCCTCGACGTCCGTGAAACGCACGTGCGTCTTCTCGTCGCCCTTGTGCTCGTCGTTCTGCTCGGGGAGTTCGTCATCCGGTCGGTCTGTGGTGTCCACCATGGGGGTCCCCTGCTGCCGCTGAATCCGTGCCGGTGCGCTTCAGAGTAGCCCCGCCGGGTGAGGCGGGCGAGCCGTCTTCTCGGACAGTCGGGCAGGGCCCGAGGGCGCCATGCCCGCGGATGTTCGGGGGTGCGTCCGCGTCCGCCCGGCCGTCACCGACGGCGCGTCCTCGGTGGACCCCCGCCCGCCCTTCGTCGAGCCGGCTCGACGACGCGGGAAGACGACTCGCGTGCCCGTGACCCAGAAACTACGGAGAGTGAGAATATGCTGACAGAGGTCCCTGGGTGAACTTCTGCGCTCCTTCGGGCCTGATACCGACCGACGAAGGAGATCCACGATGGCTCGCCGCGACATCGACTTCGACGCCGAGGGCGTCACCCTACGCGGATGGTTCTATTCCGCCGAGGGCTCGGATGCGGCCCGCCCGACCATCGTCATGGCCCACGGGTATTCGGCCGTCAAGGAGATGTACCTGGACCGATACGCCGAGGTGTTCGCCTCGGCGGGACTGAACGCGTTGGTCTTCGACAACCGCAACTTCGGTGCCAGCGACGGCGAGCCACGCCAGGAGATCGACCCGTGGCAGCAGGTGCGCGACTACCGGCACGCGATCACCTACGCCTCCACCCTTCCCGAGGTCGACGCCGGCCACATCGGTGTGTGGGGCAGCAGCTACTCCGGTGGCCACGTGCTCGTGGTCTCCGCCCTCGATCGCCGTGTGAAGGCCGTCGTGAGCCAGGGGGCGTTGGTCCACGGGTACCACAACCTCCGCCGACTCGTGCGACCGGACTTCCTCGACGGCTTCCGGGAGCAGTTCGACGCCGACCGTCTGGCCCGGCTCAACGGTGAGCCACCGGCGATGGTCCCCGTCGTCGACGAGGATCCCCTCGCCCCCTCCGCGCTACCTACCCCGGACTCCTACCGATGGTTCACCGAGAGCCACAGGACCATGGCGCCGTCCTGGCGCAACGAGGTGACCCTGCGCAGCGTGGAGATGCTCGGCGAGTACATACCGGCCTCCTACATCGAGTACATCAGCCCCACACCGCTGCTGATGCTTCCCGCCGCCCATGACGTGCTCACCCCGACCGACCTGGCGATCTCCGCCTACCAGAGGGCACGCGAGCCCAAGCGGATCGAGATCCTGCCCGGTGGCCACTTCGACATCTACACCACGGGGTTCGAGCGGTCGAGCTCGCTCGCACGTGACTGGTTCCTCCAGCATCTGGCCCCGTAGCGCACCCACGGCCGTTCGCACCGAAAGGACATCTCTGTTGGGAAACCGTCTGGAAGACAAGATCATCGTCGTCACCGGGGCGAGTTCCGGGCTCGGCCGCGGTATCGCCAAGGCATGCGCGAAAGAAGGCGCCAAGGTGGTGGTCAGCGACATCCGTGAGGAGCCCACCGCGGGTGGTTTCGAGGACGACGCGGCACTGACCACGGTCCAGTCGATCCGGGATTCGGGCGGCGAAGCCGTTTTCGTCCGGTGCGACGTCACCAGGTCCGACCAGGTCGCTCACCTGATCGCCGAAGCCGTGAAGACCTTCGGACGCCTGGACGTGATGGTCAACAACGCCGGTATCTTCCGCGCAGGCAAACGGATGCACGAGTTCGGCGAAGCCGATCTCGACGTGTGCTTCGAGGTCAACGCCAAGGGCACGTTCTTCGGCTCCCAGGAGGCGGTCAAACAGTTCCTCGCCCAGGGCGACGGCGGCAACATCATCAACATCGTCTCCACCGCCGGGCTTCAGGGCCACCCGAACCAGTCGGTGTACAACATCTCCAAGGGTGCCCAGGCGAACCTGACCCGGTGCTTGGCCATCGAGTACGGAAAGGACCAGATCCGGGTCAACGGCATCTGTCCGACCTACGCCAAGACCGCGCTGACACGCGAGTTGTTCAACGACGAGGACTTCGACAGCTCCTTCACCGAGTCCATCCCGCTCAAGCGGTGGGGGGAAGTCGAGGACGTCGCGAATCTGGCGGTGTTCCTGGCCTCGGACGAATCGGGATACATCCACGGAGACCTGATCAAGGTCGACGGCGGAGAGACCCTCAGCCGCTACTCCGTCTGACCGTTGTCCGGCCTGTGTGCGGCGGTGCCGGAACCGGTGCCGCCGCACACAGGTCCTCCTCGCCTATTCATGTCGTTCTTCTCAACCGGCCGACTCGACCGGGCGCGGAGTGCTGCCCTCCAGGTGGGAGAGCCCTCGGCGCACAGGAAACCTCCCGCTGGATACCCTCCGCCATCGGCGGACCGGGCCCGGCCACGCACGAGGCGAGAGGCCGGGCCCGGCACATGCGGTGATGGGGCGTCAGCAGTTCGGAATCACGTTGCCGTTGTTGTCACGCGCTTCGTCATTGCCCCAGCGCGACAACCAGTACGCGGAGACGTACGCCCCGCGCCCGTTCTTGCCCGCGTAGGTGGTGTCGAGATCGGTCTTCAGCCACCAGTGGTTGTAGGTGCCGTTCGCGCCGCGGATCTGCTGGCCCCACACCTTGCAGTACACGTAGTGGGTGCCCGCGTACAGCAGACCTTGCGGGTCGTTGGTGTTGGCCTGCGCGTAGCCCGTGGCGGTGGTGAAGGTGTCGACCCAGTACCTGTTGGTGCTACAGCCGTTGTCGCTGGTCAGGTGGTGGCTTCCGTACGAACCGGGGTAGGCCAACGCGATGCCGTTGATGCGGATGTTCTGGCCGACGCCGTTGTGGAGCTGCTCGTAGTGGATGTGCGCGCCGAAACTGTTGCCAGTGTTGCCGGTGGTACCGATCTGCTGCCCCTGCCCGACCCACGCGCCGTTGGCGACGGAGAAGGCGTTCAGGTGGAAGTAGTAGGTCTGCCAGCCACCGCCATGGTCGATGACGATGTAGTTGCCCGCACCGCCCGCCTGGTAGTGCCGGGTGGCGGTCCCGGCGGCCGAGGCGACGACGGGTGCGCCGTTCGTTGCGCCGCCGTCGCTGCGGACGAAGTCCAAAGCGCGGCGGACCTCGGCCGAGTGATGGCTGTACGTCCATTTCTGGCCACAGGGGAACGGAGCCTTGAAAAGGGGCGCGGCGTGAGCGGGGGTCGCCACGAGCAGGCTGCCCACCAGGGCGATGAGGGTCAGAAGGGCTATGCGCATCGATCGCATACTCTCTCCGAACTACGAAGTGCGTGGGGGTGGGTGTCCGCATGCGCGGACCGCCCCAGAGTGCCCCATGGTGATGCGCCCGCGATAGCCTCCTTGAGGAAATACCTCATGACGCACTCCGTCGTCGCAGGCCTCCGACACAGGGGTTTCTTCGGAGAAGAGAACGAGAGAACCAGAAAAAGCTCACAAAAGCGAAGAGTGCATATATTGAGGCTTTTTCTCCTGGCGCCAGAGGTTCTTTGCCGTCCGAAAAGAAGCCGGGAGGCCGACAAGGGGCTGTGACCTGAGCGTTCAGGAGAAAAGGTCCACCAACGCTCCCCCTGCTTGAGAGATCGCCCCTGTCCAGAAGTCAGCCGACGGGAACAGCGCTCGCCGCCTTCCACTCCTCGATCGGACGCCCGCTCGTCGAGGACCGAACGCGGCGGTCCCGCTCCTTCGCACACGAGCCATCGGATGTCCGCACCGGCCGAGTCCCCCGCTCGATCGCCACCCCCGGTGCGTCTTCGGGGGTCCTCACCTTGAGGACGCCCTCACCCGCCTACGCGACCCCGGGTCGGTGTCCGTGTCACTCACGTCACGCGGGCACGCCAGGAGACCCGACAGGAGGCCGGGACGGCAAGAACAACCGGGAAGGGGCACCCTCCACGGAGACGGAAAAGGGGGGTGGCATCGCGCTCGCGGAGGTACGTGTCCGTGTTAAGCTTCAGAGCTCTTATGTCAACTTTGGAAGCTACACACAAAAAGCCCAATGTAAGGATGATAACAAGCTGATGGAGTTCCGTCAAACCGACGCTCAGGACGCGGCGTCGGCCACCATGGCTGTGGAGCAGGCACGCGTCAGCGCGATGTACGAACGGCTGGACACCCTGCGCGAGAGCACCGCCCACCGGCTCGCCGCGGCCCACCTCCAGGAGCGTGGAGGCTTCGCGGCCATCGTGGAGCGTGAGACGCGCTCGTATGAGCAGGCACGTCGCCAGGCCCAGCTGGCCTCGGTCGAGGAGGGCCTGTGCTTCGGCCGGATCGACCTCGTCCACGGGAACGGGGACGGGGACGATGGGCGGGAGACCGAGACACGCTACGTGGGCCGGATCGGCCTGCGCGACACCGAGCACGAGACCATCCTCGTGGACTGGCGGGCCCCGGCCGCCCGACCGTTCTACGCCGCCACCCCCGGCGACCCGCACGGACTCACCCGGCGCCGCCACCTGCGAGTACGCCGCCGCAAGGTCATCGGACTCGACGACGAGGTCTTCGACCCCGAGGGTCTGACCGAGACCGACCGTCGCCAACTGGTCGGGGAGGCCGCCCTGTTGGCGTCGCTGCGTCGGGAGCGGACCGGCCGGATGGGCGACATCGTGGCCACCATCCAGGAGGAGCAGGACCGGGTCATCCGCGCCCGACTGGCCGGGGTGCTCGTGGTCCAGGGAGGTCCGGGCACCGGCAAGACCGTCGCGGCCCTGCACCGGGCCGCCTATCTGCTCTACACCCACCGCGACGTGCTGGAGCGGCGCGGGGTGCTGGTGGTGGGCCCCAACCCGGCGTTCCTGCGTTATGTGAGCGACGTGCTGCCCTCCCTCGGGGAGACCGACGTGGTCATGCGCACGGTCGGAGGACTGTTCCCGGGGGTGGAGGCCCACACCCACGACCCGCACGCTGTCGCCGAGGTCAAGGGCGCGCCCAGGATGGTCGACCTGGTACGTGAGGCCGTGGCCGACCGTCGGCGTACGCCCGCCGAGGCGTTCGGGGTCCCGGATCTGACCGTGGAGACCGACGCGGGACCGCTCACCGTGCCCGAGGCGCGGTGCGAGCAGGTGCTGCGCACCGCGTGGGGCCTGCGTCTGCCGCACAACGCCGCACGCAAGTACGTGGTGAACACCCTGCTGGCGGAGCTGGCCCGGGCCGAGGGCGAGTCGTTGGGGCGTCCGGTGGACGAGGAGGACCTTCCCTTCGTCGGGGAGCGGCTCTGGCACGAGGACCCGGTGCGCGAGGCCGTCGACGCCATGTGGCCGTACCTGAGCCCGCGACGGCTGTTGCGCGAACTGTTCGCCGACGCCGAGGCGTTGGCACGGGTCTGCGCGAGGGCGGGCCTGGACTCGGGCGCGTGCGCCGCTCTGGCCCGTCCCTCGGGGTCACCGTGGACGGTGGAGGACGTGCCGCTCCTGGACGAGGCCGCCGAACTGTTGGGGCACGACGACAGTGCCGAGCGTGCGCGGGCACGCCGGACCGAGGCCGCGCGGGCCGAGGAGGAGCGCTACGCCCAGGGCGTCCTGGAGTTCACCGGTCTGGCGGAGGAGCCGATGATGGACGCCGCGGCGTTGGCCGCCCGACACCGTGACACCGGCCCCGTCCTCACCACGGCCGAGCGCGCCTCCGCGGATCGGCGGTGGACGTACGGGCACGTGATCGTGGACGAGGCCCAGGAGCTGTCACCGATGGCGTGGCGTGCGGTGATGCGGCGGGTGCCGACCCGGTCGTTGACCGTGGTGGGGGACCTGGCGCAGACCGGCAGCGCCTGGGGGGCGCGGTCGTGGTCGGAGGCTCTGGGGCCGTACGTGCGCGAGGGTGTGCACGTGGAACGGCTGGTGGTGAACTACCGCACCCCCGCTCCCATCATGGCGGTGGCCGCCGAGGTGCTGCGCGAGGCCGCACCGGACCAGGAGGTGCCCGAGTCGGTGCGCGAGGAGGGGGATCCGCCGCGCGCGATGCGACTGTCGTCCGTGGCCAAGGACCTGCCCCTCCTGGTGAAGGAGGAGGCCGAGACGATCGGTGCCGGTCGGCTCGCGGTGATCACCGCCGACCGGCTCGTGGAGGAGGTGGCGTCGGCGTTGCCGAAGGCCGCCCGGCCCTCTGGAGGCGAAAGGGGGGTGAACGCCCTTGAGGAGACGGTGGTGGTGTTGACCGCGACCGAGGCCAAGGGGTTGGAGTTCGACGCGGTGGTGGTCGTGGAGCCGGACGCGGTGCTGGCCCAGCCGCGCGGCGCCAACGACCTGTACGTGGCGGTCACCCGCGCCACCCGCCGTTTGACGGTCGCCCACACCGGTCCGTTGCCGGGGCCGCTGGAGCGCCTGGCCGGCGGGTGAGAGGGGACGGCGGGGCGCCGCACCGGTGTGGTGCGCCCCGCCGCCTCGCCGAGGCCGGGCGGGTGCGGCGGCCACGACTTCGACACGCCGGGGGTCTCACCGTCGTGGGCCTGCCCTGTGTCACTCGTGGCCGCTGCCCTGGTGTTCGCGTACGTTCCACCCCATGGAATCGTTGGACATCACGGCGGCGGGCACGGGGCAGGGATCCTCTCCCTGCTGTGCTCCGTCCGGCTCGGCCACGGCCGGGCCGCACCGACCGGCGGTCGCCACCGCGCGACGCAGTACCCGGGGTCAGGTGAGACTGCCCGGTGGCGTCTTCATGATGGGCGACCACTTCGACGAGGGCTACCCCCTGGACGGGGAGACCCCGGTCCACCAGGTGCGGCTACGACCGTTCCACATCGACGCCACCACGGTCACCAACGCCGCCTTCGCCACGTTCGTCAAGGCCACCGGTCACGTCACGGAGGCCGAGCGTCTCGGCGTCTCCGCGGTGTTCCACTCGGCGTTCCACGGTGATCGGCGTGACGTGGTCGGCGCCGCGGACGGCGCCCCCTGGTGGCTGGCGGTCCGCGGCGCCTGCTGGCGTCGCCCCGAGGGGCCGGGATCGGGTATCGGCGACCGCCAGAACCACCCCGTCGTCCATGTCTCCTGGTACGACGCCCTGGCCTATTGCGCCTGGGCGGGCAAACGACTGCCCACGGAGGCGGAGTGGGAGTACGCCGCGCGCGGAGGGCTCCAGGGACGGCGCTTCGCGTGGGGGGACGACCTCCTCCCCCGCCGCAGGTGGATGCTCAACATCTGGCAGGGCGCGTTCCCGACGCACAACAGCGCCGAGGACGGATTCCTCACCACCGCACCGGTCAAGACGTTCCGTCCGAACGGACACGGGTTGTGGCAGATGGCGGGCAACGTCTGGGAGTGGTGTGCGGACTGGTTCTGCCCGGAGTACTACCGGAACTCTCCGACCATGGACCCGGCGGGTCCGGAGACGGGCGACCAGCGGGTCATGCGTGGTGGCTCCTATCTGTGCCATCACTCCTACTGCCACCGCTACCGTGTGGCCGCGCGTTCGTCGAACACTCCGGAGTCCACCTCGGGCAACCTCGGGTTCCGGTGCGCCAACGACGCGGTCGCCGTTTCCGGGGCCTCGGGGCGCTGATCCCGCGCGGGACGGCCACCGGTCGGGTCGGTCTCCCTCACAGGAGCCGACCCAGGAGAGCGCCGAGCAGGTCCACGGTGCCCGTGCCGAAGCGCGCACCGGCCTCCAGTCCGGTGGCCAGGAAGGCGGCCAGTATCACCAGGGCCAGGACCCGAGCGGGCCGACGGCGGGTGCGGCGCCCGGCGGGGGCGTCGTCGTCCCTGCCTCTTCCCTCCAACCAGGAGCGGTCCAGGCGGGCGACCTCGCGGCGTAGCTCCTGGACCTCGGTGTGGTAGTGGTCGCGTTCCTCGCGGACCCGCTGGAGTTCGGCCCGTTCGGCGCGGACGGCGGCGCGGGCGTCGACGATGTCGACGCGCGCGCCCTCGGGTCCGTGCCTGGAGTGCCAGCGTTCCAGTCTGGACAGGGGCAGGTCCGCGTACTGGGTCGGCCAGTTGTCCTCGGGGTCGGTGTCCGTGGAGATCTCGTCGATCCCCGGCTCCGTCTCGGTCGCGTAGTCCGGTGACGGGTTCGCCGAAGCGCCCGAGGCGACCGCGTCGTCGGTCACGGGGTCGGGAACGACGGGCAGGGGCGGTGCGTCGGCGGGTGTGCGGTCCTCGGGGCCGTCGGTGAGTTCGGGGCTCGTGGGGGGTTCGGTGTCCTTCCGTTCCTGAGGGAGGGGTGGGGTGTCCGGTCGGGTGGTGGGGACGCCCCCGTCGGGGGTTCGGGGTGGTTCCTGGGGAGCGAGCGCCTCCGGTGGCGGTGTCGTGTCCCCACCGACGGCTCCGCCCGTTCCGAAGACGTCCTGGGAGGGGGCGGGCGGGGCTTCGTCGCCAAGGTCCCGCGGGTCCTGGTCGGGGGTCGTGGAGGTCTCGGGGGTCGCCTGCGATCCGGGGGACCTACGGGGCCCGTGCGGCTCGGGCGCCGAGAAGATCCGGGGCGGCGCGATGCGCGGGCGCACGGCGAGCGGTTCCTCGGGTTCCGCGGGGTCGGTCGTCTCCGGCGGCGGTTCGGGGTCCGACCCCGGCCACAGCGCCTCGTTGTCCCGCCCGTCCGTCTCGTCCTGGGAGCGCGTCGGGTGGGGCGGGGCGTCGCCGCGGCCGTCGTGCTCCTTCGTCCCGTGGCCTTCGGCCTGGTCCAGAAGTCCCTTCAGCGAAGGCTGACCCCCCGGCACCGCTCCGGCCGGCAGGTATCGTCCGCTCCACCCCAGGGCGGTGCGGCCCGGCAGGGGGCGCGGTTCGACCGGTGGCAGCGGCCCGGTCTCCTCCTCCCCCGGCATCTCGGCTTCGGGCAGGTCGGGCAGAGAGTCGGGGGGATCCTCGTCCGGCGGCCTTTCGAGGAGGGGGGCCTTGGCGGCTCCGTCGGCGGTGGGCCGGGGCCTGGGGTCGAGCCAGTCGCGGAGCAGGTCGCGCCGGTCGGCGAAGGTGGGGGCCTCGGGTACGCCGCGTTCGCGCAGATGGGCGGCGAGCGCGTCTCCGCCCTCCTCGCGCAGCACGGCCACGAGCCTCTCCGCGACCCCGCGGTAGTCGGGTGCCGGAGGGAGGAGGAAGGGCGTGTGCGTGTCGGGGGCGGGTGGGCCGAAGGTCAGGTGTTGTCCTTCGGCGGCGCCCAGCACCGGGTCGTAGGTGGAGAAGGACCAGCTCCATCCGGCCGCGGGGATGGCGCGGGGCGGGGTGAGGACCTCGTACAGCGTCCGGTGCACGCCCCACAGGAAGCGCAGTTGGACCGCCCGCCACAGGTCTGCCAGCTCCGGTTCCAGGGCGATGTGGATCGGCTGGTCGGGGCGGTACAGGGCGGCGGCCACCGCGCCGACCAGGATCGGTTCGTCGCCCACGGTGACCTCGGCGGCGCGACGGTCGCGGGTGCGCACGGCTCCGGGGGTGGCCGTGCGCTCCCAGGGTTGGGGAAGGGGGAGGGGGTCCATGGTCGCCCAGCCGGGCTTGGGCGGTCGGCCGGCGGCGGGGCGGGTGTGGGGGTTCTCGTGGAGGGACAACACGTGTGGAAGGGTGAGCGCGTAGGTCGGTCCCACGATGGCCAGGGCGTGTGCGGATCGGACGTCGCCGGGCCAGCGGTAGACCAGGGCGGCCCGGCCGTCGGGGTAGGCACGGGCCCAGAGGCTCTCGGGGTGGTCGCTCGGGCCGTCGGCGGACGGGGCTGACCGGTGGTCGGCGGTGAGCGCGGGGATGAGGCGGTCGCGCCAGGAACGCAGGACGGGCTGCTCCGCTTCCTTGAAGGAGGAGGCGGCCGGCCCCGGGCCGACACGGCCGAGGAGGGTGGGCTCGGCCCAGGCGAAGTGGATCTGGTGGTACGTGCTGTCCGGCAAGTCGCCCCTCCCACGGGTTCGCGGACCGAGGCGCGCGGCTCCCGCCGCCGCCACTAGGCAAAGTATCCGGCCAAGGGACGATAAAAACAGCGGAAAGCCATGTATCGGGTGTTATGAGTGCTTCGTCCCGCACGTACTGACCAGTACCGGCCATTCCGGCGTGCTCCTTCCCAGGGCCCCCGCGTCGGCCGCGTGGGAGGCGGGACCGTGAGCGGCCCCGTGCACGACCGGTCCCTTCCCCGTCGGACACCTCCACCGGCCCTCATCGACTTCCCAGGCGGTGGCCTCACTCGCCTCGGGCTCCGTACCGGGAACGGCGGACCGCGCCGCGTTCCGGTGGCGTTCACGGCGTCATCGGAACGCTCCACTCGTCTCGACGGACCGCCCCTCGCGTGGCGGTGCGGTGCTCCGGGAGGACCGAAGCACTCGGTGACCTCACCGGGGCGGGGTGATTCCCCAGAGGAGCGAGCGTGTGGCCTGCAACGCACTCCAGGCCGGGCTCGCCGGGAAGAGGGCCCCATGGTCCCTCATCCGGACCTCGATGCCACCGAGCACCCTTGAGGTTTCTTTGCGAGATTTCCTCTTCTCTGCATTTTGGAAGGAATTTCTATGAATCAATACGGTACGGCGTACCTTTCCGTACCGTGACCCTTGAACACGACCTCGGTCTTTCCCTCGCACAAGACTTCTTCCCATCATCCAGTCATGGGATTATGGGGCGACCGTGCCTTCACGCTCCCGAGAGTTCGCATCGGCCACCGCACACCCGGAGATGGCACATGCGGGGAAGTCGATGTGTCACAGTTACATCACCAAACTTCCTCCTTTGTTCAGCTTCAGGCCCAAATCTGTCTCAGATGAGCAACACCCAAAGTCGGACTATTGCCTTCCGCCTGGAACCACGCCAAGAATCCTTGCTACCCCGATCTTGGACAAATCCCCCTGAAGGGCAGAGGAACCCCCTTGCGAAAAAACAGGAGAATCGTCAAGGCCACGGCCGTGGCCGCCGCAGGAGCGCTGGCGCTCTCCGCGTGCTCCGGAGGTGGCGGCGAAGGCGACACCGACAGCGCCTCCGGAGGCTCCACCATCACCCTGGCCTGGGACCAGGAGTACGACAGCTACAACAACACCACCGCCGGGGCCAACTCCAGCAAGAACGCCATCGTCAACCACGGCGTGACCAGCGGCTTCTGGTACTTCGGCGAGGGTGGCGCGGTCACCCCCAACACCGACTTCGGCACCTACGAGCTGGTCTCCGAAGACCCCCAGATCGTCGAGTACTCGATCCACCCCGACGCCGTCTGGTCCGACGGTGAGAGCATCGACTGCGACGACGCCATGCTGTGGTGGGCCCAGCAGAGCGGCAAGTACGAGTTCTCCGTCATCGGTACCGGCGGCATCGAGGACACCGTGATGCCCGAGTGCGAGGCCGGGGACAAGGAATTCTCGATCGAGTACGAGGTGCCCTACGCCGACTGGGCCAGCAACGGCCCCAGCAACGGCAACACCACCATGATGCCCGCCCACGTGGTGGCCGAGCAGGGCGGTCTGACCACCGACGAACTGATCGAGGCCATCCGCGAGGAGGACCACGACGCCCTCGCCGACGCCGTCGAGTTCTTCAACGAGGGCTGGACCATCAGCGGTTCGCTGCCCGACGAGGAACTCATCCCCTCCTCCGGGCCCTACAAGCTCGCCTCCTACGAGGCCGGACAGTCCCTGACCCTGACGCTCAACGAGAACTGGTGGGGCCAGCCCCCGGGCAACGACAGCATCGTCGTGCGCTGGATCGCCTCCGACGAGCAGACCCAGGCCCTGGAGAACCTCGAGATCAACGTCATGCGGCCGCAGCCCACGGTCGACCTGATCAACCAGCTCGACGGTCTGGCCGGGATCGAGTACGAGGTCTACGACGAGTACACCTACGAACACCTGGACTTCAACTTCGACTCCAGCCCCTTCGCGGAGTACGAACTGCGTGAGGCCTTCGCGCACTGCGTCCCCCGTCAGCTGATCGTGGACAACCTCATCAAGCCGATCCAGCCCGAGGCCGAGACGATGGACGTCCGCAACATCGCGCCCTTCGACCCCGGCTACGCCGAGGCCGTCGCGGCCAGCGGCGGCGACAAGTGGAGCGAGGTCGACCTCGACCGCTCCCGCGAGATCCTCGAAGAGCTCGACATGGTCGGCCAGGAGGTGCGCCTGGGCTTCATCGGCGGCAACCCCCGCCGCGCCCAGACCGCCGAGCTGATCAAGGACTCCTGTGACGAGGCCGGCTTCGAGGTCAAGATCAACGCCGAGGACACCTTCTTCGACTCCGACGGCGGCCTGTCGCAGAACACCTACGACGTGGCCATGTTCGCCTGGGCCGGCTCGGCCGAGGTCAGCGGCTGGAACTCCACCTTCCGCAGCCCCGAGGAGTGCACCCCCGACGGCAAGGGCAACAACAACGGCTGCTACTCCAACGAGGAGCTGGACGGGTTGTTGAGCGACATCCTCCAGGAGCCCGACTTCGACGCCCGTCTGGAGATCATCAACGAGATCGAGACGATCCTGTGGGACGACCTGGTGACGATCCCGCTGTTCAGCCACCCCGGCACCGCCGCCTGGAGTGACCACCTGGGCAACGTCACCCCCAACCCCGCGCAGACCGACATCGTCTGGAACCTGTGGGAGTGGACGGCCCAGTAGGCCGCACCGCCCACCGCGCGTGACCGGCCGTGCCGACCGATGGGACCCGTCGGTCGGCACGGCCCCCACCCGGGACCGGAGGCCGACGTGTCCTCCGGTCCCTTCGTCTTCGCGCGACCGTTCCCTGATCTCCTCAGGAGTCAGCACAAGTGCTCGTCTTCATCGCACGAAGACTCGTCGTCTCCGTCTTCGTCCTCTTCGTCGCCACCTTCGTGATGTTCGTCCTCGCGGCCAACACCGGTGATCCCCTGTCCGATCTCAGGGAACTCCCCGAAGACGCCCGCGAATCCGCGATGGCGGAGCGGATCGAACGCATGCACCTCGATCTGCCCGTCTACGCCCGCTACCTCCTCTGGCTCGGTGCGGCCTTCACCGGTGACCTCGGGGTCAACCGGCAGGGGCAGGACGTCAACATCCTGCTCGCCGACGCGATCTCGGCCACCATGCAGCTCGTGGTGGCGGCCACCGTCCTGGCCATCGTCATCGGCATCGCGATCGGCATCGTCTCGGCGCTTCGCCAGTACAGCGGCTTCGACCACGTGGTCACCTTCGGCGCGTTCGTGGCCTTCTCCCTGCCCATCTTCTGGGTCGGCGTCCTGCTCAAGCAGTACGGAGCCATCGAGTTCAACAACTGGTTGGCGCGGCCGACCATCCCCACCCTGGTCGTCGTCCTGGTCGCGGTGCTCGTCGGGGCGGCCTGGAGTTCACTGATGGTGGGCGACCGACGCACCCGGCTCCTGGCCTTCGTCGGGGCCGCCGGCGTCACCACCGTGCTGCTGCTGTGGATCTCGGGCACGTCCTGGTTCACCGACCCGGGCCTGGGGCCGGTGGTCATCGCGGTCAGCGCCCTCGGCGGTGCCGTGGGCATCTCGGTGCTGATCTCCGGACCTCAGCTGAACCGGCCGATGTACGCGGCCCTGACCGCCGCGGCGGTGGGCACCGTGCTCTCCTTCGTGCTCTCACCGGTGCTGGCCGATCCGAACCTGCTGGTGATCGTCGGTCTGGCGGTCACCACCGTCGTGGTGTGCGTGGCCATCGGCTACGGCTTCGGGGGCGTGCTGCACCGACGTAACGCGATCGCGACGGCGGTGTGGACGGGGTTGTTCACCGGCGGCGTGATCTTCGTCGACCGGATGCTCCAGTCCTTCGCCTCCTACAGCAGGTCGGTCCAGGGCCGCCCCATCTCCACCGTGGGGGCCCGCACACCGAACTACGAGGGCACCTTCTGGGAACTGACCCTGGACTCGGCGGGCCATCTGGCGCTGCCGACCCTGGCCCTGATCCTGGTCTCCCTGGCGACCTACACCCGCTACAGCCGCGCCAGCATGCTGGAGGTGATGAACCAGGACTACGTGCGCACCGCCCGGGCCAAGGGCCTGCCCGAGCGCACGGTCATCACCCGCCATGCCTTCCGCAACGGCCTCATCCCCATCACGACCCTGGTCGCCTACGACTTCGGCACCGTGATCGGCGGCGCGGTGGTCACCGAGACGGTCTTCGGCTGGCGGGCCATGGGCCACCTGCTGATCACGGGTCTGGACGAGGCCGACCCGGCGCCGGTCATGGCGTTCTTCGTGGTCGCGGGCGGCGCGATCGTCGTGTTCAACATGATCGCCGACATCGCCTACGCCTACCTCGACCCGCGGATCCGGCTCTCGTGAAGGAAGGAGAAGCACACATGACCGACCACGACCGGACTTCACCAGGGTCGCCGGACTCCGAGAACAGCCCCGGTGTCCAGGAGGTGTCGACCTCCGCCGAAGCCCAGGGCCTCAACATCGCCGCCCGTACCCAGTGGCAGCTCATCCGGGGCCGGTTCTTCCGGCACAAGGCCGCCCTGTTCGGCATGTTCCTGCTGGTGGGGGTGGTTCTACTGTCCTTCACCTCGGTGGGTATCGGACCTCTCCCCGGTTGGTGGGACAAGTCCCCTCTGGCGACCGGCCCCTTGTACAACGACGGGAATCCCACCCTGAGCCTGGTGCCGGAGTTCCTCGGCGGCGCCGGTCTGGCCCTGGGCGAGCACCCCTTCGGGCAGGACAACGTCGGCAAGGACTACTTCGCGCTGACCATGCGCGGCACCCAGGTGTCGCTGATCATCGCCTTCCTCGTCGGTATCGTGGCCACGATCGTGGCCACGGTGATCGGTGCCTGCGCGGGCTACTTCCGCGGCTGGACCGAGACCGTGCTGATGCGCATCACCGACGTGCTCATCGCCATCCCGCTCCTGGCCATCGCCGCGGCGGCGGCCAAGATCGCCGGCCAGGCGGGCATCCTCTACCTCGGCATCGTCCTGGGTCTGGTCACCTGGACACAGACGGCCCGGCTGGTCCGCAGCGCCGTGCTGTCGTTGCGCGAGAAGGAGTTCGTCGAGGCCGCCCGTTCCGTGGGGACGTCCTCGGCCCGCATCATCTTCAAGCACATCCTGCCGAACACGGTGGGCGTGATCATCGTCAGCGTGACCCTGGCCATCGCGGCCGCGGTACTGCTGGAGTCCGCGCTGTCCTTCCTGGGGATGGGCGTGCAGCCGCCCGACACCTCGCTGGGACGGCTCATCACCGACTACCGGAGCGCGATGGGCACCCGACCCTGGCTGTTCTACTGGCCGGGCCTGTTCATCATCCTGATCGCGCTGTCGGTGAACTTCATCGGTGACGGCCTGCGCGACGCCTTCGATCCACGACAGAACAGGGTGCGTGACTGATGACGCAATCCTTCGACATGCCCTTGCCCTCCGAGTCGGCACCGGCGGAAGCGACCGGCGGGGAGGCCTCCGTCACGACCGGTACCGAGTCGGTCCACACCGCCAAGACCCTCGCCGAGTCCAAGCCGCCGACCGACGAGGAGGTCCTGCGGGTCGAGAACCTGAGCGTGGACTTTCCCACCGACGACGGTGTGGTCAAGGCCGTCCGCGACGTCTCCTACTCGCTGCGAGAACGGGAGGTGCTGAGCATCGTCGGGGAGTCGGGGTCGGGCAAGTCGGTCTCCTCCATGGCGGTGATGGGCCTGCTTCCGCGCAGCGCGCGCATCAGCGGCCGTGTCCTCTACCGCGGCCAGGACCTGCTGGCCATGCGCGAGAAGGACCGGCGTTCCCTGCGTGGCCGTAAGATCTCGATGATCTTCCAGGACCCCATGACCGCCCTCAACCCGGTGCACACCGTCGGAGACCAACTGGCGGAGGCGGTCCTGGCGCACAGCCTGGTGCCGCCCAGGCAGGCGCGTGAGCGGGCCCGGGAGATGCTCGACCTGGTCGGTATCCCCCAGGCCGCGCAGCGTCTGCGCAACTACCCGCACGAGTTCTCCGGCGGGATGCGTCAGCGGGTCATGATCGCCATGGCGATCATCAACAACCCCGACGTGATCATCGCCGACGAGCCGACCACGGCCCTGGACGTCACCGTCCAGGCCCAGATCCTGGAGAAGCTCCTGGAGGTCAAGGACGCCGTCAACGCGGCGATCCTGCTGATCACCCACGACCTGGGCGTGGTCGCGGGCTTGGCCCACCGGGTGCTGGTCATGTACGCGGGCACCCCGGTGGAGGTCGGTGAGACCGACGACGTGTTCTACCGGACCCGCATGCCCTACACGGCCGGACTTCTCGGGTCGATCCCGTCGATGACCTCCTCGCACGGCGAGCGCCTGCGCCCCATCCAGGGAACCCCTCCCTCACTGATCAACCTGCCCTCGGGGTGCCCGTTCGCTCCGCGTTGTCCGTTGGCCGACGCCACCTGCCGTTCCTCCGAACCCCCGCTCGCGCCGGCCTACAACCCGGGTGAAGGAGGACGGAGGAGCGAGGGGCAGGAGGACACCGATCGGTACACCGAACACCTGACGGCCTGTCACCACTGGGAACGACTGGCCTCCGTCGAGGACCCGACGACCTTCTTCCGCAACGGGGGGCAGAACCCATGACGACGACCCGGCACGAGTCGGAGGAACGGCACGAGGCCGCTCCGGCGCTGCTCGAAGTCGACGACCTCGAAGTCCGCTTCCCCGTGTACGGCTCAGGTCTGCTGCGTCGTGTGGTGGGACACGTGCACGCCGTCAGCGGGGTGTCCCTGCGGCTCGCCGAACGGGAGACCCTGGGCGTGGTCGGGGAGTCGGGGTGCGGCAAGTCCACCACCGGCCGGGCGATCCTACAGTTGGTGAAGCCGACCGCGGGTTCGGTGCGCTACCGGGGCGAGGAGTTGACGTCGATGTCCTCCGCCGGGTTGCAGCGGGTCCGGCGTGAGGCGGGCATCGTCTTCCAGGATCCCTACGCCTCGCTCAACCCCAAGCTTCCGGTCAACGACATCATCGCCGAGCCGCTCAAGGTGCACCGCCGCTGGCGCGACGGGGGCCCCGAGCGCGTGGCCGAACTGCTGCGTCTGGTGGGGCTGAGCCCCGAACACGGCAACCGCTACCCGCACGAGTTCTCCGGTGGACAGCGCCAGCGGGTGGGCATCGCCCGGGCCCTGGCCCTGGAGCCCCGACTCCTGGTCCTGGACGAGCCGGTCTCGGCCCTGGACGTGTCGGTCCAGGCCGGCGTGGTGAACCTGCTGGAGGACCTCCAGGAGAGGTTGGGGCTGTCCTACGTCTTCATCGCCCACGACCTGTCGGTGGTACGCCACATCTCCGACCGGGTGGCGGTGATGTACCTGGGCCGCGTGGTGGAGACCGGGACGAGGGAGCAGGTCTACGAGAGTCCGTCGCATCCCTACACCCAGGCCCTGTTGTCGGCCGCGCCGTGGCCGGACCCGCGCCAGGAGCGGGTCCGCGAACGCATCGTCCTCACCGGTGACGTGCCGAGTCCGGTGAACCCGCCCAGTGGCTGCCGGTTCCGTACACGCTGCTGGAAGGCGCAGGAGGTGTGCGCCGAGCAGACGCCGGAGCTCACCGACCGGGGCAACGGACACCCGGTGGCCTGTCACTTCCCCGACTGAGGGGACGAGGGGGCGGGGCGGCGGAGTCCGTCCCGCCCCCTCGTCGTCCGAGGCCGGTGCCCTCGGCGTCCTCGGTCCACGGAGACCCGAAGGCGGGATCACCGCGGGTCGGATCCCTCACAGAACACCAGTGTGCGCTCTCGCCCCGTCAACGCCGACTGCCGCGGATGGCGCCGACCACCGCGTCGGTGAGGTCGTCGATGATCTCCTCCTCGCCGACCTCCGGGTGCTCCAGCCACCACTCCCCCGCCGCCTGCACCATGCCCACGATGGCGTGCGCGA
Organism: Nocardiopsis sp. ATB16-24; assembly: GCF_030271535.1. Lineage (GTDB taxonomy): Bacteria > Actinomycetota > Actinomycetes > Streptosporangiales > Streptosporangiaceae > Nocardiopsis. The sequence continues at coordinate 227,500 of NZ_JASCXJ010000004.1, read as the reverse complement.
CGATCTGGGAGCGCAGGCGGTCGCCGATGCGCAGTTCGTCGACGAGCTGGTCGGCGAGTTCCTCTCCCAAGCGGCGCACCATCATGCCCAGGTCGCCGCGTGTGCGCGGGTCCTCGGAGGTGGCCCGGTCCATGAGGAACCGGTAGAGGTTGAGGTTGCGGGAGATCATCGACAGGTAGGCCCCGACCGTGGCACGGGCGCGCACCTCGAACGCGGTGTGCTGGTGCAGTTCGTCGCGGATGCGTTCGATGAGCGGGTCCACGTGGCGCCGGGCCAGCGCCCGGTACAGGCCGCTTTTGTCCCCGAAGTGCCGGTACAGGATCGGTTTGCTGATCCCGGCCTCGGCAGCGATGGCCAGCATCGACGCGTCCGGGCCGTCGCGCTGGATCACACGGTCGGCGGCGTCCAGGAGGGCGCGGCGTCGCTCGGGGTCACGTCCCCGCCCGCCCCGTCCGCCGCGTGCGGGGGGTGCCTCCGGCACGGCCGTGCCGGAGGCGTTACTGGTGTCGGTCGGCGCGGTCCGCCGCCTACGTTCGGGAGCCACAAGGCAACACCGTAGCGGCTGGCGCGGGTCGGGGGCGGTCCGGGCGGCCGATCAGCCCTTGAGGGCGATCCAGGTGGCCCGTGCCTGGGCCATGAGGCGACCCTGGCCGTCGTAGAGGGCGCTGCCGGTGTGGATCTTGCGTCCGTCGACCTCCTCCAGATGGCCCATCACCACGTGGGTCTCCCCCACTCGGGGCATGCGGTCGACACGGGCGGTGAACCGGCCCAGGACGGCCGGTCGCCCCGAGACGTCGCTGGACCAGCCTCCGGGGCAGTCCAGTGCCGCCCAGACCTGGGCCATGCCGACGCCGCCGTCCCCCTCGTCCAGCACGGGGTGCGGTGTCCAGGAGCAGGCGACGGTGTTGCCGACCCCGTCGGGGCCGGTGCCCGGGCGCACGGAGCCGGCGAACAGACGCAGTCCGTCGCCCTCGGCCCGCTCGGGCCCACAGCTGTAACAGCGGGGGAAGGGGTGGGCGTCGAAGCCCCCGTAGCGACGCTGGGCCTCCTCGGCCTCGGGCACTCCGACCGGTCCGCCGGGAATGACGGGGTCATCGGGGAGTTCGGTCACGGTCGCCTCGGCGATCAGTCGGGCGCGTTCCCGCACCGCGTCGGGGTCGATCAGGCGCAGCGCACCGCCGGGCCCCTCCTCCACGGTCATCGGACGACCCAGGGGCGGGGGGTTGCGCAAGGTGACCTGGACGGCCGGTCCGCCCGCGGTGGTGAGCCGGGCGGCGAGCAGACCGGAGGTGTAGCCGCCGTTGCCCGTCCCGTCGGGGCCGTTGTATCCGGCGGGAATGGTGAGGGAGGGGGCGCCGTTGCCCGTGGTGGTGTTCATGAGGCCAGGTTAGGGGGCGAGGGTTCCGTTCGGCCAGGGTCTGCCGGAGGCCGCTGGAGGCCCATGACCATGACATGCCGTCGGGTTCGAAATGCCCTTCTCCGGATAAGGGAGAGGCGACACTGTACTGCGTTGGTCACGGTCACGTCAGGAAACGGTGCGCGTACGGGAACACATGACGGGTGGTGGCTCCGACCTCATGGAACCGACGGCACGGGCGGAGGAGGACGTCCGTGTATCGACACGGAGGATCCCACAGGACCCGACATCCCGAGCACCGGTGCCCGTAAGTGCCGACGCGACGGCGGAAGCCGTGTGGAGAAGCCGGAAGTAGGCAGCGATGAAAGACATAGGCTGGCCGCTGGAGACCGGTCTGCTGCGCGCGGTGTTCGACAGTGTGGGCGCGGGGATGCTCATCGTCGACACCACCGGCCGCATCACCGCCTCCAACCCCTTCGCCCAGCACATCCTCGACCGGCCCGAAGAGCAGCTGCTGGGTTCTGACGCGCATGACCTGCTGCACCGGGACGAGGAGGGCAACAAGGTCCCGCGGCGGTCCTGTCCCATCATGGTCACGCTCGACAGCGGTCTGCCGGCCGAGGGGAGCGGCGAGTGCTACCTACGGGGGGACGGCACCCTCGTCCCCATCATCTGGGCGGCCACTCCGCTCCAGCACGCGGAGGGCAGGGACGGCGCGGTCATCGTCTTCCACGACTTCAGGGCGCATCGCGACGCCACCGAGCAGACCGCGGCGTACCTGGCGGCCTTGGAGGAGCTCACCGCCCGGCTGAGCATCGTGGCGGAGGTCTCGATGCTCTTCATCGCCAAGCTGGACATCTCCGAGATGTTGGACAAATTGGTCCGCCTTCTGGTGCACACCCTGGGCGACTGGGCGGCGATCGACCTGCTTCCGACCGGGGAGATACAGGAGGCTCGACGTGTCGCCGTGTACGCTCCGGGCGCCCACGACGCGGCCGAATCGCTGAAGGGTCCGCTCCCGCCGCTGCCGCGCGCCCTGTACAACATGCGCCCCCTCCTGCTCAACGCGAAGGACATGGCGGGCGAGACGAACAAACTTCGCTCTCGACCGCACCAGCGGTTGTTCGACCATCTGGGAGGGCACACCGCGGTGATGGTGCCTCTGTACACCCGCAGACAGGTCTTCGGTCTGCTGACCGTGGCACGTACGGGGCAACGCGCCGCCTACACCGACGCGGAGGCGCTGATGCTGGGCGACATCGGACGGCGCGTCGGTCTGATGATGGAGAGCACGCGGCTGTTCGAGGAGCAGCGCGATATCGCCGAGACCATGCAACGCCAACTCCTGACCCCGCTTCCCCAGGCGGGTCACCTCCGTTTCGCGGCCCGTTACCAGCCCGCGCAGAAGGCCTCCGAGGTCGGCGGGGACTGGTACGACGCCTTCCGTCTCGCCGACGGTGTCATGGCCATGGTCATCGGCGACGTGGTCGGGCACGATCTCCACGCCGCCGCGCACATGGCCGAGGTCCGCAACATGCTGCGCGCCCTGGCATGGGACCGTCGGGAACCCCCCAGCCTGATCATGCAGCGACTGGACGAGGCCATGACCAACACCAGCGACGCCCCCATGGCCACCGTCGTCTTCGCCCGTCTGGAAGGCCCCGAAGGCGGACCCTGGGAACTGCGCTGGGTCAACGCCGGGCATCCTCCACCGCTGCTCGTCACCGCCGACGGCCGCACCCGCTACCTCGAAGGCGGCCACGGCCCTCTTCTCGGCATGAGCGCCACCTTGCATCTGGGCCTGGACTGGCCCGACGCCCGTGAGGTGCTCCCCGCGCACTCCACCCTGCTGTTCTACACCGACGGACTCGTCGAGAGTCGAGGGCATCCCATCGACACGGGGCTGGACACCCTGCGCCGCCACGCCGCCGACCTGGCCCACGCCGACATCGAGGACTTCTGCGACGAACTCCTCAGTCGCATCGAGCCCAGCGGCGACGACGTCGCCCTACTCGCCCTACGCGTTCCGGAGGCGGGCGTGGGAGCCGGCGAGGGAGCAACGTCGGCCCCGCCGCAGCACGCGCACAGCCCCGCCGCCCCCGAGCGGGGCGCTCCCGGCTCCCGCGCACAGAACGCCGCGGTCAGGGACACCTCGGAACCGGCGTAGACGCGCACGCCTGTGACCGGGACCGCGGGTGCCCCCGCATCGGGAGCGGTCCGCTCGAACGCGGTGTTCGAAGGGACCGCTCCTGGACCTTCGGCTATCAGCGCACCGGCAGGCCGGTGACGGCGCGGCCGATGATGAGCTTCTGGATCTCGCTGGCGCCCTCGAAGATGGTGAAGATGGTGGCGTCACGGTGCCAGCGCTCGACGGGATAGTCGCGCGTGTAACCGTTGCCGCCGAGGAGGCGCACCGCGTTCTGGGTGACGAAGGTGGCGGTCTCGCTGGCGTAGAGCTTGCTCATGGAGCCCTGCGCGTTGTCGAAGTCCTTGTTGTTGCGCGCCATCCACGCCGCACGCCACACCAACAGTCTGGCGGCGTCGATACGGGTGGCCATCTCGGCCAGGGTGAAGGCCACGCCCTGGTTCTCACCGATCGGACGCCCGAACTGCTCGCGCTGGGTGGAGTAGTCGCGGGCGTACTCGTAGGCGGCTCGGGCACAACCCACGGCCATCGCGCCCACGCTCGGACGGGAGGCCTCGAAGGTCTTCATCGCCGCCTGCCCCTTGGACCCCTTGCCCTCGCGGGCGCGGGCCAGGCGTTCGTCGAGCTTGTCCTTGCCTCCGAGCAGGCACGAGCCCGGCACGCGTACGTCGTCCAGCACCACCTCGGCGGTGTGCGAGGCGCGGATGCCGTGTTTGGCGAACTTCTGTCCCTGGCTCAGGCCCGGGGTGCCCGGCGGCACGACGAAGGTGGCCTGGCCCCGGGAGCCGAGTTCCGGCTCCACGGAGGCGACCACCACGTGGATGTCGGCGATACCGCCGTTGGTCGCCCACGTCTTGGTGCCGTTGAGCACCCACTCGTCCTTGGACTGGTCGTAGACGGCCCTGGTCCGGATGGCCGAGACGTCGCTGCCCGCGTCGGGTTCGGAGGAGCAGAACGCGGCGAGTTTGACGTCGTCGGGGGTGCCGAACATCTGCGGCGTCCACTCCAGCAGCTGTTCCTGGGTGCCGTTGGCGGCCACCGACACCGCGGCCAGGCCGGTGCCGGTGATGGACAGGGCGATCCCCGGGTCTCCCCAGTACAGCTCCTCGAAGGCGACGGGGATGCCGATGCCACTGGGTTCCAGCCACTGGTTGGCGAAGAAGTCCAGGGAGTACAGGCCGATCTTGGCCGCCTCCTGGATGATCGGCCAAGGGGTCTCCTCCCGCTCGTCCCACTCCGCGGCAGCGGGCCGGATGACGTCGGCGGCGAATCCGTGTGTCCAGTCCCGGACCTCGCGGACGTCCTCACTCGGTTCCAGGCTGAAGGCGGGCTCGGGGGCCTCACTCATGCGCTTACATCCTTTGTCGGGCCCTCGGGGAGGGAGGGGCGGCCAGTTGTGTTACCAACGGTAACACCAGGATCGTACGGGGACAACGCTCGGTCGCACGCGACGGGGCCCGGTCCTGGAGCCGGGCCCCGTCACCGTGGATCAGTCGAGGGCGTGCTTTTCCAAGAAGGTGTAGACGTCGTGCTCGTCCACTCCGGGGAAGGTCCCCGAGGGGAGCGCGGAGAGCACGTGCGAGTGGGCCCGAGCCGAGGGCCACACGTTGCCCTCCCACCGGGCGGCCAACTCGGAGGGCGGACGCACGCAGCACTCGCCGGTCGGGCAGTTGGACTTGGTGCGGTTGGTGGTCTCGCGTCCCCTGAACCAGCGCGACTCCTTGTAGGGCACCCCCAGCGTGATGGCGAAGTTCCGCTCGCGGCTGGGGTCCACGTGCGCCACGCACCAGTGGGTGCCGTTGGGCTTGTCGGTGTACTGGTAGTAGATCGAGTAGCGGTCGGGCGAGGCGAAGACCTGGCGTCCCGACCACTGACGGCACATGCGCTGACCCTCGATCGCGCCGGTCTCGTCGGTGGGGAAGATCAGTCCGTCGTTCTCGTAGGCCTTGTAGATGATGCCGGTCTCGTCGTTGCGGATGAAGTGGCAGACCAGGTCCAGGTGGCGGTGGGCCAGGTTGGTGAACCGATGCGCGGCCATCTCGTAGGAGACCGAGTACACGTCGCGCAGGTCCTCCACCGACAGGTCCCGCGCCTGCTTGGCCTCCTGGAGGTAGCGCACCGCGGTGGACTCGGGTATCAGGACAGCGGCGGCGAAGTAGTTGGCCTCCACACGCTGGCGCAGGAAGTCGCCGAAGTCGCGCGGTCGGCCGTGGCCCAGCACGACGTGACCCAGGGTCTGCAGCAGGATCGTGCGCGGACTGTGCATGCCGAGGGTGGTCTCGCGTTTGAGGTAGATGCGCCGGTTGACGTGGTCGGTGAGGGAGCGCACCGAGCGGGGAAGGTCCTGCACGTACTTGAGGGAGAAGCCGTGGTGGGTGGCGATCGCCAGGATCTGACCCTGTGACAGCGCCCCCGCGGTGTAGTTGACCGCGTCCAGGGTCTGGGCCGCGGCCTTCTCGATGTGCTCGAAGTAGTTGCCGCGCTCACGCATCTGGCGGCGCAGTTCGGCGTTGGCCCGGCGGGCCTCCTCCGGACTGGCCGTGGGCTTGGCGTGGCGGCGCTTGAGCTCTTCGTACAGGCCGACGATGTGTTCGAGCACGTCGTTGGGGACCCGCTTGCCGACCTTCAGGTGCGGCAGGTTCAGCGTTCGGTAGAGGGGGTCGCGCTGGGCCTCCTCCACCGCGATCTCCAGTTGCGCGCGCCGACTCGGAGGCTGCTTGGACAGCAGCTCCTCCATCGAGACGCCGAGCGCGGAGGCCAGGGAGGTGAGGAGGGAGAGCTTGGGCTCGCGCTTGCCGTTCTCCAGCAGGGAGAGCTGGGAGGGCGCCCTGCCCACGCGTTCCCCCAGGTCGGAGAGGGTGAGGCCGCGTGCGCGCCGCAGGTGACGAAGCCTCTGACCAAAGGTGACGAGATCTAGGTCACCTGTCAAAGACGGTATTTCTTCAGCGCCAAAGTACGTCATGGCTTCATAGTACGGAAAAAACTTAGCTTCTTCACCCGATTTCGAATGGAAAAGCCTTGGTTCTTGCCCAAGAATCATAGTTACCGGCGGGGAACACCGCCCCGGGCTCACCCCCTGGCCCGGGAGGACGTCTCTCGACCGGTGCGAACACCTTGGGGACTACACGTAAGGCGGGATCGAAATGGGCACCAGCGCTCGACGACAGGAAGCCAGCGCCGCACTTCAGCGCGACTGGGAGACCAACCCCCGGTGGGCCGGCATCGAGCGCACCTACTCCGCCGACGAGGTGATCAAGCTCCGCGGTTCGGTCACCGAGGAGCACACCCTGGCCCGTCGCGGAGCGGAGCGCCTGTGGGACCTGCTCCACACCGAGGACTACGTCAACAGCCTCGGCGCCCTCACCGGCAACCAGGCGGTCCAGCAGATCCGCGCCGGGCTGAAGGCCATCTACCTCTCCGGATGGCAGGTCGCCGCCGACGCCAACCTCTCCGGCCACACCTACCCGGACCAGAGCCTGTACCCGGCCAACTCGGTCCCGGCCGTGGTCCGCCGGATCAACAACGCGCTCCTGCGCGCCGACCAGATCACCTGGGCCGAGGGCGACGACGACGCCCCCGACTGGCTCGCCCCGATCGTGGCCGACGCCGAGGCCGGCTTCGGTGGCGTCCTCAACGCCTACGAGCTGATGAAGGCCATGATCACCGCCGGCGCCGCCGGTGTGCACTGGGAGGACCAGCTGGCCTCCGAGAAGAAGTGCGGCCACCTGGGCGGCAAGGTCCTCATCCCCACGGGCCAGCACGTCAAGACGCTGAACGCCGCACGCCTGGCCGCGGACGTGGCCGGTGTCCCCTCCCTGGTCATCGCGCGGACCGACGCCCAGGCCGCGACCCTGATCACCAGCGACATCGACGAGCGCGACCAGCCCTTCATCACCGGCGAGCGCACCGCGGAGGGCTTCTACCGCTTCCGCAACGGCGTCGAGGCCTGCGTCGCCCGCGGCCTGGCCTACGCCCCGCACTCGGACCTGCTGTGGATGGAGACCGCGACCCCCGACCTGGAGGTCGCCCGCGACTTCGCCGAGCGCATCAAGGCCGAGTACCCCGACCAGATGCTGGCCTACAACTGCTCGCCGTCCTTCAACTGGAAGCGCCACCTGGACGACGCGACCATCGCCAAGTTCCAGCGCGAGCTGGGCCACATGGGCTACAAGTTCCAGTTCATCACCCTGGCCGGTTTCCACTCGCTCAACTACTCGATGTTCAACCTGGCCAAGGGCTACGCCCAGAACGGGATGACCTCCTACGTCGAGCTCCAGGAGGCCGAGTTCGCGGCCGAGGCCGACGGCTACACCGCCACGCGCCACCAGCGTGAGGTCGGCACCGGCTACTTCGACTCCATCAGCACGACCATCTCGCCCGACGCCAGCACCACGGCTCTCACCGGCTCTACTGAGGAAGACCAGTTCTCAGCGGCTCACTGACACTGGTCTTCGATCCCCGGAGGCCGGCCCTCCCCGCTTTCGTGGCTGGGGCGGGGCGGGTCGGCCTCCACCCCCCTAGCCGTCGGCCATGCGCGTTCCGTGTCACACGCGCATGGCCGGCGGCTTTCTCCGTATCCGCACGATGCCGTCGCGCCCTGGGCGCCCCGCCTTCCCCTCCCACGCGGATCAAACCTCATTCATTGGCCACAACAGGCCACATCGCTCTCCGTGCCGCCCTGGTCACACAGGACGAGGACACCTAGTGTGGTGCACGCGTTGATCACAGGTACATAACGCCCGTCGTGAGACGGACCTCGCCGCGGCATAGGACCGTCCGCGGCGAACATCCCCGAACCGATGGAGTCGACAGTGGGACTTGAGAACATCAGCAAGGAGACCATGACCACCGTCCGCCGCGTGCTCGCTGGCGGGGCGATCGCCGCCGTCGCCGTGTTCGCGAGCGCGGCCTGTGAGGACCCGGCGGTGGAGGACCCCGGCGTGGAGGAGCCGGGTATGGAACAGCCCGGTATGGAGGGCGACCCCGGCATGGAGGACATGGAGGAGGGCGACTAGCACCCTCCGGGGGCCGTTCGGGCGCCCCGAAGGCGGGGATCTCGGTGCCCGAAGCACCTCCTCCCCGGTCCCCGCCTCGTTCGGCCCTGCGTCCGGGTACCGCCGAAGGGTCGGAGGAACCCTTCGGTCAAGGCCCCGCCTCCCGTGCCGATCCTCCCCGACCATGGACACCCCGCCCCGGGCGCCCCGTCCGCGCCGCCCGGGGCGCCTCTTCCGCACGCCTTCACCGGTCAGGACGCATACTCTTCAAGACGTGACCGACAAGACCCGTCCTCCGAGCTCTGAACCGTCCGCGGCCTCGTCCTCCTCCCCCACCGCACCCGTCGACCGGCGTCTGCTGCGCTGGGAGGTGCTGTGCGTGCTCGCCCTGTCCGTGGGCGCCGCGGCGGTCTCGGCGACCATCTCCTTCGTGGGCGTGCTCACCAGGCCGGGGTCCCTGGCCGAGCAGACCGCCAGCCTGGTACGCCCGCGGGCGCTGGACCGCCCCTGGCTCGATCTGTCCTTCCAGTTGTACGCGGTGGCCGCCGCACTGGTCCCCGTCCTGCTGGTGGCCTACCTCCTGCGCCGCTCGGGCGAGTCCTCGGCCACGATCGGCTTCGACCTGCGCCGCCCCGGCTTCGATCTGGCCGGCGGGGCCGCCTTGGCCGCGGCCATCGGAGCGGGGGGCCTGGTGGTGTACGTGGTCTCCTGGCACCTGGGGTTGACGGTCACGATCACGCCCAGCGCCTTGGAGGGCAACTGGTGGGACGTTCCCGTCCTGGTCCTCCAGGCGGCCAAGAACGGCGTCCTGGAGGAGGTGATCGTGGTCGGCTACCTGCTGCACCGGTTGGGACAGCTGGGGTGGACACCGTGGAGGGCCGTGCTGGCCACTTCGGTGCTACGCGCCTTCTACCACCTCTACCAGGGGGTGGGGATGTTCTTCGGCAACCTGGTGATGGGACTGGTCTTCGGCTGGTTCTACCTGCGCCACGGGCGTGTGATGCCGTTGGTGGTGGCGCACACGATCATCGACATCGTGGCCTTCGTGGGTTCGGTGTACCTCATCGGTCGGTTGGACTGGCTTCCCGGCTGAGGCCACGTGCGGCGATGACGTCCTCCAGGTAGCGGGGACGGCCCAGCCACATGCCCACGGCCAGGTTCGTCACGACCAGGAACACCACCAACAGCAGCGGCACGTGCCAGCCACCGCTGATCTCGTGCAACAGTCCGAACAGGAAGGGTCCCGCCCCGCCCATGAGGTAGCCCAGGCTCTGACTGGCGGCCGACAGCGCGGCCGTCCCACCCCCGGTCCGGGTGCGTAGCGCGAAGGCGGTCAGGGCGAAGACGAAGGTTCCCATGCCCACGCCCACGAGCGTGGTCCACACCCATACCCCCGACAGCGGCGCGATCCACAACCCCGCCAGGCCCGTCAGATAGAAGGCGGCGAACATGACCACGAAGGGACGCTGGTCCCTCAGCCTGGTCAACAACATGGGCAGCAGCAGGGACATGGGTATGCCCAGGAAGGCGAGGTAGGACAGTGCCAGACCCGCGTCCTGGGCTTCCATCCCCTGGTCCCGGAGCATCTGGGCGTACCAGCCGAACAGGATGTAGGCGATCGAGGACTGGGTGCCGAAGTAGATGACGGACTGCCAGCCCAGACCGGTGGACAGCACCTGCCGGAAGCCCAGGGCGTGGGAGGAGTCGCCGCGTGCGGGTTCGTGGCGCAATACCAGGAGCCAGGGCACGGCGGCCACGATCCCGAACAGGGCGTAGACGCCCAGGGCGGTACGCCACTCCCCCGTGGCCTGCTCCATGGGCACGGTCGCCGCGGCGGCGATGGTGGTGCCCAGGGCCATGGCCGTGGTGTACACGGTGGTCATCAGACCGACGCGTTCGGGAAAGTGCTGCTTGACCAGTACGGGCAGGATGACGTTGCCGATCGCGCCCCCGGACAGGGCCACGGCGCTCAGCACCAGGAACAGCCACGGGTCGGGGACCAGCGCCCTCACCGCGAGGCCGACGACCACGGCCGTCAGAGCGCAGACCAGCAGACGGTGCGGACCCAGGCGTCGGGCCAGCGCCGGAGTGAGGCCGCCGAAGAGCGCGAAGCACAGCACGGGCAGGGTGGTCAGCAGCCCCGCTCCGACCGCGCTCATGCCCAGTCCGGTGGTGATCTCGTCGAGGAGCGGACCCACACTCGTGATGGCGGTGCGCAGGTTCAGTGCCGCCAGGGCGATCCCGGCGGCGAGCAACAGAAGGATCGCGCGCGGCGGGCGGGCCGGTGTGGCAGGGCCTGCGAGGGGATCGCTTGTCACGGAGGAGCAGGGGCCTGGTCCGGCGGGCATAAGAGGCGACTTCCAGCGATAGATAGGATGACCCGATGTACTTCATGAGGATAACGCATTGCCGTTCGGAGCCGATTCCCGACGGTGACTGGTCTAAGCTCCGACCTTAACCGTCCGTACCTGTGCGCTGGCCCTGTCATCCGGCGACCCGCCCCCTAGGAGGTAACGCGTGCCCCTCGCCTCGACACGCCGGACCGGTCTCGTGGACCAGGTCATCAGTCAGTTAAGAGCCCAAATCGACTCTGGTGAGTGGGGCGTCGGTGACCGCATTCCCACCGAGTCCGAGCTCTCCGAACAGCTCGAGGTGGGACGCAACACCGTTCGTGAGGCCGTCCGCGCCCTCGCCCACGCGGGACTGCTGGAGATCCGTCAGGGAGCCGGCACGTTCGTACGCGCCTCCAGCGAACTCGGAGGGGCGTTGCGCCGCCGCCTGGAGCGCTCCCGACTGCGGGAGAACCTGGAGGTCCGCCGCGCGTTGGAGGTGGAGTCGGCCCGACTGGCCGCGCTGCGCCACAGCGAGGAGGACATGGCCAACATCGACCGTGCCATGGGACTGCGCGAGGAGGCCTGGCGCGCGCGTGACATGGGCGCCTTCGTGGAGGCGGACTTCGCCTTCCATCGGGCGGTCGTCAACGCCACGCACAACTCCCTGCTCATCGACCTCTACGACGACATCGCCCAGGCGGTGTACGCGAGCATCGCCCACACCGCCTACGGGCAGGACCCCGAGGCCACCGACCGGCCCTCCGCTGCCACCGACGGTGTGGACCACTCGAAGCTGACCGAGGCGATCCGCGACGCCGACGCCTCCAAGGCCGTCCGTGAGGCGACCTGTTACATCGACGAACTGCTCTCGCTCGCCGAGGACGACTGAACGGTCCCCCACGCCGAAGGCCCTGGACCCGCTCCGTGCGAGGGGTCCAGGGCCTTCGGTGTCCCCGGCGCGATCAGTCCCCGCGGTGTCCCTCGCCCACGACGGGACGTGACGACATCCGAGGGCGGGAGGTGGAGTGGCCCTCCGTGCCGCGTGCGGCGGTGTCGCGACGAGCACCGAGGGGCCGGGGCCGCCCCGCGCCGCCGAGACGGGGGCGGGGTTCGGCCTCCTCCTCCCAACCGGCGACCCGTGAGGGGTCCAGGCCGAGTAGGTCGAGGGTGCTCTCGCCCGCGTACACGGCGTCGATGATCTCGCGTTCCCGGGAGATGCTGTCCAGGGTTCGGGCGACGATGGAGCTCGCCTGTGCCCGGGGCAGGCACACCACGCCGTCGTCGTCGGCCACGATCCAGTCACCGCGGCGCACCGGCAGCGGCCCCGGCCCGCCCGCCGTCATGCTGATCTGGCGCCCGACCGAACCGCCCGCCTCGTGCGCGGCCTCACGGACCGCGACCCCCGCTCCGAACACGGGCAGGGCACAGCGGGCGATGGCGGCGATGTCGCGTACGCAGCCGTCCAGGACGATCCCCTCGACCCCCCGGGTCCTGGCGGCCACGGCGAGGATCTCGTCGACGTAGCCGTACTCGGTCTCGCCCGCGACGTCGACGACGAGGGCGGAACCGGGGGGAGCCTGGGCGACCGCGACGTGGATGGCCAGATTGTCCCCTGGGGTGCAGCGCACGGGGAAGGCGGTCGCCGCGAAGGCCGCCCCCGGCCACACGGAGAACAGGTGTGCCCCGAACGGCCGGCCACCGCACCGCGCCAGCGCCACCGTGCCCGCAGCCGTCAACGTATCCGCAAGCGCCACGTCAGCCTCCCCTTACACCCGCGCCCGGTGAGGGTCGGCACGAGACCGACCCCCTGTCCATACTCACGGGTAACTTAAGTGTGACGCAAGCCATGGGAACGGGAAACACGCAAAAATGTTACCGATGGTTACAGGTACGGGGAAGAGCACGGTGAGCCTGACGAGGAGCCGAACGCCTCCCGCCCTCGGCCGCCGACCGGTTCTCGCCCCGACCGCGTCCGGACCCGCTAACCGGAGACCTCCTCCATGGTGTGCCCTCCTCCCCTGCGCTCCTTGCGCACCGACAAGTGGTCCCAGCACTCCACATAGGCCACGCCCGGGGCCGCGCGCACCTCCTCCAGCGCCTCCACCAACCGGCGCCGGTCGGGCGCGGTGAGCGTGCCGAGGACGTCATAGCGACCGAAACCGGTGGACAGGAAGGAGATCCGGGGCATGTTCGCCAGTGCCGCCCCCAGCGACTCGGCGTCGCCCCGACAGCGCAGCCCGAAACCCAGCCGCTCCGTGGAGCCCAGCACGACGGGATCCACCAGCGCGGTCACATGCACCACTCCGGAGTCGAGCAGTCGTACCACGCGCGAACGCGCCGCCGCCTGGGACAGCCCCACCTGACGCGCCAGGTCGGCGTAGGAGGCCCGTCCGTCCCTGAGCAGGCGACGGACCAGGCGCCAGTCCAGGGCGTCCAGCTCCACGTCGCGCAGCTCCCGCACACTGCTGTACCCGTCCTTGAACACCGCGTTGGCGCGAAAGACCTCGACACCGTCCACGCCCGGCATCGACCGCAGCTCGGACAGCTCCTTGGTCAGGGCCGCGTCATCGGCCACCCGCACCTGCGCGACGGCGGGGAAGCGCCCCGCCGCCTGCGCCGCGAAGGTCACGGCCTCACGCTCCGCCAACGCCTCCAGCAAAGGCCCGACGGGTCCGCTGACCCGGAACGAGACATGGCCGAGGACGTCCATGCCCACCACTCCGGCGTGCAGCACCCCGACGATCCTGACCGCGCCCGAGCGCACGAGCTGTCGCACTCTGGCGCGCACCGCGGTCCTCGACAGGCCGACCCCGTCGGCCAGTGCCTGGAACGTCGCTCTGCCGTCCCCCTGCAACGCGCGCATGAGCGCGGCGTCAACCGCATCGAGCACGATGGCTTGCCTTTCGTTCCATGACGCCGTCCTTCCCCCGGGCGGCGCCCCCTCCTGCGGCCAGATCATCGCAGCTGCGGCGTCGCTTCACTACCGATCGCGAAAGAAATCGACTGATTCACCCCTTTGCTCATCCCGAAAGCGTCCTTCCCTACCCATCCACCACGTCCCCGTCACATAACAGACTTGTATAGAACATTCATCATCACTGAGCAGTAGTCCCCACAACTCCCACAAAGCGCCACACTTGTCAGGCAGGTCGGCACGACTCCCCGGGACTCCTCCCTCGTTCCTCGGACAGTCGAACGCATGACCCGCTCGACGCATCCGAGTACATGGACGCCACCCGGAGACGAATCGGAAGGGCCTTCTCGGACGCGCACACGACAGGGATTTCGAACAACACCACCACGGTCACCACTCTGCGCCGTGGCGGGACGACGAGGAACACGGGGCGCCCCGCCCCGCGGCTGGAGAGGAACCACCGGTGCCTGCGGAGGACGACAAGCGGGACGAGGCGCCCACGCGCTTCGGTACGGTCCGGGCGTTGCTGTGGACCGCGGCCTCGGTTCCCCTCCCGGGAGCGGCACATCTGCGGATGCGTCACAGGATCGCCGGCACGGTGATCCTGAGCCTGTACCTGTCCTCGATCGCGGCCCTGGTCGTCTGGGGTTGGCGTCTGGGCGCGGACGAGGCGGGCACCATGACGCTCCTGGCCCGGATGGCGGTGCAGAGCCAGTGGCTGTTGGGCGCCATGGGCGTGGTGTTCGCCGTGGCGGTGCTGTGGTCGACGGTGATCGTGCACTCATGGGTGATCACCAGGCCCACCGACGCCTCCTGGGGCCCACGACTCGGGGGAGCGGCCGTGGTCCTGGTGCTGTGCCTGCCCATCGCGGCGCCCTCGGCGCTGGCCCTGCACGGCGGCTACACCGCCTACCAGACGATCACCAACGTCTTCCACGCCGAGGAGGATCCCGAGCTGCCTCCCCATGACGACGCCGACCCCTGGAACGGGCAGGAGCGGGTCAGCGTGCTGCTGATCGGCGCGGACTCGGCGGACAACCGCTACGGCGTACGCACCGACACCATGATGGTCGCCAGCATGGACACCCGTACCGGCGACACCGTCCTGGTGGGACTTCCCCGCAACCTGGAGAACATCCGCTTCCCCGAGGACAGCGCCCTGGCCGAGCTCTATCCCGAACCGTACGGCTTCGACCTGTTGCTCAACGACGTGTACCAGACCGTCGCGGAGCAGCCCGAGGAGCTGGCGATGAACCCGGCCGTGGCCGATCCCCCCGCCGACACCCTCAAGAAGGTGATCGCCCACAACCTCGGCCTGGACATCGGCTACTACGCGATGGTCGACATGATGGGCTTTCGCGACCTGATCGACGCCATCGGCGGTGTGCGGGTGCGCATCGAGGAACCGATCCCCTACGGTGTGCACGGCGGGGTGCTGGAGCCGGGACTGCGCCGACTGAACGGCCACGACGCCCTCTGGTACGGCCGCTCGCGCACCAACAGTGACGACTACGGCCGGATGGGCCGCCAAGGTTGCCTGATCAAGTACGTCACCGAGCAGGTGGAACCGACCACCATCCTGACGAGCTACCGCAGGTTGGCGGGAGCGACCGAGCGCACCCTGAGCACCGACATCCCCCAGTCCAAGGTCCCCGCGTTCATCGAACTGGCGGACCTGGTCACCGACGACGGCCGGATGAGCACGCTCCAGCTGTCGCCGCCCCAGGTCAACACCGCCAACCCCGACTGGGAGGCGATCAGGGACCTGGTCGCCCGTGCCATCGACGTGTCGGAGGAGGTCGGCGACGACCTCGGGGGGTCCGACGACGACGCTCCGGACCCGTCCGCGGCGGAGTCCTCCGAGAACGAGGGCGAGCCCGGGGAGGAGATCGGGGGCGAGGAGGACGGTCGTACCGAGTGGCAGCGGTACACAGGGCTGGACCAGGAGGAGCCCGCCGACCCCGGCCGTCAGGTGGGCGAGGAGGCCACCGACCTGAGCACGCTGTGCCCCTGACACGTGCCGGGTGGACTCCGGCGGATCCTGCCCCGCCGGAGCGACCGAGAAACCCTTCTGACCGGTAGCGGCCAGGAGAGGTCCGGCCCTTGCCGCCCCTCCACGACCGTGTGAGCCTTACTGGCGTGACCCCCGCTCAGTTATGGACTCTCGTCGCGTTGGGCGCCTTTCACGGCCTGCATCCGGGTATGGGATGGCTTCTGGCCGTGAGCCGCGGGCTCCAGGAGGGCGGTCGCGCCCAGGTGCTGGGCTCCCTGCCCGCCATCGCCGTCGGGCACGCCCTGAGCGTCGGTGTCGCGGCCGTGGCCATCACCGTCACCGGGTCGGTCACCGCCTCCGTGCTCTTCCCGGTCGTGGGCGGCGTGGTGATCGTCCTGGTGGGACTGGTGATGTTGTTGTCGCGGCGTCACTTCCACTGGCGCGAGGTACGGCTGCCGCTGTGGCAGCTGACCGCGTGGTCGTTCCTGATGGCCTCGGCGCACGGGGCCGGACTCATGGTGATGCCGGTGCTCGCCGGTCGGCTCACGCACACGCACTCCGGCGGGCACGGGGCTCACGGGGCCGCCCAGCCCTCGGCCACGGAGGCGCCCCGAGAACCGGGGGGAGCGGACGCCGCCATGACCACGGCCTCCGACGGCGTGCCGGTCGAGGGGGCGTGGAGTCTGTGGGACGCGACGTTGGTGGGCCTGGCCGCGACCGGAGTGCACACGCTGGCGATGTTGGCCACCGCCGGGGTCGCGGCACTGATCGCCTACGACTTCCTGGGCGTGCACGCGCTGCGTTGGCGCGGGGTCACCATGGATCGGGTATGGGCGTTGACACTGGTCCTGGGCGGCCTCTTCGTCCTGTGGTCGATCCGCTGACCCACGGCAGGAGGGGACGCACGCGCGGCGGTGCGCGAAGGGCCCCGGTGTCGGAGGGCCGAGGGGTCCACGACGGTGAGGCCGCCCGACCATCGACGGGCGCCGTCCACGGCGTGCGGGTGAGGAGGAGCGGGAGGGCATGGCACACAGGGCCGGAGGGTTCAGGCGGCGCCGAAGCGGGGCGGTCACCGTCACGGCGGTCCTGGCCGTCGTGGCGATCGCGTTCGTCGTGGGTGGTCTCTGGCTGGTCCGTGGCACCGATGTGCCTCCCCTGTCGACACCGTGGGGTCCCGACTGCGCGGTGTCGACCGACGAGGGGCAGATCCGGCTGGACCGGGACCAGGCTCGACGGGCCACCACCGCCGCGGCCGTCACCGTGCAGGGGCAGGACGCCCCGGTCGAGGCTCCTGACACCGAGGACATCCCCGACGCGGTGATGACGCGTCTGGTGAAGGGCCCAGAGGAGGACGCCGGACCCTCGCTGACCTGCCGTTCCACCAAGGACTCCGGACTCGCGGTGGAGGAGGGGTTGGAGCCCTCCGGTCTGACCCCGCGCGCCGAACGCCTCAGGAACGGTCTGGAGGAGCACTTCTCGGACCTGAGCCTGGGAGGCTACCGGCCGGGAGGCTACGACACCGGGCACGGCGAGGAGTCCGCCCACTATGAGGGCAGGGCGATCGACATCTTCTACCGACCCGTCGGCGAGGAGAACCGTCGTGAGGGGTGGGTGATGGCGCACTGGCTGATCGCGCACGCACCGGACTACGCCATCGACGTGATCATCTTCGACGACCGGATCTGGAGCACCGCCTACCCATCGCTGGGGTGGCGTCACTACGAGGCCGATCCCGACAACGAGATCCTGCGACACCTGGACCACGTGCACGTGGACGTGCAGCGTGGCCGGGACCCCTCCGACACGGGATAGGGGGCCACGGGAGCGGTCTCGGTCGAGCCAGGCCGGCGCGACGACGGCGACCGCCGCCGCGCCGGTACGGTCGCGCGGGGAGACGCTAGTTCTCCAGGCGGAACCCCACCTTGAGTCCCACCTGGAAGTGCGCGACCTCGCCCCCCTCGATGTGCCCCCTGATCTCGGTGACCTCGAACCAGTCGAGTTCGCGCAACGTGGCCGAGGCCCGGTCGATGCCGTTACGGATCGCCTGGTCGACCCCCTGCGGTGAGGTTCCGAAGATCTCCGTGACGCGGTAGGTGTTGTGGGACATGTGAACCCCCTGATGTGTCGGTTACGCGGTCGCCTTGGGTGCGACCCCTCGTTTCCTGCCTCTCCCCGCAATCCCCTGTGAGCACACGGAGCACTTCTGAGGTACCGGTCCGTGAACACGGAAGGGGAGGCGCCACTTTGCCTCCGCTTGACCACATCATGGAGAGAAATGGGTCTCTCTTGACCCAGGAGCGGGGCGGGAGGCCCGAAAGGGACTCATGGCACCGTGGACGAAATGCCATATAAGTACCGATTTGGGACTTAAGACCTCTTTCTGTGGGACCCTCCCGAGACAACGTCGTAACTCACTCTTGACGTACACCGGGGGGCATCGGTGTACATTGGGTTCTAGCGCTTCGGTCCCCCGTCGAGGCGCGGGAGCGATGTTTCGAGCCCCCGTCGGAACATCGCCTGCGACGCCGGGTGGTTTGCCCCCGTAACCACCCGGCGTCGCCTTGTGTTCGAACCCGACGGTCACATGGCCCGCCGGGGAGGAAGACCCGGTCATGCCTCTGGCTTGACCTGGAGGGCCGATTCGGGGAGCGGGGGTCAGCATTGGGTAAACCGGAGAGTCGCCCGCAGTGCTCGCGACGCGGGTGCCGCGCCGAGGCCGCGTGGGCGCTGGTGTGGAACAATCCTCGCCTGCACACCCCCGACAGACGCAAGGTCTGGACCGCCTGCGACGAGCACCGGGAGTACCTGTCCCACTTCCTGGGCATACGCGGCTTCCTGCGTGAGACAGTCCCCATGGACGAGTTCGAGGGCTGAGGCACGGGACGGCGGGTCCGCCCCCCGTGCCGACGTACGGTCGGCGGGTTCATCGGGACGCACACCACCATGACGACCTCGCTCTCCCCGTGCCGGAGGGAGCGGGTGACCGAGGGCGTCGGAGCGTGCGCGCCGGCCCTCGACGCCCCACTCCCCCGGCGGCGGGAACGGGACCGCCGGGGTTCTCCAGAAGGCACGGGTTCGTCACGGGAGCGGCGGCGGCCGGTTCGAGGCGATACTGTTCCGGGATCGCCCTGAATCGTCTATGGCCCCCCGCTGGGAAGAAGGCACCCCGCATGTCGTACCGCATCGAACGAGTGACCGAGACGACCTTAGGAGACGTCCTTCCACTGATCGCCGAGTACCAGCTCTTCTACGAGTGCGAGGTCGACGAGGAGCGCAACCGCCGGTTCTTCGGCGAACTGGTGGCGGACGACGCCCACGGAGTCCAGTTGGCCGCGTGGAAGGGCGACGAGGCCGTCGGGTTCACGACCCTGTACTGGGTCCGGTCCTCCACCCTGGCCACGACCGTGGCACTGATGAACGACCTCTACGTCCTTCCCGACCACCGCGGCGGCCGGGACAAGGGCGTGGGGGCCGAGTTGATGCGGGCGGCCGCAGCCGAGGCCGCCGAGCGTGGATGTCCGTCGATGAACTGGGAGACCGCCCCCGACAACACCTCGGGGCAGAGACTGTACGACCGTTTCCTCTCCCAGGCACCGACACCGGGGAGCAGGACCCGGTGGGTCCACTACGGTTATCCGCTCACCGCGCCCTGACCTTCCGAACCGGCGGCCTCGACAGACGGCGTACGGGTCGCTTCGAGGTGATGGAGGAGTCTTCGTCCATGGGCGGAGGTTCAGCCGGGAGGCTCCAGCAGGCGACGGGCGCGGACGAGGTCGTCGGGGGTGTCGCAGTCGTCCACGGCCAGGTCGTCGGTCGGCGACACCGTGCGGGGCCCGAGGGGGCCGAGCACCCCGTACAGGGAGCGGCCCCGGTACCCGACGAGGGCGGCACGGACACGAGCGGTGCGCCACACTCCGGTGAGCCACTGCTCGTGTCCACCGGAGTCCACGAAGACCGCGCCCGCGCCGTCGGCCTCCGCGGCCAGGGCGGCCAGGTGGGCGGCCTCCAGGTGGGGCAGGTCGGCCGCCAGCAGCGCGAACCAGGGGGCGCGCACGTGTGCCAGCCCAGCGCGCAGCGCCGGCACCGGGCCGGCTCCGGGCGGGTCCTCCCGGACGTAGAGGGCGCGAGGGCTCGGACGGGGCGGGCCGACCACGATCACGCGTCCCCGCTCCGTGGTCTTTCGTTCGGGACCGTCGTCCCATCCCTCGCTCATCGATCCGCCGGGCCCCGCCTGTGGAACACCCACCACCCCGGCCACGCCGGCGTTGTGGACGCGGATCGCGTCGGTGACCCGTTCCAACAGGGTGCGCCCGCCCACCTCCAGGCCGGGCTTGTCCAGGCCGCCCATGCGACGGGCCGCGCCTCCGGCCAACACGACGGCGTCCAGGATCGTGTGCACCGCTCGTCCCGCCATGCCTCAGCCCTCCATCTCGGCCAGTCCGTCCATCAGGTCGTCCAGAACGAGCCCGCGGTCCTCCACCGGCATCAGCCTCAGTTCCTTGAGGGCGGGTCCGGTCTCCACGCCGGCTCCCTGTGGTCCTTGGACGGTGCACATCCGCATGCAGTGCCGGGTGGGCTCCCGCCAGAAGTCACGCTCGTCCACGGGGGCGATGTGGTACACCGTGGCCGGGTGACCGACCGGTCCGCTCGACGAGTGCCACTGTCGGGCGCGGACGAGCACGAAACCCGTCAGGAGCGAGTCGAACACCCCACCGGGGGCCAGGTCCGCCAGGGCGTCCCGGGCCCCCTCGTACTGACACTCCTCGCAACCGACCAGCGCGGCCCGCAGCAGCCGGCGGGCGCGTGCGTGACCCACGTCGGAGTTTCCGAGTCTGCTCGGGTGGCGGTGTCCCATGAGGGGAAGGGTACGCGCCGGGGTGAGGGCGGGCCGCCACCGGCGGCACCGCCCTGCCTCCGTCTCAGCCC
Source organism: Nocardiopsis sp. ATB16-24 (assembly GCF_030271535.1). Lineage (GTDB taxonomy): Bacteria > Actinomycetota > Actinomycetes > Streptosporangiales > Streptosporangiaceae > Nocardiopsis. The sequence continues at coordinate 206,837 of NZ_JASCXJ010000004.1, read as the reverse complement.
TTGACGCACACCACCTGGCGCAGGTGTGCGACCACCTCGACCAGGTCGGTCTGGGCCTCGATCACCGACTCCAGGTCCTTGTAGGCCGCCGGGATCTCGTCCACCACGCCCAGGTCCTTGCGGGACTCCACCCCCCTGGTCTGCTCGACCAGGTCCTGCCGGGTGAAGGTCTTACGTGCCTTGTTACGGCTCATCCGACGACCGGCCCCGTGGGCGGCGGAGTTGAACGAGGCCGGGTTGCCCAGACCGCGCACGATGTAGGTTCCCGCCGCCATGCTCCCGGGGATGATCCCCAAATCGCCCGCTCCGGCGCGGATGGCGCCCTTGCGGGTGACGAGCACGTCCACCCCGTCGTAGGTCTCCTCGGCCACGTAGTTGTGGTGGCAGGAGATCCGCTGTTCGAAGCGTGTGCCCGGGAACTGCTCGGTCATGACCTGGTGGACCAGCCCCATCATCACGTCGCGGTTGCGCCGTGCGTACTCCTGGGCCCAGAACAGGTCGCGACGGTAGGCCTCCATCTCCGGGGTCCCGCCGACGAACACGGCCAGGTCCCGATCAGGCAGGTCCTGGTTGTGCGGCAGCCCCCGGGCCTGTTCGATGTGGTGATCGGCCAGTTCCTTGCCGATATTGCGCGAACCGGAGTGCAGCACCACCCACACGGTGTCCTCGTCGTCCAGACACACCTCCAGGAAGTGGTTGCCGCCGCCGAGGGTGCCCATCTGGCGCTGGGCGCGGGCTCTGCGGGAACGCACGGCCGGAGCCAGGTCCTCGAACCCGTCCCAGAACGCCGACCACTCGGTGCTGCGTACGGCCGGGACGGAGTCGGGGTCGACCGGCTCCTCATGGGCCTGGAAACCGACCGGGACCACGGCCTCCAGCGCCGAACGCAGGCGTCGCAGGTCGTCGGGCAGTCGCTCGGCGGTCAGGTCGGTGCGCACCGCGGTCATGCCGCAACCGATGTCCACCCCGACCGCGGCGGGGCTGACGGCGTCGCGCATCGCGATGACGGAGCCGACCGTGGCGCCCTTTCCGTAGTGGACGTCGGGCATGACGGCCAGACCGTGCACCCAGGGCACACGGGTGACGTTGCGCAGCTGCTCCATAGCCGCGCCCTCGACCTCCTCCGGCGCGGCCCACATGCGGATGGGGACCCGGTCTCCGGGGATCTCGGTGTAGGGCATGGACAGGCACCTCCTCTTCCTCTCAGAGCCTGTCACGCGTCGATCATGGACGCGGCCGTCGCGCCACCGGACGGTGTCCTCGGCGGATCCCGCACCGTGTCCGGCGGCCTTCGATGACGAGAACGCCCGGTGGTCGAACGGCCTTCCCGGGCGGTCTTGGGAGGTCACGCCGAGGCGGGGCGCCACGTCCTCCGCCGCCCTCGATGGTGGGCTCAGCCTCCGATCGCCGACATGGGCCTGGAGGGTTGCAGGAAGCTGGGATCGTTGATGCCGTGTCCGGGCAGTTTGACGGCCACCGCCTCGCTCCAGCGTCGGGCGATCTCCTCATCGGTGGCGCCGCCGCGCAGCAGGGAGCGCAGGTCCGACTCCTCCCGGGCGAAGAGGCAGTTGCGCACCTGCCCGTCGGCGGTCAGTCGGACCCGGTCGCAGGCTCCGCAGAAGGGCCGGGTGACCGAACCGATGACGCCTACGGTGGCCTGTTCTCCGTTGGGGAAGCGGACGCCGCGCACGTGGAAGAGCTCGGCCGGGGCGCTGCCGCGCGTGCCGGCGTCGGCCTCCTCCAGGACGAACTCGGCCCTGAGGCCCGCCAGGATCTCCTCGGCGGTGATCATGGTGTCGCGTCGCCAGCCGTGCTGGGCGTCCAGTGGCATCTGTTCGATGAAACGCAGCTCGTAACCGCGTTCCAGACAGTAGTGGAGCAGGTCGGTGGCCTCGCCGTCGTTGACGCCGCGCATGAGGACGGCGTTGACCTTGACGGGGGTGAGCCCGGCGTCGGCCGCACCGGCCAGGCCGTCGAGGACGTCGGAGAGGCGGCGGCGTCGTGCCAGTGTCTCGAACACGTCGGGCCGGAGGGTGTCGAGGGAGACGTTGACCCTGTCCAGGCCGGCCTCCGCCAGCGCGGGCGCCATGCGGGCCAGTCCGATGCCGTTGGTGGTCAGGGCGGTGCGGGGCCGGGTCGACAGCTCCGTGGTCCCGGCGATGATGCCGGGGAGTCCACGTCGGAGCAGGGGTTCGCCGCCCGTGAAGCGCACCTCGGTGATGCCCAGGAGGTCCACCCCGATGCGGATGAGGCGGAGGAGTTCGTCATCGGTGAGCAGTTCCGGTTTGGGCAGCCACTCCAGTCCTTCGGGAGGCATGCAGTAGGTGCACCTGAGGTTACAGCGGTCGGTGAGCGAGACCCGCAGGTCGGTCGCCACTCGCCCATAGGAGTCGGCCAACACGGGCGTCACCCTCTCCAATCCGAATTGACGGGTGGTTCGCATGAGAAGGCACCCACACGAGACATACCCATAGATAAGCGCAGAAGATCCCTCTTTAACGACGAGCAACCACAATCGCACCATATGGCGCTATTCGTGGTCGAACACGAGAGCACGTCGCCGCAGGGGACGCCTGCACGGCCACGATCGTCACGGACCCGGTGGGCACCGTTGCCTCCACGGTGCCCACCTCCATCCGGGCTTGTACGAAGGTCTGCTACCGCCCTTCCCCGTAACGCGCCCTCCACACCGTAGGGTGACTCTCCCGGCGCACGGGGACCGACCCCGGTCGCCACGAAGGCACGAAGATCAGGAGGCGGGACACGGTGATCACCACACGCGAATGGGCCCTGGCCGGCGGGCCCGACGGTTCCGGACGGCTGGCGGCGCGGGCATGGGCCCCCACCGGGGACGAGCCGACCTGGCTGGCGGTACTGGTCCACGGCTACGGCGAACATCTGGGCCGCTACGGCCAGGTGGCCGCCGACCTGGTCGCGGCGGGCGCGGTGGTCTACGGCGCCGACCACCGCGGACACGGACTCTCCTCCGGCGAGCGGGTGCTGATCGACGACTACGCGGGCGTGGTCGAGGACGTGCACCGCCTCATCACCCAGGCGCGCACCGCCTACCGGACCCTTCCGTTGGTGCTCATCGGCCACTCCATGGGCGGGCTGATCGCCGCCCGCTACGCCCAGACCCGTCCCGAGGAGCTCAGCGCCCTGGTGCTGTCGGGTCCGGTCCTGGGCCGGTGGTCCTCCCTGGAGCGGATCGCCGCGGCCGAGGAGATCCCCGACACTCCCATCGACCCGTCCACGCTCTCGCGGGACCCCGCCGTGGGCGAGGCCTACACCGCCGACGAACTGGTCTGGCACGGCCCCTTCAAACGCCCCACCGTCCAGGCCCTGCTCACCGAGATGGAGCGGGGCATGCGGGCCGGAAGCCTGGGAAGTCTGCCGCTGCTGTGGGTGCACGGATCCGACGACCGACTCGTACCGGTGCGGGACACCGAGGTGGGCATCTCCTCCCTCATGGGCGAGGACCTCACCGCACGCGTCTTCCCCGGGGCCCGGCACGAGGTGTTCAACGAGACCAACCGCGACGAGGTGCTCGACGAGGTGGTGCGCTTCGCCCGAAGGTTCGTCGTCCCGTCCGGGACCCGTCCGGGACGCTCTCAGACGTAGAGTCCGCCCCGCGGCTGCGCCGGGTGGGCCAGGGTCTGGGTGTAGGCGGTGGCCAGGCGCTCCACCGCGTCCGCGAGCACGTCCGGCGGCCGGGTGTAGGCCAGCCTCAGGTAGTGCTCCAAGGTGCCGTCGACACCGAACACCGGACCGGCCGCCGGGTGCACCCCGTGGCGGACCGCGGCCGCGGACAACTCGGTGGCCACCGGATGGGGCAGCCTCGCCCACAGCACCAGCCCTCCCCCGGGCACGCTGGAGCGCCAGTCGGGCAGCCGTTCACGCAGGGCGTGCAACAGCGCGTCGCGGTTACGGCGCAGTTGGCGGCTGCGCTCGGCCCGGATGCGCATCACGTCGGAGAGCAGGTGGGTGGTGGTGAGCTGGTCCAGCACCGCCCCGGCCAGGTCGAAGCGCTGTCGGGCGGCCATCAGCCTGGACACCATCGGCGCCGTCGTGCGCACCCACCCCACCCGCAGTCCGCCCCACAGCAGCTTGGCCACGGAGCCCACCATCAACACCCGGCCCTCGGTGTCGTGGGCGGCCACCGGCGCGGGCAGGTCACCGGAGTCGATGGCCAGCTCCGCGACCGACTCGTCGATGACCAGGTGGGTGTCGGCCCGGCGCGCCTCGCGTACCAGGACACGGCGTTCGTCGTCGTCCATCAGGGCGCCGGTGGGGTTGTGGAAGTCGGGGATGAGATAGGCCAGTCCCGGCTTCCACTGGCGGAAGGCGTCGACGAGGTACTCCATGTCCCAGCCCTGTGGGGTCACTCCGACGGTGCGGATCCTCGCCCCGCTGCGCCGGGCGGCGTCCAGGGCGTGCGGGTAGGTCGGCGACTCCACCAGGACCTCCTCGCCGGGTTGCACGAGCAGGTCCATGGCCAGCGCCACGCCCTGCTGCGCGCCGTTGGTGACGAAGATCTGCTCCGGGGTGGTGGGCAGCCCCCGCTCGACGTAGCGGCGGGCGATGGCGTGCCGCAGTTCGGGAAGTCCGTAGGGGTAGTAGCCCAACCCTCCCACGTGCGCGGCCAGTTGCTCGGCCGCCTGGAAGGCCGCCGCGCGCAGCCCTTCCACGGCCGGCGGCGCGGCCACGCCCAGGTCGATGTGCTCGGTGGCGGGGAGGAACGGTGAGGGCCGTCCGCCACCGGAGTCGGGCAGGACGGTCCAGCTGCCGGCGCCCTGCCTGCTCTCCAGGTACCTGTTGTCGCGCAACCAGGCGTAGGCCGCGGTGACGGTGTTGCGGCTGACGCCCAGGGCCTCGGCGAGGTCGCGTTCGGCGGGCAGCCGTGTGTTACTGGGGACCCGGCCGTCCAGGATCAACCCGCTGACGGCGCGGGCGATGGCCAGGTAGTAGGGACGCTCCACCCGTGCCTCGCCGATGAGGCGGGCCAGGAGGCGGCCGTTGATCCGCCGGGTCCCGCCCCCGGAGCGCTCCGCCGCGCGGTGCGCGCTCTGTCGCGCCACCCTTCCCCCCTTGCCTTCCACGAACCAGGCCACTTACTCGAAATTGGCACTTCTCCTGAAGCGCCATACTCGTCACGATACCGAAGTGGCCTCTTATCGGCCCCTATGATGCGAGGAGGAGACCGCGTGGGAAGACCGCGGACCCGGCGCCCCGCCCCCACCGTGGGCAGGGGCTCTTTCCGTGCCACCCCGACGATCGGGGAACGTCCTCCCCGACCCGACATCGTGGACCGCGCACACCGTGGCTCCTCCTCGGCCCCACTCCCTCGTACGAACGCTCGTCCGATGACCCCAGGAACGAAAGGCGGGTATCCGTGAGCCGACAGCCCCGTCCCGGCCGTGGCTCGGCCACCGACCTCCTGGACCGGGTGTTGATCACTCCGGTCCTGCCCCGCCCCCGGCTACGACGTCTGGTCCGGTTGTACACGGGCCTGGTCCTGTACGGCCTGAGCGCTGCCCTGCTCGTGCACGCCGAGTTGGGCTCGATGCCCTGGGACGTGCTGCACCAGGGCCTGTCCCACCAGACCGGGTTGTCCATCGGCACGTGGAACGTGCTCGTCGGCGCCATGCTGATGCTGCTGTGGATTCCTCTGCGTCAGAAGCCGGGGTTGGGCACGCTGAGCAACGTGATCATGGTGGGTCTGACGATGGACCTGTTCTTGAGGTTGCTGCCCGAGAGCGACTCCCTGCTGGTGCGAGTGGCACTGCTGGGACTCGGAGTGGTGGTGTGCGCGGTGGCCACAGGCTGCTACATCGGAGCCCGGTTGGGCCCCGGTCCCCGGGACGGGCTGATGACCGGTCTGGCCGCGCGGGGGTGGTCGGTGCGGCTGGCCCGGACGGTGATCGAGGTGACCGTCGTGATCACCGGGTTCCTGCTGGGAGGGACCGTGGGAGTGGGGACACTGGTGTTCGCCCTGGCCATCGGCCCCTTGGCCCACGTGTTCCTGCCACTGCTGAGCATGCGGGAGCGGACCGTGCACGCCGCTCCCGACCCCTCGACCTCCTGAACGACACCGGACCGCGACCACTGGGAGGACCGGGCGGCGAAGGGCGCGCCCTGAGGACGATCACCGGGCCCGCCTCCGGAGCCCGACCACAGCAGGGTTTCGGCCGAGAACAAACCGTCCGATGGTCGGGATTGATCACTGCGTCATAACTTCTGATCCAGAAGGAATCCCCGCATTCCGCGACATACGTCGTCATGCTTTCCGGTGCACGTGCACGCACCGGTGGAATGTTCCTCTGGAAGAAGAGAAGATGAGGCCCGGTGAACGGGAACGGACCATGTCCGGACCGGTTCCCGGGCTCCGGCCTTTTCGGCCGCCTTCACCTGGGCACATACCCGGTTGTAGGGCGAGCGGCGGCTGGTGCGGAGGCAGAACGTGGTCCGAACGGCGCCCCTTCCCGGCAGCGGGTCCGCTCCCGGTGACGGGCTGGGTAGGAGGACCCTGGTGGGGCGCACGGAAGGGCCTGCGCGCGTGGGGACGCGGGGCGGTGCCACCCCACGAAGCGCCGACCACAGCGACCATGACGATGTGACGGGGGTGAGCCGCGTGCCCGGCTGGATTGAGGACTACGCCATGATCGGCGACATGCAGACCGCCGCGCTGGTCGGGCGTGACGGTTCCGTCGACTGGGCCTGTCTGCCCGACTTCGACTCCGCGGCGGCCTTCGCCGCCCTGCTCGGCGACGAGCAGAACGGCTGCTGGACGCTTCGACCAGCGGAGGGCGACCCACGATGCACCCGCCGCCGTTACCGGGGCGACACGCTCATCCTGGAGTCGGAGTGGGACACCCCCGAGGGGTCCGTGCGGGTCATCGACTTCATGCCGCCCCGCGGCGGCGCACCCCACATCGTCCGCATCGTCGAGGGGCTGAGCGGCGCGGTACGCATGGAGACCACCCTGCGCATCCGCTTCGACTACGGCCACGTCGTTCCATGGGTGCACCGCGCGGGAACCGAACTGGTGGCCATCGCCGGCCCCGACGCCATCTGGCTGAGCACCCCGATCCCCCTCAAGGGCCACAACTTCACCCACGACGCCACCTTCACCGTCACCGCGGGCCAGCGCATACCGTTCGTGATGACCTGGCACCCCTCCCAGGTGGCGGAGTCGGACCACCTGGACGCGGAGAAGGCGTTGTCCCGCACCGAGCGGTTCTGGGAGAAGTGGGTGAACCAGTGCACCTACGACGGCCCCTACCGCGAGGCGGTCATCCGCTCCCTCATCGTGCTCAAGGCCCTGACCTACCACCCCACCGGCGGGATCGTCGCCGCCCCCACCACCTCTCTGCCCGAGGACCTGGGCGGGGTTCGCAACTGGGACTATCGCTACTGCTGGCTGCGCGACGCGACCATCACCCTGGAGGCCCTGATCCGCTCGGGGTACAAGGAAGAGGCCCTGGCCTGGCGTGAGTGGCTCGTGCGCGCGATCGCCGGCGAACCCCAGCTCATGCAGATCATGTACGGCATCCGAGGCGAGCGCAGACTCACCGAGTGGGAGGCCGACTGGCTGCCGGGCTACGAGAACTCACGCCCGGTGCGCATCGGCAACGCCGCCGTGGGCCAGTACCAACTGGACGTCTACGGCGAGGTCATGGACGTGTTGCACCTGGCACGCCGGCACAACATCCGTGGCGGGGACTACCTCTGGGGCCTACAGCGCTCCCTGGTCAACTACCTGGAATGGTGCTGGGACGAGCCCGACGAGGGCCTGTGGGAGGTGCGCGGGCCGCGACAGCACTTCGTGCACTCCAAGGTGATGGCCTGGGTCGCGGCCGACCGGGCGGTGCGCAGCATCGAGGAGTTCGGCAAGGAGGGCCCCATCGAGCGGTGGAAGGCCCTGCGCGCCACCATCCACGCCGAGGTGTGCGAGTACGGCTACGACCCCCAGCGCAACACCTTCACGCAGTACTACGGCAGCAAGGACCTGGACGCGGCGCTGCTGCTCATCCCCGAGGTGGGCTTCCTCCCCTACGACGATCCGCGGGTGATCGGCACCATCGAGGCGGTCCGCAAGGAGCTGATGGTGGACGGCTTCGTACTGCGCTACCGCACCGACGTGGAGACCTCCGCCGACCAGCTCCCCGGGGAGGAGGGCGCCTTCCTCGCGTGCAGCTTCTGGATGGCCAACTCGCTGCTGTCCATCGGCCGCCACGAGGAGGCACGCGAACTGTTCGAGCGACTGCTGTCGCTGCGCAACGACGTGGGGCTCCTGGCCGAGGAGTGGGACCCGCGCGAGAACCGCCAGGTCGGGAACTTCCCTCAGGCCTTCAGCCACGTGCCGCTGGTGACCACCGCCCTCAACCTGTCCGCTCGCCAGGGAGCCTGGCGCGCCGATTGACGCGACCCCCTTTTCGGAACGGACCGTCCCCCTTCGGCGAAGGGTTCCGCCCCAGACCTCGACGGTGCCCCGCGGCGCGACGCGGGGCACCGTTCTTCTCGTGTCGCGCCGGTGACCCCAGGCCATGGGGCGACGACCCATGAAACCCCTCGACCGAGGAGACGCGGCCAAGGGCCGAAGCGGGCGTGGATGTCGCCGTGTGGCGCTAATGTTCTGGCCATGCCCAAGGACCTGAAGGAAATCATGGAGAACGGCTGGGCCGAGGCCCTGGAGCCGGTCGCACCGCAGATCGCCGCGATGGGCGACTTCCTGCGCAAGGAGATCGCCGAGGGGCGCACCTACCTGCCCGCCGGAGAGAACGTCCTGCGGGCCTTCAAACAGCCCTTCGAGGACGTGCGCGTGCTCATCGTGGGTCAGGACCCCTACCCGACCCCGGGCAACGCGGTGGGGTTGAGCTTCTCCGTCGCTCCGGACGTACGTCTGCCCGCGAGCCTGCGCAACATCTACAAGGAGTTGGTGGACGACCTCGGTGTGCCCATGCCCTCCAACGGCGACCTGACCCCGTGGACCGAGCAGGGCGTGCTGTTGCTCAACAGGGTGTTGACGGTCGCGCCCGGCCAGGCCGGTTCGCACCGGGGCAAGGGGTGGGAGGCCGTCACCGAGCAGGCGATCCGGGCGCTGGCCGCACGCGACAAGCCGCTGGTGGCGATCCTGTGGGGGCGTGACGCCCGCAACCTGCGCCCGATGATGCCGGGGGTGCCGTGCGTGGAGTCGGCGCACCCGAGCCCGCTGTCGGCCAAGAACGGGTTCTTCGGTTCCCGACCGTTCAGTCGGGCCAACGAACTGCTCAAGGAGCAGAACTCCGAACTGGTGGACTGGGAACTGCCCTGAGTGCCCCGGGCGGCGGCCCCTCCGCCGTCCTCCCAAGGACCTCCCCGATCACCGATCCCCTTTGACCCGCGGACTCGGCGCCACCTCGGCACCGGGTCCGACCCGTGTTTCCACCCCTCGAAACCGGAAAGGCAGTCCACCCCCATGGCGAAAAGGCTCACCTACGCGGACGCCCTGAGAACCCTCGGACAGAACGACTCGGAGGTGCTCGACCTCGCCGAGAAGCTGGCCGACGGCGGACTGGGACTGATGGGGGTGCCCGACCTCTTCGGCGCGCGGGGCCTGTTGGTGAGCAAGGGACGGCAGGCCATCGAGGGGATACGGGACAGGCTCAGGGGCCAGAGTCGCCTGTCCCGCACAGAGAGGATCGAGGCCGCGCACCGGATCCTGGTCCTCGTCGCCTTCTTCGAGGCCCTGGAAGGCGCCTGGGAGAAGGCCGAGGCCCCGTTCCCTCTGACGGAACTGGAGATCACCGCCGAGGAGCAGCTGTCCTGGTTCGCCCCACTGCTGTCCGGTTCCTCCTCCGCGTCCCCTCCCCTCATGCCGGTCACGCCGGACACCGAGGACAGGGCGACCCCGACTCCGGCCGCCTTCTCCCTCCTCTTCTCCGCCATGGCCGAGACCTTCGTCGGTACGGTGCCCGGTTTCGCGGTGGCCGAGACCCATGGGATCACCTCCCGGGAACACCCGTTCCTCCGGCGGGTGACCGAACTCGCCGTCGTCCTGTCCGCCGCACGGTACGAGGAGCACTACCGCCGCCTGGCCGCCGAGATCCCCGAGTTCGGTATGTGGGTGCACCTGGACGAACACCGCCGTACACGCCGTGACCTCTCCGAGGGACTAGGAGAGCTGCACAGGCTGTTGGAACAGGTCGGCTCCCGGCGGCCCGTGGACAGGCGTAGACAGGAACTCTCGGCCTCCTATCGGGCGGTGCTGCGCCAGCCGGTCCTGCGCTCGGACGACGCCCCTCCGGGCCTGGCCCTGCCCACCCTGGAGGAGGCCTACGTCCCCCCGCGCGGCCGGGTGATGAGCGCCCACCCCCACAGTTCGCCCGCGGCCGAGGAGACGTGGGCCGAAGCCCTCGCCTTCGCCGACCTCCAGTCCTTCGTCGCCGCCCACCTGGTCCACCCACGCGCCACCGCGCTCCCCACCGTCGTCCTGGGCCACCCGGGCGCGGGCAAGTCCAAGTTCACCGAGATGCTGGCGGCCCGGCTTCCCGCCCCCGACTTCCTGCCCATCCGGGTGGAGCTGCGCGCGGTCCGGCCCAACTCCCCCATCCACCTCCAGATCGAGGAAGGGCTGGCCGCCACACTCCACACCCAGGTGCCGTGGCGCGAACTCGCCGAGTCGGCGGACGGCGCGCTGCCCGTGATCATCCTGGACGGTTTCGACGAACTCCTCCAGGCGACCGGGGTGGACCGCTCCGACTACCTGGAGCGGGTCCAGGAGTTCCAACAGCAGCAGGAGGCCCTCGGCCGTCCCGTGGTGGTGATCGTCACCAGCCGCACCGTCGTGGCGGACCGGACCCGCTTTCCCGACGGCACCACCGTGATCCGCCTGGACCCCTTCGACGAGGCCCAGATCGACCGCATGCTCCAGGTGTGGAACGGGGCGAACACCCGGGCGTTCACGGCCAGGGGCCTGGAACCACTGACCACCGACGTCCTCATGCGGTACCGCGAACTGGCCGAGCAACCCCTCCTCCTGTTGATGCTGCTCGTCTACGACGCCGGTGACAACGGTCTGCGACGCGCCTCGAAGGCACTGACGCACGGCCAGTTGTACGAGCGGCTGTTGACCATGTTCGCCAAACGGGAGGTGGACAAGCACCATTCCTTCCTGAACAGGCACGACCTGGAGGAGGCGATCGAGGGCGAGCTGCGCCGCCTGGAGATCGCCGCCCTGGCGATGTTCACCCGCCGTAAACAGAGTGTGGGCGCCGACGAACTGGACCGGGACCTGGCGGTCCTCATGCCGGAGGCGGCGTTGCGCCCCTCCGACACCGACCTGCACGGACGGATCGCCCCGGCCCACCAGGTGCTGGGCCGGTTCTTCTTCGTCCACGAGGCCCGCGCGAAGGTCGCCGACGGCGACGCGAGCGTGTTCGAGTTCCTGCACGCCACCTTCGGCGAGTACCTGGTGGCCCGGGCGGTGGTCGCCGTGCTGGACGACCTCGACGAGTCCCGGTCGCGCTCGTACCGGCGCCGAGGCCGCGCCGCCGCGCGGGTGGACGACGGAGAGCTGTACGCCCTGTCCTCCTTCGCCTGCTACTCGGGCCGGGAGAAGGTCGTGGACTTCCTGGCCGAACTCCTGGAGCGTCGGTTCGAGGAGGAGCCGGAGGCCCGCGAGGACTACGGCCGGCTGCTCGTGGAACTGTTCCAGGAGGCGCCCTTCCCCGCCGCCAACCGCTCCTACACCGACTACGAGCCCGTACGCCTTCCGCTGACCCTCCGGGAGGCGAACTACACCGGCAACCTCATGATCCTGCTGTGCCTGGTGCGCGAGGAGCCGGTCGAGGCCCGGGAGCTCTTCCCCGACACCGACGAGCCCGACCAGAAACTCCAGCGCACCAGCACACTGTGGCGCACCCTGCCGGGGTCGGAGTGGTTCGGCCTGCTGACCACACTCCGTGTCCGCCACCTGGACGGGTGGGGCGAGGACGGCCCCATCACCGTCATCGAACGCGAGGACGGCTCCCCCGTCAACGTCGGGGAGTGCCTGGGGTTCGAGCTCCGGATGAACCAAGGCCACGATCTGGACGTGACCGATCCGTACGAGGTCACCGTGCCGTACGAGTCCGTCACCTCACGCCTGCTGCGGTCGATGTCGCTGCGGGTCAACGGCACCGCGGCCCGCTTCCTGCTCGGCATGCTGCCCTACCTGCGGCACGTCGGCGACGACCTGGCGACCTGGTATTCCGACTCGTCCATCCCAGGAGAGGGCACCATCTGGTCGGAGGTGCACGAGGTCATGCGGCTGCGCATGGAACCTCCGGGCCACGACCCCCGAGGCCGTCTGCTCGGCTACCGCAGGCTGCTCTTCCCCTCTGGGCGGGTTCTGGGCCGAAGGGAGCTCCTGGTCCTGAAACAGGCCGTGGAGGACCTCTCCCTGTCCACCGACGACGATTTCAAGGAGAGGTTGAGGGACGCGGTGGGCGCCTACCTCTCCCAGGTGGAGGAAGTGGTCACCGGTCCCCAGCTCGCGCCCACGACCGTCGCACCCGTTCTGCACGCGCTGTGGCCGCACATGAGAGACAGCGTGAAGCACCTTCTCGCCCTAGTCCACGGGGGCGAAGCCCTGGCCTCGCCGATCGCCGATACCGCCTCCTCTTCCTCCCCGCGCACGGCCGCCTCCCCTTCCAGCTCCCCCTTCAGCTCTCCTTCGAACTCCCCTTCCAGTTCCCCTTTCAGTTCCGGTGGGTCCTGCGGCGGTTGAACCGACCGGTGAATCTGGCAGGGCGCGCCCACCCCCACCTCCACCCCCGTGATCTTGCTCCCAGCGTCACCGGGAGCACCCGACAGTGGCACCCCGAGCAAGATCACCGGGAAAAGGCGCGCTTCTTCCGAACCCACCAACGCCAACAGCCTGAACCAGTGGATCTTGCTCCCAGCGTCACCGAGAGCGCCCGACAGTGACACCCGGAGCAAGATCACCGGGAAAGTGGCACCCCGAGCAAGATCACCGCGGGTCGGGCTCCTTGCGCCGCACCGGTAACGGTTCGGGGTGTCCTCACCCGAACGGCCGCCCCGACCTCAGGTGGAGACCGCCCTCACCCGTTCCACCAGGGCGGGCAGGACGTAACCGATGGGGTCGTGGACGACCGCGCCGGCGAAGTCGTCGTAGGGCGTGGGCTCGGCGTTGACGATCACCAGCGCGGCCCGGGCCATCATGGCCACGTCGCACAGGCCCGCCACCGGGTGCACGGTCAGCGAGGTCCCCACGGCGAGGAACACGTCGCACTCCCGGGCGGCCCGCGCGGCCTCGTCGAGGATCTCGGGGTCGAGCCGCTGTCCGAAGGAGATGGTGTCCGACTTCTGGATGCCCCCGCACTCCAGGCACCGGGGATCGGACTCCTCGTCCAATCGGGTGAAGACCTCCTCGCTGGGGGTGCGCAGACCGCAGGCCATGCACACCACACGCAGCATGGTGCCGTGGACCTCGATGACCCGTGCGTCGGGGACCCCGCCCGACTGGTGCAGGCCGTCGATGTTCTGGGTGATGAGCGCCCGCAGACGTCCCGTGGCCTCCAGGTCGGCCAGAGCACGGTGCGCGGCGTTGGGGCGTGCGCGCAGCACCGGGTGGGTGCGGCGCTGGGACCACACCTGACGGCGCACGTTCACGTCGCCCATGTAGATGTCGATGTCCGACAGGGCCTGGGCGTCCGGGTCGGTCGTCCACACCCCGCTCGGGCCGCGGAAGTCGGGGATCCCGGAGTCGGTGGACACGCCCGCTCCGGTGAGCACCGTGATGCGCTCGGCGGAGGTCAGCAGGTCGGCGGCCCTTTCGAACCCCTCGGGGTCGGTGAAGGGCTCTGGATCGGTGGTCACGGAGGCCATACCCCATTCTTACAGCGCCGGCGGCTTCGCCCCTCGGTCCTGAGGATCGGGAGGCGTTTTATCCGCTTTGGCAGGCGACGGGCGCTTTCACACTTGCGGACACCGTAACCTCTGAGCCCGTGGGGTGTGGAGGCCGGATCCCCAGGCCGATGCACACGAGGTGGGCAAAGGGTGCCAAAATCAACGCAATCATGAAGCAGCCGTCCTACATTCTCGTAGTCAACGGGACCAAGGTCCAGCGACCGGTGTTCGTGCTGGGCGCCCCTCACTCGGGGGTCCCCGAGATCGCGCACGCCCTGTCCCGTGTGCCCGGGTTCCACCTCGGCGCGGGTTCCTCCGGCGTGCTCAACGCGGTCTACGCCGTGGCCAGACGTCCCTCCCTGGCCACGGAGAAGGCCGCCGGGACGACGAGCCTACTGCGCGAGGCCTACGCCGAGGCCTGGCAGCTCACTCCCTTGACCTGTCCCCGATGCCCGGGGCCGGGGGCGCGCGTGCCCGCCAACGCCTCGGCCGAGCCGTGCGAGCACAGCGCGGACGTGCGTCGCTACGGGGACGCCAGCCCCGACCTGCTCTTTTGCGCCACGGTCCTGCGGACGGCCTTTCCCGACGCGCTGTTCGTCCAGGTCATCCGGGACGGACGCGACGTCATCGCGGACATGATGGAGGACGAACGCTCCCTGGCCTGGCTCAGGCCGAGTTTCATGAACCTCGATCACGAGTTCCCCAACCACTTCTTCGGGCTGGAGGAGGAGTCCGACCTGGTCGCGTTCAAGGAGGGCTCCACCGCCACCAGGTGCGCGATGCGCTGGCGGGGCGCGGTGCGCATGTCCGCCCTGCTGCGCCGCAGTCTCGACACCGATCGACTGATGACCCTGCGGTACGAGGACGTGCACGGCGCGGAGGTGGACACGGCCGAGCGACTGAGGAGGTTCACCGGGGCGCGGGTGTCGGCCTCGGAGCTGCTGACCGGACGCTCCTGGGGGGTGGGGTCCTGGCGTGAGCGCCTGTCCCGTGAGCAGTACCAGGACGTGCAGGAGGTGGCGGGCCTGGAGCTGTCCCGCCTGGGCTACCGGTGATCCCCCGCCGGCGGGCGTGGCGGCTCCCCCTTCCCTCCGCTCCCGGCACCGGGACGGCGGCCCGGAGACGTCCCCGCCGGCCGAGTCGGCACGACGCGCCTTTGGGCCGTCTCGGGCGGTTCCTGCACGGTCGGCGGGCGTGGCGGAACAGGTCCGCTCAGAGCCGGTCGCGTTCGGGGCTCTGGTCGAAGTCCCCCGGATTCAGCGGCTCTCCGAACAACGCCTCCTCGGCCCGATCGAGCGGATCACGTTCCTGCTCGGCCCGCATGGGTTCGAACTGGGGCGTCTCGGGGACCACCGCGGTGCACGCCACCTCGATCAGGGCGTCGGGGGCCCACAGTTCGGTCACCCCGAGCACGCTCATCGGCGGATAGAAGCGGCCCATGTAGCGGCGGTAGACCGTGCCGATGGCCGCGCTGCCCGCCCGGTAGGCCTTCATGGCGGTGGTGAAGACGCGCATGTCCACCACGTGGACCGGTCGGGCGTCCGCCGCGCGCAGCGCCTCCACCATGTTGCCGAGCGCCTTGTCGAACTGCTCCACCACCCCGTCCCCGACGATCTTGCCGTCGGAGCGGCGCGCGTGCTGGCCACCGATGTGCACGATGCGCCCGGGGCCGGCCACGAGGGCGTGCGAGAATCCCACCGGTTGGGCCAGGATCAGTGGGTTGACGATCTCGTGCGGTGTACGGCTCATCGGCCTTCCCTTCCGTCGTCGCGCCCGCCGCCGTGTTGCGGCGCCCCCGTGAGGGCCCTCGCACGTGCGGCTACCATGAGCGCATGTCGATCACTGTGCTGCTGTCCACCGTCGTCTTCGCCGCCACGCTCGGGCTGTGCGCCGCCATCCTCGTCGGAGGCGCCCTCTACGTGAGGCGTATCCGACGTCACGGCCTCGAGGCCGTCCTGGCCGGCGCCCGCAGGCACCGGGAGTTGCGTGACTAGGCGGTCACGCAGGGTTCTGTCTCGCCCGCGCGCAAGGCACCCGAAGGCGGGCGGCCTTCGGCGCCGGTGTCTTCGGGTGACCGGACCGCTCCGCGGGACCCACGGACCACCCGGATCCGTGCCGTGATCCGGTGTCCCGGTGTCCGTGGTCCCTGTCGGATGTCGGGACCGGACGCGGCGCGGGGACCGGTGCGGGTGGAACCCCGCCACGTCCTCGAAGGGCGTGCTAGACGCCGTTGAACTCGTCGGGGTCGGGGCCGAAGCGACTGTCGGTGTTGAGGCCGCTTATCCGGTCCATGTCCCTCCTGGAGAGCTCGAAGTCGAAGATCTCGAAGTTGGACCGGATCCGTTCGGGGGTCGCCGACTTGGGGATCGCCACGTTGCCGAGCTGCATGTGCCAACGCAGTATCACCTGCGCCGGCGTGCGCCCGTGTTCCTCGGCGACCTCGACGATCGTGGGATGGTTCAGGAGCTTGCCGTGGCCCAAAGGTCCCCACGCCTCGGTGATGATCCCGTGTTTGGCGTTGAAGGCCCGGACGGCCTCCTGGGTGAGGAGTGGGTGCAGCTCGACCTGGTTGACCATGGGCGTGATGCCGCCCTCCTCCCGGACACGCTCCAAATGGTGACGCTTGAAGTTGGACACGCCGATGGCCCGGACCCGGCCCTCGGCGTACAGGCGCTCCAGCGCCTTCCAGGTGGGCACGTACTGATCGCGTCCGGGCAGCGGCCAGTGGACCAGGTACAGGTCGATCACCTCCAGGCCGAGACGCCTCAGACTGGCGTCGAAGGCACGCAGGGTGGCGTCGTAGCCCTGTTCGCTGTTGGCCAGCTTGGTGGTGACGAACACCTCGCCGCGTTCCAGCCCCGAGCGGCGCAGTGCCTCGCCGACCCCCTCCTCGTTGCCGTCGGAGGCGGCGGTGTCGATGCTCCGGTAGCCCGCGTCGAGCGCGGTGGACACGACCGACACGACCTGGTCGGGGGGTACCCGCCACACACCGAAACCCAGTTGCGGCATACGCAACCCGTTACTCAGTGTGAGCTCCGGAACGGTCATCTGCTGCATCTTTCTCATCCCCCGTCAGCGCTGAAGGGTCCTGCCTGGTCTTTCACAGCGTGCGGCCTTCCCCCTACCGCAGTCGCATACTGCCATGTCGGAGCGCGGTGTGGTCCCGGATGCGCCACGACGGTGCTGGCTTTTTACCGTTCGGGGCCGGGGCCGCTCGTGTCCCCGTCCCACCATCCGGACACGGTCTCCCTCCCCGCACTCCTACCCCGCGCCGGTCGGCCCTCCCACGATCAGGGGCGTGGCGGCTGTCGGTAGGCTTCCCCCACCGGGCTGGAGGTGGGGGTTGAAGGAACACGGACGACGCGCCCGGGTCATCGCCGAACTGATGCGGGACCGGGCCGGGCTGGTGGCGCGCATCGTCGCGGAGGTCCATGCCGAGGTTCCCGCCTACCGGGCTCTGCACGGTCCTCAGTTGGCCGAGGTGCGAGCGATCACCGGATGGCTGGTGAGCCGTTCCCTGGAGCTGTGGGCGGCCGGAGCCACGTACCTGCCTTCGGAGGACGTGGAACGGCTTCGGGACATCGGACGCTCCCGCGCGGCCGACGGACGCTCGATCGATGCCGTGATCCGGGCGCACCGTGTGGGGTCGGTGGCCGCCGTGCGCCTGGTGTCGGAACTCGCGGCCGACCGGCTCGACGCCACCGATGTGTTCGCTCTGGGCGAACTGTGGCTGACCTCGATCGACCAGATCTCCGAGAGCCTGTCCGCGGGCCATGCCGAGGTCGCCCACAGGTTGGACATCGATCTGGAACGCGCTCGTCGGGCGTTCCTGGACGACCTCCTCATCGGACGTCAGGCGTCGCGTGGGGCGATCAGGGACCGGGCCCGGACCTTGGGCATCACACCGCCCGACCCGGCGGTGCTGGTGGTGTCCCACAGCGGTGGCGGCCCCCCGGAGGTCCCCGCCACGGTGGCGGACGGAAGACGCCTGCTGGAGCGGGTCGGCGCGGTGGGCACCGACCCGCTGTCGACCACACGTGCGGGAAGGGTGGTCCTGCTGTTGTCCCCCGAGGACGCGGAGCGGGCGTCGACCGTGCTCGACGGCGATCCGTGGCGCGGGTGCGTGCTGGCACCGCGCGCGCTGACCGACATGTCGGCCGCCTACCGCCTGGCCGATGACGCGTTGGAGACGGCGCCGCTCCACGCCTTCGTCGGCCGGGGCCCTTTGGGGGACGCCGACGCGTGCGTCCTGGCTCTGCTCAACGGGGGCCCGGTCACCCCGGCCGTGGTCCGCCGCACCGTACTGGGGCCGCTCTTGTCGGAGGACAACGCCCATCTGCTTCGGACCTTGCGCACCTACTTCCGTGAGGGTGCGGCGACCACGGCCGCGGACGCGCTGCGCGTCCACGCGCAGACGCTGCGCTACCGGCTGCGCCGGGTGAGAGAGCTGACCGGCCACGACCCGCACCGGCCCTGGCCCCGGTTCATCCTGGAGACGGCCTGCGCCATCGCCCCCTGACCGGCCGGGCCCCGATCACCGCGCGGCCCACGGCGTACCCGCTGGTGGAGGGACGCGCCCGGAGCCCGGCGGTGGGTTAGGACCCCCGGTGGTGGGTAGCCGGGACGGTCAGACGGAGCGCGCCGGCGTGCGCCACCGGCCGCGCCGCGAGTCACATCGACCGGAGGGGGACCAGACGTGACGACCTCAGACCACAAGACGGGGAGTGCGCCCAAGCCGAGGAGCAGCCAGCCATGGCTGCACCAGAGCGGCGAGGAGATCCAGGAGTTCGGAACGGTCCGCCAGTTCCCGGTGGGACTGTCCTACGACACCCGGATGTACTCGTGCCAGCGGCTCAACCAGGTGCTGTGCGACACACGCATCCTGCACGACCTGTACAAGAAGCACCACTGGCTGATGCGAGGGGGCACCTTCTACCAGCTGCACCTGCTGATGGACAAGCACGCGGACGAACAGGCGGAGCTGATCGACGGTCTGGCCGAGCGTGTACAGACCCTCGGAGGTGTGGCGGTCGGCGACCCCAGGCACGTGGCCGAGATCACCAGCATCCCGCGCCCGCCGAACGGCGCCGAGGAGGTGCCCGCGATGCTCTCCCGCCTGTTGGCGGCGCACGAGACGATCCTGGAGGACGCCCACGACGCCGCCGCGCGCACGCAGGAGCTGGGCGATGACGGCACCAACGACATCATGGTGTCCGACGTGATCCGCACCAACGAGCTCCAGGCCTGGTTCGTGGCCGAGCACCTGGTGGACACACCGCTGGTGCGTTCGTAGACCACGGCCGTGTTCGGTGGGCCGGTCGAGGGCGTCTCGCCCTCGACCGGCCCACCGGCCTGTGCGGCCCGGGGGCGGCCCCTGCCCACGCCGTCCCTACGCCCGGTGGCCAGGCCCCGCCCGGGAGGCCTCAGGAGGCGGTGACCCCCCAACGGTGGCGGATGGTGCGATCGGCCCGTTCGAAGAACACGTCGATGAGCACGCCCACGCACAGGACGACGATGACGTAGGCCAGCAGGCCCTCGGCGTCGTTGAACTGTCGCGCCTGGCTCAGCGCCCAGCCGAGGGAGTGCTGTTGGTCGATGACGACCAGCAGTTCTCCCGCCATGAGCGAACGCCAGGCGAAGGCCCATCCCTGTTTGAGTCCGGTGACGAACATCGGCAGGGCGGCGGGGACGATCAGCAGCGTGTACCGCTGGACGCCGCGCAGCCCCATGGCCCGTCCCGCGCGCAGCAGTTGCGGCGACACGTAGTCGATCCCCGAGGTCAGACCGCCCGCGATGGAGGGCGCCGCGCCCAGGACGATCACGAACATGATGGCCGACTCGCTGATGCCGTACAGCAACATCGCGATGGGGAACCAGACGATGGACGGCATCGTCTGCAAGCCCGTGATGAGCGAGCCGATCGCCACGCGCAGGGGTGCGAACCGGGAGACGGCCAGGCCCACGGACACACCCACCACCAGCGCCAGCGCGAAACCGCTGAGGGCACGCCGCATGGTGACCCCGAGGGCTCCCCAGAACTCGCCGGAGGACAGTTCCGTGAACAGGCGGGGCAGGACCTGGTCGGGCCCCGGCAGGACGTAGACCGGCCGCCAGCCACTCCACACCACCACCTGCCAGGCCACGACGACCAGGACCACGGCGGCCAGCTTGGGCCAGGTGGCGGCCCAGACCCTGGCCGCCGCACGCCGGGTCCCGGGTCGGCCGGCCCCGCCCGAGGCGACCGTCTCCAACGCGTCGAGCCCCCGCAGATGTCGGTCCCGCACGCTGGGGTCACCCGGCATGGCGCGCCACCTCCGCCCGGAGCCGGTCGGTGATCTCGGCCGCGCGGGAGGCGATCGAAGCGGAGTCGATCCGGCGGGGTCGCTCCTCCTCGACCGTGAACTCCTCGATGACGCGTCCTGGGCGGCTGGACAGGAGGATGACGCGGTCGCCCAGTCGCACGGCCTCGCGCACGTTGTGCGTGACCAGCATGACGGTCAGCGACCTCTCCCTCCAGATCCGCTCGATCTCGTCGTGGAGGATGTCGCGGGTCATCGCGTCCAGGGCGCCGAAGGGCTCGTCCATGAGCAGCACGTCGGCGTCCTGGGCCAGGGCGCGTGCCAGGGCGACGCGTTGGCGCATGCCACCGGAGAGCTGGTGCGGACGCTTTCGGGCGAAGCCGCTCAGACGGACCAGGTCCAGGAGTTCGGCCACACGCTCCTTGCGACGGGCCCGGGGCACCCCGTTGACCCGCATGGGGATCTCGATGTTGGCGCCGACGGTGAGCCAGGGGAAGAGGGAGGCCTCCTGGAACATCATGGCCACGCGGTGTCCGCCCACGTCCACGGTTCCGTCGGTGGGGCGCGTCAGTCCCGCCACGAGTGAGAGCAGGGTGCTCTTACCGCAGCCGGAGGCGCCCACGAGCGCGACGAACTCGTGGGGCCGCACCGAGACGGACATGCCGTCGATCGCGGTCAGGGCGCCGGGGCCCTCACCGAACACCTTGGAGACCTGGTCGATCTCGACCGCGCTGGCCCTTTCGGTGCCCGTGTCGAGGGTTTCGGTCATGGTCGTCACTTTTCCTCCCGGGGTCCGGCGACCTCGTCCCGCCCGTCCTCGCGGAGCAGGGCGTTGAGCGGGTCGAGGACGTAGATGCCGTTCAGGTCGACCTGGTCGAGCAGGCCCACGGCCTGGGCACGTTCGGCCCCCTCCAGCAGGGACGGGGCGATCGGATCGACGGTGAAGGTCATGTTGTCGAAGGCGGAGGCGACGACCTCGGCGTCAGGTCGGGCCCCGGCCAGGTCGGCCAGGTGTGCGGCGGCGATCTCCTGTGCCTCCTCGGGGCGGCTGTTGATCCGGTCCACTGTGTCGATGTGGCCTCGAAGGAGTCCTTCGACCGCCGCCGGACGCTCCCGCAGGAAATCGGCGTTGACGATGAGGTGGGTGGTGACGAAGTCACCGTCGGTCCGGGGCCATTGCTCCGCCTCGTCCAGCAGCAGTTCGCCTCCCGCCTCGACCAGGAGCCGGCTCAGGTGCGGTTCGGGGAGCCAGGCCCCGTCGATCTCACCGAGCGCGAAGGCGTTCACGGTCTCGGCGTTGTCCTGGGGGATGATCGACAGGTCCCCGCCTCCCGCGGTGTCGGTCCGCCAGCCCCGCTCTTTGGCGAACCAGCGCAGCGCCACGTCCTGGGTGTTGCCCAGTTGGGGTGTGGCCAGGGTGCTCCCGGCCAGGTCCTCGACGTCCTCCACCCCCGGCCTCACCACCAGGCCCGCGCCGCCGGAGGTGGAGCCTGCGATGACGCGCAGCGCGGCGCCCTCGGAGCGCGCCCAACCGTTGACGGTCGGGCCGGGTCCGAGGAAGGCGGCGTCGATCTGGCCGGAGAAGAGGGCGTTGATCGCGTCGGGGCCGGCGTTGAAGCTCTGGGTGGAGAGGGGGACGTCCTCGCCCAGGGCCCGCTGGAGGAGGCCGCTCTCCACTCCCACCAGCGCCGGTGTGTGGGTGAGGTTGGGGAGATAGCCGAGGGTGAGACCTCGGTCGTCGTCCCCACCGCCCGGAAGCGCGCACGCGGTGGCGACCGCGGTCAGGGTCAGAGCCGCAGCGGTGGCGCGGACCAGGGTCATGGGCGCGAACATGGGGATCCTCACGGGCTGCGGATGTGCGGCTACCACGGACTGAACTCTACTTAATAAGTAGGTTTTGTGAAAGTAGGACGCCCCATGCTTTCACCACAGAGCGGAGCACGCCGACGACGGGGAGGGCGGTCGCACGCCGGGCACCCGGCCTCCGGCCGAAAACGTCCAGGGACTCGAACGCCGTGGGGCGGTGGAGCACCGGTGCTCCACCGCCCCACGGCGGAAAAGTATCGCGGACCGGCCGGGAGGACCGACTCCGTCACTCCTGGACGGCGCCCTCGGTCTCGACGATCTCGCCTTCGGCGTCGACCGGCAGGACCACGCCCTGCCAGGACTCCTGGACGAACTCCAGGACCCGCTCGTCGTGCAGCAACTCGACCAGCAACTGGACGCGCTCGTCGTCGGCGTTCTCCGCCAGGGTCACCAGACCGTTGGCGTAGGCCTCGACGTAGTCCTCGCCCTCGGGCTCCCAGGCCAGGACGTTGGCCTCCTCGGCCAGGTCCGCCTCGATGGCGTAGTTGCCGTTGACGACCGCCGCGTCGACGTCGGAGATCGACCTGGGAAGCTGGGCGGCCTCCAACGGGGTGACGGTGATGTCGCGCGGGTTGTCGGTGATGTCGTTCTCGGTGGCGGTCTGACCGGCCTCCGGGTCGATGGTCACCAGGCCCTCGGTCTCCAGGATGTTCAGGGCGCGGCTGAGGTTGGCCGGGTCGTTGGGGACCGCGATCTCCGCGCCCTCGGGCAGGTCGTCGAGGCTCTCGACGTCCTCGGAGTACAGGCCCAGCCGCTCGATGTGCACGTCGGTGAGGTACGTCAGGTCGGCGTCCGGCCCGTTGGCCACCCACTCGTTGAGGAAGGACCGGTGCTGGAAGTAGTTGGCGTCCAGCTCCCCCTCGACCAGGGCCGCGTTGGGAGTGTTGTAGTCGGAGAACTCCCGGATCTCCAGGTCCAGACCCGCCTCCTCGGCGAGGTTGTCGTCGATGAAGGAGAGGATGTCTCCGTGCGGCACGGGAACGGCGCCCACACGCAGTACGTCCTCCCCGTCACCGGACCCGCCGGACTGCTCGCTGGGCGCACCGCAGGCGGCGAGCGCCAGCGTGAGGGCCGCCGCCCCGAGGACGGCTGAGGTCGTGCGCATGGTGCACTCCTTCGTGATCGTGGGATGGAGGACTGCGGAGGTCACGGTGATCGGCGTGAGAACCGCGCGGCCCGCGACCCCCCGTCGGGGTGTCGCGCCGCTGATCAGAGCCTATCCGACTCTTTTGGTAGGAATTATCCGTTTCAGCTTTCTCCATGGGTGGTGTCGGCCACATGCCCACCGCCCGGGAAGGCTCCGACGATCGCATGGGACCATACCCGGAGTGCTCTTCCCGATGCACGAGCGCGCCGCGTCGCCCCACGAGGCCCCCTCCCTCTCCCCTGCCCCCGCTTTCCCACGCGGGCGGAGCGGAAAGGGCCGAAGGGTGACAGCGCTTTCCCCACCGCCCCCCATCACCTAGGTTGTGGAAACAGCCACCCCACCGACCCACCGACCCACGGAGTGAGAACAATGCCCTTGGTCGCCGGAATCGACAGTTCGACCCAGTCCTGCAAGGTCGTGGTCTGTGACTCCGACAGCGGAGAGGTCGTGCGCGAGGCACGGGCCCCGCACCCCGACGGGACCGAGGTCCACCCCGAAGCCTGGTGGTCGGCCCTGAACCAGGCCTCCGACGGTCTGCTCGACGAGGTGGCCGCCGTCTCCGTCGCCGGTCAGCAGCACGGCATGGTCGCCGTGGACGAACTCGGCGCCGTGGTACGTCCGGCCCTGCTGTGGAACGACACGCGCTCGGCGGGGGACGCGCAGGACCTGATCGAGGAACTGGGCGGCCCCGCCGCATGGGTCAAGGCCGTGGACAACGTGCCCAACGCCAGCCTGACCGTCAGCAAGCTGCGCTGGCTGGCCCGCAACGAGCCCGACCACGCGGCCCGCACGACCGGGGTGATGCTCCCCCACGACTGGCTCACCTGGCGGTTGACCGGCGCCGGGGCCGAGCCCACCACGGACCGAGGGGACGCCTCGGGGACGGGCTACTGGTCCGCCACGGAGAACGCCTACCGCCCCGAACTGCTGGAACGTGCATTCGGGCGCCGGATCCAGGTACCGCGTGTGGCCGCGCCGGGTGAGGCCGTGGGGCGCACGCCCTCGGGCGCCCTCGTCGCTCCCGGGACCGGCGACAACATGGGCGCCGCCCTGGGGCTGGGTCTGGGTCCGGGTGACGCCGTGGTCTCCCTGGGCACCAGCGGTACCGTGTTCGCCGTCAGCGACGGCGCCACGCAGGACCCCGACGGGATCATCTGCGGGTTCGCCGACGCGACCGGACGGTTCCTGCCGCTGGTGTGCACGCTGAACGCGGCCCGTGTGCTCACCGCCGCCGCCTCGATGCTGGACGTGGACCTGGCCGGACTGGACGCGTTGGCCATGGCCGCCGAGCCGGGGGCGGAGGGGGTCGTGCTGCTGCCCTACCTGGACGGCGAGCGCACCCCCGTCCTGCCCGACGCCGCGGGTTCGTTGCACGGGTTGCGACGGTCCAACATGCGTCCGGAGAACATCGCCCGGGCCGCGGTGGAGGGGATGCTGTGCGGGCTGGCCGACGGCCTGTCGGCGATGACCGACACCGGGATCCCCGTCAACCGGGTCCTGCTCGTGGGCGGGGCCGCTCGTTCGGCCGCGGTACGCGCGGTCGCGCCCACCGTCCTGGGCGCCCGGGTGGTCGTGCCCCGCCCCGCCGAGTACGTCGCGTTGGGCGCCGCACGGCAGGCCGCGTGGGTACTGGCGGGGACCGCCGAGCCGCCGGTCTGGGACACCGGAGAGCCCGAGGCCGAGGCCGAGGCCGTCGACGCCCCCCACGTGCGCGACCGTTACACGAAGGCCCGTCGGGCGGTGCACGGCGTGTGACGTCCGGGGGGCGGTGGATCCCCGGGGCCCGGACGGTTAACCTGGCCGCTGCATCCAGCACGTGAGAGAACCGGTGACCATGAACGACGTAAGCCTGCGCCCGCTCGGCCGCTCGTCCCTGCGCGTGTCCCCCCTGTGTCTGGGAGGGAACGTCTTCGGTTGGACGGCGGACGAGCGCGCCTCGTTCCGGATCCTGGACGCCTACACGGCGGCGGGTGGGAACTTCGTCGACACGGCGGACTCCTACTCCGCCTGGGTCGAGGGGAACCGGGGCGGGGAGTCCGAGAGGATCATCGGACGCTGGCTGGCCTCCCGAGGGCGTCCCTCCGACCTGGTGATCGCCACGAAGGTCAGCCGGCACCCCGACTTCCCCGGACTGTCGGGCGCCAACATCGAGGCCGCCGCGCAGGCCTCCCTGGAGCGGCTGGGCGTGGAGACCATCGACCTGTACTACGCCCACTTCGACGACCCCGAGACCCCTGTGGAGGAGAGCGCCCGTGTCTTCTCCGCACTGGTCGACGAGGGCAGGGTGCGCCACGTGGGCCTGTCCAACCACGGCCCCGAGCGCATTCGCGAGTGGCTGGAGGTCTGCGAGCGCGAGGGGCTGCACGCCCCGGTGTGCGTACAGCCCCCGTACAACCTGATGGAGCGCGGGATCGAGGCCGACCTGGTGCCCCTGGCGCAGGAGCACGGTCTGGCCCTGCTGCCCTACTACGGCCTCGCCCGCGGCTTCCTCACCGGCAAGTACCGGCCCGGTGCCGAGGTCGACAGCCCGCGGGCGGGGAAGGCCCGTCTCCACCTTGAGGATCCGCGTGGTGAGAGGGTCCTGGAAGCGCTGGACACCGTGGCGAAGCGGAACGACGTCACCCCGGCCGCGGTGGCCCTGTCCTGGCTGGCCGATC
Organism: Nocardiopsis sp. ATB16-24; assembly: GCF_030271535.1. Taxonomy (GTDB): domain Bacteria; phylum Actinomycetota; class Actinomycetes; order Streptosporangiales; family Streptosporangiaceae; genus Nocardiopsis. The sequence continues at coordinate 180,978 of NZ_JASCXJ010000004.1, read as the reverse complement.
GGCCGGCCGTGGTGTCGGTGCTCGCCAGTGCCCGTGATCCCGAGCAGCTCGCCGATCTGCTCCCGGTCCACCATCTGCGGTTGGACGACGACGCCACCGCCCTGCTGACCCGGGCCTCCGACCCCGCGCGTACCTGAGCCGCCTGTGGCCGGTGGCGGGCGTACCGCCACCGGCCACAGGGGACCGTCGTGTCCGTCGCGGTCAGCCGGCGTCCGCCATCAGTTCCTTGATCAACGCCGCCACCTGGTCGACCTGGACGAGGAACCCGTCGTGTCCGTGGGGTGAGGTGATCACCCGCGCCTTCCCTGGGACGGGAAGGTGTCTGGCGATCTCCTCCTGCTGCTCCAGGGGGTACAGGTGGTCGCTGCTCACACCCGCCACCATGGTCCGCTCGGGCATCCGGCGCAGCGCCTCGGCCACACCGCCCCTGCCCCTGCCCACGTCGTGGCCGTTCATCGCCTCGGTCAGCAACACGTAGCTGGCCGGATCGAACCTGCGGGCCAGCTTTCCCGCATGGTGGTCCAGGTAGGACTCCACCGCGTAACGGCCGCCGTGGTCGGGGTCCTCCCCCTCCTGCGGTCTCCTGCCGAAACGGGTGTCCAGCTCCTGGGCGCTCCGGTAGGTGATGTGCGCGATGCGACGCGCCACCCCCAGTCCCGACAGCGGCGACCGGCCGGTGTCGTGGTAGTCGCCGCCGAGCCAGTCGGGGTCGGAGCGGATGGCGTGCAGTTGGGGTGCGGCCCAGGCGATCTGCCAGGCGGTGCTGGCCGCGGAGCAGGCCAGCACCAGGGCCCGGTCGACCCTCTCGGGGAACGTGAGCGCCCATTCCAGGACACGCATCCCGCCCATGGACCCACCGACCACCGCCGCCCAGGAGTCGATTCCCAGGGCGTCGGCCAGTACCTCCTCCGCTCGTACCGTGTCGCGGATGGTGATCCTGGGGAACCGGCTGCCCCACGGCCGCCCGTCGGGGGCGGGTGAGGAGGGGCCGGTGCTCCCCTGACAGCCGCCCAGCACGTTGGGCGCCACCACGAAGAAGCGGTCGGTGTCCAGGGACAGGCCGGGTCCCACCAGGCCTTCCCACCAACCGGGGCTGGGGTGGCCCGGGCCGATGTCCCCGGCGACGTGGGAGTCGCCGGTCAGGGCGTGCAGTACCAGTACCGCGTTGGTGCCCTTGGAGTCGAGCCGGCCCCAGGTCTGGTAGGCGATGCGCACGTCGGGCAGCGACTCCCCCGACTCCAGCTCCAGGGGCCTGTCCCACTCCACCCAGCGTCGTCCGCCGACCGGGTCGCCGTCCCGCCACCCACCGGTGGCGGGATAGCCGGGGATCTCGGTCACTGGAGTGCCTTCACCGCCTGAAAGCCCAGTTCCAGGTCGGCCTTGAGGTCGTCCAGGTGCTCCAGCCCCACGGCCAGACGGACCAGCCCCGGCGTGACTCCGGCGTCCACCAGCGCCTCGGGGGACAGCTGGCTGTGCGTGGTGCTGGCCGGGTGCACGATGAGGCTGCGCACGTCACCGATGTTGACCAGTCGGCTGAACAGCTCGGTGGCGTCGACGAAGGCCCGTCCGGCCTCGACACCGCCCTTGAGGTCGAAGGAGACGACGGCTCCCGCGCCCAGCGGCATGTACGTGCGCGCCAGCTTGTTGAAGGGGCTGGAGGGCAGTCCGGCGTAGTAGACCTTCTCCACCTCGTCGCGTGCCTCCAGCCACTCGGCGAGGGCCTGGGAGTTGGCGACGTGCCGCTCCATGCGCAGGGACAGCGTCTCGATGCCCTGGATGATGAGGAAGCTGTTGAACGGGGCGATGGCGGCACCGGTGTCGCGCAGCAGTTGCACGCGCAGCTTCGCGGCGTAGGCGCCCGGGCCCAGGGCCTCCCAGTACTTGAGTCCGTGGTAACTGGGGTCGGGCTCGACGAAGCCGGGGAACCGGTCGCCGTGGGCCCCGAAGTCGAAGGTGCCCGCGTCCACGACCACACCGGCCATGGTGGTGCCGTGCCCGCCGAGGTACTTGGTGGCCGAGTGCACGACGATGTCGGCACCGTGCTCGATGGGCCGCAGCAGGTAGGGCGTGGGCACGGTGTTGTCCACCATCAGCGGCAGACCCTGCTCGTGCGCGGTGTCGGCGATGGTGCGCACGTCCAGGACGTTACCGCCGGGGTTGGCGAGCGTCTCGGCGAAGTAGAACGCGGTCTCGGGCCGGGTGGCCGCACGCCAGGCCTCGGGGTCGTCCTGGTCCTCGACGAAGGTGACCTCGATGCCGAGCTTGGGCAGCGTGTAGCGGAAGAGGTTGTAGGTACCGCCGTACAGAAGGGGGCTGGCCACCGCGTGACCGCCCGCGCCGACCAGGTTGAACACCGCGGCGGTGAGCGCGGCCGAACCGGAGGCGAAGGCCACGGCCGCGACGCCGCCCTCCAGCGCTGCGACGCGCTGCTCCAGGACGTCCTGCGTCGGGTTCATGATCCGCGTGTAGATGTTGCCCGGTTCGGCGAGGCTGAACAGGTCGGCACCGTGCTGGGTGTCGCGGAAGACGTAGGAGGTCGTCTGGTAGATGGGTGTGGCTCGAGCGTTGGTGGCCGGGTCCGGCTGGGCCCCGGCGTGGATCTGCTGGGTCTCGAAGGACCAGGCCTTCTCGGGGGTGCCGTCCGTGGTCATGACAAACCTCTGTCTTTAATTACAGGTCGGAAATATAGGGATCTGCATTGGCGGACGAGCCTTGACTCCTCCGCACCTCGGAGTCAGGGGCGACAGAGCATGCTGGCCACCCGCGCGTGGTCGACGTGAAGTCGTCGGATGAGCACGGTCATGATCATGAGGCTAGCACCTCGTATCAACAGCCGACCAGCGCGTCTCGCATTCTGGAAGCCCCCGACCACCGGGACCTCCGTCCGACCCACGGTGTTACCCACGCGCCGAGCCGGGTAGCGGGCGGGGCGGGGCTCGGGGCCGCACGGCCTCGACTCCGCCCGGGGCCCTCCTGTGCGGACATGCGCCGTCCCACACCGCAGCGGCTCCCGACCGATCGAAGGCCATTCACTTATGGTGAACGAGTCACTACCGCGAGCACGGGGGTCCGGACGAGATGACACACGACTTTCCCGAAGACCATGGTGGCGATCCGGGGTCGTTCGACGAGTTCCTGGCACGCTTCCTCGGCGCACGCGGGCCGGTGCGCCACGTGGACCTGTCCAAGCTGATGAGCCCTGAAGCCCAGCAGGTCACCGACGCCGCGGTGAACACCGCCCTGGAGACCGGCGGCGCCGACGTCGACTCGGTCCACCTGTTGTGGTCGCTGCTGCGCTACCGGCCCACGCGGGAGCTGGTGGAGCGCGTCAGCTCCACGTCCCAGCAGATCCTCGACGTCGTCGACCAGGCCGTGACCCAGGCCCCCAGGTCCGTGCGCGGATCGGTCAGACTGACCCCCTCCGCCAAGAGGGCCCTGTTGGACTCCCTGCAGATCGCACGGGCCACGGGAAGTTCCAGCATCACGCCCCAGCACATGCTCTTCGCCTTGGCCGTCAACGCCGACAGTGCCGTCGGTCAGCTCCTGAACGGCTCGGGGATCACCCCGCAGGCCCTGCGGCGGACCGCCGGAGCCCCTTCCCCCACGGCTCAGGGCGAAACGGAGCCGTCGCCCACCCCCACCCTGGACGAGTTCGGCACCGACATGACGGCGTCGGCCCGGGAGGGCCGTCTGGACCCCGTGGTGGGCCGTGAGGACGAGGTCGAGCAGTGCATCGAGGTGCTGGCCCGGCGGCGCAAGAACAACCCCGTCCTCATCGGTGACCCCGGCGTGGGCAAGACCGCGATCGTGGAGGGCATCGCCCAGCGCATCTTCGACGACGACGTCCCCGAGATCCTGCGCGGCCGCCGCCTGGTCCAGCTCGACCTGGCCGGGATCGTGGCGGGCACGCGCTACCGGGGCGACTTCGAGGAGCGCATGAACAAGATCGTGGAGGAGATCCGCGCCGAGGCCGGCCGGTTGCTCGTCTTCATCGACGAGATCCACACCATCGTCAGCGCCGGGGGCGCCGAGGGCTCCATGAACGCCGGGAACATCCTCAAGCCCGCGTTGGCCCGCGGCGACCTGCACGTCATCGGCGCGACCACCCTGGACGAGTACCGCAAGCACATCGAGAAGGACGCGGCCCTGGAGCGCCGCTTCCAGCCGATCCAGGTGCCCGAACCCTCGGTGGAGGACACCATCGAGATGCTGCGCGGGCTGCGCGACCGCTACGAGGCCCACCACCAGGTGCGCTTCAACGACGAGAGCCTGGTGGCCGCGGCCGAACTGTCGGACCGCTACGTCACCGAACGTTTCCTGCCGGACAAGGCCATCGATCTCCTCGACCAGGCCGGTGCCCGGGTGCGCCTGCGCCTGAAGACCTCCGACTCCCGACTGCGGGAGTTGGAGAACAGACTCAAGGAGCTGGAGGAGGAGAAGGACAAGGCGGTCCAGGAGGAGGACTACGAACGCGCCTCGACCCTGCGTGACGAGATCGCCTCCGCCAAGGGCTCCGTCCACCAGGCCCGCGGTACCGGCTCGGCGGTCCCGGAGGTGACCGGCGACGACATCGCCGAGGTGGTCTCGCGCAGTACCGGCATCCCGGTGGCCCAGCTCACCCAGGAGGAGCGGGACCGACTGGTCAACCTGGAGGAGGTCCTGCACCAGCGGGTGATCGGACAGGACGAGGCGGTCACCGCCGTCTCCGAGTCGATCCGACGCTCCCGCGCGGGCCTGGGCGACCCGGACCGACCGGTGGGCAGTTTCCTGTTCCTGGGTCCGACCGGTGTGGGCAAGACGGAGCTGGCCAGGGCGCTGGCCCAGGCCCTGTTCGGGTCGGACGACGCCATGGTCCGCGTCGACATGAGCGAGTTCCAGGAGCGGCACACCACCAGCCGCCTGACGGGAGCCCCTCCGGGGTTCGTGGGCTATGAGGAGGCGGGCCAGCTCACCGAGGCGGTACGCCGTCACCCGTACTCGGTGGTGTTGCTGGACGAGATCGAGAAGGCCCACCCGGACGTGTTCAACCTGCTGCTGCAGTTGCTGGACGACGGACGGCTGACCGACGGGCAGGGCCGCACCGTCGACTTTCGCAACACCGTGATCATCATGACCAGCAACCTGGGCTCGGAGGTCATCACCGGCGGCGCCCCGATGGGCTTCACCTCCGGCGGCCACATGGACCCCGACACCGAGCAGCGGGTGATGCGGCGCCTGCGCGAGGAGTTCCGCCCCGAGTTCATCAACCGCATCGACGAGGTCATCGTCTTCAAGCAGTTGAAGGAGAAGGAACTGGGCCAGATCACCCGGTTGATGTTGGAGCGCACCGAGGAGCGGCTGAAGGCACGGGACATCGACGTGCGCTTCACGGACGAGGCGGTGGGGTGGCTGTCCGAGCGTGGCCACCAACCCGCCTACGGCGCGCGGCCGATGGCGCGCACGATCCAGCGCGAGGTCGGCAACCGGCTCTCACGCATGATGCTGGACCAACAGATCGTGCCGGGCGACAACGTGCTGGTGGACGTGGACGAGGCCGACGAGCTGCGTATCTCCACCGTGTCCTCCTTCTGAGCCGCGAGGACGGCCACCGCCCGGGAAGGAACACCGCGCCCCGGGCGGTGGTCTCGGCCCTCCGCCGCTCCTTTCGCTCACCTCCGTTCGGCGACCCATACGGACGGCTTTCGATGGCGTCGACCGGGCGGGCCCCGGCTCTCGCCGGGAGAGGGAAAGGACCACGGCGCCGAACACGGCCGCGCCGACGGTGTCCGCCGTGGAGGCTGCTCTCACTCTCTCGGGGGCGCCCCTCGCCGACGTCACCCGCGCACGTCCGCCCGATACCCCGAGTACATGTAGGCCCCGGACGGGGCGCGGCATCGCCCGTATGAGGGGCGGGCGTCACTCCGCCCGCCCCTCATGGGCCGACACCGAGACCGTCCGGCGTCGCCGGAGGCGTGTGGGAGGCGAGCCCACCGAGTGCCCCGGTGCACCCGAGCGACGGGGGCGGACCTCACCGGCAGGGCGCCGAGACGATCCACGGGCGCCGGTGTCGTCCGGGCGGGGCCCACGTCCTCGGGCGAGGGACTCTCAGACCGGTTGGGGTTCGGGCTCGGGCCCGGGCGGTTCGGGGAGCGGCCCGGGGCCGGGAGGCTCGGGCGTGGGTTCGGGTTCGGGCGGGGGCGGCGGCATCGGCGCCGGAGGGAACGGGTCCGGCGGCATCGGATCGGGCTGCCGCGACACCCCGTCACGGTTACGGGCGTACATGCTTCCTCCTCACTGGACGGCGCGTGGACGCGGGCGTCCGCACGCCGTACGGGGTTCACGCCTCGGCTCGCAGCCGTGGCAGGACCTCGTCGGCGTAGAACTCGAAGAAGCCCTCCTGGTCGTCGCCGACCTGGCAGACGTAGACCTCGTCCACACCGGCCTCCAGGTACGGTCTGATCGCCGCCACGTGCACCTCCGGGTCGGGACCGCAGGCGATCTCGTCGGCCACCATCTGTTCGGTGACCAGACCGTCGGTGAGCTGTTCGAAGTGACGTGGCAGGGGCAGCAGTTGGGGTGCCTCGCCCGTCAGCGCCTCGTTGGGCCATCTGTGATGGGCCACCCTGCGGGCCTCCTCCTCACTGGGCGCCCAGCAGACCTTGAGCCCGCCCTGGACGGGTTTGCCCTCGCCGCCCTTGTCCCGGAAGGACTCGACGGCCTCCTCGGCGGGCGCCACCTGGATCAGGCCGTCCGCCTCCCGCGCGGCCAGACCGAGCGCTTTGGGGCCGAACGCGGACATGTAGACCTTCGGCGGTTCCTCCGGCAACGTGTACAGGCGTGCGGTGTCGACCTCGTAGTGCTCGCCGCGGTGGGTGACGAGTTTTCCGGTCCACAGCTTGCGCATCACCTCCAGGGCCTCCTCCAGCATCGACAGGCGCCGGGAGGCGGGCGGCCAGGCAAGGCCGAGGATGTGCTCGTTGAGTGCTTCGCCGGTGCCCACGCCCAGGGTGAACCCGCCCCTGACCATCACCGCCGCGGTCGCGGCGGCCTGCGCCACCACCGCCGGGTGCACGCGCATGATCGGGCAGGTCACGGCCGTGGTGACCGGCAGGGACGTCACCTGTCCGATCGCGCCGACCACCGACCACACGAACGGGCTCTGCCCTTGGGAGTCCAGCCAGGGGTGGTAGTGGTCGGAGATCCACAGGGCGTCGAACCCCGCCGCCTCCGCGCCCTGTGCCTGGCGGACCAGTTCCCGGGGCCCGTGCTCCTCGGTGGCGAGAAAATATCCGAAACGCGTCACGTACCGCTCCCCCGTTCGCCGTCGTGCGTGTCCGCCCTCGTACCCCCTCGCGGGAGGCGGGGTCAGGCGGGTCTCTCCTCGTGCGGTCCCTCTCCTCGCGGCCCCTGGTTCAGGCGCCTGCTCGCACGCTCGTTGAGCCCGGTGACCACCTTGAGCGCGCGGTTGACCGCGCCCCCGTCCGCCCGACTTCCGGGCTTTTCCCGCGTCTCCCCCGACGAGGCGGGCAACACCCTGTTCATCACGCCCATGGCGTTCTGGAGCAGGGCGGGGCTCAGCCCCCGCGCGGCGATGACCGCCCTGGCCAGCGGTGTGAGCACCACGTAGCCGCGTCCCCGTGCGGCCGACTCCACGATCCGGCGGGCCGCGCGCTCGGCGTTGACCGAGATCAGCGGCAGACCGGCGCTCAAGGAGAACCAGGTGTACTCGCGTTCGGGAACGCCGGAGAACACGGCGGCCTTGTGGGAACCCGTGCGCATCAGCCCCGGCACCACCGTGGTGACCCGCACGTTCCTGCCGGCGACCTCGGCGGCCAATCCCTCCGAGAGGGCGACCTCGGCGAACTTGGCGCAGGAGTAGGGCAGCAGGTGCGGCACGCTCAGGTGGCCGCCGATCGAGGTGATGTTGACCAGGGAACCCCCCGTGGCCTCCAACGGGCCGAGCGCGGCCCGGGAGATGCGCAGCGGCGCCCAGAACATCGTCTCCATCGCGTCGCGAAAGTGCCTTTCGGAGAAGGAGTCCTGCGGCCCGACCTGGATGATGCCCGCGTTGTTGACGACGAAGTCCAAACGTCCGAAGACCCCGACGGCCTCCTCCACCAGGTCCGGCACACGGTCGGCGTCACGGACGTCGCACTGGATCCCGTGCGCACGCACTCCCCGTGTCTCCAGGTCCGCCACCGCCCGGTCCAGCTCCGCGCGGTCGCGCGCGCAGATGACGACGGACGCGCCGCGCGAGCCGAACTCGCGTGCCATCTGTAGACCGAGACCGCGAGAGCCGCCGGTGATCAGCGCGACCTTGCCGGTCAGCCTGGCGGTGTACGGGCCCGTGCCCATCGCCGCGGCACCGACTCCCAGCGCGGCGCCCGCCAGGGCCCAGGCGGCGGTCCCGTCTCCCCGGCGGTGGTCGGGGGCGGGTTCGTTCCTGCGGCGGAGCCGTGACATCGCCCAACCCGCCGCCGCCAGGGCCAGGGACGTCTTCGCGCGGGTCATCGGTCGCCCCGTCCGTCATGGCCGAAGACTCGGCGCATGGTCGATGGCACTGCCATGTCGCTCCTGTTCGTAGAACGGTCGAGGGATCTGGGCCTACGGCTACCCATGGTGAGCGGGCGAAAACCGTACACGTCCGGGCACGGGCGGGTGCGGTCCCGGACAGTGGGATCCGCCCCGCCCTTGTCGTCCACGTGTGCGGGCGCCTACGGCGTCAGCCTTCGCTGCCCTGCGTGGCGAGCTGCCTCAGGTCCTGGGGCAGGGCCTGACGGACCCGGTCCATGACGCCCCCGGTGGTGGCCTCGTCGAGGAGTTCGAACACCGCGCGGGCGTTGTGCGAGGCCTGGGGCGGGTCGCTGTGCGAACGCTGGGCCACCCTGCTGAGGAACTCCTCCTGGTCGAAACTCTCGGCGCCCGGCCCCTGCTTCGTCTGACGGGTCACCCGGAGCATGTTCTCGCCGATCTCACGCGGCAACTGGGCGGCGAGGTCCTCCCCGAGACCGGGATCGACCCGTTCGGCGAGAGTCTCCAGCGTGGCCCTCGTGGCCTCCTCCGCCGCGCCTCTGCTGTGCAGGTGCGCGCGTGCCTGTACCTGTCCGATGAAGGCGTCGTGCTGCATGGTCCTCTCCCTTCTGCCACCGCCGCGGACCCACGGAGGGCGAGGCCGCCGGGAGCGGCCCGTGTCACCCGCGCGGGCCGCGACGGCCGGTCACTTCACTGGCCGCCGGGCTGGTAGTCGCCCTTGGGCTTGGCGGGCTGGTTGGGCACCCCCTGCGGAGGCGGACTCGACGCCGGGGCGGCCGTGTCGGCGCTCACCGGTGAGCCTCCGGTCGGCGGTCCGGGGCGTTCGGGCTGGAACTCCTGCGACCCCTCCGAGGGTTCGGCCCCCTCCTCCAGGGAGTGCAGCCGGTTGCGCAGCAACTCCAGGACCCCGGTCCGATTGGCGTGCTGTTCCTCATAGCCGATGAGCCGCCTCATCTGCTCGGTGTCGAGTGAGCGGACGCGGTGCTGAAGCGTGGCGATCGGAAGCCCCTCATAGCCCTCGATCGGGGGTGTGCTCTCATCGTGCATCGACGTTCACTCCTGTTTTTCGCCGGAGTCGGGATGTAGGGGCACAGCTACCCGTGACCGCGGGCACGAAACAGCAGGTGGGTGCCGGTCCCCAAGGACGGTGGGGCCGGGTCCTCCCCGTACGGAACGGGCCCGCCGAGCCGGCCCGATGCGGTCGCGCACACGGTGTCGGGACGCCCCTGCGCGGAGGAGAGTGGCCTGTCTCTCCCCTCGGTTTGACGTCGGGGGCACGGGTAGGCGCACCTGTACCCCCGAACATCACGGTCCTATGACGAGAATGGTGAGGCGAAGATAGTGAAGAACGTGTTCGTGATCGGCCTGGACGAACGTAACCTGCCGATTCTGCGCAGGACGCCGACCGGACAGAACTGCCGATTCCACCAACTGTTGACCCTGGAGGAACTCCAGGTCGGCGAGGTGGACATCGAGGAGTTACTGACCAAGGCCGAGAGGATCCTGGACGACTTCGACGGCAGCGTCGACGCCGTCGTCGGCTACTGGGACTTCCCTGTCACCCTGCTCGTACCCATCCTGTGCTCCCGCCGCGGACTCCCCTCCTCCTCCCTGGAGTCCTTCGTCAGGTGTGAGCACAAGTACTGGAGCAGGCTGCTGCAAAGCGAGGTCATCGACGAGTACCCGCCCTTCGCGCTCGTGGACCTGAACGAGGACCACCCCTCTCCCCCCAAGAACGTCGACTACCCCATGTGGCTCAAGCCGGTGAAGTCGGCCTCCTCCGAACTCGCCTACCGCGTCGACGACGACGAGACCTTCCACGCGGCCGTGGCACGCCTGCGCCAAGGCGTCGACCGCATCGGACGCCCCTTCGAGCAGATCCTGGCTCGCGTCGACCTGCCCGAGGAGGTCTCCTCCGTGGGCGGAAGCACGGCCCTGGCGGAGGCGGCCCTGCACGGGGTCCAGGTCGCGGTCGAAGGTTACGTGTACAAGGGCGAGGTCGTGGTCTACGGAGTCCTGGACTCGGTCGACTACCCCGGCAGCTCGGTGTTCCTGCGCCACCAGTACCCCTCGGAGCTTCCCGAGGAGGTGTGCCGGCGCATGCGTGAGGTGGCGGTCGAGACCATCGGGCACATGGGCATCGACAACGCCACCTTCAGCATCGAGTTCTTCCACGACCCGGTCGAGGACGGTCTCAACGTCCTGGAGATCAACACCCGCCACTCCCAGTCCCACGCCGAGCTCTTCGAGATGGTGGACGGCATCTCCAACCACGAACGCATGCTGCGGCTGGCCTTCGGGCAGGACCCGGCCCTGCCCTCCGACGCCCGCGGTGAGTTCCGGGTGGCGGCGGAGTGGTACTACCGGCGCTTCGACGACGGCGTGGTCCGACGCGTCCCCACTGCGGAGGAGGTGGCGGGACTGGAGGAGTCCCTGCCCGGCGTGAAGATCACGATCGTTCCCCGGGAGGGTGAGCGGCTCTCCCGGCTCCAGGCCCAGGACAGCTACAGCTACGAACTCGCCAAGATCGTCATCGGCGCCGAGGACGAGACCGAGATGAGGGCCAAGTACGAGCGCTGCGTGGAAGCACTCAAGTTCGAGTTCGAGGAGGTCGACGGCCCCTCCGACAAGCTCACCGAACACTAGAGGAGGAGCCGGTCCATGCACGTGGTCAAGAACCTGCCGCACACGGTCCACACCGAGGAACACGTGTGGATCCCCATGTCGGACGGCGTGCGCCTGGCCGCCCGGGTGTGGCGGGCGACCTCTTCCGACGTGACCCCGGTCCCCGCGGTCCTGGAGTACATCCCCTATCGCAGACGCGACCTGACCGCCGTACGCGACTCCATGCACCACCCCTACATCGCCGGTCACGGCTACGCCTGCGTCCGCGTGGACCTGCGCGGGACGGGCGACTCCGAGGGCGTGCTCACCGACGAGTACCTCGAACGCGAGCAGCTGGACGCCGAGGAGATCCTGGCCTGGCTGGCCGAGCAGCCCTGGTGCGACGGACAGACCAGCATGATGGGGTTGTCCTGGGGAGGGTTCGCCGCGCTCCAGGTGGCCGCGAGGCAGCCCCCCAGCCTCGGCACGATCATCATCAGCTCCTTCACCGACGACCGTTACGGCGACGACTTCCACTACATGGGCGGTTGCCTGCTCTCGGACAACCTCGCCGAGGCGGGAACGATGTTCTCGGCCGCGACCTGCCCGCCCGACCCCGCGACGGTCGGCGACGCCTGGCGCCAGATGTGGCGTGAACGGCTGGAGGCCACCGAACCCTGGGTGCTGGAGTGGCTGCGCCACCAACGGCGCGACGACTACTGGCGGCACGCGTCGGTGTCGGAGGACTACTCGAAGGTGCGCTGCCCCGTCCTGGCCTCCAGCGGCTGGGCGGACGGCTACTCCAACGCGGTCTTCCGTCTCCTGGAGAGCCTGGAGGCGCCCGCCCAGGGACTCATCGGCCCTTGGTCGCACCGCTATCCCCACATGGGCGCCCCGGGCCCGGCGATCGGCTACCTCCAGGAGGTCGTGCGCTGGCTCGACCACTGGCTCAAGGGCGTGGACAACGGCGTCGACGCCGGCCCGTCGTTGTGGGCGTGGATGCAGGACAGCGTTCCGCCCTCCACCGCCTACAAGGAGCGCCCGGGCCGGTGGGTACGCGAACAGGAGTGGCCCTCCCCCGGGGTGGAGTACACCGCCCACCCGCTGGCCAAGTACCGGATCGGCGGTCCGGGAGAGGACGTGCGCGCCGAGTCGCTGACCTTGCAGTCACCGCTGACGGTGGGTCAGTTCGCGGGCAAGTGGGCGTCCTACAACGCTCCCCCGGACCTGCCCTACGACCAGCGTGAGGAGGACGGCGGCTCCCTGGTCTTCGACAGCGACGTGCTGGCCGAGGACGTGGAGATCCTGGGCGCCCCGGAGGTGGAGCTGGACGTGTCGGTCACCGAACCGGTGGCCATGGTCGCGGCGCGTCTGGTCGACGTCGCGCCCGACGGCAGCGCCACCCGCGTGACCTACGGCCTGCTCAACCTCACCCACCGTGACGGGCACGAACACCCCCGGGAGGTGGAGCCGGGCGAACGGTGCAGGGTCAGGGTGACGCTGAACGGCGTCGCGCAGGTCTTCCCCGCCGGCCACCGGATCCGCCTGTCGTTGTCCACCTCCTACTGGCCACTGGCCTGGCCCCCGCCGCGTCCGGTCCTGATGACCGTGCACCCGGAGAACAGCAGGCTGCTGCTTCCGGTACGCCCGGTCCCCGAGGGCGAGGACCCCGATCCGCGCCCCTTCGAGGAACCGGAGGCCGCCCCGGAGATCTCCACCACGCGGAGGGAGAGCCCCGAGCACCGCTGGACCGTCCATCGCGACCTGGTGGACACCCACTCGTCCCTGGAGATCGTCAAGGACGGCGGGATCCTGCACTTCGACGACATCGACCTGGACGTGGGGCGGCGCGCCTACGAGCTCTACGAGTCCGTGGCCGGCGACTTCACGTCGGCGCGGGGTCGGTCCTCGTGGACGATGCGCTTCGCCCGGGACGGGTGGAGCACCCGGACCGAGACCCACACGGTGCTGGAGTGCTCCGAGACCGACTTCCGGGTGTACGCGACGCTCGACGCCTACGAGGGAGAGGAACGGATCTTCTCCCGGGAATGGAGCAGGACCCTGCCGCGCGACCACCTGTGACGGGCGGCCGAGGACCAGGCCGGGGCGGGTCGTGGGGAGACCCGCCCCGGCGCCAGGACTTTTCAGACATGTGGTGGAACGACCGAGGGAGAACGGTTCCGATGCCCGGACAACGGCGACAGACGCAGGCGCAGGCGGACCAGGCGCACGGAGCGCGCCGCCTGGACGCGTCGGAGACGGTGCGCGTATTGACCTCGGTCCTGTTGCCCCAGGTGGCGCGGGGGGCGATCGTACGCCGCCCCGCGATGAGCGGGCTGTTGGCCGCCCTGGACGCCGACCGCAAGGCGACGGAGGTCCTGCGAAAGATGCGCGAGCGTCACGGCGACGACCCGCTTCCACTGCGTCTGGCGGGGCGGCGGGCCGCGTTGGTGCTGTCCGAACAGGACGTGGGCCGGCTGCTGGAGCAGACCCCCGAACCGTTCTCCCCCGGGGGGCGGGAGAAGACCGGGGCGCTGGCGCACTTCCAACCCCACGGCGTCCTGATCTCCGACCACGAGAACCGACCGCGGCGGCGCGCGGCCAACGAGACCGCCCTGGTCCCCGGTCAGACGATCCACCCCGACGGGGACGTCCTCGCCGCACACGCCGACGAGGAGGCGCTCGCCCTGGCGCTGGCACTGCGTGGAGGAGAGGAGCTGGACTGGTCGCGGTTCTCCCGTTCCTTCCACGCGATGGCCCGACGCGTGGTCTTCGGCTCCTTCGCCGCGGACGACTACCGTATGACCGCTCTGCTGGGCACACTGCGTGCGCACGCGAACTGGTCGTACCTGGCCCCCGCCCGGCGTGCGACCGCGGACGAGTTCCTCGACCGGGTCCGTGCGGCCGTCGAACGCGCGGAACCGGGCACCCTCGCCGCACGCCTGACGGCGGGAACGTGCCCCCACACCGGACGGTCCGGGGACGGCTCCGGCCTACGTCCGGAGGACCAGGTGGCGCACTGGCTGTTCGCCTTCGACGCCGCCGCCATCGCCGCCTTCCGCTCCCTGGCGTTGTTGACCTCGCTCAGCCCAAAGGCGTACGCGGTACGCGAGGAGATCGAGGACCGTGAGGGACTCGACCTGCCGCTTCTGCGCGCGACGGTACGCGAGTCGGTGCGGCTGTGGCCGACCACCCTCATGGTGATCCGGGAGAGCACGCGTCGGACCTCCTGGCGGGAGGAGGTCTTCGAGGCGGGCACCGCCTTCCTGATCCTGAGCTCCTACTTCCACCGGGACCCCTCCCGGCTTCCGTACGCCGACACGTTCGAACCCGAGATCTGGCTCGATGGACGCGCCGAACGCGAACCGGGGCTGGTGCCCTTCAGCCATGGTCCCGCCGTATGCGCGGGGATCGACTCGGTACCGCTGATGATCTCCCTCTTCCTACGCACCCTGGTCCGGGGAGGCGAACCGACCCGTGTGGACGCGGGCGGTCCACTGCCCGCGTCGGGGCTGCCCAGGTCGCTGAACCACTTCACGCTGCGTTTCTCGCTTTGAACAGGGGTTGCGCGAATCGTCCGAGGAGGGCAGATGAGCATCGTCGAACAGATGCTGGAGACACACCCCGCCCGTCGGGGCCTGGCGGTCGACCAGAGACTGCGCGCCTGCATCGAGGCGTGCGGAACGTGCGCACAGGCCTGCACCCTGTGCGCGGACGCCTGTCTGGGCGAACCGGAGGTGGCCGACCTGGTCGGGTGCGTGCGGTCCAACCTGAACTGCGCGCAACTGTGCGAGGCCACCCAGCGGGTCCTCTCCCACCGGACCGAGGGGGACGAGGACCTGGTCAGGGCCTTGTTGAAGGCCTGCGCGGAGGCCTGCCGCATGTGCGGCGAGGAATGCGAGCGGCACGCCGAACGACATGAGCACTGCTGGGTGTGCGCCGAGGCGTGCCGCCGGTGCGAGAGCGCCTGCCGCGAACTGCTCGCGGCCCTGTGAGGAGCCGACACCGCCGAAGGAAAGGGGGCGGCCATGGAGTGGCCGACGCTCGGCTGGTTGATCGGGGTCCTGGCGGCCATCGCCATCCCGATCGCGGTGATCTTCATCGTGCTGTGGATCATCCGCCGGGAGACCATCCGCAAACAGGCGGCCGTACGCTCGCCGGAGTACTGGAAGGAACGGCCCGACGGCAGGCGCTACCCGACCGGGTGGGACAAGGCCCCCGGAACGGGCACCGTCCGCCCCGGTGAGGGCACCGCGGGCGACCCCTCCTCGGGCGGCGACCGGAAGCCACCGCCCGAAGGCGGGGATCCGCCTCCCTCCACGGGGAGTTCCCCGGGCGAGGATTGGAAGCCGCCACCGGAGGGCGGAGACCCGCCCCTACGCTGAACGTCCGGAAGGGGAGGCCCGTTCGGGGGACGGGCCTCCCCCTCTCGTCGCGGTGCTCGTGGAGAGCCTCGACGAGTACCGGTCACGTCATGACGAGAGCGCCGGACCGTGTCGGTCCGGCGCTCCCTCGGGCTGTGACTACTCCGGCCCGAAATCCTCTCGGCGCAGGTTCTCCCTCTTCATCGCGTCCTGCAACTCGGCCTCCAGCTCCTCCCGGGTGTCGGGTTCGCGCGCGTCGTCGCTGTGGTCGCTGGAGACGACCTGGTCGGTGTCAGTGGTCTTGGGCCTGGACTCCTCAGGAACACTCATTCTCGGTCTCCTCACTCTCGGATGCCTGGCCCACCCCCTACCCGGCGTCACCAGCGGGCACACGCCACAGGAGTCCCATCGGGAGTCCCGTCTGGAACAGTGCCACGCCGCCGTGGGAGAGGGGGTCGGGAAGGGACCATGGCCGCGCCGGACCGTCCGGCGAACACACGGTCGCGGGCGGGTTCGTCGGGGTTCGGTGACCGAAACGGACGCCCACTCCCGCTGTGACCTGACGACAGTGGCCCCGGCGTCACTGTCGACCGCCTGCGGTGACGCTGCGAGCAAGATCACCCCAGGTCAGACCCCTTGTGCAGCATCGGCAACATTTCCGGTCCCCTCCAGCGGCCGGCCGAAACCGGCCTGCCACTGAGGTGGCGGAGAAGGTGGGGCCGTCCCCGCGTGCGCGGGGAGCACGGTTCTCGGCACTTTCAGAACCGAGTGAAGATGGGACCATCCCCGCGTGCGCGGGGAGCACAGTCCACGACCTGCGACTTTACCAACGGGAAGCACCCGTTTTTCCAACTTCTTGAAAGTCAGACATCGACGCCACCGACGCCATAACACCCCAAACTCCTCAATCGATACGAACTCCCCTACTCCTCCCCCGGAAATCCGAGCTCGTCGAAGAATGTCACGGTCCGCCACATCGGACACCACCGTCAAGCCAGCGAACCCCTCCCCTTTCGTCCGTCGACTTCGAAGCCGCCCACATCCTTTCCACCCCCTTGGCACTCCCCTCCCATATCGGGGCAAGGGGAGTGATGGCCGCAGAGTTCCTGAAAGGGCGGGGAGGACATGCCGCAGCACACAGCCGAGGTCCGCACGTTGAAGGTGCCCGGTGCCCGGATCCACCACGAGGTGCGGGGGACGGGGCCGGTACTGCTGATGATCCCGGGGGGTCCGCAGGACGCGGGGGTCTTCGCCGGGGTCGTGGAGCATCTGGCCGACCGCTACACGACCGTGGCCTACGACCCCCGGGGTAATTCGCGCAGCACACTGGACGAAGAGCCACGGGACCAACGGGTGGACGTCCACGCCGACGACGCCGCACGCCTGATCGCCGCCTTGGACGCGGGTCCCGCCTACGTGTTCGGCAACAGCGCGGGCGCGCAGATCGGTCTCGACCTGGCGGCCCGCCACGCCGGTTCCGTGCGGACACTGGTGGCGCACGAGCCGCCCTGTCTGATGCTGCTGGACGACCCTTCCGAGGCGTTGGCCGGAGACCAGGACGTCCACGACACCTATCTGCGCGAGGGCGTGGGGGCGGCGATGGGCAAGTTCCTGGCCTTGAACGGTCTGGACGGTGATGGTCAGGAGGGCCTTGGTGGTGACGAGGACACCGAGACCCTCGAAAGGGTGAGCGGCAACTTCGCCTACTTCCTCGCCCACGGCCTGATGCCGCTGTCGCTGTACGAACCCGACGTGGAGGCCCTGCGCGGGGGCGGGGTCCCGGTGGTGGTCGGCCTGGGCGAGGAGTCGGCGGGCCATCCCATCCATGACATGGGGGTCGCGTTGTCCCGACGGTTGGGGACGGAGCCCGTTCCCTTCCCCGGTGACCACGTGGGCTTTGGAACGCACCCCCGCGCCTTCGCCGACACTCTGCATCGCGCGTTGGGCCCGCGCTGAGCGGGTCGCCTCGCCCCTACCCGCGTCGGGGCAGGATGGCGGGGAGTTCGAAGTGCCGGAAGAGGGAGGTGTCGAAGAACATCCCCACGTGGACGACCCCGCTTCCGTCCGGGGTGAGGTCCAGGACCTGGATTCCGAACGCCCGGTGCACGCCGTCCTCGGCGCGCATGTACACCGCGTAGGCGGGTTGCCCGTTGGCGGCGGTCGGGACCAGCGCCATGTCCCCCGGCCCATGGGCCGGGCACTGGGAGTCGATGAGGCGGCCGATGTGCTCGGCACCGCGCACCCAGGTGGCGAAGGGCGGCATCTCGAACACGGCGTCGGCGGTGAAGAGCGAGGTGATCGCCGGGATGTCGTAGGACTCGAAGGCCTCGACGTAGCGCGCGAGGGTCTCGCGCTCCTCCGGCCGGGGTTCGGCCACCTCCTCCTCACTGGGGGCGGCCCTGTTCAGTTGCGCGCGGGCCCGTTGGAGCAGACTGTTGACCGCCTGCACCGAGGTGTCCAGGGTGTCGGCGACCTCGGCCGCGCTGAACCGCAGCACGTCGCGCAGGATCAGTACCGCCCGCTGTCGGGGTTGGAGGTACTGGAGCGCCGCGACCAGTGCCAGGCGCACGCTGTCCCGCGTCGCCACGACGGTGCCCGGATCGTCGGTGCCCACCAGCGTGTCGGGGACCGGTTCCAGCCAGGGCAGCTCCGGCCGGTCGACCAGTTCGCCCTCGGGCTCGGAGGTGGGTCCGCCGAGCCCGGTGGGCAGGGGCCTGCGCCGCCTCTTCTCCAGTGCGGTCAGGCAGGCCGTGGTGGCGATCCGATGGAGCCAGGTGCGCAGACTGGAACGGCCCTCGAAGCGGTCGTAGGCCTTCCAGGCGCGCAGATAGGTCTCCTGTACCAGGTCCTCGGCGTCGTGCACCGAGCCCAGCATGCGGTAGCAGTGCGCGAACAGCTCCCGGCGATAGGGGTCGGCGAGCCTCGCGAAGTCCTGGTCGGATGTGTGTTCCACCACGACCGTCACGTTACGCCTCCTGTATGACAGAACACACGTTTCCGCACGGGTCGGTGAACCACGCGACGGTCGGCTCGCCGCGCGAGATCCCCTTCTCGTCCTGTGCGAACCCCTCGTAGCGCAGCGTCTCCACGCCACGGCGGCCGAGTTCGTCCACCGTGGCGTCGATGTCGTCCACGGGCAGGTTCAGCACGGTGAATCCGGCGGGCTCGTGGTCGGGCTTGGGGTAGATGAGGACGTTCCGCCCCTCCCCGAGGTCGATGCGGAGCAGGCCGTGCTCCTCCATCCCCTCGACCGGGCCGACCGCGAGTCCCAACGTCCCGCCGTAGAACGCGCGGGCCCGGTCGGTGTCGGTGACGGCGAAGGAGCCGAAGGCCCTGGTGGTGTCGAACATGGGATCCTCGCTCACTCCGTGCTCTTCATCTCGGCACGGTGCTTCTCACTGAGTTGGATGATCTGGACGTAGTTGCCGTCGGGGTCGATGGCCGTGCCGAACAGGCTGCCCTCGCGGTCCTCCAGCGGCGCCGGCCATGGTGTGTCGCGCTCGTCCATGCGGGCGGCGACGGCGCGGGCGTCCTCCACGTCGAAGTTGAGGATCATCCGAGCGGGGTCGCCCGCCTTGGGGCCGACGTCCTGGCGGCGGTCGATGAGCAGGTGGAAGGCGCCGAAGCGCAGGACCCGGTAGCCGTCCATCTCGCTGTGCTCCTGGGGTTCCAGGACGGCGACGTACCAGTCGCGCAGCCGGTCGGGGTCGGTCGTGGCGAGCAGCATGCTGTCGAGGTTGGGCAGGCTCATGATCCTCATCCTTCTTCCGGTTCGGCGGAGGCCGTGCGAACGGTTTCGGGACCGTTCACAGGGACAGACCCGTCGGTGGTCTCGGACTCATCGGGTGTGCGGGGTCGTTCTCCTTCCTCTTCGCGTGGTCCGGTCGGTGACACGGGGCGTAGCAGGGCCAGGGCGAGGACTCCGAACACGGTCATCGCCACCAGGCCGATTCCTCCGGCCAGGTTCAGTCCGGCGGTGAACGCCTCACGCGCCGAGTCCAGGAGTTCCCGGGCCGTCCCGGCGGGCAGCTCCTCGGCGACGGAGACGGCCGCGGGCAGGGTCTGTCCCGCCTCCTGGGGCACCCCCGGGGCGAGAACGACGCCGGCGCGGTAGACGACGGGCAGGAGGGCGCCCAGGGACAGCGCGACACTGAGCGGGTCCAGTCGCCCCGACCCGGAAGAGCGGTACTCGGGCAGGAGCAGGGGCCCGCACACCATCAGCAGCGCCATCACCGGCACGCCGAGCAGGAATACCGACCCCCACCAGAACCACTGTAGGAACAGCCCTCCCACGACCGGGCCGATGGTGGTACCGCCCATGAAGCAGCTCGTCCAGACCGAGATGGCCACGGCGCGCTGCCGGGGGTCGGTGAACATGTTGCTGATCAGGGCCAGGGTGGAGGGCATGAGGGTGGCCCCGGCCACTCCCATGAGGGCGCGGGTGGCGATGAGCGCCTCGGCGCTGGTGGAGAACGCCGCGGCGACCGAGGCCAGGCCGAAGACGGCGGCACCGATCATCAGCAGGCGTCTGCGGCCGACGCGGTCGCCCAGGGTGCCCATGGTGATGAGGAAGCCCGCGATCATGAAGCCGTAGACGTCCATGATCCACAGGAGTTGTCCGCCGGTGTGCCGCAGGTCCGCGGCCAGGTGGGGCAGGGCCAGGTAGAGCACGCTCATGTCCAGGGAGAGCAGCAGGGTGGGCAGGGCGAGCACCCCGAGTCCGAGCCACTCCCGTCTTCCCGCGCGGGTCGCCTGCTCGGTGTCCATCACGATCTCCTTCATCCGCCGGTTCCGCGCGAGGCGCTTCGTTCATATGTACGGACTCGCTCGGCGTCCGGAACTCATCGGGCGGAGCGGGAAGTACGGACGACCCCCGACGCTCGCGTCGGCTGACAGCGCCGCCCACCCCTGTCCTGGGGCAGGAGGCCGAGCTCTGGAAGGACATGTACGAGGCCATGGTGTTGCCGGTCGTCCGCCTGACCGACGCCGTGGTCGGCGGGATGCGCGAACGCGGCTGGGGGCGGACATCACGAGCAGCTCCTCCTGGCCGATCGCGCCGATCCCGAACCTGGGTGTTTCCAACACCCTGCGGGCCTCGCTGCACTCCTGGTCCAAGACGGTGTCCAACGAGGTCGCCGCGGACGGGGTCGCCTCGAACGTGATCGTGCCCGGTCGGATCTCCACTCCGCGCACGGACGTGCTGGATCTGGCCCGCTCCGAGCGGGAGGGCCGTCCGGTGCGGGAGGTCGAGGCCGACATCCTCGCCGGTATCCCCGCCCGGCGGTACGGCAGGCCGGAGGAGTACGGGGCGGTGGCCGCGTTCCTGGCCGGTCGGCAGGCCGCCTACGTCACCGGATCGGTGGTGCGGGTGGACGGCGGCCGGATTCCCACGGTCTGAGACCACGCCCGGCCGGCACTCCCCCGCCCCGGGCCTTCTCCGTGCCGACCCTCCGGTCGACGCGCGGTGGTCGACGTCACCGGCGGCACAGGATTCCACCGCGCGTCTTCATGGACATCCGCACCGGTCCGTTCCACTCTGAGGCAATGAGCCCGACACACCGTCTCCACAAGCTCGACAAGAGGATCTACGACTGGGCGACCAGGACGCGGTCCCCCCTTCTGGACCCCCACACGCCCAAGTTCGTCCAGGCCACCGACAACATGGCTCCCTGGTTCCTGGTGTCGGCCACCCTGGCCGCCACCGGAGGTCCCCGCCTGCGGCGTACGGCCTTGCGCGCCATCCTGGCGGCCGGGACCGCCAACGCCGTCTCGGCCGTGGTCAAGAAGCTCTCCGACCGGGGTCGGCCGGACTCGTCCGCCGTTCCCCTCGCCCGCCGCCCCTACCGCTCCTACCCCAGCACGTCCTTCCCCTCGGGCCACACCGCCGCCGCCGCGGCCTACGCGGGCGGGATCATGGCCGACGCGCCCAAGCCCCTGGCCGCGCTCGTGGCCACCTTGGCGGGAACGGTGGCGATCTCGCGGGTGCACAGCGGTGTGCACTACCCCGGGGACGTGCTCGCCGGGTTGGCCATCGGTGCCGGCACCGCGCTCGTGGCCAGGGCGATGGTGCCGCCCCGCCCCGAGCTGACCTTCGGCGCGCGTACCGTCCCCGACGGGGTGAGCGACGTCGACCGTGAGGGCGAGGGGGTGACGGTGGTGGTCAACCCGCAGTCCGCTGCGGGGACGGTGGCGCCCCTGCCCGCCGCCGACGTCACGAGTCGGGTGGCCCGCGCCCTGCCCAAGGCGCGGATCCTTCCGTTGTCGGCGCAGGACGACATCGCCGAGACGATGGACCGGGCGGCGCGCACCTGCCGGGTGTTGGCCGTGGCCGGCGGCGACGGCACCGTCAACGCCGGGGCGAAGGCGGCCCTGGCCCACGACCGGCCGTTACTGGTCCTGCCGGACGGCACTCTCAACAACTTCGCGCGCACGCTGGGGCTGACCTCGGTGGACGTCGCGCTGCGGGCGTTCGACAACGGCAGGTTGGCCCGGGTGGACGTGGGAGAGGTGGACGGCCGGGTCTTCCTCAACACCGCCTCGTTCGGTTCCTACCCGCGCATGGTGGAGCGGCGTGACCGGTGGGCGGAGCGGATCGGCAAGTGGCCCGCGTTCGCGTTGGCCCTGTGGCGGGACCTGTTGGAGGTGAGTCCGACCACGGCGTTGGTGGACGGCGAGCCGACCCGGGTGTGGTGGGCTTTCGTGGGCAACTGTCGGTACCGCACGCACGCGCGGGTCCCCGCGCTGCGTGAGCGGCTGGACGACGGTCGACTGGACGTACGGGTGCTCAGCGCCAGGGAGCCCTTCCCCCGCGTCCGCGCTCTGGGCGACGTGCTCCTGGGCAGGCTCTCGCCCGACAAAGGCTACACGGAGCGGTTGACCACCGAGATGTCGTTGACCATTCCGGAGGAGCCGAGGTTGCTCGCCGTGGACGGAGAGGTGGCGGAGGGGTCGGCGAGGGTCGTCTTCACCAAACGACCCGCGGCCCTGCGGGTGTTCGTGCCCGCTGTGGACCCCGAGTAGCGCCCCTCCTCACCGGCGGCACCTCGGGGAGTGGTGCTCGCCGTCGTGGCCCATCATCATGCTGATTCCGGCTCCCAGCAGCCAGACGTCCTTGGCCAGGCTCAGGCCCTGTTCGGAGGGGCGCACGCTGTTGGGAAGACGCATGCCGGGGGTGCGCAGGTACATGCCGAGCAGGCTGGAGGCGAACGCGGTCAGCCCGGCGCCCACGAGTCGGCTGGGGACGATGGGGAGCAGCAGGGCGGTGCCCAGCGCGATCTCGGCCCCCGACAGCATCTTGGTGAAGGTGACGGGATCGACGTCCTTGAGGAAGGGATAGGCCCCCACGGCCATACCGTGCATCCCCTGGGCGGCCTCCTCGTCGACACCGCGTTTGCCCAGGCCCGAGTTGAGGATGAAGGCTCCCATCGCGATACGCGCGGGCATGTCGCGCTTGCTGAGAGAAAGGTGCATGGTCACTCCCTGACGTGGTCGGGTCTGCGTCGTTCCCGAGGGTCGGCCCTGTCGGGTACCGCACGCGCCGTCACGGCCGACTTTCGGTCACCACGGGACACGGAAATGCTACAGACCGCAGCATGGGAAGGCGGGATGCGACCCGCCGGGGTCCGCGTTCGCCGGGTTCTCCGGCACGACGGTCGACCGCCCCCGCCGTGGTCTCACGGAACGCCCGACCGGGTGGCGAGCCGCTCGACGACGGCGACCAGCCCACGCCAGGCCTGTTCGTCGTCGGCGCCGCCGCCGTGGTGCGCGCCGAACCGGCCGACGAACTCCACGAGGTCCTGCAACTCCGCACGCAGCCGGTACAGGTCCATCAGGGCGGGGTCGGGGCGGTGGCCGCGGACCCGGGCGTAGTGGTCCAGCTCGGCGGGGTCGCCGGTGACCGACCACAGGTCGCGCTCGGGCGCGGCCATGCCCACGGTGTCCCAGTCGACCAGCAGCGGGCGGTCCCCGAGCCACAGCAGGTTGCCGGGATGGGGTTCTCCGTGGGTGGTGACCGTCGGCGCCTCCCGCAGGGCCTCGGTGTCGCGGTCGAACTCCGCGAGCCGCTCACGCAGGGGCGCGGCGTGCTCGGCCAGTAGTTCCGCGGTGGGGCCGGCGTGGGGTCCCGTGTCACCGATCTCGGTGGGGTGGTCGAGCAGTCGGGACAGACGGTCCCCTCCACGGAGGTGGACCGGGACGGCGGGCGCCCCCACCGCACCGCGCCGGTGGAGTCGGGCGAGGAGGTCCAGGACGCGAAGACGCCGGTCGGCGGTGAGTTCCACGCCGGAGACGCCCTCCACGAACGGGAAGACACTGAGCACGTGTCGGTCGTCGATCGACACGAGGGTGGCTCCGGTGGGGGTGCGCAAAGGGGCGACCACGAACCCCAGTCCCTCCACGTCGTGCAGCCGCGCGGCGGTGTCCATGGCCTGTTCCAGACGCCGCCGCGCCGAACCGGGATCCAGGCCGAGATGGGGTTTGTGCCCGAGGTCGGCCACGGTGGTGAACCACCGACGTCCCAAGGTGTCGATGGCACTCCAGTGGTGGTCACCGAAACCGAGGGGGACGTGGTCGAGCGCGACCACGTGGATGCCCCACGTGACCAGCGCGTCATGGAGTCGGTCTTCCAGGTGGGACGGCCGTTCTCGCATGCGGCGAAACTACCAGCGGTGACGACCCGGGACGTGGAGGTCTTCACCCGCACCGCGGCAGGGCGGGAGGGTGCCGCCCTGGTGGGGTTCCTCTTCACCGTCGGGTCCGACGAGCGGTACTGCCCTGGCTCCGGTGGGGGCATCGCGGGCGGAGGCCGACGCCGCGGCGATAGCCTGCTGCCCCGACACCCACGACCCCGAGGAGTCCCATGGCCCAGACCGAGCAGACCGGACCGGAGGCGGCGTCCCTGGTGGAGCTCGTCGACGGCGTGTACGCCTGGGTGCAACCGGACGGAACCTGGTGGGTCAACAACGCGGGTGCCGTCGCCGGGGAGGACGGACTCCTGGTCGTCGACACCTGCGCGACCCAGGCCCGCACCCGACGGTTCCTGGACGCGCTGGACCGCGCCGCCTGCGCCCCCGTGCGCTGGGCGGTCAACACCCACCAACACGGCGACCACACCTACGGCAACAGCCTGCTGCCCGACTCCGCCGTGCTCATCGGACAGGCCGCCATGCGCGAGGCCCTCCTGCACGACCCGATCATCGACGCCTGCCCTCCGTTCTGGTCTCCGGTACCGGACTGGGGAGAGGTCACCAGGCGTGTCCCCTCGGTGGTGCTGCATCGGGAGTTGACGGTGTACACCGGTCGGCGGCGCGTGGACCTGCTCCATCCCGGCCACGCCGCCCACACTCCCGGTGACGTGGTGGCCTGGCTGCCGGAGGAACGTGTGCTGTTCACCGGCGACCTGCTCTTCCACGGGCTGACCCCCCTGGTGTTCATGGGCTCGTTGGAGGGGGCGCTGCGTTCCCTGGAGTGGTTGCACGCCTTCGGTCCCGAACACGTGGTACCCGGACACGGCCCCCTGTTCGGCGCGGCCGAGTTGGACACCGTGCTCAGTGCCCACGAACGCTATTACCGGTTCGTCCTGGACACCGCCCGCGACGGTCTGGCCCGCGGGCTGACCCCGTTGGAGACCGCTCGGGACTGCGACCTCGGCGAGTTCTCCGGTTGGGACGACGCCGAGCGGATCGTGTTGAACCTGCACCGCGCCCACGCCGACCTGTCCGGTGCCACCATGGACCTGGCCGCGGCGCTGGCCGACGCGGTGGAGTGGAACGGCGGGCCGATGTCCACCGACCTGTGACCCGAGCGGTCCGCGAAGAGTGTCACGGGCGCGAGGTCGACCGGGGCGTCCCTCCCGCACGGCGACCGCCTCGTCCGACTGGTCGGCCCCCGTCCGGACCGCGGGTGTGGAGTGCTGGGCCTGGAGGACGTCCACGCCGAACCCGGTGCTCCCGGTGCCGAGGCCGCACCGGCCATCACGGCTGCCGTCGAGGGTCTAGCTGTGCTGTTCGGTGAGGTCGGTGACCCGTACGGTCCCCGTGCCCCGCGCCGGCGGAAGGAGTCGTCGCGGGTCGCCGTCCCCTCTTGATCGGGACCTCCCGCTCACATGCGGTGGAACCGCCCCTCAAGGGTGAAATTTCCGCAAACGTGCGCCAAGTCGTCTCCACCTCACCCTCCCTCCCGTCCTTGAGTGTTTCGCTTGCCGTACGGGGTCGTCGACGAGGGGGAGCCATGGCGCAGGCAGGCGAGGGGACGCGCGCACCGCGGAGTGCGTGGGCGCCGTTGGGCGTGGCCGTCGCGGCCGTCGCGGCGCTGGTGCTGCTCTGGCCGCTGGTGAACGCGCTGGTGCCGGGTTCGGAGTCGGTCGCCTCCGACGAACCCGTGTCCGTGGGGAGCGGGGGCGGCTACGAGGCCTCGTTGACCTTCCCCCAGGAGGGGTGGTCCTTGGACGTCGGCGCCAGCCACGACGGGCAGAGCTACCGTTTCCACCGTGGCCCCGTGGAGCTGAACCTGACCTCGGTCAGACCCGTGACCTCTCCACCTCCCGGCGTGGAGGAGTTGTGGGAGGGCATGCGACGCCTGGCCCGTGCGAGCGAGTCCTCGGCCCGGTTGGGGGAGCCGGAGGTCATCGCCGCTCATGACGGGCACAAGGGTCTGTCCGGCCCTTTGGAGAGCCGCACCCAGAGCGGCACCGCGGTCGTCTACCCCTCCCCCGACGGGCTCCTGGCCGTGGAGATGACCCTGGCGGGGCGCGACGCGACCACGGCCGACATCGCCGCGGTCTTCGACGTCGTCCGAACGGTCTCGTTCACCGAGGAGAAGTGATGGGTCGGGGACCGGAGGAGCCGCGCGCGGCGAACGCGGCCGAGCACGGTGCGGTGCCCCCGCCGCGCGGGGCACGCCAGGACGACGCCGCTCCTCGGCATGCCGTCGAGCGTCATGGGAGGGACGGACGTGCCCGGGGAGGGCTGCTGTCCTCGTCGGCCGCCCTCGTGCTCATCGTCGTGCCGTGCGTGGCGGGCCTGGTCTTCCTGGCATCGCAGTTCGCCGGTATGGCGCGTGTGTTCTTCGCCGAGACGGCGCTCGCGCTGTTCCTGGGGGCGTTGACCTTGGTCTTCGGGTTCTGGGTGCTGCGTCGGATCCGCCCGGTGCGCGACCCCTCCCTCCACGCCTGTCTGGCCGCGGTGTCCTGGGGGCTGACCGCCGCGACCGCCGCCGGGCTCCTGGCCAACGGCAATCTGTTGTCCTTGTGGTCCAAAGGGTTGGGACTGGCCTTCGCCGGCGTGTGGGGGGCCGCGCTGACCGCTCCGCTCAACGAGGAGGTCCTCAAGTTGGCCGGGGTCGTCCTGGTGGCGGTGGCCTTCCCCCGCGCGGTGCGCGGCCCGGTGGACGGATTCACGATCGGGTCCCTGTCGGGTTTGGGCTTCGAGGTGATGGAGAACTTCGTCTACACGATGAACGCGGTGGTCCAGTCCGGCGGCACCGGCGGCATGGTGCCGGTGGTGCAGACCACCATCGTGCGCGTGGGCCTGACCGGGTTGGGCTCGCACTGGGCGATGTCGGCGGTCGCCGGCACGGCGGTCGGTCTGTCGGCCGCCGCGGCCTGGCGGCCCGGACCACGGCGCGCGCTCGGCGCCGCGCTCCTGGTGCTGCTCGCGATGGCTCTGCACTGGCTGTTGGACTCGCCTCTGATGGGTTCTCTTCCGGGGGTGATGTTCAAGGTCGCCGTCGTCTTCCTGACCACGATGGCGGTCTACTTCACGGTTCGGCACACCTACCGGCGTCGGGTCCGCAGGGCGTTGGCCTCGGAGGGCGCGGCGTTGGGCATGGGGCGCTCGGCCTCGATGGCCTTGGCCGGCAGGCACGGCCGCCGCAGGGAACTGGGGCACGTGGCGCTTCCCGAGCGGGCCGCCGTGGAGCGGCGTCAGGAACAGATGCTGGCGGTCGCCGAGGACCGGGCCGCCCGGTACGTCTCCGCCCCCGGCTCCGATCGACGGCTTTCTTGAACCTCGCGGGCACAGAAGGTCCTCATCGGCTCGGGGTCGGACACGACGCGCCGTAGGGGCGAGCGGGCACGAAGGGGCGCGAGGACGGCACCGCCGAGAACGGCACGGGGACGCACACGCGGCCTCGGCGTCACAGCACGGGCGTCGGCCGCGTACGGCACGGCGGGATGGACGGCGTTCACACCGAGCGGCCTCGCCCACGGGTCAGGGGTGGGCGGAGCCGCCCCTGACCCGCGCCGGCCCACCCAGGAGCATCTGCCCACCGAAGCCCTCCCCGGGCACATCCCGCCATCGGCACGGGCCGGCACCGAGGTCCGCGCGGTGACGCCCGCGCACTCGCGGCGGCCCGCCCCGACGTTCAGCCGCCCGGGCGCAGCCAGCGCTGAAGCACGGTCCCCTCGGACTCGATGATCACGCCGGGCACCAGGGGCCGGTCGGCGGGCGTGCCGACCGCGATGCGCTGTTCGGTGCCTCCGGCCAGCAGTGGCACCAGGGTCAGGCACAGCTCGTCGAGCAGGCCGGCGGCGGCCACGTCGGCCAGCAGACGGGGGCCTCCCTCGCACAGGATCCGGGGCAGGCCCCGCTCGACCAGCGCGGCGACCGCCGCGGCCAGGTCCACGGTGTGCTCGCCGCACACCAGTACGCGGTCCTCCCCCAGCGTGCGACGTGCCCGTTCCAGGGCCGGGGCACCGGCGGCCTCACAGGTCACCAGGAGTACGCCGCCGCCGCTGTGGGACTCGCCGGCCAGCAGTGGCGGCACCCGGCCGGTCCCACTGACCACGGCGATCTCCGGTTGGGCGGCCCGGCCCTCGGCGACGGCGCGTCGCGCCCGGTCCCCGGTACGGGTGTCGGCGTGTCGGTACCCCTCGGCGCGGGCGGTGCCGGCGCCGACCAGGATCACGTCGGCCAGGTCGCGCAGGAGTGTGAACACCACCAGGTCGGAGGGGGTGTTGATGGTCCCGGTCCGGCCGTCGTTGCCCGCCGCGGCCCCGTCCAGGGTCGAGACCATGTTCGCGCGCAGCCAGGGTCGGTCGGGGTAGGCGTAGAGCCGTTCCAGCGCGGGGCCGTCGAGTGTCCGTCCCGGGGAGGCCGCGCCCGGGACGGCGTCGTTCATCAGCAGTCGCACGGCCACACCGCCACGAAGTACATGACCCCGAACGGGTCGTCGGCGTAGAGCACCCGCGGTCGCGTCGGGCCGCGTTCGGCGAGCGCGTGCGCCATGACGCCGAACGCGGCCCGACCCGTCACCATCAGGTCCGCGGCGAGGTCGGGATCCATACGCATGAGTCCCTCGCGGTCGCCCTCGGCCAGACAGCGCCGGGTCTCCTCGTCGAAGGCGAAGGAACGCCGGTCCAGGTGTCCGGGTGCGGTCGTGCCGCGTCGGGCGCTTCCGTCCCCGAGGACGAGCAGGGCGACGCGTTCGGGACGGTCGGCGATGCGACGTCCCCACGCCGCCACCTCGGCCTCGGAGGCGTCCCAGGCCACGGTGGCCATCTCCACGTGCCCGTGGTGGCCGACCGAGTCGAGCAACCGTCGGGCCACGCCCAGGCTCAGTGGCAGTGGCCGTTCCCGGAGTGTTCGCTCTCCGGTGCCGCCGTACTCGCGGACGGGGACGAGCGTCCCGGTGTGTCCCTCCGAGGTGTCGTGTCCTCCGATGACGACCAATGTGTCCGGGGAGGAGGCCAGGAGCGCCTCCAGCGCCGACTCGCAGGCCCGGCGCAGGTCGGCCGCCACGTCCTGCCCTCCGCTGAGTTCGCGCAGCAGCAGTGGCGGGTGCGGGCACAGCGCGGCCGCGACGATCACACCTGTCTCCTCACTCCAGGCCCCGCACGACCCGTGCGGGGGGACGGACTCCGCGGATGGAGGCGACCATGTCGAGCACCTGCCTGGTCTCCCTCACCTGGTGGACCCGGTAGATGTGCGCGCCGTGCCAGGCGCACACCGCGGTCGCCGCGAGCGTGCCGGTCAGACGCTCCCCCACCGGCAGGTCCAGGGTCTCACCGACGAAGTCCTTGTTGGACAGCGACACCAGTACCGGTCGACCGGTGCCGGTCATCTCGTCCAGGCGCCGCGTCAACTCCAGCGAGTGCCAGGTGTTCTTGCCGAAGTCGTGTGCCGGATCGATGATGGCCGAGGCCGGGTCCACGCCCAGGGACACCGCGCGTTCGGCCTGGGCGACCGTCGCCTCGACGGCATCGCGCACCACGTCCTGGTAGTGCGGCCGGTACGGGGGTGTGCGCGGGGCGAGTCCACCGGTGTGGGTGCACACCAGCGCGGCGTCGAACTCGGCGGCGACCTGGGCCAGACCGGGGTCGTATCCACCCCAGGCGTCGTTGAGCAGGTCGGCCCCGGCCTCGCACACCGCCCGCCCCACGGAGGCGCGCCAGGTGTCCACGCTGATGACCAGGTCGGGGAACTCGGCGCGGACCGCGGCCACGAAGTCCACGACCCGGCGTTTCTCCTCCTCGGCGTCGACCTCCTCGCCCGGGCCCGCCTTGACACCGCCGATGTCCACGATGTCGGCGCCCTGGGCCACGACCGTGCGCACTCTTTCCATGGCGCGTTCCTCGTCCCAGGTGGCGCCCCGGTCGTAGAAGGAGTCGCGGGTGCGGTTGACGATCGCCATGACCAGCATCGTGTCCGCGCCGTAGTGCCTGCCGCGCAGTTTCAGCACCGGCCGTCCATCCTCCTTCGCCTCCGCTGCGCCGGGCACGGGGGCGGGCCGGTCTTCGGCCTCCTGGTACCGGTGGGTGCGGCGCTCGCACCGCTCGTTGTTCACAGGGCCCTCCTCAGCGGCCAACACTAGGACACGTCGCCTACCGGGTGGGCGGCGACGGGGGGATCGGGACGCGGACCCACCCGGGTCACCCGAAGACCCTGGACCGGGGAGGCCCCGTCCCCGGCGTCACCGTCGGCCGTGGAGGGAAGGGGGCCGAAGCGCTACCGGGGCGCGGTGTCTGGGTACTGATCCACACATCGGCGGTGGAGGACCACCGTGACGTGGTCTTCGCCCGGACGACCGAAGCGCACCCTGGGAGTGCCCATGACCGAACGTACGACCTGCGCGATCATCGGCGGCGGCCCCGCCGGAATGGTGTTGGGCCTGCTGCTGGCCCGCGCCGGGGTGAAGGTCACCGTCCTGGAGAAGCACGCCGATTTCCTGAGGGACTTCCGGGGGGACACGGTGCACCCCTCCACCCTGGAACTGCTGGAGGACCTGGGCCTGTACGAGCGGTTCTCCCGGCTGCCCCAGAGCAGGCTGGACAGGGCCGTCTTCCCCTTGGACGCGGACCGCACCGTGACCGTCGCCGACTTCCGGCGGCTCCGCTCCCCCCACCCCTACATCGCGATGGTCCCGCAGTGGGATCTGTTGAACCTGTTCGCCGAGGCCGGGGAGTGGGAACCGACGTTCACCCTGCGGATGAGCACCGAGGCCATCGGGTTGCTACGCGGACCCGACGGGGTGACGGGGGTGCGTTACCGGGACCTGGAGGGCGAGGGAGAGATCCACGCCGAACTGACCGTGGCCTGCGACGGCCGCTGGTCGCTGGCCCGTGAGGAGGCCGCTCTGGTGACCAGGGAGTTCCCGGTGGGGATCGACGCCTGGTGGTTCCGGTTGCCTTCGGGGTCCGTGCACTGGACGGCGCTGACCCCCCGGGCCGGCCTGGGCCGCTTCACCGTCGTCATCCCACGCGAGGGTTACTTGCAGGTCGCCTACATCGGGCGCAAGGGGACCGACGCCGCGCTGCGCGCACGCGGCGTGGAGGCCTTCCGGCGCGACCTGGTCGAACTCATGCCCGAGCTGACCGACCAGATCGCCTCTTTGCGTTCCATGGACGAGGTCAAGCACCTGGACGTGCGGCTGAACCGGTTGCGTCGCTGGCACGTCGACGGTCTGCTGTGCATCGGCGACGCGGCCCACGCCATGTCCCCCGTCGGCGGTGTGGGGATCAACCTGGCCGTGCAGGACGCCGTGGCCACCGCGGCTCTGCTGGGGCCGGCCCTGCGCGACCGTTCACTGCGCCCCCGCGACCTGGCCGCGGTGCGCAGGCGACGGATCGTGCCGACCGTGGCGGTCCAGACACTGCAACGTCTCATGCACCGGCTGCTGGCCGAACCGATGGTGCGGGGCGAACGTCCGGGTCTTCCCGGTCCGGTGGTCACGTTGCTGGAGCGCGCGCCGTGGCTGTCGTTCGTGCCCGCCTATCTCATCGGCAAGGGCGTCCGGCCCGAGCGCGCTCCCGCCTTCGCCCGCCGTCGGAGCGGGCCGAGGGGACGGGGCGCGCCTTCGAGGTAGCGAGGTAGGGTCCCGCCCCGTCTCATCCCAGATCGGGAACCCGCTCGCCCGCCGGGACCGGGCCCGGGGCGGTTCCGGTCCCGAAAGGACTACCGCCCAACTCCTCCCGGTGGTGTGGGGTGAGCCACAGACGCGGGTCGGGGCCCGCGGCGACGATCCGTGTCGGGTTGATCGCCGAGTGGACCCAGTAGTAGTGGGTGCGGACGTGGTCGAGGTCGGTGGTGTCGCCGAACCCGGGGGTCTGGAACAGGTCGCGGGCGTAGGCCCACAGTGCCGGGTACTCGCTCAACTTGCGGATGTTGCACTTGAAGTGGCCGTGGTAGGCGGCGTCGAAACGCACCAGGGTCGGAAAGAGGCGGATGTCGGCCACGGTGATGGAGTCCCCGACCAGGTAGCGTCTCGTCCTCAGGTGCTCCTCCAACGCGTCGAGCCGGGCGAACACGTCGGCGACCGCGGCGTCGTAGTGTGCCTGGTCGGGAGCGAACCCGGCCCGGTAGACGCCGTTGTTGAGGTCGGTGTAGATCTCCTGGGACAGCTCCTCGATCCGCCCGCGCAGCTCCCGCGGATACAGGTCCGGTGCGCCGTCCCTGACCAGACCTCCCCATTCGGTGGCCATGTCCAGGACCAGCCGGTCGTAGTCGTTGGAGACCAGGTGGCCGTCGTCCACGTCGACCAGTCCCGGAACGCTGACCCCGCCGGTGTAGTGGGGGTCGCGTGCCAGGTAGGCCTCGCGCAGGGCGTGGATGCCCAAGACGGGGTCCTTGCCTCCGGGGCTGCCGGTCTCCTCGGTGAACACCCAGTGCGGGTCGCCCTCGATGATCTCCTGACGCGGGTCGGTCACGGCCAGGGAGATGGCGCCCTCCAGACCCATGAGCCTGCGCGTGATGACGACCCGGTGCGCCCAGGGGCAGGCGCGGCTGATGACCAGGCGGTAGCGTCCGGGCTCGGCGGTGCGCTCGAAGCGGCCGTCCGCGGTGATCCGGTCGGCGAAGGCCGCCGGTTCTCGTCTGAGTTCCTCGGTGGGCATCTCGTTGGCCCTCACACCTGACTCCCTTCGGACGCTGATGGATCGCGGTCGGCCATGCTATCCGAGCCCTACGCCGGTACCCGGACACGGCGGGCCCGGGTACCGCGGGCCTCCTCCGAAGCGGACGGGCGGTCCGGCGTGGTCGCCCTCCACACAAGGAGCGGGGCACCGCCCCGCGCGGGGCGGTGCCGGGCGTCGGCCGGCTCCTCACGGTCTGACCTCGTGGCCGGCCGGGTCCGACCATCGACGACGGGTTCGGCCGCCTTTCCCTTTCCGGGAGGGCGAGAGGGGCCGGTCCGAGAGTCTTCACGGCCTGTCCCGGGGTCCCGGCCCACGACACGGGCTTTCCGGTGCGCCCGGAGCCCTCCGCGTCGCCCTCAGGCGTTGAGCTGCCAGACGGCGAAGTTGAGCGCGGCGGCGAACAGCACCCAGGCCAGGTACGGCACCAGCAGGGCCGCCGCCCAGCGCGAGCGACGCGCGAACAGCACGATGGTGGCCACCAGCGCCACCACCAGCAGGCAGATGTCGACGAAGGCCAGACCCCGCAGCCCGGCCCCGAAGAACAACGGTGACCACACCGCGTTGAGCAGGAGCTGGACGGCGAACACCGTGAGCTCCACCCGCGCTCCCCGCCATCCGCCCAGACGCCAGACCAGCCACCCGGACACGGCGATCAGGGCGTACAGGATCGTCCAGACGGGCCCGAAGACCCACGACGGCGGGGCCCAGGACGGCTGTTGCAGAGCGGCGTACTCGGAGGAACTCCCCGTGTTGGCCAGGGCGCCGATGAGTGCGGCGGCGGTGACGGCCGCGACGAAGACGGCGAGACCCACCAGGGACGCCGGCGCCGAAGGCGCGTGCTGTGTGTCCGATCCGGCCATGTGCCCTTCCCCCTGCGCGGCATCGACGACGGGACGCGGGCGCCGCGAGACCCGCGCGTTGCCCGTGTCCTTCTGCTACCGCACGTTCATCTGGTCAAACGAGTACCGTGGAATCGGGGTTCGGCGGCGGAGGAGGACGTGTGGGGTCGGCTCGTCGCGGAAGGCGTCTCAGGGGACGGTTGAAGGCCGCCGGCGCCGCACTGGCGCTGGTGCTCGTCGTCGCGGTCGGCGGTTTCGTGGTCTGGGCGTCGACGCCTTACGAGGCGGAACCGGAGGCACTGCGCGAGGCGACGGCGTCGGGGGTGGAGGTCTCCGTCGACGGGGATGTCGTCATCGCTCCGGTCGAGGGCGGAGCCGAGGCGGGCGTGGTGTTCTACCCGGGGGCGAGGGTCGCCCCGGAGGCCTACGTGGCGTCGTGGGCGCCCATCGTGGCCGAGACTTCGGTGCTGGTCGTCATCCCGCGGATGCCGTTGAACCTGGCGGTGTTCGATCCCGACCTCGCCGCGTCGGTCATCGCCGAGGGAATCGGGGGCGTGGACGAGTGGTACGTGGGCGGACACTCGTTGGGGGGTGCGATGGCCGCCTCCTACGTGGGCGGGCGGACCCCGGACACGGTCCGCGGGCTCGTCCTGTGGGGCTCCTACGCCACAGAGGGAGCGCGCCTGTCCGGGCGCGATGACCTGGAGGTCGTCTCGGTCTCGGGCTCACGCGACGGCCTTTCGACCCCCACCGCCGTGCGCGAACGCCGTGACCTCCTGCCCGGTGACGCTCTCGTGCACGAGATCGAGGGGATGAACCACGCCCAGTTCGGGGCCTACGGCGACCAGTCGGGCGACGGCGTGCCCGAGATCGACGACGAGGAGGCCCGTCGTGCGCTGGTCGAGGTGATGAGCGCCTTCCTGTCCTGATCGGAGGACCACGGCGCGTCCGTCCGCGCCGTGGGGGCGCAACGGCGCTCCTCCCCGACGCACGAAGGCGGTCGTCGGGAAGGAGCGGGCTCTGCTCAGGACAGGGTGTCGCGCACGTCCTGGGACACCCCCGCGTCCCGAAGGAAGGAGACGTGACCGACACAGCCGACCCGGTGGTCGTCGGCCCCGGGAAGGGTCACGTTCGTCGAAGGCCGAACGACGAGGTCGCACAACGACCGGAAGGTCGTGTACGTGACGTCTCCCGGGGTGGGGTCCGCGGTGTTGAGCCGTTGGAGGAACGACGATCCCACGACCACCTCCTGGCAGGAGGGGGAGGTGTTCACGCACGGCAGTTCCACGGTGGAACCCTGGTTGGGCCCGGCGAGGGAGATCCAGTCGTCGACGTTCCGGTGCCCGTCGAGGAATTTCAGGTACCAGCGGGAGGACAGCCCGCCCATGGAGTGGGTGACCATGTCCACCTGGTCGTGGCCGGTCTCGTCGAGGATCCGGGAGACCTCCTGCGCGATCAGCTCCGCGGTCTCCACGTTGGAGGCGTCGGAGTCGTAGTCGAGAGCGTACAGTTCGTCCCGGTTCCATCCGTCGTCGGTGAAGTCGTCGATCATCGTCTCCCAGTTGTCCGCGCTTCCGCCGTATCCGTGTACGAAGAGGACCGGGTCGCGTTCCTGGGCGTGGGCGGTCGGCGCCAGGACCGTGGAGACCAGGGCCGCGATGACGAGGGGGAGGAAGAACCGCATGCCGGTTCCTTTCGGTCGGGGACCCCGATTGTCAGCGACATTCCCATGGTGCGCATCCGGTGAATCACGGACGGCGACGAAATCCGCTCTTCCCTCGTGTGCGTGAAGAAACGTGGACAGCCGTTCTCCCAAGGTCGACGGCGTGGAACATCGGCGCCGGAACACCAAAGAAGGCCCGACGTGGGCGGACTGCGGTGGCGACACCTCGCCGCCGGGCGCGAGGCTCCGAACGGGGTGCGGAGAACCCCTTTCGGCACGGACGCCAGGAGAAGAGGGCCGTCTTCGCTCTCTTCACGGGTGACAAAGGTCGATAGCGGGCGTCAGTGCGGCATGGGACGATCCGGTGATGCAGCTGAGAATCAACCCGGACCGTCAGGTCACCCCCTTCACGTGCGGTCACTGCGACTCCGAGCACCTGCGGATCCGCGGCCTCATCGACAACGAACACGGCGCGTTCGCGGTCTACCTCGCCTATCTCTACAACCACGGCGACGTGCACGAGGCCTATGTCGACGTCGTCATGGACGACAACTGGAACCCCGACAGTCCCTTGGATCCCAGCCCCAACCGGACGACCTTCGGTTGTCGGATCGGCCCGGTCGAAGGCTCCCCCGCACCCGCGTGCTCCCTCGTCCAGGCGGCCCCGTTCCACGAAGGAGATCCCTTCTACGGCGACCGGCTCGACCGGGACAGGGCCCTCCCGCACCCGTGGCTGCCACTGTTCTGGGCCACCATCGACCACCTCCTGGCACAGGAGCCCGATATGAACGCGCACGTGTACTGCGTCAACGCCGCCTCCGTGGAAGGCTGAGCCCCGAGGCCGACGCCGCCCCGGCACGCGCCGACGAGGCGACCAGTACCCTGGACGGCCCGGCGAGGGGGGACGCCTCTCATCGCCGGGTCCCTCCACCCCCAGAAGCTGGGAAACCCCTCCCGTGCTCCACCGCAGCATCACCTTCATCCACGCGGCCCTCCTCGCCCTATCTGCCGTCCTGGCCTTCCTCGTGGTCAAAGAGGTGCAGGAGATCACCCCCGACGACCGGACCTCCCTGGTGTGGATCCGCGAATCCGACGGCCGCGCCACCACCGAAAAGGTCGTGGACTCGGTCCAGGCCTTCGCCCAGACCCACCGGGTCAACGTCGCCCTGGAACTTCCCGACCTGGACGACCCCGCAGGACTGCGCCACCTCTACCTCGCGGTCGGCGACCCCACCACCCCCAGCGGCGCGTGGCTGGAGGAGGGCTACCCGGCCTTCTCCCCCGACTACCGCACCGAGGTCCACCCCTTCACCGACCTGGAACACCTGGACCCACGCGGCTTCTACTACGTCTTCGGCCCCCGCCAGAGCGCCTTTTCCTTCCTCGACGACCTGTCCGGCCTCGGCCTGGGCGGATTCGTCGCCGAAGAGGGAGACGTCCTGGGCTGGTTCCACGTCGCCACGGGCAGGACGCTGCTCGCCGCCCTGACCATCGCCGCCCTGTGCGCCTTCGTGGCGGTCGGCTCCGGGGTGCTGCTCAACGCCCGCTCCTACGCCGTGCTGCGACTGCAGGGCATGTCCCTGTCCCGCGTCCTGCTACGGGACCTGGGGCAGCTGTCGCGGTTCTGGGTGGTGGCCGCCGCGCTGATCGCCGCCACCACCACCGCCCTGCTCTTCTTCTACAACGGGTTGGCGCACTTCGCCCAGTTTTCGAAGGTGGCGCTGTTCTACGTCGGTGTGTTCACCATAGTCATGCTGGCCACCCACGTGGCGGTACTGGCGCTGCTGCACCGCACCGACATCCTGGCGGCGCTGAAGGGCCACCTGCCCGCGCGGTTGGCCATCGTCGGTGCCTACGCCGTTCGCGTTCCCGCCCTGGCGCTGGTGCTGGCCTTCACTTCCGGTCTGGTGTTGTCGTTGACCAATCTGGCCGAGCAGCACGCAGGAAGGGAGCTCTTCGCCGCGGCCGGTCAGACCTCCCGCATCTCCTTCACCGGCAGCGTCAGCGAACTCCAGGAAAAGGAGAAGTCGGCGGAACTGGGCGAGTGGCTTCGGGGACTGGACGCCCAGGGCCGGGTCATCCACGCCTCCTCCGAACACGGCTCGTCCCTGCTCCCGGGCAGAGCCGAAGGCGCGGACTTCGCTCTGTTCGTGGTCAACGACACCTACCTACAGGCCCAGCCCGTGCTGGCCCCGGACGGGGAACGCTACGGCCCCACAGAGGGGGAGAACCGGGTGCGCCTGCTGATACCCGACACCCTCGCCGAACACCAGGAGGACCTCGCCCAAGGCGCGGACGCCTGGATCCACGACTTCCAGGGCCGGGACGGCCCCGGTCTGGAGGTGGACATCGAGGTGCTGCCCCTGGCCTCGGACCAGCAGCTGTTCACCTACGGAGGGTACGGCTACGGTCCCAACGGCAACGCGCCCTTCCTGCGCGATCCGGTGGTGCTGACCATTCCCAACGGGTCCGACATCCTGCACCCGGCCACCTACTACGGCAGGGCGACCTCGGGGGCCATCGTCTTTCCCGACCCGCGGGACGTCCACGAGGCGATGGAGGGCTCCTCGCTGGCGGTCTACATCAACAGCGTGCAACCGGTCGCCCAGCAGGCCGCGGACGAGTACCGGCGCATCGTCCAGCAGGCCCGGGTGGAGGCCTTCAACCTGGTGGCGGGGGCGTTGGTGCTGTTCATCACCGGTATCGCGGTGTGTCTGATCCACGCCCGTAAGAACGCCCAGGCCGTCTTCGCCCGACACATCAGCGGATGGCGGTTCACGACCGCCCACCGCGGTGTGCTGGCGGTGGGTTTCGTCGGCTGGTCGGTCCACAAGACCCTGGACACCCTGGCTCATATCCGTGACCCCGAGACCGCGCCGATGCGCTACACCACCGTCGAGATCGCACTCCTTGAGCCGCTGTTCGCCGCGGGCATCGCCGTTGTGAGCCTGGCCCTGGTCGTGGCCGTGCTGGCCTTCTTCCACCGACGCATCGCTCGCGAGGGCGCCTCCCAGGCCTGACCGGGGTGAGGGGGCGACCACACACGGGGCCGTCCGTGTCGGCGCGGAACGCCCGGCACGGACGGCTGCGGAAGGGCACACGGGCCCCGAGGGGGGGACCCGCGACTCTCAGGCGCCCGCCGTACCGAGCAGGCGCACGTAGTCGGGTGAGGCGAGGGGGGCACGGATCTGTTCGAAGGGGACGTCCAGCGCGTCCACCAGGACCTCCGCGTCGATCTCCCCCAGCAGGGAACGGCGCAGGTCCCGCATGGCCGTGTACTCCTCCGGGGTGAGGCTTCCCGACGCCAGATGCTCCGCGGCCCTGTCGATGATCCCGTTCAACGCCCACAGACCGAACAGCGGCGCGAGGGTCGCGTGCGCCTCGGTCCCCCGTAGCTCTTCCAAGGCCTCGGCGAAGGCGTCGAAGGCCAGGCGGCGCGAATGCGCGGAGGCCAGGTCCAGCAGCAGCCACAGGTGTTCGTTCCACCGTTCCAGCGACCCGGCGGTGCCGATCGTGTCCCCGAGGGTGGAACGTGCGCGCGCGTGCAGTGTCCGTTCGCGCTCCCCGAACAGGTGGGACCACACGCGCGGGTCCGCCGGGTCACGCCCCTCTGGCGGCACCGTCTCGGGAGGGCTGTGGCCGGTGGTCGACACCAGGTCACGTCCGGTGTCCAGGAGGATGAGCCGGTTGTCCCCGCCCGCGCTGTTGTAGATGTGGGAGAGGGACTCATAGACGGGGATCCGGTTCACGGTCAGGGTCCCGTGCGCACCGCACCGGCGGCGGGACTCGGCGCAGACGCGTTCGGCGGAGGCGGTGGCCTCGACCTTGGCCAGGGACAGCTCCCGGCTCACCGCGGTCCAGGGCGCCCAGGTCGTGCGCCTGCCCGGGGTGGGCTCGGTGGACTCGCGTGCCCGACGGTGGAGGGCCCTGTGGACCAGGAAGGTGGTGGCGTAGGCCTCCGCCAGAGCCCCGTACACGGATTCCTGTTGGATCTTGTAGTCGATGACCGGGGCGTTCTCGCAGATCGCGCTGGTGGTCACGCGGTGCCGCGAATAGCGGTGGACCAGGCCCGCGGTCGCCCTGGTCACCGCGGCCAGGGCGGTGGCTCCCGCCGCGGAGGCCGCGGAGGAGACGGTGAGCGACCGTACGAGCCGGTCGTCGGCCCGGGTGGAGGGTTCCTCGAAGCGCCCCTGCGGGGAGATCTCGGCGGTGTCCCTCAGCCACCGACCGAACGGGACGGGGGCGGAGTGGAAGGAGACCAGGCTGTGGGGCAGGGGGGAGACCGTGCTGTGGGGCAGACGGGTCACCCGCACCCCCGGGGCGGGCCTCTTCCCGTCGTGGAGATCGACGAGGAAGGGGAAGACCCCGTGGTCGCCCTCGGTGGTGTGCAGGCGTGCGTAGACGACCCCCGCGTGCGCCGTCGCGTCCGGGCCCACGGGGGCCATGAACTTGGCGTCGTCGGGGGTGGGGGTGGTGATCCTGAACCCCGGTAGGGAGGGGTCGTACTCGGCGCGTGTGCGCACCGAGACGTGGCTGCCGCCTCGACCGACCTCGGTGATGAGCACGTTGCCGATCGTGGAGAGGGTGTCGAGGCGGGCGACGGCCTCGTCCAGTTCGGCGTTGCCGTCGCCGAGCAGGAGGGCGGCGTTGAGGCACACCTCGTAGTGCACCATCGCCCGAAGGAACAACGAGGGGTCGATCACCGCGGCGTGCCCGAGCACCGCGAAGAGCCGTTCGGGGGCCTTCAGCGCCTCCCGTCCTCCTCCCAGGCGGTCGTTGAGCACGCGCAGACGCTCGTGGTTGAGGTGGTGGTAGTCCTCGACGGAAGGACACTCCCGGGGGACGAACACCGGGTGGTCGAACAGTGGACGGATCCGTTCGGCGAGTCCCGCGTCCCCGGTCAGTGCTTCTCTGAGCCGGTCGGGTACCCCTGGCGCGCTGGGCGGCATGTGTTCTCCATAGGTCGTCAGGCGGCCCGGTAGGGCCGGAGGTGACTGATGTGCCTCTGCCTTGCGTGGTTCCTCAGCGCGCCGCCGTCCGGCCTCGGGTAAAGGCCTCGTCGATGAGCTTGCGGGACTGGTTCTGCTCGATGCCGTGGATGACGGGGGGATGGAAGGCGTGGAAGGAGAAACGTCCTGTGGCGGCGTCGCGCCCGTGCTGCGTGTAGACGACCTCGGCTCTCAGGGGTCGCCTGCCGGGAACGGCGGGACCGGTGGGTGCGAGGGTGACCCGTACCGTGACCGGGAGCCAGAACAGGAAGCGGGCGAAGGCGAAGGCGCATTCGTGCATCACCGGGTACGGGAGACGTCCGTCCTCGTCCGGACACGACCTCCTGGTCGCCCACGTCGTGGCCTGGATGCCCGCCTCGATGAGGAGCATGCCCGGCAGGTGTTGGCGTTCGGCGGTGTGGTCGCGCATGATCTCGTTGCCGTCGCAGACGACGAGGTCGTACTCGACCGTGTCCCCGTCCACGCGGGGGGCCGCGAGGACGACGTTCTCCTGGGCCTTCTTGAGCACCTCCGCGCGGGGCAGGGGTCGGGGTGGGGGTGGTGCGAGGGTGACCGTGTCCGTCAGGCCCCGGTCGGTCACCACCCGTTCCAGATGTTCCCAGTCCTGGGGGCCGACTCCCAGCGCCGGTTCCAGGTGCGCCCGGGCCAGGCCCCCGGTGTGGAGCGCGTGGAGCACCTCACGGTAGGTGCGGACCTCGGGGTGCAGGCCGGGGGTGGGGAAGCCGTCGCCCGCGACCCAGAGTCGTTCAGTCACGGGGGTCCTCCTCGGAGGGGCCGGACCGGGGCATGGCCGGGTAGGCCGTCATGCCCCCGTCGGGGGCCAGGTACTGGCCGGTGACGAAGGAGGCGGCGGGCGAGCACAGGAAGACACAGGGTCCGACGACGTCCTCGGGCACGCCCCAGCGTCGCATCGGTACGTTGGCCAGCGCGGCCTGGGCGACGGGTGCGTTGCCGTGGAGCGGTTGGGTCAGCCAGGTGCGCACCCAGCCCGGACACACGGCGTTGACACGGATGCCGTCCTCGGCCCAGGCCACGGCCAGGGAGCGCACGTAGGAGAGCAGCCCGTTCTTGACCGCTCCGTAGGACTCCATGCCGGGCACCGCCACCAGTGCCGCCACGGAGGACATCAGCAGCACGCTCGCCCGATCGGACTCACGCAGGTACGGGTGGGCGGCGCGGCACAGGCGCACGGCCGCCAGGAGGTTGAGGTCGATGACCTGCCGCCAGTCGTCGTCGGAGGTCTCCACGACGGGGCGCAGCACCATGTGGCCCTCGGCGTCGGTCTGGGGCCCGCCCGCGTTGTGCACGAGCAGGTCCAGCCCGCCCAGCGCCGAGGTCGCCGCGTCCACCACCCGCGCCGCCGCCTCCGGGTCCCTCAGGTCGTCGGGCAGGACGACCGCTTCGCGGCCCAGGGCGGTGATCTCCCGGGCCAGGCCGGTGAGGGCCTCTTCGTCACGTGCGGAAAGGCCCACGTGCGCCCCGGCCTCGGCCAGTGCCAGCGCGGTGGCCCGGCCGATGCCCCGGGAGGCTCCTGTGACCAGGGCTCGGGCTCCGTCGAGTCGAAAGGTTGCGAGGATGCTCATACCGCTGCCTTCCTGTGGTGGTCCTGTGTGCGTTCCTGTTCCGTTCCCGACCAGGTCAGGAGGGCGTGACCCCAGGTCATGCCGGCTCCGAAGGCCATGAGCAGCACGCGGTCGCCCCTGTTCAGCCGTCCGGTGTTCGCCGCGTGGGCGAGCCCGAAGGGCACGGAGCCCGCCCCGATGTTGCCCACACGGTCCCCGGTCAACAGGAGCCGTTCGGCGGGGATGCCCGCCCGCTCGGCGGCCTTGGTCAGGAGGACCGGGTTGGGCTGGTGGGCCACCACCAGGGCGATGTCGTCGCTACGCAGTCCGTTCTCGTCCAGGCACTCGCGCACCATCGTGGGGAGCATCCTCAGGGTGAAGTCCCTGATGGCCTTGCCGTCCATACGGATCGTGTGCTCCGATGCGGCGACCGTCTCCTGTGAGGCGGGGCGGCGTGTGCCTCCGGAGAACACGCCCACCAGGCCGGCGCCCCGCCCGTCCGATCCCAGGCGGGCCGGCCCCAGGCCCGGGCCGAGGGCGTCGGGGGTCAGGACCACCGCCCCGGCCCCGTCCGCGAAGAGCGCGGCCGTCGCCCGGTCCGCGGGGTCGACGAAGCGGGAGTAGACCTCCGCGCCGACCACGAGGGCGGGCCGGTCCCCGTGCCCCGAACCCAACCAGCACCGTGCCACTTCGAGGGCGTAGAGGAAGCCGGTGCACGCGGCCCCCACGTCCATGGCCACCGCGTTCCCCGCGCCGAGGAGCGCCTGGACCCGGCAGGCCACCGACGGCCCGAGTTCGTCGGGAAGGGAGGTGGCGCTGACGATGAGCCCGAGCTGTTCGGGTTCCAGTCGCGCGGAGGCCAGCGCACGCCGTGCCGCCTGCGCCGCCAGATCGGAGGTCGCCTGTTCGGCGGCGGCGCGCCTGCGCGTCAGGATTCCCGTACGTTCGTGTATCCATTCGGCGGAGACGCCGGCGGAGAGGGCGACCTGTCGATTCGAGATCTCATGTTCGGGAAGATAACCCCCGACTCCGGAAATGCGGAAATACAAAGAACCTCCACATGGGAATTTTCACGCACGACGAAGATACCCCTAGAGAACTTCTCGGCAAACCCTTTGTTCCCTCTGTTTCAAAACAGGATATTGTTGCCCCTGTTGCAACAGGTGAAATCCACTCTCCCCGCAAGGGGAAGGCATTCGTGTTCTCTCGTTCGTCGCACGGCCCCCAGGCGAGGAACCGACCGGGAACATTCTGTGACCACGCAGACGAAAAGGATCAGCGATCCGCCCATAAGGGACACAACGACTCGAGTGCCACCTCGCCCCCTCTGCTATCCACACTCCACCCCGCCCCGAATGCCCTGATCAGACCCTTTCGCGCCCCCTGTGAGCACATCGAGGCGCCCCGGTCGTCGCGCACACGCCATGACCCACGGAAATCCTCTGGCATGTCGTGACCTCCACGACCGAGCACAGAACGTGAGAAGCGAGGAACACGTGAAACGGATAGGGTGACACCTTTATTCGACTTCGGGCTCCTAA
Organism: Nocardiopsis sp. ATB16-24; assembly: GCF_030271535.1. GTDB lineage: Bacteria > Actinomycetota > Actinomycetes > Streptosporangiales > Streptosporangiaceae > Nocardiopsis. The sequence goes on along the minus strand of NZ_JASCXJ010000004.1, from coordinate 137,538 downwards.
CGAGAACACGGACCACTGCATGCCCTCGAGCGCACTAAAGAAACATTATGTGCACATCGCGAGAGATTCACTCACACCCCGCCAAAGGAAATTCCTTTCGACAGGAGAAGGTCTCATGCGCAAGGAGAAGGATTTCGATCTCCGGCGGATACAGGACGACACCCGGGCCGGAAGGCGGCAGTGGCGATACCGATCTTCGTTGTGCGGGCCGATGCCCATCTCCGGTGGTGCCGGCCTGAGACGATCACTCCTCATCTCCCGATGACAAGCAGGCCTCCCCACATCGCCGGGAGACACGGGGTGCGGGTGGTTCTCCTGGCGAAGTGCACGCCGGAGCGCGACTCGGAGAAGACGCTGTGGGCGCGTCTGGGCCGGGTACCGAGAAGCCGTTCACTCCGGATCCTGGAAGAATCCGGAGCGGGTGATCAACACGTGTCCGCCTCTGGCGCGCGAGCACCCCGACCCGCCGCTGAGTTCGTCGACCCGGTCGGCTTGGAACCCTCACACTTCTCGTCGACCGCACGCCCGAGGATCAGCGGAACAACGCGTGAGCCTCCGACGTGCGGGTCCTTCGTGGTCGAAAGACCGCCCAATAGGGACTTCTTGCTCCTCAGAAGGAGTTGCGGAAGGCCGGTACGAGGCTGCGCGCCCTGGACCTTCGGGACGAAGAGCTCGGTGAACCGGACACGGAGCAGTCGACACCGTGGAATCACGGACTCCGGTCCCGCATGGGCGGGACCGCCCCGAAGCGCGATCACACGGACCGCACCTTCACCCGACGCGACCGCCTCAGCTCTTCGCTTCGGCATCAAGAAGGCGGGTCAAGAGGGAACCGAGCTTGCGCGCGTCGGCTTCGCCGAGTCGGTCGACGATCCGCTGTTGTGCGATCTCCTCAAGACCGGGGGCCGCTGCCTCGATCATCTCCTCACCTGCGGTCGCCAGGGCGACCACCACTCCGGAGCGATCCTTGGTCCGGTCGATGTAGCCCCGCTTCTCCATACGCGTAAGGAGGTGTGAGAGGCGAGTCCTGTCCCACCTCAATCCTTTCGCGATTTCGCTCTGGCGCGAGCGGCCCTCGGACTGGTACAGCCAGGCGAGCACGCTCAACTCGGGTTCGGAGACGTCGGCCGGCACCGTGGTGTGGGAGACGACCGTGGTTCGCACGGCCTCATGGGCTCGCTTCCAGAGCAACCACAGCTGCGTGGCCTCTCCGACCCGACTTCGTGTTGACATATCAACATGCTCCTTTTAGCCTGAGCGCGCTCATACCGTGACCCGAAGGAGCTTCCATGCTCGACAGTGCCCGTCCCTATTTGAGTCTGCGTGCCGCGGCGGTACTGCCCCTGGTGTTGTTCTCCCCGGCGGTCGTCGCGTTCTTCGTCGATCCCGATGTTCGGTGGGGCGAGTACCTGGGGGTATTCTTCCACCTTTCCATCCTCTTCCTCGTCTCCCGTCTGGACGCGGCGACCTGGGCGAAGGCCGCCGGTTACAGCTGGGTGGCACTGGACGTACTGGCGGGCGTCCTCGTCATCAACGGCATCGACTACGACACCGCTTGGGCGGTCCGCCTCGGCGCGCACGTCATGGCCGGGACCTGGCTGATCGCGAGCTCTCTCACGAACCGCTCGCGGACCGTGGCGATCCTGGGAACAGTGGTCGGGCTCTGGCTCGGGGGGTACTCGTTCGTTGGGACCGTGTTGCCCGAGGAGGCCCTTCGCCCCGCGGGCATTCTGATCCTCATGTGGTTCGCGTCCATCGCGCTCTTCGATCGTTCCGAGAAAGCCGACAAGCCGGCAGTGCGAGCACAGCCGGCAGCCGCATGACCCGCCATACGGATCGTCCCCTTCCTCGACACCCGTTCCAGGGGTGCCCACGGCGTCTTCTCCGGGGTGAGCTCCGGCGCGCACTTCGGCGGGAGCGCCGCTCGCACCTCGCGCCTCCCTGCGATGCGAGAGGCCGCCTTCTCACCAGGGCGTGAGGAGCGACCTCCCCACATCAGCGCCACCGGATCTCGCAATGCCCGGTACGACCGGCCCGACAGTGCGGACAGCACGGCGGCGATACTCGAGGAGCGTCACACCGAGTGGGACGGCTCCACCTGCCCGACGCCGACCCCGGCGGACGGCCACCACCTGGGTACGCCCCCGCAGCCCCAGCGCGGCAAGACGGCGGATACCCTCCCATGTCTGGGGTACACCGACGGGCTATTTCTATCCAACTTAGATAGTCTTCTATGTGAGATAGAAAATCGTCGGTGGCATCGCTCGTGGGAGCGACAGGAAGAGGAGGCCCGAGGATGGGCTCGTGGACCTACAGACACTGGTCGGTCGCTGCGGCCGCGACCCTGATCACCCTGGTACTTCTGGGGGTGCCCACCGTGCTGCTGCCCAACGGGTTCTTCAGCCGGGAGATCGAACCCACGTGGTGGTCCTATCCCGTCTGGATCGTCAGTGCGGTGCTGTGCGGCCTGTTGGCGGCCACCTATGTCGGCGCGGGAGAGAGGGAGAGCCGTCCCAGTACGCGGGGCGGAGTGGGCGGGGTCGTCCTGACATGGTTCGCCATCGGCTGTCCCGTATGCAACAAGCTCGTCCTGCTGGCCTTGGGCGCGTCGGGGGCCCTGTCCTGGTTCGCACCCCTGCAACCGGTGTTGGCCGTACTGGGACTCGGCCTCCTCGCCGTCGCCCTGCGGGCCCGGCTGCGCACGGCCCGTTCCTGCCCCATCCCCCAGTCCTGAGGCCCTTGCGCTTTCCGGCGCCCACCGGGGAGAGCCCCGGTGGGCGCCGTGGCGTCTCAGTCCTTCGTGGGAGCAGGGGATCCCGGGTCAGGGGATCCGGCCCCACGGAAGTGGTCGGTCGACGTTTCCGGGACCGACTCCTCGGGGTCGGTCGCCGACCGCTCCGCGCCGCCCTTGCGCTGGCGATACCAGCTGAGGAATCCGGCCACGAGGAACACCAGCCCCACGCCCGCCAGGAGCACCATGTCGGTCTGCCCGCCTCCGATCCCGAAGATCCACTCCTGAAGACGGCCCGCCGTGTCGGTGAAGGGAGTGACTCCTCCGAAGAGGGTCGCCGTCCCGTCCGAGGTCAGGAAGAGGACCCCGATCCCGATGAACAACAGACCCGAGAGCAACGCGGTGGTGTGCAACTCCAGCCGACCCAGGCGGAGGACGCGGCCCCGCAGCCAGCGGCGGGAGCCGAGGTCATAGCGGTCCCAGAGCAGGGCCAACAGGAACAGCGGAGCGGCCATGCCCAGGGCGTAGACCGCCAGGAGCAGCGCACCGCGCACGGTCCCCCCGGTGGCGGCGACCGTCAGCACCGCGCCCAGAATGGGGCCGGAGCAGAAACCGGCGAATCCGTACACCGCTCCCAGGGCGAACACCGACACCGTGTCGGTCCTGCCGGCCAGTCGTCCCTGGAGTCGGCCCGCCAAGCGCGAGGAGAAGCCGAAACCCACGATCTGTGCGACACCGAAGGCGATGATGAGCCCTCCGGCGATGGCGATCAGAAGCTCTCGTTCCCCGTAGACCAGGCGGCTGACCAAGGCGGAGCCGGCCCCCAGTGGGACCAGGGTGGTGCACAGTCCGAGGTAGAAGATCGTCGTGCGCACGAGGAGACGACGCGGGTCGCGGAAGGCGTAACCGAAGAAGGAGGGGAGCAGGAGCGCGCTACAGGGGCTCACCAGCGCCAGGACTCCACCGGCCAGGGCGGCGACGAAACCGATGTCGGTCATCGACCCTCGCCCCCGGTGTTCCCGGTGGCGGCCTCAAGGGAGTCGTCGATGACCTCCTCGAACACCTCCAGGGGTTGTGCTCCCATGACCGGCTGCCCGTTGATCAGGAAGGACGGGGTCGAGGTGACGCCGATCCGCATGCCCTCCGCGAAGTCGTGGGACACCAGGGCCGCCACGGCCTCCCCGTGCCGGTCCTCGTCGAACCTGTCGGCGTCCAGCCCCAGATCGTCGACGATGCCGGCGAGGGTCTCCTCCGGGTCGCGCTCGCCGGGCTGCTCCGTGGCGGCGTAGTAGGCCTCGTGGAACTCCCAGAAGGCGCCCTGGGCCGCGGCGGCCCGGGACGCGTGGGCGATCGCCTCGGAGGTGTCGGTGATGATGGGGAAGTCCCTCCACTCGATGCGCAGATCGCCGGACTCGACGTAGTGCATCAGTTCCGGCTGGGTCTGGGCGACCCAACGCCCGCAGTAGGGGCAGTGGTAGTCGGAGTAGGCGACCATGACGACCGGCGCGTCGACATCACCCAGGGCGGTGGGGTCCTCAGGCTGCCTACGGGCCATCGGCGCCTCGGTACCGGTGGCCGCCTCCTCGGAATCCTCCGCCGTCTCGCCGGGCTCCTCCGCCGTGGACTCCACCGGCGCACTCGACTCGCCCGGCTCGGCGGGCCGGGACCGGTCCGCGGCACCGTCCGAGGCGGATCTTCCCCAGGTGACCGCGACGGCGACCAGGAGCAAGGACACACCCACCGCCAGCAGTACCTTCCAGGAGAGCCGGGTGCGAGCCGCACCGGTCTCCCTCGCTGAGCGGCCTGTGCTCTGGGCCCCTCGCTCGACATCCCTGGACATCGTGCACCTCGTCCTTCACCCGACAATGATTCGAAGATCCATAGTAGGCTTTCTATCAGTGATAGAAAACATCGTGCGGTGTGCCTCCGCCCGCGCCGCCCCGCGCATACCGACGTCGCGCGCCGAGCGGCGGTCGAGGGCACCCGAACAGGGAAGGCGGTGGCACGGCGATGGACCACAGGGGCCTGGGCCCGTTGGAGTCCACGGTGATGAACGCGGTCTGGGACGCGGACGCGCCGGTGACGGTGCGGGCGGTCACCCAGGCCCTGGAGAAGAACGGCCCGGCCTACACCACCGTGGCCACCGTTCTCGACAACCTGCACGGCAAGGGCTGGGTCGAACGCGAGCGGCGGGGACTGGTCTGGTTCTACCGGCCCTCGCTCGACCGGAGTGAGCGAGCGGCACGCCTCATGGGGGAGGCGTTGGCCCACAGTGACCTGCCCAAGGTCACCTTGTTGAGATTCGTGGACACGATGTCGCCGGAGGACCGCGACAGGCTCAGGCGTCTGGTGGAGGAGGCCGCCCAGAGGGCTCCGTTCGACGAGGATTGACGTGCGTTCGGTGGCCTCGTGGAAGGCCACCGAACGCGAAGGTCTCGCGGCGGACACGGTCGACCGAGTTCCGGCCGGCCCTCATCGGCACGTCCACGCTCGCGGATCGGTCAGCCGGCGCACTGACAATGAGGGATCAGCGCCGCGGCGAACGTCGAGGCGACCGTCAGGGCCAAAGGCGTCATCACGAGTGCGGCGGTGAGTCCGGTCCAGGTCCGTCTCCTCCGTGGCCGGTTCCTCGTGGGGCGTTCGATCTGTCGGCGCACTCGTTCGATCGGGCACGCTCCACCGATGGACAGGCTCTGCCGTGGGTCGGCCGACACCGCCTGGGCCAAGGAACCCAGCGCGTGGACCAACGGGTGCATCCCGACATCGCGCACGGCTCGGTCGTCCGCGGCCCATTCCACCAGGGTCGGGACGTCGCGCGCGGCGGCGCGGAACAGCGGGATTCCGGGGAAGGCGCGGTCCAGGAGCCGGACCCATCCCACGAGCAGGTGGTGTCTTCCCCGAAGGTGGGCCTGTTCGTGGGCCAGGACCGCTCGGGTCTGAGCGGCGGTGAGCGTCCCCAGGGCACCGCGCGTGATGACGACACCGCCCCGGGGGCCGGGGACGCAGTAGGCACCGCGTTCGTCGGTGTCGAGCAACCACACGGAGTGTCCGTGCAGGTGGTGGCGTTGGGCCGTCGCGAGCAGGTCACGGTGGTGTGCGCGTCTCCACGTGGAACCGGCCCGCCCCTGACGCATCGCGATCCACAGCAGGCGCAAAGACGCGGCCAGGATCAGGGCGGCCCCGCCCCCGATCCCCCATCCGGCGTGATTGCGTTCCAGGGCCTGAAGAAGACTGAGGCACGCCGCCAGGATCCCCTTGACCGAAGGCCCCAGGAGTTCCGCCGCGAGCACGGCGAGCAGGGCTCCGCACGAGAGCACCCAGGCCACGGTGGCCGAGGTCCACAGCGCCAGCATGGTACGCGGGTCCAGGTCGTGGGCGCGTTCGGCGTTGCGCAGGATGCGGGGACCTTCGAGACCGACCACGACCACGGCGCACAGGGCGGCGAAAGACCAGATCATCGCCCCTCCTCCTCCGGCAGGGCGGCGAGCATGGCACGCAGGGCGCGTACGTCCTCGGGCTGCATGGAGTCGACGAAGCGCAGCAACGTCGACTCCGAGTCCCGACTGCCGTTCAACGCCTCGTTCATCAGTTCGGCGGCGTGCGTGGAGCGGTCGCGCAGGGGACGGTAGAACCACAGACGCCCGATCCGCTCACGGTCGACCCATTCCTTGCGTCGCAGGTTCTCCAGCACGGTGGAGGTGGTGGTGTAGGCGACCTGGTGGTCGGTGAGCCCCTCCATGACGCTGCGCACCGGTAGGGGCTCCGGCGCACTCCACAACACCTCCATGACCGCGGCCTCCAGTGGACCAAGCCCAGCGATCATGGCACTCGCGCTCCCATGTCGGACGTCTGTTCTGCGGTCAGCATAGTCATCACGTTCCTTGCCGTTCTTGGTCGGCACCGTGTGCGGCGAACACGACGTAGGAGTCGTCAGCGTCACCGGACAGCGTCATCGTGACCGCCTCACCCGCCGTCCCCGCCACCGGGATCTCCCACCGTCCGCTCCCCAGGAGTTCGCCGTCACTCATGGAGCGGACGCGGTTCTCCTCTCCCAGGCTGGTGTACAGGTATCCCGAGACGATGCGCACCGGTCGTTCCCCCGGTGCGGCCTCCACCGACCACACCTCGTCTCCGGAGCCCCCGTCCCATCCCACCATCACGGACTCACCGGATCGGGCGGAGACTCCGGCGACCACCGCGCGACCGTGGTCGTCACCGATCGAAACGGGCTCGGTCTGCGCGGAGAACTCCCCCAGGGACCGGCCGTTGCGCAGGTCATGGACGGTGAACACCGTGGAACCGCCACGCTCCCAGGTCAACACGGTCAAAGGAGCGGAATCACTCACGGGGCGGGGGCCGTAGGCGAGGGTGGTCCCCTGCCCTCCCTCGTCCAAGGTATCGGGGAGGGGCAGGTCGGCGCCGCGCCAGAGCTCCTCATCCGAGAGGGAGTCGATCGCGCGCAGCCCTCCGTCACGGTGGAGGACCACGGTTCCGTGGTATTCGTGCAGGACCGTGTCCCCTTGCCGTTCATCGGCCACGACCGCCCCGGTGTCGGCGGACAGGGCCACCGCGGGCCCGGTGTCGGCGTTCATGACCGTGTGGGCGATCTGGGCGAACACCAGCCCCGGTCCCACCCAGGTGCCGGGCACGTCGGTGGGCCCCCAGACCTTGTGCCCGGTGTCGGGGTCGAAGGCGGCCGCCGTGGTCCGGGTCGCCAGGAGCCCGCGGTCGGGGGCGGCGTCACTGTCGAGCAGGACCACCAGGTCCTCCCCCCGCGTCGTGCGGGTCAGGGTGAACCCGGTGCAGCTCGGATTGCGTTCGGTGGACCAACGGGTACGACCATCGGCGCCCACGCCCACGAAGTGCAGTTCACCGCTCCCCTCCGGGGTCACGGGGCCGACGAATCCGGTGTCGGAACCTTTGGGATCGGAGGCGTAGGGCGTGGCCCATCCCGTCGATCCGTCGATGACCGGGGGAAGGTGCTCCCGCCCCACGGGCGGCGCGGGGGTGGGAGGTTCGTCCAGGGGCAGGGCGTCGATCGGGTCGGTGAGCTCGGGTCTTGCGCAGGCCGACAGGACCAGGAGCAGGACGAGGGCCGTGATGGCACGCGGACGTCGCCTGTACGCCTCAGGGGAGGGGGACCTCGTGGCCGTGGCACCGGACGGGACGCCGGCACCGTCACGGAGGAGGCTCATACCTACCGCCCCTCGTCGCGCAGGGCGAGCTCGATCGTTTCGGTGAAGGCCTCCAGTGGTTGGGCTCCCAGCACGGGGTCACCGTTGATCAGGAAGGCGGGCGTGCCACTGACCCCCATCGCCTGGCCTTCGCCGTAGTCCTCCTCCACGGCCCTTTCCGTGGCGTCGGACTCCATGTCCCGCATGAACCGCTCCGTGTCCAGGCCCAGTTCCTCCGCGACGGTCTCCATCCGCTCACGGACCCGTTCGTCCTCGCCGACGAAGTCCTCCGGACTTCCGTACACGCGCGCGTGGTACTCCCAGAACGCGTCCTGCTCGGCGGCGGCCACGGCGCCCAGGGCCAGAGTGCGCGAATTCTCTCCCAGGTAGGGGAACTCGCGCCACTCGATCCGCAGCAACCCTTCGAAGACGTAGTCCTCGACGATGTCGGGCTGGGTCCGACGCACCCATTCCCCACAGAACGGACACAGGTAGTCGGAGTAGACGACCATCACGACGGGCGCGTCGACCTCCCCCATCGCCCGGGGGTCGTCTTCCCGCCTGAGCGCGAGCTCCTCCCCCGCCTCTCTCATCTCCTGGCTCACGGTCTGCGTGAGTTCTTCGGTGGATCGCTCCTCCGAGGGGTTCTGGAGTCGCTCTGCGCGCACGAACAGGAACGTGAGCGCCAACAGCACGCAGGCCGCCCCCGTGAGCACCAGCGTCGGTGCGATCGGACGGCTGGACCGGTCGGACATGGTCGGGACCTCGCTCACAGGATTCTATAGACCTTCGTAGGTATTCTATCTCCCATAGAAAGTGATGGCCGTACCGGACGCGAGCACACGGTGTGCTCTCGGAGAACGGGACCGAGACCCCTCCCCTGCGCGGAACGACGGGCCCCGGGCCCTTCGTCGACCTCATGGGCGGAAGCGGCTCGGCCACGAGGCTCCCTCGGGAGGTCACGTGCCGCCCGCTCCCCCGACCACCGGTGTCCGGCCGGGGGACTCGCCTCCGTCGGGGACGATGACGGCCGACCCCTCCTCGTGTCACCCCCAGGCCGCGGTGGAACGCCCGGCAAGGCGTGGAATCCTCTTCGCACAGGGAACGCGCTACCGTAGCGCACCTGGCCGTGGACGACGCACAGGCGAACCCGACGTCGGAGTCGAGTGATTGAGAAGGGGTGCCGCGATGCCCGAACCGCGCCGCATGCAGATCGGCGAGGTCGCCGAGCGGACCGGTCTGTCCCTGCGGACCATCCGTTACTACGGCGAGATGGGTCTGGTGGAGCCCTCGGCCCGCTCCCGTGGAGGTTTCCGCCTCTACACCGAGGAGGACGTGGACCGGCTGAACCTCATCAAGCGGATGAAGCCGCTGGAGTTCAGTCTGGAGGAGACGCGTGAACTCCTGGAGAGCCTCGATCGGCTGAACTCCGGCGAGGCCTCCTCTGAGGAGCACAAGGCACTGAGCGAGAGACTCGACGCCTTCGAGGCCGCCATCGCCGCCCGCTGTCGAGCCCTGCGGGAACAGCTCGCGATGGCGGAGGAGTTCGCCGGACGCCTCCGGGAGCAGCGCAACCAGAACAACGCCACCACCTGAGCGAGCACACGTGTGAGGAACGCTCTCGACGGCGCCACGCCGAAGCCGCGCACCTCACCCGACGCCGGACGCCCCGGTTCCGAGACGACGATGGGCTCTGGAACCGGTTCGCCGCATGTGACGGTCGCGGGCGGTCGATCGAGGCGGCCCGGATCCACCATGGCCCCGGCGGCGGAACCGACAGGGAATATCCACTCTCCGCGATTCCTTGATTCTCAAGGGTCACCATGCCGCTCCGGGTCGAACCCCCGCCCGCGCCCCCGCCGTCCGTCGAGGAGTCATACTGTCCACCGCGCCGCCCACCGCCGCAACGTCCCGTCGTTCCGTCGCCAGGATCGTGGCGGCCTCCGCCCTGGTCCTGGCGTTGAGCGGACCGGGACAGACCGCCGGTATCGCCGTCTTCGTCGACCATGTCATCGCCGACCTGGGCGTGGGCCGTTCGGCCGTCTCCTTGGCCTACATGGTGGGGACCCTCTCCGGCGCGCTCGCGCTTCCCTGGATCGGCCGCGCCGTGGACCGTTTCGGGGTCCAACGGGTCCTGGTACTGGTGGCGATCGGCTTCGGGGGTTTCCTGGTCCTGTTGTCGGGCGCTCAAGAGTTGATCGGTCTGACGGCCGGGTTCATCGGGGTGCGCGCCCTGGGCCAGGGAGGCATGAGCATGATCGCGACCACCGCCGTCGCGATCGCCGTGACCCGCAACCGGGGCACCCTACTGGGGCTGACCGGATCCTTGGGAGCTGCGGGCATCTCCCTGTTCCCACTGCTGGCCGAGCGCGTGATCACCCTGCTCGGCTGGCGGTACACCTTCGTCGCCGAAGGCCTGCTGATCTGGATCGTGGTCCTTCCCCTGGCCTTCTGGGGCCTGCGCGGAGCCACGCGAACGCCCCAGGAGGAGCACTCCTCTTCCTCGGGAGAGGCCGAGGTCGCCGAGGTGTCGGCGTGGCCGCTCTCGGCGATCGCGCGCACCTCCATGTTCTGGGCGATGGCCGGAGCCATCGCGTGCAGTGGCCTGGTGTCCACCGCCGTGTTCTTCCACCAGATCTCCATCCTGGGAGAGCAGGGGCTCACCCCGGTCCAGGCCGCCGCCAACTTCCTGCCCCAGACCGTCGCGGGACTGGGATCGGCGCTGTTGTTCGGTTCGGCCGCCGACCGGATCTCCCCCAAGGTGCTGATGAGCGCCGCCATGGCCATGCACGCCCTCGCCCTGGTCACGTTGCCGATGGTCACCCCGGGGTGGGGCGCCCTGCTGTACGGGGCCGCCCTGGGTGCGGCGGCCTCCGGTGCCCGCGCGGTGGAGAGCGCGGCTCTGCCCTTCTACTTCGGCACGGCGAACCTGGGTACCCTGCGGGGGCTGACACAGTCCGTCGCGGTCGCCTCCACGGCGGTGGGCCCCATCCTGTTGTCCCTGGCCCAGGGTCAGGCCGGTTCCTACCGTCCGGGGGTCCTGGGGCTGGCGCTGCTGTGCTTCCTCGTGGCGGTCGCGGTGTGCTTCGCCCGCAGACCACGGCGACGCGTTTCCTGACCACGGCGCCGCCTCCGCGCCACCCGCGTGGACGGCGGGCCCGAACGTCCGCCACCCCACGTGGGAACGGTTCCGATCGCCGACGGACACCAGTGTGACGGTCGCCTCAGTCTCCCCGCGTGACTCTAACCCTAACGTAAGGGTAAGTTCGTTCCAGGTCCTCACGCCCCGCGCGTGAGCCGACCGCATGCTTCCGACCGGCCTCAGGGGCACGGTCGGGTCCACGGTGACGAAGCCACACCCGGGGTCGGGGCCGCCACGAGCGCCACACGATTCCGGACATCCGGGCGCAATCTGCTCGTCGAGTCACGAGACATGTCCGTTCGCGGCGTCGCCGTACACCTGGCCCGAACACCGCGGCCCGCTGTGGGCTGCCCGAAATCGATGGGTTCCATGAAACTTCCCGTGAAGACCTCTGCGCGGTCCCTCCTGCCCAAGGTGCCCGCACCCGCGCAGATCCGCGCCGACGTACTGGCCGGACTGGTCGTCGCCCTGGCCCTGATCCCCGAGGCCATCGCCTTCTCCCTCATCGCCGGGGTCGACCCCCGGGTGGGCCTGTACGCCTCCTTCGTCATGGCCGTGTCCATCGCCTTCCTGGGCGGACGTCCGGCGATGATCTCCGCCGCCACCGGCGCCATGGCCCTGGTCGCGGCACCCCTGTCCATCGAGCACGGCGTCGACCACCTCATCGCCGCCACCTTGCTGGCCGGACTGTTCCAGATCGTCCTGGGCCTGGCCGGCGTGGCCAAACTGATGCGGTTCGTCCCGCCCAGCGTGATGACCGGCTTCATCAACGCCCTGGCCATCCTCATCTTCCTGTCCCAGATGCCTTATCTGGTCCCCTTCGACGTGCCGGTGTACGTCATGGTCGCGATCGGTCTCGCCATCATCTTCGGCCTGCCCCGCCTGACCAAGGCCGTTCCCGCGCCCCTGGTCGCGATCGTGGTGCTCACCATCGCCACCCTCACCATGGGCCTGTCCACCCGCACCGTGGGAGACGAGGGCGAACTGCCCGACACCTTCCCCGTCCCCCTGATCCCGGACGTGCCCTACACCTGGGACACCCTGGCCCTGATCGCCCCCTACTCCCTGACCCTGGCCCTGGTCGGCCTGATGGAGTCGCTGATGACCGCCAAGGTCGTCGACGACCGCACCCGGACCACCTCCGACCACGCTCGCGAGGCCCGCGGCCAGGGCATCGCCAACATCCTGGTCGGCCTGTTCGGCGGCATGGCCGGTTGCGCGATGATCGGCCAGACCATGATCAACGTCTCCTCCGGCGCACGCACCCGCATCTCCACCTTCCTGGCCGGGGTGTTCCTGATCATCCTGTGCGTGGGGCTGGGCGACATCGTCGGGCTGATCCCGATGGCCGCGCTGGTGGCGGTGATGATCTTCGTGTCCATCGTCACCTTCGACTGGCACAGCATCGCCCCCTCCACCGTCCGGCGTCTGCCCTGGACCGAGACGCTGACCATGGTCGTCACCGTGGCCGTGGTGGTGGCCACCGGCAATCTGGCCCTGGGCGTCATCGCCGGCGTACTGGTGTCCATGGTGCTGTTCACCCGCAAGGCGGCGCTGCACGCCGACGTCACCAGCGTGCTGGACCCCGAGGGCGGCACCCGGGTGTACTCGGTGCACGGCGAGGTGTTCTTCGCCTCCACCTCGGCGTTGGTCGACCGGTTCGACTACACCGAACCCGGTCTGACCAAGGTGGTGGTGGACATGTCCGGTGCGCACGTGTGGGACTCCTCGGCCGTCGCCGCCCTGGACCAGGTCAGCGCGCACTTCCGCCGCCGTGGGGTACAGGTCCACATCACCGGCCTGAACGAGCCCAGCGCCCACCTGCACAAGGAACTGAGCGGCACCCTCACCGACGAACACTGAGCCTTCCGAGGCAGGCTCCGCGATGGGGCCGTTCGGTGTCCTCGGATCCCGGTGGCCGTCGCGGCGCCTCGCTTCGGGGGAGACGATGGACTTCCGGCCCCGGGGCCGCCCCTCGTCCAGGCCCCCGAGAAGCCGACCTTTGGACGAGCGGCGCCGCTGCGGCCCATACGACGGGGCCACAGCGGCGCCGAGGTCCGCGGTCGTCGGCGTCCATGAGCGCGACGGCGGGGTGGCGGGAGGGACGCGGGGCGGCGCCGCCCATCACCACGTTGGTACCGCCCGCCGGCCCGCCCCGTCGCCTGTGCGGGGCCGGTGACGTCCACATCGCCGACCTGCGATCCCGGGTTCCGTGGGCGTGCCGCGCACGGAACCCGGAACGGTCGCCCACCGCCCCACGAGACGGAATCCCGGGACAGCGGCCCCTCCCCGGATACGGCACGCGGGGGCGCCGTGACCCGGGAACGGGAGAAGGCCCCCACCACGACCCGAGCCGCGCCTGGTCCCACGTGTCGCGACGTTCCTCGCCCCTCCGTGGAGGGCCTCAGGCAAGGCACGACCACAGGAAAACCCCCAACGACACCGCGAAGGCCGTGGTGGTGAGGAGGATCGTCACGCGTTGGGCGTCTTTGAGCAGGGGAGCGGGCCGGGTAGAGATGAGCAACGCGTCCTCGCCCGAGGCGCGGATCACGGTTCCGTACGTTCCCCGCGCGACGGTGCCGTGGACCAGTAGTCGGGTTCCTGGGGCTATGGCCCATTCTCGAAACGTGCATTCGCTGTCCGTGGCCACCCGCTCGGTGTGGACGAGTTCCGTGCCGATCGGTTCTTCCTCCTCCTCCGTTTCGGAGACCTCATGGGTGAGGGGAAGCCTGTCCCCCGCGGTGTGGTCCGGATCGCAGAGCACCGAACCGGTCCGATCCCGCAGTACGAAGGGCGCACGGCTCTGTCTCATGTGGAGAAGGGTGTGCCGCATACGACCGCGGTGGGCGTCCGGGCCGGGACGGCGATCCCACACCTCGATCCGGTACCAGACACAGGCGACCCCCGAGTACGGTGCGGTCAGCAGTCCGTCCGGACCGGCGTCGGCGTTTCCGTCGACCACGACCTCCGTGCCGGGTTCGGGTATGTCGCGCAGGGGCGGGTTCTGTGCCTGCTCCAGGGTGCGCAGTCGGGTGTGTGCGCGGTGAGCGTATCGGAGCAGGGAACCGGTGATCACCGTGGCCAGAAGCGCGAGGAGCTGCATGGCGGTTCGGGCCTCGCCCACCAGCATGTCGTCCATGGATGTCACCTCCCTTCCGAGCGGCGCCTACTCGGCTTCGGCGAGGTCGTCGCGCCGGGTGTCCGGGGTCGCGGGGGTGGCGGACAGGTAGCCGGCGCGGGCCATGGCGTTGCCGCCGACCGCCGCGGTGGCCAGCTGCACGAGCAGGGCCAAACCGATCTTGAGGGCGTTCTCCACCGAGGGGAACCACAACAGCAGCCCGAGCAGGAGCAACGCCGTACCCAGACCAGAGGAGACGGACATCCCGTGCAGACGCGCATAGAAGTCGGGCAGCCGTACCAGGCCCCAGGCTCCGGCCACGAAGACGGCCGCGCCCACGAGGACACAGACGAGGGCGAGTCCTTCGAGGAGGGTCATCGTTTTCCTCCAGCGACGAGCCGGGCCAGGGACAGGGCGGCGAGGAACCCGACCAGGGTGCACACCAGAACGACGTCGACCATCGCGTCGGAGTCCAGACGCAGACCCAGGACGATGACGAGGCCGACGAATCCGAAGAAGACCATGTCGGATCCCACGCCTATGTCGGCCTTGTGCGGACCGACGAGAACCCGGTAGGCGGCGGCCACCATGGCGGCCCCGATGAGCAGTAGGGCGACGTCGAGGAGGTTCAACGGGGCTCCTTTTCCACCGCGCTGCGCGGGCGCGTGCGCTGGGGGCGGGTGATGGACAACAGGTAGTCCTCCATCTGACGGATGTCGTCGTGGAAGGCGTGTTCGTCGGCGGTGTAGAGACCGTGGACCCACAGGGTGGGCGGCTCCAGGCGCGTGGCCACGGTCACCGTTCCGGGGGTCAGGGAGATCATGTTGGCGATGGCGGTGATCTCCACCTCGGTGCGGCAGCGCAGCGGTACCTCGATGAACGCGGGCGTGGCCGCGTTGCCGGGTGTGAGGATGTCCCAGACGACCCGCAGCGTCGAGGTCACCACCCGGAGGCCGTAGAAGAAGGGGAACCAGGCGATGCGCCCGGCCCTGCGCAGCAGATCGCTCATCGGTTCGTCACCGCCTCGACGTAGGCGGAGGTGTCCAACAGGTGCGCTGCGGCCTGCGCGCTCAGGTCGAGTAGGAGCTGGCCTCCCAATCCGACGCACAGGGTCACGGCGGTCAGTGCCACGGCCGGAAGGACCAGTCCGGTCCGGATCCGGGTGACGGCGGAAGGCGCGGTGATCGTCGTGGTCCCGCCCTTGGATGGTCCGTCCGCCATTCGGAGTTCCCGCTCGGGCTCGGGTGGTCGGCCCCAGAAGACCGAGCTCCAGATCTTGAGCATCGACATCAGGGTGATGAGGCTGACGGCGATGGCGATGGCGGCGACGACCCACTGTCCGGCGTCGAAGGCCGCCGCGACCAGGGCGAGTTTGGCCACGAAACCGGAGAAGGGCGGCAACCCCGCCAGGGACAGGGCGGCGCCCAGGAAGGCCAGCGCCAGCAGCGGTTCCCTCTGCGCCAGACCGCGCAGACGCTCCAGCTCCCCCGTTCCGTGGACATGTTCGACCGCGCCGGTGGACAGGAACAGGGACGCCTTGACCACCATGTGGTGGACGAGATAGAAGATGCCGGCCATGAGACCGAGTTCGGTGAACAGGGCGACACCGAGAAGGATGTAGCCGATCTGGCTGACCATGTGGAACACCAGGATCGAACGGGTGGTGCCCTCCCCGACCGCGCCCATGACTCCGACTGCCATGGTCGCGGTGAACACGACCAGACCGATCCACAACAGCGAGGCGTCGCCGTCGAAGACGAGGGCGTACAGGCGGTAGATGACGTAGATGGCGACCTTGGTGTGCAGGCCGGAGAACAGGGCGGTGACGGCGGGCGAAGGTGCGGTGTAGGTGCGCACCAGCCATCCGTGCACCGGGATCACCGCGGCCTTGACCATCATCGCCAGGAGGACCAGGCCCATGGCCACCGCCACCAGGGGCGACTCCCGAGCCGCCCCGGCCAACTCCCCCAGTTGCACGGTTCCCGCGGTGCCGTACACCAGGGCGACACCGGCGAGGAAGATGGTGGAGGTGAGCAGGTTGGCCGTGACGTAGACGCGTCCGCCCCGTAGACCGCGCAGGGTGCCGGCGATGGCCATCAGCCCGTAGGAGGGCAGCAGCATCACCTCGACGAACACGAACAGGTTGAACAGGTCCGCGGTGAGCAGTGCTCCGTACACGCCCGCCGACAGCACCAGGATCAACGAGGGGAGATAGCGGCGGTCGGCCTCGCCGGTGGCGACGGCGAAGGCCGAGCACACGAGGACGAGCAGGGCGGTGGTGGTCACCATCAGAGCGCTGAAGGTGTCGATGACGAAGGGGATGGCCACTCCGGCGGGCCACAGGCCCACCTGGTGGACGTGGACCTCCCCGTCCCGCGTCGCCCAGAGCAGGAGGAACCCCGCGGCCAGGGCGCCCGTGCTGGTGCCCAGAAAGAGGAACCGGCAGAGCCGCCCTGTGGTGAACATGGTCAGCAGGGCGGCGCAGAAGAGGGGCACCGCGACCAGGAGCGGGAGGAGCACGGTGTTCATGAGGCGTCCTCGGTGTCGTCGCCCTTACCGGTGACGGCGAGGGTGAGCATGTAGATGGTGATGGAGAAGGCGATGACGATGGCGGTCAGGACGAACGCCTGCGGGAGCGGATCGGCCAAGGCTCCCGCCGTCTGCCGGCCGAGAAGGGGCTCTCCTCGCCGGAAGATCCCGCCCGCCGACATCAACAGGAGGTTGGCGCCGTGGCTGAGCAGGACGAAGCCCAGAACGATACGGACCATGCCGCGTTGCAGGAGGAGGTAGACGGCTCCGGCGATCAGGACGCCGATGGTGATGGCCAGGGTCATCGAGTACCTCCGGTGGCGGCATCACGGCGGGCGGGTGCGGGGGCGGGTGCGGGTGCGGAGTCGGGCCGTGGCAGGCCCAGCTGATTGAGCGCGGTCAGTATCACGCCGACCACGGCCAGGTAGACGCCGACGTCGAAGACGAGCGCGGTGGTGAAGTGGTAGTGACCGCCCCACGGCAGCGGGACGTCGGCGTGCAAAGGCCTGAGGAAGGAGCCGTCGACGAAACCGAGCAGACCGGTGAACACGGCGATGAGGACGCCTACGGCGATGATGGCCGGATAGGTCAGCCGGATCCGCGCCACCGAGGCGTTGGGAGCCACCAGGTAGGCCAGGGCGAAGGCCGCGCCTCCCACCAGCCCGGCGATGAATCCGCCACCGGAGGCGTTGTGACCACGTGCGAGCAGGTAGAAGGACCAGACCACGAGCAACGGAATGAGAACCCGGGCGACGGTGCGCATGATGACGGTGTTGGCGTCGGCGGCCCAGACCGGATTGTCGCGGCCCACTGTCGGCCGGAGCCGGCCGACCTCGCTGAGCCCCATCGAGCGCAGAACCGCGATGATGATGAGGCCCGCCACACCCAGGACGGTGAGTTCGCCCAGGGTGTCCAGTGCCCGATAGTCGACCAGGATGGTGTTGACCACGTTGGTGCCACCGGTGTCGGCGGGCGCGTTCTCCAACAGGTGGGCGCTCACCGCCGAGGGTTCCCTGCGGCCGGTGAGCAGATAGGCGCCCAGCCCCGCCGCGGTGCCACAGGCGATGGCGATCACCGCGGTGACGACCGTGCGTGAGGGACGGACCCGGTGGAACCCGGCCGGCAGGCGACGCAGGACCAGGACCGCCACGACGACCGTCAGGATCTCCACCAGGAGCTGGGTGAGGGCCACGTCGATGGCTCCCAGGAACATGAACCAGATCGCGACGGCGAATCCGGCGAGGCCGATCAGGACCAGGGCCGCCATGCGGGACCGGACCGCCACCGCGGTGACCACCGAGACCGTGACGAGGGCGACCACCAGCCAGTCCAGGGGACGCGAGGCGTCGCCCACGGGCGTCCCGTAGTCCAGTCCCCGCACAGCCACCGCGGCGGCGAACACGATGACCAGGATCAGGGGAACGGCCAGGTGACGCGTGGGTGCGTCACTGCGGGTCGGATCGCCGACGCGCCTCCCGAGGACGATCACGCCGGCGTGCAGGCGGTCGAAGATCGCCGTCCCCCGTACGGGGAGTCTCCACAGGGGAACGGCGACACTCGTGGTGGAGAGCCCCCAGGCCACGAGAGCGCCGATGAGCAGGGCTGCCGCCGACATCCCCAGGGCCGGGTTGAGTCCATGCCACAGGGCCAGGTGGGCTTCGGCCGTCTCATGGGTGGCGTCCCCCGCCGCGCGTTCGGCGATGGGGTTCAGCACCGGCACCGCCACCCCCAGGACGAGTCCGGCCAGAGCGGTGATGGCCGGTGCGGCGAGGAAGAACGCGTCCCCCTCCCGAGGTGTTCGCGTTCCGGGGTGGCGCAGCCGCCTCCCGCCGAAGGTTCCGTACACGAAGCGGAAGGCGTAGGCGACGGTCAGCGCCGCGGCCAGAACCGCCGCGACAGCGGGGACGGGGCCGGCCCAGGGAACGGTCGGCGTGTGCAGCAGGGCCTCGAAGACGTTCTCCTTGCTGACGAACCCCAGCAGCGGCGGCACCCCCGCCATGGACAGCGCCGCCAGGGCGCTCACCGTCGCCGTGATCGGCATGACCCGCCTCAACCCACCGAGTTCGCGCAGGTCCCGAGTGCCGCTCTGGTGGTCGACGACACCGACCACCATGAACAGCGTCGCCTTGAACAGGGCATGGGCCAGGGTGTGGACGGCGGCGGCGATGAGCGCCTGTGGTGTGCCCACACCGATGACGGCGATGAGGAACCCCAACTGGCTGACCGTGGAGTAGGCCGTCAACTCCTTCAGATCGTGGGACCGCAGGGCGCACACCGCCCCCAGGAGGGCGGTGATCAGTCCGGCCACGAGCAGGCTGGTGCCCCACACGGCGGTGTCGGCGAAGGCCGGCGAGAACCGCATCGCCAGGTAGACACCGGCCTTGACCATGGCCGCGGCGTGCAGATACGCGCTGACCGGAGTACTGGCGGCCATGGCATCGGGCAGCCAGTAGTGGAAGGGGAACTGCGCCGACTTGGTGAAGACCGCGATGATCACCAGCACCGCGACGGTGGCGGTGAAGGCGGTGTCCCGGGTCCAGGACAGGTCGTCCAGGACGGCACTGAGGCGCGTGGTACCGGTATGCGTCCACAGCAGTACGACGGCGGCGAGCAGGGCGAGCCCGCCCAGGGCGGTGAGCAGGAAGGTGCGTACGGCCGGCCTCGCCGCCGTCGGGCCGGACAACCCGATCAGGTAGAAGGAGCAGATCGTGGTCAGCTCCCAGAAGACGAACAGCAGAACAAGGTCGTCGGCCAGTACCAAGCCCGTCATCGCCAGGGCGAAGGAACTCATGAGCAAGTAGAACCCGGTACGACGCCCCGGCGGAAAGTACCGCGCGGAGTAGGCCATGATGAGCGCGCCCACGCCCAGCACCAGAACGCAGAACAGCCAGGACAGACCGTCCATGCGAAGGGTCAGCCCCACGCCCAGGGCCGGCATCCAGGAGACGGAGGCCTCCAGCGCCGGAGCCCCGTTCCAGAGGCGGGGGCCCTGGGCGAGGACCGGAACCGTGAGCAAGGCCAAGACCACGGCCAGAGGCCACCCCGTGGCACGTCCCAGCACCCGATCCAGCACGGGAACGCACAAAGTGGCCACGGTGAGCACGACAAGGAGGAGGAGCAGCGGCACGCCGCGTCCTTTCACGATCTTCCACCGGTTTCCGGGCATGCGAAGGCACGCCAGGAGAGGTCGCGCCCATGGGCACGACATCGGCGGTCAGAGAACGAAACTGTGGGAGAGCACCCCTGGGGTACCGAGCACGCGACGAAGACGGGACGGGCCCGTCGTCTCCCTTAGCGCTGCGAGACCGTTGGCAACGGCGAAGCGCCCCCGACGCACACGCGTGGAAGGAGAGTCGTACGCGGAGAAAGAGCCCTCAACGGAGGGAAGGGGATCAGCGACGCCCAGGGGGGCAGGCGCTGAGTTCACCATGGGCGTTGGTACCCCACGAGGTGGAGTAACCGTTGGTGCCCAGAGGGAGGGGATTGCGCACCAGGATCCTGTGACGTTCCTCGAAGCGCGATCGACCGATGGCGGTGAGAGACTGCCGGCCGCGGAAGAGCGGGCGGCCCTGGAGAACAGAGAAACGGCGTTGCGCCGGAGGCGTCGCGGTCGAGGGAAGCGGTGAGGACATGGTCACTACCCCTCTCCCTCCACACGACGCGTGATGATCGCAGGTCACCTTACCAGAGTCCGCACCCCGCGACCAGGGCGAGTGTCCTGAAACACCCCCATCGGTGGGTGCCGAAAAGCTACGAAGACGTCCTCTTCCTCGGCGCTCGTTCTCTCGGGGACTCCTCGGACGCCGAGAACCGATGCGTTCCACCCGGTGGCTTTCGCACCGACACGGCGCGGGGCGGCGCCGCGCACCCCCGACGAAGCGGCCGACCGGAGAGGATGGTGTGCGATCGCACGAGCGAGGAGACACGTGGCGGTGCACAACCGGGCGGGCCCTGTGCGCACCCGATGCCCCCACGAGGCTCCCGAGGCTGCTTTCCGGAATACCGGTCAGCGGAACCGAAGACATCGGACCCCACCCGCGGAATCCGGAAGCGAGTCGACACACGACCGTCAAGAGGAGCGGTTCGCTTCTCGTGCGCCGTGGGAGGACGGCTCAACGGCCTCACCGTCCCGATCGTCCTCCACCGGAGACGAAGAAAGAGGCTCGCCGACCGGCGAACCTCTCTCTGAACCGCTACTGCTCTGTCGGGACGGCGGGATTTGAACCCACGACCCCTTGACCCCCAGGCACCCCCGGCGTAGTCGCCGGGGGTCGCGGACGGTCATCCCACAACACGAACCCGCAGGCCAGGGTCACCCGCCCCGGCCAGCAAGCAACGGGACCGGTCACCGAGGGGCGCCCACGGGCGCCCCTCCCCCAACCCCACCTCCACCCCACCCAGATTGTCAGCACCCAGAGCTACCGTGTTGTCACACCAACCCTCCGCTACAGAGAGATGCGCCATGGTGAACACCCCCTCTTCACCGAAATCCGCCACGGGGCCCCGCCCCCAAGGGTCAGGCCAAGCAAACAAGCGCACACAGAATCAGAAGGCGCGCAACTATGCATCCGGTGTCAGCAAGGCTCTTTTCCTGCTCAGCAGAGGACGCTGCTACGAGCCTTCTTGCCCCCGCCCAGTAATCCGAGAAATTGACGGAGAGCCGATTGCAGACGTCGAAATTGCACACATACGCGCACACAGCCCCGACGGCCCTCGCTTCGACCCAAAAATGGGGAACGATGAAAGAAAATCCTTCGCAAACCTCATCCTACTCTGCAACCCCCACCATACGGTCATAGACAATAATCCAAATAAATACCCAACCAAGCTCCTGCTTCAGTGGAAGAAAAATCGAGAAGGGGAGCTATTCGAGCAACTATCAGGGCTTGAAAACCTCACACCAAACAAGCTCCAAGAAATGATGTCTTCAGCAGTCACGCAGAGCAAAGAAGAAATAATGCATGCAATTGGAGAATTATCAGAGATCAGCGAAGAGTCCGCGGCAATACTCAAGAAACTCGCCAAAGAAAACTTCAGCCGACCTTACATCGACATAGACGCAGTAGAATCCCTCGCCGACTCGACCCGCAGACTCACCCATCTCGAAGAAACCACCGTCTCATTGCGCGAGGCAGCCCACCACCTAGGACACCTGCAAGACACAACACCCGAACTCTCCAAAGCCGCCGAAGACCTCGAGCACTACGTCTCAGCAATCTCAAGCCTTCAATCAATGAATGTCGAAATAGATAAGTCGACGGAAAAAATTAACCATGTCCTACGTAGCACACTCCACGAACGCCCCTGGGAAGCGGCAGAGCAGGGGATATTCGAGACCGCCGAGGCGATCGAACGAACAGTTGACTCCATCAACAATTTAGATTCCGAGATCATCATCAGGGACAAAGGGCGCTGGACATACTTCCTCCGAGGGATCATCTTCGGAATATGCATAGGGCTGGCTATTTTTTACTATGTATCCACCCAATTAGGATAGACGAAGCATCAACGAATGCCCCGGAGAAGTTTCGACAGCAAGAGTTTTAGAGTTGACGCATGTCGGGCAACCCATTGACCGGGATGCAGCATGCTTTGATCAGGGGAAACGCATCCACAAGGGTGCACCCGTCATACGGGCTACCCGGCTGCTGCACCGCGCGACAGACCCACGGACCAACTCAGCTACTGGATCCGCACAGATCTGCGAATGAGAGTGATTACGCCGCACCCAGGACATCGCGCACTTCGGGAATGTTGCGGAACCGATCCAGAGCCCTTCTGACGACGCGAGCGCGTTCGTTGGTGCGCTCGCTGCCCAGACCATTGGCGATCTCCAGCATGCGACAGGCAACCTCGGCTGCCGCTTCGGGCTCGTTGGCGTCCGCGTACGCAACCGCGAGCCAAGCCAGATACAACGCCAGTTCCCGACCATGAGCGGTGTCGTACTGGGACAGCACGTCGTTGAGCAGCGGAACCGCACGCAAAGGCCGGTGAAGCTCGGTGTACGCGCGAGCCTCCATGATCTGGAGTTCGCCCTCATCGACCCAGTCCAACCAGGCCGGTTCCTCCTCATCACCCTGGTGGGCCAGGGCTTCAGCGGCTTCTCCCCGAGCACGCATCACCGCACGTGCCTTCTCGACCTTGGTGTGCGCCCAGGCGCCCCGGTGCCAGAACAACACACGATCCCGCGCAGGAACGCCTGGGCATTCCTTCGAAAAAGAATTCACTCGGCATCACCTCATAGTCGCTTATGAGGGAAAACGGCGAGTGCCCACAAGGGAAGCCCCTCCCAGCGGGGAACCGGTGGGAGGGGCTGGGCATCCGAGCCGTGCGAGGTCAGAGGTAGCGCTTGGGAAGATCGTCCCTCCGCAGCTCGGAGAAGGTGATCATCTTCTGGCCGGGGCGGATGAGGACTGCGCCGCCGTTGGCGAAGAAGAGCGTGCCACGCTTCTTGAGGTTGAGCAGGCCGACCGCCGAGCACAGGACCTGTCGGTAGGTGACTCGCTCAACCCCTTCGGTTTCTGCGAGGGTGTCGGCGACCTCGGGCGGGACCTCCGCGAGGTAGCGAGGGAACTCATGTGAGCTCATGTCACCTTCTCCCCCGCCTCGGCGATCTCCAGCACCGCCAGTACCCGGCGCACCATGTCCCGCTCCTGCCCCATGGGCAGACCCTTCTCCGTCTCCCACACGTCCTGCTCGGTACGGAACGGCTCCCAGAGCCAGAACCAGAACCAACCGCCCTCCGCCCTGGACAGGCGGACGTGCTGACTCTGCTTCCCCTTCTTCAACTCGACCACCTGGCCGGGGTGCGGCAGCGCCTTCAGGCCGCTCTCATCAGCCCAGTGGCACAACCGCTTGGCTGCTTCCCTCGTTTCCGACATGAGTGGTTCCTCCCTGGTTATCCCGGAACCCATTCAGGTGTCGTGGGTTAAGTTCTCCGGTGATCCCAGCTTGAGGAACCCATTTCTATCTGGGAAGTGATGTCACCAAGCCTCCCAACACTGATAGATCTGTGTGCAAAGAGGTTATGGCGAGGTTGTGAAGGGTGGTCTATCGGTGAAGAAGAAGGTGAAGCCGCACGCCAAGAAGTGGGGAACGGAGCTGAAAAAGTATCGGACCTCAGCCAGCAGGACACAGGCTCAAGTGGCTTCCAGGATCCAAGCGACAGGCACGCTGATCAGCGGTTTCGAGAGCGGAACCCACTGGCCCAGCCGAGACAAGGTCAACCTCATCGATGACTTCCTCGGCGCGGACGGAAAGCTCGTAGAGCTGTGGGTGAAGCTCAGCAACCGGGAGTCCTATCCCAGCTTCCTCTCCGAGTTGGTGAAAGCCGAACCGGCAGCGACGCACATCCGTGAGTTCCACCCCCTGGTCATCTCCGGGTTGCTCCAGACCAGGGCCTACGCACGGTCCCTGGCCAGGGCCTCCAACCGCTTCGCTCCACCCGAGGCGGTAGAAGAGATCGTCGAAGGACGGATGCGACGCCAGCGAATCTGGGACAGGCCGGATCCGCCCAGGGTCCACAGCATCGTCAATGAAGCCGTCCTGCTGGCTCCTACCGGAGGGGTGGAAGTCATGGTGGAGCAGCTCAACAAACTGATCGAACTGGTGGAATCCCATAGGCTGGGGTTGCAGATCGTTCCCTTGAAGACCGGCTTCCACCCCGGCCACACCGGCATGCTGGTCCTGATGTCCTTCGACGGCCAGCCGGACGCCCTGTACCTGGAGAACGCCCTATCAGGCAGCATGTACCACGGCCCGGAGGTCGAGGAGGCTCACGAGCTTTTCGGTGAACTACTCGGAGTAGCCTGGTCGCCAGAGGTCTCCTTGGAGCGTCTACGCACGATTAGGAAGGAGTTCCGCGATGGAACTCACCAAGGAATGGCGTAAGTCTTCCTACAGCGGAGGAAACGGCGGTCACTGTGTAGAGGCCAAGCGAACCTCTGACGGTGCCGCCATCCGAGACACCCAGAACCGTTCCCTCGGCCATGTCGAAGCATCGCGGCTGGAGTGGGGAGCACTCCTCACGGCCGTCAAGGGTCCGGCCGCATAGAGCCGCCTCCTCCCCCACACACCACCCCCGCCAGTGGCATAAGCGCCACGAATCTCCGTTCTTCTGCGGGCCCTGCCGCTTCTAGCGGCAGGGCCCGCAGTGCGTACGCACGCCTCCCGCCCCCCACCTGAACCCGATCAGGCCCCCCAATCGCGACCAGAAGGTGAAACCCACCCGCGAGAAGGGACCCCGGTGTGGAACACAAGGTCGCGTACTCCGTCCAGGAAACCGCCCATGCGCTGAGCCTGGGCACCACCGTCAAGAAGCTCATCGCCACCGGACAGCTCCCCTCCGTCCGCG
This sequence comes from Nocardiopsis sp. ATB16-24, assembly GCF_030271535.1. GTDB lineage: Bacteria > Actinomycetota > Actinomycetes > Streptosporangiales > Streptosporangiaceae > Nocardiopsis. The sequence continues at coordinate 112,491 of NZ_JASCXJ010000004.1, read as the reverse complement.
TCGGCCGGCGACGCCTCGTCCCCCGCTCCGCCCTGGAGGCCTACATCAACCGCCTCGTAGAGGACCAGGCGCAGGCTTAGGCTGGACGGGACCGTTCCCGGGGAAGACGAGGAGTGGTGCCCAGAACACCACGCAAGCCCACCAGGGCAGACCTGGCCGACCGACCCGACGTGTCGGTCTACCTCGACAAGGCACGCCACCTCTGGCGCGCGGAGATCCGCCTCCGGCAGGACCCGCACACCGGCCGCTGTCAGGTCAAGAAGATCAGCAGCAAGAACAAGTACACCCTCTACGACAAACTCGCCCAGGTCCTGGAAGCACTGGACCAGGCGTCAACTCCCCCGCCCGCTACACCGTCGTCGACTGCGTGGCGGAGTTCCTGCGGGACCAGACCGCCGACCTGGCACCCACCACACGCGATAACTACACACGGTTCGCGCGTACGCACATCACCTCCTACCTCGGCCGATACCTTCTGGCTGAGTTGCGGGTGGTCGATGTGCTCGCCTGGCTCCGGGGCCGCGAACCGCACCTGTCCTCGCGGACGCTGCGGCTGGTGCTCAACCTGCTGGAACGCGCCATCCGCTACGCACAGGTCCAAGAGATGGTGGCCCGCAACGTCGCCGAACTCGCACGGCTGGACCAGCGCGGCAGGCTCAAGAGCGACAAACCCGGACGGCCCTCCAAGTCCATGACACTGGAACAGGCCGTGGCAGTGCTCAAGGCGGCGGAAGGCACGCGGTGGTACGCCTACCTGGTGCTCTCCATCGTCACCGGAGCCCGAACCGAGGAGATCCGGGCGTTGACGTGGGAGCAGATCGACACCAACGGCGGGGCCCCCACGATCCACGTGTGGACCTCGGTGCGAGGCGACGGGGACACCAAGACCCAACGGTCACGGCGCTCCCTGGAACTGCCCCGCATCGCCATCAAAGCGATCACCGCCCACAAGACGATGCAGGCCCGAGAACGTCTCGCGGCGGCCGGACTGTGGCAGGACAACGATCTGGTGTTCTGCACCAGGCACGGGACACCACTGGACCACCACAACGTCCTGCGGGACCTGCGCACCATCGTGAGAAAGGCAGGACTCGACCAGAACGAATGGACAGCGCGCGAGCTGCGCCACACCCTCGTGTCGCTGCTGTCGGACCACGGCGTGAGCATCGAAGAGATCTCACTCCTCGTGGGCCATGACGCCACCGACACCACCGAACGCGTCTACCGCCACCAACTGAGGCCGGTACTTCGCTCCGGAGCACGGGCGATGGACGCCATCCCGCACGACGTGGACCGACGGCACACCCGACCCCGGTTCAACCCCACCTGCACCCCACCGAGGACGCAGAAAAGGGCCCGTCTGACGACGAGCCCCTTCGTGAACCGCTACTGCTCTGTCGGGACGGCGGGATTTGAACCCACGACCCCTTGACCCCCAGTCAAGTGCGCTGCCAAACTGCGCTACGTCCCGTGTGTCGCGTGAACGCCTTCGCAGCGCCACCAACAGGTGAAACTGTATCGCATCCGGCGCACCACTCGGACCGCCCGTCCTCACCGGAACACTACGGGCGGAGGGGGTCCGACGCACCAGGGCCCTTCATCAGGTGCTCCTCGCGCCCCCCGCATGGAGACACCGGCGCAGGGAACCACGAGCACGGCGATGAGGGACCTTCCCTCCAGTGCGGTCCCCCCGCGCCTCCTTCCCGGGGGACCGGCCCCCGAAGAGCGTCACCGCCACCTCGAACCTCCCCCGGCGATGCCGAGAGCACGCGGGATCGGCACCGTGCGCCCAAGGCCGTCTCCAGGCGACCCGAGGCAGACTCGCAGGCGGGCGGGACGCCTGTCGCCGGGCCGGGAGGCGGGCAAGACTCCCTCACAGGCGCGGGGGCGCCGCTGCCATGGCAGCGGCGCCCCCACCGTTGACGCGCACCCATCGTCGCGCCGTGCCACCGGGCGTCAGATGATCCGGCGGCCTTCCTGGCGGGCCTCACGCCATTCCTTCAGGAAGCCGCGTGCGATGAAGAACAGCACCGCCGCCACGATGGCGGGCCACACGAGCACGTAGGCGGTCAGGGTCAGAGTCGTCATGGTCTCTCCTTCTCGTCAGTGCGTCGGAGCGGTGTCGTCGGTCTTCTGGTCCTCCTCAGGGTCGAAATCGCCGACGCGCTTGTCGATGAGGGCGAAGTCGAAGTTCTTGCTGTTGCGGAAGGACATCAGGTAGCAGACCAAGGTGCTCACCGAGTAGGCGACGAGCGAGCCGCTGAGCACGTGGTAGTCGTGCAGGAAACCGATCACGAACGGCGCGGAGACGACGATGGAGATGCCGCCGACCCACTTGGCGGTGCGTAGGCCGAAGAAACCGAAGGCCATGAGACCGAGGATCACACCGATACCGATGACCGAGAGGACGTCCACGCCGAGGTTGACGAGGAGGTTGTCCGGCAGCATCTCGAAGCGCACCGGAATGAACACGGCCATGGCCGCCAGGGTGCCCACGGTGAAGGCGGCGTTGGTGACCTTGCCCCAGTAGAAGGAGGCGATGACCGGGAAGACCAACGCGCCCCACAGCGCACCGACGAAGACCAGCAGGTCCAGAATGTTCATCTGGCCGCTGGCGAAGTACAGCGCGGCGCCGGTGGCGACGATCATCGTGACGCGGCCGACCAGGAGCATCGTCTTGGGGTCGGCCTTCTTGCGCCCGGCCACGTTCTGGCCGTAAACGTCGGCCATCATGATCGACGACAGCGCGGACAGGTCGGAGTCGGCGGTCGAGGACAGCGACCCGATGATCATGATGAAGAAGACGCACAGCAGGATGGGGCCGAGATAGGTGGTGGCCAACTGCGGGATGAGGTTGTTGGTGTCCCCACCCACAGGCTCAAGACCCAGGTAGAGGGCCATCACACCGAGCATGCCGATACCGATGACGGTGGCACCGTAGCCGATGGTGGCGGTGATGAAGGTGGGCTTGATGAGGTCCTCACGCACGGCGAAGAGGCGCTGGGCGATGGTCTGGTTGCCGATCGCGTAGGCCAGGACCGCGGCGATGTAGGGCGCACCCTGGTGCAGGAAGGCCTCGGAGGAGAAGAAGTTCGACTGCTGGGGGGTGAGGTTGGTCGCACCGGCCTCGAACATGTCCGGTCCGCCGGCGGCGAAGAAGACCACGGGAATGATGACGACCACGGCGCCCAGCATCGCCATGACCTGGGCGAAGTCGGTGAGCACCGACGCCCGGAAGCCTGACCAGAGCGTGTAGAGCAGTACGCCTGCGGCCATCACGAGGATGCCCTGGGTGAAGGTGAAGGGCGAGAGCATCGCCACCAGCGCTCCACCGGCGATGAAGTTCGAGGTCAGGGAGATGAGGCTGCCCACGACGTTGGAGCCCGCCAGCATCAGCTGGCTGGAGCGTCCGTGCCGGGCATACATGACCTCGGCGAGTGTGTGCGCACGAGGGGCGACCGCGCGGATGCGACGGCCGAAGGGGTAGATGAACAGGATCATCAGGGCACCCCAGAGCCCGTAGTGGATGGGCCCGGAGATCCCGTAGGTGTATCCGGAGGTGGCCGAGGCGTACATCGAGGACGCCCAGATCCATGTCGCCGTCATGGAAGCGGCCGATATTCCGAAACCGATATTGTTACCGGCGGTCATGTAACCGTCGGCGTTTTCCTTCTTCTTGCTGATGAGGATCGACATCAGCATCGTGCCGCCGAAGAACAGCACGAGCAGAAGAATAACGACGGAGGCGCTGAGCTGTTGGCCCTCCGAACCCATTGTGTTCCTTCCTTCGGGCGGGCGCCGGACGGCCCGCACCACCTTTCGGGCACGCACCGACCCCGGGGGGCACCAGCCTGCGAGATGTTCGTACGCAGGGCATCCGGCTGTGGTTCCACAGATGCGCGCAGCCCCGGCCGCTGACCAGCGGGGCCTTGACCGGATCCCCCGCCGGGCAGGCGTCGCCCTCCTGGATGTCACAGGAGTGGCTGGGGGTACCAGCAAGAAAGACCATAGCAAACAGGTCAAAATGCCCTAAAGGCGAGTGCCCCAGAACACAAAGTCAGGTCACAGAATGGCAAAAACGGGAGATGATCCTGTGATCTTCCCGTTGCAGAAGAACCTGAAGAAAGGCTCGAAAAACCGTTTCCAGGGATGCGGAAAACCGCCAGAATACGGGCGGTGCGCGCCTATTCTGACGCCTTCCTCCGGGCCCGAGGGCCTCGATGGGGGCGCGCCTTCGCGACGCCGTCCGAAGCGGGGGCGCTCTCGGCGGTGATCCCGTCGCGGGACACGGCATTACTACCCGTCATCCCCGAGGGCAACCCCCACTCAAGAGAGATCTCTGTCACATCAACGTCGTCCGCTGTCACCGCCGTCCTTCCCGGCGCGGAGTGCCGAACCGGTGACGGCCGGCTCACCTCTCCCGCTCCTCCAGGAGCTTCCTGAACCACTCGGCGGCGGCGTTGGCCACTTCCTCCAGGGCGCCCTTCTCCTCGAACAGGTGTGTGGCGTGGGGAACGACGTGGATCCGGGTCGGTCCGCTGATCCAGTCGGCCGCCTCCTCGTTCATCCTGAGCACCTCGGTGTCCTCCTCGCCCACGATCAACAACGTCGGGGCGCGCACCACTTGCAGCGCCGCCGTTCCGGCGAGGTCGGGACGCCCCCCACGCGAGACGACCGCCTCCACCGTGTCCGCGCGCTCGGCCGCGGTGCGCAGGGCCGCGGCGGCCCCGGTGCTGGCTCCGAAGAGACCGATGGGGGTCCCCCCGGTGTCCTCGTGGGCGGCCAGCCAGTCCACCGCGCCCGTGAGTCGGCGGGTGAGCAGGTCGATGTCGAAACGCTGCCGCGCGGTCGTGGCGTCGACGCGTTCCTCCTGGGGGGTCAACAGGTCGAAGAGGAGAGTCGCGATCCCCGACCGGTGGAGTTCGTCGGCCACCGCCTGGTTGCGCGGACTGTGCCGCGAACTTCCGCTACCGTGCGCGAAGGCCACCACCGCGGTCGCCCCGGGGAACATGGTCAGCCGACCGTCAAGCTGCGCGCCGGAGGTGCGCACCTTCACGTCGCGAGCGGTCATGGTGCTCTCCCTTCCTCGGAACCGGGGATCCGCGGGCTCGCGGATCACGGCGGCCCGGAGACCTCGGGCCGGTTGTCCCCGCGTGGAGCGTCGTTCCGGGCCCGCCGGGGGCACCGGCGAAGCCAGGACAACACCTCCTCGTCGGTGACCTGGGGAAACTCCTCATACCACAGGCTGACCGCACCGAAGTCCGGTGGTGCCTCCACACAGATGACCTGGTCGCACACGTCGGCGAGCGCGTGCACGGCGCTCGGCGCCCCGACGGGAACGGCCAGGGCGAGGGAGGCGGGATCCTGCCGACGCAGGGCGGTCAGCGCCGCCCGAGCGCTCATACCGGTGGCCAACCCGTCGTCGACCAGGACGACGTCGCATCCGCTGACCCGAGGGCCGGGTTCGCCTTCGCGATAGACCCGCACACGCCGCCGCGCCTCGGCCTGTTCGGCCCGGACCGACGCGGCCAGGTCCTCCTCGGAGAGCCCCAGCAGTCGCAGCGATTTGTGGTCGAACAGCGGCGGCCCCTCGGCCGTGGTCGCGCCGATCGCCGTTTCGGGGCTCCCGGGGATCGGGATCTTGCGTACGACCACCACGTCCAGGGGCAGATCGAGTCTTTGGGCGACACGCGCGGCGACGGGCACCCCACCACGTGGCAACGCCAGCACGAGCGGATACGGCCTGTTCTGCCCCTCCACCACGCGGGCCAGTCGCTCGCCCGCCTCTCGCCGGTCGTGGAACATCTCGCTCACCCCGCTCGGGCGGGTACGGGTCCGCCTCCGCAGGCCGACTCCCCCATGTCCTACGGCGCGGTGCGCCGCCTCCGCGGCACGGGGCCGGCCGTCTTCTCTCGTGGGTTGCGCTACCCGCGCAGAGCAGACGTACACCCTGCTTCCAGGGGTCCCCCGCCCGGCCGCCGCGGTGAGGCGTCCCAGCTCACCGGCTCCGATGGAGGAGACCGATGGGAGGCCTGGGGTGGTCGTGACCGGGGTCCTGCTAGCAGCCCCGCCGTACCGGGGACCGTCATGCCTCCGCGACCGGGCGGACGGGTCGGCTAACGCGCCACGCGGTAGCGGAGGTAGACGACTCGTGAATCGAAGGTGCGGGTCTCGACCGGTTCCAGGTCCACCCGGCGCTCGTGCGGGGAGAAGAACGCGATGCCACCGCCGACCAGCACCGGGTGGACCCTGAGCCGGTATTCGTCGATCAGACCCGACGCGGCTGCCTCGGCGGCGAGGGTCGCGCCACCAATCGCGATGTCGCCGTCCCCCGGTTCGGACCGCCACCGTCGGATCTCCTCCGCCAGGCCGGCGGAGGCCAAGCGGGCGTTGCCTCGCACCTTTGACAGCGATCTGGAGAACACCACCTTGGGCAACGCCCTCCAGAGCGCGGCGAACTCCAGCGTGGAGAAGCCGAGCGAGGGGTTCTGGTCGACGGATTCCCAGTACAGCATCGTCTCGTACAGCCGTCGTCCCATCAGGTGGACATCGGCCTTTCTCACCTCGTCGGTGGCCAGGCGAAAGACCTCCTCGTCGGGCGCCGCCCAGTCGAAGCGACTGTCCGGCCCGACGACGTAGCCGTCCAGGGAAACACCCATCGCATACGTCACGTTGCGCATCAGAAGTCCTCCTCGATGAAGATCTCGACGGTACGACCGCCCCGGAGGCAGAACTCATCGCGACACGGGATCCCCTGGACCGAGTCATTCCACGAGGTCATCTCGTTGAGAAGGCCTCCCCGCGCAGACGACGGGCGCCCCTCCACCGGTCTGCACAAGGGCAGAGGGCACGGTCGAAGCCGCGTGGGAGTCGCCTCGTCCTCGTGCGGGGTCGCCCTACGCCGGCCCGAGCACTCCCCTACCGGCCGTTCGGGCGCTTTCGACTCGCCCGCGCCGGTGTCTCATCGAGGAACCGGCGCGGTGATCGCGTGCGGCGCTCGGCGTCATGGTCATGGGCACCCTGCTCAGGGCCGTCTACCGGCTGCGGTCGGATCTTCCCCTGGACCTGCCCACCGACGTGCGCGTCGCGGCCTTCGAGGACGTCGGTTCTGCCAGAAACGCCGCCGAGCGCGTGGACCCCGAGTCGGCCCGAGTCGTCGTCGACACCGCGCGGGAGGCCTTCGCCACCGCGTTCAACACCGTGGGATACGTGTGCGCGGCCGTCGCCGTGGGGCCGGCCGTGCTCGCCGCCGTCGGCCTTCGGGGAGAGCGCACCGCACGGGCGGAGGAACCCTCCTGAGCACGGCGGTGCGCCGGGCCGGTTCCGTCCCTCACACGGAGGAGGGCTCCGCCACCGGTGAGCGCAGTTCGGCCACGACCTGGCGCGCGACCGTGCGGCCGGCGCGGTTGGCGCCGATCGTGCTCGCCTGGGGACCGAAACCCGCCAGGAACAGGCGGGGGTTGCGCGTGGACCGCCCCTTGTCGACACGGACACCGCCGCCGGGCTCACGCAGACGCAGCGGAGCCAGATGGGTGAGTTCGGCCCGAAACCCCGTCGCCCAGATGATGGCGTCCACCGGCGCGAAGGAGCCGTCGGACCAGCGGACACCGTCGGGCTCGATCTCGGAGAACATCGGCCGGGCGACCAGGACCCCGCGCTCCACCGCGGCCATGTTCTCGGGGGTGGCGGGCAGACCGGTGCCGCTGACGATGCTCGGAAGCGGTCGCCCCGCGCGGGCGGCCTCGTCCGCCTGACGTACCGCCTCGATGCCGCGCGCCTCCTCGACGAACTCCACGGGGCGGCGGGTCGTCCAGATCGTGTGCGCGGCCACGCCCTCCAGTTCCTTGAGGAACCCGACCGCGGAGGTTCCTCCGCCCACGACGAGCACCCGCATGCCGGCGAAGTCCTCGGCCGCGCGGTAGTCCGGTGTGGAGATCTGTACGCCGCGGAAGTCCGCCGCGCCGGGGAAGTAGGGACGGAACGGCCTGGTCCAGGTCCCACTGGCGTTGACCAGTACCCGCGTACCGATCTCACCTCGGTCGGTGGTGACGAGGAAGCCGCCGTCGTCGCTCTCCCGGACCTCGGTGACCTCGACCGGCCGCAGCACCTCCAACCCGAACTCGCGTTCGTAACGCTCGTAGTAGTCGCGTACGACGTCCCGTGCCGGGCGGGTGGAGTCGGCGGTGGCGAAGCTCAGCCCCAACTCCCTCATACCGGGCAGGTCGTCGACCTTGTGGGCGATGCCCAGACGCAGCGACTCCCAGCGGAACTGCCAGGCGCCGCCCGCCTCCGGGCCCCGGTCCAGGACCACGAAGTCGACCCCCGGTGTGAGGCCGAGGCGCCTCAGGTGCCAGGCCACCGACAACCCGGCCTGGCCCGCGCCCACGATGACCACGTCCGTGGTCTCCGGCGGTGTCGGGGCGGAGGAGCTCCCGCGTTCATGGGCCGTCGGTGCGTCGTCGCCCGCCTCCCTCGTGCCGTCGTGACCGTCCGGCCTCCGTGTGACCGTCCGCCCTGCTCGCACACCTTCCCCTTTCTTCGTCGGTCCTCATGGAGGAGGAACACCGCCGAGGCGGAGTTCATGCCTGTCCCCCACGGGCGCGGTGTGCGAGGGCTTCGACGGCGCGGGCGGAGGGCGGGCTATCTTCCGGTGAAGGTCGGCCTGACCCGGTCGAGGGATGCAGCGATGCCCACCTTGTTGTCCTCGGTCTTGAAAAGACGCACCTGCTCGGCGACCTCGCGTTCGAAGGCGCCCGGCAACGCGGCGAGCAGGTCGGCGCGCATCGTCGCCTTCATCGAACGCACCGCCAGCGGTGCGGCGGCCGCGATCCGGTGGGCGTGGTCCATGGCCGCCTCACGCACGGCCTCCTCCTCGACCAGGAAGTCGGCCAGACCGATCGCGTGGGCCTCGGTGCCGGTGACCCGGCGGGCGGTGTAGAGCATGTCGGCGGCCTTCTGTTCACCGACGATCCAGGGCAGGGAGACGCTCAGGCCGAACCCCTGGTGCAACCCCAGAAGACCGAAGTTGGCGTGGAACCGCGAGGAGGGCGCGGCGACCCGGAAGTCCGCGGCGCACGCCAGACCGAGTCCGCCGCCCACGGCGGTTCCCTGGACGGCGGCGATCACGGGCACCGGGAGCGAGAACAGGCGCAGCCCCTCACCGTAGATGGCGCTGAGCGTTCTGCTCGGATCGTCACCGACCCCGTCCGCCGCGAAGTCCACACCCGCACAGAAGTTCCGGCCCTCCGAGCACAACACCAGCGCCCGGCACCGATCGGCGAGCTCCTCGGCGGTGTCGGCCAGCTCCTTGAGGAGCCCGTGGTCGAAGTGGTTGTGGGGCGGCCGGTGGACCTCCACGACGCCGACGTGCCCGTCGACCCTGACGGACAGCTCCTCGCTCATGTGACGCCCTCCGGGTTGTTCGAGGTGATCGCCCTGAGGTTACCGCCCGGTACCGCACCGGTTCCGACCACCCCCGACGAGGTCGTACGGCACCGGCCCCCTCTACCGTCCACGTCCCTCCCCCGTGGTGGGCCTCCTCCGGGCGAGCGGGACCACGGCGATGGCGGCGGCGGAGAACATCGCGCTCACGGCGAAGACGGCGGGCAGACCGGCGAGGGTGATCACCGCCGCCATCAACACCGGGGTGAGGGTGGTGCTGACACCTTGGAGCCAGTTCTGCACGGCCAGGGCCCGGCCCGCCCACGACGCTCCGGCGATCTCGGCCACCGAGGTGAAGGTCAGGCCGTTGTGCCAACTGGTCAGGGACAGGCAGGCCAGGACCAGGGGCACCGCCGTCCAGGTCCAAACAGCGGGGAGCACGGCGAGCAGGAGCAGGCAACAGGTCGCGACCGCCGCGAGCCACCGGACCGGACGCATACGGTCCCCCATGCGGTCCGACCAGACACCGAACAACAGGCGCCCGCCCGCCCCCGGTATCTGGGCCAGCGCGACCACGGCACCGGCCGCGGGCGGATCCCACCCCTGTTGCTCGACCAGGTAGATCAGCGCATAGGTCATCATGGTGACCTGCGCCACCCCGAGGAGCATGCTGACTCCGTGGACCCGCCAGATGGTCCACCGCCGATAGGGCGATCCGGGCTCGGCCACGGCCTGACGAACCTCCCCCGTCACGGCCGGTCCGGCCCGGACAGGAGCGGAGGGAGCCGAGGGGATCGCGAGAATGAGCGGGGTCACCAGCAGGGCGAGCCCCGCGGGAAGAGACATCGCACCGGCGAAACCCCAGGCGTCGGCGGCGGTGGGCAGCACCAGGGAGGCGAGTCCGACCCCCAGAGGAAACGCGGACTGGCGAACCCCCATGGCCAGGCCGCGCTCGTGGGGAGCGAACCAGACGAGGACGAGCCGCCCGCTCGCCGCGTTGACCGGCCCCGCCACGGTCCCTACCAACAGCAGGACCGCACCCGCGGTCCACAGACCCGTGACGATCCACAGCACCCCCAGGGCGCCCGCGGTGAGCAGAAGGCTCAGCGCCATCGTCACCCGCTCGCCGACGCGATCGATCACCAACCCCCAGAGCAGCAGGGTCAGCAGGAGACCGAAGGAGGGGATTCCGGCCAGCAGGCCCGCCTGCGCGGTGGTGACGCCGAAGGCCTCCCGTAGTTGGGGCAGGACGATGGGGACCCCGAACATCGCGCCCACACTGGCCACCTGCGCAACCATGCCGATGGACAGGATGACCCAACGATTGCGAAGGAGCATCAGCTCAGCCTAGACACACCACTCTCTCCGCCGTACCGGCCCCTCTCAGGACGCGTCCTGAGAGGGGCCGCCACCAGGGTGGCGGAGCGGTTCGGGAGGTCGGCAGGGCCGAAACCCGGCCGACCTTCCCGGCAGACCCCTCACCCGTGACGGCGCGGCGTACGGCCTCCGCCCGAGAGCAGGGAGAACAGTTCCGCCGTGCGATCCCTGCGTCCCCAGGCGATGAGGGCGAACAGAACGACGAGGACGAGCGGGGTGTACCAGAAGCCCGCGCCGATCACGGTGACCTCGTAGACGAACGCGCCGATCATCAGGGCGATGAAGGCGAGCGCGGTGAGGCCCGACAGCACGGGGATCAGCAGGCCGATGGCGCCCGCCAGCTCCAGGGCGCCCACCAGGTACATGAACCAGTCGCCGTAGCCGATCACGTCGAAGGTCGCGGCGGCGGACGGGTGGCCGGTGAGCTTGGGGTAGGCGCTGGCGACGGCGAAGAACAGCGCGAGCAGGACCTGGAGCGTCCACAGGGCGACGTTCAGGACGCGCCGGGAGGTCGCGGTCTTCGTTGCGGGTTCGTGTCGCGTGGTCATGGTCTGCTCCCACCGTGTGTGCCGTTCTCACCCGTACCGACCCTCGCTCGGCCTCGAAGTCATCGGGCGCGCCGGAAGTTTCCTCGCATGTGCCGCCCTCTTCCGCCTCCTTCGCCCCGGCGGGACCCTCCTTCTCCTTCGAAGGGACGCCTCCCTCAGACGTGGAACGGCACCGTCGTGACGACGACCTTGGGAAGTGGACGGAACGCCTTCCGAAGCCGGGCGGCGGTGTGTCCATGCAGGAGGCGGTGCGACCAACGTCGGACGACGATCTCCGGAAGGATGACGGTCAGGGTCAGGTCCGGGCGTTGGCGGTGCAGGCCCTCGATGTAGTCGACCAAAGGTGCGACGACCACCCGGTAGGGGGAGACCAGCACCTCCAGGGGCAGGTGACCGCCCCACTGCCTCCAGTACTCGCCGAAGCGGCCGTACCTCCGCTTCTCTCGCTCCGCACTTTTGCAGTGTGGGCACTCTTTCACACTCGCCTTTACGACGTAGATCAAGAAGTGAACCTCACAGGCGCCCCCGGGACGGACCACAGACGCCACCCGAACCCCACCGGAGACGAAGAAAGAGGCCCGCCATCCGGCGAACCTCTCTCTGAACTGCTACTTCTCCGTCGGGACGGCGGGATTTGAACCCACGACCCCTTGACCCCCAGTCAAGTGCGCTGCCAAACTGCGCTACGTCCCGTGTGCGATGGCCGCCCTCCGGGCGCCGCCGACGGCAAGACTCTACCGCATCCGCGCGACCGTCCGCACCACGGCCGACCTTCCTCGGCCCGGACCGTGGAGCGAGGAACCCCTCCCCTCTCCACCACGTGTCCGCTCGGTGACCCACCGTACGGGAGCGGTCCGCAGGACTCACCACGGGAGTGGGCAAGAACGGTCAGGCGCGCACCGTCCCGCGCCGAACATACTGTTGCCATGAGCGAGCCCACCCCGGGACGGGACCGCCTGCGCGAGCTGCTCGACGCGGTCCTGGACGAGGAGAACACCCACCTCACCGACATGGCGGACCAGGCCTTCACCTCGCCGTTCCACTTCACCCGCCGGCTCAGGCGTGACATCGGCGAACCGCCGGTCGCGCTGCGCCGACGGGTGCTGCTGGAGCGCGCGGCCTGGCAGATCAGCCAGGGCAGTAGTGTCACCGACGCCGCGTTCGCGGCCGGGTACGCATCGGTCGAGGGGTTCACGCGTGCCTTCGGACGCGCCTTCGGGCGCCCTCCCAGTTCCACCACACCGGGCAGCGGCACCTGGCTGCCCGCACCCAACGGCATCCACTTCCACCCGCCGATCCACCTGTGGGTCGAGGAGAACCCCAAGGAGCGGCCCGGCATGGACATGATCGCCCTCCAGGTCCACCACGACGTGGACGACACCGCCCACCTGCTCGACCTGGCCGCGGAACTGCCGGAGGAGTCCTACCGACGAACGCTCGCCCCCGGGCAGAAGGTCCTGACGTGGGACGGGCCGGAGGAGTCGATCGCGGCCGTGCTCGAACACCTGGTGTGGAGCAAGGAGACCTGGCTCGCCTCGATCGACGGCGCGGACCTTCCCGACCGGGGCGCGGACGACGTCAAAAGCCTGCGCGAACGGCACGCGCGCGTGGGACCGCGCTGGATCGCCGTGGTCGACGACATCGGACGGCGCGGGGCCTGGGGCGACCGGCTGATCGACGCTCTGTGCGATCCGCCCGAGAGCTTCGTGCTGGGCAGCGTCGTCGCGCACGTGTTGACCTTCTCCGCGCACCGCAGGCAGCTCGTCCGCCACATGCTGCGCACGGAGGGCGTGGAGGCGGACCACGGCGACCCCATCTCCTGGTTGCAGGAACGACACCACGACGGAGGCACACGATGAGCAGGACGGTCTACAACACGGCGACGAGCCTGGACGGCTTCCTCGCCACCGAGGACCACTCCCTGGAGTGGCTCTTCGCCACCGACGACGAGGAGGCCCTGGACGAACAGGCGGAGTTCATGAAGGGCATCGGATCGATGGTGATGGGCGCGAGCACCTACGAGTGGATCCTGCGCCATGAGGGTGACAAGCCCTGGCCCTATCAGATCCCCGCGTGGGTGCTCACGCACAGGAAACTGCCACGGGTGGAGGGCGACGTCCGTTTCGCCGCCGCGGACACCGACCAGGAGCTGCGCGACCTGCACGGGGAGATGGCCGAGGCCGCGAAGGGCCGTGGCGTATGGGTGGTCGGCGGGGGCGGGATCGCCGCGGACCTGGCCCGGCTCGGCCTCCTGGACGAGGTGGTGGTGTCCATCGCCCCGGTCACCCTGGGGTCGGGGCGTCCGCTGCTGCCGGAGCGGGTGGACCTGCGGGTGCTGGAGGCGCGCCGCTCCGGGGACTTCGCCTGCGCCCGCTACGAGGTCGTCCGCCCCTGAACCGGCCGTTCGGGCCGGGCGGTCCTTCGGTCTTCCTCCAGCTCGCGCAGGCGTGCGGCGACCGCGGGGATCTCGTTCTCGGTGAAGACGGCGATGCCGTGGTCCGCCAGCAGGCGCGCGGTCACCCCTTCACCGGGCCTCTTGTGCCCGGTGAAGGTCCCGTCGTAGACCTCGTGCAGCCCGCAGGAGGGACTGGACTCCTTGAGCAGGGCCACACCAACCCCGTGCGCCCGCGCGGTGGCCAGCGCGGCGTGGGCGCCGTCCACGAAGTGCCCTGTGACGTCCCGCCCGTCGGGGGTGAGGATCCGCGCCCGTCCGGCGAGTACGTCGGCGGCGGTCGCGCCCGGCTCGATCTCGGCGGGCGGGCGGGGCACCGGCAGGCCGCCGGCGACCTCGGGACAGTGCACTACCAGGCGCCCTTCCCTCCGCCATTCCTCCACCAGTGCGTCCTCAACTGCCTTGGCCCGCCCGTCGTAACGGACTCTGCGCCCCATCAGGCAGGCGCTCACCAGGATCCTGTGCACGGTCTCCCCCTCACCGGCCCACGGCCCGGACGTTGTGTCCCGCCGGGGCCCGGCCCTCGCAGGCGAGCCCCGGACCACGCCCTACCGGCGGCGCTGCTTGCGGTCCTGCCGGACACTGCCCTTGGAGGCGCGCCCCGGAGCGGCGCCCTTCTTCTCACGGATCCGCATGCTCAGATGCACCGGGGAGCCCTCGAACCCGAAGTCCTCCCGCAGGCGCCGCTCGATGAAACGTCGGTAGTTCTCCTCCAGGAATCCGGTGGTGAACAGGATGAAGTGCGGTGGCCGGGTGTCCGCCTGGGTCGCGAACAGGATCTTGGGCTGTTTGCCGCCGCGCGCCGGTGGCGGGGTGGCGGCCACCAGTTCCTTGAGCCAGTTGTTGAGCTGACCGGTCGGAACACGCTGGTTCCATCCGTTCAGGCTGGTCTCGATCGCCGGAACCAGCCTTTCCATGTGGCGTCCGGTCTTGGCCGAGACGTTCACCCTCGGAGCCCAGGAGACCCGCGAGAGCTGGCGGTCGATCTCCTTCTCCAGGTAGATGCGGCGCTCCTCGTCCAGGATGTCCCACTTGTTGAAGGCCAGGACCAGTCCGCGGCCGGCCTCCACCACCTGCTCGACGACGCGGATGTCCTGCTCGGCGAGGGGTTCGCTGACGTCCATCAGCACCACGGCGACCTCCGCCCTCTCCAGGGCCGTTCCCGTGCGCATGGTGGCGTAGTAGTCCGCGCCCTGCAAGGCGCGGAACCGGCGCCGGATACCGGCGGTGTCGATGAACTTCCAGGTCTTGCCGCCCAGTTCGATCAACTCGTCCACCGCGTCACGGGTCGTGCCCGCCACCGAGTCCACGACCACCCGGTCCTCACCGGCCAGGCGGTTGAGCAGGCTGGACTTGCCCACGTTGGGACGGCCCAGCAACGCGATACGGGGCGTGTCGTCCTCGTCCTCGTCGCTTTCTCCGACGGGCTGTTCGGGAAAGAGTGCCACCAGCGCGTCCAACAGATCGCCGGTGCCTCGCCCGTGCAGGGCGCTGATCGGATAGGGCTCCCCCACTCCGAGCTGCCACAGGTCGAGCGCGTCCGCCTCCTGGAAGCCGCCGTCGACCTTGTTGGCGGCCAGCACGACGGGGCGCTTGGTCGAGCGCAGTACACGGGTGACCGCGGCGTCGGCGTCGGTGATACCGACCGTGGCGTCCACCACGAACAGGATGACGTCGGCGGTCTGGGCGGCGTACTCGGCCTGCCGGGCGACCATGGCGGCCAGGCCGCTGACACTGGTCTCCCATCCCCCGGTGTCCACCAGGGTGAACCTGGTGTTCTGCCACTCGGCGTCGTAGGCGACACGGTCACGGGTCACGCCCGGCACGTCCTCCACCACGGCCTCACGGCGGCCGATGATGCGGTTGACGAGGCTGGACTTGCCCACGTTGGGTCGTCCGACCACGGCCACCACGGGCTGGGGCGCGGCCTCGGCCGCGGCGACGCCGTCATGGCCGACGTCGGAGATGTCGAAGTCACTCATGTACCACTCCCGGTGCTTGGTCCCCGCGCGCCCAGGATGCGTGCCGCGAGGATGCGAGACGCCGACCGGCGCCGAGGAACGGCGCGGGCCGGCCACGGGCGCCCACGACGCCCGTGTACGGACCACGGAGGGAGGGCCTCCGTGGGTGTTCGTGTGCTCCCCGCCGGGGAGCCTCCGTCATCGTTGACGGACCTCGTCGGCCAGCTTGACGATGAGCGCGACGACCTCGTCCAGGGTCAGGCCGGTGGTGTCGAGCTCGGTGGCGTCGGCGGTCTGCTTCAGCGGGGAGTGCGCCCGGCTGGAGTCCAGTTCGTCGCGCCGGACCAGGTCGGCCTGGGTCGCGGCCACGTCGGTGTCGCGGATCTCCTTGCTGCGTCGCTGGGCGCGAGCCTCGGCGCTGGCGGTCAGGAACAGCTTGACCGGTGCCTCTGGGGCGACGACGGTGGTGATGTCCCGGCCTTCGACCACGATACCCGTGCTCTCGGCCCTGGCGGCGGCGATGATCTCACGTTGAACGCGCACCATGCGCTCGCGTACCGCGGGAACGGCCGAGACCGCGCTCACGTTGGCGGTGACGTCCTTGCTCCGGATCTCGGTGGCCACGTCGCGGCCGTCCACCCTCACCGTGGGCGCCTCCGGGTCGGTCCCCATGACGATCTCGGGTCGTTCGACCAGGGCGGTGACGGCCTCGGCGTCGTCGACGTCGACCCCGTGCTCCAGCATCCACCAGGTCATCGCCCGGTACATGGCTCCGGTGTCGAGATAACGCAGTTCACGCGCTTTGGCCGCACCTTTGGAGGTACTCGACTTGCCCGACCCGGAGGGGCCGTCGATCGCGATGACGATGCCCTCGGTGTTGCCCTGCCCGTTCACTGCCCCTGCTTTCCACTGCACCGCGGCCCGTCCGCGCCGCCTGCCTGCCGTTGCCGACGCTCAAGCCTACCGGTGCGTACTGGACGCAAAGTACGCAACCGGATCCGGTCGAGGGCGTACACGCGTTCCGACCCGTCGAGGGTTTCGTCTCCGTCCCGGGCCGGTCCTCACACCCCCGGGTGGACCGACCAGCCGTCGGCGGCCAGCGCGCGCGCGAGCGTGTCCACGGCCGCGGGCAGCACGTACACCTGCGCCACACCCAGCGGCAGCCCCGGGGTGTGTTCGATGCGTACGTCCTCGATGTTGACCCCGGCCTCGGAGGCGGCCGCGAACAGCCGTCCCAAAGAGCCCGGCTTGTCGGGGATGACCACGGGGATGACCGTGTAGTCGGGTCTGCTGACCGTGCCGTGCTTGCCGGGGATCCGGTCGTGCCCGGAGCGCCCGCGCTCCAGCAGGTCGCACACCGGTTCCCGCGTCCGGTCGTCGGCGGTCCGCGCCACTCGGCTCAGGGCGTCGGCGGTCCGCGCCAGGTCGGCCGCCATGGCGTGCAGCACCTCCGCGACCGGAGCCGCGTTGTGCGTGAGGATCTCGGTCCACATGGCGGGGTCGCCACCGGCCACCCGGGTGACGTCGCGCACCCCTTGTCCCGCGAGGGCCAGTGCGGTCTCGTCCCCGTGGAGCAGGCGAGCCGCCACCGCAGAGGACGCCACGTGGGGGGCGTGGGAGACCAATGCCACGGCGCGGTCGTGCGCCCGCGCCTCCAGTAGCAGGGGATCGGCGCCGCACATCCGTGCCGTCTCGGCCACCACGGCCACGGCCTGGGGGTCGGCCTTGTCGGTGGGGCACAGTGCCCACGAACGTCCCAGGAACAGGTCGGCGCGGGCGGCGCCGGGGCCCTGTTTCTCCCGCCCTCCCATCGGATGACCGGGGACGAACGTGGCCATGTCACAGCCCAGGCGTTCGGCCTCGGCCAGCACACTGGCCTTCACGCTGGCCACGTCCGTGTACACGTGTGCCAGCCCCCGTTGCTGTGCCTCGTGCAGCACCGCCGGGACGACCGCGGGAGGGGCGGCGATGACCGCGAGGTCGGCGGGGGGCGAGGGGAGCCCTGTGGTCTTTGGCAGGGGGCGTCCGGCGCCCAGGTCGCAGGCCAACCGCAGGCAGGCGTCGTCGGGGTCGGACAGGGTGACGTCCACGTCCCGGGAACGCAGGGCGAGCGCCACCGACGTCCCGATGAGTCCGGTGCCGATCACCGTGACCCGGCGCACCGCGGGCTGCTGCTCTTCGCCCCTTCGTGCGTCACTGGTGTTGCTCACTTCTCTCCCGCCTCCGACGTGCACTGCTTCCAGCGTAACGGCCGGCGGCGGCCCCGGACCGGGGACGGGTGCCGACGCCCGCGGACCGGCCCGGGCGGGGACTACTGCGCGATGTCCAGCCGCAGAGCCTGGGCCCCTCGCAGGTAGACGTGCTGGAGCTCCGAACGCGGCTTGTCGGTCTCCACGTGCGCCATGAGCCGCACCACGCGCGGTAGGGCGTGCGGGACGGAGATCTCGGTGGAGCACATCAAAGGGACATCGGTGAAGCCCAGTCCTCGTGCGGCCAGCGCCGGGAACTCGCAGTTCAGGTCGGGGGTGGCGGTGAAGAGTACACTGATCACGTCGTCGGTCTCCAGCCCGTTGCGCCGCATCACCTCGGAGACCAGTTCGGCCGTGGCCTCCAGTACCTGTCCGCGTTCGTTCGCGTCGACCTGTACCGCACCACGGATAGCCCGTACCGCCACGTTCGTTCCCGCCTTGTCGTTTCGTCGTGCCGCCCCAGGAACGGGGAAACGGCGGCCACCGCCCGGACGTGCCGGAACGACGACCGCCGTCAACTGTATCTACAGGCCGGCGGCCTCGTAGAGTTCACTCACCTCGCGTGAGGTCAGCGCCCGCATCGTGCCCAGTTTGAGGGTGTGCAGGCCGACCGGACCCACTTGGGTGCGGGCCAGGTCGGAGACCGGGTGTCCCACGGCCTCCATGAGGCGACGCACGATGTGCTTACGCCCCTCGTGCAGCCGGATCTCCACCAGCGCCTTGGGCGGCTCGTTGTCGACCACGCGGAAGGAGTCGACCTCGACCGGGCCGTCCTCCAGTTCGACGCCCTTTTGGACCTGGCGCACGACACGGTGCGGCACCGGTCCGGGGACCTTGGCGATGTAGGTCTTGACGACCTTGTAGCGCGGGTGGGTGAGCCGGTTGGCCAGTTCGCCGTCGTTGGTCAGCAGGATGAGACCCTCGGTCTCGGTGTCCAACCGCCCCACGTGGAAGATCCGCTCCTGGGTCTGGCCGGTGTAGTCGGCCAGGGTGGGACGTCCCTCGGGGTCCCACATGGTGCTGACGACGCCGCGTGGCTTGTTGAGCGCGAAGTACAGCTTGTCCGGAGCGGTGACCACGCGCATGTCGTCGACACGGATCTCGGAGGTCCGCGGGTCGACCCGGGCTCCGAAGCGGCGCACGATCTGACCGTCCACGCTGACGCGTCCGGCCGCGATCATCTCCTCGCTGGCGCGACGGCTGGCGACGCCGGCCGCGGCGAGGGCCTTCTGCAAGCGGATACCGCCCTCGACGTCGACGTAGGTGTCGCGGTCCTCGCCGGTGTCGCGATCCTCGTCCTTGGGGTCGTATTCGGCGCGCAGGGCGGCGAGCCGTTCACGGGCGGCCTTGGACAGTTCGCTCTCGCTCGCGGGACCGTTCGCCGGTGCCGCGCCGCGCTTGTCCACACGCTCGCTCCGAAGACCGCCCCCACCGCCGGTGGCGCGTCCACCGTCGAAGGAGCGCCGGTCGCGGGAGTCGCGAGAGCCACGCCGGTCACGGTCGTCCCGACCGCCATGGGGCCGACGTTCCCGACCGTCCTCGAAGGAACGACGGTCGCGCGTGTCGCGTCCGCCACGGAAGTCCTCACGACCACCACGACGGCCCTGATGCCCACCACGGTGATCACGGTCACTCCGGCCACCGAACGACCGGCGGTCGTCACGGTCACGGAAATCACGACCGCCCCGGTGGTCACGATCGTCCCGACCACCCCGGAAGTCACGCCGTTCCCGGTCGTCACGACCCCCCTGAGGCCGACGCTCCCCGAAGGAACGCCGCTCCTCACGATCGCGGAAGTCACGCCCGCCCGGACCGCGTCCGCCGCGCTGTTCGTCCCGGCCTCCTCCGAAACCGCCGCCGCGCCGGTCGTCACGGTCACGGAAGTCACGACCGCCCCGGAAACCACCCGGGCCCCGGTCATCGCGATCGCGCGTGTCGCGTCCGCCACGGAAGTCCTCACGACCACCACGACGATCCTCGCGCCCACCACGGTGATCACGGTCACTCCGGCCACCGAACGACCGACGGTCGTCACGGTCACGGAAATCACGACCGCCACGGTGGTCACGATCGTCCCGACCACCCCGGAAGTCACGCCGTTCCCGGTCGTCGCGACCCCCCTGAGGTCGACGGTCCCCGAAGGAACGCCGCTCCTCACGATCGTCGCGACCGCCTCTGAAGTCTCGTCCGCCGCGCTGGTCCCGGTCTGCCCGGTGACCTGCGCGGTCTCGTTCGTCACGGCCGCCGAAGGAACGGCGGCCGTCCCGGTGACCGCCTCGGGGACGCTCGTCCCGGCGGTTCCGGTCGTCGCGGCGGCCGGAGCCTCCGCGGTCGTCGTAGTCGCCGCGCTCACCGCGCGGGGCGTCGTCCCGCGCACCGCGGGAACTGTTGTCAGGTGTGCTCACCGGTGTCGTCTAGACCTTCGATGTCGTCGGGGAGGAACGGTGCCAGATCAGGTAGCTCGTCAAGGCTTCGCAGGCCCAACCGTTCCAGGAAATAGGAGGTGGTCCGATACAGCAGCGCACCGGACTCGTTGTCGTGTCCGGCCTCTTCGATCAGGCCCCTCAGTACGAGGGTACGCATAACCCCGTCGCAGTTGACACCGCGCACGGCGGAGACCCTGCCCCGGGAGACCGGTTGCCGGTAGGCCACCACCGCCATCGTCTCCAGTGCGGCCTGGGTGAGCCGCACCTCCTGCCCCTCCCGTAGGAAGTGCTCGACGACGTCGGCGCATTCGGGGCGCGTGTACACGCGCCACCCCTCGGCCACCGCGCGAAGGTCGAAACCCCGGCCCTGCGCGGTGTATTCCCGGGACAGGTCCTCCAAGGTGCGGGAGACCACGGTGACCGGCACGTCCATGGCCCTGGCCAGGTCGTACTCCGACACCGGCTGATCCACCACCATCAGCACCGCCTCCAGGTCCCGGCGCAGTGTGGGCGGTGCGCCCTCCCCCGCTCCTTCGGCGTCCTCCCCCGGGGTCGCCACGTCCTCGGCGGTCATCGGTGTTCCTCCTTCGGGTCCCCGGCGTCGTCGTACTCGCTGTCCAGTTCGACCTCGCCCTCGCCGCCGGTCCAGCTCACGACCAGCTCGCCCAGGGGCTCGGGTTGGTCGAAGACCACGTTGGCGGCCCGGTACAGCTCCAGCAGTGCCAGGAAGCGTGCGATGACCTCGAAGGTACCGGTGCAGGCGGCCGTGAGTTCGGCGAAGGTCATGCTCCCGTGTTCACGTAGTTGGGCGACCATCAGTTCGCCCTGTTCCCGGACCGAGGTCTTGGGCTGGTGGATATGGGTGACCGGCACGCTGGGCGGTTCCTTCGGAGTGAACACCATCGCGGCCAGGGCGGCGAACTCCTGGGGGCCCAGCTTGAACAGCACCTCCGGTCGGAGTCCGGCGAAACGCTCCTCCAGCGGCACGGCACGCGCGTAGCGGCGCCCCTGCACCGACGAACGCTCGCGCATGAACGAGGCGACCTCCTTGTAGGCCCGGTACTGCAACAGTCGGGCGAACAACAGGTCGCGGGCCTCCAAGAGCGCGAGGTCGGCCTCGTCCTCCACGTCGCCCCGTGGCAGCAGGCGGGCCGCCTTCAGGTCCAGCAGGGTCGCCGCGACCAGGAGGAAGTTGCTGGCCTGGTCCAGGTCCCAACCGTCGCCGTGCGCCCGGATGTGCGCGATGAACTCGTCGGTGACCTTTGACAGGGACACCTCGGTGATGTCCAGCTTGTGCTTGGAGATCAGCGCCAGGAGCAGATCGAAGGGTCCCTCGAAGTTGTCCAGGTGCACCTGGAAGGTGTTCTCGTCCGCCTCTGTCTCGGCGTCCACCGATGTGCGTTCCACCACCATGAGAGCGGCCCCACGTCGTCTCGCTCATCCGACTTCTCTTCCGGACGGGGCAGGCCCCGGATCGGGTCCTCCTCGCCGCCGACCGTGCCAACCGACGGGGGCGCGGACGTGCCCGCCCCCGCACCGGCTCCGTTCCCCCACCGCACGGCTCCGCCTCGGGCACGTGATCCGAACCCGACACCGCCGTCCCGACCACGGGTCGCCGCGTGCGTCCCCTCACCCGGGCCGCCGTTCCTCAAGCTAGCACCGACTCCGGTCACCGCGACCGGGTTCGGCCGCCCTTGGTCCGCGCCCCTACGAGGAAGGTGTCACCGGCACGTATGCGCCGGTGACACCCTCGTCGCCTCCGCCGAACCGGTATCCCCTCCGACACCGGTGCGGGCGGTCACTCCTCGCTCAGCCTGCGTACCAACATGCTGGACGATCCGTGCTCCTCGAAATCGGCCAGCAGCACCGCGACGGCCTCCCGGACGAGGCGACCACGATCGGCCGCCAGGCCGTGTTCCGCGCGCAGTGACAACCGGGTCTGTTCCAGGGCCAGCAGTTCGGGGCCGGAGATGTAGACGGTGATCTTCTCGTCATGACGCTGACGTCCGCTCGGTTTGGGCGCGCGGCGCACCTTCGTGCCGGACGTGCCCTTGGCCTTGCTCTGGGACCCACCACCGGAGCGCGTCGACGACTCGGCCTTCCTGCTCTTGCGTTCCGGTGCCGTGTACTGGCGTTCGGTCTCTTCCGGCGCCTCCTCGGCGCCGCTGGGACGGAAGAACAGTTCGTCCGCCCCGGGTAGGGTCACGCGCCGCGACCGCTGAGAGGCCACCTCGCCAGCACCTCCTTGGCCAGCTCCCGATAGGCGTTGGCCCCGGCCGAGGAGGAGTCGAACCTGGTGATGGGCTCGCCCGCCACGGTGGCGTCCGGGAAGCGCACGGTCCGGTTGATCACCGTGCTGTAGACCTTGTCGCCGAATCCGTCGATGATCGTGGACAGGACCTCGCGCGCGTGGAGTGTGCGCGGGTCGTACATGGTGCCCAGGAACCCGTCGATGACCAGGTCCTCGTTGAGCCGCTCCTGGACCTTCTGGATGGTGTCCATGAGCAACGCCACACCGCGCAGCGCGAAGAACTCGCACTCCAACGGCACGATGACGCCGTCCGCCGCGGTGAGGGCGTTGACCGTGAGCAGGCCCAGCGACGGTTGGCAGTCGATCAGCACCACGTCGTAGTCGTCGATGACCGGTCGCAGCGCGCGGCCGAGCATCTGCTCGCGCGCCACCTCTCCGACCAACTGGACCTCGGCGGCCGACAGGTCGATGTTGCTCGGGATCAGGTCCAGGCCGTCGACGTCGGTCTTGAGCAGGACGTCCTCGACCGCCACGTCCCGCTGCATGAGCAGGTTGTAGACGGTCAGGTCGAGTTCGCGCGGATCGAGTCGGCCCAGGCCGACGGAGAGCGCTCCCTGCGGGTCGAAGTCGACCAGTAGGACCCGTCTTCCGTACTCGGCGATCGCCGCGCCGAGGTTGATCGTCGTGGTGGTCTTACCGACCCCGCCCTTCTGATTACAGAGTGCTACAATCCGTGCCGGGCCGTGTTCGTCCACCGGCTCGGGTTCCGGATAGGTTCGCTCGGGTCTTGAGGTGTGCAGATCAACCCCCGTGTTGCGTGTCGTCCTCCACGGGTCGGTCACCGGGTCGGCGAGCACCTCTTCGCCGACGGGCGCGGGGTTCGCATCCTCGTCGTACTCCCAGTTCACAACCCTTGACCTCCCCTACGGATCGGCCGCGGCTCCAAGGGACACCGTGCTCCTGGGCCTGGCCGCCGTCGGAAACTCAATATGTCGACAGCAACGTACCGCTGTGCGGCGACTCTAGAACGCCGACACGTCGCACTTCAATGAAACCTACGGGTAGAATCCCACGCCTTCGCCACGGGGGGAAATCGAGGACGTCGTCCCTGGTCGTCCGTGTGTCCGTTCCCCCCGGCATCGTCGTTCCTTTCAACGCCGTGCTCTGGGGTGGCTCGAGGCGTACACCTCTCGTAGATGTTCCACCGTGACAAGTGTGTAGATCTGGGTTGTGGTGACCGAACTGTGCCCCAGTAATTCCTGGACGACGCGGATATCCGCGCCTCCGTCGAGAAGATGGGTGGCGAAGGAATGGCGCAGTGTGTGCGGTGAGACGCCCTCGACCCCGGCGCGTTCGGCGACGATCGTCAGGACCCCCCAACCGCCCTGACGGGTGAGCCTGCCGCCGCGGGCGTTGAGGAACAGGGCCGGGACGCCCCGGCCGGACGCCGCCAGGGTCGGTCTGACCCGCACCAGGTAGGCGGAGAGCGCCTGTCGGGCGTAGGAGCCCAAAGGGACCACCCTCTCTCTGCCGCCCTTGCCCCGAAACCTCACCAGTCCCACGGAGTCGTCGTCCTCCACCGCGTCGGCGACGTCGTCCACGTCCAGTCCCACGGCCTCCGAGATGCGCGCCCCCGTGCCGTAGAGCACCTCCAGCAGAGCGCGGTCGCGCAGGGCCAGCAGTGCGGCTCGCTCGCCGGAGGCGGGCGCGTCGGCGGGCCCGGCCGCGGACAGCAGGCGCTCCACCGAGGCCAACGGCAGGGCCTTGGGCAGGCGCATCGGCGCGGACGGCGGGGAGACGTCGGCGGCGGGATCGGTCGGGGACCATCCCTCACGTACCGCGAAGCGGTGCAGGCCGCGCACGGCCGCCAGGGCACGTCCGGTCGAGGCGGCGCTGAGCGGAGGGTGTTCCTCGTCCCCCTCCCGCAGGCTCCTGAGGAAGCCGCCGACGTGACCCCGGTCCACCTCCTCCGGCGCACGTACCCCTTGTGCGACCAGATGGGAACGGTAGCGGTACAGGTCGCGCCGGTAGGCCATCAGGGTGTTGGCGGCCAGGGCACGCTCGGCGCTGAGATGGTCCAGGAAGGCCGAGCACATGTCGGCCAGCGGTCCCGACTCCAGCGGCTCCCGCGCACCGGACCGGGGTGGGCGTTCCTCGGCCACGGGTCAGGCGGCTCCCGGTTCGCGCAGGGAGGCGAACCCGTCGGCCGCCGCGGCGTGGGCGGCGAGGATGCCGATCACCGTCGCACCGTTGTGCAGTCCGCCCGTCATGACCAGCCGCACCGCCTCCTCCAGAGGCACCCATGCGGCGACGAGGTCGGCCTCCTCGTGCTCGCGCTCGAAGTCGATCTCCTCCGCCGGCACCGTCGCAAGGTCCCGGGCCAGGAACACGTGGATACGTTCGTTGGAGAACCCCGGGGAGGGGAAGAAGTCGGCCAGTTCGTGCCAGCGTCCGGCGCGCAGGCCCGCCTCCTCCAACAGTTCGCGTCGGGCGGTGGCCAGGGGTCCCTCGCCCCGCACGTCGATCAGCCCGGCGGGCAGTTCCCACAGGGTGTGGCGGGTGGCGTGGCGGTACTGGCGTTGCAGGAGCACCCGGCCGTCGTCGTCCAGGGCCAGGGCCACCGCGGCGTCCGGGTGGTCCATGTAGTCGCGGGCGGCCACGGACGTGCCGTCGCCCTCGCTGCCGACCATGCGCACCCAGTCCGTGCGCATGCCCACCACGGGGCTGCGGAAGCGTTCGGCGGACCGTTCCACCGGCCATGACGCGGGGGCGTCCGCGATCTTCGCGTCCGCCCCCGTGTTGCGGGTCGTGGGGGTGTCACCGGGCATGGATCCCGCCTCTCACGCTCTCGTTTCCCACCCCTACGTCCCTGGTCAGGCGTTGCGGTGCGCCAGTGCGGCCGAGACCAGGCCACGGAAGAGCGGGTTGGCCTTGGTCGGGCGGGAGCGCAGTTCCGGGTGCGCCTGGGTCGCGACGAAGAACGGGTGGGTGTCCTGGGGCAGTTCGACGTACTCCACCAGCTTGCCATCCGGGGAGAGGCCGGAGAACACCAGACCCGCCTCCTCCAGCTGGAGACGGTACCCGTTGTTGACCTCGAAGCGGTGACGGTGTCGCTCGGAGACCTCGGCCGCGTCCTCGTACAGCTCGCGGACCAGGCTGCCCTCGACCAGGGCCGCCGGGTACATGCCCAGGCGCATGGTCCCGCCCATGTCACGCTCTCCGGCCACGACGTCGGCCTGGTCGGCCATGGTGGAGATCACCGGGTCCTGGGCCTTGTCGTCGAACTCGGTGCTGTTGGCGCCTTCCAGGCCAAGGACGTTGCGGGCGTACTCGATGACCATGGCCTGAAGGCCCAGACAGACGCCCAGCAGCGGCACCCGGTTCTCCCGCGCGTAGCGGATGGCCCCGATCTTGCCCTCGATGCCGCGCACTCCGAAGCCACCGGGGATGAGGATGCCGTCCGCGCCGTCGAGTTCGGCCGCGGCGCCCGAGGGGCTGGCGCAGTTGTCGCTGGCCACCCAGCGGATGTTGACCCGGGTGTCGGTGGCGAAGCCGCCGGCGCGCAGTGCCTCGCTGACCGACAGGTAGGCGTCGGGCAGGTCGATGTACTTGCCGACCAGGGCGATGGTGACCTCGTGGGCGGGCTGGTGCACACGACGCAGCAGTTCGTCCCACTCGGTCCAGTCCACGTCGCGGAAGGGCATGCCGAGGCGTCGGACGACGTAGGCGTCCAGGCCCTCACGGTGCAGGACCTTGGGGATGTCGTAGATGGAGGGGGCGTCGGGGGTGGAGACCACACCGGCCTCGTCCACGTCGCACATGAGGCTGATCTTGGACTTCAGGCTCTGCGTGACGGGGCGGTCCGAACGGCACACGATGGCGTCGGGCTGGATGCCGATACTGCGCAGGGCGGCCACGGAGTGCTGGGTGGGCTTGGTCTTCATCTCCCCGGCGGGACCGAGGAAGGGGATGAGGGACACGTGCAGGAAGAAGCAGTTGTCCCGACCGATCTCGTGGCGGATCTGACGGACCGCCTCCAGGAAGGGTTGTGACTCGATGTCGCCGACCGTGCCGCCGATCTCGGTGATGACGATGTCGACGTCGGGGGCGTCCATCGCGTAGATGCGCGCCTTGATCTCGTTGGTGATGTGAGGTATCACCTGCACGGTGTCGCCGAGATAGGCGCCTTGGCGCTCCTTGGCGATGACGCTGGAGTAGATCTGGCCGGTGGTGACGTTGGCCGTGGCGGACAGCTCGGTGTCCAGGAAACGCTCGTAGTGGCCCACGTCCAGGTCCGTCTCGGCCCCGTCGTCGGTGACGAACACCTCTCCGTGCTGGAAGGGGTTCATGGTCCCGGGGTCGACGTTGAGGTAGGGGTCGAGCTTTTGCATGGTGACACGTAGGCCGCGCGACTTCAGGAGTCGTCCCAGGCTGGAAGCGGTCAGGCCTTTGCCGAGACTGGAGGCGACGCCGCCAGTAACGAAGAGGTGCTTGGTACTCGCGGCGGATGCCAAAGTGATGCTCCCGTGGTTCGAGTGGCTACGGCGGGCTCGGCTCGGGCTGAGCGGCCGTGCGGCGGTCCGGTTGCGGGCGGTCGGGCCGTCGCTCCGGCCGCCGGACTCCACGGGGCACCAGGATAACAGGCCACCCGTCCGTCCACACCGGGAAACCTCCCGTGCACCTCGTCGCCTCCCTCCCCTCACCGGTGGGATCGGCCCGAAAGGCTCTCCCACAGCGGCTTTGCGGAGTTCGGCCCGCGCCCCACCTCGACGGCGGGAGACGAACGCCATACGGACACGACGCGGTGACGGCGGCACGGGGCCGGGTCGCGGCGGCCTTCTCAGGCGGGGAACCCCCCGGCACGCCCCAGGTAGGCGGGGGGCCGCTTGTCCAGTCGCTCGCCCATCCACGCACCCAGGGCGGCGGCGTCGGACATGCTCACTCCCGTGTGCAGGCCGCTGCGGTGCAGCATGTACAGCAGGTCCTCGGTGGCGATGTTGCCGGTCGCGGCGGGTGCGAACGGGCATCCGCCGAAGCCGCCCAGGCTGGAGTCGAGCACCCTGACCCCCCCGTCCACGGCGGCGAGCGCGTTGGCGTAACCGGTGTTGCGGGTGTTGTGGAAGTGGCAACGCAACCTGCGGTCTCCGGCGACCTCGCCCACCCGGGCCACCAGGTCGGTGACCTGACGGGGCACGCCCACGCCGATGGTGTCGGCCAGGGCGATCTCCACCGCACCGGTGTCGGCGACCCGACGGACCACCTCCACCACCTGTTCTGGCGGGACCTCCCCGTCGAAGGGGCAGCCGAAGGCGGTGGAGACGGTCACGCTCAGCGGAACGCCCGTCCCGGCGAGCGCGGTGTCGATGTCGGTGAGGACGTCGAGCATCTCCTGGACCGTGCACCCCTGGTTCCGTACGCAGAAGCCGTCGGTGGCGGGCACCGCCACGTTGACCTCCGACACCCCGGCCGCCACCGCACGGTCCAGGCCTCGCCGGTTGAGTACCAGACCGATGTGGGAGACCTCCGGCGCGCGCTTGACGCCGGCCATGATCTCCTCGGCTCCGGCCATCTGGGGGACCCGCTTGGGGTTGACGAAGCTGACCGCCTCGATACGGCGGACCCCGGCGGACACCGCGCGGTCGATGAGTGCGATCCGATCCTCCACCGAGAGCGTCCTCGCCTCGTTCTGGAGCCCGTCACGCGGCCCCACCTCGACGATCTCGACGTGCTCGGCACCCTCGGGTCCACGGTCGTCCACGGTCATCGTCCCTCACCTTCCACGCGCCACCTGCTGCTCTTGCGCCCCGCTCTCCTTCGCCGCGGCGTCCGCGCACCGCACGGCGTTCCGTGTCCGTGCGCTCCCGGCGCCGCGAGTGACCACGGCGGGGGCTCCCGTGGCACGTCCCCGGTCAACGCAGGGCCAGCGCGGGGCGGACCTCCCAGGTCGTCCACACCGGGCGATAACCCATGCGGTGCCAGAACGGCCCCGACAGCGGGTTCATCGCCGCGTAGTTGAGTACCGAGACACTCACACCATGGCTGTCCAGGGCCTGGTGCGCCTGGCTCACCAGCGCGGTGCCGATCCCGTTGCCGCGCTCCTCGGCGGCCACGACCCCGTAGCCGATGTGCGCGATCGGACGCGCGTTGACCAGTGACTTGGCCCAGCGGGAGCGTTCGGGCGGGGAGACCCAGATCAGTCCCACCGCACGACCGCGCCGTTCGGCCAGCCAGATCCAGGAACGGGACCGGTTGAGGGCGCGCGCCGCGACCTTGCGGGTCTGCTCGGCCGTGTCCGGTTGCAGGAAGACCCCGCCGAAGTGCTGCTCGTAGCGGTGCTCCTCCATCAGGAGGCCGACCACCTGGGTCAGATCACTGCGGTCGGCCAGCCTTATCGTCACATCGCGCGGCGGCAGCGACGGGGGCACTCCGCGACGACGCGGCCGGGCGGCCAGCACGGTGTAGGGCTGTAGGCCGTGACGCTGGAGGGGGATGATGCCGCACACGTCACGGGCGGGCCAGCTCACCAGGGCCGCCGACTCCGAACCGGTTCCGGTCGGCAGTTCCTCCAGCTGGTCGCGCCAACTGGTCAGCAGGGAGTCCAGGGCTCGCGCGGGGTCGGGGCCGCCGACGATGGGGGTGAGCCAGTGCTGGTCGGGCACGCCCCATATCCGCCCCACCTCGCCGGGCTGGTACCAGGTGTAGTGCATCGTGCCCGCGGCGACCTCGCGCCCCTCTTCGTCGCTGACGGTCAGGAGGGGATAGGAACCGGGGGCGAAACCCACGGGTTCGGGCAACAGGGGATCCGCGGCGGCCCAGCGCTGGGCGGCCGACCACACCAACGGGTGCAGGCCGATGTCGCCCCCGGGCGACTCATCATGCCGCACCCGCGCGACATAACCGCTCATCCACCCCTCCCCTAGCGGGTCCTCACGTCGAACGCGCGGTCTCGGACCGGCACCGGACGGCGCGTGCAGCGCGCTCGACCATCACGCCGCCCTGGCGGGACCGGTTGCACCGCAGACGGAATGAATCGACCGTACCGCCTCAGACACAACCAAAGAGACGAAACCGCCGATTGTAATCAATAATTCACTCCGCGTCGCCGCGCTCTTCCGACCTCACCCGCGTGCCCGCCGAACATGACGCGAACAGACGCGCACCACGGTAACGGATCAAGGACCATCCTCGGGCGCCGGGGCGGTCCCAGCGTCACGAGACCCTCGACGGAACCGGGGTCGCACGGCTCACTCGCGGGCGACGCCGCCCTCGGTCACCGTGGTGTTGCGCCCGTGGTTGATGACCTCCGGGTCACCGGAGGAGAAGGAGACGGTGTTGTCCACACCGATCAGGACGATCTTGTCCGCCGAGCCCACGTCGACGGTGGAGCCGCGGCCGGTGGCGCGCACCAGTCCACAACCACCGTGCAGCACCACGACGGCATGGTCGGCGGTGACGATGACCTCGCGGTTCGCGCAGTCCTCGCTCACCCGGGCACCGTCGTCGACGACGATCAGCCTCTCGTCGTCGCTGACGTTGTGGTCGGGGATGACGGCCTCGTCGGCGGTGTCACCGGTACCGGGGGCACCGCGAGGCTGTTCGAGGTCCTCCTCGCCGAAGGCCAGACCACAGGCGGAGACAGGGGAGGCGAGCAGCAGGCAACCACCCACGGCCACCAGAAGCCGAACCTTCATGTTCCCCCCACGACCGGACATCCGGCAATTGCGACATACAGCTTGCGCGAGGCCAAGAGTATGTCACGTGGAGGTAACCGCGCGACCTCATCGTTGTCGAGATGTTCACGACCCGAGACGCACCGGAGTGCCGTTTCGGACCTCGGAAGGCCCCAAACGCCGCCCCATGCCGTCGGACCTCACTTCAACCCGACCGTGTCCATGCCGCGAAGCTCACGTTTGAGCTCGGCGATCTCGTCACGCAACCTGGCCGCCAGTTCGAATTGCAGATCGGCCGCCGCCTGGTGCATCTGCTCGCTCAACTGCTCGATGAGCCCCGCCAACTCCGCTCGCGGCATGTTCGACACCTCCGCCGAACGCTCGCCCAGCGCGGGCACCGGGGAACGTCCGCCCTTGGCGGCTCCCCGGTAACCGGTGGCCATGAGCTCCTCGGTGTCCACGGCCTCGCGGTTGAGCGCGTCCAGGATGTCGGCGATCTGCTTGCGCAGCGGAGTGGGGTCGATCCCGTGCTCGGCGTTGTAGGCCAACTGCTTCTCCCGACGCCTGTTGGTCTCGTCGATGGCCGCCCGCATCGAGTCGGTGACGTTGTCGGCGTACATGTGCACCTGGCCCGCGACGTTACGCGCCGCGCGGCCGATCGTCTGGATGAGCGAGGTCTCCGAACGCAGGAAACCCTCCTTGTCCGCGTCCAGGATCGCCACCAGCGACACCTCGGGCAGGTCCAACCCCTCACGCAACAGGTTGATGCCCACCAGCACGTCGAACTCGCCCATCCGCAGCTCCCTCAGCAGCTCCACCCGACGCAGCGTGTCCACCTCGCTGTGCAGATAGCGCACGCGGATGTCCAGTTCGGTGAAGTAGTCGGTGAGGTCCTCGGCCATCTTCTTGGTGAGCGTGGTGACCAGTACCCGCTCCTCGCGCTCGGCCCGCACGCGGATCTCGTGCACCAGGTCGTCGATCTGTCCGTCGGTGGGCTTGACCCGCACCTCGGGATCGACCAGGCCGGTGGGGCGGATGACCTGTTCCACCACGTCGCCGCCGCTCTGCCCCAGCTCGTAACGGCCCGGCGTGGCCGACAGGTAGATGGTCTGCCCGATCCGCTCGACGAACTCCTCCCACTTCAACGGTCGGTTGTCCAACGCCGAGGGGAGCCGGAACCCGTGCTCGACCAGGGTGCGCTTGCGCGCGGCGTCGCCCTCGTACATCGCACCGATCTGGGGAACGGTCACGTGCGACTCGTCCAGCACGAGCAGGAAGTCGTCGGGGAAGTAGTCCAGCAACGTGTGGGGCGGGCTGCCCTGTTCACGGCCGTCGAAGTGCCGTGAGTAGTTCTCGATACCCGAACACGTGCCCAACTGGCGCATCATCTCCAGGTCGTGGGTGGTACGCATACGCAGCCGCTGGGCCTCCAACAACCTGCCCTGGGCCTCCAGTTCGGACAGCCGCTCGGCCAGTTCCGCCTCGATCGAGGCGATCGCACGCTCGGTGCGCTCCTCGCCCGCCACGTAGTGGGAGGCGGGGAAGATGAACATCTCCCGGCTCTCCCCCAGCACCTCACCGGTGAGCGGGTGCAGGGTGAGCAGGCGCTCGACCTCGTCACCGAACATCTCGATGCGGATCGCCAGCTCCTCATAGACCGGGATGATCTCGATGGTGTCGCCGCGCACGCGGAAGGTGCCGCGCGTGAACGCGACGTCGTTGCGGGAGTACTGCATCTCCACCAGGCGGCGCAGCAGGTCGTCACGTTCGACCTCCATGCCCACCTCCAGCCGTGCCATACGGTCCACGTACTCCTGGGGGGTGCCCAGACCGTAGATGCACGAGACCGAGGCGACCACGATCGTGTCCCGGCGGGTGAGCAGGGAGTTGGTCGCCGAGTGTCGCAGCCGCTCGACCTCGTCGTTGATCGAGGAGTCCTTCTCGATGTAGGTGTCGCTCTGGGGGACGTAGGCCTCGGGTTGGTAGTAGTCGTAGTACGACACGAAGTACTCGACCGCGTTGTGGGGCAACATCTGGCGCAGCTCGTTGGCGAACTGCGCCGCCAGGGTCTTGTTGGGCTGCATCACCAGGGTCGGTCGCTGTAGCCGTTCCACCGTCCAGGCCACGGTCGCCGTCTTGCCGGTACCGGTGGCGCCGAGCAGCACGGTGTGCGGTTCGCCCTCTTTCACTCGCCGGCTGATCTCGGCGATCGCCTTGGGCTGGTCCCCCGCGGGGGTCATCTCCGAGACCACCTCGAAGGGCGCCTCACTGCGCTTGATGTCGCTGACCGGTCGCACGTCGCCTCTTCTCCCCTCGCGCCGCGGGCCACCCCACGCCCGCGTGTTCCTCATCCTCCAACGCTACAGACCGCCTGGGACATCCCCGGCCGGCCGAGGGGTACAGGGTTACCATCGGAACCAGCGCTGTGTCCGAAGCGAGGTGCCAGCCGTGCCACACCCCTCCAGACCGACCTTCGACCCGGACCTTCCACCCCGCGTGGCCGCACGTCTACGCGCCCGTCCCGAGAGGCTGATCCCGGCCTCGGCCCGCCCCTCCCGGGGGCCCACATGGCGGCAGGGGGCCGCGCTCACCGCGACGGGGTGCTCCTCCCTCGCCGTGCTCGCCCTGCTCTTTCCGGCGGCCAACGCCCTTCTGTTGCCACTGCTCTGCCTGGGCACGACCGTGGCCGTCATCGGCCTGCTCTGTCTCAGGAACTCCTTCAGCGACGACTGGGCCGACGTGATCATGCACGCCTTCTGGGCCCTGCCCGCTTCCTTCCTCGGGGTCTTCGGCGTCCGAGGGCTGCTCGAACAACTCGTCGGTCCGCTCGGCGCGGTGGTGCCCGGCGATCCCGCCACCGCCGTCCTCTACCTGACGGCCGCAGCGGTCGGAGCCGGGTCCATCATGCGTCCCGGTATGGTCGCACGCCTTGCGGCGGAGAACACCGACCACTACGTACTGCCGGAGGACTTCGGACGCCCCCACCACGCCGGTCGTCGGGAGGAGCCCGAAGCGCACCTGTTCGCCCTGCTCCAGCAGGCCACCGACCGGGTGGAGGAGGGCATCAGGGTGCTGGGCTCCTCCTTCGACGCCGGCCACACCCTGCCCCTGCTGCGCGAGGAGGAGTGGCGCATGTCCCAGGAGTTGTTGCGCCTGCGCTCCCTGCGCAGGGAGTTGCTGCTGCGCAAACGCGAAGCGGTCTCCGAGAAGGTCACACGGGCGCTCGCCCCCCAGGAGGAGGCGATCTCCCGTGCCCAGGCGGCCCTCGCCGAGCGGGTCGCCGTGCCGGCAGGCTACGGCGAGCGCGTCCACGCGGCGGTGACCGCGCACCGCGAGTGGGAGCAGTGCCAGGAGATCGCCGACCGGGCCGCCGACTACGCCGACCTGGCGCTGTCCTCGTCCCAGGACACGATGCGCACCGAGGAGATCGACGACAGCCTGCTCAGCGTCGAGGCCGCGCACTCGGTGCGTGAGGAACTGGTGCGCGAGGCCGTGGACGCCGGTTCGTCCCTGTCCGACGCCCTTCGCCGAGGTCGGGGAGACGGGCGAGCCGAGGAGGGCGGTTGAGTCCCTCGGGAGCTCTTCCGGGTCGGTTCGGACAGGACGCCCGTTCGGCTAGGTGCGGGCGAGCAGCTCGCGCCACACCTGGGCCACCCGCTTCTTGAGCTCATCGAACGTTCCGGAGTTGTCGATCACCAGATCGGCCGCGGCCAGGCGGGTCTCCCTGTCCGCCTGTGCCCGGATACGCGCCCACACCTGGTCGCGCGGCATGCCCCGGCCGGTGGCCACCCGTTCCACCCTGACCTCGTCGGGGGTGTCGACCACGACCACGACGTCATAGAGCGATCCCAGGTCGTTCTCCACCAGCAACGGGACGTCGTAGACCACGACCTCGGTCCCGGAGGCCTTAGCCTCCTCCATGAGTCGGGCGCTGCGCTCGCCGACCAGGGGGTGCACGATCGCGTTGAGTCCGGCCAGACGCTCCTCATCGGCGAAGACGATCTCGCCCAGCCTCGCCCGGTCCAGCCGACCCTCCGGGGTGAGCACCTCCTCCCCGAACTCGTCGACCACCGCGGCCAGTCCGGGGGTGCCGGGTTCGACCACTTCTCTGGCGATGGCGTCGGCGTCGATGACCACGGCGCCGTGGGCGGCCAGTTCGGCCGCGACCGCGCTCTTTCCCGAACCGATGCCACCGGTGAGTCCCACTGTGAGCATGAGGAGAACCCTAGACGACCGTTCCCCGTCCGATGACCGTGCCCCCATCCGTCGGCTTCGGCATCAGTTCCTTGCGCATGTGCACCAGGACCAGGTGGTCGGCGACGCGTTCACGGGAGGTCTCGGTGTATCCGAGTCCCCGGTAGAGCCGTTGCGGGCCCGCGTCCTGGGCCCCCGTGGACAGGGTGAGGGAGGTGAGCTGAGGATGGCGCTCCCGTAGCCGGTGTTCGAGGTCCACCAAGAGAGCGCGTCCGATTCCACGGCGGCGCAGGTCGGGGGCCACGGCCAGGCGGGCGACCAGCGCTCCGGTGCCCCTCACCCGCGCGCGGACCGTCCCCACCGACCGTGTCCCGGACACCGCCTTGAGCACGAGGACGTCCTCCAGACCCAACAGCCTCTCCACTCTGCCCAGGCTCTCGGTGAGCGGTAGGACGAAGGGGTCTCCCAAGGCCTGCGCCTCGTCGACGAACGCGGCCCGTTGCAGGGTGAAGATCTCTCCGGCGTCGGCGGGGACGGCCTGGTGGATGTCGAACACGTCTCCTCCTCGACGCGCCCCCGTTCCGGAGGCGCCCCACCGACCCTACGACGCGGACGCCACGGGATCCGCCCCCCGCACCGTGGAAGGGCGAAGGGCCGCCCCCTCCGGAGAGGGAACGGCCCTTCGGGGCTGTCAGCGCGTCCTCACGGACCCGCGGTCTAGGACTCGCCGCCCGCGAGCTTCTCGCGGAGGGCGGCCAGGGCCTCGTCGGAGGCCAGGGCGCCGCTGGAGGACTCAGAGGACGAGGAGCCGGCGCTCGTGCCGCCGGTGTAGTCCTCTTCCTCCTCCGGAGCGGGCGCGTTGGCCGCGTCGGCCTCGGCCGCGCGGGCCTCCTCGACCTGCTTGCGGTGAGCCTCGAAGCGGGCCTGGGCCTCGGCGTAGCTGCGCTCCCACTCGTCCCGCTGCGCCTCGAAGCCCTCGAGCCACTCGCCGCTCTCGGGGTCGAAGCCCTCGGGGTACTTGTAGTTGCCCTGCTCGTCGTACTCCGCGGCCATGCCGTACAGGGTGGGGTCGAAGTCCACCTGGTCCGGGGAGACGCTCTCGTTGGCCTGCTTCAGCGACAGGCTGATGCGGCGGCGGTCGAGGTCGATGTCGATGATCTTGACGAAGATCTCGGTGCCGACCTGGACGACCTGCTCGGGCACCTCCACGTGGCGCTCGGCCAGCTCGGAGATGTGGACCAGGCCCTCGATGCCCTCCTCCACGCGCACGAACGCACCGAACGGAACCAGCTTGGTGACCTTGCCGGGAACGACCTGGCCGATCTGGTGGGTCCGGGCGAACTGCTGCCACGGGTCTTCCTGGGTCGCCTTGAGCGACAGGGAGACGCGCTCGCGCTCCATGTCCACGTCGAGGACCTCGACGGTGACCTCCTGGCCGACCTCGACGACCTCGCTCGGGTGGTCGATGTGCTTCCAGGACAGCTCGGACACGTGCACCAGTCCGTCGACGCCGCCCAGGTCCACGAACGCACCGAAGTTGACGATCGAGGAGACGACGCCCTTGCGGATCTGGCCCTTCTGCAAGGTGTTGAGGAAGGTCTGGCGGACCTCCGACTGGGTCTGCTCCAGCCAGGCACGACGGGACAGGACCACGTTGTTGCGGTTCTTGTCCAGCTCGATGATCTTGGCCTCGAGCTCGCGTCCCACGTAGGGCTGTAGGTCGCGCACGCGGCGCATCTCGACCAGGGAGGCGGGCAGGAAGCCGCGCAGGCCGATGTCGAGGATGAGGCCGCCCTTGACGACCTCGATGACGGTGCCGGTGACGACGCCGTCCTCTTCCTTGATCTTCTCGATCGTGCCCCAGGCGCGCTCGTACTGGGCGCGCTTCTTGGACAGGATCAGACGGCCTTCCTTGTCCTCCTTCTGGAGGACGAGGGCCTCGACCGGGTCGCCGACCGCGACGACCTCACCGGGGTCGACGTCGTGCTTGATCGAGAGTTCCCGGGAGGGAATCACACCCTCGGTCTTGTAGCCGATGTCGAGCAAGACCTCGTCTCGATCGACCTTCACGATGGTGCCCTCGACAATGTCACCGTCGTTGAAGTACTTGATGGTCTCGTCGATCGCCGCGAGGAAGGCTTCCTCGGACCCGATGTCGTTGACCGCTACCTGGGGTGTCGAGGTGGCCTCGGTGCTGCTCGTCATTTGTGGGTGGACTCCGGATACGGACAGATTCAGAAGATGGGCACGCGTGGATTCGAGCCCCATCGACCCCTTCCGGAGGGTGAGAAGCAGGGTCGGGACGACTCAAGAGTCGCCTGACCACCGTCCGCCGGGTCCGGAGAGACCGATCGGGCAGCGCCGTACGCCGTCCAAACCGGGGACAGCGGACGCCAAAACGAACCCACAACGCTCAGACCAGAGTATGAGACAAGGGCGTCCTGGTCAATCGGAACCCCGGGCAGCCAACCCGACGTAGACCGCAATGGCGGCAATTTACCCGAGCATGGTGGCCAAGATCAACTGGAGGGTACTCCCACGTCCGGACGGCAAGTCGTGTTCGGGGCCGGGAAGCGACACCCCTCCGACGAGAGTGTGACGGAAAACACAAAAGACCGTACGGGGCGGAGTCGCGGTCACTCCATGGGGGGACGGGAACGTGACCGTTTGACGGCGCCCCGTCGCTTCTTGGCGTCCAACCGACGTTGCTCGGCCCTTCTGCCGGGGCGCGTGGGGCGCCGCTTGCGTGGAGGCGCCGCCGTGGCCTCCTCCAACAGGGCGGCCATCCGCTCCCTGGCCTCCTGCCGGTTGCGGAGCTGTGAGCGGTGCGTCTGCACCGTCACCGTCAGCACGCCGTCGACCAGGCGTTCACCGAGCCGTTCGAGCGCACGTCGGCGCCGTGTGTCCCCCAGGGCGGTACAGGAGACCACGTCCAACGACAGCGACACCCTGGTGTCGGAGGTGTTGACGTGCTGGCCTCCCGGCCCCGAGGAGCGCGAGAAACGCCAGGAGAGCGCTTCGGCGGGAACGGTGACCGGACCCACCTGGAGTCCTTCGGTGGCCCTGCCTCGCGCCGTCACCGCTCCCGCCTCCTCACGCCGTCGACCCACGCGCCGCGCCGTCAGTGCGCGGCGTCGTGCCAGTTCTGTCCGCTGCCGACCGAGACCGCCAGGGGAACACGCAGATCATAGGCCGAACCCATCTCGTGCGCCAGGATGTTCTCGACCTCCTCGCGCTCGCCCGGAGCGACCTCCACCACGAGTTCGTCGTGCACCTGAAGGAGCACCCGGGAATCGAGGCCGCTCTCGGTCAGCGCCGCGTCCACCTGCAACATGGCCACCTTGATGATGTCGGCCGCCGACCCCTGGATGGGCGCGTTCAACGCCATGCGTTCGGCCATCTCCCGACGCTGCCGGTTGTCGCTCGTCAGATCCGGCAGGTAACGGCGACGCCCCAGGATCGTCTCGGTGTAGCCGACCCTACGGGCCTCCTCCACCACCGAGTTGAGATAGTCGCGCACGCCCCCGAACTCCGCGAAGTAGTCCTCCATCAGGCCCCTGGCCTCCTCCGGGGTGATCCCCAGCTGCTGGGACAGACCGTAGGCGCTCAGCCCGTAGGCCAGGCCGTAGCTCATCGCCTTGATCTTGGAGCGGGCTTCGGCGTCGACCTCCTCCACCTTCACCCCGAAGACCTGTGCCGCCATCTGCGCGTGGAAGTCGTATCCGCTGTTGAAGGCGTCGATCAGCGCCTGTTCGCCCGACAGGTGCGCCATGATGCGCAGTTCGATCTGGCTGTAGTCGGCGGTGAGCAGTTCCTCGAAGCCCTCCCCCACGACGAACGCCCGTCGGATACGGCGTCCCACGTCCGTGCGGATCGGGATGTTCTGCAAGTTGGGATCGGTGGAGCTGAGCCGCCCGGTCGCCGCCACCGTCTGGTTGAAGGTGGTGTGGATGCGGTCGTCGTCGGCGATCGTCTTGATCAGCCCCTCCACCGTGGTGCGCAGCTTGGTCTGGTCACGGTGGTGCAACAGGAGCGAGGGGAGCTCGTTGTCGGTCTGCGCCGCCAACCACGCCAACGCGTCGGCGTCGGTGGTGTAGCCGGTCTTGATCTTCTTGGTCCTGGGCAGACCCAGTTCCTCGAACAGAACCTGCTGGAGCTGTTTGGGAGAGCCGAGGTTGAACTCGCGGCCCACCACCTCGTGCGCCCGCTCCACCACGCCGCGCGCCGCGGCGGCGAACTCGCCCTGGAGGTCTTCGAGGTAGGCGCGGTCGGCCGCGATCCCGGCCCGCTCCATGCGCGCCAGCACGTCCACCAGGGGCAGCTCCACCTCGTGCAACAGATGGGTGCCGCCCCGCTTGTCGAGTTCGGCCGCCAGCACGGCGGCCAGGTCGCGGGTGGCGCTCGCGCGCACGGCCAGCAGGTACCGGTCACCGGACTCGGCCTCGTCGTCCGTGCCCAGGTCCAGTGTCAGTTGGTCTCCGGAGGGGGTCTCCTCCAGTTCCCGACCCAGGTACCTGCGGCACAGGTCGGACAGGTCGAAACGTCGCTGTCCCGGCTGAACGAGATAGGCGGCCAGCGCCGTGTCGCTGATCACCCCGCCCAGCGTCCATCCGTGCGCTCCCAGCGCCAACGACAGACCCTTGTACTCGTGTACCGCCTTGGGCCGGTCGGGATCGGCCAGGAAGGCGGCCAGCGCCTCGGTGTCGGCCGGGTCCAGCACGGTGGGATCGACGAAGACGGCCTCCCCCGTGGGCACGCTGATCGCCAGCGCGTCCACACGTCCGGTGCCCGCGCCCCACGTACCGTCCACCGCCAGCCCGGCGGGGGCCGTGGGGGTGAGGGTGTCGCCGGCGGGGGCGGCGTGCCGGTTCAGCCAGGTGGCCAGTTCACCGGTCCCGGCCACGGTCAGGTCGACGCGAAGACCCTCGGTCCCCGCGGTCGCGACCTCCTCTTCGCCCCCGTCCAGCCGAATGACGGAGTAGAGGCGCTCACGCAGGTTGGAGGCGAACTCCAGGTTGTCGAAGAGTGCGTCGATCCCGGCCCTGTCGGCCTCGCCCAGACCCAGTTCCCTGACGTCCACGCCCAGTTCCACGTCCGTGGCCAGAAGGTTCAGACGCTGGTTGCGCAGCACGTCGTCCAGATGGTCACGCAGGTTCTGCCCCGCCTTGCCGGTGATCTCGTCGGCGCGGGCGACCAACTCGTCCACGGATCCGTACTTGGTGATCCACTTGGCCGCGGTCTTGGGACCCACACCGGGCACACCCGGCAGGTTGTCGGCCTTCTCCCCCACCAGGGCGGCCAGGTCGCGGTAGCGCTCGGGGGGGACACCGTACTTGTCCTGTACCGCCGCGGGGTCCATGCGGCGCAGATCCGACAGGCTCTTGCCCGGATAGAGGACGGTGCAGGAGTCGGTGACCAGTTGGAAGGCGTCACGGTCCCCGGAGGCGATGAGCACCTCCATCCCCGCCTCTCCCCCCTGATGGGCCAGGGTGGCGATGACGTCGTCGGCCTCGAAGCCCGGCGCGGACAGG
Organism: Nocardiopsis sp. ATB16-24; assembly: GCF_030271535.1. Lineage (GTDB taxonomy): Bacteria > Actinomycetota > Actinomycetes > Streptosporangiales > Streptosporangiaceae > Nocardiopsis. Next base: position 72,451 of record NZ_JASCXJ010000004.1, on the reverse strand, counting down.
TTCGTAACACCGATCAGTCGCATGAGGTCCTGGGTGAGCGGCACCTGGGAGGGGAAGTCGGGCGGTGTCTCGGAGCGGCCGTCCTTGTAGTCGGCGTACTCCTCGTGCCGGAAGGTGGGGCCCGACAGGTCCCACGCCACCGCGACGTGGGTCGGTTCCTCGTCGCGCAGTAGTTTGACCAGCATCGACGTGAAGCCGTAGACGGCGTTGGTCGACTGCCCGGTACTCGTGCCGAATTTCTCCACCGGCAGGGCGAAGAACGCGCGGAAGGCCATCGAATGGCCGTCCAGGAGGAGGAGCCGGGGTCGCCGGCCACCGCTGCCGGAGGGGGCCGCTCCGCCTGTGGCGGCTCCGGCCTGGGATGTCTGCTCGGGGGTCTCTCGCTTGGTCACCACAAGCAGATCCTAGGATGCGGGGTGGACACTTCGCGGCCACACCGCGGGAACGACGGGGAGGACGGGCTCGGAGGCGGGACTCCCGCGACGTCCGCAGCAGGCCTTCCTCCCATGCGATCGGAAGGCACACCTATGACGACGGACTCCGAGGCGATGCGGCGGATGCTCGACGGCGGCTCCCTGTCGGGCGGCCTGGGAGAGCGCATGGGCATCGTGGTCACCGAGGTCTCCACCGAGCGCGTGGTGGGGCGCATGCCCGTCGAGGGCAACGTCCAGCCCTTCGGGCTGCTGCACGGGGGCGCCTCGTGCGTGTTGGCCGAGACCCTGGGGTCGATCGGCGCCACGGCCCACGCCGATCGTTTCGGGAAGGTGGCGGTCGGCATCGAGATCAACGCCACCCACCACCGTTCGGCCACCGAGGGATACGTGACCGGGGTGGCCACGCCGGTGCACCTCGGTCGGACCCTGGCCACCTGGGAGATCGTCATCACCGACGAAGAGGACCGCAAAGTGTGCACGTCCCGACTCACCTGCATGTTGCGAGAGATGCCGACCGCGTGAGGAAAGTCGGTTAGGCAGGGAAAACGGAAGAACGCGGCGTCGGGCTTTTCGGACGAGGTGAAGTTCCTCCACGCGAAGAAGGAGTGCTTCACGACTCCGCGCAGTCCGACTGAAGCCCTTCACCCGACCGTCTCTCGACGGTCGGGCTTCGCCGTGCGCACCTGTCGCGACAGTTCGTCCTCCCACGCCTACGGATGGCCGCGATCTGTGCAAACGCCGCCCCTGGGACGGCGCCGATGACTACAGAGCCATAACAGCATGACAGCGAGTCGGCACCAACGACCTGTCCCCGCTTTCCGAGTCGGAAGTTTCGTGATTAAGCTCCGCTAACGCTCCTGATTAAGTCATGCCACACATCGCGGACATCAGGAAGCACGTCCATCAGCACGCGCGTCCATCTCAGCGCGTGTTTCGCCGGTTGAACGGAGTTACCCACGATCATGGCAAGCAAGAAGGTCCTAGGCCTCGCTGCCGCAACCGCGGCCCTTGTCCTCGGCCTGACCGCGTGTGGCGACGATGGCAACGGTGGCGGCGACGGCGACGGCGGCGGCGACCAGTTCACCTACGGTCTCCTCTACCCGCAGACCGGTAACCTCGCCTTCCTCGGCCCGCCCCAGATCGCCTCCGTGGAGTACGCGATCTCCGAGATCAACGAAGCCGGCGGCATCCTCGGCACCGAGGTCCCCGAGGTGATCCAGGCCGACGAGGCCGGTGACAGCGCCCAGGCCAACGAGGCCGCCAACTCCCTGGTCTCCGACGGCGTCAACGCCGTCATCGGCGCCGCCGCCTCGGGCATGACCCAGGCGACCTACGACACCATCACCGCCGCAGAGATCGTCCAGTGCTCGGGCTCCAACACCGCGGCCGAGCTGAGCAACATCGACGACAACGGCTACTACTTCCGTACCGCGCCCAGCGACCTGCTCTCCGCCGTCGTGATGGCCCGCAAGATCGTGGACGAGGGCTACCAGAGCGTGGCCATCGTCGCCCGCGCCGACGACTACGGCGGCGGCTACGCCAGCGCCCTGGAGCAGGAGCTGGAAGGCCTGGGCGCCGAGGTCGTCACCAACGACACCTACGACCCCGAGGCCACGACCTTCGACTCGGTCGTCAACAACGTCGGCAACAAGGAGCCCGACGCCGTCGCCCTCATCGCCTTCGAGGAGGGTGCGCAGGTCATCGCGCAGATGCTGGAGGGCGGTGTCAAGGGCGAGCAGCTCTTCGTCACCGACGGCCTCAACGACCCGAGCCTGGGTGAGACCGTCAACCAGGACGACCCCGACAGCGTCAACGGCATCACCGGCATCGCCCCGAGCGCGGACAACCCGGACTTCAACAGCGGGCTGACCGAGTTCGCCCCCGACCTGACCGCGTTCCAGTTCGCCCCGCAGATCTACGACTGCGTCGTCGCGATCGCCCTGGCCGCCGAGGCCGCCGGCAGCGTGAACGCCTCCGACTACGTGGCCGAGCTGCCCAACATCAGCCGCCCGGAGGGCACCGAGTGCACCTCCTTCGCCGAGTGCCGGGACCTGCTGGCCGACGGTGAGGAGATCGACTACCAGGGCGCCAGCGGCAACATCGACTTCGACGACAACGGCGACCCGACCGCCGCGACCTTCGAGATCTTCCACTACGGAGACGACGGTCACGAGATCCTCGCCTACGAGGAGCACTCGCTGAACGACTAGTGGACGAGGCTCGGGTCCGAACCACTCGGGCCCACCGCCTGACCGTCGAGCGACCGCCGAGAGCGCCCCGGGAGAACCCGGGGCGCTTTCGTGTGCCGTCACGGGCGGAGGGACGACCCCTCCGGCGGAGACGCCGCTCTCGGAATGGGGGCGCCCCCGTCGCCGGCCCACCGGAGGAGGGGTCGCGGGACCGTGCGGTCCCGTGGACGGTCACCCCGACCAGCGGCGGGCGATGTCGGCGGCCAGGGCACGCAGCTCCTCCGCCGAACGGCTCATGGCGGCCTCCACCGAACCTGCGGACTCCACCAGGGAGTAGGTCTCGGTGATCCCGGCGACGGCGGCCTCGGCACGGCCGACCTTGACCACTCCGGCCGCGACGACACAGGGGACGCCGTGCTCACTGGCGGCCCGGGCGACGCCGTGGGGAAGTTTGCCCCTCAGGGACTGGGAGTCGAAGGAGCCCTCCCCCGTGATGACGAGGTCGGCGCCGGACAGCCGCTCGGCCAGCCCGACGGAGGCGAGCACACGACCGACACCGGACTCCACGGTCCCGCCCAGAAGGAGCAGGGCGAAACCCAGACCGCCCGCCGCACCGGCACCGGGGATCCCTCGGACGGTTCCTTCGGGGTCGACCCGGTCGGCGAAGGCCGTCAGGGCGACGTCGAGGCGCTGCACCTGGTCGGCGTCGGCGCCCTTCTGCGGGCCGAAGACGGCGCTGGCGCCGTGGATGCCGAGCAGGGGATTGTCGACGTCGGTGGCGGCGACGAGGCGGACCCCCGCCAGGGCGGCGCGGGCCGGTTCGAGGTCGAGGTGGTCGACCGGTTCGGCCAGGGCGGCGCCGCCCTGGCCCAGGTGACGGGTGGGCGTGGCCCCGAGGGCGGCGAGGAACCCCGCCCCGGCGTCGTTGGTGGAACTTCCTCCGAGGCCGACGACCACGGTCCGGGCACCGGCGTGGATCGCGTGGGAGACCAGTTCGCCCACTCCACGGCTGGTGGTGCGGCCGGGGTCGCGCTCGTCGGCGGGGACCAGGTGGAGGCCGCACGCCTGGGCGCTCTCCACATAGGCGGTGTCGTCGTGCAGGAGGTACTCCGCGACCACGGGTGCGCCGAGGGGACCGGTCACCTCGGCCTGGTGGACCTTCCCTCCCAGTGCGGTGTGCAGCACCTCCACGAACCCGGGGCCGCCGTCGGAGAGCGGAAGCAGCTCCGTGCGAGCGGAGGGGTCGGTCCGGTGCCAACCGTCGGCGAGGGCCTGGGCGGCCTCGAGCGCGGAGAGAGTGCCGGCGAACTTGTCAGGAGCGATGAGGATACGCACGGCCCCAGTGTGCCAGGCCACATTCTTCGGGCTCGGAGCAGCCCTGGGCGGAACCGTACGCCCCTTCTCAGAGCCCGGGCGCCCCGTAGACGGGGAACCACCGGGAGCGGTCCTTCTCCAGCGGCAGGTCGTCGCCGATGGCCGCCTCGATCTGGAGTTCGAGGGCGTTGTCACGGCGCCGTCCGGCCCCTGTGGGGGCGAAGGGGTAGAACGTGCCTCGCTTGTAGAGGTAGACCAACGCCAGGGAGCGCTCCCCGTCGGTGAAGCCGACCAGGGAGCACAACAGTGAGGGCCCGTACCCGTTGGCCTCCAAGGTCGAGTTGACGGCGTGCAGATCGGTCACCAGGCCGGTGATGTCGGGAGCCGCCTCCGCGCTCCGAGCGGCCGGGTCCGAGGCGCGGAGCACGAGCCAGGTGTAGCCGTAGTCGTCGGTGGTCTGCTCCACGGGCGGCCCCTCCCCGGCGTTGAGCAGTTCGGTGACGTCGCGCTCCAGCTCGGCGAAGGCGGCGCCCTCGGACGCTCGGAAGGCGACGGAGCCGGTCCCGACGGGGTGGAAGCCCGACGCGGCCCGTAGGGTGACCGCTGCCGAAGGCAGGCCGAACAGGGCGTCGAGGTCGGGCTTGGCCGGTGCGGAGCGCCCCAGGAGGGCTCGCCAGAAACTCATCGTGCTCCCTTGGTCCTTGAGGTCGTGGTGGAGCGGGATCGGTCCCGTCCGGTCGGCCGGGGTCGGTCGTGTCAGGCTCCTCGGCCGAGTTGTCGGGAGATGTCGGACAGCTGTGCCAGGCGCTGTTGCACGGGCGGGTGGGTGGCGATCAACTGACCGAGACTGAACCCCCTACGTGAGAAGGCCGGGGCGAAGAAGAACGCGTTGAACGGCTCCACCTGGCGCAGGTCCCGGGTGGGGATGCGGGCCATGTCCCCGGTGATCTTGGTCAGGGCGCTGCCCAACGTGGACGGCCGTCCGGTGAGGTAGGCGGCGGCGCGGTCGGCGGACAGCTCCCGGTAGCGGGACAGCGCACGGGTGAGGAGGAAACTGAGCGCCCAGGCGACCGCGCTGACCAGGACGACCAACAGGGCGACCACGGCCGGCGCCGGGCCGCCGTTGTTGCTGCGCGCTCCCCCGGTGAACATGGCGAAGCGCAGTCCCGCCTGGGTGAGGAATCCGGCGACGATGCCGAGGAACCCGGCGATGGTCATCACCATGACGTCGCGGTGGGCGACGTGCGACAACTCGTGGGCCAGGACCGCCTCCAGCTCCGGGCCCTCCAGGCGACGCATGAGGCCCGTGGTCACACAGACGACCGCGGACTTTTGACTGTGTCCGGTGGCGAAGGCGTTGGGCACGTCGGTGTCGGCGATCCCCACACGGGGCTTGGGCATGTCCGCCATGGCGCACAGCCGGTCGATCATGGCGTGCAGTTCAGGCGCCTGTTCGGGGGAGACCTCTTTGGCTCCCATGGAGAACATGGCGATCTTGTCCGAGGCGAAATAGCTGAACAGGGCGAAGCCGACGACGATCAGCACGACCAGCCACACGTTGAGGCCGGCCAGGATCAGTCCGGCGATGAAAGCCGCGTAGACCAGAGCGAGCAGGCTCATGGTCATCACCATGCGGGTGGTCAGCCCTCGGTCAGCTCTGAACTTGGAACCGGCCATGCCGTGGTCCTTCCCGCCGACGCTTCGACTGTCTCGGAGTCTGGTTCGCACAGGTGGGAAAGGGCGGGCGGCCCCTCGACGTGCCGCGGTGCCACCGCCACGGGACCCGCACTCCCCCTGCTCCGGCCCCTACCCCTCCAACGGAGGAGAATCCGGCCGCGGTTCCCCGCACGTGCCCCGAAGGCGACGGCTCCCGGGTACGACGGGGCCGCCGTGACCCCGAAGGTCACGGCGGCCCGGAAACATGCGCACGCAGGCACCGAGTGCGGCTCGACCGGCCGTGGCCTGGCCTGTCGGGCCCACCCCTCTCGTCCTGGAGCGCACCTGGACGGAAACGGTGCGCCCGGACGTGTCCCGTCCTAGCCGGGGATGAGTCCGTCGTCCTGCAGCATCTGCCGCACCTCCTCCATGGTGGCGTCGGCGTGCGGAAGGATGAACTGTGAGGGCTCCAAGGCGTCGGGCGGCAACGGCCTGCCGTCCTCGCGCACCTTCTCCAACAGGTCGTGGAGCGCCTGGCGGAACGTGGCCTCGTCGCCCGACTCGATGGCCGACTCCAGCGCGGAGTCGAAGGAGTTGAGCAGGTCCAGGTCGGCGTCGGTGAGGTCGAGCTGCCCCTCACCCATGATGCGAACGATCACGCGCCCTCCCGGTTGCCCGTGTTGCCGGTGCCGTTACCACCCTCGATCTGGGGGGTGGAGGCACCGCCTCCGCCTTCGAGCTCCATCTTCATGCGCTCCAGCTCGGCCTCGACACCGGTGGTGCTGGCCATGCGGTCGAGCTCGCTCTGGATGTCGTCCCGGGCCGTGCCGGTGACGTCGTCGAGCGCACCCGAGGCGAGGAGTTCGTCGACGGCGCCCGCACGGGCCTGCATCTCGGCGGTCTTGTCCTCGGCGCGCTGGACGGCCATACCGACGTCGCCCATCTCCTCGGAGATGCCCGAGAACGCCTCGCTGATCTGCGTCTGGGCCTGGGCGGCGGTGTAGGTCGCCTTGATGGTCTCCTTGCGCGTGCGGAAGGCGTCCACCTTGGCCTGTAGGCGCTGCGCGGCCATCGTGAGCTTCTGCTCCTCGCCCTGGAGGTTGGCGTGCTGCTCGCGCAGGCTCTCGATCTGCGAGGCCAGTCCCGAACGCCGGGTCAGGGCCTCGCGGGCGAGGTCCTCCCGACCCTGGGTCAGTGCGGCGCGTCCTTGGTTCTCGAGCTTGTTGGACTGCTGCTCCAACTGCTGGATCTGAAGCTCGACCCGCTTGCGGGAGGTGGCGACGTCGGCCACACCACGACGCACCTTCTGCAAGAGCTCAAGCTGTTTCTGGTAAGAGTAATCGAGGGTTTCCCTTGGGTCCTCGACCGAGTCCAGGGCCCTGTTGGCCTTGGACTTGAAGATCATCGAAAGTCGCTGAAACACGCTCATCGGCGTGGCCGTCCCCTTCTCGGTGCGTACATCGGCTGTTCCCAGCGGGCGCTTTGCCCAACCCTACGCGGTCTGGTCCGCGGTCGCCATAAAACGACGAGCGGCTACCCTGTGGGTGTGTTCCGACGTCGTTCCGCTTCCGCAGACACGGATCCGGCCACTGCCGAATCCGCCAGCCCCGAGGCCACTGAGGCCACCCAACCTAAGGGATACACCCCTAAGAAGGGTGTCCCCACCCCAAAACGCAGGGAATCCGAGCCACTCCCACGCAAACCACTCAAGGCGCCCGAGACGCGCAAGGAGGCCTATCGGGCCTACCGGGAACGTCTCGAACGTCAACGTGGGCGCGGTCCCGCGAGTTCCAGCGCCCTCAAGGGCGTGCCCAAGGACGAGGCGCGCTACTACCGCCAGCAGGACATGGGTGAGGCCCGCGCCTTCGCTCGCGACTACGTCGACTCGCGCCGTAGCGCCAGCGAGTTCTTCCTTCCGTTCTCGATCGTGATCATCGCCCTGTTGTTCATCAACGACCCGCTCTTCCAGGTCGGGGTGGCCTACGTCGCGTGGCCGCTGATGATGGTGACCATCGTCGCCGAGGGCGTCATGACGGGCCGCACGGTCAAGAGGCGCGCCTCCGAGTACTTCCCCGACGACCCGACGGTCAAGGGCGCCGGGATGTACGCGGCCATGCGTCAGTTGCAGTTCCGTCGTCTGCGTCTGCCCAAACCGCGGCTGAAGCTCCGCGAGGACCCCACCCCGCGCGGCGTCCGTTAGGGAGGTCCCGGCACCCTTCGGGACGAACGGGACGGGGCGCGTGGCGCCCGGCGCCCGCCGCGGACCACCCCGTCGCCCCGGTGGGAGCGTTCTCAGCGCGGGGGGGCGGGAGCTCGCGAGGTGCCGTGATCGCCTACTAGAGTGCCCGGCATGGAATTTCGGCATCTAGGCAACAGCGGTCTCATGGTCAGCGAGATCGCCTACGGGAACTGGCTCACCCACGGTTCCCAGGTGGAGGAGGACACGGCCAAGGCCTGTGTCCAGGCGGCCCTGGACGCCGGTGTCACCACCTTCGACACCGCGGACGCCTACGCCCAGGGCAGGGCCGAGGAGGTGCTCGGTCGTGCGCTGAAGGGTCAGCGCCGGGACGGGTTGGAGATCTTCTCCAAGGTCTTCTGGCCCATGGGCGAGGGCAAGAACGACCGGGGGCTGTCCCGCAAGCACGTCATCCGCAGCGCGGAGGACTCCCTGCGTCGCCTGGGGACCGACTACCTGGACCTGTACCAGGCGCACCGGTTCGACCACTCCACCCCGTTGGAGGAGACCATGCGGGCTTTCGAGGACCTTGTCCGTCAGGGCAAGGTCCTCTACGTCGGCGTCTCGGAGTGGCGCGCCGAGGAGATCGAGAGGGCCCTCAAGATCGCCGACGAGATGGGGTTCGACCGCATCATCTCCAGCCAGCCGCAGTACAACATGCTCTGGCGGGTCATCGAGTCCGAGGTCGTCCCGCTGTGCGAGCGTGAGGGCATCGGGCAGCTCGTGTGGTCGCCGATCGCGGGAGGCCTGCTGACCGGCAAGTACAAGCCCGGCCAGGAGCTGCCCGCCGGTTCCCGCGCCGCCGACCCCACGACGGGGCGCTTCCTCCAGAGCCACCTGGAGGACCAGGTGCTGCTGGAGCGTGTGCAGGCGTTGGAGCCGCTGGCCGCCGAGGTCGGCCTGTCACTGGCCCAGTTGGCCGTGGCCTGGGTGTTGCAGAACCCGAACGTGTCGGCCGCGATCATCGGCGCCTCGCGTCCCGAGCAGGTGGAGGGCAACGTCAAGGCCGCCGGTGTCGAACTCGACCAGGGACTGCTCACCCGCATCGACGAGATCCTCGGTGACAGCGTCCAGCGTGACCCCGCGCTGACCAAGAGTCCCGAGAACGTCCGCGGCTAGCCGGTCCTTTCCGGGTCCGTCGGGCTCCGGTCACCCGAGGTGGCCGGAGCCTTCGTCGTCCTCGACCACGGGCCCGCTCCCACGACGAGGGCCGCGGCCCCGGTGTCGGGGGCGCGGCGTCCGGGGCGGGCGTGTCCCGGGCCGGGCGGGGCCGAAAGGGGTTCGCTCTACTCCACCGGTTCGAGGGACATCTCGTAGACCTTCCCCTCCTCCTCCCACAGGGCGACCCGGTCCACACCGCCCTCGACGAGCTCTCGCCAGTTCTCACCCAGCCAGCTCTCGGCGTCGCCCCGCGAGGTGAACGACTCCGAGGGCAGGTCGCTCTCCGCGGGTTCGGAGCCGTCGGCCTCGTAGTACCGCCAGGTCCACGCCATGTTCGGCCGCTCCTTCGTGAGGCGGGCCACGGTGCCGGTCACCGTGATCCTGTACCGAGCTTAACCAAAGCGTGGCCGAGCATGCGGTTTACTCATGTGGGTGCGTATCCGTTTTCTGGGGACGGCGGGACCTTCGGGATGGCCCGCCCCGCAGTGCACCTGCGCCTCCTGCAACAAGGCCCTGGCCGAGCGACGTCTCCCCCTTCGGGTGACCGTGGACGACCGCTTCCGCGTTCACGAGGGGGGTGTCGTCGGTTCTCCGCCCCCCGGGTACTCGGTGACGCACACCCCCGACGGCGTCCTGGTGGAGGGCGCCGACGGAGGCAGGCTCCTGTACGCGCGCACGGGCCCCTCCCCCCTCCCCGGAGTTCCACCGGTGCGGGCGCGGCCGGAGGGTTCCTCCGGTTTCTCCTCGGTCCGTCCCGAGCGGCAGGTGGACATGGCCATCGTGGACGTCGCCCAGCGCCCCGAGACCATCGGCGAACTGCGCCGCTCGGGGGTGGTCGGGGCGACCACGGCGGTGGTGGCGGTCGGCGGCGACCACCGTGTCCGTTCCCCGCAGGAGTTCGCCCGCCGGGCACGGTTGTGGGGAGCGCTGGTACCGGGGGACGGCCAGGTGCTGTCCTGTCCGCCCACGGTGTGGCCGCGATCGCGCCCGCCCGGCCCGTACCGCACGCTGATCACCGGAGGCGCGCGTTCGGGCAAGTCCACCGAGGCCGAGTTGCGCCTGATGGGCGAGCCCCAGGTGCTGTACGCGGCGACCGGCCCGGCGCCCGACCCGGCGAAGGATCCCGAGTGGGCCGAGCGCGTGGACCGGCACGTGCGACGTCGCCCCCGATGGTGGGACACCGAACAGACCACCGACCTGGTCGCGGTGCTCGGACGATCCCGGGGGGCCGTCCTGGTGGACTGCCTGGGCACGTGGTTGGCCGCCGTGATGGACGATGCGGGGTTGTGGGAGGAGTCCCCGCCCTCCGACGCCGAGGAAAGAGTGGAGTCCGCGATGCGCGGGCTGACGGAGGCCTGGCGGACCACCCGGGCCTATGTCGTGGCGGTCACCAACGAGGTCGGCTCGGGGGTGGTCCCCGCCACTCGGGCGGGGCGGTTGTTCCGCGACCACCTGGGACGGCTGAACCAGTGGGTGGGGGCCGAGTCCGAGGACGTGGTGCTGGTGGCCGCCGGCCGCGTCGTGGAGCTCACGTGACCGGTGGGACCGCCGGGCGTGCCGGTGACCCCGCCCGGCGTTCGGGCCCCGCGGACGCCCTGGCGGGGCTTCGGATGGCGTGGGGGACCTTCACCGTCCTTCCGGTACGCGCGGGCCGGGTCGACCGCGCCGCGGCCGGCTGGGCGATGGTGTCGGCTCCCGTGGTGGGCGCGTTCCTCGGCGCCTTGGCCGGCGTGGTGGCGGCGGTGGGTACGGTCGCGGGATGGTCCGCTCCCCTGGCCGGTGTCCTGGCGGTGGGTCTGACGGCCTTGCTGACCCGAGGGCTGCATCTGGACGGGTTGGCGGACCTGGCCGACGGCCTTGGCAGCGGCCGTCCGGCCGAGGGTGCCCTGGAGGTGATGAGGCGTTCCGACATCGGGCCGTTCGGGGTGATCACCCTGATCCTGGTCCTGGCCGCACAGGTGCTGGCCCTGGGTCGGTTGGCGGAGGCCTCACCGCAGGCGGTGGTGGCGGGCGCGGCGGTGGCCGGGGCGGTGGGCCGACTGGCGGCGACCCTGGCGTGCACCTCCCGTGTGCCCTCGGCCCGCGCGGAGGGGTTGGGCGCCTTCGTGGCGGGAACCGTACGCCTGCCCGGAGCACTGGTGGCGACCGTGTTCACCCTGGCTTTGTGCCTGACCGGTCGGGCGCACGCGCCGGGGTTCGCGGTGGTCTGTGTCCTGGCCGCCGCGGCGGGCCTACTGGTGGCGGCCGGCCTGCTGCGTCGCGCGGTGCGGCGACTGGGCGGGATCACCGGTGACGTTCTGGGCGCCTTGGTGGAGTCGGCGTCCACGGCGGCCCTCGTGGTGGCCGCGGCGGCCTCCACCTGAGACGGGTCGTTCATCGGTGTGCCGGTTTCTCGGTGATGAACACCAGAGTCGACCGCCAACAGGCGTTTTTTACCTTTTTCTGGCTTTTGCACCCTTTCCGGTGTCGTGATCATCACATTTTTTCACACAGGGTTTCACAGGCTCCGCACCCGGGAAACCGGAGTCGCCCCTGGTGATGGCGCACAATGCCCCCCGTCGGCGACCAGAGCCCTCCTCAGCGCCCGCGCGCGTGAAAGCCGTCCCCGGTGACCCCGAGGCGCGGTGGTCGCGCACAGGGCCACGCCAGAGCCCGGGGCGCCGCGTCGCCGCCGGTCGTGTGAGGCGACTAGCATCGGGACCGTGAGCACGTCGTTGTCAGTAAATACGGAGTCCCCCAGTTCGCTCGACGCCGACGCGGTTGTCGTCGGTTATCACTCCGGAGGCGACGCTCCGGAGCCCGCGTCGGGCGCTCATGACGTCGATGCCGCCTTCTCCGGCGGCCTCGCCCAGACCTTGTCGCTTCTGGGAGCGAGCGGCACACCGGAGGAGGTGCACACCATTGCCTCCCTCGGAGCCGTCAAGGCCCCGGTCGTCGTCGCGGTCGGTCTCGGCCCGGCGCCCTCCGACGGCCCCGTCGACCCCGACATCCTGGCCCGCGCAGCCGGCGTCGCGCTGCGCTCCCTGAGTTCGCGCCCCGAGGGCGCCGGTCGCGTCCTCCTGGCCCTGCCCGCCCAGAGCGAGGCCGAGGCCGAGGCCGTGGCCCTCGGCGCCTGGCTCGGTTCCTACTCCTTCGGCCGCTACCGCACCGGCGAGGGCAAGAAGGGCGACACCACCACCGAACTGGTGCTCGCCTCCTCCTCCGCCGGTTCCCAGAAGGCCGTCGAGCGCGCCACCGTGCTGGCCCAGGCCGTCATCCTCGCGCGCGACCTGGTCAACACCGCGCCCACCGACCTGGTCCCCGAGGACCTGGCCGCCACCGCCCGGGAGGTCGCCGAGCAGGCGGGTCTACAGATCGAGGTCCTGGACGAGCGCGCCCTGTCCGAGGGCGGGTACGGTGGCCTGATCGGTGTCGGCCAGGGTTCGGCCAACCCGCCCCGTCTGGTGCGCCTGTCCCACACCCACCCGGAGGCCACCCGGACCGTCGCCTTCGTCGGCAAGGGCATCACGTTCGACTCCGGCGGCCTGTCCCTGAAGCCCGCCGGGTCCATGGACTGGATGAAGTCCGACATGGCCGGCGCCGCCTCCGTGCTCGCCGCCATGCGCGCCATCGCCGCCCTGAACCTGAAGGTCAACGCCGTCGGATACCTGGCCGTGGCCGAGAACATGCCCAGCGGCACCGCCCAGCGCCCCTCCGACGTGTTGAACATCTACGGCGGAAAGACCGTCGAGGTGCTCAACACCGACGCCGAGGGTCGCCTGGTCATGGCCGACGCCCTGGTGCGCGCGCAGGAGGACGAGCCGGACCTGGTGGTGGACATCGCCACCCTGACCGGAGCCCAACTGGTCGCCCTCGGCACCCGGGTGTTCGCCGTCATGGCCAACGACGACGACGTGCGGAGTCAGGTGGTCTCCGCCGCGAGCACCGCCGGCGAGGCCTCCTGGCCGATGCCCCTGCCCGAGGAGCTGCGCTCGGGGCTGGACTCCTCCGTCGCCGACATCGCCAACGTGTCGAGCGAACGTTGGGGCGGCATGCTCTCCGCTGGCGTCTTCCTCAAGGAGTTCATCGAGGACGGCGTCAAGTGGGCGCACCTCGACATCGCGGGACCGTCCTTCAACCAGGGCGGCCCGTACGGCTACACCCCGAAGGGCGGCACCGGTGCGGGCACCCGCACCCTGGTCCGCATCGCCGAGGAATACGCCGAATAGTCCCCACGGAGAGGGCGGGCCTCCCATGAGCCGGAACGCCCGCCCCTTCCGGTCACCGCGGCCGTGAACTCCGTCCCCGGTCCGGGCACGGCCCATCACCCATCACCAGCCACCACAAAGGAGTTCGTTCCCGTGAGTGAGAGCGGCGGCACCTTCGACCTCGTCGTCCTTGGCGGCGGCAGCGGCGGCTACGCGGCGGCACTGCGCGCCGCGGAGCTGGACATGAGCGTCGTCCTGATCGAGAAGGACAAGCTCGGCGGCACCTGCCTGCACCGAGGCTGCATTCCCACCAAGGCCCTGTTGCACTCCGCCGAGGTCGCCGACTCCGCCAAGGAGAGCGAGACCTTCGGTGTCAAGGCCTCCTTCGAGGGCATCGACATCGAGGCCGTGCACAAGTACAAGGACAAGGTGGTCAACGGCCTCTTCAAGGGTCTGACCGGCCTGGTCAAGGCACGCAAGATCACCCTCGTGGAGGGTGAGGGCAGGCTGACCGGCAAGGACGAGGTGACCGTCGACGGCACCGTCTACAAGGGCCGCAACATCCTGCTGGCCACCGGCTCCAAGCCCAAGACCCTGGGCCTGGACATCGACGGTGAGAAGGTCATGACCAGCGACCAGGCCCTGGACCTGGACCGCGTTCCCGAGTCGGTCGTCGTCCTGGGCGGCGGTGTGATCGGTGTGGAGTTCGCCAGCGTGTGGCGCTCCTACGGCGCCGACGTCACCATCGTCGAGGCACTGCCCCACCTGGTGCCGGCCGAGGAGGAGTCCAGCTCCAAGCTGCTGGAGCGGGCCTTCCGCAAGCGCAAGATCAAGTACGAGCTGGGGACCCCGTTCGAGTCGGTCAAGACCACCGACTCCGGGGTGACCGTCACCCTCCAGGGCGGCAAGACCCTGGAGGCCGAGGTCCTCCTGGTCGCCATCGGCCGTGGCCCCGTGTCGGAGGGGCTGGGCTACGAGGAGCAGGGGCTGACCCTGGACCGCGGCTTCGTCCAGGTCGACGAGAACCTGCACACGGGCGTGGGCGACATCTACGCCGTGGGCGACCTCATCCCCACCCTCCAGCTCGCCCACGTGGGCTTCGCCGAGGGCATCTTCGTCGCCGAGCACATCGCGGGGCAGAACCCGCCCGTGATCGACTACGACGGTGTCCCCCGCGTCACCTACTGCGAGCCCGAGGTGGCCTCCGTGGGCCTGACCTCCAAGGTCGCCAAGGAACGCGGTCACGACGTGGTGGAGATGAACTACAACCTCGCGGGCAACGGCAAGAGCCAGATCCTACAGACCCAGGGTGCGGTGAAGGTCATCGCGGAGAAGGACGGCCGTGTACTGGGCGTCCACATGGTCGGCAGCCGCGTGGGCGAACTGATCGCCGAGGGCCAGTTGATCTACAACTGGGAGGCCCTGCCCTCCGAGGTGGCCCAGCTGATCCACCCGCACCCGAGCCAGTCCGAGGCGCTGGGGGAGGCGCACCTGGCACTGGCGGGCAAGCCTTTGCACGTCCACGACTGACCGCACCACCCGGGGGCGGGCCGTTGAAGGGCCCGCCCCCACACATCCGCGCTGCCCGATCAAGGGGTCGGGCAGAGATCGCGCCCAGATCCAACGAGGGACCCATGCCGACAACCGTTTCCATGCCTGCCCTGGGTGAGAGCGTCACCGAGGGGACCGTCACACAGTGGCTGAAGAACGTGGGCGACACCGTCGAGGTGGACGAACCGCTCCTTGAGGTCTCCACCGACAAGGTGGACACCGAGATCCCGTCACCGGCCGCAGGCGTGCTCACCCAGATCCTCGTCGAAGAGGACGAGACCGTGGAGATCGGCGCCCAGATCGCCGTCATCGGCGACGAGGGGGAGAGCGCCGCCGGGAGCGACGACGACACCGGGGCCGAGGCATCGCAGCCCGCGGCCGAGGCGGAGCCCGAGCCGGAACCCGAGCCCGAAGCCGAGGTCGAGCCGGAACCGGAGCCCGAGCCCGAGTCCGCCCCCGCCGCGCCGCAGGAGTCCTCCTCCAGTGGCCCGACCACGTCGGTGACCATGCCCGCCCTGGGTGAGAGCGTCACCGAAGGGACGGTCACACAGTGGCTGAAGAACGTGGGCGACACCGTCGAGGTGGACGAACCGCTCCTTGAGGTCTCCACCGACAAGGTGGACACCGAGATCCCGTCACCGGCCGCAGGCGTGCTCACCCAGATCCTCGTCGAAGAGGACGAGACCGTGGAGATCGGCGCCCAGATCGCCGTCATCGGCGGTACCGGCGACGAACCCCCGGCCGTCTCCGAGGCTCCCGCTCCGCCCAGGGCCGAGCCGGAGCCCGAGCCCGCCCCCGAACCGGAGTCCGAGCCGGAACCCGAGCCCGAGCCGGAGCCCGCCGCTCCTCAGGCGGCGAAGCCCGCGAGGGACGAACAGGCCGACGAGGGCCCGTCGGTGGACGTCGAGACGCTCAGCGGCACCGGTCGCGCCTCGGGGACCGACGCCGGGGCCGAGGCGTACGTGACACCACTGGTGCGCAGGCTCGCCGCCGAGCACGGCGTGGAGCTGAGCAGGGTCAGCGGCACCGGCGTGGGCGGACGCATCCGCAAGCAGGACGTGCTCAAGGCCGCGGAGGAGCGCAAGAGCGCCAGTCCGGCCGCCGCCTCGACCCCGCGCCAGGCGACCACCGACACCTCGCTGCGCGGCCGTACCGAGAAGCTCACCCGCCTGCGCCTGTCCATCGCGGACAGGATGGTGGAGTCGCTGCACGTCTCGGCCACGACCACCCAGGTCATCGAGGTGGACGTCACCAAGATCGCCCGGCTGCTCGAGCAGGTCGCCGAGCGCGGTGACGACTCGCTGGACTTCTTCCCCTTCTTCGCGCTGGCCACGGTGGGGGCCCTGCGGGCCCACCCCAAGCTCAACGCGGTCATCGACGGCGACCGGCAGGAGGTCACCTACCACGACGTGGAGAACCTCGGAGTGGCGGTGGACACCGAGCGCGGCCTCCTCGCCCCGGTCGTCAGGGAGGCGGGCAGGCTCGGCCTGAGCGAGCTCGCGCACAAGATCACCGACCTGAGCGAGCGTGCGCACACCGGCAGGCTGGGCCCGGACGAACTGGGCGGCGGTACGTTCACCATCGCCGAGACCGGCAACACCGGCGCACTGTTCGGCACGCCGATCATCAACCAGCCCCAGGTGGCGATCCTGAGCACCGGCGCGGTCGTCAAGCGTCCCGTCGTGGTCGCGGACCCGTCGATGGGCGGCGAGGTGATCGCGGTGCGCTCGATGGTGTACCTGTCGCTGGCGCACGACCACCGTCTGATCGACAACGCCGACGCCGGACGCTTCCTCCAGACGATCAAGGAACGCTTGGAGGAGGGCGCCTTCGAGAGCGAGCTGGGCCTGTCCTAGCACAGGAGTGCGGCCCGGCCGGGTCGGACGCCGTGGAACGGCGTCCGACCCGGCCCCCTTCTTCAGGCGCGCCCGATTTGACCTCAAGCGCACTTGAGGTCCTAGCGTGGGACCGTCAGAATCCACGGTGCGTGGCGCGGCCCTCCCCCTGACCCGGGCGACGTCAGCCCGCCCGCGCCCGCTTCCCGCGGGCCGAAACCCGCACCAACAGCAAGGACCCCATGGACAACCTCCGGATCACGGTCATCCTCGGAGTCAACCGCCGGGGCCGAACCGGGATCGCCGTCACGCGCTGGTTCGCCGAACTCGCCGTCAAGTACCCGGACCCGACCGTCGAATTCACCTTCCTGGACGTGGAGGACATGGGGGCCGGCGACGGGCACGGCGGGCCGATGGCACCGGCAGCGGCCCGGACCCTGGCGGATTCCGACGGATACGTGGTGGTGACTCCGGAGTACAACCACGGTTATCCCGGTGAACTCAAGAGCACCATCGACGCCGCTCGCAAGGAGTGGTTCGGCAAGGCCGTGGGGTTCGTCTCCTACGGCGGGATCTCGGGGGGACTGAGAGCGGTCGAGCAGTTGCGTTCGGTCTTCTCCGAGCTGCACACCGCCACGATCCGCGACACGGTCAGCCTGCACAACGCCCACGCGATGTTCGACGGCGACGGGGAGCCGGTGGTGGACATGTCGGCGTCCGAGGCCGCCGTGGAGCGGATGTTACGCCTGCTGACCTGGTGGGCCCTGGCTCTGCGCGAGGCCAGGGAGCGCCGTCCCTATCCGGACTGAGAACCCTTCTCCCGTGGACGTCGGGCACGGGAACGGTGGCTCGTGAGACGTTCGGAAGACACCGCGTGACCGCTTTCGGCGCCTCTTGCACTGCACCGCTGGAGGGTGGACGGGGCGGTGCCTCCCGGCACCGCCCCGTCTTCCTACCCCACCAATCACCATCCCCTGATGATCCCCATCATCAAAGGTCTGAGAGCGGGCACGCGCCGACCGACCCGACGGCACGTCGCCCACAGTAGCCCCGCATTGACACGGAGTTCCTGTCACATGTTCAACGTAGAAGACACAGGCACCTCTCCGCAGCGCTTTCGTGGAAAAAATCGAAGAAAAACCCGCAGGCGACGTGGGAGCACACCTTTGCCTGCCTCTTCCAGGCGATTCGCGAAGCCCGAGGGGTAGATCCCCGAGCATGAGAGTGGCGATCACGGGGGTATCAGGACTCATCGGCGGGGCGCTGGAGGCGTCCCTGCTCTCCGACGGGCACACGGTGGTGCGCATGGTGCGGCACCCGCCTCGGGGGCGGTGTCCGGCCGGTGTGGAGGAGGCGGAGTGGCGTCCCGAACAAGGACGCGTCGACACCGTCGCCCTGCACGAGGCCGACGCCGTGGTCCATCTGGCCGGAGCCCCGATCGGTCCGGCCCTGTGGACACGACACAGGCGCACCCTGATCCGGCGCAGCAGGGTGCGCGGCACGAGGACCCTGTGCCGGGCCCTGGCCGACATGAGGCGGCCCCCACCGCGTCTGCTGACCGCCTCGGGAGTGCACTACTACGGTGACACCGGAGGGAGGACGGCGACCGAGGACGGCCCGCCGGGAACCGGTTTCCTGGCCGAGGTGTGCCGGGACTGGGAGGAGGCCGCGGCCCCCGCCCGCGAGGCGGGTCTGTCGGTGGCCCACATGCGCATCGGGGTGGTGCTCGACCGTTCGGGCGGCCTGTTGCGCGCCCTGCTCCCGCTCTACCGAGCGGGACTGGGTGGAAGGTTGGGGCCGGGAACGCAGTACATGAGCTGGATCTCCCTGCGCGACCAGATCGGGGCGATCCGCTTCCTGTTGGAACATCCGGAGATCACCGGGCCGGTGAACGTGTGCGCGCCCGAGCCCGTCGACAACGCGGACTTCTCCCTGGCCCTGGGGCGGGCCCTGGGGCGTCCGACCCCCCTCCCCGTTCCCGCCATGGCGATGCGCGCGGTCCTGGGGGACTTCGCGGAGGAGACCGTGCTGACCGACCTCAGAGTGGTTCCCGAACGTCTGATGAAGGCCGGATATTCCTTCGAACTGCCCACCGTGGACAGTGCCCTATCCGAGGTCCTGGCCCGACCCGCACCCACCGCCGGGGCGTAAGGTGGGGGATGTGAGTGATCTCGTTTACGCATGGCTGGGCGACGCTCCCGTCCCTTACCACCAGGGATGGGACTTGCAGAAGCGGCTCCACGAGCGCCGCGTCGCCGACGAGGTGGACGACACCGTCCTGTTCTTGGAACACGAACCCGTCTACACGGCGGGAAAGCGCACCGGGAAGTGGGATCGTCCCATCACCGACCCCGGCGCGCCGGTCGTGGACATCGACAGGGGCGGCAAGATCACCTGGCACGGCCCCGGACAACTGACGGTGTACCCCATCGTCCGGATTCCGGACCCCGTGGACGTGATCGCCTACGTTCGGATGCTGGAGGAGGCCATCCTGCTCACGATCGCGGAGTACGGTCTGACCGGCAAGCGGGTGGAGGGTCGCACCGGGGTGTGGTTGGACGCCGATCCCGACCGCGGTCTGATCGAACGCAAAGTGGCCGCCATCGGTTGCCGGATCGCTCGCGGAGTCGGTATGCACGGGCTTGCCCTGAACTGCGACAATGATTTGTCGTGGTACGACCGGATCATCCCATGTGGGATCACCGACGCCGGCACGACCTCGCTCTCCGCCGAACTGGGACGCGGGGTGACCGTGGCCGACGTCAGGCCGCGGATGGAGCGCCATCTGGCCGACGTCCTCGGTGCGGACGGTTACAGCCACACCGACGGCGCGGAGCTGCTCTCCGGCGTCACCGTCCCCGGACGACACACCACACCATGAGCCAGTCCCCGCAGGGACGCGTTGCCCCCACGAGGGGCGTGAAGAGTCCCCGCGACGGGACGCAGAAGGGAACGGGTTCACGTTGACCATCGCTCCTGAGGGCCGCAAGCTGCTGCGCGTGGAGGCGCGCAACAGCGAGACCCCCATCGAGAAGAAGCCGCCGTGGATCAAGATCAAGGCGCACATGGGGCCCGAGTACACCGAGCTCCACTCCCTGGTCAAGAACGAGGGCCTGCACACGGTGTGCCAGGAGGCCGGGTGCCCCAACATCTACGAGTGCTGGGAGGACCGCGAGGCCACCTTCCTCATCGGCGGCGACCAGTGCACGCGACGCTGCGACTTCTGTCAGATCGCGACCGGCAAGCCCACCGCCCTGGACCGCATGGAGCCGACCAAGGTCGCCAACTCCGTGAAGACCATGGGGCTGCGCTACGCCACCATCACCGGTGTGGCCCGTGACGACCTGGAGGACGGCGGCGCCTGGTTGTACGCCGAGACCGTCCGCAAGATCCACGAGCTGAACCCGGACACGGGCGTGGAACTGCTCATCCCCGACTTCAACGCCGAACCCGACCAGCTGGCGGAGGTGTTCGGTTCGCGCCCGGAGGTCCTCGCGCACAACATCGAGACGGTGCCGCGGATCTTCAAGCGCATTCGGCCCGGTTTCCGTTACGAGCGCTCCCTGAAGGTGATCACCGAGGCCCGTGCGGACGGCCTGGTCACCAAGTCGAACCTGATCCTGGGCATGGGCGAGACCCGTGAGGAGATCAGCGAGGCGATGCGCGACCTGCACGAGGCCGGGTGCGATCTGCTCACCATCACCCAGTACCTGCGCCCCTCCAAGCTGCACCACCCGATCGACCGGTGGGTGAAGCCCGAGGAGTTCGTGGAGCTGGGCAAGGAGGCCGAGGAGATCGGCTTCGCCGGTGTCATGTCGGGTCCGCTGGTGCGCTCCTCCTACCGCGCCGGACGCCTGTACAAGCAGGCGAAGGAGAAGCGGGAGGCCGAGAACGCCGCCCTGACGAACAACGCGTAACGGGTTTTCCGCCCGAGTCGTGACCAACCTGGAACGGTGGCCGCATGGCCACCGTTCCTCATGTACGAGCACGCCCACATATCCTGGTGAGGACAGGCGCCTTGGCGGCGCCGGAGGGCACCGCACCCACGTTGACCGCGAAGAGGAGGCAAGGCAGCCAGGGACCCCGTCGTCCCCGTCGACCCGGCATCGGCGCGCTGCCTGAGAGCACGATGGCGAAAAAGGGTTCACAGAACACCGCCAAGGGCAAGGACGGTGCCGAGAAGCAGCCGGGCCGTCTGAAGCAGATCGGCATGGTCGCCAAGGTCGTCCACCAACAGAGTCCGCGGAGCATCCCGCTCGCGGCCCTCGTGGCCGTGGTCATCCTCGCGGCCTTCGTGGGCATCGGCGTCTGGACCGGCTCGTGGATCCTGTGGCCGCTGACGGGCCTGCCGATCGCCTTCCTGGTCGGCTTCATCATCTTCACCCGCTCCGCGCAGCGTGTGCAGTACAAGCTCTTGGACGGACGTCTGGGCGCGGGGATGGCGATCCTGGACAACATGCGCGGTAACTGGGTGGTCGAACCCGGTGTGGCGGCCAACAAGCAGATGGACGTCGTTCACCGCGTGGTGGGCCGCCCCGGCGTGATCCTGGTGGGAGAGGGGGACCCCAACCGCCTCCGGCCGTTGATCGCCGCCGAGAAGAAGCGCGTGGCACGGGTGGCCTACGACACCCCCATCTACGACATGAAGGTCGGCAACGGCGAGGACCAGGTGCCGATCTCCAAACTACAGCGCGCCCTGGTCAAGCTGCCCCGCAACCTGGACAAGGCCGGGACGGCGGAGCTGAACTACCGTCTCAAGGCGCTTCCGCCCAAGATGCAGATGCCCAAGGGCCCCCTTCCCAAGGGCGGCAAGCTGCCCAAGGGCCTGCGCGGCCAGATGGGCGGCTAGCCGCACCGCCTCCTCGAACGCGGACGGGGCCGTCGTACCGACAGGTGCGGCGGCCCCGTCGCCGTGCGCGACCCGGTCGAGCTGGTGGCCGTGCAGGGCTTCGGGTCGGCGACGGTGGCACCGACCCCGTGCAAAGAGCCGGGCGGGCGTCACGTCCCGCTCGTCCACAAGCCCGCCCAGGTGCGCGTGGACACCGCCGCCCTCGTGGGCCGGCGTCCGAGGAGCCCCTCGGCGTCCGCCCGACTCGGCACCTCGGCGCAGGGGTGCGGCGAGCGCGACGGGGACGCCTCCGACCGGGACCGAGGGCAGGAGGCCGCCTTCGTGGGGGAGGGCGGAGAAGGAGAGGACGGTGTTCCCCTGCTTCGCCGCCCGGCTCCCCAGGACGGCCCGTGCGCAGCCCGGGAGGACGACGAGGACGCGTCCCAAGGAGCACGGAGCCCGCTCATGGCGGGGACGGAAGCAGAGTGCGGCGGAGGGGGAACACCTCTTGTCCGCCCTTGGCCAGAACGCCGACTCGGCCTCCGGTCGAGTCGGCGGACGAGGTAAGGGGTCCCGCGCGTTCTCGGTGACGCGCAGGGGCCGAACGCGGGTCGAGGGAAGGTCAGTCGCAGGAGACGGAGTCCTCGGCGGCGGAGGTGGCTCCGAGCCCGGCCAGCGGATCCGCCTCCCCCTCGTCACCGCCTCCAGCGTCACCTGCGCCGTCTCCGGAGATCCCCGCCCAGTCTTGGCCCATCACCAGTTCCAGCTCCTCTCCGAGGTCGGGGACCTCCTCCACCTGGGCGACGGCCAGGACCGAGGCCAACTCCTCGGCGTGGGCACGCCGGTCCGGTCCGTGGTAGACGGTGGTGGCTCCGGGCAGCCGCTCGACGGGGTTACCGGTCTCGGTGACGTCGAATCCGTACTCGTCGGCCAGGATGGGTTCGACCTGTCCGGCCAGCCCGTTGATCCCCGTGTTGTTGAGCAGTCGCACGGACACGTCGCCGGGTTCGACGTCGGACTCCTCGGTCTCCGAGGCCCCTTCCCCGTCCTCCTCCGGCAGCACCTCCCCGGCGGCCACCGCGGCGAACAGCTCCCGGGCGGCTCCCTCGTCGAGCGCGACCCTGTTGTTGTCGCTGGGGGCGTCGACGACCGGCACGGTGACCATCGTGATCCGACTCAGGTCGACCTCGCGCATGGAGATGGCCAGCTCGGTCATCTCGTCGACGTTGAACCCGTCGTCGGTCACCATGCTGTCGGTGACCGAGCGCATGAAGTCGTAGAGCATCGTGGGACTGGACAGGACGTCTCCGCTGGTGACCTCACGCAGGATGGCGCCGATCATCCTCTGCTGGTTCTCGATCCGGTTCAGGTCGCTGCCCTGCGCCGTGCTGTCCCGGGAGCGGGCCAGCCCCAGCGCCTGTGCCCCGTCGAGGGTCTGCACTCCCGCGTCCAGCGTGATGTGGGCCTTGGGGTCGTCGATCGGTTCGGGAACGCACATCTCGACCCCGCCGATGGAGTCCACGATCTCCTGGAAACCCGCGAAGTCGACCATCACCATGTGGTCCAGATGGATGTCGGTGATCGTCTCCACCGTGTTGCCCTGGCAGTCCATGCCGCCGTAGGTCATGGCGTGGTTGATCTGGTCCACCGTGCCGGCGGACACGCCCGGGGCCTCGTCCCTGGGCTCGCAGTCGGGCAGCTCCACGACCAGGTCACGGGGCAGGTTGATCATGGTCACCCCGCCCTTGTCCACGTCGATGCTCACCACGACCAGCACGTCGGGGCGGATGCCGTGCAGTTCGTTGTAGGAGGCGTCCTCGCCCGCGCGCTCGTCCGTGCCCAGCAACAGGATGTTGTGGATGCCCTCCGCCTGTGCGGGGCGGTCGCCCCAGGCGTCGGTGTTGATCTCTTCCGTGTCGATACCGAGGGCGTCGCGGTATCCCGCATAGACGGTCAGGCTCGCCGCGATGAGCAGACCGGTCGCTCCGCACGCCGCCCACTGGCCGAGACTCATCTTCCCGGCGGACGCCGAGGACATGTTTTTGGGAGTCAAGGGGAACCTGCGCTTCGGTATGGGACGGAGACCTGTCCGGCCGGAGGGAAGGCGCGCACCGTACGCGGCGACACGGACGTACCGGCCGGATGCTATCGGAAGGTACGTACTGTGTCAGCCCACCACCGGCCCGCCCCGGTCAGCAGGCGCTCTCCTTCTTCTCGGCGGTGGTACCGCCCAGGTCCTCCGTGATGGACACTCCGGACCCGGAGGAGCCGCCTCCTCCGGCGAAACCGGACCAGTCCTGCCCGATCACCAGTTCCAGGTCCTGGGAGAGTCCCGCCTCCTCGGCGGTCTGCGCGTTCTCCAACGAGCCCGCCAGCAGGTCGGCGGCGGCCTCCTGTCCCGGCGCGTAGTAGACCGTGGTGGCCTCGGGGAAGCGTGCGATCGGGTTGCCCGTGCCGGTGACGTCGTACCCCTCACCGAGCAGGACCGTCTCCACCTCGCCCGCCAGCCCTTCGATGGTGGTGTTGTTGAGGATCTCCAGGGAGATCTCCGCGGGGGCCGGCGCCTCCTCGGCCGTCTCCCCCTTCTCCTCCTCGGCCTCCAGGTAGGTGCCGGCGTTGATCGCCTCGAACAGGTCGGCGGCGTCGGGCTGCCTCATGATGAGCCTGTTGGCGTCGTCGGGGTGCTGGCCGTTGGGCACGGTGACGAACTGGATACGGCCGAGATCGACCTCGCGCATGGAGATGGCGATGTCGGTCATGGTCTCGACGGTCAGTTCCTCGTCGGTGGTGACCGAGTCGGTGACCGCTCGGAGGAAACCGGTGATGGTCATCGGGCTGGTCATGACCTCGCTGCTGAGCACCTGGCGCAGCATCGCGCCCATGAACTCCTGCTGACGGTCGATACGGGACAGGTCGCTGCCGTCGCCCTGGCCGTAGCGGGAGCGTACGTAGCCCAGCGACTCCTCGCCGTCGAGCGTCTGTAGGCCCGCGTCCAGTTCCAGGTGCGCCTTGGGGTCGTCGACCGGTGCGGGAATGCACATCTCCACGCCGCCGATGGCGTCCACCATGTCCTTGAACCCGGCGAAGTCCATCATGACGAAGTGGTCCAGGTGCACTCCGGTGACCTGTTCCACGGCCAACCACTGGCAGCCGATGCCGCCGAAGGTCATCGCGGAGTTGATCATGCCGCTGTGCGGGTTCATCCCCTCATAGCCCTCGACCGCCTCACAACCGGGCAGATCCACCACCAGGTCGCGGGGCAGGTTGACCAGGGTGGCCGCGCCGTTGTCGACGTTGATGCTGGCGATGAGCATGGTGTCGGGCCGCTCGCCCTCGGCCTCGCCGTAGTCGGCGTTCTCCCCCGAACGGACGTCGGAGCCGATGATGAGCAGGTTCATCACGCCCTCGACGCTGGTGGGCCGGTCCCAGGCGTCGGTGTCCACCTGTGCGGTGGTGATGTTGCCGACGATCCCCTGGTACCAGCCGTAGCCGCCGAGGCTGGCGATGATGGCCAGGGCCGTGGCGACACAGGCGGTCCATTGGCCCGCGGACATCCGCATGGCGCTGAGTGCGCCCGAGGGGCGGGGGGCAGAGCGTTTTCCAGCCATGCGAACCTTCGGAGGGGGTGACGGGAGCCGGGGTGGGGACTCGCGGAAGAGCGTGCCCATCTCGGCCGACCCCGGGCAGGAGATGAACGGATGTTAACAGCAGCTCGGGACATGTGCGCACATACGTGCGCATACTTCCCCTGTTCGGGGCGCCCCTGCCGGCGACGTCAGTAGCGGGTGGCGACCGTTCCGGCGGCCCTGTCGTGCAGGCCCCGGGTGTCACGGTCATAGATCACGGCGGGGATGACCAGGCACAACAGCAGGGTACGCACCGTCATGGAGACGAACCAGGGCCAGGAGCGCTCACCGGTGGCCTGGATGCCGACACCGACGATACGACGACCGACGCTGGTACCGAAGAGGGTCAGCAGGAGGATGTTCATCGCCGCGAAGATGACGAGGGCGGTGTTGTTGAGCAGGGAGACGACCTCTTCCTGGGAGGTCGCGCCGGAGCCGATGATCCCAAGGCCATAGGCGGTCCCGGCGAGCATGAGGGCCAGCAGCCAGTCCAGGGCCAGGCCGGCCAGGCGTCTCATGACACCGGGCACCGAACCGCTACCGCTCTCGGGCAGACCAAGACGGTTGCCCCGGTACCGGAAGTCGTCCCCGGGGGTGGTGGCGGCGTTGCTCGGGCTCTCGTCACTCATGTCTCCACGGTATCCGCGCCAGGGCCCCACCCGTCTCCGGGGCGACCGGGCCGCCGTGGAGTGCCCCGCCTTCTTTCGGGGCAGGGGTCGGAACAGATGTCGCGGAATGCCCCGTTTTCCGCCCTCCACGCGGCGAGACCCCCTGGTCATACCGTGTGTCCTGCGGAAACATCCGGATCCGTAACATGCAGGAAACAATCGAGACATGGCACGGAAACCGCCCCCTCCTAACGTCGACGACGAAGCCGGGAGGCGGTGCTCGACCCGACACGTCCGTGATGGTGCGGGCCGTGGTCCGCCGTCTCAGCCATCTGTACGGAGGTTCGTTGTGTTCAGTAACGTCGACGAGGTACTCGCCTACATCCGGGACGAGGACGTGAAGTTCCTCGACGTACGCTTCACGGACCTGTTCGGAGGCGTGAACCACGTCACCCTACCGGTCGAGAACGTCGACGAGTCCACATTCACCGACGGGCAGATGTTCGACGGCTCCTCGATCCGCGGCTTCCAGGCCATCCACGAGTCCGACATGCTGCTGCTGCCCGACCTGGCCACCGGCGTGCTGGACCCGTTCCGCAAGCACAAGACGCTGAACATGACGTTCTTCGTCCACGACCCGCTGACCCTGGAGTCCTACAGTCGCGACCCGCGTAACGTCGCCCGTAAGGCCGAGGCCTATCTGCGCGGCTCGGGCGTCGCCGACACCGCCTTCTTCGGCGCCGAGGCCGAGTTCTACATCTTCGACGACGTCAAGTTCGAGACCCGGTCCAACACCGGCTACTACGAGATCGACTCCATCGAGGGAGCCTGGAACACCGGCTCCTCCATCGAAGGCGGCAACCGCGGTTACCGGCCGCGCTACAAGGGCGGCTACTTCCCCGTCGAACCGGTCGACCACTACAGTGACCTGCGCTCGGACATGGTCCGCGCCCTGATCGACGCCGGTATCGAGGTCGAACTCCAGCACCACGAGGTCGGCACCGCGGGCCAGGCCGAGATCGGTATCAGGTTCGGCACCCTGCTCCAGCACGCGGACACCGTCCAGCTGTACAAGTACATCGTCAAGAACGTCGCCAACGCCGCGGGCAAGACGGCCACCTTCATGCCCAAGCCGCTGTTCGGTGACAACGGCTCGGGCATGCACTGCCACCAGAGCCTGTGGAAGGACGGCGAACCGCTGTTCTTCGACGAGTCCGGCTACGGCCAACTCTCGGACACGGCCCGCTACTACATCGGCGGTCTGCTCCGGCACGCGCCGGCGCTGCTGGCCTTCACCAACCCGACGGTGAACTCCTACCACCGTCTGGTCCCCGGTTACGAGGCGCCGATCAACCTGGTCTACAGTCAGCGCAACCGCTCCGCCTGCATCCGTCTGCCGCTGACCGGCGCCAACCCCAAGGCCAAGCGCATCGAGTTCCGCGTGCCGGACCCGTCGGCCAACCCCTACCTGGCCTTCTCCGCCATGTTGATGGCCGGCGTCGACGGTGTCCGCAACAAGATCGAGCCGCCGGAGCCGGTCGACAAGGACCTGTACGAGCTGCCCCCGGCGGAGGCCCAGGCCATCAAGACCGTTCCCGCGTCCTTGGACGGCGCCCTGGAGGCCCTGGAGACCGACCACGAGTTCCTGCTCGAAGGCGGTGTGTTCACCAAGGACCTCATCGAGACCTACGTGGACTTCAAGCGCACCGAGGAGATCGACTCCCTGCGTCTGCGACCGCACCCGCGCGAGTTCGAGCTCTACTACGACATCTGATCCCGAGGGGGCCGACGGTGCCTCGGGGATGTCCCGAGGCACCGCCGGATCCGGGGGTCGAGGACCCTCGAAGTCCCGGCGGCCCCGTCCGCGTCCGAGCGGCCCGCGGCGGCATCGAGACCACCGCCCCGCCGGGTGGGCACCGGTCCGGGACCGTGTGTGGCCGTCGGGGTGGCCCACGGTTACCGTTGACGCGTGGCAAGGGACGGAACAACGAACATCACGGCGGGCGCGCTCGCCAGGCGTGGCTTCAGCGACAGCACCCGGGCCCTGCGTCTGTTGGTCGAGGCCGGCCTGGACGTGCGGGCCGACACCGAGGTCATCACCGCTCTTTCCGTGGCCCCCGACCCCGACCGGGCCCTGTTGGGACTGCTCCGGGTCCTGGAGGCGGACCCGGACCCCTCGGCGGTCCTGGACGCCCTACGCGAGGACCGGGACCTGCGTGACCGGCTGTGCAGGGTGCTCGGCACCAGCACGGCCCTGACCGACCACCTGGTGCGCCACCCGGGACACTGGCGGGAACTGCGGGGCGCCGACGCCGCTCGCTCGCCCGAACCGGACGAGGTGCGCCGAGGGCTGATGCACACCGTGGGCGCCGACCCCCACAGCCCGCGACCCACCGCCGACCCCGCCGTGACGGAGGACGGCTCCCTCACCTCCCTTCGCCGTCTTCTGCGTGTGGCCTACCGCAAGCGGGTGCTGCGTCTGGCGGGACGGGACCTGAGCGGTCTGTGCACGGTGGACGAGGTCGCCGCGGAACTGGCCGCCCTGGCGGCCTCGATGCTGGACGCCGCCTTGGCGGTGGCCCGGGCCGAGCATCCCGAGGACGCCGCCCTGTGTCGCCTGGCCGTCATCGGCCTGGGCAAGTGCGGCGGCCGTGAACTGAACTACGTCAGCGACGTGGACGTGGTCTTCGTGGCCGAACCGGCCGAGACGCCCGGTGCGGAAGGGACGGTGGACGAGCAGAGGGCGATGCGCGCGGCGACCCGGCTGGCCACGGCGATGATGCGTCTGCCCTCGGAGACCGACGCCGAGGGCACCCTGTGGGAGGTGGACCCGGCTCTGCGTCCGGAGGGCCGCAACGGGTCGCTGGTGCGTCCGCTGTCGGGGCATCGCGCCTACTACGAGCGTTGGGCCAAGACCTGGGAGTTCCAGGCACTGCTCAAGGCCCGTCCGATCGCCGGCGACAGGGAACTGGGTCGGGCCTACATGGAGATGATCTCCCCCATGGTGTGGAGTGCCGCGAGCCGTCCGGGTTTCGTGGAGGACGTGCAGGCGATGCGCCGCCGGGTCGTGGCGCACATCCCGGCGGGAGAGGCCGAGCGCGAACTGAAACTGGGCCGGGGCGGGCTGCGCGACATCGAGTTCTCCGTACAGCTGCTACAGCTCGTGCACGGACGTACCGACGAGCGGCTGCGTTCGGGCAACACCCTGGAGGCGTTGGCCGCACTGTCCGAACACGGGTACGTGGGCCGTACCGACGCGGCCAGGCTGGCGGAGGCCTACAGGTTCCTTCGCCGCTTGGAGCACCTGTTGCAGCTGGAGCGGCTGCGGCGCACGCATCTGATGCCCGATCACGCCGTGGAGGAGGGGTCCGAGCGGCTGCGCCGGCTGGGACGTGCGCTCGGGTTCACCTCCGACCCGGTCAGGGAGCTGACCGACGCGCGCCGCCGGGTGTCGGCGAACGTGCGGCGCCTGCACGAGAAGCTGTTCTATCGACCTTTGCTCAACGCGGTCGCCCAGTTGCCGAGTGACGAGGCGCGGCTGTCGCCGGAGCAGGCCAGAGACCGTTTGGAGGCGTTGGGATTCGTCGACCCTGGAGGAGCCCTGCGCCACCTGGAGGCACTGACGTCGGGCGTCTCGCGACGTGCGGCGATCCAACGGACGCTGTTACCGGTGATGCTGGACTGGTTCTCCGACGCCCCCGATCCTGACGCGGGGCTGTTGGGGTTCCGTCAGGTGAGTGAGGCGCTGGGCACCACGCCGTGGTATCTGCGTCTGTTGCGGGACGACGTGCGGGTGGCCGAGCGCATGGCGTGGTTGCTGGGTACGAGCCGCTACGTGACGGATCTGCTGCTGCGTTCTCCAGGTTTCGTCGCGACGTTGGCCGATGACGCCGACCTGGTGCGCCGTGATCCGAAGATGCTGGCGGCCGAGGCGTTGGCCGCCCAGCGCCGTTACGACACGGCCGAGGAGTCGATCGCGGCGGTACGCGCGCTGCGTCGCCGCGAACTGTTGCGCACGGCCGTCGCCGACCTGTTGGAGGTGTCGTCGGTCGGGGAGGTGGGCTCGGCGCTGACCGACATCGCGGCGGTGACCATGGAGGCCGCACTGCGCCTGGCCCAGAACCACGTGGTGGCGGCGTCCGGGGACGAACCGCTCACGCGGGTGTGCGTGGTGGCGATGGGCCGGTTCGGTGGTGGCGAGCTGACCTACGCCAGTGACGCGGACGTGATGTACGTGCACGATCCCCTGCCCGGGGTGGACACGGGTGCGGCGACCAGGCAGGCACTGGCGATCGTGCGCGAACTGGCGCGGCTGTTGGAGATGCCGGCCGCGGAGCCTCCGCTGAGGGTGGACACCGATCTGCGTCCGGAGGGGCGCAACGGCCCGGTGGTGCGCACCCTGAGCGCCTACGCCGCCTACTACGAACGCTGGTCCCAGGTGTGGGAGAGCCAGGCGCTCCTGCGCGCCACCCCCGTGGCGGGGGACCCACGGCTGCGTGAGGCGTTCACCACACTGGTCGATCCGATCCGCTACCCGACGGGCGGCGTCGACTCCTCGGCGGTGCTGGAGATCCGCAAGCTCAAGGCCCGCATGGAGGCGGAGAGGCTGCCCCGTGGAGCCGACCCCACCCTGCACACCAAGCTGGGACGGGGCGGGTTGTCGGACGTGGAGTGGGTCGTCCAACTGATCCAGCTGCGTCACGCCCACGCGTATCCGCGGTTGCGGACCACGGGCACACTGGAGGCGCTGGAGGCGGCGGTGGAGGCCGGCCTGGTGGACGAGGAGGACGGCGACGTCCTGGCGCACGCCTGGAAGATGGCCTCGCGTGTGCGTGGGACGGTGATGCTGGTGCGCGGTCGCGGCGGCGACTCCCTGCCCACGGACCTGCGGGTACGTGCGGCGGTGGCGGAGGCGATGGGGTACCACAGCGGGGAGGACGAGGAGGGGGACTGGGAGGGTCCGAGCGAACAACTGACCGAGGCCTACCTGCGCGCCACCCGCCGAGCTCGTGCCGTCATGGAGAGGACGTTCTACGACGACTGAGCGGACCGGGCGGGTTTGCCCGACTTCAGGGTGCGGAAGAGGCATGGAAGGGCACCGGTCCCGCGTTCCCGTCGATCCCGAGGGCCGCTATCGTCCCGGTGTGGGAGCCGGCCGGGGTGTGACATCTCCCCGGTTCTCGGAAAGGGGCCTTCCGTGGCGGCCTCTTGACGGGCGGGGTGTGGCATGCGCGGCGCGGCCCTTGAGGGTGGTGGAGGGTGACGGGCGGGGGACACCACGCGCGCGGCGCGACCTTTGAGGGTGGTGGAGGGTGACGGGCGGGAACGCCGGCCCTCGAAGGACACGGCGCACGGGAAGGTCCTCCCGTGGGCCGCGCACAGAGAGAAGATCGGGTTTGCGTACGAACATCCCACCCCACGATGCCCCAGGGTCGGACCGGGCCAGGGGTATGCCCACCTGGCTGCCCCGCGCCATGATGCTGGCCCTGTGGATCGCCACGGCCTTCGGCGTCGCACTGTGGCTGTTCGTCCAGTTGCAAGACCTCATCATGTTGCTGTTGATCTCGTTGTTCCTCGCTCTGGCGTTGGAGCCCGCGGTCAACTGGCTGCATCGTCATCGGTGGCCGCGTGGGATCGCCACCGGAATGGTGATGCTGCTCGTGGTGCTGCTGGTGGTGATGTTCCTCACCACGCTGGGGTCCATGCTCATCGGACAGGTCCTGGCCTTCGCCTCCGAGGTCCCGACGATGACCCGCGCCGCCCTGAACTGGTTCAACACCACGTTCAACACCTCCTACTCCCCCACCACCCTGCTGAACGAGATCTCCAGTGCCAGTGGTGTGGTCGAGCAGTACGCCTCCCGGATCGCCGGGAACGTCTGGGGGGCGGGGACCACCGTCCTCGCTCTGCTGTTCAACGGGCTGGCGATCGCGCTGTTCACCTTCTACCTGTGCGCCGACGGGCCGCGTTTTCGTCGGGTGATCTGCTCGGCCCTGCCTCCGAAGACCCAGCGCGAGGTCCTGCGGGCCTGGGAGATCGCGATCGCCAAGACGGGCGGCTATCTCTACTCCCGGGCGCTCCTGGCCCTGATCTGCTCCGCCGCGCACTACCTCGTCCTGGTCGTACTGGACATCCCCTTCGCCTTCGCCCTGGCGTTGTGGGTGGGGGTGCTGTCGCAGTTCATTCCGACCATCGGCACCTACATCGGCGGCGCCGTCCCGGTGCTCGTGGCGTTGTTGGAGGGCGTGTGGCCCGCGGTGTGGGTCCTGGTCTTCGTCATCGTCTACCAACAGTTCGAGAACTACCTGCTCCAGCCCCGCATCACCGCCAAGACGCTGGACATGCATCCCGCTGTGGCGTTCGGCTCGGTCCTGGCGGGCCTGGCGGTCCTGGGCGCACCGGGGGCGTTGCTCGCCCTGCCCATCGGCGCGAGCCTACAGACCTTCCTCGGTATCTACATCCGGCGGTACGAGGTGGAGGAACATCCCCTGCTCCCCACCACCGGCGAGGAGTCGTCCGAGACCGACCAGGGACCCCCCACCGACGTCGAAACCGGCTTCTCCGCCCAGGCGCCGGAGGACGGCCTCGACGAGGAGCGGTCGAGGGGGCGCCGGGGTCCGGCGTCTCCGTGAGAGTCCCGTGAAGCGCCTCCCCCGAGGCCGAAGGACCCGGGGGAGGCATTGGTGCCGCCCCGCGAGCGGGGAGGCGGGACGGCGCCGGCCGTCAGCCGCTGCGCCAGGTCACCGTGGTGGCGGGACCGACACGGTTGGCGCCGGACTCCCACTCCACGTTCCCGGCCCCGTCGACCTTGACCAGCTTCCACTCGGTGCCCTCACCGATGGGCGCGGTAC
The DNA here is from genome assembly GCF_030271535.1 of Nocardiopsis sp. ATB16-24. GTDB lineage: Bacteria > Actinomycetota > Actinomycetes > Streptosporangiales > Streptosporangiaceae > Nocardiopsis. The sequence goes on along the minus strand of NZ_JASCXJ010000004.1, from coordinate 39,975 downwards.
CCGACCACACGGGATAGGTCGACTCGTCGGTGGACAGTCTCGCCCCATCGGACGGGTTCCACGACCCGAGTTCGGGGGTGGATCCGACCACGTACACCTCCTGGCCGTACCGTGTCTCCACCGTGGCCGAGATGTGGACCTGGCCGGGCGCTCCCGGGTCGGTTCCACCGCCGCATCCCTTGGGGTCGTCACAGGTTCCACCCACGTGCAGGGCGACTGCTCCGTCGGCGGGGACCCGGGCGTTGATCCGGCCGTTCGCGACGGTGAAGGTGCCGCCGCCCGCCGCGTTCTCGTAGCTGCCGTCGGGAAGACCGGTCTCGGCGTTCAGGTTCCAGACGCCGCCTGAGGCGTTGAAGGCGGCGAAACCCCTGTCACCGCGATCGAAGGCCACACGTGAGGACCCTTGCGTGGCGCGTTCGATGAGCGGGGCGTCTCCGACCGCGTTACGGAAGGCGGCCATTCCGGCGACCGCGGGGGCGCGGTGTTCGCAGATCCAGTCGGAGTCGGAGCAGTCGGCGTCCTCGGTGATCCACCCCGCGGGGTTGCCGTTCACCTCTCCGATGCTGGGCGGCCCCTCGGTCTCGTTGCCCTTGAAGTCGTAGCTGGACATGACGACCGGGGTGCCGTAGGGGTGGGCCAGCATGAAGGCGGTGGCCAGGTAGTAGCGGTCACCGTGCACGTGGGTGAGAGTGGGTTCGTAGCGCTGGGTGTCGTGGTTGTCGACGAACACGACGGCCTGGTCGGAGGTGAGCCCGCCGTAGTCGGGCATGGAGGTCAGACCGGCGATGTCGCCTCGGGAGAAGCGGGAGGACACGTCGCGCTTGTAGTCGAAGTTGGTGACCTGTCCGTAGGGCGTGTAGGCGGTGTAGGGGATGGTGGCGTCACCGTAGACCTCGTGGTAGACGTGCGGCTTGCCGCCGAAGCCCGGTACGTCGTCGAGCCGTCCGAAGATCGCGCCGATGTCCTCCTCGGGCACGTGCTTGGAGGCGTCCACGCGAAAGCCCGCCACCCCGAGGGCCACCAGACCGTTGAGGTAGCGCACGAGTTGTTCACGGACGTGGGGGGAACCGGTGTCGAGGTCGGCCAGACCGAGGAGTTGGCAGTTCTGCACCTCCTGCTTGTCGTTCCAGTCGGAGATCTCCTCGTAGCAGGGGCCGAAGTGCTCCTCGGTGTAGGCGGCGGTGCCGTCGCCGAACAGGTCGGTGTGGTGGTACTTGGTCCACTCGGTGCCGTTGCTGCCGGTGCCGGAGCCGTCTCCGGTCATGTGGTTGACGATGGCGTCGACGTAGATCTTCACGCCGTTGTCACGACAGGTGGCCACCATCGTGGCGAACTCCTCCGCGGTGCCGCGGCGGGTGTTGTCGATGCTGTAGGAAACGGCCTGGTAGTCCTGCCACCAGGGATGGTTGCCGCCCTCCGCGTAGGGGATGACGACGTGCTCCTGGGGCGGGGAGACCTGTACCCCGCCGAAGCCGTGGGGGCCGAGGAACTCCGCGCACTCGTCGGCGACGGAATCCCAGGTCCATTGGAAGAGGTGGACGATGGTCTCACCGTTGTGGCCCTCCGCCGAGGTGGCGGAGACGGCTTCGGCCCTGGGTGAGTCCTGTCCGAACAGCGTGGGAGCCGCTAGCAGGCCGGCTCCCACCACGATCGCCCCGGCCACGGCGCCGAGTCCGGATGGCTTCATCTGCGCTCCTTGGGGGAAGGTGCGCGGTGGGGTTTCCACCCCACCGCCACATCCTTGCAGAGACTGCAAGAGTTTGCGTGGGAATGACGAACGTAACAGAAGTGATCGCCCTTGTGAACAGGCGAAGCCGAGCCCGCCCCTTCCTTTACGGAGCGCGACTTTTCCCGTCCTGAACTGCTCGAACGTGAAGCCCGGCGGGGGCTTCGATCACGGAGGCGCCTCTTCCCCTCCCTTCCTGAGCTGGGCGAACGGGCATGCGCTCCTGTGAGGAAAGAAGTGAAAAATCTTGCGCAATCACTGAAAGACACAGAAAAACCGGTGGCGGCGCGGAACCTTGGAGGGGTCCGTACCGCCACCGGCCGGGGTCGGAGGGAGAGCCGAGGGAGGCCCTCCGACGTCGGGGGTCACCAGAAGACGGCCACACCGATGTTGAGGACGGCGAGCACGCCCGCGATGACGGCGAGGTTCTTGGCGGGTTTGCGCAGGTTCAGCACGCCGACCACCACGACGGCCAGCGCGATGACCAGCTTGACGCCGATCTTGACGTGGTTCATGTCGGCGAGGTCGGCCATCTCGGCGACTCCGACCAGCAGCAGACCGGTGACGAACTGGAGCAGGGCGCTGTGCAGCAGGACCTTGGTCGACTTGGTGTTGTCGGTCATGACCTGCATGAGGAATCCCGCGATGATGCCCGCGAGGCCGAGCATGTGCAGGAAGACGAGGGCGGAGTAGATGATGTCCATACCAAAACACTACTACGACCTGTAGTTTTCAACCCCGCGCATATGACACACTGACGTAACGGATCCTGCGGAAACACCACGGACCGTACCGGGCCACGCGCACCGGCACTTCTTCCCCTCACCTTCGCCCCGGCACACTCCCGCGCCGCCACAGCACCCACACCAGACCGGCCGCCACGGCCACCACGACCACGCCCGCGACCCGCAGCGGACCACCGGCGTTCGCGTACTCCGACATCCGCCATCCCACGGTCGCCTCGGTGACCACCACCGTCCCGCTCGCACACGCGACCGGCTCGGCGGTGCGGTCCAGCAACAGGCAGGCCGTACTCATCAGACGTTCCCGCCCCTGGGTCTCCTCCGGAGCCCGCACCCGCACGGTGTACTCCGATTCCTCCCCCGCGGGCACCCTCACCCGCCAGTTCACGATGCCCTCGTTGACCACCCCCTCCTCACCGACCTCCAGGATCTCCAGTGCCTCGGGGACGTGTTGGGCGAGCAGGGCCTCCTCCACGTCCTCCCCGTCGTCGTTGGTGACCGTGGTGCGCAACGTGAGTTCGTGTCCCGGCCGGGAGGGCTCGGCCCCCGCCTCCAGAACCAGTGCGATCCGGGTGGCCGGACCCGCCCCGCCTCCGGGCGGTACCTGTGGCACCCCTCCCCCGTCGTCGGCGTACGCCGGAATCGCGGCCGTCCCCACCATCACACCGACGGCCGCCATCCACCCGCACACCGCGCTCCGCCGACTCCTTCGGGCGATCCCGACCATCCCGCGCCTCCCACGTGTTCACGACTCGACCCCCCAAGACAACTATGAGTGACCATTCAAAAGCATGCGGTGACACGCGTTCTCGGGCAGGACTCCCTCGCTCGCTCCGGCCGGAATCCGGCGGTCCCCTGGTGGGGGCGACGTGGCCGCCCCGCCCCTCGGGCACGGCCGTGCCCCGGTCCGGATCCTCGGAGACGGCCCGCCGCCCCCGGTGACAGGGGCTCCCCGCCCGCGGTCGGGTCTTCCAAGGCGAGGGGACCTCACGAGGTGAGGACTCCGTACGGGTCGAGAACGGCGAGAAGGACGCACCGAAGGGGTCGGGGCGCGTGTACGGAAACGCCCCGGAAACATCCGCGGGGCAGACTGGCCCCGCAAGACCGTGTCCGGCCCGGTTCCGCGTACGGTGGGAGAGGCGGGACCGACCGGCGGTAAGGAAGGCTGACCTTGAATCGACAGCAGGAATTCGTGCTCCGTACGTTGGAAGAGCGCGACATCCGGTTCGTGAGGCTGTGGTTCACCGACGTGCTCGGCTACCTCAAATCCGTGGCCGTCGCCCCCGCGGAACTGGAGGCGGCCTTCACCGAGGGCATCGGGTTCGACGGCTCGTCCATCGAGGGGTTCGCCCGTGTCTACGAGGCCGACATGCTGGCCCAGCCGGACCCCTCCACCTTCCAGGTCCTGCCCTGGCGCAACGAGCCGCACGGCACCGCCCGCATGTACTGCGACATCCTCATGCCGGACGGTTCTCCGTCCCCGGCCGATCCGCGCCACGTGCTCAAGCGTCAGCTCGGCAAGGCCTCCGACCTGGGGTTCACGTTCTACACCCACCCCGAGATCGAGTTCTACCTGTTGGAGAAGATGCCCGAACCGGGTGAGCCGCCCGAACCCAACGACCTGGGCGGCTACTTCGACCACACCCCCCACAACAGCGCACACGACTTCCGGCGCAACGCCATCAACATGTTGGAGGCCATGGGCATCTCCGTGGAGTACAGCCACCACGAGGCCGGCCCCGGGCAGCAGGAGATCGACCTGCGCTACGCCGACGCGCTGACCACCGCCGACAACATCATGACCTTCAGGCTCGTGATGAAGGAGGTGGCGATGGAGCAGGGTGTGTACGCCACGTTCATGCCCAAACCGTTCACGCAGTACCCGGGTTCGGGCATGCACACGCACCTGTCGCTGTTCGAGGGCGATCGGAACGCCTTCTACGAGCCTGGCGCGGACTTCCAGTTGTCCAAGGTGGGCCGCGGTTTCATCGCGGGTCTTCTGCGGCACGCCGACGAGATCACGGCCGTAACCAACCAGTGGGTCAACTCCTACAAGCGTCTGTGGGACGATCCGACCGCCTCCGCCGGCATGGGCGGTGAGGCCCCCGCCTACATCTGCTGGGGGCACAACAACCGTTCGGCGCTGGTCCGCGTACCGATGTACAAGCCCGGGAAGTCCAATTCCAGCAGGATCGAGCTCCGTTCACTGGACACCGCCTGCAACCCCTACCTGGCCTACGCCGTGGTCCTGGCCGCGGGCCTGAAGGGGATCGAGGAGGACTACGAACTGCCTCCGGGCGCGGAGGACGACGTGTGGGCTCTGACCGACGTCGAGCGCCGCGCGCTGGGTATAAGGCCCCTCCCGCAGAGCCTGGACGAGGCACTGCGGCTCATGGAGAACAGCGAGCTGGTCGCGGGAGCCCTCGGCGAGCACGTCTTCGAGTTCTTCCTGCGCAACAAGAAGGCGGAGTGGAAGTCCTACCGTCGCCAGGTCACCCCCTACGAGCTGGAAAGGTACCTGCCGACACTGTGAGGGTCGGCAGGATCGGGCGCGCGAAGGCGTGCCCCACGAACGAGGATGCCCCTATGTGTCCGCTCCCACGTCCGTCCCTGGTGGCCTCCACCTCCACCCTGGTGCTCGCCTCCTTCCCGTCGGCCGTGCCCCCCGCCCCTCATGGCGCGTCGTCGGTGGTCCCCGAGCCCGTGGAGCCGCCCGGGGTGCGGTTCGCCACGTTCAACGCGGCGTTGTCCCGTCCCCGGGCGGGGATGCTCCTGGAGGAGTTGGCCGCTCCCGATAACGAGCAGGCGCGCAACATCGCCGAGATCATCCAACACGTACGGCCCCACGTGTTGCTGGTCAACGAGTTCGACCACGACGAGGCGGAGACCGGTCCCCACCTGTTCCAGGACAACTACCTGTCCGTGGGGCAGCGGGGGGCCGGGCCCATCGAGTACCCGTACGTGTACACCGCGCCGGTCAACACCGGAGTGGCCTCGGATGTGGACCTCGACGGCGACGGTGAGGCGGTGACCGAGCCGGGAAGCCTCGCCTACGCCGCCGACGCCTTCGGTTACGGCCTCTTCCCCGGTCAGTACGGAATGGTCGTGTACTCCATGTATCCGATCCTCACCGAGCGGGTGCGCACCTTCCGGACCTTCCGTTGGGCGGACATGCCCGGGGCGCTCCTGCCCACCGACCCCGCGACCGGAGGCCCCTACCACTCCCCCGAGGCCCTCGCCGTGTTGAGGTTGTCCTCCAAGAGCCACTGGGATCTGCCCCTCGACCTCGGGCGGGGCCGCCGGGTCCACTTGTTGGCCGCCCACCCCACCCCTCCGGCCTTCGACGGGCCCGAGCGGCGCAACGTGCTGCGCAACCACGACGAGATCCGTTTCTGGGCCGACTACGTCACCCCTGGGGCGGGTTCCTACATCTACGACGACCAGGGAGGGTATGGCGGTCTCCCCGCGGACGTTCCCTTCGTCATCGCCGGGGACCTGAACGCCGATCCCGAGGACGGCGACGCCCACCCCAAGGCCATCACCCGGCTCCTGGAGCATCCCCGGGTGGTCGACGTGCGGCCGTCGAGCCAGGGCGGTCGTGGCGCGGCACGGGGCCAGGGAGGCACCGGCGAAAGGCATCGGGGCGATCCGGGCATGGCCAGCGCCGACTTCGTCGACGAGCCCGGTCCCGGAAATCTGCGTGTGGACTACGTGTTGCCCTCACGGGATCTCGTGCCCCGGTCCTCGGGGGTGTTCTGGCCGACCGTGGACGATCCCCTGTACCGCCTGACCGGCGATCGCCCCTTCCCCAGTTCCGACCATCGACTGGTGTGGGTCGACCTGGTGTGTCCTTGAACGGACGGGCCTTCCCGGTGGGGTGACCGCGAAGGCCCGTCGTCCGGTCCTTTACGACGGCGCGGGGTCTGGTGGATCGTCCGCGGGGACCTCGACATGGACCATGATGCCGTTGGCCGTGGCGGTGACCTTCCCGTGCGCGCGGATCTGACCGGAGACGAAGACCTTACGGCCCTCCACCCGCTCCACCCAGGAGGTGATCTCCAGCGGGGTGAACAACGGCGTGGGACGGTGGTACTCCACCTCCAACCTGGCGGTGAGGCCGGGCGCGGTCTCGATGACGGAGGCGCTGCCGACCGCCTGGTCGAGCAGGGCGGCGATCCAGCCTCCGTGGACCAGCCCCGGCGGGCCCTGGTAGACGGTGTTGAGCGTGACCTCCCCACGCAGTCCCCGGGAGGTGCGTTCCAGGACGAGCGGAGGGGCCGCGGGGTTGGTGTCACCGGCGACGATGTTGGTGATGGTGCCGTACTCGTGGTCCCCGCTCTGGAGGTCACGCTGGACCATCGTGCCGATCTGTCGGCGTGCGACGTTCAGTTCACCGGTGATGGCCTCGACCGTGGCAGCGGCCTCGGCGAGGGTGTCGCCGTCGACCTCGGTGTTGGCAACGGCGTCGATCAGGTCGTGGACGCGGGCCACGAGAGAGCGGAGCTCGGGGGGGATCTGAGCCTGCTCGACCACCGGTAGACCGAAGATTCGGCGATCGGGGCGCTCGGCCACCGGCTGCGTGTTGACCGTCATGTGTTCCTCGTCGGATCGGTGTGTGCGTGGGTGGCCGGGAGCGCCACCGCCAAAACCGAATCTTACTCGGTAAGGGTTCGGCCTCACCTGGCACGCACCTGCCCTCCCCGTCACAGGACACCGAGACGAGGAACACTCCCTCACCGTCGACCCAGCTCGCGCACCATGTGCATGTGCGGGATCCCGGCGTCCAGAAACTCCTCACCGTGGGCGGTGTAGCCCAAACGTGTGTAGAAGCCCAGGGCGTGGGTCTGGGCGTGCAGCTCCACCCTGTCCAGTCCGCGCTCACTGGCCCGCTCCTCCACCGCGCGCACCAGGGCGACCCCGGTGCCGTTCCCACGCCCCTTGGGCAGGACCGCGAGACGGCCGAGAAGACCCGTGCCACCGCCCAGGTCCACCAGACGGACCGTGCCCACGGGCACACCGTCGACCAAGGCCAGGAAGTGGTCGGCGGCGGTGTCGCGGGAGTCCCACTCCTCCTCCACCGGCACCTGCTGCTCGGCGACGAACACCGCGCCCCGGATGACGAACACTGCGGCACGGTCTCGCTCGTCGCGTGCCAGGCGGATCTCGGTCGTGGTCATGAACGAAGGCTAGTGCCACGGTGGAGGAGACCGTCCGCCGACCCCTGTGAGCTGCGACGTCACACCGTGGAAGGACGGATCCACACCGACGGCCTCCCTAGACTCGGGCACGTGAAACCCTTCTCCGTCCTTCGTTCGCCCGCGGTGCGCGACGGCATGGGGATCGGCGTCGCCGTGGGCGTCGCCGGTCTGGCCTTCGGCACCGCGGCCGTGGCCGCCGGACTGTCCCCGGCACAGTCCGTCTTCGTCAGCGCGTTCATGTTCACCGGAGCGTCGCAGTTCGCCTTGGTGGGCGTGGTCGCGGGCGGGGGCAACCTGGTCGCGGGGGCCATGGGCGCACTGCTCCTGGGCGCCCGCAACACCCTGTACGGCCTGCGTCTGGCGGACCTGCTGGGGTGGAGGGGCGCCCGGCGGGCCCTGGCCGCGCACGGCGTGATCGACGAGACCACGGCGGCGGCGCTCGCCCAGCCCGACCGGGAGTCCGCGCGCACCGCTTTCGTGACGACCTACATGGTGTTGGGCGGCTTCTGGGTCACCACGACCCTGATCGGTGCGCTCGCCACCGAGCGTGTGAGCGACATCGACGCGTTCGGCCTGGACGCGGTCGGTCCGGCGATCTTCCTGGGCCTGCTGTGGCCGCGTCTGCGTTCGGGCGGCCTCCGTACCTGGTCGATCGCGATCCTCGGCGCCGGTCTGGCCCTGGCCACCACACCGGTCCTTCCTCCGGGGGTCCCGGTGCTGCTGGCCGCCTCGGGCGCGCTGATCGCGCTCATCGGCCCCGACGACGGGGCGGGTACGGCCTCACCGGAGCCCGAAAGGGGAACGGCGCGAGGGGAGGCGGGCTCGTGACCCTGTGGATCGCGCTCATCGCCACCTCGGTGGGCTGTTACCTGCTCAAGTACGCGGGCCTGGCCGCTCCCCGACGCCTCCTGGACAACCCGTGGCTGCGCCGCTTCGCGGTCGCCGTGCCCATCGCGCTGCTGGCCGCGCTGATCGCGGTGGAGGCCCTGCGCGGTGACGGCCAGGCACTGGCCTGGGACACCGCCCGAATGGCGGGGGTGGGCGCCGCCGTCCTCGCCCTGATCCTGCGTGCGCCCTTCCTCGTCGTGATCATCGTCGCCGCGGCCACGACGGCGGCGCTGCGCGCCCTCGGGGTCGGCTGACCCCGGACGGGTCTCGCCCACGGGCCCCTCGCGAAGGCTTCGGGGGTGCTCTGCCAGGGAGCGGGGCATGCGGTGCGGCCATCGGACCACGGACCGTGAAGACCCCGGCCCCGCCGTCCTTGACCGCTCAGGGACGGCCTGCCAGAGTCGGCCGCATGCGCCTTCTCGGTGTGCTCCGCCTCACAAGGGCCGTACCCGGAACGCGCCGAGTGGACCTTGCGACGATGGAAGGGACCCCGCCTTCATGGCCACAGCCGCCGACCGCTCCCCACCGCCCACCGACACGGCCGCGCACGCGGTGGCGGAGGTCCTTTCCGCCGCCGGGGTCAGCCGGTGTTACACCGTCCCCGGTGAGAGTTTCCTGGAGCTCACCGACGCGATCGAGCAGCATCCCCGCATGCGGCTGATCTCCACCCGACACGAGAACGGCGCCGGCTTCATGGCCGAGGCCGACGCCAAGCTGACCGGTGTCCCCGCCGTGGCGGCGGCCACGCGAGGTCCGGGCGCCGCGAACCTGGCGGTGGGCGTGCACACCGCCATGCAGGACTCCACTCCCATGATCGTCTTCCTCGGACAGGCCGAGACCGAGCGGTTGGGCAGGGAGGCCTTCCAGGAGGTGGATCTCACGGCGTTCTACGCTCCCCTCACCAAGTGGTCCACCACCGTGCACCGAGCGGACCGGCTCGCGGAGACCACCGCCAGGGCGCTCCGGGTGGCCACGACCGGAAGGCCGGGGCCGGTCGCCATCGCGGTGCCCGGCGACCTGTTCGGGCAAAGGGTCGGCCCGCAGGATCCCCCCGAACCGCCGGTGGTCCCCAGGCCCGTTCTCGGTGAGCAGGCCCGCGACCGGTTGGCGGGCTGGTTGGCCAGGGCCGTGCGTCCGGTGATCATCGCCGGCGGAGGCGCGCGCGGGGCCCGTGAGGACCTGGTCCGGGTCGCCGAACGCTTCAACGCCGGCGTGTACGCCGCCTGGCGGCGCCAGGACGTGTTCCCCAACGATCACCCGCTCTACCTCGGCCATCTGGGTCTGGGCTGTCCGCCCGCGGTGCTGAACGCGCTGGCGTCGGCCGACGCGGTCCTGGTGGTCGGATGTCGAATGAGCGAGACCACCACACAGGGGTACCGACTGCCCGAGTCCGACGGGCGTGTCCGGGTCGCGCAGATCGACATCGACCCGGCCCAGGTGGGCGCCACCAACAGTCTGTGGTTCGGTGCGGTCGCCGACGCCCGGACCGCCCTGGGCGAACTCGCCGAGGCGTCCGTGCGGGTCCCCTACCGGGACTGGAGTTCGGCCCGACGGAACTGGGTGGCCTCCGCCACCGTGCCGCCCGAGGCCGCCGAGCACACCGGCCCCCTCCTCCACCCGTGGTCGGTGATCGCGGGCATGCGCGCGTCCTTGCCGGAGGACGCGCTGCTCACCAACGACGCGGGCAACTTCGCCTCCTTCCTGCACCGTGGCTGGTGGTTCCGGCACCCCCGCACCCAACTCGCGCCGACCAGCGGAGCCATGGGCTACGCCGTGCCCGCCGCGGTGGCGGCCAAGATCGCGGCTCCGGACAGGACCGTGGTGGCGGTCGCCGGCGACGGCGGCGCCCTGATGACCGGCCAGGAACTGGAGACCGCGGTGCGGGTGGGCGCGCCCGTCACGGTGGTGGTGTTCCAGAACGGGCTGTACGGCACGATCGCCATGCACCAGGCCCGGCAACTGGGACGGATCGCGGGTACCCGGATCAGCGGCCCGCTGGACCTGGCCGGGTTCGCCCGGTCCCTGGGCGCGCGGGGCGCGACCGTGCACACCAGGGAGGAGCTGGAGAAGGCCCTGGCGGAGTCGGTGGGCGCGGACCTGCCCACCCTCGTGGACGTGCGGACCGACCCGGAGGTGATCAGTCCGGGTTCCACTTTGTCGGGGCTGCTCGACGGTCGGGGCTGAGACGTCCGGCCCCGGTCTCCGTGCCGGGGCCGGACGCCGTCAGGTGTAGGCGGTCGCGGCCTCACGCAGAGCCCGGACGGTGGCGCGGATCGCCGGTCTGCGTGAGGCGTCGGTGCACCAGAACACGTACACCTGGCGGATGAGGGCCGGTTGCACGGGCACCACCCTCACCCCCTCGGGCAGGGGACCGCGCCCGAGTCGGGGCATGACGGCGGCACCGATCCCGGCGGCGATGAGCGTGAGCTTCGTCTGGTGCTCCTCCACGTTGTGGATGATCCTGGGTTCGCCGCCGCGCGCCCGGATGATGCCGTGCAGCCAGTCGTCACAGACCGAGCCCCGCGACCAACTGATCCAGGGCAGGTCGAGGATCTCCTCCCATTCGAGGAGTTCACGGTGGGCCAGGGGGTGATCTGCCGGCAGGGCGATGTCGCCGACGTCCTCCATGAGGGAGGCGCGACTCATACCGGCGGGCAGGTTCAGCGGAGAACCGACCCAGTCGACGACCATGGCCAGGTCCGCGTCCCCACGGGCCATGGCGGACACGCTCTCGTACGGCTCCTCCTCGTGCAGTTCCAGTCTGAGACCGGGATGGGCCTCCTTCAGGGAGGCCAGCGCGTGGGGAAGGAGGCCCCGGACGGCCGTGGGCGTGGCGGACAGGCGCAGGTGTCCGGTCACGTCGTCGCGATGCGCCTCCAGGTCGGCCTCGGCCCGCTGCACCATGGACAAGATCTTGGCGGTGTGCTCGACCAGCAGTTCGGCCGCGTCGGTGAGTCGCACACCACGGCCGTTGCGTTCGACCAGGGGCTGCCCGACCTCGCGTTCGAGCTTGGCGAGCTGCTGGGAGACAGCGGAGTTGGTGACGTGGAGGGCCTCGGCCGCGGCGGTGAGCGAACCGTTGACCGCGATGGTGTGGAGCACGCGGAGCCTGTCGACACTGAGCATGTAAGGAATGCTAACGCCGAAGCCAGGAAACATGAAGTAGACCTAAGACAAGGGGAAGAGGTGGAAACATCCCATGTCCCGTGCTCCGCACGCCCTCCCCCGCCGGCTCTCTCCGCACCGCCGCCTGACCGACTGGCGCGCCGGGTCCGCCCTCCTCGCCCTGGTCTGGGGCAGGAGCTTCATGTTCGTCGAGACCGGAGCCCAGGCCCTCTCCCCGCGCAGCTCACCCTGGGTCGCAGGACCACCGGCGCCCTTGCGTCGCCGGGCTCCACTGGTGCCGGCGGTCCTTCCGCACACGAGGGCCCCACGGAGATCACATGGCAGGTGGCGCCGGCGGTGGGGTTCCCGAGCGTCCTCGGAACCGGTCTGGCCCCCATCCCGCGATACGCGGTCGTGCGCGAGGCAGGGGCGACCGTGGCGACCACGGTCACCCCTGTGGCTCCGGTGGTGGCGATCGCCGCCGGGATCGTACTGATGGGCGAGGCACCGACCTGGAACCGGCCGCTGGGCGCGATGGTCGTCGTTCCGGGTACCGCCCTGTGCCAGGGCGTGGTCCGCCTCCCACGGCCGACACCACCTGGTCCGGGGAGATGAACGACGCGACGGCGTTCCGGCGGGAGCGGGCCGCGCCGCACCACGACCGACCTCTCAGTCCCGCCGCAGGATCTCGATCGCGGCGGCGAGGTCGTCGGGGTAGGGGCTGGAGAACTCCACCGGGCGACGTTCGGTGGGGTGCTCGAAACCCAGCCGCACCGCGTGCAGCCACTGACGGCGCACTCCCAGCCGCTCGGCCAGCGTCGGGTCGGCACCGTAGAGCATGTCGCCCACACACGGGTGCCGCAGGGCGGACATGTGCACCCGGATCTGGTGGGTGCGCCCCGTCTCCAGGTCGATCTCCAGCAGGCTGGCGGAGCGGAAGGCCTCCTGCGTGTCGTAGTGCGTCACCGACGGGCGTCCGCCCGCGACCACGGCCCAGCGGCCGTCACCGGACGGATGCCGGTCGATCGGCGCGTCCACGGTGCCCCGGAACGGGTCCGGGTGCCCCTGCACGAGGGTGTGGTACCGCTTGTCCACGGTGCGTTCCTTGAACGCACGCTTGAGCACGCTGTAGGCGGTCTCGCTCTTGGCGACCACCATCAGACCGGTGGTGTTGGCGTCCAGACGGTGCACGATGCCCTGGCGCTCGGCCGCTCCGCTGGTGGCCACCCGCACCCCCGAGGCCAAGAGGCCCTCCAGCACGCTGGGCCCGGTCCAACCGACCGTGGGATGGGCGACCACGCCGACGGGTTTGTCCACCACGATGATGTCGGCGTCCTCGTGCACGATGCGCATCCCGGGGACGGGCTCGGGACGGGGAACCGGGGCGGTGGGCGGTGGCGGGAGGGTGATGTCCAGCCATGCCCCCGCGTGGACGCGGTCGGACTTGCCCGCCTCCGAACCGTCGACCAGCACGCTGCCGTTCACGATGAGTTCGGCGGCACGGGTGCGGGACAGGCCGAACATGCGGGCGATGGCGGAGTCGAGCCGATCGCCCTCCAGTCCGTCGGGCACGGGAAGACCACGGGTGTCGCTCACCGCTTCCTCCCTTCGGTCTCGTCGTCCTCTCCGGAATCCTCGCCGCCCTCGCGCTCGTCCACGGCGATGGTGCCGTCCAGGTTGATCCCCTTGAAGGTCAGCGCCACCACCAGGACCGCGCCCACGACCACACACGAGTCGGCGATGTTGAACACCGGCCAGTTCGGCAGCCGGATGAAGTCGACGACGGCGCCCTGGAAGGGGGCGGGATCACGGAAGAAGCGGTCCACCAGGTTTCCGGCGGCCCCGCCCATCATCAGTCCCAGCGTCAACGCCCACCACAGACTGCGCACCCGCAGTCCCATGTAGCCGATGGCGATGACCACGAGACTGGCGATGCAGGTGAACACCCATGTGAAGTTCGTGCCCATGGAGAAGGCGGCGCCGGTGTTGAACACCAACGTGAACCGCAGGAACTCTCCGATGACGTCGACGCTCTCCCCCACGGAGAGGTTCGCCAGGGCCAACTCCTTGGTCAGGAGGTCGACGCCGATCGCGGTGAGCGCCACGAGCAGCAGGAGGGGATACCTGCGCGGTCGGACGCCGGCGTGGTCGGTCGTGGTCATGTTCTGGTCCCCGGAGGGCTCTACCTCAGTCAGCGACGCTCCTCGCGCTGTTTGCAGGTGACACACAGGGTGGCGCGCGGAAAAGCCTGGAGACGGGCCTTTCCGACAGCCTGTCCGCACGACCGACAGATCCCGTAAGTTCCCGCGTTCATCCGTTCGATCGCCTCCTCGCTCTGGGCGAGCAGGTCACGAGTATTGTAGGCCAGAGCCAGCTCGTGTTCGCGCTGGAACGCCTTGGCCCCGGTGTCGGCGGAATCGTCCCCCGCCCCCTCCACCGGGTCCTCCAGCAGTTCGGCGAACCCGGCCTCGACCGCGCGGACCTCCCGTCTCGCGGCGGCGACGTCCTCCTCCAGCCGCGCCCGGAGCCGGGCGACCTCCTCGTGCGTCCAGGGTTCCTCCCCCGGTCGGACCTGCATCCTGGCGGCGTCGGTGGCCTCCATCACATCTCCTCCAGACGGCTCGGTCCCGCCGAACCCGCTGGTCACGGGTTCTGCCTGTGGACGGCACCGCGAGCGGTGCGGGCAGCGTAGGCAATCCCGCCGCCGCAAGGCAAAGACCCGGGCCGGACGGCCTGTTCAGAAAATCCTGCGGTAGCGCATCCGGGGCAGGACCACTCCGTTGATCGGCCCCTCCTCGGTGACGGTCCCGTCGGTTTCCCCGCCGTGGGGCATGGTGACGACCGCGTCCGAACGCGTCGACCCGTTCGCACATGGTGCGGGACCGGGGGGTCATCCCTGGGACGCGAAGCCCCCGTAGTCCTCCGCCAACGCCGCCAGATGGGGTTCGTCGAACACCGCGGAGCCGCCGTGCGGTCCCGTCCGCACCTCGATCACCCAGTCCACGTCCTCGGCGTCGTCCTCGCCCGCGAGCATGTCCCGGTGCACCAGGCAGGGCTCATAGCCCTGCTCCAGGAGTTGTTCCGCCAACTCCTCGGCGTCCTCCCGGTCCGACAACGTCACCAGGACCGCGCCCCGCACGTCCTCCACCACGGCGCTCCCTTCCGTGAACCGCGCAACGGGTTCCACCCGCTGCGTTATCCTGACTCCAGGTGTCGATGGGGACGAGTAGTGCTGGCCCCGACCGGACGGACACAGCCTAGAAGGCCTGATCCGACCAAGCGACCCGGGGGCGGTGCGAGCCCGGGGGCACGACCAGCACGAAGATCACCCCGGAGCCGCCGGAAGAACGGGCGGGCGCGCGCCGCACGCCCCAGTAGAACCGGCACAGCGCAACGAAGAGGGACCCGCCGTCCAACGGCACGGCCGGGGTCCAAGGAGGGTGGTACCGCGGGGCCGTGCGCCTCGTCCCTCCGTCAGGAAGATCCCTGATGGAAAGGTACGACGGTGGCCCACGACCCCCGGTCCGAACGGCGCGCACTGCCCCAGCTGCCCGCGCAGATCGACCTGCCCGCGATGGAGCGCGAGATCCTCGACCGATGGTCGAAGGAGAACGTCTTCCAGCGCTCGCTCGACCAGACCCGAGGCGGCCCCAACTGGGTCTTCTACGAGGGGCCTCCCACCGCGAACGGTCAGCCGGGTGTGCACCACGTCGAGGCCCGCGCGTTCAAGGACGTCTTCCCACGTTTTCGCACCATGCGCGGCTACCACGTGGACCGCAAGGCGGGATGGGACTGCCACGGTCTGCCCGTCGAGGTCGCCGTGGAGAAGGAGCTGGGCCTGTCGGGCAAGAAGGACATCGAGTCCTTCGGTATCGCCGAGTTCAACGCCCGCTGCCGTGAGTCCGTGCTACGCAACGTGGACGCGTTCACCGCCATGACCGAGCGCATGGGTTACTGGGTGAACATGGACGACGCCTACCGCACCATGGACCCGCAGTACGTGGAGTCCGTCTGGTGGGCCCTCAAGCAGATCTGGGAGAAGGGCCTGCTGGTCCGGGACTACCGGATCAGCCCCTACTGCCCGCGTTGCGGGACCACGCTGTCCGACCACGAGCTGGCCCAGGGCTATGAGACCGTCACCGACCCTTCGGTGTACGTGCGCTTCCCGGTGACCTCCGGCCCCCTGGCCTCCCCGGAGCACCCCACCTCCCTGTTGGTGTGGACGACCACCCCGTGGACGCTGGTGTCCAACACCGCCGTGGCCGTGCACCCGGAGGTGGAGTACGTCGTGGCCACCGACGGCCAGGAGCGCCTCCTCGTGGCCCGCCCGTTGTTCGAGAAGGTGTTCGGCGAGGGCTGGGAGCTCACCGGCGAGAGCTTCGAGGGCGACGAGATGGAGCGTTGGACCTACCAGCGCCCCTTCGACCTGGTGCCCTTCGAGGAGCCCGCCCACTACATCGTCCTCGCCGACTACGTCACGGTCGAGGACGGCACCGGCCTGGTGCACCAGTCGCCCGCCTTCGGTGCCGACGACATGCTCGTGTGCCGCGCCTACGGTCTGCCCGTGGTCAACCCGGTCCGGCCGGACGGCACCTTCGAGGCGGATCTGCCCCTGGTGGGCGGAACGTTCTTCAAGGAGGCCGACAAGACCCTGGTGCGCGACCTCAAGGACCGCGGTCTGCTCTTCCGGCACCTGGACTACGAGCACTCCTATCCGCACTGCTGGCGTTGCCACACCGCGTTGCTGTACTACGCGGTCCCGTCCTGGTACATCCGCACCACCGCGGTCAAGGACGAGCTCATCGAGCAGAACCAGGCCACCAACTGGGTTCCGGAGAACGTCAAGGAGGGCCGTTTCGGCGAGTGGCTGCGCGGCAACGTCGACTGGGCGTTGTCCCGTAACCGCTACTGGGGCACACCGCTGCCGATCTGGGAGTTCCCCGACGGCCGTCAGATCTGTGTGGGTTCCCTGGAGGAGCTGAGCCGCCTCAGCGGCCAGGACCTGTCCGCCCTGGACCCGCACCGCCCCTACGTGGACGACATCGTCATCCCCGACCCGGACGCCGACCCCTCCCTCCCCGAGGAACAGCGTGTGGCCCGCCGCGTGCCCGAGGTCATCGACGCCTGGTTCGACTCGGGGTCCATGCCCTTCGCCCAGTGGGGCGCCCCGCACCGCGACGAGGAGGTCTTCCGGGAGAACTTCCCGGCGCAGTACATCTCCGAGGCCATCGACCAGACCCGTGGCTGGTTCTACTCGCTGTTGGCGGTGAGCACCCTGGTGTTCGGCCGTAACTCCTTCGAGAACGTGGTCGTCCTCGGCCACATCCTCGCCGAGGACGGCCGCAAGATGAGCAAGCACCTGGGCAACGTCATGGAGCCCATCCCGGTGATGGACCGGCACGGCGCCGACGCGCTGCGCTGGTTCATGCTGGCCAGCGGGTCGCCCTGGGTGGCCCGCCGGGTGGGTCACGCCGCCCTGGAGGAGATCGTCCGCAAGGTGCTGCTGACCTACTACAGCACCGCGTCGTTCCTGACCCTGTACGCGAACGCCGGGCAGGGCTGGGACCACTCCATGCTGGACGCGGCTCCCCGACCGCAGGACCGACCGCTGCTGGACCGGTGGCTGCTGTCGGAGCTGAACGAGGTCGTGCGGGACGTCACCGAGGCGTTGGACTCCTTCGACACCGCCACGGCGGGTCGCCGCCTGACCTCGTTCGTCGACGACGTGTCCAACTGGTACGTGCGCCGCTCCCGACGCCGGTTCTGGGGAGGGGCGGACACACCCGAGGGCCTGGCGGCCTTCGCCACGCTCTTCGAGGCGCTGGAGACCGTCACGCTGCTCATGGCGCCCATCGTGCCCTTCCTGACCGACCACGTGTGGTCGGCCCTGCGTCGTCCGGACGCGCCGGAATCGGTCCACCTGGCCTCCTGGCCCAAGGTGCGCGAGGACCTCATCGACCCGGAGCTGTCCCGGAACATGGCGCTGACCCGGCGTCTGGTGGAGCTGGGCCGTTCCGCCCGGGTGGACTCGGCGGTGCGCACCCGCCAGCCGCTGGCACGCGCCCTGGTCGGCGCCCCCGGCTTCGCGGCCCTGCCCGGGCAGCTGCGCGACCAGATCGCGGACGAGCTGAACGTGACCTCGTTGGACGCCCTGTCCTCGGTGGGCGGCGACCTGGTGGACTACGTCGTGAAACCGAACTTCCGTGCGCTGGGCAAGCGTTTCGCCAAGCGCACGCCACTGGTGGCCAGGGCCGTCCAGTCCGCGGACCCGGCCGCCCTGGTGCGGCAGGTGCGTGACACCGGTTGGGCCCGGGTGACGGTGGAGGGCGAGCCGGTGGAGGTCAACTCCGACGAGATCCTGGTGACCGAGCAGCCGCGCGAGGGGTGGGCGGTGGCTTCCGAGTCCGGGGAGACCGTCGCTTTGGACCTCGACCTCACGCCGGAGCTGCGCCGTGCGGGCCTGGCCCGGGAGATGGTCCGTATGATGCAGGACGCCCGGAAGAAGAGCGGCCTGGACGTGTCGGACCGCATCGAGGTGTGGTGGTCGGCCACGGACGAGGTCACCGCGTCGACGCTCGACGAGCACGGTAAGGCGATCGCCGCCGAGGTGCTGGCCGAGGGCTTCGCCCCGGGCGAGCCGGCCCAGGACCTGTACACCGTCTCTTCGGAGGAGTTCGGTGTGGTCTTCGCGTTCCGCAAGGCCTGACGCACCCGTGAAGCCGAAGGGGCGCCGCCCACCTCGGGTGGGCGGCGCCCCTTCGTCGGTTCAGCGCTTCTCGTCGGTCTCCTCGTCACGGTCCACCGCGGCGGCGTAGGCGGCGACGGGTTCCTCCTCGGCCGGTCTCGCGGTGTCCTGCCGTTCCTCACGGACGAACTCCGCCGTCTCCTCGGCGTCGGGGTCCTCCTCCGGGCCGTCCTCCCGTTCCTCGCGGCCGGGGATCCGGTAGGCGAAGACCGCGGTCACGTCAGGGTCGGAGGACTGTTCGCCGTGGTCCTTCCTCGGATCCTCCGTGTCCTCGGAGGTCTCCTCTCCACCGTCCCCCCGCTCCCGGGGGCCCTCGTGGCCGTCCTCGGCGCCCCCCTCGTCCCGGGACACCTCGTCCTCGGACACGAGCGGGCCTTCGGAAACGTCCGGGGCGTCGACGCCCCCCTCGTCCTCTTCCTCCGAAGGACGGCCGGGGATCCGGTAGGCGAAGGAACGGGCCTCCTCTTCCTCCCCCACGGACGCGTCGACGTCCTCCTCGGCCTCGTCTACCCCACCGGGCGAGGACGCCTCCGGTTCGGGTTCCTCCTCCGCCGTCCCACTCTCGACGGAGGTGTCGTCGGAGGCGATGTTCTCGAAGGTTCCGGTGTCGTCGCCGTTCCGGTCCTTCTCCACGTCCTCGTCCTCGGACCGCGGAGGAGGGTCCTGGGCTTCCGGCGTCTTCTCCGTGACGGGATCGGCACCGTCCTCGACGGGTTCCCCGTCGATGTCGTCGGAGGATCCGGGGGCGTCGTGGTCGAGCGGGGACTCGTCCTCCTCGGACCTTGCGTCCCCGTCACGGCCCTCCACGTCGACGTGGTCCTCCGTCTCGTCGGAGGAGGAGCCCGAAGAGCCGTGGAAGGGCTCAGGGGTCTCCTGGGTCCGTTCGTCGTCGGCGGGTCGGGGGACGAACCCGTCGGAGACCTCGCCGTCGGCGAGGTCGTCCTGTTCCTCGGACGCCTGGGCCTGTGTCGGCCGGCCGTCCTCGGCGGGGGTCCGCCAACGGGAGCCCTCCACCGTCGGGCCGGTTTCGGCCGTGTCCGGTTCCGGCCAGTCCCGGGCCGTGGGGGTCTGCCAGCGGGGGACCTCGTACTCCGGATCCTCGTGGCCGGAGTCCTCACCCTCCGAAGTCGGCCACAGGGGAGGTTCGGACTCCGAAGCCTCCCGCACCGGCCCGGGGACCGGTACGGGCGCACGCCCGGAGTGCTCCGGTGCCACGTGTGCTCCCGCCGGTGCCTCGACACCGGAGAAGGCCGCGACCTGGACGGACGCCTTCCCCAAACCGCCCGTCCGATCCGGATCACCCCCGCCGAACCTGTCCTGGACGAACGCCCCCAGTAAGAGCAGAACGCTCGCGCCCGCCAGTCCCAGTGCGATGTACACCAGGACCGTCTCGGCCAGGAGCAGGGCGGCCGTGATGACGGCGATGGCCGCCAGCACCGCCACGGTAGCGAGGATGCTAAGGATCACGGGTCGACCAGGGCCTTTACACACGTTGTGCCGGAGTCTTCAGTTGTGCGGAGCACCATGCCGCCGGATCGTCAGCGACGCTCGTGCGGTGCCTCGCCCGGGTGGAATCCGCCGTGCTGGGCGGGCTCGGGCTGACCGAACGGGTTGGGTCCGTGCTGGAGAGAAGGCGTCCCACCGGACTGCGGGGCCATCGTCTGGAATCCCCCCGTGGTGTTGGGGTTCATCTCCTGGGCCTTCTCCTCCTCGCTCTTGAGCTCACGCAGCTGACGCTCGAAGTAGTCCTTGAGGCGGCTGCGGTACTCACGCTCGAAGTCCTTGAGCACGTTGACCTTGTGCTCCAGCTCCTCGCGCTGCTGGACGAGGCTTCCCATGACCTGGCGGTGGCGCTCCTGGGCGTCCCTGTCCAGGTTCTCCGAACGGGCGCGGGCCTCACCGATGATCTGGTCGGCCTGACGGCGGGCCTTGCCGAGGATGTCCTCGGACTCGTGGCGGGCCCGGCCGAGGGTCTCGTCGGCCTCACGGCGGGCGTCGGAGATCGCCTGGTCGGCGGTCTGCTGGGCCAGGGCCAGGACACGTGCGGCCGTGTCCATGTTCTCCTCGCCGCCCATGGCGAGGTTGGCGCCGGTCATCGGCATCTGCTGCTGGGCCGGAGGCTGCGGCTCGACGGCCTGCGGCGGTTGGACCGGCTCCGGGCGCATCTGTTCGTGCTGCTCGGGGCCCTGCTCCTGGAAGTCCTGCATACCGGCGTTGGGCACCTTGCCCCGCAGGCACTCGGCCAGCTTGCCGCGCAGTTCCTCGTTCTCCTGGATCAGTCGGTCGAGCTCGGACTCGACCTCGTCGAGAAAGGCGTCGACCTCTTCTTCATCGTATCCCGGCCGAAGCCGGGTGGTGCTGAACTGCTTGTTCCGCACGTCGGCGGGTGTCAGCGGCATGTTCGTCTCCTTGGCGCGCTTGGAGTCTGTCCGTAGGGACGCTACCTGATCGTGACCTTACGGCAATCCAGATCATGACCAAGACCACATAACGGATTCCGGGGCGGTTTTCCCGCCCCCCGTTCGCCTCCCTACTAGACGAAGGACCTGAGCACGGCCATCAAGATGTACACCCCGAAGAAGAGGACCAGGACGCTCAGGTCGAGCGCGATGCTCCCCAGGCGTACCGGCTTGATGAACCGACGCAGGAACCTCAGTGGCGGGTCGGTGATCGTGTAGACGACCTCAGCGATCACGAGCACGAACCCCGTGGGGCGCCACGTCCTGGAGAAGGACTGCACCATCTCCAGGATCACCCTTGCCAACAGCACGAAAATGAAGAGCTGTAGCAGGAAGAGCAGCACGGACAGGACGATACTCACGGTCGTTCTCCGACCCAATCTGTGGACAAATGTGATGTTCTAGCTCTGATTGAAGAACCCTCGCTCGGCGATCCGTGCCTTGTCCTCGGCGGTCACCTCGACGTTGGCCGGGGACAGCAGGAACACCTTGTTGGTGACGCGTTCGATACTGCCATGCAGACCGAAGATCAGACCAGCCGCGAAGTCGACCAGACGCTTGGCGTCACTGTCGACCATCTCGGTCAGGTTCATGATCACAGGCGTACCCTCTCGAAAGTGCTCTCCGATAGTACGCGCCTCGTTGTACGTGCGGGGGTGGAGCGTGGTGATTCGAGCGAGGTCGGCGGTGGAGGCGGTCGCCGTCGTACCACCGCGTCGTTCACCTGTACCCAGGTAGCCGC
This sequence comes from Nocardiopsis sp. ATB16-24, assembly GCF_030271535.1. Lineage (GTDB taxonomy): Bacteria > Actinomycetota > Actinomycetes > Streptosporangiales > Streptosporangiaceae > Nocardiopsis. Next base: position 18,369 of record NZ_JASCXJ010000004.1, on the reverse strand, counting down.
CGGTGTCCGTCACTGCGTCGCCTCGTACTTCCTCGTCCAGGGGGGTGCCGGCGTCCCGTTCGCGCTGGTCTTCCACTCCCTCGTCGAAATCGTCGAACTCATCATATTCGTCCGCATAGCGGTGATCGTAACGGTCGTCCTCCACGAGGCCGAGGTAGACCGCCATCTTGCGCATCGCGCCGGCCATCTCATGTCCTCCGTCGTCCCCGCGGCCTTCACCGCAGCCGACTCCTCCGTACTGACCCCTCCGGCCCCGTGCCCGGTGGCGCAGGCCCATTCGGGCGAACTCCACAGACGGGTTCCAAGGTCTATGTGGGGACATTACCCCACGATCGGTTCCCTGTTGCCGAGCAACGCCGCACCAAGTCGCAGGTGTGTCGCACCTTGCTCGATCGCCGCTTCGAGATCCCCGCTCATCCCCGCCGAGATCATCGTCGCCAGAGAATAGCGATCACGGACACGACCCGCGACCTCACGAAGACGTGCGAACGCGACGGAGGGATCACCCTCGCGCGGAGCGACCGCCATCACCCCTCCCAGGGTGAGCGCCTCGTGCTCCTCGATGCGCGCGGCGAGTTCGAGCGCGTCGTCGGGGTCCACTCCCCCTCGCGGACCGATCACCCCCGCGCGCGAGTCCTGATCCAGGTTGACCTGGATCAGGCAGGTCAACCGGCGACCCGCCTCGGCGGCGCGTCCTCCCAACGCCCGGGCCAGCCTGGCACGGTCCACCGAATGCACGACATCGGCGTAGGAGGCCACCGACTTGGCCTTGTTGGTCTGCAACTGGCCGACGAAGTGCCACGTCAGACCGAGGTCCGCGGTCTCCGCGGCCTTGGGCGCGGCCTCCTGGTCACGGTTCTCCCCCACGTCGGTCACTCCGAGCGAAGCGAGAATTCGCACATCGGAGGCCGGGTAGGTCTTGGTCACCGCGACCAGGGAGATCTCCTCGGGGCTGCGCCCGGCCCTGTCGCAGGCGGCCTCGATCCTGTCGCGCACGGCGGCGAGTCCGGCACGGACCTGTTCGACGCGGGCGGGGTCGGGGTGTGTCACGGTCTTTCCTCCTTGGACGGGTCGCGCTGCCGGCCCGTACCTTCGTACGACTACACGGAACCGGTGCGCCGCCCGGCACCGGGGAACCGGCCGTTCCGACGGTCCACGGGGCGTGTCCACCGGGGGACGGTCAGGTCCGCCAGACGAAGGACGCGAACCTCCCGGTCGGCGCGTCCCTACGGTGGGAGAACAACTCGGGGCTCTCCAGCGTGCAGCGACCGTCCACCCTGATGTCGTCGACGCCCGCACGGCCCAGCTGGGCGGTGACGGCGGCGCGCATGTCCACCCCGGCGGTGCCCGCGCGGGTGGTACAGGCCGCCTCGGGGGTGTCCCGAGCGGTCTCCCGCCTCATCTGTGGCGGCACCTCGTAGCACCCGCCGCAGATGCCGGGGCCGAGGAAGGCGGTGATCCGGTCCACGCGCGCCCCCTGCCCGACCATGGCCGAGACCAGGTTGGCGGCCACACCGTGTGCGGTGCCAAGACGTCCGGAGTGGGCCGCGCCCCACACCCCCGCGTGGGCCTCCACCGCCAGAACGGGCAGGCAGTCCGCGGAGAGCGAGGCCAGGACGAGATCCGGGCGGGTGGTGACCACGGCGTCGCAGACGCCCACGACACCGGGTGCGGCGGCCACGAGGACGTCGGGGCCGTGCACCTGGTCCATCCACACGACACGGTCGGCGTCGAAGCCGAGGTCGCGTGCGGCGATCTCACGGTTGGCGAGCACCGCCTCCCGGTCGTCTCCCGAGCCCAGTCCCAGGTTGAGCGAATCGTACGGTGGGACGCTCACGCCTCCGTGTCGCTCTGTGACGGCGGCGCGGAAGCCGTGCCCCAGGTCGATGACGTCGCCCATCCGTTCGTGTCCTCCCCGGTCTTTCGGGACGGGGCTCCCCGGCCCGGTCCCACGGGCGGGCCCTGGATCCGGCGCGGGCGCCGTCGATCCCGCCCGGACACGGGTCACGAGGAGGAAAGGTCCGGCCCCGCCGTCCCCTCGGTCCAGGACACTACCACCGCCCTCCGGCTCCTTCCGAAGGAACGGCCCCGCCCGGCCGGCGGCCCTTCGCCGCCGGGCCATGGCGGTCTACTTCAGGAACTCCGGTACGTCCAGGTCGTCAGGGTCGTCGAAGATGACCCGGCGCCTGGGCGTGGGGGTCTCTCCACGTTGCTCGGCGGTGGAGTCGGTGACGGCGTGGACACGGCCGGACCGGTCCTCCTCCGTCGTGGACTCCTCCTTCCCCGTCCGTGACTCCTCGGCCGGGGCCGGCTCGGCGGGAGGGGTCTGGGCCGGGAAAGAGGTCGTGCCGCGGGCGGGGGTCCACGTGCCCGGGCCCGCTTCGGCCGGGTCGGCGTCCTTGCGAGGAGCGGGTTCGGTGGGAGCCGGGCGCTGCTGGCTCGGCTGCCGGCTCGGCGGCGTGGACGGACGGACCGCCTCGGAGGCGGACTCCTCCGGACGGTTCTGAGTGATCCACGGCATACTGGTGGCCGACGTCCGGTTCGCGTCCGAGGTGGCGGGCGCCGCCGGTGCGGACGGCTCCTCCTTACCGGACGTGATGCCTGCCTTGGGGACGTCGGCCTCAGGAGGGTCCACCGGTCGACGCTCCCTGACGATCGGGGCGGCGACCTCGGGTTCGTCGAACCCCGCCGCTATGACGGTGACTCTGACCTCGTCGCCCAGGGCGTCGTCGATGACGGCGCCGAAGATGATGTTGGCCTCGGGTGCCGCCGAGTTCGCGACGAGTTGCGCCGCCTCGTTGATCTCGAACAGACCCAGGTCGGAGCCGCCCTGGATGGACAGCAGCACGCCGTGGGCACCGTCGATGCTCGCCTCCAGCAACGGCGAGGAGATCGCCATCTCCGCCGCCGCGACCGCTCGGTCGTCCCCGCGCGCGGAACCGATGCCCATGAGCGCCGAACCCGCGCCGGACATGACCGATTTGACGTCGGCGAAGTCCAGGTTGATCAGGCCCGGTGTGGTGATCAGGTCCGTTATGCCCTGCACACCGGAGAGCAGTACCTGGTCGGCCGCCTTGAACGCGTCCAGGACGCTGACCTGGCGGTCGGAGATGGACAGCAGCCGGTCGTTGGGGATCACGATGAGTGTGTCGACCTCCTCTCGGAGCATCGCGATTCCCGACTCGGCCTGGGTGGCGCGCCGCTTGCCCTCGAAACCGAAGGGACGGGTGACCACGCCGATGGTGAGGGCTCCCAGGGAGCGGGCGATGTTGGCGACGACCGGCGCGCCGCCTGTTCCGGTACCGCCACCCTCACCCGCGGTGACGAAGACCATGTCGGCCCCCTTGAGGACCTCCTCGATCTCCTCACGGTGATCCTCGGCCGCCTTGCGTCCGACATCGGGGTTGGCTCCGGCGCCCAGGCCACGGGTGAGTTCACGACCGACGTCGAGCTTGACGTCGGCGTCACTCATCAACAGCGCCTGGGCATCGGTGTTGATGGCGATGAACTCGACGCCCTTGAGCCCCTCTTCGATCATCCGGTTGACGGCGTTGACACCGCCGCCGCCGATGCCGACGACTTTGATGACCGCGAGGTAGTTCTGCGGTGCTGCCACGACGAGGGGCCTTTCCGCTCGCATATGCCGTTCGGCGACCGTGTCCGGTGGCTTCCGTACCACCGGACACGGCCGGACCGGCATCCAGTTCTACAGTGTGCGTTCCGGGCTCCCCGGCGGGTCGTAGGCGACTCCGTGGCCGGGGAACCCCCGGGTCGCGGGTACCGCTGCCCCTTCCGTCTCCGGCCGGTGTGATCCACCGTGAGACGGGAGAGAGCGGTTCCCGCGTACCCGAAAAGCTCGTTTTGCTGTTTCTTTGCCGTTGGTTGTGCTTCCCGACAGTAAGCGGACCGCCGACCACGGGCAACCGATGATGACCTCAGCCTAACGTCGTACGACGCGGGGAGGCGATGTGCGCGCCCGGCGCGTCGCGTCTGGAACGTCCCGCGCACCGTACCGGAGCCGGTCCGCGCGCCTTCACCCCGGCCTGCCCGGCCCGGCCGGGACACGGGTCGTCCGCGCCCGTCGCGCCTCTTCCTTTTGCCGTACCTGGCGACCACTTCACCTGATGATGGCCAGATCAGGGACCGACACGTCGTACACGCGCCCCTCACGCGGGGGGTGCTCGTCCATGAGCACCCCGAGGATCTCGCTCTTTTCGGCCGTCCCTTCGGGGGAGCCCCACTCGACCAGGGAGCCGTCCCCGAACTCGACGGTGATCATGTCCGGTGCGGTGGCGTCGATGAGGTGGATCCGGGCGATGAGGGAGTCCGGTACGCGTTCGACGATGTCGGCGGCGGCCCGCACGGCGTCGTTGCCCTCGACCTCCCCGGTGACACGCACCAGCGGATGGGCGTCGGGGCGTTCGGGCGAGTCCTCGATGCGTACGCCGTCCCCGTCCACGAGCCGGTACTCCTCCCCCGCCCGAACGGCCAGCAGGGGTCGTCGTTCGATCACCTCGACCTCCAGGGTCGCGGGCCACCCCCGCGTGACCGTGGCCGACTCCACCAGGGTCAGGGACTCGGCCCTGGCACCGCTCTCCTCCAGGTCGACCCTGAGCAGGGGGGTGCCCGTGGCCACGTCCACGGCCGCGACCACCTCCTGGGCCGAGACCCTCTCCACCCCGGTGACCTGGACGTCGCGGACCACGAGCAGACGGGACCCCAACAGGATCCAGGTGACCACGCACACCAGCAAGACCACCAGCAACGCCACGAAGGCGGCCTTCCAAGGGTCGGACATCCGACGCGCTCCGGGCTCTCCGGCCGTCTCTTCGCGCTCTACCTCCACCTGTGTCCTCCCTGGCTCATGCTCGTCCCACGTGGCGTCCCGGGCCCGCGATGCCGAAGGTTCCCGCCCTCGGGGACTTTCGAACACGATGGCTCCGCCCCGGAGGTCGGCCGCGGCCTCGACGGGAAGGGGCGCACGCGAGCACGACCTCGGGGCGTCGGAGGAAGGAGGGCTCGGCGAGCGCTCCCTAGCCGTCCCGCACGTCGTCGGCCGCCTCCGCGACGGCCTCCACGATGCGCGGGCCCAGGTCGGTGACGTCGCCCGCGCCCATGGTGAGCACGAGGTCCCCGGAGCGGACCAACGCGGCCACCTTGCGCACGGCCGCCTCACGTCCGGGAACGTAGTACACGCGGTCATGGGCGACACGGGAGGTGATGAGCTCTCCGGTGACGCCCGGTTCGGGGTCCTCCCGGGCGGCGTAGACCTCCATCACCACGACCTCGTCGGCCAGGCTCAGCGCGGCGGCGAACTCCTCGGCGAAGAAACGGGTACGGCTGTACAGGTGCGGCTGGAACAGGGCGACGACCCGTCCTCCGGCGTGCTCTCGGCCCTCCTCGCGCGCCTGTGCGGCGAAGGACTCCAGCGCCGCCCGGCCGGCGTGCAGGTCGGCCTCGATCTCGGTGGGGTGGTGGGCGTAACTGTCGTAGACGGCCACGCCCCCCGCCTCGCCCTTGGGCTCGAAGCGGCGCGCCGCTCCGGCGAAGTCGGCGATGCCCTCCACCGCCACCTCCAGGTCGTGCCCCAGCTCGTCGGCGACCGCGACCGCGGCCGCGGCGTTGAGCACGTTGTGCCGACCGGGAACGGCGAGGGTGCCCTCGACGGGTTCGCCTCCGGCGGGCCGGATGGTGAACTCGGTGGTGAAGCCGCGCGCCCGCACCCGGCTGACCCGGTAGTCGGCGTCCTCCGCCTCACCGTAGGTGACCACCTTCTTGCCGCGCTCGCGTCCGAGTTCGGCCACCCGACGTGCTCCCGGGTCGTCGACGCCCACGATGAGGGTGTGCTCGACCCGGTCGACGAAGGAGGCGAAGTTGGCGTGGATCTCCTCGATGCCGCTGTAGTTGTCCAGGTGATCGGCTTCGACGTTGGTGACCACCGCGATCTTCGGGGAGAGCATGAGGAAGGAGCCGTCGCTCTCGTCCGCCTCCACCGCGATGACGTCGCCGACACCGGCGTCGGCGCCGAGGCCGGTGGTGACCAGCTTGCCGCCGATCACGTAACCGGGCTCCGCCCCCAGGTGCTGGAGCACGACCGTGAGCATCGACGTGGTGGTGGTCTTGCCGTGGGTCCCGGAGACGGCGATGCCCACACGGTCCAGCAGCAGCGCGCCCAGGGCCGCGGCCCTGGGCAGTACGCGCAGGCCCCGGCGACGCGCCTCGACGAGTTCGGGGTTGTCCTCGCGGATGGCCGAGGAGACCACGAGCGTCTCGGCGGTGCCGAGGTTCCGGGCGGCGTGACCCACATGGACCTCGGCGCCCATCTCCTCCAGCTCGCGCAGGGTTCGGCTGTCGCGAGCGTCGCTTCCGGAGACTTCCACGCCCGACTGGAGCAGGACACGGGCGATACCGGACATCCCCGCGCCGCCCAGACCGATGAAGTGCGTACGCCCGAGCTTGTCGACCGGTACCGGTTCGGTCCGGGGGACGAGGCTCATCGTGCGTCCTTCCCGTCGTCGTAGAAGGCCGCCTCGTCGCCCTCGTCCTCGGGCACCGGTATCTCGGGGGTGGGCTTGTCGCCGAGGGCGATCGCCCTGACCTCCCTGGCCAGTTCCATGTCGGCGTCCCTGCGCCCCATCCGAGCTGCCGCCTCGGACATGGCCACGACCCGGTCGGTGTCGGTGAGCAGGGGGATGAGGTTGTGCACGATCCACTCCACGGAGATCTCCGCGTTGTCGACCATCAGACCACCGCCCGCCTGGACGATGGGCTCGGCGTTCAGTGCCTGCTCACCGTTGCCGATGGCCAGCGGCACGAAGGCTCCGGGGAGGCCGACGGCGGTCAACTCGGCACAGGTCATCGCGCCCGAGCGGCACATGGCCATGTCCGCGGCCGCGTAGGCCATGTCCATGCGGTCGACGTAGGGCACCGCGACGTAGGGGATCCCGTCCTGGGTGAGGTCCTGCGGCTCCTCGGCGTTCTTGGGTCCCACGACGTGCAGGACCTGGACACCGTTGTCGCGGAAGGCGTCCCGGGCGGCGTAGGCGGTCTCGTTGATGCGCTGGGCGCCCTGGGAGCCGCCGAAGATCAGCAGGGTGGGCAGGTCGTGGCGCAGACCGAAGTAGGCGCGTGCCTTGTCGCCCATGGCCAACCGGTCGAGCGTGGTGATCTGTTGGCGCAAGGGGATGCCGACGAAGCGGCCGTTGCGGATCTGGGTGTGGGGATGACCGGTGTACACGTGCGGGGTCAGGCGCGCGCCCAGACGGTTGGCCAGGCCCGGCAACGGGTTGGCCTCGTGCACCACGATGGGGATACGCCTGCGCCTGGCGGCCAGGTAGCCGGGGGTGGCCACGTACCCGCCGAAGCCGACGACCACGTCGGCCTGCAACCGGTCCAGCTGTTCGCCGGCCGCGCCGAGCGCGCCCGCGAGCTTACCGGGGACGGTGAGCAGCTGGGGGGTGAGTTTGCGCGGCAGGGGGACGGCCGGGATCAATCCCAGCTCGTAGCCGCGCATGGGCACCAGCCGGGTCTCCAGACCCCGCTCGGTACCCAGGCAGAGGATCTCCGTACTGGGGTCGATGCGCCGCAGCGCGTCCGCAAGGGAGAGTGCGGGCTCGATATGCCCGGCCGTGCCGCCTCCGGCGAGGGCTACCCTCATCGTCGCCGATTCCTCCTTGGACCGTCACCCGCCGTGACGGGTCCGTTTCTGTGCTTGGCCGTTGTCCCGCCACCACGTGCGCCCGCCGTACGCGAGCCGCCTGCCGTGGCGGCGCGCCTGGAAGGTGCGGCACCGACGCGGTTGTTCACCGAGGCCGCGACGTTGTCCAGACCCAGCCAGCTTAGAGCCCTTTGCGGCCAACTCGGACCTCTGGCCGCCAGGGCCTTGTACGCCTGTGGTTCGGTCTTGGCCAGGGCCAGGAGGACACCGAGGGCCGTCATGGTGGTGATCAGCGACGAGCCCCCGTAGGAGACCAGGGGCAAGGGGACCCCCGTGACGGGCAACAGGCCGATGACCGCGCCCACGTTGATCATGGCCTGTCCCAGGATCCAGACGACGATGGCGAAGGCGGCCAGGCGCGGGAAGGGTTCCTTGACGCGGAAGGCCACGCGAAGCCCCGCGTAGCCCAGCACGCCGAACAGCATGAGGACCAGCAGGGAGCCGAGCAGACCGAACTCCTCCCCGATGATGGCGAAGACGAAGTCGGACTCGGCGAAGGGCAGGAACCCCCACTTCTCACGGCTCTCGCCGATGCCGACCCCGAGGAGCCCGCCGGTGCCCAGGGCGTAGAGCCCGTGCAGGGACTGCATGTCGGAGCCCAGTGGGTCGGAGCCGGGGTCCAGGAAACTGGTCACACGCGCCATGCGGTAGGGCTCGACGGCGATGGCGATCACCGCAAGGCCCAGGACCAGGCCGAACATCGCCACGAAGAGCCTGCCCGGAGCGCCCACCACCCACAACAGGCCCAGGAAGGTGATGAGGAAGACCAGGGCCGTGGACAGGTTGGAGCCCAACAGCACCAGCAGCACCAGCAGGCCACAGCCCGGCAGGAGCGGGATGAGCAGGTGCCGCCACTCGGTGAGTTCGCGCAGTTCGTCCTTGCGGGCCAGGATGCCGGCCCCCCACAGCGCGAAGGCGAGTTTGGCGGGCTCGGAGGGCTGCACGACCAGGCCGCCGATGTCCAGCCACCGTGTGGCCCCGTTGATCTCCACGCCCTGGAAGACGGTGAGCAGCAACAGTGCCGCGGACACGATCATCGCCGGGTAGCCGATCAGGCGGAAGACCTGCTGGGGCATGTGTGAGGCGAGGAACATCAGGGGAAGACCGATGACCGCCGAGACCAACTGCTTCTGGAACATGGAGAAGGCCGAGCCGGTCTCGGTGATGGAGTTGACCATCGTGGACGACAGCACCATCACCAGACCCAGTCCGATGAGCAGAACGCCGGTGCCCAGGATCAGGTAGTAGGACGTGAGCGGCCGGTCCAGGGACCGGGCCCACTCCCTCCACAGGGTGCGCTCACGCCCCTGTGCCTGCGCGCGCCCCCTTGTCACCCTCGTCGCCGCGCGCTCCTTGGAGCGAGCCGTCCTGGGAGCCGCCGTCGTCGCCGCCATCCACACCCTCCGCACGAGTCAGCGTCCCCATACTTGCGTAAGCGTGGGCGGGGAACCGCGGACATTTCCCGCGTGTTGGCCATCTTTGGCCGTGAAGACGGTGACGGAGGGCACGCCGGTGGTCTTCCGCGCGCCCTTCATGGCGTACGGTCACACGGCGCGCACTCAGAGCATGCGTTCGACGGCCTCGGCGAAGAGCCGTCCGCGTTCCGGATAGTCGGTGAACATGTCCATGGAGGCGGCGGCCGGCGCCAGCAGTACGGTGTCGCCCTCCTGCGCCAGGGAGGAGGCCGCCGCGACCACCTCGTCCATGACCGTGCGGCCCTCGGGCACGCCCTCGGCCTCGACCTCGATCAGGGGGACCTTCGGCGCGTGCTCGGTCAGGGCTCGGCGTAGGCGCGCGCGGTCGGCTCCGATCAGCACCGCGCCCCGCAGCCTGTCGGCGGCCATCCTCACCAGCTCGTCGACCTCGGCGCCCTTGAGCAGGCCGCCCGCCACCCAGACCACGGACGGATAGGCGCCCAGTGACGCGGCGGCGGCGTGCGGGTTGGTGGCCTTGGAGTCGTCGACGTAGTCGACGCCCCCCACGGTGGCCACGAAGGCGATGCGGTGCGGTTCGGGCTCGAAGGCGGCCAGTCCGGCGCGCACCGACCCGGGCGCCACCCCCACCGAGCGCGCCAGCGCGGCGGCGGCCAGGGCGTTGGCGACGTTGTGCGGTGCGGCCGGGCGCACGTCGTCCAGTGTCGCCAGCTCCTCCGCGTTGTCGTGCGGTTCGGAGACGAAGGCGCGGTCCACCAACAGGTCCTCGACCACGCCGAGTCCGCCGGCCTTGGGGGTGTCCGGCCCGAAACCCACCATCGGGGCGTGCGGGTCGCCGTCCTCCCGGGCCAGGCGTGAGGACCAGTCGTCGGTGGTGTTGACCACACGGATGGTGCCGCGTGCGAACACCCGACCCTTGGCGCGGGCATAGGGTTCCAGTCCACCGTGCCAGTCCAGGTGGTCGGGGGCCACGTTGAGGACGACCGCGGCGTGCGGGCGCACGCTGGAGGACCAGTGCAGCTGGAAGCTCGACAGCTCCACGGCCAGGATGTCGTGGACGTGGCCGTCGGCGTCGGGCAGGACGGCGTCGATGACGGGGGTCCCGACGTTGCCGACGGCCAACGCGTCACGGCCGTCGGCGCGGAGCATGGCCTCCAGCATCCGCACGGTGGTGGTCTTGCCGTTGGTACCGGTGACGGCCAGCCACACCTGGTCGGCGGGTTTGAGTCGCCAGGCGAGCTCGACGTCGCCGATGACCTCGATCCCGGCCTCGGCCGCGCGGACCAGCAGCGGTGATGTGGGCCTCCAGCCGGGCGAGGTGACGACCACGTCGCAGTCCTCGGGCAGGGGGGTCCCGCCCAGGATCACCTCGGCACCGGCCTCGCGGAGCGCGTCCGCGACCGGTCGGACCGTGTCGTCGTCCCGGCCGTCGACGACGCTCACGCGGGCTCCGCGGGCCAGGAGCGCCCGGGCGACGGGAGGCCCCGAAACGCCCAGCCCGGCGACGCAGACCTTCCGTCCGTCGAAGGCGTCCGTGCTCCCGGAGTTCTTCGTCGACGTGTTGCGGGTGTCGTCCACCGCGGTCACCTCGGCATCCATTCCAGGTAGAAGAGCCCGATGGCGATCGCCACGAACAGGCCCTGGATGATCCAGAAACGGATCACGATGGTGGGCTCGGCCCAGCCCTTGAGTTCGAAGTGGTGCTGCAACGGCGCCATGCGGAACACACGCTTGCCGGTGAGACGGAAGGAGGTGATCTGGATCATCACCGACAGGGTGATGATGACGAACAGACCGCCGATGAGCAGCAGCAGGAGCTGGGTGCGGGTGGTGATGGCCAGGCCGACGATCAGACCGCCCAGGGCCAGGGAACCGGTGTCGCCCATGAAGATCTTGGCGGGCGGGGCGTTGAACCACAGGAAGGCGATACAGGAGCCGAGCACGGCGGCGGCCACCACGGCCAGGTCCAGGGGGTCGCGGACGGTGTAGCAGCTGTCGGACAGGTAGGCCACGCAGGACTGGCGCAGCTGCCAGTTGCCGATGATGACGTAGGCCACCAAGGACAGGATGGTCGCACCGGTGGCCAGACCGTCCAGGCCGTCGGTGAGGTTGACGGCGTTGGAGAAGCCGACGATGAGGAACAGCGCCCAGAGGACGAACACGCCGATCATCAGCGGGGGACCGAAGTCACGGAGGAAGGACAGGCTGGGGGCGGCGGGGGTGTAGCCGTAGCCGTTGGGGAACATGGTGACGCCGTAGGCGAAGCCCACGCCCACGATGGCCTGACCGACCATCTTGGCGCCACTGCGCAGACCCAGGCTGCGGCGTTTGTAGATCTTGATGAAGTCGTCGAGGAAGCCGACGCATCCCATACCGACGAACAGGAACATCACCAGCAGGCCGGAGGCGGTGGGCCCGGAGGCGGAGGGCTGGATCAGCCACAGCACCAGATGGGAGCCGAAGTAGCCCACCACCGCGCCCAGGATGATGACGATGCCGCCCATGGTGGGCGTGCCCTGCTTGGTCTTGTGACCCTCGGGGCCGTCGTCGCGTACCTCCTGGCCGAACTTGAACCGGTACAGCAGTTTGATCAGAGGGGGCATCAGCGCCATGGAGACGATCAGCGACAGCGCTGATGCGATGGAGATGCCGATCACTGGACATCCCCCTCGGTGATGAGGTCGATGACCCTTTCGAGCGCTGCCACGCGTGATCCCTTCACAATGACGACGTCTCCTGTGCGCAACCGTTCGCGCAGCGCCGTTGCTGCCTCAGAGGCGTCCGCGACCCGGACGCACTCGCCCTTCCACAGGCCCTGTCCGGCCAGATCCTCGGCTCCGACCGCGATCCCCTCGGCCGCCTCGCCGACCACGATCAGGTGGGCCACGCCGGTGGCGGCGACCAGCGCACCGATCTTCTCGTGTTCGGCGCGCCCCTCTTCGCCGAGCTCGGCCATGTGGGCCAGCACGGCGAGGGAACGGCGTCCCTCGGCGAGGGCGCCCAGAGTGGTCAACGCCGCCCGCATGGACTCGGGGTTGGCGTTGTAGGCGTCGTTGACCAGGGTGGCCCCCGCGTGCTCGGTGACCTCCATGCGCCATCGACTGACCGGGGTCGCGGCGCCCAGGGCCTCGGCGATCGCGTCGATGCCCATACCGAGTTCGTCCGCGACGGCCGCGGCGGCCAACGCGTTGGAGACCTGGTGGGCGCCGACCAGGGTCAGGTCCACCCGGGCCCGGCGCCCTCCCAGGTGGAGGGTGAAGGAAGGCGCGCCCGAGCCGCCCAGGACCACGTCGGTGGCGCGCACGTGCGCCTCCTCGTCCAGCCCGTAGGAGACCACGCGCGCCCGGGTGCGCGAGGCCATCGCGCTCACCTTCGGATCGTCGGCGTTGAGGATCGCGACGCCGCCGTCGGAGGCGGACGGGAGCGACTCGACCAGCTCGCCCTTGGCCTTGGCGATGGCGTCGCGGTCGCCGAACTCGCCCATGTGGGCGCTGCCGACGTTGAGGACCACACCGATCCTGGGCGGTGCCACACCGCACAGGTGGGCGATGTGTCCGATGCCGCGCGCGGCCGTCTCCAGGACCAGATGCCTGGTGTCGGTGTCCGCACGCAGCACCGTGAGGGGGTGGCCGATCTCGTTGTTGAACGAGCCCGCGGGGGCCACGGTCGGTCCCCTACGGCTCACCACCTGCGCGATGAGGTCCTTGGTTGTGGTCTTGCCCGAGGATCCGGTGACCGCGATGACCTCGGTCCGTTCCGCTCCGCGTCGGGGGTCGCTGAGCTCCTGGGCGGTGTACCGGGCGAGTCGGGCCAGGGCGTCGACGACGCCCTCGTCCCCTCCCTCGGCCAGCAGGTGCGGTGCGTCGACGGGCCGGGAGACCAGTGCCGCCACGGCTCCGGCCTGGATGGCGGCGGCCGCGAAGTCGTGTCCATCGACGCGCTCACCGCTCAGGGCGGCGAAGAGCACGCCAGGCGTCGCCTGCCGCGAGTCGATGATCGCTGGGCCGTCGACGACGGCGTCGGGGCGCGCTGATCCGCCGATGGCGGTTTGGGTGATCTCAGCGATCCGATCGAGCGTGAGCGCGATCAAATCCACTCCTCATGTCAGGCCCGGGTCCACGGCGTCACAGAGGCGGCTGGCCACCCGGCCGGAGTCAGGTCAGGGGATGGCACCGCGGAGACCGTGCGCGGGATGCCGCACCGGGCCCACCTGGACCGCACTGGCGGGCTACGCCATGGACGCCACCGTGGGCGGTTGGGCTGCGATTGCCGGACCTACCTTAGAACATGTTGGGGCGTCCGGGGTCCCGCCGAGCCCTGTGCGCAGCAATATGCTCCACTTCGTGACCGTCGGCGCGCGCCGTACCGGGTCCACGGGCGCCGGGGCGCGGTCCACGACCACGCCCCGGCGGGACGTCACCGGCCTGGAGGGGCGACCCGTCAGGCCTCCCCGGGGAGCCTGTGGACGTCCTGGAGGGCCACGCCCAGGCGTTCACGGGCGCTCATGCCGAGGTGCTCCTCGATGGCCGTACGCAACACCTCGCGGTCGTCGAAGGGCAGCACCTCGCCCTTGACGTACTGACCGGTCTCGTGTCCCTTGCCGGCCACCACCACCACGTCGCCGGGACGGACGCGTTCGACGGCCAGGCGGATGGCCTCGGCTCGGTCGAACTCCACCGTGACGCGCGCGCGCTGGTCCTCGGGGACCTTGGTCACCCCTTCGAGCATCGAGGCGGCGATGGCGACGGGGTCCTCGGTGCGGGGGTTGTCGTTGGTGATGATGAGCCGGTCGGCCAGACGCGCGGCGGCCTCTCCCATGAGCGGACGTTTGGCGCGGTCACGATCTCCTCCGCAGCCGACGACCATGGTCACCGCGCCTTCGGTGGTGGCGCGCAGGGCGTTGAGCACCGCCTCGATGGCGCCGGGTTTGTGGGAGTAGTCGACGAGCGCGGTGAAGTCCTGGGAGACGTGCGCAACGTCGCGTGCCACGACCGGCTCCATGCGACCGGGCACGCCGGGGGCCGCGGCCACACCGGCGATCGCGCTCTCCAACGGCAGACCGGCCTCGACCAGACCGACGATGGCGGCCATGGCGTTGGAGACGTTGAACGGGCCGGGCAGGGCGACGGAGGCGGAGGCCTCCATGCCACCGGGCCCGACGATGCGGAAGGTGCTGCCGGTGGCGCCCAGGTCCACGTCCACGGCCGTCCAGTCGGCTTCCATTGCGGTGGCGGGGTCGGCGTCGGTGTGGCCCTCCACGGCGAAGGTGGTGACGGGGACACGACCTTCGGCCCGCACCATGTCCACGAGCGCGCGACCGAAGCGGTCGTCGGCGTTGACCACCGCGATGTCGCAGTACTCGGGCGTGAACAGTCGGGCCTTGGTGTCGAAATAGTCGCGCAGGTCGGAGTGGAAGTCCAGGTGGTCCTGGGACAGGTTGGTGAAGATCGCGACGTCGAAGTGCGCGCCTCCGACCCGCCCCAGGGCCAGGGCGTGGCTGGAGACCTCCATCGCGGCGGCGGCGACACCGCGCTCGCGCATGAGGGCGAACAGGCCGTGCAGGTCGGTGGCCTCGGGGGTGGTGAGGGAGGAGTCGACACGCTCGTCGCCCACGCGCATCTCCACCGTGCCGATCAGACCCGTGTGCATCCCGGCGTGGCGCAGACCCGATTCGAGCAGGTAGGTGATGGAGGTCTTGCCGCTGGTACCGGTCGTCCCGATCAGCAGCAGTTCCCGCGCGGGCTCCTTGAAGATCCAGGAGGCGGCCTCGCCCAACGCGGCCCTGACGTCGGAGACCACGATCACGGGCAGACCGGTGGCCACGGCCCTGTCCTCGCCCTCGGGGTCGGTGAGGACGGCGGCGGCACCGGCCTCCGCGGCCTGGGAGGCGAAATCCGCGCCGTGTACGCGGGTGCCCGGTACCGCGACGTACAGGTCGCCGGGGCCCACTCGTCGTGAGTCGTGGGTGATCCCCCGGACGTGCACCTCCCTGTCGGGTACCTCGGGGGGCCGGTCCTCGCTCAGATCCGGGCGCAGGAGGACGGCGTCCGGCCCGAGCAGCGTCGCGAGGGCGGACAGAGGACGAAGTGGCGTGTGTTCAGGTCGCATTACCGGTGGCACGTGTGGAGGGTAACCGTTGTGGAGGGCCCGTCGGTAATTTCCACGCTGCGTCGGCGCCGGTTTCCCCGAGCGGGTGCCCGGCGCACGCGGTTCGGAGCGGGCCGGGCGGTTCGCCGGTCTTCGTCGCTCTTACGCTGGAGGAGACCTCGAACCGGGGAGGGGCCATGGGCGGATCATCCGTGGACGAACGTCCGCTGGTGCTCGACGGAGGGCTGGCGACCCGCCTTGAGGCCTACGGTTGCGACCTCGGCGGCGGGCTCTGGTCGGCCCGACTCCTGGCCGAGGCACCCGAGCTGATCCGCCGGGCGCACCGCGACTACTTCGAGGCCGGCGCGGACGTGGCGATCGCCGCCGGGTACCAGGCGAGCGTGTCCGCGTTCATCGCGCGAGGCCGGGACAGGGCCGAGGCCCTGGCGTTGATCGCCCGGTCGGTGGAACTGGCCCGGGCCGAACGCGACGCCTTCGGCTCGGGCCTGGTGGCGGCGGGGATCGGCCCCTACGGAGCGGCCCTGGCGGACGGCTCGGAGTACACCGGCGATTACGGTCTGGACGAGGAGGACCTGTACTCCTGGCACCGGGAGCGCTGGAGGGTGCTCGCCGACTCCGGAGCCGACCTGATCGCCTGCGAGACCATTCCGTCACTGCCCGAGGCGCTGGCCCTCGCCCGGCTGCTGGAGGAGACCCCCGGTGCCCGTGCCTGGATCAGCTTCTCCTGCCGGGACGGCGGACGCATCAGCGACGGCACCCCCATGCGCGAGGCGGCCCGTGCCCTGGCCCCGCTCCACACCGCGGGACGTCTGGTGGCGGTGGGCGTCAACTGCACCGCCCCCCGGCACGTCCCGGCACTGGTGCGCTCCGTGGCCGAGGTGGGCCTGCCCACGGTGGCCTACCCCAACTCCGGCGAGGTGTGGAGTCCCGCGCGCCGGAGCTGGACCGGCACGAGCGACCCGGAGGAGTTCGGGCGGGCCGCCGCGGGTTGGCACGCCGCCGGAGCCGTGCTCGTGGGCGGATGCTGCCGCACCGGCCCCGAGCACATCAGGGCGGTGCGCGCCCACCTGGGCCTTTCCGGCCCCGCCTAGAACCCTGCTTACGTCGGGGCGGCGGGGTCCTTCCGTTCCGGCGCCCACGGGGTCGTGAAGGGCCACGGTCCGGGGCCCGGTGCGGCGTTTCGTTCGTCACCCACGTGCCGGGGCATCACCTCTAGCCGGCCGATTCGTCCTCGAACAACCGGATGGCGGGCGGGTCGGTCTCCGTCGGCGGGACCCTCAGCGTCTTCAGGGCGAAGGACATGATGTCGTTGAACACCGGTCCGGCGGCCTCGCCGCCGTAATAGATCCCCTGGGGGTTGTGCAACACCACCTGCACCACCACCTGCGGATCGTCGGCGGGCGCGAAACCGGCGAAGGTGGCGGTGTAGCCGCCGCCCTCGTAGCTTCCGGTCTGCGGGTCGAACCGGTTGGCCGTGCCGGTCTTCCCGGCGACCCGGTACCCGTCGATACGCGCCTGGGGAGCGGTGCCCTCGTCGCTGGTGACGGCCTCCAGCATCAGGGCGAGCCGTCGGGCGGTCTCCTCGCTGATCACGCGCCGCCGCTCGGGTTCCTCCACGGGGGTGAACTCCCCGTCGGGGTCCACGGTCCCGGCGACCACCCGGGGGTCCACCCGTACCCCACCGTTGGCGATGGTGGAGTACACCGACGCCATCTGCGCGGCGTTCACCGACAGACCGTGTCCGATGGAGACCGACGGCAGTTGGGTGCCCCACCAGCTCTCCGGTTCGGTGAGCACCCCCGCCTCCTCGCCCGGCAGGTCCAGTCCCGTCGGCTGACCGAGCCCGAAGTCCTTCATGTAGGAGTGCAGGGTGTCCGCCTTCACCTCGTCGGCGATCTTGATCGTGCCGACGTTGCTGGACTGGGCCATGATGCCGTTGACCGTGAGGCGCTGGGTCCCGTTGTCGGTGGAGTTACGGAAGGTCCGGTCGTAGTACTCGATGCTGTAGGGCACCGTGTACACCGTCTCCGGCGTGATCAACCCCTCCTCCAGCGCGGCGCCCAGGGTGATGACCTTGTTGGTGCTGCCGGGTTCGAAGACCTCGCTCACCGCACCGTTGGCCCATTCCCTCGGTCCGCTGTCGGAGATGTCGCCCTGGGCGTAGGTGGGATAGTCGGCCATCGCGAGGATCTCGCCGGTGCCGACACGTTCCACGATGACGCTGCCCGCCTCGGCGTCCAACTCCTCGACCCGGTCGGCGAGGGTCTGGGCCGCGTACCACTGGATGTCCCGGTCCAGTGTCAGTCGCACGTCCTGTCCGGGCACCGGCTCCTGGGCCAGACCGCCGGCCATGGGGATCTGGGTGCCGCCCAGCCCCACCTCCACACGGCGTTTGCCCGCCTCGCCGGCGAGGATCCCGTCGAGATAGCCCTCCAGGCCCTCCAGGCCGTGCCCCTCGTCACCGACGAAACCGATCAGGTCGGCGGCTCCGGTCTCCTCGGGGTAGACCCGCTGGTAGTCGACCTCCGAACCCAGACCCGAAAAGCCCAGACCCTTCAGCTCCTCCCACTCTTCGGGCAGGACGTCGTGGGCGACCACCTGGTAACGGCTGGGGCGGGCGTCCACCTTGGTCGCGACCTCGTCCTCCTCCAGGTCGAAGCGGTCGGCGAGCTCGTCGACGAGCCGGGCGCGTTCGTCCTCCTCCACCTCCTCCGGGTCGACGAAGACGGTGCGCACCTCCAACGACAGCGCGAACGGAGCGCCCTCGGCGTCGGTGATCCGGCCTCGCAGGGTGGGGATGTCGATGGTCTGTAGACGCGTGTTGGAGGCCGCCTCGGCGTAGTGGTCGGCCTCCAGCCCCTGGATCTGGACCAGGCGTCCGGCGAAGAGCAGCAGGACCACCAGGATCAGGATCCCGCCGACCTTGATGCGCCTACGCGGCTCGCCTCGCCGGAAGGTGCGGCGCAGCAACGGAGGGAGGGGAGGAGGTGACGCCGGACGTCGTCGGGGGCCACCGCCGGTGCGGTCGGCGCGCGCCTCACGCGGGCCCCTGGTCTGGGCGCGTGCCGAGGGGCGCGGGCGTGCACCGGCCTCGGGGCGGCGCGGTCCGCG